>CAVWJV010000025.1:0-29177 GCA_963755365.1 Terriglobia bacterium | reverse complement strand
CAAGCATACCGGCAAGGAACTGGCCGCGCAGCTTCGCGATCTGACGATCCAGATTTACCAGAAAGCCGCCGACTATGCTGCCGGTCTGGGCATCATTATTGCGGACACCAAGTTTGAATTCGGCCACACGGCCAGAGGCCTGGTGCTGGCGGATGAGGTCCTTACACCGGATTCTTCCCGCTTCTGGCCGGCAGATAAGTATCAGCCGGGCAAAGCGCAGGAATCGTTCGACAAGCAATTTGTGCGTGATTACCTTGAGTCAATCAAGTGGAACAAGCAGCCTCCGGCGCCTTCTCTGCCTGACGATGTGGCCAGCAAGACAAGCGAAAAGTACATACAGGCCTACAAGATCCTGGCAAGGCGTGATTTACCGACGGGCTAAAACGTGGGAACTGAATGAACGCCCTGGACTGGCTCATCCTGCTGATCATGATGTTCTCAGCCCTGCTGGCGGCGGCACAGGGTTTTTTCTTTGAAGTGATTTCGCTGGCAGGCGCCATTTTGGGCTACCTGCTAGCAGCGTGGGGATACGGACGGCTGGCGCCGTGGTTCCTGCAGTATGTGAAGTCGCCAGCATTTGCGGACCTGGCAGGCTTTTTGACGATCTTCCTGTCCGTTGTGATTTTGGCGGGCGCGATTGCCCGGCTTGCCCGATGGTTTATCCGGGAAGCCGGATTGCGATGGGTAGATCGAGCTTTGGGAGCGGCGTTTGGATTTTTACGCGGCTTCATTGTTGTAACTGCAGGATTGCTGGCAGTGACGGCGTTTGCTCCTGATTCCACGGAGCTGACCGGATCGCAGCTGGCGCCGTATTTTCGTATTGCGGGAAGCGGAGCAAGCTGGCTGGCGCCATCAGAAATTCGCCAGAAGTTCCGTGAAGGAATTGCCAAATTGCGGGGAACGCCGGTCTCGGGAGCAGCAAAGCCTGTGCCGGGAACGAAGTAAGTCGCAGGATGAGGTCAGGATTGTCTGCGCAGCCGGAAGGAGAAGAACACGTGAAGGACCAGCTCGAAGCACTTGTAGCACAGATGCACGGCAGTGGCATTCTCTATTCTGAAGCAGTCCGCGAGTTCAAGAAGCGTTTCATCATGAACGTGCTCCAACAAAACAAGGGTAACCAGTGCAAGGCCGCACGAGAACTGGGCATGCATCGCAACACCCTGAGCCGCACCGTGGCCGAGCTGGACCTTGATGTAAAAGAATTCCGCGATGTGGGACGGCGCCCGGTACGCAGTGAAAAGGGACTGGCGATGGAAAAAAAGGCCGTTCGATAGGCCGGCAGCAACCGTCAGGGCTGAGCTGCATCAAAAAAGGGTGCCCCACTCGATTACGGATAAATCTGTTGACAACGAAAAACGTGCGGTAGTCCGTTCCGGATTTGTCTGGGACGCCGCAGATGCATATCTCTTCGATATTGACGGCACGCTCTTGAACAGCCGCGATGCTGTCCACTACTTCTCATTTCGCAATGCGGTCCGCAAAGTCCTTGATATCGAGATCACCATCGATGGCGTTCCTCTCCATGGCAATACTGACTTTGGCATCATGCGGGCCGTGCTGAATCGCGCCGGACTGGACGACGCTACCATCGATCGAAAGGCGCCACAAATCTTCGAACAGATGATCGCTGAGGTCACGAACAATCGTGACGATTTGCGTCCTGAACTGTGTCCCTCGATCGCCGAACTGGTTGAACGGCTGCATGAATCCGGCAAGGTACTGGGAGTGGCTTCCGGCAATCTGGAGCCGATCGGCTGGTTGAAATTGGAGAAAGCGGGACTGCGTTCCAGGTTTCAATTTGGAGCGTTCTCTTATCCACTTGAGTTTCGCTCCGATATCTTTCGATTCGGCCTGGAGCAAGCTCGAGACAAGCTAGGTGTCAATGCTACCGTCTACGTGGTCGGCGATACGCCTGCAGACGTGTCTGCGGCCCGCGCGGTGGGTTTGCCGTTAATTGCCATGGCTACCGGAACCTATTCTTTCGCCGAACTGCTTAGTTGTGAGCCAGATGCCTGTCTGGCTTGCGGCGATGATCTGCTGGCATTAAAAGCCCGCCAATAAACTTCGGTAACAAGCGCAAACATTCAGGTGAGAAGCGTTCTCAGGAAGGTTACAATAAGCCTTCCCAATGAAGCGGATTTCCTACATCCTGATGGTAGTCCTGTGCCTGGCCGCGGTTTCTGCGGCCGGCAAGAAGGACGGCGGCGTCTCGAAAAAAGACCATGAGGCCGCCGAACAGGAATACAAGCACGCCGTGGACATGCAGAAGGCCGGCCAGCTTGATGATGCCGTGGCTGCAGCCACCCGGGCCGCGCTCTTTGAACCTTCCAACGTAGGTTACGCCACGTTTCGAGAGGTGTTGAAGCAGCAGGTGGTCAACGGATTTCTTGACCGCGGCAACACCCTGGCCGAAGCCGGCGACCGCGAAGGCGCCGCCGCCCAGTTCAAACTTGGGCTAGCCGAAGACCCTAACAGCAACTACCTTCAGCAGCGTCTGCGGGATGTTACGCCGCAAGAGAAATCCGAACACGATCACGTGGTGGAATTGCTTGCTTCGGTGGAGGATATCAACCTAACGCCGCAGACTGGTAAGCGCACCCTTCATCTTTCGGGTGATACGCGCAGTGTGTACACGCAGCTGGGGAAAATTTTTGGCATCACGTTTCAGTTCGATACCAACTTCACCAGCCGGCCCGTGCAATTCAACATCGACAATGTTGATTTCTTCTTTGCCTCACAGCTTCTGGGCAAGATGACCAAGACTTTCTGGTCACCCCTGACGGCGCAGGACGCTCTGGTCGCCAATGATACGCAGGAGAATCGGACCTCTTATGAGCGCATGTCCATGCGGTCTTTTTATGTGGGTGGCGCTACCTCACCCACTGATCTCAACGACATTGCCAATATTCTTCGCACGATTTTGGACATCCGATTTGTGATTGTGGAACCCGCCAAGAACGTGATTACAGTACGTGCGCCGCGGGAAAAGGTGGCCATTGCGGCCAGCCTGCTGGATAGTCTTCTGGATGTTCGTCCTGAGATTATGCTTGAGGTAAACGAATACGAAATTGATTTCGACAATTTGCGTCAATATGGATTGAGCCTGCCTACCAGTTTTACTGTCTTCAACATACCTTCAGAAATCCGGCGCGTTCTGGGCAGTGGCGCGCAATCTGTAATTGACCAGTTGAATAAAACAGGCACCATTGATCCAAGCACGATTTCGCCCAGTGCTTTGGCTAATCTGGCGGGTTCGCCGCTACTGCTGCCCTTCGTTTTCTTTGGCGGGGGGCAGAGTCTCACCGGAGTCACTGTTTCCCCGATCGGTGCGCAGCTCTCGCAGACAAAATCGTATGCTTCCAACACAGAACGCGCTCAGCTGCGCTCCCTGGATGGTGAAGCCGCGACCTTCCGAGTGGGAACAAAGTTCCCCATTGTCAGCAGCAACTTCAATACGGTGGCGTTCAGCGCACGCGGCTCAGTGAGCGCAGGAAGCATTCCTCAGTTCACCTATATAGACCTGGGGCTGACGCTAAAAATCACGCCGCACTACCATGCTGACGGAGAAGTGAAGCTGGATTTCGAAATGGAGATCCAGGGTTTGGGAGCCCAATCCTTCAATAACATCCCGGAGCTGACCACGCGATCCTTTAAAGGTAATATCACCGCCATGGAAGGCGAACCTTCCGTGGTGACGGGGCTGCTTACGGATACGGAAACGAAAGCTACCAGCGGCTATCCCGGCATCGGCCAGATACCTGGCCTGCAAGCGTTGGTGAATACCAACAATCGCGACACGGCTCACACAGAAATCATCGTGGTAATCACGCCCCGCGTGATTCGCAAGCCCTTCCATGACAAAGGTTCCAGCGTCTTCTGGAACGTCAACTGAGGAGTTCTACTTCCCGGCATGTTCAATTTCAAACTGCACGATTGCCTTTAACTGGTCGTAATTCAGCCCGTTGGTGCCTAAAGGTGGAATCAGGCGTCCATTTATGAAGATGGATGGCGTGGAGCTCACGTCCAGCAATTGTCCAAGCTTGATTGATTTATTGACGCGGTCCTCGGTTGCCGGCGACGCGGCGCAAGCGGCAATCTTCTCGCCATCAAGGCCGCTGGCGATGGCATATTCTTTCAGCTTGTCGTCCGCTGTGGCCAGGGCAATGCTTCCCTGATTTTCAAACACTGTATCGATGAACTTCCAGAACGCGTCTTTGTTCATGGTCCCTGCGCAATCAGCATAATGTGCAGCTTTGATGGCCCATGGATGCGTTGTAGGCGGCAACGGAAACTGCTGGAAGGTGAAACGCAATTGGGGAAAGTCCGTCATCAGCTTTGCGATTAAAGGGTGCGCTCCCTTGCAGAACGGGCACTGCAGATCGCTGAATTCAACCACATCGATGACAGGCTTCTGCGCGCCGCGGCTCGGTCCATCGGCTGCCTTCAACTTTTCGCGATTGCTTTCGAACGGATTCGGTCCGAACGGCAACAGATTGCCAACAATAGCGCTTTGCGCCTCAGTGGACATGTAAAGGTGGATCGTCTGTTGGCGGTTAATGGAGAGGACCACTTCAGCGATCCCGGGAATTGGCGACTGGTGGACATCAAGAATATTCCACTGCACGCTGGGATCGTACCCAAAATTGCGCTGCATGGCGGCGTCAATCTGTGCATGGCTGGGTAGTAACATCGGCGGAGGCCCCGATGGCTCCGCATGTGGTTTGGCTGGAGCAGCCTTGGAAGAAGCCGTGTTCTTGCCGGAGGTTGTCTGTGAAAATGCCAGACCAGCGCTGATAGCGGAAACAAGGATGATGACAAGCAGTTTTTTCATAAGGTTTTGTCTCGTGATGAGGAATCAGACTTCGGCCTTCTGTGCGATCGGGAATCGTCTGCCCAATCCAAAGGCTTTTGGCGTGATTTTGAGTCCTGGCGCCGCCTGTTGCCGTTTGTACTCACTTCGCTCGATCATCCGAATTACATCGCGAACTACCTTGACGTCATAGCCTCGCTCAGCGGCAATCTGCTCGGCTGAGTGATAGTCTTCGACGTAATCTTCCAGGATGTTATCGAGAATTTCGTAAGGCGGCAGTGTATCACTGTCTTTCTGTCCTGGCCGCAGCTCTGCCGATGGCGGCTTTTCCAGCGTGGATTGCGGAATCACCGCCTTGCGCGAATTCACATAATGGCTAAGCTCGTAAACCATGGTTTTAGGAACGTCAGAGATCACACCCAGGCCTCCGACCATGTCGCCGTAAAGCGTGCAATAGCCGACAGCCAATTCTGATTTGTTCCCTGTCGTCAGTACCAGATGACCAAACTTGTTGGACATGCCCATGACAATGTTGCCGCGGATGCGCGACTGGATGTTTTCTTCCGCTACATCATCCGGCCGTCCGGCGAAAACGCCAGCCAAGGCATTGCGATAGGAATCGAAGATCGGGCCGATGGGAACGATTTCAAAACGAATGCCCAGATTGCACGCCAGGTCCCTGGCGTCCGAAATGCTGTGTTCGGAAGAATATTGGCTCGGCATGGCCACGCCCGTGACATTTTCTTTGCCCAGCGCATCCACGGCGATGGCCGCCGTAAGCGCCGAATCAATGCCACCACTCAGCGCAATAATGACCTTGCTGAAACCGCATTTGCGGACGTAGTCCCGCGTGCCTAAAACCAGAGCCGCATAAACACTGGGCATTCCGATTTCCGTCTGCGCGTGTATATCGCCCAGCAGTGTTTCGGAATCAAAGAAGATCAGATCTTCTTCGAACGACTTTGCCTGGGCGACAATTTGTCCGTCCGGACCAAACGCCATACTTGAGCCATCAAAGATAAGGCTGTCATTGCCGCCAACCTGATTCACCAGGACCACGGGAACCTTATTATCACGGGCGATGGTTTGCAGCATTTTCCGGCGCAGCTCGCGCTTGCCCAGATGATAAGGCGAGGCCGAGATATTCAGCACCAGATTGCCGCCCGCATGCAGCAGATCGTCAACCGGATCAACACTGTAAAGCCGGCGGTGCCAGAAATGTTTGTCATTCCAGGCATCTTCACAAATGGTAAGCGCAATCTGCCTGCCGTTTAATGACATCACCTTTTGCGATGACGCTGGATCAAAGTAGCGGACTTCGTCAAACACGTCATAGGTAGGCAGCAGCCTCTTGGACTGAACAAACCGGAGTTTGCCATCCCGCAGCACGGCAGCAGAGTTCATCACTGACTTGCCCGTTTCCACCGCAGCAGGCGAAACAAAACCGCAGATCACGGTGATCTCCGGGACCGCTTCAGCAATTTCTTTTACCTGTTGCTGGCTGCGCGCCACGAATGAAGGTTTCTCCAGGAGATCGCGCGGCGGATATCCGCAAACTGCGAGTTCTGGAAACATCACCAGGTGGGCGCCGGAACTGTGCGCCCTGCGAGCGAACTCTATGATTTTTCTGGAGTTGCCACTGAAATCACCAATGGTGGGGTTGATTTGCCCAAGCGCAATCTTCACTTAACCAGTGTAAACCTCTGCTCGCTCATGCGTCAGCCACCCTGTGGGAACTTAAAGAAGCGGGGGCTTTGATTGGTCTGTTGGTGGAGGCCCCTGGCCATCTTTACTTTGGCCCTGTTCAGGAGGCTGTTGCCCAGCAGGCTGTTTCGTGCCCCATTGCGGCTCTTCTGTGTGGTCAGACGACTGGCCAGACTGGGGCTCGCCGCTGCCTGTGTTCGCCGGAGCGCGACTGATGGATGGATCTGGCGCTTCACCCGGCTTGCGCAAGGTGGGGCGCTTGGTGGGGCCTTGAGGCTCTGGCTTGGATGGATCTGCCGGCTTCACGTCCTGCGGGTTCTTACTGGCTTGCAAAGATGCCATGGAAGCAACGCCGTCCTGGATCTGGACCTCTCGCTGGTTCTTCACAACCATTTCGCCGCCGACCTTGGCGGTCTTTACCTGGACAACTTCATCGCCACGGAATCGAACAAAAACAACGTCCTGCGGCGGATGCCCATAAATCCACTCTTCGTACGGCTGGCCCTGATCATCTTTCTCGCGGACCTTTTGCGGCGGACGATCTTTTGCCATCACCACCATGTCCTTGTTCATGCCGACCAGCACTTCATGAGCTTTCAATGCCGCCTTGATCTTGGGTGGCATGGTGTCAATGTAAACTTCGGCCGCGTTCTTCACGGCAAAGTCCAGAACCGGGCTCAGGAGCTTGCGCAGCTCTTCCGCGTTCATCTCCGGGACGTATTTGGCAAATTCAAGCGTGACGGCTGATCCGGTTGCACCGCCCCCGTTCAGGTCCTGCTGTGGCGTGGAACCGCCAGCGCCGCCGACACTGATGTGGTCATACCACTTGGTTTTCTTTTTGGGCCCGCCATTGATCTCAACATAAACGTTTTTCTCGTGAAAGGAGACGTTGGTGATCTGCACGCGATCACCAATTTTGGCCGCGGCCCCGTGCGTTTGTGCCAGCATATAAAGCTGCTGATCGCCGGGCTTTACCTGGCCTTCAGGAGAGATTGTGGTGCTCTTATCGCCTAACGGAAGATACTTACGGGTATGCACCAGCTCTGCGTCAACAATTTGAATCAGGTGCATTTTGGTGGCTTCGCTCAATTTGGGCCGGCCATCCAACTGAGTCGCCTTGAGTTGCGGGGCCGCCTGCTGAGGCGCGTCGGGTGGAGGCGGTGGCGGCTTGATGATGAAAACGTTGGGCTGCGCGGACTGTGAATCCGCAGGCTTGGTGGCCGGAGACTTACTTTGAGGTTCCTGAGCGGCTAAAAGAACGTTAGCCAGAAACGCCATGGCGAAAAAACAAAATGCGCGGCGAAACATCATAGGCACCTAGGGGCTGAGTCTTTGCTTCAAGATGCTGCTTTTTGATCTTAAAAGCTATTGTCCGTCCAAATGCCGGGTAATTCAACACCTTTGACACTCTGGCCAGCAACTCTTTTTGTTTAGATGCAGAGCGGAAAAGCGGCGCAAGCTGGAATTTCAGGCACCCTCAGTGCAGGTAATGGTAAGTCCTTCTCGCGCTACCCTGGCCGGGAGGAGCTGGCCACCGCTGTGGCGAATTGCTTCAGCAACACGGTCCCGTGTTTCTGGTTCGGCGAGAAATACCACACAGCCGCCGCCACCTGCGCCACAGACTTTCGCGGCCTTCGCTCCCTCGGCGGTGGCTGCCTTGATCAGTTTCTCAATCAGCGGCGTGGTAATGCGGGGAGAGTTGGTCTTGCGCAGCTTCCATTCCTCACGTAAAAGACGCGCCACGTTCTTCCAGTCCCCCATCGAGATCGCCTGATGCATGTCTTTGGCGATAGCGCCAATGCGTTCAAAGTTACGGAAGATCCTGCGGTCGCCATTGATATGCGACTTGAATACTTCCCAGTTGTTGATGCCGGATTTACGCGGGGCTCCCGTATAGGCCAGAACAAAGCGCGAATCGAGTTCTTCGGCAGCGATGCGCACTGTTTCATGGTGGATTCCATCCGGATCGAGATGGATGGCGCTGACCCCGCCATAGAGCGCGGGATAGTAGTCCTGGCAGCCGGTGGGAACCTGGATCAACTGGGCTTCCACGTTCTGTGCGATCACACGAATCTGTTCCAGTTCAAGCTTTTGTCCAGTCAGACGCGCGAACGCGGCGGTGGTAGCGATCATCAGGGCGGACGATCCGGAAATCCCAGCACCGGCAGGGGACTCCGAATGAGTTTCTACCTCAATGCCGCCGGCAGCGAAATCGATGTGGGGAGCAAAAAAGCGCGTGAGATAGCCCGCCAACGGATGTTTGAACCGGGAAGCGGCGCAGAATTGAGCGAAGCCGGCGAACTCTTCGCGGCGGCCCGTATCCAGCGAGACGAAGCGTATCCGCTTGCCTGGAAGACGCGTGATGCGGCAACGCGTGAGCACGCTAACGGCAAAGTTGATCGTCACTGCTCCGGGATGAAACAGGTACAAGGGCCAGATATCCATGGTGCCGCCGGCCAGGTCTACACGGCAGGGCGCATGAACGGTGATGGATGGTTCAGGGAACGGCTGTCTGGTGGTCTGGCTGGTGTCTGGCAAGTCTATTCCGTGAAGAAATGCGCCATCTGGCGGAATTTATTGTAGCGATCATTAACAAGCTGCTGGGTCGGTAGCGATTTGAGAACGGCGTAGTGACGTTGCAGGACCTCGTCAACCAGCGCTGCCGCGGCATCATGGTCAGTATGAGCACCACCGTCCGGCTCCGGGATGATCTCATCAATGATCTTCATTTCCTTCAGATCAGGCGCGGTGATACGCAAAGCCTGAGCCGCGACCTCTTTTTTGGCCGCGTCACGCCACATAATGGACGCGCAGCCCTCCGGCGAAATCACCGAGTACACAGAGTTTTCCATCATAAATACGCGGTCAGCCACGGCAATTCCAAGCGCACCGCCACTGCCGCCTTCACCGGTGATGGTTGTAATAATGGGAACTTCAAGGCGCGCCATCTCACGCAGATTGCGAGCGATCGCTTCAGCCTGTCCGCGCTCTTCCGCGCCAAGTCCGGGATACGCGCCAGGAGTATCGACAAAAGTAAAAATCGGCCGATTAAACTTCTCCGCCATTTTCATGCAACGCAGCGCCTTGCGATAGCCTTCCGGATTTGCCTGGCCGAAGTTGCGCAGCACACGCTGCTTGGTGTCACGGCCTTTCTGGTGGCCGATCACCATCACTTCGTCGCCATGAAAGCGAGCCATGCCGCACATAATCGCGGCGTCGTCGCCGTAATTGCGATCGCCATGGACCTCGCTCCAGTCGCTGAACAGCCGTTCCACGTAATCAAGGGTGAAAGGCCTCTGGGAATGGCGGGCCAGTTCCGTCTTGTGCCACGCATTCACGTGATCACGTATCTGCTGGCGCAGGAAATTGATCTGATGGTGCAGGTGCTTAAGCTGGAGTTGGGCATCCTGGTCAGCCACGGCCCTGGTTTCAAGGTCCGCAATCTGCTTTTCAATACTCTCCAACTGGCGCTGTGCTTTAACGGCTGGATCCAAACATTCGCTCCCCGAACTTCACAACTACTCAAATAGGCGTTAGTCGATGACCCTGACCGCACCGCGGCCGCATAGCTCTTCCACTCGATTGA
This sequence comes from Terriglobia bacterium, assembly GCA_963755365.1. Lineage (GTDB taxonomy): Bacteria > Acidobacteriota > Terriglobia > Terriglobales > Acidobacteriaceae > Angelobacter. Next base: position 19,077 of record CAVWJV010000025.1, on the reverse strand, counting down.
TGAAAGAGCGGTCTGGACAAACATTATAGCCGTCCGCCTCCATCACAACCATGAAGTCACCGGCACGTTCCAGATCAAACAACACCTTGGCCTCGCCACGGCGCTCACGGCAGAGAGCGTGAAGTTCGTCCACGGTGGCTTCACTGGCGGCGGTGAGAGGCACCAGAATGCGGATCGAGCGCGGCAGCGCCGGTTTGGCTTCTTCCAGCGGCGTAAGCGAGCTAATGGCAATCTTGGGATTCGACCCTTCTTCCACCCGCACGCTGCACTTCACCAGCATGGGAATTTCCTGTTTCAAAATCACCTGAAGCCGCTTGTACGCTTCGGGGAAAACAATGGCCTCAATGGTGCCCGTCATGTCTTCCATCACGGCGTTAGCGTATAGATCTCCCTTGCGCGACTTCATCACCCGCAGTCCGCTGATCACACCGCCGGTTACGATTTCGTCGCGACCGGTCCCGGTTTCCATCTGGCTGATCGAACTTGCATTCATGTACTTGGGGAAGTTTTCCAGCTTCTCTTTGTACTTCTCCAGTGGATGGCCGGTAATGAAGAAACCGAGGACTTCTTTTTCGCTGGACAGCCGCTGGTGCTCATCCCATTCCGGCACTGTGGGCAGCTTCTGGTGATTGCCATTCTGATGGTCTTCCTGCTGGAACACGCCGAACAGTCCGTGCTGGCCCATCTCAGCATCGCGCTGCGTTTTCTGCGCCTGCTCCATTGCTTTATCCAGGACGGCCATGAGCTGTGCGCGATAGCCAAAATCATCCATGGCGCCAGCCTTGATCAGCGATTCAAGCACCCGCCGGTTCAGCATGCGGAGATCGACTTTTTCGCAGAACTCAAAGATGGAGCTGAATTTCCCCACTTCTTTGCGCGCCGCCACGATGGACTCAATGGCGTTACGGCCCACGTTCTTCACCGCTGCCAGCCCAAAGCGGATGGCATTTTCATGCGGAGTAAAGAACGCGTCACTTACGTTGACGTTGGGTGGCTCAACCGGAATGCCCATTTCGCGGCATTCATTGATGTACTTCACCACGTTATCCGTGTTGCCGGTCTGGGAGGTGAGCAGCGCGGCCATGAACTCCACGGGATAATGCGTTTTGAGATAAGCCGTGTGGTACGCCAGCAAAGCGTACGCCGCGGAGTGTGACTTATTGAAGCCGTAACCGGCGAACTGCTCCATCAGATCAAAAATCTTGGTGACTTTCTTTTCCGGAAGCTTCTTCTCTTTCGCGCCGTTGACGAAGCGTTCGCGCTGCTGCGCCATCTCCTGCTCGTTCTTCTTGCCCATGGCACGGCGAAGAAGGTCGGCTTCACCCAGTGAGTATCCCGCCAGGACGTTGGCGATCTGCATCACCTGTTCCTGATACACAATCACGCCCAGCGTCTCCTTGAGGATGGTCTCAAGCTCGGGCAATTCGTATTCGACTTTGCGGCGACCCCACTTGCGCTCAATAAAGTCATCAATCATGCCGCCCTGAATCGGACCAGGACGGTAGAGCGCATTCAATGCTGTGAGATCTTCCACGGACGTTGGTTTGTAGCGGCGAAGCACGTCCGTCATGCCGCCGGATTCAAACTGGAAAATGCCGGAAGTTAAGCCGGTATGGAAGACCTTCTCGTACGTTTCCTTGTCGTCGAGTGGAACCGTTTCCATGTTGATGGAGTGGCCGCGCTGGCGTATGAGCTTCAACGCGTCATCGACGATGGTAAGCGTGGTGAGCCCGAGGAAGTCCATCTTCAGCAGGCCCATCTTCTCCACCGCCTTCATGTCATAGGCGGTCACAATTTCGTCGTTCTTGGTCTTGTGCAGCGGCAGAAGTTCGGTGAGCGGCTTGGGAGAGATCACCACACCCGCGGCATGTACGCCGGAATTTCTTACGAGGCCTTCCAGTTTCAACGCCGTATCAATCAGCTCTTTGATCTGGGTTTCATTTTCATACGCCTGCTGCAGCGGAGGCGAATCATCCAATGCCTGCTGAATGCTGATGTTCAACGTGGGCGGAATCATCTTGGCAATGCGGTCCACGTCAACGTAAGGAATATCCATGGCGCGGCCCACGTCTTTGATGGCCGCCTTGGCAGCCATGGTTCCAAACGTGATGATCTGGGCAACGTTCTCGCGTCCATACTTCTGCGTGACGTATTGGATTACCTCTCCGCGGCGATTCATGCAGAAGTCGATATCGATATCGGGCATGGAAACGCGTTCCGGATTGAGGAAGCGTTCAAACAGAAGCTCATTCTGCAGCGGATCGATATCGGTGATTCCCATGGCATAGGCGACCAGGGCACCGGCGGCCGAACCACGGCCCGGGCCGACGGGAATGTCATTTTCGCGGGCGTAGCGTATGAAGTCCCAGACGATCAGGAAGTATCCGGAAAACTTCATCTGCTGGATGATGGCGATCTCACGTGCCAGGCGCTGATCGTAATCAGCACGCGTCTTCTTCAGGCGGCCTGCATCAGCCAGCGACCCGAGCATGGTCCAGCGACGTGCAAAACCTTCGCGAGCCACGTGCTCAAAGTAGCTATCCAGGGTAAAACCTTCTGGCAGGGGAAATTCCGGAAATGGATTCTTGACCTTATTGAGCTTGAAGTTGCAGCGCTCAGCGATGGCCATGGTGCGCTGCAGGACGTCCGGACGGCTGGAAAATACGCGGCCCATCTCTTCGGTGGATTTCACAAAGAACTGGTTGCCGTGAAACTTCAGCCGGTTGGTATCGTGAATTGACTTGCCGGTCTGCACGCAGACCAGAACGTCCTGCGCGTGGGCGTCATCTTCGCATAGATAGTGGCTGTCATTGGTGGCCACCATCTGCATGCCCAGATCTTTTTCCAGACGGAACAGGTCGGCGTGTATGCGATGTTCCTCAGGCAATCCCTGGTCCTGTATTTCCAGGAAGAAATTATCTTTGCCGAAGATGTCACGGAAAGTGCCGGCGGCATTCTTTGCGGCCTCATACTTCCCTGCCAGCAATTCTTCGCAGACTTCGCCGGCCAGGCAGCCGCTCAGTCCAATCAGGCCTTTGCTGTGCTCGGCCAGAAACTTCTTGCTGACGCGCGGCTTGTAATAAAAGCCGTGCATGGAAGCCTCTGAGGTGATCTTGATCAGGTTCTGGTAGCCCTCTTCGTTCTCGGCCAAAACCAGCAGGTGGTTATAGCTATCGCCTTCCGGGGACGCGCGATGGTCGTCCTTTTTACAGATATACAGCTCGCATCCCACGATCGGCTTGATCCCGGCCTTTTCCGCCGCCGTTACGAACTCAACGGTGCCGTAAATGTTGCCGTGATCGGTCATGGCAACGGCCTTCTGGCCGATATCGGCCACGCGCTTCACCAGTCCGTCAACGCCACAGGCGCCGTCGAGCAGGGAGTAGTCGGTATGTAGATGGAGATGGACGAATTCAGACATGAGGGCCTGATCTCATTATAGTGGTTCGCGGCGTTCACGGCTCCTGTGCGATGCTGTGTAAGTCTGTGGATTTCAAGGCAGTTACTACCACTGATTTGCACTGATGACACTGATCTGAACAGAACAAACCCCTTACCGCGGATAACCGCGGATCAGGACCAATCAAACTCTGCTAACCTCGCGCAATGATCACCGGCAATCTGCTTGCCTTTTTCGCCTCTGACACGCTACGGTCTATCCCATGGCTGACAGCCCCCAAACTCGCACAAAGCAGGATAATGAAAATCTCGCTGCGCAGAGCGTCGACTTTGCTTCGCAGATCAATGGCCGTCTTGGTGGCTGGGCGGCGGCGATGGGATTGCACTTTACCCATGCCACTGGTGACCAGGTCATCGCCGAATTTGAGGTTGGACCAGCAGCATCTTCAGGCATACGGCATTGTGCATGGCGGAGTGTATTCGGGAGTGATTGAGTCAGTGGCTTCCGTTGGAGCGGCACTCTGGGCGCGTCGTTACGATCAGACGGTTGTTGGACTGGAAAACCAAACGTCATTCCTGGTCGCCACGCGCGAAGGCAAGCTTACGGCCACGGCCCTGCCTCTGATGCGGGGACGTCGCACACAGGTCTGGCAAGCGAAGATCACAAATGAAAAAGGCCAGACAGTGGCAGAGGGAAAGGTCAGGCTGATCAGTCTGGAGCAGGGCGCGGCCATTGCCGGTGAAACGGTGGGGTTGAAGAGTTCAGACGGGTAGCGGTCAGCATTCAGCACTCAGCATTCAGCATCGGGAAACCTTTCCGCTGATGAACGCTGAGTCAGACCATTCGCCGCAGATTTTTGCGGCCATGGCAAATGGCAACTTACCGCAAATGAACGCAGATTGAAATAGCCATTAGCCAGGCAGAGCGATCGCCAGAACCGTTATCCCAGATTCATCGCCGAGAGCGCCGTTATCTGTTTTCCAGCAGCGTCAAAGTTTTTGGGCGAGAGCCAGCGTTCGAAGTTGGCTTTGCGCGTTGGCCATTCCCCATCCAGCATGGAGTACCATGCTGAATCGCGATTAGCTCCTTTGATGATCATATGCTGCCGGAAAATGCCTTCAAATTGAAAGCCCAGGCGCAGGGCTGCGCGACGTGAAGGCTCATTGAGAGCGTTGCATTTCCATTCGTATCGGCGATAACCCAGGTCGTCGAAGGCATGGCGGGCCATGAGATACATTGTTTCAGTTGCTGCCGGCGTGCGCTGCAGAATGGGCGAGTAAAGAATGTTGCCAACTTCCACCGAGCGATGCGCCGGAACAATATTCAGGTAAGACGCATAGCCAACCGCCGATCCGGAACTATTATTCAGGATGGCGAAGAACACAGCCGCATCCGAAGTCGCTTTCTCAACCAGGTGCGCGTGGAAGTCTGTCCGGTTGGCAAATGGACCTTCAAAAAGATAGCGCCAGAGTTCGTCATTCCTGACGCCTGTAGTCTGCCGGAAAAGAGAGTCGCCGTGGACGCGGGGTTCCAGAGGAACCAGAGTCACATAGCGACCGGGAAGAGTAAGAGGTACCGGACGCCTGGCCGGCGCGGCATTAATCTGTACGGCATTGATCTGCTCGCCGTTAATCAGTGGGCCCCAGGAAGGCATTGAACACCATGCGCAAGGTTGCGACCGCTATTTGCGACGCTATTTGCGCTTGCCCTTCTTTGGTTTCCCGTTCTTTTTCGCGGGCGCTGCCTTCTTCGCGGGAGCTTTTGCTGCCGGCTTGGCTTTCGCAGCGGCTTTTGCCGGTTGCGGCTTGCCTTTGGCCGGATGTGCAGCCTTGGCCGGCGCAGTTTTTGTGGGCGCGGCTTTTGCAGCCGCAGGTGCAGGCTTCCCTGCTGCCGTTTTTCCAGGAGCTAGAACGGGAACTCCCGCTTTCGGGGCTGCGCTCTTTCCTGCAGGTGGTGCTGCGGTCTGAGCTGCGGCAGCCTGAACTGGCGCAGCCGCTGGCCCTGCGGGCGGAGCACCGGGCAACAATGCATTCTTCGGTTTGCGTCCGCGTTTCTTCGGTCCGGCAGCAGTGCCATCGCCGGCGACTTCTTTTTTCGCCGCGCGGCCTCTTCTCACCGGTGGCGGTGGTGGAGGCGGCTCCGGAGGTGAATACGGCGTCAGGAACTTTACGATCTCGGTATGTGAACGCAGTTTGCCATCCATGAGCAGCAGGAAGGCTTCGTCCATGACTTTCTTATAGTCAGGGATCTCCGGCGTGATGCGCATCTCTGCCATCTCAGGAAATGGAAGCTTCTGCTTCAGCAACGGCCACTTGGTGAGGAAGCTCTTGATCTTCTGTTCCACCGCTGCCGGGCGCGAGGTGATGGCGGTGAACAGCAGGGTCTCCGGCTGGCTCTGCATCAAAAATTTCCAGGTAGCTGAAGGCTGCGTGAGCTCTTTGGCCATCAGGCGTTTGGCAAAATCCTTGGCGTCGTCTTCCAGCCTGCGCCACCGCTCCACAAAACCTTTGTTCGAGATCTGTTTCTGGATGCCGGTAACGTCTTTGTCGTTCAGTTTCTTGGTGAGGTAGTACATCACAATGGGACTGGCATCCGGATTCAGGCCCACATCCTGCAATTGCTGCTTGGCTTTCGCCATGTGCGACAGACCCTGAATATCGACCTTGGCCACGGAAAGATGAGGCGCAATCACTTTGAGCCAGCCTTCCTTTTCCAGGGCCTTCAAGACGTCGACGGGCTGTTCCTCATGGGCAAGCTGCTCCACCTCATGACCCAGCGTGCGATCAGAGATGTTCTCAATGTAATTGTTTTCTTTGGCCGCGTCGTAACGCGCCTGGGTGCGCTCTTCCAGCGTCCAGTGAAAGCGCGTCGCCAGACGCGTGGCCCGGATCAGCCGCGAAGGATCTTCATAGAAAGCGTAATTATGCAGCACGCGAAGCACCTTGGCTTCGATATCGGCCATGCCGTTGAACGGATCGGAAAGCAATCCACGCGAGCCAGGATTCAGCGACAGGGCCATCGCGTTTACAGTAAAGTCGCGCCGGCGCATGTCGTCATAAATGGTGCCCGGCGTGATCTCGGCGGGCTTGCCTGGCTTGTCATACCGTTCAGATCGCGTACTGGTGACTTCTGCGCGCACGTTTCCCGCCAGCAAAAGCAGAATGGAGCGCGTGTGCTCGTCCGTGCCTTCGATCACGGCGCCGGCCTTTTCAAAATCCTTTTGCAGCTTAAGGGCGTTGCCCTGGACGGAGAAATCCAGGTCGCGAATGATGAATCCGCTGATGATGTCGCGCACAGCGCCGCCGGTGAGATACACGTTCATCTCATGTGAGCGAGCTACTTCTGTTACCAGCGCCAACGCCTTCTGCTGGTCCGGCGATAGCCGGGTTTCCATGAGATAAATAAAGTCAGCCATCAGCTTTGGAACACACCTGGAGCGAACCGGAGCAATTCCGGCACCAAACTCGCTCTCCTTAATTTTTTCGTAAGTTGCACTTTATACAAGACTTAGACGGCAACAGCAGGAACCTGCACAAACCCGAAACAATATCACAAAGGTTAACCCTTTGGCTACCCTCATCGGCAGAAACAGGGGTACAGCCTTTGATGCCCCTGAAATAGGTGCGAGAATCAATGTTCAGCCATGCCATCCACCACCAAAAAGGTCATTGTGCGCAAGTTGGGACGGGATTCGCTCAGCGGATACGTTGCGGCTACCTTTATCGCCGATGGCAAGCTGGAGTTGCTCAACCAGTCAGGCAAGGTGATTCTGATTGATCTGGCGGAGATCAAGAGCGTGGACTTTGTGCGCGATTTCAGTGACTCTGGTTCATCCGGTCGCAAGACGTTTGCCACGCGTCCGCGCACGGAAGGTCTCTGGGTGCGACTGAAGTTTTCAGACAACGACGTTCTGGAAGGAATGATGCCCAATGACCTGGTCCAGGTGAGCACTGACGGCTACCTGATTACGCCTCCCGATACGCGCGGCAACATTCAGCGAATCTTTGTTCCCAAATCGGCACTCGAAGAAATGAGCGTGCTGGCAGTGATTGGCCGTCCAGAATCACGCCGCAAAGCCGCTACTGCCGCAGAAGACGCACGCCAGGAACAACTCTTCTCCGAGCAATAGTAAGGCCTGGATTTGTTTTGACCTGCAACTTCCCCGCGCTTCCCTTTACAATCACGGGTTCTGTTGTTCAGGATTTTTCATGAAGCTCAAGGACATAGCAGCTAAGCTGGGTGCGCGACCGGAACCGGAAAGCGCTGACATTGATGACATTGATATTGTTGGCGTGGCCGGCATTGAAAACGCCGCTGCCGGCCAAATCACCTTCATCGCGAACGCCAAGTACGCATCTGCGGCCAGGACCACGAAGGCTTCCGCGATCATCGTGGACGAGAAGTTCCCTGCCTTGGATAATGCCAAGCCGGTGCTGCGTACGCGCAATCCGCAGTTCGCATACGCCAGAGTGGTTGAGATGTTTCATCAGCCCCCCAGCTTCCCTCGCGGGATTCATCCTACCGCGATCATTGATCCAACGGCAAAGATCGGCGCCGATGCGTCCATCGGCCCGTACACAGTCATCTACAACAATGTTGTGATTGGCGAGGACTGCACGCTGCTGGCCCACGTTGTCATCTATCCAGGCGTGAAGATCGGCCGCAACTTCAGCGCGCACTCACATGTATCCATCCGCGAGAATTCTGAGATCGGCAACAACGTTCTGCTGCACAACGGCGTGGTGATCGGCGCAGATGGATTCGGCTTCGCCAAAGACGACAAAGGCGCATGGTACAAGATCATTCAATCCGGAAAAGTTGTGATTGAAGACGACGTTGAGATCCAGGCCAACTCCTGCATTGATCGTGCCAGTCTGGGCGAAACGCGCATTGCACGCGGCGTAAAGATTGATAATCTGGTTCAGGTGGGTCATAACTGCAGCGTGGAAGAAAATGCCATGCTGTGCGCTCAAGTTGGGCTCGCCGGATCAACCGAGATTGGCAAGAACGTGATTCTGGCTGGACAAGTTGGCGTGGCCGGCCACCTCAGAATTGGCGATGGCGCCATTGCCACTGCGCAGACCGGCATTCCCAATGACGTGGAAGCCGGCAAGCTGGTTAGTGGATATCCCGCCATCGACAACAAACAGTGGCTGCGCAGCGTGGCAGTCTTCAACAAGCTTCCGGAACTGGCCAAGGCAGTCCGCGCGGCCGCCAGGGCTGCAGGTATAAAGCAAGAGCCAGGAATGCCAGAAGAAAAATCAGCGAAGGACGAGTAGAAAGAGATGCCCGATTCCGGCAAGTCAGACGGCAGGAAACCCATACGGGTGCTCCTGCTCGATGATCGCCACGATGATCTAATCCTGCGCAGCGCCATTTTGCGCAACCATGGCTATGAAGCCATTACATCCGCATCCGTAGAAGAGGCGGAACACCATCTCAGCGGCATAGATATTGCAGTGCTTGACTACCATCTGGGAGCGGGCAAGTTCGGCACGGAAGTGGCACAGTCATTGCGCGACAAGCGCCCTGAAGTGCCCATCATCATTCTGTCTGCCACGCTGGAGCGAAAATTCGGCGGCGTTGAAGACATGCATCTGCTCAAAGGCTACAGCTCAGTGGACGATCTGCTGGATGCATTGCGCTCATTTGAAGCCAAGCGCCGCGGCAAGCCGGTGGTGGTGGATGCCCGGGATTTTTTCTACTCCCGCATCGCCATGGCCATGGGCGACGATCTTGTCCTTGAAGTGCTTGACCGCGAGGGCTGCTGGATTTACGTGAACGAATTTTTTGCCCGTCTGTATGACAAGAAACGTACATGGTTCATGGGCAAGAACCGGTTTGACGAATTTCCGGAACTTGGTGGCGAATGGAAGGAAATTATACGCACCGTCGCCGACACGCGGGAAACCTATGTTGATCGCAGCTTTCGCGGTCTACCTCATCTTCCCGCGAAAAAACACCGACGCTGGAACTGGAACATCCTGGTGTTTCCGCTCAAACTGCATGACAACCGCAACGGCGTGGTGCTGAGCGCACGCGTGATTGAAAAGAAATGAATGAGAACAAACAGCAGAATATGAAACCGATGTCATTCTTCGCTTTCGCAATCCTTCCGGTAGCGTTGGCACTGGGCACAACGGGCTGCCGTTCGCACGTGGTAAACGTCAATCTCATCAATGTCAGCCAGCAGCCTGTTACCACGATCGTGGTCGATTACCCTGGAGCAACATTTGGAAAGAACGAACTCAATCCCGGCAAAACATATCTGTATCCGGTCAAGCCGCTGGAGACCGGCCCGTTAAAAATCCAGTTTGCTGACGCCAACGGAAAAATGCACACCGCTCTTGGCCCTGAACTGCACAAGAATGATGACGGATTAGTTGAAGTTCGCTTCGATCAGGAAAAAGCCGTGGCGAAATTACAGCTGATTGGACAGTGATTCCTCAGTCTTGTCTGGAGATTGAGTATTTGCCGACCGCGCATCAGAAGCCTGGCGCTCCGGCGGCAATGAACTGTTGATCACGTCACTGACGGCCTGCATCAATTCTTCGCGCGAGTTGAACTTAGCAGGATCAATTGGCGCGTGAAACACCAGAGTCGCCGTTCCCGGGCGCACCGCGAAATGCCCTTTGGGCATCATGTCTTCTGTGCCCAGAATCGTGACCGGCACTACGCGAAATCCGGTTTCCGCCGCCAGATGAAATGGGCCTTTCTTGAAAGGCAGCAATCGGCCATCGCGTGATCGTGTGCCTTCCGGGTAGATGGTCATGTTGATGCCGTGCCTCATCACCTCACCGGCGCGCCGTATGCTTTCGATGGCTGAATCACGCTTGTTGCGTTCTACGGGAACGATCTCTGCCAGATCAAGTGCCCGGGATAGAATCGGTATCTTCCATAACTCGCGCTTGGCCAGAACAGACGTGCGCCGCGGAATCATGGGTAAGAGCACCGGCGGGTCGAGGTTCGACACGTGGTTCGACATGAAAATGTACGTGCCAGCCGGATCAAACTGTTCCATGCCGACCATTTTTATTTTGACCCCGGCAATGCGCACAGCCCAGTAGGCAAAGCCCATGCCAACCTTGTACAGGAAATTGGCGTTGCCCGCGATGAACGTCCACGGAAACGCAATGAGGGCCGCCGGAGGAACCAGCGCAATGAGGAACACAGCGGCGGCGAGGCTGCGTATGAAATTGATGATTGCACTCATGTTCGCTGCACTCCGCGAAGCTCCTCCAGCTTACGCGGCAGCTTTTCATAGATCCCGCCAAATCCACCGTTGGAAAGAATCGCCACCACGTCACCGCTTTGCAGTTCCGGAGCCACCGCCTGAACAATGGCATCAGCATCTTCCATTTCGCGGGCAGGTCTTCCAGCTTTCGTCACGCCCCTCACGACAGACGCGGTAGTAAGGCGTTCATTTTCCGGCACCGCTTCCGGCTTGAAGATCGGCGTGATAATTACCTGATCAGCCAGCGCCAGGCTGGCCACAAGATCGTTTTGCAGGACTTTGCGGCGAAGCGTATTCGATCGCGGCTCAAAGATGGCCCACAACCGCGATTCAGGATAACGAACGCGCAATGCAGTCAGCGTGGCGGCAATGGCCGTGGGGTGGTGGGCAAAATCATCAATGATGGTAATTCCATCTACCTGGGCCTTGATCTCCAGCCGTCGTTTCACACTTTTGAAAGAGCTCAGCGCCTCCGCGATCACTTGCGGCTCAATTCCGTAATGTGCCGCCATGGCCGCAGCAGCGGTCGCATTCACGACGTTGTACTCGCCCGCCATGGCAAACTCAAATTCACCCCAGGGCTCGCCTTCCCGCAGCACGCGCCATGTGGTGCTGTCAGGGGAAAAGTGAAGGTCAGTGATGCGCCAGAATGAGCCTTCCTTCAGGCCATACTTCTCCACGGGTGTGAAAGCTTTGGCAATGCATTCATTCACGGTCGCGCTGGCATCGTAAGCAATGATCTTGCCTTTACGTGGCACCAGGTTTACCAGACGCCGAAAGGCAGTCTTCACGGCTTCAAGATTGGCATAAATATCGGCATGGTCGAACTCGACCGATGTGAGAATCACCACCTGCGGAAAGTAATGGAGGAATTTGGGACCTTTATCGAAAAATGCCGTATCGTACTCATCGCCTTCGATGATGAAGTGCTTGCCTTGACGCAGCGCGAAGCTGCTGCCAAAATTTTCCGCGATACCGCCCACCAGGAACGATGGGTCTTTGCCGGCATGCTGAAACATCCACGCCAGCATGGACGTAGTGGTGGTCTTGCCATGCGTGCCGGCGATCACCACCGGCTCGCGAGTGCGCAGGAATAAATCGTAAAGGGTGTCCGGCATCGACCGGAAAGCGATCCGCTGGTCCAGAACGTATTCCAGCTCAACGTTGCCGCGCGAAATCGCATTGCCGACCACTACCCAGTCCGGCCGCGGCTTGAGATTGGCTTCGCTATACGGCTGGGCCACTGGAATGGACATGGCTGCCAGAAAATCCGACATGGGAGGATAAGCGGCCGAGTCAGAGCCGGTTACTTTGAAACCCCGTTGTTTGAGCAGTCCTGCCAGTGAAGCCATGGCAGTTCCACAAATGCCTATGATATGTACGTGCTGCTGATCCACAGTGATTCCAGATTAACGGAAATGCGTTGCGGCTTCCAATATCTTCAGTTCAACACCCTGTTCTGCGGTTAACTCAGCTTGCACGCCCAGCGGCAAGGTAATGTTTCCACCGCTGACGTGGCCTGATTTCAGGCCAAAAACAATCGGGACTTTATAGGGCGACAAGACACGACTGATTACCTGCTGCAAGGTGTAATTCTCGCCTTCCGGAGGCACGCAATCCAGCATCTCTCCGAAGATAAAACCGCGCACCCGATTCAGCATGCCGCCCAGATGAAGCTGCATCAGCATGCGATCAATACGAAACGGCTTTTCCGCCACATCTTCGATAAACAAAATAGTATCGTCGGTCTGTATCTGGAACGGCGTGCCCATCGACTCCACCAGCATTGACAGGCATCCGCCGTAAAGCCGGCCCTTAGCATGTCCCGGTTGCAGGACTTCTATCTGCGGGTCCGTGATACTCCAGATGCCTGCCCCGTCGAAACACTTTCCCCAGCTTGTCTCGTCAAATGTGCCGCCGGCAATGTCCTTGGCGACCATAGGACCGTGAAACGTAACCAGACCGGTGCGGTCTGTAATGACTGTCAGCAGAGACGTGATGTCACTGCATCCCAGAAAGATCTTTGGATAGTGGGCAAACAGCTCGAAATGGAAGCTCTCCAGCAGGTAGTTGCTGCCGTACCCGCCACGTACACACATGAGCGCCGCGATGTCCGGCTGGCGCAGAAGATCTTCGAGCTCCTGGCGTCGCCGCTCCACGGTGCCTGCAAAATATAAATCACGCTGAAAAATGGCCTGCGAATAGACCGGCTCGTAACCCATCTGGCGGAGACGGTCGCAGCCAGCTTCGAAAGCCTGCTTACTGAAACTGCTTGCGGGGGCAAGAAGTCCGATCTTATCTCCGCGCTTGAGCGACGGTGCAATGATTTTTCGGCTAGGCAAGGAATTCTCCGCGACACACGAGCCTGGCTGGTCCGCGCAGGAACACCTCATTGTTTTCCCAACGTACCGCCTGGGTTCCCCCAACCGCGTGAACATTCACCGGCGACTTCACTCGCCCGCTGAAAATGGAGGCCACAGCAGAGGCGCACGATCCAGTGCCCGACGACTGAGTCTCCCCTGCACCACGCTCAAAGAAACGCACCTCAATCAAATCCGCTGCCAGTGTGTGAACAAATTCAACGTTTACACCTTCAGGAAAGCATGGCTGCTTCTGGATTTCTGCCGCCATCGCCTGCCACCGTTCTGGAAACTCATCCACAAACATAACGTAATGCGGGTTCCCCATGGAAACGGGTATACCGCTAATGCTGCCGGACCTGGTCTGCACGGCGAAAGCTTCCTCCACCTTCGGACTGCCCATGTTCATCTCGAAGGTAAAGGTCTGCTCGCGTCTGGACACCAGTTCGCAGGACTTAATGCCCGCATCGGTGCGAATCTTGAAATGCGTGCCGCCGCCTTCAGCCAGAAAGGCCGCCACGCAGCGCGTCCCATTTCCTGATATCTCCGCTTCGCTGCCATCGGCATTGATCAGCCTTATGGCGGCGTCGACGTCACCGCCCGGCAACAGCCATTCCACACCATCCGCACCCACGCCATTATGCCGATCGCAAAGCCAGCGGGTAAGCTCATGTATTTCTGACGTCGCATGCTGCGCATCTATGATCAGAAAATCATTCCCGCAGGCGGAAGCCTTTACAAACGGAATCTTCGGGCTCACTCTGCTTCCCTATCCGGGATGGCTTCAAAGTCGTGCAGACCAGGAGATAGGCGCAAACGGTCCATCATCGCCTTGTGCTCGTTGTGTGTGGCGTCCACGGTAAACATGATCCGGTGTTTGCCGTTGGCTCCACTCAAGTGCATGCTGCGGAGTTCCTTGCCTTGCTCGTCGAGAAGTTGATTCACGGCGTCCACCAGCTCGTTTGAACTCTTTTCTGATACCACGCTATATGTCATGCACAGTGGCTTAAGGTTAAACTGCGTTTCCACCGCGCCCAGCACCAGCAGCGCCAGCAAAATAAAAGCAGTAGAAAACGTGGCTTCCAGATACAGACCGCCACCACATGCCATTCCCACCGATGCGACCACAAACATGGTGGCCGCCGTGGTCAGTCCCGCCACGCCACGTTTGGCGTGCAGGATGGAGCCTGCGCCAATAAATCCGATTCCAGGAATGATCTGCGCTGCAATGCGGGTGTGATCACCGCCCAGGCTGCCTGCAAGTTCAGACGACAAAATAGTGAACAAGGCAGCACCAAAGCAGATAAACATATTGGTACGCAGGCCGGCAGGACGCTGTTTGATCTGCCGCTCTATGCCGACGATTCCGCCCAGCACAGCGGCCAAAACAAGCCGCGCCATGTTCCTGGTAAAGACTTCGGGCGTCGACAAATGTGGAAAAGGCATCAAACCTGCACAATCCTGATGAAATCTGCCCGATTGTAGCACCGCTCAACGGCCTGATTTATAGATGAAAGCCCTGGAACCATCCGGAGTTGCAATGGTAGTAACTAGCGTGAGGTGATCAGGAAAGAGCCGCGCCGCGCGGTAAACATCGTCATTGGGAAATGCGATCAGAAAATCCGCGGATTCAGCCGGATGTGACAACGCAATCTCCCATAATGGCGGATTGCTCTCCCGCAGCACGCGGCCAAATGGAATTCCGGCAGCCTGGACTGCCCCGGAATGCGCTCCGCAGTCCATCATCAATCGCGCCGACTGCGGAAGCAGTGCCAGCTCTTCACCAAGCTCTTTGTCGAACGCGAGCCGGGCGGATCCGTTGACCTGGGCCTCACGCAACGAGATGGGAGTCCCCTGCCAGATCGACGCGTAACTCCATATGGCAATCAGGGTGACAATCAACAGGCCCAAACGCCTCGGCAGGAACGAATCCATGAAATAAACCAGAAGTCCGGCGAAAACCGCGACGGCGGGAAGCAACTGCAATCCATAACGCACGTTGTAGTATCCGAACGGATACCACTGGGGCACATAAATCGGAACGCTTCCCCAGGCAACGCACGCGACATAAAAGACGACGGGCAGCCAGAGCAGAGCCAATGGCCATACTCGACGGACGAAGAATATCGCCACCAACAACGCAATCGCGGAAAGCGAGAATAGAAACTTTTCGCTCCGCCCGGCGGCCACGTTCAGCCGCGACACTTTCAGGAAGTAAAGGGCTGCTGTGCGAGCGGAATTTTCCCCGGGATAACTGGGATACGTTGCCGTGCGTGATCGTTCCTGGATGGCACGCGCGGAATAGGGGCCGTTGGCCCACTCCAGAGGATTTCCATAGTTCGCCTGGTTGTACGCCAGCCACAATCCGCCCACGGAAAGACAAAGCAGCACAAATTCGATCAACGCTCTGCGTACGGGCCGTGTCTCTATTTTGTTAACCAGTATTTTGTTTACCAGTACAAAAATGATTGCGGCCAAGCCCAGAGCAGCCGCGAAAAACCATCCGTCATAGCGGACCATCATGTCCGCTCCTACGAACAGCGCGCATTTCTGGAGTGCACTGCGAGCGCGAGTCGCGTCCGTTCTGGCCAGCCTTACAAAGTCGGCAAAATAGACCAGAGCCCAGATCATCAGCGCCAGATAGAGCGGCTCCGTCATGGCCGTGGACTGCATATAGATGAGGTTGGGATTGAAGGCAAAGATCAGCGCCGCCAGCCATGCGGGCATCCTGCCGAAAGCTCCTGCCGACAAATCTCCTGCCGGCAAAGCCTTGCACCAGCCGGAAAATTCCCAGCGTGCCCGCAACGTAGGCCAGCATCGACGGAATCGAAGCGCCGAGGCCCGTCCGCCAAAGCTTGTCATTTACGACGAACGGAATGTCCAGCATGTGGGGCAGTGGCAGCCAGACTGTGCCAAGCTGAAAAAACCCTGGGGTACGGGAATCAAATACACGGCGCGCAATGTTGATGTGGGCCACCGCGTCGCCATAGAGAAGGATGGCGTTATGCCGGTAATAGAAGACCAGTGCAGAAATCGAAACCAAGGCAGCGATAGCAGCAAGAAAGACACAGTCACGCGACTGAGAAAAGCTGGGCGGTTTGTCCACGTCAATGGCTGCGGGCACTGCGGAGGATTGTATATCCGCCGCAATGATCGAGGTCTCGCTCACCGGTTGACTCCGTTCAGCCATTTTGCTAAATTTTTTGCCGTACCTCGCGGGTCCTGACGTTTTCAATCTTCGTTCCTAAATCAGGGACCCTACCTACGATTCTCTTCTCGCAGGATTCGTGGATGGAGGAGATGCGGGCACAACGCCAATTGTGTGCCTCGCTCCTCATCCAAGCCAATCCTGGACCGCGGAGCAGTCACTCTCGAGAGGAGAAATCAATGAAACCCATACGGTTAATCATGTTCACGCCGCTGCTAGCGCTATGCATGTGCGTTCAGTCAACCGCGCGTGACATAAACATGGCATCGCAGTCCAATAGTTCGTCCACGTCAAGCAGCAGCCAGTCTGAAACTCAATCTCAAACTAAAAAGGAGAAGTCCGTGAAATTCCACAAAGTCACCCCGAATCTCGTCGTCGCCAACATGGAAAAAAGTCTCGCGTTTTATCGCGATACTCTGGGCTTCTCAGTTTCTCAAACCGTGCCGGACAAAGCTCCCTTCATCTTTGCCTGGATGAAGCGCGACGACGCCGACATCTTCCTCAACGCCAACCTGCCGCCGCAACCTGGCGAGCCTGATCTGTATGCCGGAAAGACGGTCGGCGGGGGAACGCTGAGCCTGTATCTGGTGATGGAAGGCATCGACGCACTTTATGCAAGTGTGCAGCAGCAGAAGGTCCCAATCGTGATTGCGATGCACAAACAGTTTTACGGCATGAAGGAGTTTGCGGTGCATGATCCCGATGGGTATCTACTGATCTTCGCGGAAGAAGAGAAGTAGTTACAGGATCGGAAAGGAAAAAAGCAAACACAAGGTCCTTCGCCCCTATTCGGACGCTGAAGAAAACGCGTCCGAATATATGACGTTCTTAAGGGATGACAGGGTAGAAGGTCTTGTGTCGCCCCTACGGGCTCAATTTCTTTCTTTCCTTTACCCAGACCTTCCGGTCTGGGCTAACTCATTTCGAGCCTACGGCTCTGCATCATCGAGAACTTGTCATTGATGCTTCTTGTAACTTTTTTCATTGGCGTTGGGCGTTTTGAGTTCCGTAATTTTGGAAGAGTGATTCACGCGCCAGGCAATTCCATGGTAGAAATTCCCTGTTGCGGTATCGTTACCAGCAGCATCCTCGGGGTTCCTCTCTCTCGGTCGCATGCGCTCCGGCTCGCTCGGAATGACAGTAGGGAAAATGCGTTAACAAGTTGACATCTGCCGCTTAAGCATTTTGGCAAACGAATCAACGACTATGGCGCTGCATTTGCACCCTCAGTCCAAATGCGTAAGTTCGCGAAATACCTTGTAACGTTCTTCGATCTCCTCGCGCGTCAGCTTCTGCAGTCTCTCCGTGCCGAAGGCCTCCACAGCGAATGATCCCATCACACCACCGTAAAACATGGCACGCTTGAAGACCTCACGCGTGATCTTTTCCTGCGACGCAATGTAACCCATGAAGCCGCCGGCAAAGCTGTCTCCGGCTCCGGTGGGATCCGTGACTGCTTCAATCGGCAGGGTTGGCGCGCGGAAAGGATGGCGCCCGCCGCCAAACGATCCGTGGCGGAAGAATACGGTTGCGCCATATTCGCCGTGCTTAATCACCAGAGCTTCCGGTCCCATCTCCAGAATTTTCTGCGCTGCCCGGGCCAGACTGGGATCGCCGGCCAGCATCTTGGCTTCGGTATCATTGATCAGCAGGGCGTGCACGTGCTTCATCATCTCGCCCAGCGCCTTGCGGCTGCCGTTGATCCAGTAATTCATGGTATCGCCGCCAACAAATTTCGCGCCGGACATCTGCTTACGCACGTTCACCTGCAAAACCGGATCAATATTCGCCAGAAAAAGAAATTTGCTGTCATTGAAGCGGGCAGGGACCTGGGGATTGAAATTGCCGAAGACGCCTAGCTGCGTGTCCAGGGTCTTGGCTTCATTCACGTTCTCGCCGTACTCGCCCGACCAGAAAAAGCTCTGCCCTTTTTCATGCGTGATGCCGCTGATGTCAATCTTGCGGGCATGGAAAACGTCTTCTTCTTTTTTTGTGAAATCTTCTCCAACCACGCCTACCACGCGCACGTCCGTGAAGAAGCTGGCCGACAATGAGAAATACGTGGCGGCGCCGCCAAGAATTTTGTCCGTTTTTCCGTACGGAGTCTTGATGGCATCAAAAGCGACTGAACCAACTACGAGCAATGACACTAGGCGTTTGCCTCCTGACCTTTTTTCAGATATTTATCCAGCAGCAGGCTGAGTTTCTGCCGCGTCGCCGCAGGGATTTTTGTGGGATCGGTAAGAATCGCGAACTGCAGCGCTGATCCGCACTTACACGTGCGCTCTTTTCGGCATAGCAGCAATCGCCTGTTTGACCACTTTGGCTGCGTTATCGGCATTGGTGTGCAGCACCTTCACGATCTGGTCCACCGTCACGGAATCATGTTCGGGATGCCAGCAGTCATAGTCAGTGACCATGGCCATGGTGGCGTAACAGATCTCTGCCTCGCGGGCGAGCTTGGCTTCCTGAAGATTGGTCATGCCAATCACGTCCGCGCCCCAGCTGCGATAAAGGTTCGATTCAGCCTTAGTGGAAAATTGCGGACCTTCCATACAGACGTAGGTGCCGCCCATCTTTCCCACCACGTTTGCATCTTTGCACGACTGCGCAAAAGCCTGGGCAACTTGCGGGCAGACCGGATCGCCAAACGAGACATGCGCGACGATGCCATGGCCGAAGAAAGTAGAGACGCGCGCATAGGTGCGATCAATGAACTGGTCCGGGATCACGAAGTCCGTCGGCTTGTGTTCTTCCTTCAGCGATCCGACTGCAGAGGCGGACAAGAAAAACCGCTCCACGCCGAGGTCTTTCATGGCGTAAATGTTGGCGCGAAAGTTGATCTCACTGGGCTGTATGCGATGTCCGCGTGAAT
>CAVWJV010000024.1:0-89634 GCA_963755365.1 Terriglobia bacterium | reverse complement strand
GCGAAAAATCACCATTACACCAGTAATGGGTTGTGAGTGTAAACGCCTGATTTCGCCAATTATCGGATGTCGGTGTCTAATAAGGGTCATGAGGAGCTTCGCATTAAGAACCTGTGCGGCATTCTTTGCCTTCCTGTTTGTTACAGTCTCAGCAGGCGCTGCAGACAAACCCCACAATCGCTATCCGAATGAATTACAGGGATTCAGGTTCTACGCGAAGTATTTGGCCCCGCTTCGTCCCGGCATTTCCAATTTCGATGCAGTCCGTCGTGTTCTTGGGACGGAACCCGCCAAACGGAGCGGTTGGACAATATTCGCGAACTACGCGATGAAGAGTGGCCCCGTTTACAATCCAACGCTTGGTGCCTTGTACCAGATAACGATCAGGCCGGACGCCATTATTCCCATGAGCGCGGTCAAATTCTCCCCCTCGTTCGACCACTGCCATGTTTCTGTCTCTGAAATCAACATCTCCTTTGACGTTTATAGCGACAGGTTTGGCTTGGAATACTGGCTGCACGAAGAGGACTCCAAGTGGGGGAAGAAAGGTGACTTGTACTGGATCGTGTATGGTTCGCATAGGCGACGTCTTCCGCTGAATACAATCTGCTAGCTGGCGAAAAATCGCCATTACACCAATTATTCAATTAATTGGCGGGCCACGTCACCGAGGAGATGATGGATCGTTACTCACACGTGAGGAGAGAGCCAAAGCGAAGCGCGATCAGATATCTTAGCGCCGCCAACGTAGCGGGGCATGCAAGAGTGATCGCCGAAGCCAACGACCAGCGGCGGGCAAGATCCACGTCGCCGAAAAAACCGCCAAGAGGATTTATAGGGGGTACAAAAAGGGGTAAAAATCAACTAAGCGCCGAGCGAGAGAGTTGTAAGTTGCTGAGAATTATGGCGCGCCCTGAGAGATTCGAACTCCCGGCCTTCTGATTCGTAGTCAGACGCTCTATCCAGCTGAGCTAAGGGCGCAATCCTTGTGAGGAATAACGATGCGGAACAGAAGATATTTTACCATGATGAAGGCGCTGTTCGGCAACGTTCCGGCCTGCGCACAGAAGGCCTATTCACGTGGGTCGTATCTCTCTCTCGAGGGCATTCAACGTCTCGTCCTATAGCGTCTTAAAGCGTTCTTTCACTTCCCGTACAAACTCCAGAAAGTCCGCGGTGTTGCTGATATTCGGACGCCAGCACAGGTCGCGATCAATAAGATCATACTGTTCCTGAATAAGCGCGCCCGGAATCATGTTGCCTTGTTCATCGCGATCGCGGCCCATCAACCACAGGTGATCAGATACGGTAGCAGCTGCGGTGACATCGTGGGTCACGACGATCATTGTGTTCAGCTCGTCGAGCGCGGCAATTTCCGCGATCAGCTCGCATACTTTGGCTTCCATGACTACATCCAGACCGGAAAAAGGTTCGTCCATGAGCAGGAAGTGGTCGCTGCATAGCAACTGCTGGGCAATGGCGATTCTCTGGCGCTGTCCGCCGGAAATCTGGGCAGGATACAGCTGGGCGCGGTCCACCATATCCAGCCGGCGGAGGTAGTTCATCACTTTTTCCCGCGCGCCTTCGTGGTTTGGCTCGCTTTGCTCGGCGGCCAGCAGCAGATTGCTGAAGATCGTCCGGTTTTCAAAAAGCGGGTAATCCTGAGGCACCACACCTACTATTCCGGCCTTCACGGGAGTCTGCTGCGGACCAACTAACACCTGCCCTGACGTTGGCTGGTTCAGCCCGGCGATGATGCGAAACAATTGCGTCTTTCCGATGCCCGACGGCCCGAGGAATCCCACCACCTGGCCCTGGGTGTGGCCTTCGCGGACAATGTCACGAATTTCAGCGTTCACGTTACGAAGGATAATTTTCTCGTCATAGGCAAGACTGACATGATCGATCTTGAGAAGTGTTTCCCCGTATGTACATTTTTGTGGCAAGTGTCACCCTCGCTCAGCAAAGAGCAGATTGCCGTTCTCATTCAATAAAGCGGAGCCGGAATCCAAATCCCGTGCTCCCGATCAGTATTGGCTTGATCTCAGCGTCTTTCCAACTGAAGATCGGCATAAGGACAAATGAATCTTTTAGCCAGGCCGATTGCATAATCCTGGAACAATCCAATGATTAGAATCGCAATCTGAATCGCGAACACCGCTTCTAACCTGAAGTGTTTGTTCTGGTTCAGAAGCATGGCGCCAATGCCACCTTCCGAGCGGGAAATGCCTTCCACCATGGTCAGCATCATCCAACCCATGGCGGCGTTCTGGCGCAGCATGTCAAAGGCAGCGTCAGCGCGGCCCAGCACAATGACTTCCCACACCACCCGCCATTCGCCCATGCGCAGCGTGCGCGCCAGATCGAATTTACTTTTGGGTATCTGGGCGACTACATCAATCATTGACGTGACAAAGAACACTCCGACTCCGAAAACCAGCAAGCCAACCTTCAAATGGTGCCCGTTGCTGAACATCAGCGTGAAAAAGAACGTGAGACCGACCATGCCCAGGAAACGGCCCTTGGAGAGGGCCATCACGATAGGGCGGAAGAACGGCACCACGGTCAGGTAAGCCAGCCCCAGTGAGATCACGGTGGCCCACGCCATGGCTTGCACATTAAGGAGGAAACTGGTGATGAGTTCCTGTCCGAGTCCTTCATGTTCCCAAAGATCAGTGAACGCATTCCAGACGGCAGTGGGTTTGGGCAGAAAAGGATACGACGACGTGGCCCACACCATAAGCAACACGGCTGCCTGGAAGATTACAATCACGCGCACGGTATTAGCGGAGATGACCCGGTTGGGAGCGAAGGCGCCCAGGAGTTCTCCGCGCATAGAAGATTCTCGCGTGACCGCCGGGAACTCCGACGGTCATCACTGACTTGCGGTTCTGCGCTGCTCAAGATGAGGCTCCTATTCGTTGCCTGACAAGATGATCTCCACGCGCCGGTTTTTAGCACGGCCTTCACGCTGTAGAGTTGGATAGCCAGATCGGGTTATCATCGCCAAAAGCATGAATCCGGAAGCGGCTTTCCGGGAAGTTAGACGGCGCTTTTCTTTGCAGCCAGTCTTTTACCGCCAACGCGCGTCGCATGGAAAGATCAAGATTGGTCGAACGGTTACCTACGTTGTCCGTGTAACCGTTCACAGTGACGAACAGTGCTCCCGCAATGGCCAAGATCGTCTTTGATCTGGAACATGTTGCGCTCGCCTTCAGGAGTAAACGTAGACTTGCCGGTATCGAATTCAATATTCCAATTCCGCCTGGAGACCACGTCGGCCGGTATCGACGTTGGTGTTAAACGTAGCCACATCGGGCTCCGCGCCGGAGCCGCCCATTATCGAAGAAGCTCCCAGGATGTACGAGGTATCCAGAATCTCTTTGATCTCTGGCACTTTGTTGGGATCTTTAAACAGGTCAGGATACTGCTGCGTGGCAATATTACCGAACACCGTGTATGTGGACTTGAAATTATTGTTGGCGCCCGGCTGCAAGCCGAAAAGCAACAGGTTGTCGCCCAGGTTGTTCACGGCAGATACCGCCCAGCTCAACCTGGTTCCCGGACTCGTCCTGCTCGCGCGTTCCTTTGAAATACCTGAGCCAGTAATCCCCGGTCTGTTCGTTGTAAACCTTGGCGCTCACATCAGCAGCTCGTTTAAGCGCCGCCGGGAAGGCCTTAAGCTGATCGCCCGCTTCAAACGTTGCGGCCAACATGCCCTGGACTTCATTGCGGTGGTCCTGGTTGAACTTCTTGATGCCGATGATCACATCCGGCATTTGCGAACGGTATTGTTTGGAAGACACAATGGAAACCAGCCCGCCCCGCCCGTGTGCGATGTTTACGTCTCCGGCGTCCATGTGACCACGCCGTTTACGCAAATGTTCTTGGTTTCACCGGTGAGCCTGCCGTCTTTCACCACTTTGCGGTCTTCACAGGTGTTGGCGTTGTAGATTTCCGCAGCCTTCAGGTAGTCAGGGGCGTTAACCCAGTTCAGAGCATCCGGATCCCACGTCTTTTCGTCAGGATTGTTCTTGATCTGGTTGTCGGCTGCCCACTTCATGGCGATGTTCCAGTCGCCGTCGCGCAATACCCCGGCGATCAAAGAGCCCTTCGCGGACTGAGGGCTGTTTTTCCATTCCGGCATACCCATCAATTTGTCTTCGCCGCGTGAATAGCCGGCGGCGCCGATGACCTGGGCGACGTAATCGCCTTTGCCGGCGTCCAGCTTCTTCAACTGCGGGTTAACTGCCGCAAAAAACTGCCCCGAGCCGTCACCCATGATCAGGACAAAGTTGGTGCCGCCGGAGCATTGATCTGCGCCGTCTTTGAGTTCCTTGGCGCAGGCAATCAGGTCATTTTGCATTTGACCGGTGTCGTCCTGGCGTACCAGCTTGAGGTTGACGCTGTGCTTCTCCATCAAGCTGTTGCGTGTGGTGCTGGGACCGCCGTTCGCGTAGATGAAGCCCATCTGCGCGTTCCAGGCCCAGATTTCCGCGCGGATCAGCGGAGCTTTGACGGAGGCTGCGGCCGCGTCAGGAAACGGAGCCGGATCCACGTTGGCCACCACGGCCTCTTTCAGATCAGGGCAGCGCAGCCTTGGATGGGATTATGGACTTGGCGATACCCGGGGCCGGAATCCAGCCGTGACCGACCGCCGTACGGAAGCCAAAGAACAAAACAATTCCAACCAACAACAGCAGGACAATCTTGGCTCCTGGTTTGAGTCGATGTCCGGTTGGTGGGGTCGTGATGGTGGGACTATTGAACATGGTTTCCTCTCCTACGCAAAGTCCTGGATCAGTCGAACAGCAACAAACGCGCTGGTCTTTCTGAAACGCAAGCTTTACTTCATCAAATCGCTGTAGTCTTGTTTCTGCCCGGCAGAGGGCACAGCCGTTAGCGGCGTTCCGACGGCTGACGCGGGCAGCAGTTTCTGCTGAAACTCGCTCAGCTGCTTCATGGCTTCATCGTTGGTTGCACCGGTTTCCAGGTCCATGGTGGTCATCAACTTATTGGCCAGCCGGTTGAAGTCTTCCATCTCGCCCAGCATCTGACCGGCATCATCTGCCAGATATTCCAGCGTGCGGTCATAGATTTCATTAGCCACCGGGTCTCCACGGAAAATCTTCTTGGCAGCCTGGAAAACTGAATAGGCCTTCTTCAGGGCCTTGCGCCGCATCTCTTCTTCATTCACGCGGTTTTCTTTATCCGTGACCTGGAATTCCGCAGTTGCGCGCCAACGCGTCAACTGGTCGTAGAGGATCTGCAACTTGTTGCGCAAGTCGCCTAGTGACTTGTTAATGTTGATCAGGCTGGCGGCATGGCGCTGGTTGGTCACCTTGGCTGAGAGGAATTGCTGCTGGTCGAGTTGCGCGAGATTTCCGGCCGCCATCTTCTTGTCGGCCTGATTGGCCAGGGCCATGCTGTGCTCGGCTTCTTTCTGGTTAGTATCAATCTGGTTCTGCAGCGTCCGGATGGATCCGTTCAGGTTTCCCAGTTGCTCATCCATTACCGCCAGATTCTTCTTCATCTCAGCAATGATAGTTCTTGAGGATGCCGATGGGATCCAGTTCGATGAACAATCCGGTGAGATAACGCATAGTGCTCTGGAAGACCAGTTTGGCCAGTGTGATCACGCGGTGGTTGGTCACCAGAAAAAGAAGCAACAGAATCGCGCCGATCAACAGAGCAAGTTGCAAAGTATTGGCTGCGGCAGCAATCAAGAAAGGCAGAATCTGAGTAAAGCCCCAGCCCGCGGCGAGAACCGCAAGGACAAGGACAATCTTGCCGACGGTTCCCTCCGGGCGCTGCCAGAAAGTCTTCAAACCTTGCATTACCGGTGAGCCTTGCGTGTTGCTTCCCATGTTCCCTCCTTACTGCAAAATGTTTTCGAATTCCTTGCGCTGCTGCTCAATTTCGGCCTTGCGGCGCTCGTAAGCGGTCTGGAAATTTGCTTTCGCCTGTTGCAATCGAGCGCGTGAGACCTCGGCCTGCGCCTGCATGTCTTTGGCCTGCCGCTGAATGTCTGCGATTTCTTTCTGCTTCTGGTCGATGGAAGAATTCAGATCAGCAATCTGAGCGGCCTTACCATCCACATCGCTCTTTCCTATTTCGTCGGACTGACTGGCAAAGGACGTGGATGCCGACTCCAGCGTAGCCATCAAGTTGTCAAAACCTTTCAGGATGGCTTCCTTTGTCAAACCACTCTGGGATTGTGCAGTGGCCATAGCCGCTTTGTAGCGCAGCTCGCGATCCGGTATCACACGGAGTAGAGGCGCCGCGCAGGATTCGATTTTGGCCAGTTCCGGAACCGCCGAAAGATCCGTCTGTTTCACCAATCTCGCGTAAAACTCGTTGTCCCGGCCGGGAGCCGGCGGCATGCTGGCCGGGGAATGGTTGGGCGCAGAAGCCGTGGCCCTGACCGTCCGCGAAGATGTCGGTTGCGCGGCCTGAACAGGCACCCCCTGCTGCGGTTCCTCTTCAAAGATCGCGTTCCTGATCAAGTCCTTAAAGCTCATGGTTATCACCTTAGTTCTGTAGAGACACACCCTTTACCCTCGGCCGGGTCGGTGCCGCCGATAAGACTTAAGGTGTATCCCTTTCAATAGGTTCCAGAGAGTGACGATATCCTAGATGCTCCGCCATAATAGTTTCAATAGGCAAATAGCCTAATTACCCTAATACTTCCACCAACCTTAAGTTGCTTTCTCTTGCCATTGCTCAAGGTTGTGAAAAGACTCTCTTCTTGACAACATGGCATTAAAGCAGCAACCCTGGTCCGCGTGCAATTCAACTACAATGTGCAACCGGGCTGTTCAAAAGGACGCCATTTTTGAACTGCCAAACGTTACGTTCTGAGGATTAGATTGTGGCCCCCAAAACCCTGAGCTCTGTGCTCAGCCAGGTGGTTGAAGCTAAGGCGGAATATGATCTCCGTCTACTGGCACATCAACTTGGCACCAACTACAGGTCCCTGATGTATTGGCTTCGCGGCGACCGTCATATGCCCGCATACTTGCTGCCCCAGATTTGCCTGTTGCTCCAGAATTATGAGGCGCTCGATTTGTTGGAATCGCAGTCTGGGCGCGTGGCCTTTAAGATCCCTGCCCCGTTGAGGACTAACGAGCAGGAATTCCTGGTGATCTCAAACCTGATCCGCGATGTGGGCGAGGCCCTGGAGAGCATCGCAAACACCCTGGCGGACGGCGAAGTGGAAGAAAACGAATTGACCGCAACCATCCCCAAACTGGAAACGGTAATCCAGGAATGCGCATCGGTGAAGTATCTGCTGGAGACTCTGTGCAAGAACCGCAAGAAAAAACAAAAGAAATAGCACACCGCGGTATAAGGCGGGTTGAGCTTGACCCTCCAAGCATCATCTTTATGCTGACCTCCCGGGCAATGTGAGCGCGCGACCGCACGATAGAAGGTCGGCAACACGGAAGTAACAGCTGGCATTCAGATGAAGTTTTTGTTTCTGGCGGACTCCATGAATCCATAATCCGCAGCCTTTCACATACAAATCGCCCACACCACTTAAATTCGATTTCCAAATTTCTTTTTCCTGCGTAAACTTTCAGGCACTATGCTCACAAACTGGCATGCTGCGCTGGAGATCGTCCTGCGCACCACCATCATTTATGTACTGGTCCTCCTGGGGATCAGGCTCACGGGCAAACGCGAAGTGGGCCAGATGACGCCCTTTGACCTGACGCTGCTTCTGCTGCTGAGCAACTCGGTGCAGAACGCGATGACCGGGCCCGATACTTCCCTGGTCGGCGGCATTGTGGCGGCTGTGGTGCTGCTCGTGCTGAATTACGTTCTTGCTGAAGTATCCGGCATGAATCGCAAGTTCCGTAAGCTTATCCAGGGATCGCCCAGCCTGCTGGTTCACAATGGTGAGATTATTACCGCGCACATGGCAAAGGAACACGTCTCCATGGACGAGCTAAACCGTGCTTTCCGCGAGCATGGATGTGTACAAGTCAAAGACGTTGCGCTGGCTGTGCTTGAAGTGGATGGCTCCATCAGCGTGCTCAAGAATGATGACATTCCTGAGAGCGTGAATCCGCATCGGCGCTTGAAATTTCTCAGACGGCACTGACCCCAGGGATCAAAAACAATATTGGCCCGGAAAGAACACGAAGTCGTAAAAATTCGCTCTAACGGAGAACAAATGAATCCTGAAGAACTTGGCGAACAGACTGAACACGCGCACCACGCGGGACAGAGAGGCATCGGCCTTACCACGGCCATCACCGCGGTGTTGCTGGCTGTTGCCACTCTGCTCAGTCATCGCGCCCACACGGAAGAGATCAAGCTGCAAACCAAAGTAAATGATGAGTGGAGTTTCTATCAGGCAAAGCATCAGCGCGCACATGACTATGCCAAAGATGCCGAGAAAGAGAGTGTGGCCGGCCATCATGACCTTGCCCTAGAGTTCCTGGAGGTCGCCATTGACGAAGAATGTGGCGCGCCGGTTGAGAACGGTTGCCATGCGCCCAGAACAAAGCAGTCGCCCGTCCTGCAAAAGCTGGCAGCCGAATTGAAAGCGCCCTCCGGAAATCCTGATAAAACCGGAAGTTCAGAGAAAGCGGAAAAACCGGCCGAAGCCGGCGCAACAGAATCAGAGAAATCTGGGCCGGCAAAAACAGAATCGGCGAAAAGCGAAGCCGGCGCCGAGCACGCCAAGCCCGCGAAAGAAGGCTCCGGATCGCGTGAAGGCGCCGTCAAGATCCAGGACAAGGCCCGTGATATGGAAAAAGAAACCGATGTCATCACCCGCCGCGGCGATCACTATGACAGTGCTGAGCTGTTCCTTGAAGTATCCATCGTTCTTTGTTCCATCGCACTGCTGGCTGAAAACAAGCTTTATTGGAAGCTCTCTTTCATCAGTACCGCGGTGGGAATCGCCACCGCAATCTACGGTCTGATCCTCAGGTAGACATTATGATGGTATGAGGATGCCAGGCCAGCCGCGAATTTATATCGCCACCACCAACCCGGGCAAGTTAAGGGAGTTCCGTGAGGCCGCGGTGGCGCTCAATCAGGGCCTGTCGATTGAGTCGCTGCCAGGATTGGCTGCACTCCAGATACCCGTGGAAGATGGCGACACCTTTGAGGCCAACGCCATCATCAAGGCCGAACATTACAGCCTGGCAGCGCCGGGAGAGCTGGTTTTGGCCGAAGACTCCGGCCTGGCCGTGGACGCCCTTGGCGGCGCGCCTGGAGTTTATTCCGCCCGATACGCCGCTCAACTTGCGGGTGGCCGCGATGCCTCTACCCACCAGAATTCTGACGACGCGGCCAACAATGCTGCTTTGATCAAACAACTGGAACGACTTCCCCAATCGAAGGATGGTCACAGCGGGAAATACGTCTGTGTAATTGCCATCGCACGCGATGGAAAAACCATCCAGACCTTCCGCGGTGAGGTCGCCGGCAAAATGCTCACCGAACCCCGCGGGACTGGCGGTTTTGGCTATGATCCGCTGTTCTACTTCCCTGCACTGAATAAGACCTTTGCTGAACTGCCGCTGGAGGAAAAACGCCGGCATAGCCACCGGGGCAATGCCTTTTGGGAGTTCCTGCAATGGCTTGATCGCCACCCGACGGAACTGGCTACCTTGAGATTAACATCAGGTTAACGACTGAACTTTGACGTTGCGAATCCTTGCAAATCCAAGTAAATTCTACGTCTTGCCGTGAAACGTCTCTCAGCCACCACCCCCAAAACCGCGAACGGAACTTCAGACAAGCACCAGCGCATTCTGGATGCTGCCATTGAAGTGATTGCCGAACATGGCTTTTTTCACTCCCGTGTGGCCGAAATTGCCGACCGGGCCGGCGTCGCGGATGGCACTATCTATCTTTACTTCAAGAATAAAGACGAGCTTCTGATGGCCGCCATTGATTCGGCCTTCCATCGCTTCATTCGCCGGGCCAAGGCAGCCCTCAATGAGATCGATGACCAGCGTGAGAAGTTGCGGCGCATTGCCTTCCTGCATCTGGAAGGGCTTGGCAGCAATCGCAACCTGGCCATCGTATTTCAGACCGAACTTCGCCATAGCGCCAAATTTCTTGGTCAGTTCTCCCACAACCTGATGGTGGAATATTTCGATCTCATCAAAGGAGTATTGCGGGAAGGACAAGCGACAGGTGCCTTTCGTGCTGACCTCTCGGTCACCATTGCCGCGCATTGCTTCTTTGGCGCAGTGGATGAGATAGTTACCTCATGGATCCTTTCTGACCGGGATCATCATCTTTCCAGTCTGGCTGATTCGGTAGTCTCGATTGTTTTGAAAGGTGTGGAAGCGGGCTCTTAAGTATGGAAATAAGAACTCTGGCGGACATCTTCTTTGCTTCCGTTGCGCGCGACAAGGAACGCCATGTCATGGTCAAGCGCGGTAGTGGCTGGCTGGTGCTTTCCTCGCGTCAACTCTACGGCTATGTAGCGGCCATGTCGCGGACCTTCAAATCCTGGGGCATCCAAAAAGGTGATCGCGTGGCCATTCTGAGCGAGAACCGGCCTGAGTGGATGATCGTGGATTTTGCCTGCGTGACCAGCGGCATTGCGGACGTACCCATCTACGCGACGCTCACCGCCGAGCAGACTCTGTATGTGTTGCAAAACTCCGGCGCTCGAGTAGTGTGCGTCTCCACAGAAGAGCAGTTGAAGAAAGTCCAAAGTATCCTCAGCCAGACCAAAATCGAAAAAGTAGTGGTGATGGATGATATCGCTGAGGTCAATGTTATTCCCATGTGGGGATTGTTGAACCAGGCTTCAACCGAACACGATACAGAGTTTGAAGAGCGTGCCCATGCTGTCCAGCCGAGTGATCTGGCGACACTTATCTATACGTCCGGCACCACCGGAACGTCTAAAGGTGTAATGCTCACGCATTCGAATCTGACCTCGAATGCTGTCATGGCTTCAAAGGCCGCAGAATGGCTTGATAATGATATCTACCTTTCCTTTCTGCCCTTGTCACACGTAACCGCGCGGCACCTTGACTATGTCTGTTACCTCAACGCGGTCCTGATCGCCTACTGCCCTGTCTTTGATCAGCTGCCCATGATGTTTCAGGAAGTAAAGCCCACGATTATTGTTGCCGTCCCGCGTGTTTACGAAAAGATCCGTCAGGAAGTAGAGCGGCGCGCCGCGCGTGGATTAAATCGCAGGATATTGCAATGGGCCCTGCGCGTAGGCGAAGGACATAAAAAAGAAATCACGGATGGTATAAGGCCAAGCGGCGCCATGTGGCGTCTGGCCGAGCGTCTGGTGTACTCGCGCATCCGGCAAGGCTTTGGCGGGAATAGTCGCGTCTATTTTTCCGGCGGCGCGCCGCTCGGCTATGACATTGCAGAATGGTTCGTGTGTATGGGCATACCTGTCTTTGAGGGCTATGGCCTGACCGAAACTTCGCCCGTAATTTCTGTGAACCGCAAGGGCGATATCAAGATTGGATCTGTCGGCAAAATCTACCCGGAACTTCAAGTAAAGATCGCCGAGGACGGCGAGATTCTGGTAAAGGGCCCAACCGTGTTTCAGGGCTACTGGAACATGCCGGATGAAACACGCGCTGCTTTTGTTGACGGCTGGTTTAAGACCGGCGATATCGGACAACTCGATAACGAAGGCTTTCTCAGCATCACGGATCGCAAGAAAGATCTGATCAAGACCTCAGGCGGGAAGTTTATTGCGCCGCAGCCGATTGAGAATTCTCTGAAGGCGAACGTGCTGATAGCCCAGGCGGCCATTATTGGCGACCGCAGAAAGTATGCGTCGGTCATCATCTCGCCTCACTTCCCCCTGCTGGAAGACTGGGCCCGGGTGCAGAACCTGAACTTCAAGAACCGCGAAGAATTGGTAGCCGACGAGAAAGTGCGCGGTCTATACCGCGGAATCGTCGGAGAGCTGAACAAAAAACTGGCCCAGTTTGAAACCATCAAGAAGATCGTGATTGTCCCGGACGAGTTCACCGTCGCCGGCGGCGAAATTACTCCCACACTCAAACTCAAACGCCGCGTGATCGAGCAGAAATACAAACAGCAGATTGAAGAGCTGTACCAGGAGCCTCATCCCATAGAGACCGCCCCGGTCGGATAAGCCACTCCTAAAGACCCAAGCGATCGCCTTTTACGTAGATAGCTTGAACCTTGTGATATGATCGCTACCTGCCATGATTTCCTTCGGCGAAAGCTAGGTCGACAAGGCCGGTGCTCATTTGGGGCCAAAATGAAGTCTTCCCTACATACCAGAGTTGCGGAGCGTTTCGGAGTTCTGCCGAACTTTTTCAGGCTTGCCTC
The DNA here is from genome assembly GCA_963755365.1 of Terriglobia bacterium. Taxonomy (GTDB): domain Bacteria; phylum Acidobacteriota; class Terriglobia; order Terriglobales; family Acidobacteriaceae; genus Angelobacter. Next base: position 77,322 of record CAVWJV010000024.1, on the reverse strand, counting down.
AGACGATCCGCAGATAACAGAGAATTTGTGGGGATTTGCCCAGTTTGCGTATCTAGATAATCCCATCCCTTCGCTGTTTAAGGAAAGACTCTTTGTCTATCTCTCTCGATTCTGCAAAATACGCTACTGTATAGCCCGACACTTAGGATTTCTTGTGGGTTTGGGAAAACCTGCAGGCGATCTTAGCTGCCTTCCACAAACGATCGAAGAGGTTATGCCGCTGCTTCGACGAGCGCTTCCATCTGGTCCTGATTTGGACCCATACTTATCTATTTGCCTGGAACGTGACGGTGATCCTCTTTTTCCTGAACCAGATACCCAGGACGAACAAGCGATTTTTGCTTGTGCTGCGCATGTATTCATCCAGACCAGCGATGCCTCCGCGTGCCTCGCAGCCCTTCAACATGCGTTGGGTCCACCAACGCTCGAACACGTCAGGCTGTTTCTCACTTTCGTCCGAACGGCACACTACTGGACTGAGATACACCCCGAACTTGTTTTTGAGGACGATATTAATCACCTGTTGAATACCCATGAGGCTCTTGCGGCTTGCGTTCTTTCCGGGCCAACTTGCGAAGACGACTTGAGTCAACAGATTTCAGCGGAATTGGCTTCACTGCGCGACTTAAGTGCCCGTCACGAACAACTGAAACAGAGCTATGAGATTCTCAGCGTTGACCATCGAAAAACCGCTGCGGAACTGCGAGAGAGGGAAGAAGACATACATTACATGATCCTTCTCAGTCCGCAAGTTTCGTGGACAGCCGATGCTGAAGGACGTGTTCAATACCTGCACCCAAAATGGTCTCGCGTCACCGGTCTCTTGAGTGAGCAGACAATTGCCGGGGGCTGGTTGCAAGCGGTGCACTCGGAAGACTTCGCAGACGTTTCTGAAGCCTGGGCAATGTCCTTGCGTACTGCCGAGCCGTTTGACGTTGAACATCGAATTGTTCCCTCATCTGGCCAGTCCTTGTGGGTTCGTTCTCGCGCTTTTCCTCGTCGAGATGCAGCTGGGCGGGTCATCAAGTGGTATGGCACTACTGAGAACATTGATCAACGCAAAAAAGCTGACCTTGCGATGCGCCAGACAGAGAAACTAGCCGCTGTTGGTCGTCTGGCAAGTTCGATTGCGCATGAGATTAACAATCCTCTGGAGTCTGTAGTAAACCTCCTGTATCTGGCACGCGGAACTAACGATCTTGCCAAAGTTCGCGAGTACCTTGCCACTGCCGATCAGGAACTTGATCGCGTTTCTGCCATCACCAGTCAGACACTCCGTTTTCATAAACAGTCCACCCGCGCCACATCGGTTGTCTGCGATGATCTTTTGACAAATGTCTTGTCGCTCTATAGAGGACGGTTGCAAAGTTCCAACGTAACGGTGGAGAAACGTAAGCGCACTGACCTACCCGTGATGTGTTTTGAAGGTGAAATTCGTCAGGCAGTATCAGGAGCCACATCCCATAGAGACCGCCCCGGTCGGTTAGCGCGACAAGTAAGCCGTTAGAATACAATAAATAATTCCACGGGCCGGGATGGCGAAACTGGCAGACGCAGCGGACTTAAAATCCGCAGACCAGCAATGGTTGTGGGGGTTCAAGTCCCCCTCCCGGCACCAATAACTTATCTGTGCGATCGCTTGTCAGGACCCACAAGAGCACCCAAGCTGAGGCATGAGGCCTGCTATCCTACCGGGGATCTAATCCCACATCGCTTTCTGGCCGTATCAGGCCATGGCCGTCTACATAGGGATCAACTGCTCCGGAGGAATAGGATTTTGATTTTCCTATACTTCCAGGTTGACGTGCTCAACGCGTTCGCAGATCTTTCCTGGCGCCGTTTCTTGTGCGGCCAGCCGCCGTCCGGCTTCAAGCAACATCTAATCCCTAGCTTGCCCGTCCGATCGAAGTTGCTGCCATGTGACGAGCGTTGACTGGAGCTCGACCAACACTGTAGTAGATCAGGCCTGCTTCAGCCATCTCCTCGGGACAGAAGACATTTCTGCCGTCGACAACTATTGGATAATGAAGTTTTGCCCGCAGAAGGTTCAGGTCCAGCTCTCCGAATTCCTCCCACTCGGTAAGGACAAGAAGCCCGTCAGCCCCAGTTGCAGCGTCATACGCATCTCGAGCGTAGGCCACGCGTCCCCCCAGAACTTTGCGGGCGCGTTCCATTGCCGCCGGATCATACAGTTTGACTTGCGCTCCTTCCTGCAGTAGTTCCTGGATAATGGCCAGGGCTGGCGATTCACGTATATCGTCTGTCCCGCATTTGTAGGCGAGTCCAAGCACGCCGAGCTGCTTGCCTTTTAGAGTCCACAGCGCGGAGCGAACCTTTTGAATAAAGCGAGGCCGACGCTCGCTGTTGATCCGTTCTACTTCATTCAGAAGGCTGAACTCGTATCCATAATTCCGTGATAACGAACGGAACGCCGCAACGTCTTTCGGAAAACAGGAACCACCGTACCCAATGCCGGCGTTGAGAAAGCGTGCGCCGATGCGCGTGTCAGACCCGATTCCCTGGCAAACATCTTCAATGTCGGCTTCAACTGCCTCGCATAAGTTGGCCACGGCGTTGATGAAAGAAATCTTCATTGCGAGGAAGGCATTGGCCGCATGTTTGATCAGTTCAGCACTGGTGGCGCTGGTAAAGATGACACGCGCCGTTCCGTTGAAATGGTCGGGCGCCGGAATCGCGTCCGGATGTTTGTAGTATGAGCCGTTGGTCAATGGCGCGTAGATCTCAGCCATGACCTGTGCTGCGCGCTCGCTGTTCACGCCAATCACAATACGGTCCGGATAGAGAAAATCCGTGACGGCCTTACCTTCGCGAAGAAACTCCGGGTTTGAAACCACATCGAAGCAGCCGGGGTGAGCTCCGTTCAGAAGCAAGACCTGCCCTATCCACTGGTTTGTATGAACCGGTACCGTACTCTTGGCAATGATCAGCTTGTATCCGTTGATGGCAGGGGAAATTTCGCGCGCGACTGACTCGACATCAGGAGAGGTCGGCTTCACCATTTTCTTTGCTGGGTGTCCCAACCGCGATGAAGACAGCAGCGCTGGTCCTGACCGCATCGGCCAGGTCGCTGGAAAAGTGGAGCTGCTTTCCGTGATGACCGGCTATCAATTCCGGCAGGAACTCCTCATGAATCGGGACCACGCCCCGTTCCAGAAGCTGCAGCTTTTCACGATCATTGTCTACGCAAGTGATTTCGTGCCCAAGCTCACATAGACACGCAGCGGCAACCAGACCTACATATCCCGAACCAATCACGGCAATCTTCATAGCTAAAACCCCTTCGGAGCTCTGCAAACAAAGGTTCAGGCTGCAGAATTCGATTGATTTTCCGGAAGAGGCGCAATCGTCGACTGTTTATCAGCTGTGTAACAAGACGGTACCAATGCACGAACTTTGTCATACTTTCTTCGATGTGAGTGCTGGGCCGGAAACCCGTATCGCGTATAAGGTCATCGACATCGGCGAAAGTGGCGAGAACATCTTCTGGCTGTAACGGCAATCTATTCTTGGCAGCTTTTCTGCCCAGACATTTCTCCACCAAAGGCACCAATTCTGCGGACGCGACACCTGCCCCTTTGTGACGCTATGTGAAATGAGACAGAACAGCACGACAGATGGAACACGTTTATTGACAATTTTCATTCGACGTGCGGCCACATGCATACCGATAAATGCTGCCACTCCCGTTAATAAGAAGTTCCATTTCATCCTCAGTTTCTGACAACTACTTAGGCGGCCTGGCCCCGCGGCGCCGGGTCCTGTCCCCGGCTCGAGGCATATTCCGCTACTTTCCGGAGTGCTGCCGCACATTCACGAATAAATCGTTCTGAAACTTTTGTGAACGGCGGCAGAGTCAGCAGGCGACCGGCCAAACTCCTTACCACCGGCAAATCGCTCTGAGCCTGTGAATGGTCCGTTGCGCGGCTGGCTTCCAGATAGCCGCCGATTTCTGAGCCGTCCAGCGTGGTGAAAATAGGTGTCTCGCTCAGCATGCGCTTGCTCTTGCCCAGCTGTGCATAGCGTTCTTTGGATATCGGGACTCCCTCTGCCTGCGCCGCTTTTAAGAATTCCTGGCTCTTCCAGTTACCCGCCTTCTCAGGTGTATAGCGCACAATAAATTCGAGAAAGCCGCCGCGCACTGCTTCCGGCGTAGTCTTGATTGGCTGTACGGCCTCGCAGTCGGCCAGTTCTTCACACAGAATGTCGTAGTTGCGCTGGCGTCGATGATTCAGTTCCTGAAGTCGTGACAAACTCCCGGTGGCCAGCAGGATGCCGTACAAATGTGGACGGTACTTGACGCCGAGGCTCAGGTAGTCAGTATCAAACGTATTCTTCGCCTGGCCCGCTTTCAGCCGCCCGTAATGGCCGAGTGCAAGCATGCGATCAAACAACACGGGATCGTCAGTGACTGCGATACCGCCTTCTCCAGCTGACACTGCCTTCGGCCCCTGAAGACTGAAGCAGCCAATGTCGCCCCATGATCCGACGGCACGATTTTGATAAAGGGCGCCGTGAGCGTGCGAGCAATCTTCAATCAGGCCTAGATTATGGCGGCGCGCAATTTCCACAAAGCGGTCCATAGGAGCAGGATTTCCCCACAGGTGCACGACGCAGATCGCGCGGGTGCGCGGTGTGATGCGGCGTTCCACGTCGTCAGGATCGGCGATCAATGTTTCCGGATCCACATCGCAGAAGACCGGACGCCCTCCGCATTGCAGGATCGGAGCTGCAGTGGCAAAGAAGGTGTAACCAGGCACGATGACCTCCGTGCCCGGCTTGACTCCGAGCGCAAAGTAGGCGCTGTGAAGCGCCGCAGTCCCGCTGTTCATCGCCAGCGCGTAATGGCTGCCGGTAAGCTGGGCGAACTGCCGCTCGAATTCAGCAATCGGGCCTTCGCCCTTGGCTTCTGTGTTGACGTCGTTGCGGGCCGCGGCCAGGATGGGGTTGACGTCGGAACGCCTCACCTGCCGCCAGCCTTCTTTATATTCCGTGCGGACCGCGCGTGGGCCGCCGAACATAGCAAGTTCATTCAGGTTCATGAGTCTCCTCACGCGGGCACCTGCTCGGCCGCAGCCTTCGATTTTTGGCTCTGCCGCTGCCGTCCGTCGTAAACGGCTGTTGTGAGGCCCGCATAACAGTCATTGGTGTGATCGATGGGGAGCCTAACTGGCCTCCCGTTCAGTGCGGAAGCATAAATAGCGGTACAGATTTCGAGCGATGCGCGTGCCTCGTCTGGGCCGATCGGGAGAGGACGCGCTTCGTGAAGGGCGCCAACTACATCCGCGAGATAAGGCGTGTGCGCGCTGCTCCCGGAGTTTTTCGCGGCGGGCGTTTCAGGCAAAGGATATGTCTGCAGAACGGCGTGTAATGATTCGTCGCGCCAATTTCCGTCCAGAGACTCAATCGCCCATGGAGAATGGACGGACGCGCGATTGCCGATCACGTCGAAGCCGTGGCTGGACCGCTGCGCGGTCATTGTTCCGTGGCAGGTCACCATCGCGCCGCTTTCAAACCGCACCGTGGCGGCGCAGGTATCTTCAGACTCAATTGCCTCGCGCAGGGTCTCCATGCTGGCCGTAACTTCGGTGGCCCTGCCGAAGATGTGCTGCATGAGATCGATCTCGTGAATGAGCTGTGTCATCACCACACCGCCGCCCGCGGTTTGCCATTCTCCCCACCACGGACTGCGTTTCTTGGCGGGCTTGGCGGTTTTGCCATCTTTAGCGGGCCGTGCCGGAGCTTCAAATTTTGCGAAGCGGTGGAAGCGGCCGAATAACAATCTTCCCAAACGTCCGTGGTCGCGCAGCCAGAGAGCGCGCTGGACTTCAGGCAGATAGCGGAATTGATATACGGTTGAGAGTTTTCCCGGATGCTTCTTCGCTACCGCAATGATCCGGTCTGCCGACTCCAGCGTATGCGCCAGAGGCTTCTCGCATATGACATACTTGCCGGCATTCAGGGCATCCACGACAATACGCTCGTGCAAGACTGGTGGCGTGCACACCGTGATGACATCGATATCGTTTCGATCGAGCAGGCTGCGATAGTCGACGGCGGTGAATGGTATCGAATACTGGCTGGCGGCCTTCTGCAATTGCGCTTCATTGATATCGGCGATCCCGAGCAGCCGTGCTTGGCCCGCAAGCGAGTCACAGGCGATGGCGTGCTGTTCAAAAATTCTTCCCGCGCCGACAATTCCGATACCTACAGTGTCCATATCACTCCTTTTATGCATACGCCGCAGCCAGTGATTTCATGGTGCGGCATTCTGCGTTCGGATGGCGCGCCAGCAGAGAGAGAAGCTGCGCCAGTGCCTGCATCTCTTCAGCGTCCATCACCGGATGATGGAGCATGATCCCGAGGGAGGCCTCGCTTTCGAGCTTCGCAGCCAGAGTTCTTCCCCATTCCATGCGGTCGAGCCGCACGCTTTTGCGGTGAGCAAACCAATCGGCGGCTATCGACAATTCACATAACCCGGGCACCTCAAGAGGGGCAGCATGCGAATCACGGGAAAGCACCTGGAATCCCAGTTCCGCCAAACAGCGCGCCGTGATCGCGGTGCAGCGGTTCCATGGCGGCGTAAAAATGGGATCGGGCGCTCGCCCCAAGCAGGTCAAACAATCGATCCTGGCCAATTTCAATATCGTTGCGTTGAGAACGATAGTTTCTTGCCGGACCGAACTCACATTTCTTGCCCGCTGGCTCGTGGTTCATATGTGCAAAACCGTGTTGGTGAATACGCAGGTGTTCCGGATGGGCCGCCATCCGCCGTGAGAGCTTTTGCGCGAAAGCAGAATTCAAGGCGGCAGGTATGGCGGCAAGATCTACGGGAATATTGAAGTCCGCAAAGATATCCAGCAACAACAAGAGGCGATCATCTCTCCAGCCACAATCATCGTCTCGGAAAAACAAGCTAGCTGGATGGGCCAGGCCATCAAGCGCATTGCGTACTGGAATCAGCCAGGCCGGATCCGCGCTTTGGCGCCTTGTGAACCCGTTCGATACGCCCAGGCGTCTCTGTTGCACCATTTCTTTGAGCAACTGAGCCGTATTCTCCGCGCCATTCATGTTTAATCGAACAGGGTTGGGCTGGAAGTGAAGAAGCGACTCAATTTCTTTTGCCATAGTTTGTGCGTTGCAACACTCTGGTTGCAGTATTCGCAGCGCACCCAGGCGCTCCAGACGACGCGCCCGGTTCATCTGTTCATCCTGTTTGTCGGCGTTAAAGGGAACCACCAGGGCCGGCACACGCGAGCGCAATATGTCCATTGCAGTGTTGTAGCCGCATTGGCTGATCGACGCTGCGGCGTTCCGCAATTCCACGCTTAAGTCCGGAACAGACCTGATGAGCGACAGGCCCTGCCGCTCGCGGGCAAGTTCTACCAGGGCTTGCCATGACTGTTCTGGAATGAACGGTCCGCCTATCACTCGCATCTCCGGCTTATCGGGCGCGCGCAGGAATTCGTAAGCCTGAATCGCAGTTCGCAACAAGGCTTCACCCACCAGGCCACCCCCGGCAGAGACCACGATGTTCGCAGCGCGTTGTGGTTCCGGGTGCGCAGATTCTTGCGGCTCTCTGGTCACAAAGCCGGTGTAATGGACAGGAACCTTGAGCGGCGAACAGGGATGAAACGATTCTTCCAGGCGCGCAAAGCGTGGATCCGAGTGAACGACGACAACATGGAAGTAACGATTTGCCCGGTGGCACGCTAGTTCATCATGATGTTGATTGCGTTCCACCAAAATATCGCGCAAACTGCAGACCACCATAGGGGGCGCGCTCAAAGCACGCGAATCCTCCAGAAGTTCAATCAACTCGCCAGCAAACTTTTTCCTGCCAAATGGAAAGAGTTCGATGAGGAGGATTTCAGGCATCACCGAGCAGAGAGCTTTGCGCATGATCTCCCGCCGAAGCCGTTGCGCCTGTCCGACGCTGTGGCGGTCATCGCGGCTGAGAAGCTGCATTTCAGCATCGAAGCCCAGCGGGGGGAGATTTATGATCTCGACCTGTTCCGGCGTGTTTTGTCCTTGCGGCACCGGCCCGCCGTTCAGGAAGACAACGTCAAAATGGTTTGCGAGCCCTTCAGCCACGGCGAAAGAGCGAATGAGATGTCCCATGCCCAGTGAGTGCTGGCAATAGAAAAGAAGCCGCGGGCGCTTGCTCATCAGCATTTACTCCCTCGATTCCCTGAAATTGAACCGCAAGGACATCTGAATGGTTCTGGCAGGCAGAGCATCAGTGGCCAGGCCAAAACGCGGAGACGACACCTCGCCGATGATGTTCGTTACATTCGTGCGGTTGAACAGATTAAATGCGTCCAAACTCAGCTCCACTTTCCTGAAGCCGCTCACGTCACCATCACTATTCAACGGACCTTTGTGAAAGTTGAATACTTTGCTCACGCGCAAATCCGTTTGCATAAAACCGGGAGCTTGCCCGGTGTTGCGTGTAACTCCCAGCGGACGGTCATTGGCAACCCCGTCGCCATTGTTGTCGGAACCGGTGGTGATGTTAAAAGGCGCTCCTGAATTCGCAACCACCATGACTCCCACTTTGAATGCTGCGGGCAGGTCAGACGTGCCCGCCAGCACAAATCGGTGAGCTATGTCGAATGAAGAACGTCCCCACTCCGGTCCCAGGTCACGGCTATCGGCAGGCAGCCCCAACGGCCCATCGGTGTCGTCATCACTGCGTGACAAGGTGTACTGCGCCTTGAATTTCACGGCTTTCGTTACATGGCCTTGCAGGCTAGCGATGAGCGCGTTGCTTCTAAGCAGTCCAATGGATTTCACCACCCTCTCCAGAAAAAGATTGGGATCAGGCCTTACCCCAGCCAGCGGAGCATTGACGTCAAGCGCGCGGAACAGATGGACGCCACGCAGATACCGGTACTCGAGAGCACCGCGCAGCGTCTGGAAGAGCGGATGTTCTACGCTGAAACTTGCCTGAAATAAATAAGGCGATTGTGCATTCGGATCAAGCAGCCAGATGCTCGGCTTGGCGCCGGCCGGTGGAGCCACAGGAAAAGATGGATTCCGGACAATGAATTCGCTTTCTTGTGTACCGTTGAGCAGGCTGACCTGTTCCAGTACATGATCGGAAAGGCGATCGTAAAAAATGCCTGCGCCCGCCCGTAATACTGTTTTTCCGCCTCCCGGCGCATAACCCACGGCCACGCGTGGTGCATAGTTCGTGTGGTTTGTCATGTGTTCCTGCCAGTCATAACGCAACCCAAGCATTAAGGTGACATGAGACTGGAAGTTAGCTGTGTCCTGGATAAATCCATACGCTTCATGCTTTGTGAAGGAGAGATGCGGATTCCCGGTCGCAGTCTGCAAGAGTACCGGCGCCTGGGCATTGAAGGCAGCGAGATCGGGGAATGTGAATATCCCGCCGAAATTCGTCGAATCGGTAGTGGTGAAAAACTTGGGGAGAAAAGCCGCTCCGGCAGTGAGCGTGTGCTGACCGTGAACATAGTTGACTACGTCCTGGATCTCCATCCTCGTCCCCTCTTGCGAAAATGCTGATTGATTTGGCCCTCCCACGAATGCGCCGCTCACATCGAGTTCCGCAGCCAATGCAGGATTTCCAATGCGCTCGTGCTCGCGTTCAAGGCTGAAGCGCACCACATTCATGAAAGCCGCCGATCCGACTGTGGTGTACAACAACTTCAGATTGTGGCTTGTGTTCTCGGACGTGGTTGCATGCTCGGGAAGTTGAAGCCCGCCGACTTCGAGGTTTTCCTGCGGATTATTGCGGAAGTTATAGAGGATGGTGAGCGTGTTTTCTCCGACGGGCTTGAAGTCTGCCCGGGCAACAATGTTGTTCCTGGTCTGTGTGGTCGGCACATTTTGTATCAACTGGCCCTGCAGCGTGGTGGCGTTCACGATCGCATCTCTATCGTTTGAGAGACGTGAAGCGCTCAGGAAAAACCGCGCATGGCTGATGGGAAGTGGTCCGCCCAGGGTCGCTTCCCAAAGGCGCCGATTGAGACTGGGCTTTTCCTCAGCGAATGCGTTCTTTGCGTCAAAGACGTCATTGCGCCCGTAAAAAGCCAGGTTACCGTCAAAATGGGATCGTGAACCGTTGCGGGTAGTTATCTCCAGGCGTCCCGAGCCCGGGCGCCTGAACTCCGCCGAGTATGGATCCTTGTTTATGTAAATTCTCTTGATTGCGTCTGTGGGTTCTGCGAGCGTGCTGGTTTCAACTCCATCCACAACCACGGAGGTCCCCTCGACACCCTGAGCGGCAGGTGAAAGAAAATTGCTGACAACTGAGAGAATGTCCTGGCTCTGAGAAGGAAGCCCGGCAATGAAGTCTGAGTTGACGTTTACGGCATCGGCATTATTTTCCGGCGCATCAGGACGTGATTCCGAAGCGCTCCTTACGTCAACTACCTCTTCGGCGCCGCCGATTGGCATTGCCACACGGACGTTCTTCAACGCCTGGGTAGAAACAGAGACAGGTGTTTCGGACGACTGGAAGCCTTCAGCCGCACCTTTGAGGATATATTCGCCGGGAGGCACATTATTAAAGACAAACCTGCCCTCCCCATCGCTCCTGGCTGCAAGCGTTTGTTTTGTGGATTTGTTGATCAACTGAACTGTCGCGCCCGGGATCACAGCTCCGCTTTGATCTTCCATCGAGCCGCTGACGGTTACGCCTGTTTGGGCGCTCGCCAGGACCACGGACAAAAGAAACAATATAGTGAGCAAACCTACAGTCTTCATACTTACCTCACAACCGCTGATCCAAATCAACTGTCACTTCCAACCGGAAATAGTTCTTAATCAGCTCACGTTCTGATTTCGGTTACGGCCCCGGTTCGTCCCCTGAAATCCCACAGATCACGATATTGACCCTTCCGTGCCAAAAGTTCCTGGTGAGAGCCTTGTTCGATGATCCGCCCGTTTGCCAGCAGCAAAATCACGTCTGTCTCAGAGGCCGCTTCCAGATCATGCGTAATCAGGATTGACGTCCTGCCCGCCATCAGCCTGCGTAAGGCTTCGCGCACGGTTGATTCACTCTCGATATCAAGGCCTGTCATCGGCTCATCGAGAATCAAAATGGGCATGTTGCGGATAAAAGTTCGAGCGATGGCGACCCGCTGGCGCTGTCCGCCGGAAAGCGTCGTTCCGCGCTCGCCAACCACGGTGTCATAGCCGTTCTCCAACTCCATGATGAAGTCATGGGCATTCGCGGCCTTTGCCGCCGCCACGATCTCCTGTTCGGTGGCATCCAGTTTTCCGTAAGCGATGTTCTCGCGCACCGTTGTCGCGAAGAGTAGCGAGTCCTGAAGGACAATCCCAATCTCCCGCCGCAGGCTCTCAAGGCGGTACTTTCGGATATCAACTCCGTCAATCCTGATCGCACCGGCCTGCGGGTCATAGAGACGCAGAGCCAGCGCGCTCAAAGTTGATTTGCCCGACCCCGATCTGCCCAGTAGCGCAATCTGTTGCCCGGGGGCCACGTTGATAGAAATATTCTTCAGCACAGGCGCGCCAGTCTGGTAAGCGAAGGACACGTTGTCGAACGCGATCCTTCCTTTGAGATCGGCGGCCTCAATTGCGTCTGGATCGTCCTGAACATCAGGCTCAAGGTCAAGAACATCAGCAATCCGGTGTGCAGTCACCGCGGCGCGGCTGACGCGGCTGGAAAGCTTCGCCAGATTCCGAATCGGCGTGTACATGCTGTTCATGTACGCCGCAAAAACCAACACATTTCCAGGCGTCATCTGCCCCTTGAGAGCTTCCAGTGAACCAACCAGGACCACCGCCCAGGTTCCCACGGCAACCGTGAGATCGGCAGCACGCGCTGCCGCCGCTTCAAGCCGCGCCGTTCGTACGCTCTCTTTCAACGCGTCAGCGCTGTCGTTCTCAAAGCGTTCCTTTTCGTAGCTTCCCCTTCCGAATGCCTGCACCAGGTGCATAGACGAGAGGACTTCACTGGTTTTGGCTGCGATTTGACCCTCTGCTCTCCGCTGCCGCCTGGCGGAGTCCCTGATCTTCCTGTAGCGCAGTAGAGACAGGAGGACCAGCACCGGAGTCACGGCAAGAACGATCAGGCTCAGTTTCCAGTTGATGGTCAACATGATCACAATCATTCCCAGCAAGGTCAGGAACTCGGAGATGAAGGTGAGCACAAACTCGATGAGGGCATCCCGGAGTACGTTTGTGTCTGAAGTAATGTTGGTGAGAAGCTCGCCTGATCGCATGCGAGTGTGGAACGACAGCGAGAGCCTCTGCAGGTGCACGAACAACGCGCGGCGCAGTGAATGCGCGAAACGGAAGCCGATCTGGGAGACGATGTGCGTCTGCGCGTACGCGGCAAAGCTCTTCACCAGCGAGATCGCAACGATTCCGGAAGAGATGATGATCACTGCCACAACGGGTCCATGGGAGACCAGGGCGTGCATGAATGACAACGAGTGCGGTATCGGCTTCTTGAAGAGAATGTAATCGAAGATGAGTTTGAGAGGCCATGGACGCAATAGATCGGCAAAGGCGAGTAGCAGCGTACACACAGCGGCAATGGAAAGCCGGCCTTTCACCTCTACGAGATGCTCGCGAACAACTCTGTAGAATCGCCCTCGGTGGTGCTGGCCCATCAGTCAGACACCTCCACAGGTTCGCCTAACAGGCGTTGTGCATCGTTCAAGAGTTCGGGAAGAATCTGAAGTCCGGGCAAGCGAATGCGGCTGACCGCGCGGAATGCACGTTCAGCAAACAGCGCCGCGGCCATGTGCCAGCGCAGCGACTCCGGCTCCGGCAGTTTGCCAAGTTGTTGGTACCCGGCAAGGAATGAGTCGGCCAACGCGCGTTCATCCGCTTCCGTTATGAGCCCGATATGCCGCTCGTAGCGCAATGCCGCCAACAAACTGCCCAGATCGGCAGCGGGAGGCCCGAGCGACGCCTGATCCAGGTCGATTAAACCAAAGCCTTGTTCCAGCAAAATTCCGTTCTTCGGATGGACGTCACCGTGCAGACATCTACTTGCTTCATGCCAATCTTTCTTTTGATTCCGTAACGCATCGCAGAGCTCTGACGCCTGTTGGGAAAGCTCAGGCCGCACCAATCCAATACTGGAGGCCGCCACCTGCATGTGTGAATCTGCATAACGCGGAAACTCAGTGAGATGAGCCGGCACAGGCAGCGCATGCAGGCCAGCCAGAGCCTGCCCCAGACGAGCAAATGCTTGGGACAATTCACGGCCCCGAACGTCAGCCATGCGCCTTCCGCGCAACGCCTGAAGAACCAAAATGTGGTGCTGGGCAGAGTGGTAAATCACCTCGGGAAAGTCAATTTCGGCGCGCTCTGCTTCGGCACTCTGGCGCAGGGCCATATACGTCCTGAAGCAGATCTCGTTGTGATCGTCTGCGTAAACTTTGGCATAAGCCAGAACATCATTGTGTGCAGTCAGGCACTGCGCCGTAGCGCAATTCTCCGGCGCATAAGCCACGACACTGCTCCTGGTCCATTGCGGAGCAAAAAGCTTCTCCATATCCTGTGGTATCTCAAGCAACAAGTGAAGGTTCGCAATCTTGCGATCATTGGGGAAAGTCCAGAAAATGCTTTCCGTCTCCGCGTGGTGAAATACGGGCAGAAATGGGCCACAATTGACGGCCTTCTGCCTTGCGACTTCAAACGACTTCCTACTGCAGCCTTCGGGAAAGGCGCGCCCGGCAACCACACACGACCGTCCGCTCGCGGACACTCTGTATGCCACCCGCAGGCTTTCTCCTGCGTGGTAGGTGGTTCGAATATGTTCACAGCTCTCTATATCGATGGGCCCGTTTACTCCAAGCTCGCGGGAGAACAGCCTCGCCATAAACTCAGCATCGAGCAGCACGTCTCGCTGGGGCAGCACGCTGTCTGCAATTAAAGGTACGGAACAGGTCGCGTAGCTCATTCAAACCTCTCTTCGCCACTTACCCATCCGTGCTGAGGATCCCAGCTGACCCAGGCAGCGGGTTGCGACTGTGCGACAAATTGGACCTGATCATCCTGATGTGAGCGGCACTCCTGAACGTTACAAGCGACAAAGCGTGCGTCCTCTATCTGTCGGGCTGAACGAGACCAGACAGAAGAGGCTCTGCATTGGAACGAAAGGCTGGTATGGTCAGAGATGGAGGGGCTCCAAGCCACGAAATCAATGGAGGTCCCGTCCCTGCCTACACCGCTGATTTGAACTGCGAGCTCCGGCGACCCTGCATTGGGACTATGGACGATCTTGAGTTCCGGAACACGACCCGATTCCTGGGAAGGGATAACCACAGTCACAAACTCAGCGCTGTTTGTGCCTTCGACGACTGCGCTGACGACGGGCGCATTTTGCTTCACACCATAAAGTGGCGCGAACCAGCCCGGCTCTATCTGCAGCCTGCTTCCATGACTGAACACCAGCGTGAGTTCCGGGGAACGGACGCTGTTGTCAACTATTCGAACGTGCTGCCACGCTTCCGGTGCGAGATGGAAGCGTAGATCAAACCGATGCGGCCGCTCTCCGGTCAGCGAATCAGAGATGATCCAATATTCATTGCCTATATAGAAGATTCGGCGCGTGTGGACTACCTCATAGCAGGGGCTCTGGACTGTGCCACACAGAAAATCAAAGTCCGGCGCGCTCCTTCGCTCGATCAATCGAGCCTGCGGCAACGGCTTTTTCGGTTTTCCCCTGCGATACCCGACCTGATCCAGGCCATCAACGCATACCGTGTTGTGGGCAGCCGTGCCTTTGAACCAGTGGCGAAAGTTGGGAGGATACTCGGAGTAGGTGTAGCGGCCGGGATCAATAATTAGCGATTTACCCAGCGCGGCAATCTCTACATTCAGCATGTCATAGTGCCCATGCCCGCCATCGCCAAGCGGACCGCAATCGAAGATGAGGAAGCCTTCCTCGGCGAATGTAGTCTGGCCTTTGCCCCAGCCGCTCCGCTGGATGTAATAGCCAGCGTTCGGAAAACTGACGTACCGCTTCGTCGGTGGCACACCCTGAGCACCCGCAGTGGCCGCATAAAGAAAGTCAGGGCGCGAGAGCAGCGAGGCAGCCAGTTGAAGCAGGTCTGAATAGCTTCCCGCGTCACTGTCAGAGAGAGTTGGGATTCCACCATCCGGGCGGTGGCAGTGCATGGCGAATTCGCAGGCGCGCTCCAGCCGCTCGTCATAGTCGCGAGGGAAGCTGAGGCCAAAGCGACGGACATTCTCGCGCGCCCCAAGGTAGGACCTCAACACCATCATGTGGTAGTGCGTTGAGTGCTCTCGATGCACGCCATCCGCACGAACGTCCGTGAGCAGGTTCTGGCAGAACGCCTCCATGACGAAATCGAGAAGATCGGCATCGAACGCTTCCGGGAGCGCCAAGGCAGCAATCAGCAATGCATAGAGTTCCAGCGTGCGGTGATTGCGCTCGGCGGTAAGGTGATTGCGCAGATATGTGGTCTGCTGTACCAGACTGGCTACGATTCTCTCCTCCAGCCCTTCAGCAAATCCGGCGAAATGCGGCGAGTCGGCAAAGATATTCCATGCGTAAATCCAGTTTTGAATGCGCCGCCCGTGAGCGTCGGTGGGGCCGAAATCTACGGGGACCTGTTGGATCCAGGAGGTCACCAGCTTTTCCCACGCCTGCTGGAAGCGCGCTTCCCCGGTTTCGGCATAAGCAACAGCCAGGTCCAGGCCAAAGTAAAACTTGATCCAGGCAATGTTCCACTCTTCGTCGTGGGAGAGACCTGCCAGCAACCAGTTTGGATCAAGGCCGAGTTCGAGCGTGACGCCGTTCTCCGTGAATTTGCCAGCGCACACGTCTTCGGCGATCCGGCGGTCCCGGTACGCGTGTTCGATGACGCAAAATACCGGCCGGGGCCTGATCTGCGTACTGGCAGGGATCGTCATGCTGCCAACTCACGGAACAGACTCGCCATGCGAGCTGCAAATTTGTCGCCGTTGAACCGCGATTCGATGGTCTCCTGTGCGTTACGGGAAAGATCTGCGGCCAGGCGGTTATCACGTGTGAGACGAAGGAAGGCTTCAGCCAATGCTCTGGCATCCTCAGAGGGGACCAGCAGCCCGTTGACCCCATCGTGGATAAGTTCCGGGATTCCCGATATGGGAGTGCTGACTACAGGAACTCCTACCGCCATGGCTTCCATCAGCACGTTGGGAATGCCATCGCGATCGCCATTCTCAAGCACACGGCATGGCAGACAGAAGGCGCTTGCTTTCTGATACTCGCTGAAGAGCTGCGACTGTGACATCGGGCCTGGCAGAAAGACGTTATCCTGCAGGCCATTCGCCGTAATCAGCCTGCGAATTTCTTTCTCATGTTCTCCGCCTTCAGCAACAATGACTGCCTCAAACGGAACGCGCTTCTGATGGAGGATTGCACATGCCTCGACAAGGATGTCAAAGCCCTTCTTCGGGATCAGGCGACCGACTCCGAGCACACGAAAATGCCCGTTTGTCGCGCGAGCGGCGGGCTGCTCTTTGATAATGTTGCAGAACTCTGCGTTGAGTCCGTGATAAATGCAGTGAACCGGCGTTTTGCTGCCGAGATTCTCCAGATAATCCCGGTTGGCGTCAGTGCAGGTGACGATGAATCGCGCGGCATCCATCTTTCGGCGCAGCAGGCCCGCGGGGTTGAGGCTGGGAAGATAAATATCTTTCGCGTGCGCTGTGAATGAAAAAGGCAGCTTCGTCATCATGGACGCGAACCACGTGACGGTCGTCGCGCCATGGCAATAGTGTCCGTGTATGTGGCCCACATCGCCGGCTTGCTCCAACATGTCCGCCAGCATCACTCCCTGCAAAAATTCCTTGGCATAAACCTTGCGCGGCCATGACCAGAACTCCTTGCGTGCGCGTACCGCTTGCATGAATGCCACCCCGGCAGCGCGTAAAACACCGAGCGGGTGCTTGCGGATAACACGTTGAAGAGATGGAAGAAAATGCTTCAAATTGTCAGACAGCCACTTGAACAAAGAAGCGTTCTTCATCGAAGTAGTGTCCGGCATGTAAACGGGCTTGGCAGCGATCTTGTCCAGCAAATCGCTGGGCACCGGCTCGGTGCAGGGTTTGATCACAAAGACGCGCAACCGCAGTCCCTGTTGCTCCATGCGATAAACTTCGCTGGTGATGAAAGTGTCGGTCAGACGCGGATATCCTTTCAAAACATAAGCAATACTGCCGCGATCACTCTGCAGCGGGAATTGCTTCGTCTCAGCAGGCATAGGCGCTCCTCAGCAGATCATGAAAACGTTCGGTACAGATTCGGAGGTCGTATTCGCGTTGTACCCGTTCGCGCGCCCGTATCCCCAATTGCTGGAGCCGGGAATGGTGTTCGGCGAGCATATCGATGGCACTCGCGAGAGATTCGGCATCTCCAGGCTGTGTAAGTAATCCGGTTTCGCCATGAATTACCGCGCTTCCAATTGCGCCGGTGTCGCTGGCAATTACCGGACGGCCGCACGCCATCGCCTCAAGCACAACGTTGGGCAAGCCGTCACGATCGCCGGTCCGGTCCACAATGGAAGGCACGATAAGAACATGGGCACGGTTGTACGCCTCCGGCAAATCTTCATGAGTTTTTGGACCGCACAGCCTGACTTTTGATTCCAACCCATGCGTGCGAATCAAGGCCTTCAACCGCTTCTCTTCCGGCCCTTCTCCAACAATGTCCAGTTGAAACGCTGCGCGGAGCCGTGCCGCGGCAGCTATCAAAATGTGAAAGCCCTTCTTTTCAACCAGTCTCCCAACCGCCAGGAGTTGAAGCGCTCCCATATACGGAAAATCGCGCCGAGTAAAGCGGTCGAGGTCTACTCCGTGAGGAACCAGGTGCACCCGGGCGCCGGAATCCCGCAGTTCGGCAGCCACATCATGATTGCAAGCCACAACACACGCTGCCTTACGCGCGCGCGCGGAAAGAACTTCTCGTGGTACTTTGCGCGCGTCTTTCGCATGAATGCTGAAACCGAAGCGTGTTCCCAGTTGCATGGCAACACGCTCTGCAATCTCCGCCGGAGCATGCGCAAAATACCCATGAACACCCGAAACACTCGTTCCGTTCAGACAGCTGACCACTTCATCAGCCTGGCGCACAACGTCTGCTTCCCTCAGCACATTGACCCGGCTCACCAAAGCTTTGCTGGCTAGTTGTGTTGCAACAGATTCACCCGCTTTGGTGGCGAATATACCGGCCAGCGCGCCTCGCTTCTCAAGCGCCCATATTTCGTTCAAGGCAAATGTTTCCGAGCGTCTCGGAAACCCGCTTAGGACCATCACGATCTTGCCTTCATTCATGCGGCCCTCCGCCGGCAACCGAGTAGTGCCGATACACGCTCTCGAATGACCGGAAGCCCATCCAAGTCGAGAGCGGGGGACGTAATCAAAGAGGCGTTCAATGCTTCCCGTACCCTGGAGATCAGGGTTTCGGGTGTCAGGTCCTGCGGCTCAATGCATTCGAAAAGGCCCCGCTCAGCCATCAATCGTGCTCGAATAAGCTGCTCACGCACTGGCTCGCTTCTTGGGACAAGAAGGGCGCGCCGGGAAAACGAGAGTAGTTCACAAACAGTGTTGTACCCGGCTTGCGAGACGACCACGTCGCTTTGCGCGTAGCGATTCGCAATTTCAGCTTCGAATTCCAGAAAAACCACGTCTGACATGTAGTCAAAACGGTGGAGAATTTCCGAGCGCCGTGCCTGTGGCATTTGTGGTCCAAAGATGACCGTGCTGCGCAAGGCAACATTTCTAGGCAAGGTGGAGAGGCCGGTCAGATACGCTTCGATTACATCGCCGCCGTCGCCGCCGCCGCCGGTGGTAACCAGAATG
This sequence comes from Terriglobia bacterium, assembly GCA_963755365.1. GTDB lineage: Bacteria > Acidobacteriota > Terriglobia > Terriglobales > Acidobacteriaceae > Angelobacter. The sequence continues at coordinate 58,482 of CAVWJV010000024.1, read as the reverse complement.
CGCGGAGGCCCATCCAACCGCTCAGACATAACAGTAGGGCGCTTCAGATAACCGCAATAAACCGTTTTTCGAATAACCAGTTCGGGAAATGCGTATTCAGTCACCGTGTCGAAAACGGTCTTGCAGCCATAAATCCAGACCTCATCGTAGAACTCGTCAATCACGTCGAAGCTGCCGTTGCCTGCTAAGACCTTCCGTGTACGCTCCGGCTCGTCCAGAATGTCGCGTACCCCAAGCACTAGTTTGGTCTTCCGTTGGTTCTGGCGTAGCGCGTGGAGCGTGGGCAAAAGTTCCCCGTCCACTCCGGCGGCTCTCTTGTCTACAACGATCAGGTCCGGATTGAATTGAAGAATCGATTCCCTCAGGATTGCTTCACGCGTCTGTTTTACCTCGTTCGCACAGCCAGAGAGATATCGAGGCGCATATTGCTCGGCTTCCAACCGATCCAGACAGGGCAGCTTGATGTAATCAATCCCCTTGGGAATTCGGAACGCATGGATCATCGGCGAACCAGTGATGATCAGGATGGAAGCACCAGGATAGCTGGTAATAAATTCCTCCGAGAGCATGAGTGTCCTTCGGATATTTCCCATGCCGAACGTATCATGCGAATAGAGCACGATCTTGGGCCATGAGCGCGAGCTGCTCACTTTCTCATCCGGGAGTGTGGGACACGGGTGTCCGTTGGGGAACCAGCTTGGCGCGTTGGGCACCGCTGGTTTTGGAACTGGTCGCAGAGAAGCTTCAGCAAAGGGTCTGCGAACTGTTTTCGGAACCATCTTCAAAAAATTTCATCATGAACTCGTCCTGGTTCATCCACGGCGAGGCAATCACGATCCGCGCTACGCAGCATTCAACGTGAATGTTGCGCATTTTGAGATCTGTGAAAAAATCCTGGCCCAATGGTCGGCATCAACCGAACCATCATTCGAGCAGAAATGTGGCCGTTGCTCGCTCCGCAAATGAGAAAGTCGCAGGTTTCCGTTTCTTGCTGATTTTCGACTTCAGGCGGTTCGGCCTAAACGCGCTCAAAGTTCCCGGAAGGGATACAACGCTAAGCTCAAAATATGCCCGGAAGGAGATGAAGATGTACCGGTATGTACCGATCCTTAGAGAGGAGTAGCCGTTCTAAGGGTTGCCCAGTCCAATCAATATCTCCGTATTCCAGGCGGCTCGAATTGATATCTGTACGGCTTAAGCCTCCAAGGTTGTAACGTTCTGTAGTGTAGGACATGGTCTCGGACCTCTTTGGAACAGAAAAATGCCGAAGTATCTACATTAGTTTGCGGGGCGACTTTGCGTAGTCTCGCAGTTCTGACAACTGCATTTCTGCGGCGGTCGTGAAGGGCGGACACGAAAGCAAATTAGAAACAAGACTACGCCTTTTCCCAAACGCTCCATCTCAACGGTGTGTACCCTACGCAACTACCCGACGTTCTAACCAAACTGGAGGTCTTAAACGGGTGAATTGAGTGGTTTAGCCCGACATACACGTAGTGGAAGACACAGCGTTATCACTGCCCGATTGGACAGTCAGCTAAAGATACTCCTCGAAGAGAACCAAACAGAACGATGACGGCCTGGATCAGGCGTATTGGTCCGTGTTGCGCTTTTTTGGGTGGATAAAGAAATGAAAACAGCGCCGCACATAATCGCCGAGGGTCGGGATGACCGGCGAGAAAAGACAGAATTGAGAAAAAATCGCAAGCCTGATTACCTGCCGCGTCGCTTTATTGCGCCAGCTACAACCACAGACTTCATTTCTTGTCTTGTTCCTTCTTCATCTTCGTGCGGTCACTATCGCTGTCGACCGGGTGCTGCTTCATCGCTCTGACAGCTGCAGGATCTGCCCAGGATGTCACGAGTGGGCCCTTTCCACGAAGCTCTATTTCTGTCCCGGCATCGAGCGATGCCGAATATTTAACTCCGCTTTTCAGAACCATACTCTCGCCCGTTTCAAGATGGCGCTTTTCGCCCGCGTGATCTCCAGTTGAGTCCAAGGACACATTCCCTTTCACCACCGTCAGTTGTTCATCCACGGGATGCGAGTGGGGTGGCATAGATCACTTTGCGCGTTGCGCGCAATCTAGTAGTCACCATTGCTCCAGAGTCCGGATCAGCCGAGATCGCCATCATTTCAAGATTGGGAATTTCAGTGGCTGTCCAGCCTGATAGTGGGTTTTCTCCCGCTGGGGTATTGGGTGGTCCTACGTTTTGTCCCGGTGAAGAGAGGGCCAAAAGCAGGAGCATTGCAAACATCATCACCTGCCTCCACTTTAACCAGTCTAACGCTTTCACCAGAAAAAAGGGCCCCGCCGGAGCGGGACCCTAAATAGCTCTCTTGTGAGCCTGCAGAGTTAGTCTTTGTCCGCCTTGACGGTACATGCGTTCGGTACCAGCGCTGAGAACGGCTTGTTGGTGATGCCGCCAACGCTGATATCGTCAACATCCCAGCCGGGTGCGCCGGTGGATTCATCCGCGCCGATGCGGAACCTGATCTTGATGTCCTGCCCGGCAAATGCCGTGCCAAGATTCAAGCTCACATTGGCAAAGGCCGGCCAGCCAACCATGCGATTCACAAAGGCCTTATGGTTGATCCCCAGCGGAGAAGCAGTGACGCTATTGGTTGAACCGTTGTAAGCAGAGGTGCCAATATCGGTCCAGCTGGCGCCATTATCTGTACTGAGCTCAATGACGCCGCCATCCCAGCCGGTTGCTTCAAATGAGAAGCGGTGGCGGAATGAAATTGTCAAAGGATCGGTGCCAACATGCATGCTCGGTGAGATGAGGGACTGCTCGTCAGGGATTGAGTCCTTCACGTCATCGTTCTGACCGTTATTGTCCGGTCCCCACCATACGTGATCCAGCGCTGAGAGCGTGCGGCGCTGCCATGGATTCACGTTCGGACGCTCGGGTGAGCCACCGGTAGTGGTCCAGCCGGCGGCTGATGCTTCCACGCTTTCTGTGGTTGACGCTGCCGTCTGTTCGTCGTAGTTGAGGCGCTGGGTTGATACCACGCTCAGGCCGCTCGGCAGACCGAGTTCCGGTGAACTGATGGTGATGTGGAAATCAGTGGAATCAACCGGAGCCGCTCCGTTGAGCGCCATCGTAACTGATCCGGTGTTCGAGCGATTTCGCCCTATGCCGAACTTAATGGAATTGCCACGCGGGAACGTAACCGCCGGATTGCTCGACGTTACGGAGACCATGACGTTATTCACTTCTTCGCCCTGATTTTGGAGAGTGACGTTGAGGCTTCCGGTCTCACCGTTATCAAGCACACCGTCATTGTCACAGGAACGCTTGTCATCAGTGAGAACCGCGCTTACAAACTCGATCTGCGGAAGCTCCCAGATTCCACGCCCATAAGTTGCAATGCGCATGAAGGATCCATCCGGCGGCATGTAAATATCATTGACGCGAACCGTCGGAAGACCCGTACCAAACGGAGACCATGAATTGCCACCATCTACCGTGCGATAGATGCCGACGTGAGTGGCTGCATACACAGTGTTTTTCGTTGTGTCGCGGGGATCGATGTAAACGCGGGTAACCGGCAGGTCAGGCAAACCATTCTGTAATACGCTGAAGGTTGCGGTTGACCAGCTGTCTCCCGGGTTAGCGATCGAAGCTTTGACGACTCGAGACGATCCCGGGGCCTGCGCAACTGAAGTGACCCACAGATTCTGGTTGTCCTGCCACGTCACGTTAGTGACAAAGCCTTGATAACCAGGCACCAGTGCAATCATGTTGATGTCAGTCCAGGTGGCGCCACCGTTGGTGGTTACATCCAGGAAGCCTCCGGCGGCTCCTACCGCGATGTGGTTCAAGTCGACGGGGCTTACGCCGAGGTCATCTGGGCTCGAACGGAAGCGCCGAGCCACCGGGAGACCCGGGCTGGTGGGCGCGATCGCAGAGGCGATTCTCGTCCAGGTTAATCCGCCATTGTTCGAACGCCATACGCGTGCGTTGGAGAAGTGGAAGAACACGCGTCCGGTCGGATCCAAGTTCGCTGGAGCAGGAGTGATGGAAGTGAAGAAGCCAAAGCCGACGTCAGAAAGTCCTGTGGTCGCAGCCGCCCAGTTCTGGAAGACTGTGGGAGCGGTGTTGGTGAGGTTGGTGCGCATGGATGAACCCTGTGCGCTTCCCAGCACGCTATTGGTGTTGGCCTGGCTGTACGCTGCACCCATGCCGTCGCCGCCAATTACCTGATTATGGATCTTACTGTTGTCAGTACGGATGCGAGTGCCGTTGTCTTGCAGGCCGCCGATTACCAGGTTCGGTAATGCGGCATTGCCGGCAACGGTATAGTAAAGATGCGTAGTCAACCCAGTGTTCTTGTCACTACTGAACGTAGCTCCATCGTCTGTACTGATGTTGAAACCGCCGTCATCACCAAGAATCAGCGTCGGAGTTCCGGTCATCTTGTAGAACGCCGCATGATGATCGGCATGAGCGTAAGGCAGGCCGGGGACCGCGCTGTAAAGCCAAAACGTTTTGAGCGTCCAGGTCGATCCGCCGTCAGCGGTTCGCGCCGCGGCAAGATCGCCGCCGATCCATACCGTGTTGCGATTGGGGTCCTGCGGATCAACAAGGATTGACTGGTTATACCAGCACTGAGCGTGGCAGATATTCATGTTGTCCACACTCCCCGCAACGGGGTTCGTGGGAATCTTTGTGGAATTCACATGATCGGCGACCCAGGTCTGTCCGCCATCCGAAGAGCGGTACACGTCCTGCATTTGTAAATCGCCCACATTGCTCGAATAAGCGTAAACAACGTTCTCACCCGGTTTTGCCACCGCAAGCGTGGTGCGGCCGTTGCCCGTGAATACGTTTCCGGTGTTGCTGATGGGAGCCCATGTTGCGCCGTGATCGGTTGACAGGAACAAGGTTGTAGCGGACGGGCATTGAAGTCCCGTGTTAGCCGCGGGGCAAGGTTGAGCGGAAACCAGCCAGCCTGCGCTGGTCTGAGCAATGCTCCACACCGATAGATTATTAAACGCAGGTACTGCATTGTAGGTGGCGCCTTCATCAGACGAGACGAACAATCCGGTTTCGGTCGCAACAAAAACAATGTCCTTGCTGGTGCTCGTGTCGACCTTCACGTCCCGCACAGACACGGCATTGCCCAGTTCGATCATCGGCGACCAGTTGCGTCCGCCGTCTCTTGATTTCACCACGGAACCGCCGACGAGAATCTGATCAAAAGGATCGCCGAGTCCCAGATAGAGTGTCTCCGGACTTTTGCCGAAGGCAACTGATCCGCCACCTGTCGTCGGCAGATCATCCGTGAGGACAGTCCAGTCCGTGTTCGCGGACATCCAGTTATTGGTCCGCCACAGGCCACCGCCCGAAGTCAGCACATAAACAATGTTTGGATCGGAGGGGTGCGGCAAAATGGTGCGGGCGCGGCCGCTATCTTCCACGTGACCGGTAAAGCTGCCGTTCTGTTCGTATTCGGCGCCTACTGGCCCGATGCTTATCCACTGTGGTCCGGCCAAATGCTTTCTGTCGCCGTGTTTTTTTCCTTCCTTAATTGCATTCTGCCGGAAAGTGGCGGTTACGGTGCCCCAGGTTTCGCGTTCCCACTGTAGGCGGCCATTGGGATCGTCCTGATCGGCGTCGGTCCGCTTGCTTCCGTCGTCTTGTAGCGAAGGTTGGGTTTCAGCGGGTGTGGATGCATCATTCTGCGCTGATGCATGCTGTGAAAGGCAGAGAAAACCTGCAAAAAGCACAAGTAGAAGTTTGCGGGGGAGGAGAGTTAGCATAGCGGACCTCAAAATAGACCAAGTTTTGCTACTGGTATAACGATGCCCAGACTACTCATTCACAAGCTGATACCCGAGAGATCGATACAACTTTTCTATTGTGTTTACTTTTTTGGGGAAACCTACATCTTGGCGAGCTTCTCACGAAGTCGGAGAATACTATCACACATAGCAGATTTGTAACGCTGCTTCCGTCGCAAAATATTTTCGTACCTTCGCTATGAATGCATTCTTCATCGTAGGAGAGTCCGGGAAGTCCTGGCGTCTGTTGCAACAAGCTCGGAGCGCGTTTGATAGTACCTTTATTGGCCTCCAACGGCTTTCCATTCTTGTGTTAGTCAGACCAGGTATTTATATCTATTCAGCATTCTTGGTTAGGCAAGACTAGAAAATTCTGGCATATCGCAGCATTCTTTGCGCCCCCACGACTAGCTTCCACATCACCGTCAGGTTGGCAACAACTGTATTTAAAGGAGAGTAAAAAAACGGCAGGCCTGATCAGCCTGCCGCTTCGTTCTAGTGTGCCAGCTACAACCTACTGTTTCTTGGTTGGAGCTTTCTTTTTAGTGGCCGGTGCTTTGGCGCCGGCTTTTGCCTTTGCCGTACCAGTTCCCTTCGGGTTGATGAGGTTGAGAGCATCCTCAGCGTTAAACGGGAACTGCCGGGTTGAGGTTTGGCCGGTGGTGCTGAGAGTTACGTCGACGCGACGGCTCTGGGCCAGAGCAAGCACGCTGGCCTTGGCAGCAAGTTGCTTCTTCTGTTCCGGCGTGATGTTGGTGTCGGCATCAATCGCCTGCTTCACCTGATCCACATTCATGGGCTGTTCCTCACCCAGACCCTGCGTGTCGATATGGTCAGCAGGAACGCCCTGTTCCACCAGGAAGCTCTTGGTGCGTTCCACGCGACGATCAGAGAGCAGCTTGTTGTAATCCGGTCCGCCACGCGGGTCAGCGTGACCTTGCAGAATCAGGTGGGCATCCGGCTTATAAACCAGATACTTCTTGAAGTCGCTGGCCAGCGCCACCAGGCTTCGCTCCTGACTGTCCAGCAGGCCGCCTTGCGGGTTCTCCGCTGTCGGCTTGGCGGTTGGGAAGTAAATACTGTGTAGTGACAGGCGAACTTCAAGTTGTTTCTGCTCCGGAGCAATCGGCTTGGCCTGGACTTCAATGTCCGTGCTGCTGTCGGCTTTACCGCCCTTGCCATCATCGGCATGGCAGTTCACCGTGTAGTGGCCGGGGGTGAGTCCAGTGGTGTCGAACTGGCCAGTGGCGCCGTTCGCGGTAACCTTGCCGCTGCCGGAGTCAAAGGTGTAAGTCAACTGATCGTTGTCAGGATCGTTGCCGGTTGCTGTCACGGTCACCGGCTGGCCTACAATTACGGACGCCGGCGATGCCGCACAGCTCACTGTAGGTGGACGGTTCGGACGAGCTGTTACGGTTACGTCTGTCGAAGAGCTGGCTGTGCCGCCGCGACCGTCAGCAACCGTGCCTGTAATCGTGTACTTCCCGGGAGCAACGCCCTGGGAGTTCCAATGAACTTCTGAGCCGGTGCCTTCAATCTTGCCGCCCGTTGCGGACCATGTGTACGTCAGCGGATCATTATCCGGATCAGCGGCTTTGGCCTGGACAACAGTACTGTCTCCGCTGGCTTCGACTACCGAATTCGGCGTGGTGGAAATGGCGATGGTCGGCGGATGGTTCGGAGGAGGATTACCGCCGAAGCGGAACACCAACCCGGTGGCCAAACGAAGGTTGTTCTGCAGATTGTCATTACCATCTTTGAACTTGGTGAGCAGATATTCTGCCTGCACCACGCGCCACGCTACGTGTTTGGTTAATTTGAGATCAATGCCCGCGCCTAAGGCTGTAGCGAAAGCATTCGCATGCAAGGCTGGTGTTGAAGAAATTCGAGCTGCCGATAATAGGATTAGAGCTGTCCACGCCCACGTGCGCCGCGCCGAACAGTGCGGAGGCGAAAGGCGTCCAGCGGTCTACCGCGATGCGAAAACCGTGGGCCAAAAAGATATGTTTGTGCGCTCCCGCTGGAACCCGGCTGAAGATTGCCGCCAACCTTGTAAAATCCGAAGTCAGCCACCAGGCCAAGCCATCTGTTGACATTGCCCGCAATCGACGCCGTACCGCCGTTGTTATCAAAAGTCTGATCAGTACCGTTTACACGGGGATTAAACCGGAGATAGGAATAGCCGCCGAAAAGTTCAACGGCTGGAGTTACCGGATCACCCTGTGCAGCCGGCGCATTGGGCGCGGAGTCTTTAGGCAGAAGAGCGCCGAAATCAGGATTGGGCGCGCGGTAAGATTCAGAAGCTGCGCTTATGTTCTCTGAAGAGAAATTGGGCCCGCCCTTGGCGGGGTCCTGGGCAAATGCTGCCGAAATCGAAAGGGCCCAAAATAAAGTGGCTGCAATAACTTGCGAATGCACGCGCATCTGATACTTCCTCCACAGAATGACTTTTATGCTAACGCCGTATGATATCAAAGAAGCACGCCACCTAATGTTCCTCACAGGACGAAAGCGTCTCTTTTGCAATTCGAATTGAGTCTGGAAATGGATGGTTGTTCATGCACAAAATTGGAAAGAGTTCGTGACGATGATTCATCGGCCTGGAATGGATTCGCAATCAATGGACGACGCCAAAATCGATAAGCAACATAACAACAAACTCGAACTCAACGCTCTGCGCGACTTCATGTGCAATGCTGTCCCCTATTGGAAGACGCTCGGCCTGGAACTGATTGAAGTCTCACCCGGCTATGCAGTCTTTGAAGCCGAGGTGCGCCCCGGTCTGCTTACAGAACGATGTTGTGCATGGTGGAGTGCTGGCGTCGATAGCGGATTCAGCGTGTGCCGTTGCCGCCATCTCGCAGGTCTTCCCGGAAAATTACGCCACCACCATCAATCTTCAAGTTGCCTATTTGAAGCCGCTCAAAGCTGGCAGGTTCCGAGCCACAGGTAAGTGCCTGAAAGCGGGACGTTCCATCTTTTTCTGCGAAGCCATGGTGGTCGACGAGAACAACGCTCTTATCTGCACTGCGAGTTCCCAACTCATTGCGGTACCCCGTTAAACGGCTATGTGAAATGCTTTGCAGGCATTTTTCAGGTACGCCCATAGGTACATAGACCATATGGACACTACTGTCATGCCCACTAGTACATAAAATATCGCGCGTGTTGTTAAAAAATGCCGTTTTTGGCGGCTTTTCCGCGGATTTGCGTTGCCATTGACGCTCAATATCTTTAGACTAAGGGGTTTGCATATCCTCTCGGGGCACATTGTGCAGCTGCGTCTTTCCCTCTTTGGGGAATTGAGCTGAAACCAAACCCTATGACGGGGAATCAAACACGCAAGTAATCCATTTGTACGCATTCTTCTACTAACAAAGGCAGGAAACACTGAATATGGCAAGGAGACGCGGTAATCCGAATTGGGGCAAGCCTGAGCCCATTGGGCCGGTGGTCCCCGTTGTTACGTCTTTTGAGCAGGCCGTAAAGGAATTTAAACTCACCCCCGACCAATACATTCGCTCCACTCGTTTGCGCGAGTGGGCACGGCGTAACAAGAATTCCAAGTACATTCCAGAACCACTTCTGGAAGCTTGGGGTTTTGAAATTGAATCTACACTTTAATCAGTTTCAGACTGATCAAAGATTAGCAAAGCTGGGCTGCCTCTTTTACGGCGGCCCTTCTTTTTTGCTGCAGCAAACCTTGCTTCCCTTTTCCCACCTGCAAAAAAGCGACCTTCTGGCCATTGTCGTCGGGGCCAGCTTTGCTTCTGGTTTGAACGTCTACGCCACGCTTGCCACTCTGGGTATTCTCTCTCACCTGAACCTTTTTCAGCTGCCTCCGGCACTGCACATCATTCAATCATGGACCGTGATTGGAGTCTCCCTGGCGCTGTTCCTGCTGGAGCTCTTCGCTGACAAAATCCCGGCCTTCGATCTTGTGTGGAACGCGCTGCACACATTCATCCGCGTTCCCATCGCTGCGCTGCTCTCTTACGGAGCTACACAGCAACTCTCACCGGGAACGCAATTGGCCGCGGCTCTGTTGGGTGGAACCATTGCCCTGGCGTCACACGGAGGAAAGACGGCCATCAGAGCTGCGGTTACGCCGTCCCCGGAGCCGTTTTCCAATATGGCCCTCAGCTTTGGAGAAGATGTGGTTGCCATCTCACTGACGTGGCTGGCCACGCAGCATCCGGTCGTCGCATCCGTGTTGGTGGTAATCGCGGTGGCGGTCACAATCTTCACGATCCGCTTCGTCTTTCGCGCTCTGAGCAGGCTCCTTCAGCGGGCGCGGGCGGAAATTTGAAACCAAACCTCATTCCAGAGCAGAATCGCGTCTGAAGTTTGACCAGACCAACCGTCGCATGCGATAGTTCTCTGTTTGTTAACGTTGTGTTAAACGCGCCTTGCCGCCACAGGAGAACTGTTCACACGAATGCGCCTCATTCCACGCGACACTAAGTTCTTTGATTTATTCGCCGACATGGCCAAAAATCTTGGCGATGGCGCACGCCTTTTGAAACAAACGCTGGATGATTTCAAGGATGTGGAAGTTCGCGTGCAGCAGCTCAAAGCTATTGAGCATCGCGGCGATGAAATGACCCACAATGTTCTGACCCGTCTCAACCAGACCTTTATTACTCCTTTTGATCGCGAGGATATCCACCGCCTGGCCTCTTCACTGGATGACGTGCTGGACTTTGTCTATGCCGCGGGCGTACGGCTGATCATGTACAAGATCACCAGCGCGCCGCCGGCTGCGTCGAAGTTGGCGGAAGTCATCATCAAGCAATGTGACCAGCTCTCCCAGGCCATGGTGAAGCTGGACAAAAAGAATGACCATGTTCTTGAGAACTGCGTGGAGATCAACCGTCTGGAGAATGAAGCGGACCAGATTGCCCGCTCAGCCATTGCCCTGCTGTTCGAGAAAGAAAAAGATCCAATCTCACTGATTAAGCTGAAAGAGCTCTACGAAGTCCTGGAAACCGCCACGGACAAAGCTGAAGATGCCGCCAACGTTCTTGAAGGCGTGGTCCTCAAAAGCGCCTGAGCCGCGATTGCCTATGCTGAAGAATCCACTTTGCGGGGCGTACTAGGTGCACACGAGCTTAGTCCTGGTTTTACTCACAGTGCTTCTGGCCATGATTTTTGACTTCATCAATGGCTTTCATGACGCGGCCAACAGCATTGCTACCGTGGTTTCCACGCGCGTGTTGTCTCCCAGAATCGCCGTGGTCTGGGCCGCGATCTTTAACTTTGCCGCGGCCTTCGGGCTGGGAACAGCCGTCGCAAAAACCGTGGGCAAAGGCATGGTCCACCTGGAATATGTCACTCAGTATGTGGTGCTGGCCGGGCTGGTGGGAGCGATTGTCTGGAACCTGATTACCTGGTTCCTGGGATTGCCTACTTCTTCTTCTCACGCACTGTTTGGTGGCTATGCTGGAGCGGCGATCGCTCGCGCCGGCTTTAAAGCGATCATTCTTGCGGGATGGAAGAATACGGTGATCTTCATCGTCCTCTCGCCGATGATCGGGTTTATGATTGCCCTGGGGCTGATGGTAGCTGTGTCGTGGATCTTCAAGGCGGCGCCGCCTCGCAAAGTCGATAAGCTGTTCCGCATTCTTCAACTTGCATCTTCAGCCGGTGTGAGCTTCGCCCATGGCGGCAATGATGCGCAAAAAACCATGGGAATCGTTGTCAGCGCACTTTATGCAGGCGGATACTTAACCGCAAAAGAAGCTGGCGGTGACTGGGGCCGTTTTCACCTTCCCATCATTCTCATTGCGTACTTCACCATAGCCATGGGGACATATTTTGGCGGCTGGCGCATTGTGCAGACCATGGGTTCCAAAATTACCAAGCTGAAACCTGTGGGCGGATTTTGCGCTGAGACGGCGGCCGCACTTACGCTCGTCATGACGGCGCTGTGGGGCATTCCGGTCAGCACCACGCACACGATTACCGGATCGATTATCGGAGTGGGTGCAACGCATCGTATCTCGGCTGTGCGATGGGGAGTGGCGCGAAGAATTGTCTGGGCCTGGGTCATCACCATTCCAGCAGGCGCAACCATGGCAGCACTTACTTATTGGATGATCAGGATCTTCGTTCCCAACGCTTGATTATGACGGTTGAAACGGAACGATCTGGTGCTCCAGGCAGTCTGCCTGCAACTGGGTTTTAAGTTGCGGCACAAACCCTGTTCCGTACTTCAAGAGGAAGTAGGCCGCTCCCACTTCCCTCTCCTGAAGATCTTTATTCGGATAAAGCAAGGTTGAGAGCTCATCAGCATGATGCTGGAGTTCTCCATTTTTGCGGACCTCCGCACGTGCAGCTTTGTCGCGCAACCCCTGAAGCTGGTAACGCATTTTTGACGCCGCGTTCTCTGCGGCGTCCGCCAGCGTCTTGTCGAGTTTATGCAGCGGTTGCTGAATGGACTGGATTGCCAGTTCAAGATGCTGCTCTGCGGCATCAAAGCTTTTCACAATGCTTTCCGGCAACGCTTGTGCCGCCACTGTCTCGCGTACTTTCTCGGGTCCGGTAAAGATGTCAGTCAGTTTGAGCCCATAGCGATCAAGCAATTTGGCTTGTCGCGGCTCAACGATGGTGGCAAAGATTCGGGGAAGAACCGGGGTCACACGGTTGACCAGTTTGCGATAGACCGTTTCAATCTGCGCGAAGTATGCCACTTCCGCCGGTCCGCCGATATAACACAACGTCGGCAGAAGATGGTCCTGCGTGAGCGGCCGTAAGAGAACGTTGGCACTGAACCGTTCAGGACATCGTTCCACTTCAGCAAGGATTTCTTCGCGCGAGATCTTTTTCTCGCCGATATGGAAGCTGCCATCTTCTACGCGAATCGGCGTGCGCACGCCGTTCTCAATGAAAAAGCAAAGTGTGTGCGAGGTGGTTACTTTAACCTGCGCATGATATCCAGCGGCTTCAAGGTCTTTACCGCGCTGCAACAGCGCATCGTTGATCTGTTCCGCTTGCTCCAGTGCGGATTTAAAAAGCGGTTGAGCCAGACGATGCAGTTCCGGATCACCTGGATTGAGCAGTACAATTCCAAGATCGCCCAGGACCCTGGCATAAAACTTGGCAAAGGCGCTGCCAAAGTTTTCTCTCTTGCCATAGCTTGCTGCCAGCAACTCCGTGACCTCAGAGTTCCCAAACAAGGATTCAACTTGTTGGACCGCAGCGGTTATCTCGTCATCAAAGCTGACCGTGCCCACGGGAGCGCCTTCTTTGTGCGGTACATTCACCGTGAATTTCTTCAGGTGGTCCGTGGCCGGAAGGTTGACTGAGCTGATCTCGGCATAATCATGATCTTCCGTAGCCAGCCAGAACACTGGAACGGCGCCGGTCTTTTCTGCATGCATGGCCGCAGAGAGCGCCTTCAACACGCAGAATAAAGGCCCACCGAAAAGCCCCACCTGCTGGCCTGTAACCACTGCCGCAGCGCCGTCGCGCAATCTCTGAATGTTGGCCAGCGCTTTGTCGCTCGCCCCAAAAGCCAGGTTCTGGCGCTCCAGAATAGAAGCCACAGTCTGGCGCCGGTCCTCTGGATAATCGATCCTGGTAATTTCTTCCTGCCACCAGCTCTCCATTTGCGGTGGCCTCGGATAGAAGGCGCTTACCTTCGCGAACTGGTGGAGATAGTCGTCAAACAGCCGGCTGGTATGGGGAATGCTGCTAAACGGAAGGCACTCAAATTCCACTGTTTGGGACTCCACCATTGGCATAACAGCATTGGACGCGCGTGAACCAGGATGGTTGCAGATTATTGTCGGTCGCAGATTATTAATCAGTCCCGGCTCACTTACAGGCGTCCGCTCGATTGTACTTGATCGGACATTTTTGCCCCGACACAGTCATTGGGATCGCAATATCTTCTATTAGCTTTTGCTGCGAGTACTGATATCCTTGGCTGCGCTGTTGCTAAATCACATCCAGGAGTTGAGCCATCATGGCGGAGATGAAGACCAAACTCAACGACACGTCCGTATCTGACTTCCTCAACAAGATTACTGACCAGCAACTGCGGGAAGACTGCGATGCCATTGTGGACATCATGAAGTCGGCGGCCGATGCCGAACCACGTATGTGGGGCAGCGCGATCATCGGCTTCGGCGAATACACCATGACGTACCCCAGCGGCCGCGCAATTCCCTGGATGGTCATTGGCTTCTCACCACGCAAGCAGAACCTTACGCTTTACGTCGGCAGCAGCTTTCCCCAACACGATGAACTTCTCGCCCAATTGGGAAAACATTCCACCGGCAAGGGCTGCCTCTACATAAAACGTCTGTCAGACGTACATATTCCTACGCTACAGAAGATGGTGAATGCTTCGGTGAAACATCGTCTCGCTGAAAACGCAGTTCAGAAGCCATCGTCGGCCAAATCGGCCAAACCTGGCAAGAAGAAGGCGCTGAAGAAAACGATTGTGAGATCTAAAGCCACCTCGCCCAGAGAGCGAAGACAAGCTCACGCAAGTCGGTCCTAAAAGCAACGGGCAAGAAAAAATCAAGGGCATAAGAAGCCGCCTGCGAGACAAATATAAGGGCACGGCTTCAGCCGGTCCAATAGCGACCCCCACTACCTCCGACTTCGACATCCACGAAGCGAATGGGAGTCGCGCCAAACGACACTGAAGTACCTGAATCCCCGCAGCCCCCGGTTTCATCAAATGCCTTGACCGCTTGTATATAGCTGTCTAAGGTAGAAGTAGCTCTTTGAAGGCATTGTTCTTCAAAAAAATAGCTCTTTGAAAACAAGGACGGTCACAAGTCCTTTCTGAAGTAAGCCCCATTTACCCGAAATAACGGTGTGAATGGCCCAAAATGGGGGCGTCACGGCTTCGACGGAAATGCTTGCGGCCAGGAGGCATACCGGGGCGCATTCCCCCGTAAGTGGTGCAAAAACAATAATTGCTAACTCTAATCAGTTCGCATACGCAGCTTAATTAAATAAGCAGCCGCTCTCCACAGCTTCGCCTATGGGCTGTGAAAGGGCGTCACACAGTAGGCTGGTCTTCCTTACTAAGCCAGGGTGGGAGGACGAGACAAACGGGCTAGCGACTTGCATTTCTTGTCCGTTCTAAGTGCAAGGCGCGAATCTGGCGGGGTAATTCCCGTCGGGTGAACTGGACTAAGTATGTAGGCTCTTGACCAGTAACATTTTCGGACGTGGGTTCAACTCCCACCGCCTCCACCAATTCCTTTTTCGAAACCGCGAAACCGCTGCACCGAGTTGATCTTCAGACCTCGACGTTCTCGTGCGCCTGTTGCAGCGCAGCTCGGCGCGTGTTCGGCCTCGCTGCTTTTTTCTCTGCATTTTTGGAAGAGTCTGTTTTCTGAAAATCCCGAGCGTCTATTTTCTGAAATCCCGAGCCTAGCGAGGGATCCCTATCGATTCAATGAACCCGATTCTCCACGACGAATAATTTCAGGCAGCAGATATTGATATTGAAGTCTTTCTGCTGTTGCAATGTTCAGCGTCTCCCCGGCGAAAATTTGCCTTCCCCATGAGAACGAGAACCACTTTAACCACTCTTTAATATTCTGCCTTGGTATTTCTCCGTGCCTCTGTGTCTCCGTGGTGAAGATTCCCATTACAATAGTTGCCTTGAGCGGCTGGCGACCAACAAAGCTTCGTCGGAAATCCTGAAGACTCTCGGTATCGCCCGAAAACTGAGTTGCTGAGGTGCACATGGGCTGCTTCAAACGAATCACGCTTACACTTCTATTCCTGGGTCTGATCACGTTCTGCGGCTGTCAGGACCTGGTTCCACGAGACCCAGCGAGCCTGCTCGTCCCCAGGTTTCAGCGGTCAGAAATCTTTGGCTTTGTGGCGGGATTGGGCACAACGTTCGCCGCAGTGCCGGACTTGCTCGTGATGTTCAGGCGCCGGTCGAGTGCAGGCATGAACTTGAGGATGGCAACAATCCTAGGCATCTTCCAGCTGCTCTGGATCTATTACGGACTATTGATCGCTTCGCGGCCAGTGATTGTCTGGAACCTGCTGGCGGTGCTAATCAACTTCACCAGCGTCGCGGCTCACCGTCATTTCAGCGGCAAAGAAAGAGCCGCGCAAATCGCGCGTGACACCACGGGGTAGCCGTCTCCCAGCCTCGCGTTACTTGGAATGAACCTTGGCCGATGCGATGGATTCCTTCAACGCCGCAGCCAGGTCGGTGCTGCTGGAGCCGAAAAAGGGGGCCTTTGAAGGACCCCCTTTTTACTTGAATGCCGAGTCTGTACAGACTGCTTTACGCGGCTACCGGTTTGGAGCCTCGGGTCTCAGAGATGGTCGAGTGCAGAATCTCCGCTGTTTCCAGCTTCGGCGTGCCGTCCAGTACGCTGGACAACATCTTGAGCACATCGCTGTAGGTATTGCGCGCATAGGCTTCAGCGTTTTGCTGGGTGTCCCAGAGGCTGATTACCAGCACATCTGAACTTCCGGGAGCGGCAAACGCGATTTCATCCTTGAATCCCGCCTGTTTGCGAAGGACGGGAATGATCGCTTTTTCCAGGGTGCTGGTGAATTGGCTGAGCATATTGGGCTTCAAGTGGAATGAAAGTTTGCGTACAAACATGATTGAACCTCCTCGGGTTATGGTGAGGCTAAGGTAGGAGAACTTCAGATGAGCTGACTTAGTTCAGGGAATCTGAAAAGGGAGGAATCATACTCGCTCTATTGCAACGCTACGCGCATTGGAAAGTTAATTCAACCCTCGTGCACCCGACTACCGCCGGATAGTCTTAACTCCGCAAGTGTGCTCCGCGAAAATCTGACAGAGAAAACCCGCAGACAGTGGACGTTTCGCTTTTTCACAAAACGGTTAACGTCCGCATTTTTACTGTGTCGTGGCGACCCGCCTGGTTTTTTGCAACAGCAGGTTTTTGAATCATGTCCGAAAATGTCCAGTTATGTCCTTCCATGGCTGAGAAAATCAAAACATGAAGCGTGCGAGTCAAGACGAACCAATTCAACCCTTGCAACTGATCCTTGACCGGCTCGACACACCTATTGGCGAGATGCTCATCGTCGCCGACCATGAAGGAAACCTTCGTGCCATCGATTGGGCAGACCATGAGCATCGCATGCTTCGCTTGTTGCGACTTCATTACCGCGACAACGGATTCAAGCTCGCGCCCGGAACACTTCCGCAAAGCCTTACTGAAGCCATCCTGCGATATTTTGCCGGCGATCTCGCCGCGTTTGATACCTTACGCGTAGCCACTGCCGGCACCGCTTTCCAACGTTCCGTCTGGTTTGCACTGAGGAACATTCCGGCCGGAGAGACCATCACCTACGCACAACTTGCTCAACAGATCGGCAGGCCCACAGCCATCCGAGCTGTCGGACATGCCAACGGTTCAAATCCTGTGGGTATTGTTGTGCCGTGTCATCGGGTAATCGGCTCAGACGGTTCGCTCACCGGATACGGCGGAGGAATGGAACGCAAACGATGGCTCTTACAACATGAGCGAGCGCTACTCTTCCCGAAAAACATTTCGCATGAAACGCCCATTCAGAATGTTTTAGACTGAATGTTTTAGACCTGAATGTTTTAAACATGGGCAAATCTAGACTTGCGCAAAGCCGCCGTCCACAAACAACTCAATGCCGGTAACAAAGCTGCTGTCATCCGATGCCAGGAACACTGCCGCCTTGGCGATCTCATCCGGCATTCCCAGACGTCCCAGTGGAACCAGGTTGCCCATGTTCTTCAACCGCTCCTGCCCCACTTCCGAAGATCCCAGCAACTCCCGCAACCCTTCCGTATCGATCGGCCCCGGACTGATCGCGTTCACCCTTATCTTGCGGCTCTTGAGATCGGTCGTCCAGGTCCTGGCGAACGATCGTACTGCGGCCTTGGTTGCGGCATAAACGCTGTTCGCCGGCAGACCCTTACTGCCGACGATTGACGCATTCAGAATCACTGACGCACCATCAGGCATCAACGGCAACGCTTTCTGCACGGTAAACAGCATGCCTTTTACGTTCCCACCAAAAATGCTGTCAAAGTGTTCTTCGGTGATCGTCCCGATTGCGGCATACTTGGCAATTCCTGCGTTGGCAAAAACAATATCCAGCTTGCCTTTCTGCTTCTTGATTGTTTCGAACAGCCGGTCCAGATCCGCAAGGCTCGCCACATCTCCCTGGATCCCGACAACATTCGATCCCACCTGCTTCACTGCCTCATCAAGCTTTGATTGCGTACGGCCGGTGATAAAGACGAAAGCACCTTCTTTTACAAAGCGCTTTGCCGTGGCCAATCCAATGCCACTGTTTCCGCCTGTGATCAGTGCAACTTTTCCATCAAGCTTTCCCATGGGAGTCTCCTTCCATATATTCTTTTGCCGCAGTTATCTCTCCGCATTTATCTGTCCGCATTCATCTCTCAAAGATCAGCAACGTCGAGGTCGCCGAGGCGTAGAGCGTCCCGTTTGCGTCAGTAATCCTGGCCTCGGCAAAAGCGGCTCTTCGCCCCAACGACAGCACCTGGCCTTCGGCGCGCAGTGGCCCGGTTTTGCTGGTGATGGCCTTGTGATACGCCACTTTCAACTCAAGAGTGGTGTAACCCTGTGTTGCAGACAACCGCGAGTGCACCGCGCAGCCGCAGGCAGAATCGAGCAGAGTGGCGGCATAACCACCGTGTACGGACCCGATGGGGTTATACGCATGTTCGCCAGGAGTACCCGCAAATATGGCCTTTCCCGCAGATATCTCAACAAACTCCAGGTTGAGTGAAACCAGTATGCCGGGCTTTCGACCGGAAGCCATCAACGCGCGCAATTGCCCCAGGCCATCCAGCCCTTCACCCATTTCATTCACAAGACTCATACCGCTCCTTCAGCAATGATTTATCGATTCGAAATATCGGGCCGGGGAATTTCGCCCTTTCCCATTAGAACCACCCGTTGAGTAACGATTAAAGATGAAGCGCCATCTTCCCGGGATTCAATAGTTATTGCACCGCGGCAAATCTACCGCTCACAAAAGCAGTGCCTTGCGGGTCTAAATCCCGGAATGAACATTCACTGTCGTCGCGTTCTCGTCCTGGTGTTACTCGCTGCGTGCATGAGTTTACCCACGCAAGGCCAGCAGCGTGGACTCACTCTGGCATTTCAGCTCACCCATGTAGACCAGAGCGAACCGTTCTTCTCTCCGGATGGCAACAAAGTGGTCTATGAGAGCACGGTTGCGGGGTTCCAGCAGATTTTTATTATCAATGCTGACGGTTCAGGGCCCGTTCAGCTCACGCACGATGCCGTGAACCATGATAGTCCTGCATGGTCACCGGACGGACACAAGATCGCTTTCGTTTCTGATAAGGATGGTGATGAAGCCATTTATATCATCAACGTCGATGGCACCAATGAAGAGCGGCTTACCGGCAAGGAGCATCGCTTCATCCATCCAAACTGGTCTGCTGACAGCGCTTCCCTGATCTTCTGCACTGATGACGACCTGCAACCCCCGCGCAAGAATGCATCTGAAATCTACTCGCTTGATCTGCACACCAAACGCCTGACCATGCTGATCTCGGGTGGGACAAACACTTATCCCTCATGGTCTCCGGATGGCAGGAAGATTGTTTTTCGCAGAATGCTGGGTGAACTTAACTCAGAGGTGTTTGTTGCCAATAGCGATGGTACTGATCCGCGCAATCTGACTTCGCACCCTGCCTTTGACGGATGGCCCTCCTGGTCGCACGATGGAACACAGATTGTTTTCGCTTCCAACCGCCGCTCAAATTACCAGATATTTGTAATGAATGCTGATGGCGGCAATGTTCGTCTCGTTGCTAATACCGAAGGTCGAGCCACGGAACCACGATGGTCGCCTGATGGTAAGCACATTTACTTTTCGAATTGCAGAGCTGTCGACTGGGGTTTTGACTGTGAGATTTTCGTCGCTAATCTACCGGTGAATGTTTCGGCAGCCCCGAATACCTCGCATTGATGCCCGTAGGCAGGAGGATAGCAGACACTGATCCTCGGTCGCCATACCCCCAGCGCGGCGGCCTGATCTGATTAGCTCATCAGAAGAACTTAAAGGAATCACTGTAATTTCTAGCAGTATCCCAAAGCCTTTCAGCCTTTTAGTCTCGCAATTGTTTCGGGTAGTTTGTCTTCGGTTGCACGCGGTGAAACGAGGGGTGGCTTGCCAGGAAAACTAAATAAGGTGACCGATGCATTGTGTGCGAGCACATTCATTCTGGCGAGTAACAGGACAAGTTCACGCTTCCGATTTTCGGTAAGGTCAGCTTAAAGGCGGTCTACACCTTCCGCCTTTTTATCCGTCACATAAGGCATGGGGCGGGTAATCCATCCTTTCGCAGAAGCTGGTTTATTGGTTTTTCAGCTTCCGTGAAAGGGTGGGGAGATAGATAGCACGTTTGGTTTAAACACTGATTCGCGTGTTCAGGAAAGTATTGAGAAAGGTCCGGGTCTGCCGAAATTATCCAGGGCTGACGGATTGTCAAAAGAACCGCTCGCTTGTCTCTGATCCTGATACACTTGCGATCAAAATCTCAAAGGAGCCCCCTTGGACACACAATCAATTCTCGCAGCACTTGAAAGTCAGTTGGAGAGTATCGACCAGGCGATAGCAGCCCTGCGCGGCGGGAAGACCGCAATCGCCGGCCATCATCCAGGCAATGGGAAAAAGGGCCGGCGTTTGTCAGCAGCTGCTCGCAAACGGATCAGTGCTGGAATGAAAAGGCGCTGGGCGGAGAGGAAGAAGAAGGCGGCCTAGACAACGCTGGTAGAAGAACTGAAAGCCCAGGACGCTAGCGCAGGAGCCCTGAAAGATCAAATCAGCATAAGTCTCCTGCACGTCTTTCGGACAAGGGCCTGGATTAGTGTGGGTCAACAACTACCGGAGCTAGTTTTCCATACATCCAAAATGGGAAGGTGAACATCCTACTGGGCTAAATCCAGCAACTCAGGCACCTGCGAAGTGCAGCTTAGCAAAACATTCAAACCTGGCGATGTTGCCGTTGAGACCGGTGTGTATCGGGTCTCCCATGCGCAACATCGCTTGCCGCATGAAGTGGTTATTCTCCGCGGAGACCGGTTCCCCAGGTGCGCAAAGTGCACTGGCGCCGTGATCTTTGAGCTCTTTTATTCTGCCCCGTTCGTCGTTTCGAGCTATAAAAACGTCCTGCCAGTCCTCGACGACGATGTTCTTGATGTGCAAGCTGCAACCTAAAGCCCATTCAAAGTTCCGGTCCTCGCCCCGGCTTATCCTGCGCGCTCACGCCCCGGTCACCGCGGCTCTGGCCGCATTGTCAGCCTTCTTGCAGTGATGCGCCCGCTCCAGGATTTTAAGTAGCAATGGAGACGGGCTGGCGCCAACACTGCGAAGACAAGCCAGGCAATAGCTTTCGATAATGCGCTGATTGCCCGCCGAAGGAAGATGAAAAAAACGGAAACGATCCGGCAACATAACAAACTCTTCTTAGCATTGGGTTGAGTATGTTCTTTAACGATGTTAACCCCCAATGTCAGATACCAGACATAAATTCTTGCAGAAATTCTACATAAGCGCTTTCTCATGATGGGCGGGATCTTCGTGGCAGTCTTCAAAGAAGCTGGTGGTCTTTGCAAGGAGGGTCGATTAGGGCGAAGGCGACACAACAAACAGCGCGTTAACTGCCGTGACAGTCGTCATGGCTCACGTTTGCCGTTGGGGCGCGCGGATTTTGCAGACAGACGATCCCCAGGCAATACTTCACGCAATGCCCATTCAATCCGTTTCGCGGCTTCGGCAATGGCCTTCACTTGTTGTTCGTGCTCGACATATATTCGGCTGCAAAGGATGACCTGCAAGGCATTACGCACATGATGGTTCATTTCCGCGACGATCCTCAGATTTTCAAGCGTTTGCGAATGACGCTTCTGCTCGTATGCGAATACCACGACTGAAGCCAGTATCCCGGTGATGATGTTGTCCAGTGAATCGATGCTGATGATCGATTGACCAGTCACTAGAGCTTCAATCACAATCCCGGCAGTTGCAACGCTCAGACCTATTGCCGCACTCGCGCCTATGTGTCGTCCTGTGTAAGCCCGTGGCGTTAAATTTGATTTCACGTCTCACCTACCGGTTGCGCGGGAACGGTAAATGGATGGAATGCGGCCGAGCGGGGAGGTTCTGACATTCACGACACCTATCCTTTGGACTCGCTGGCCTTGACGTTTTTCTAATGTTATCCCGTTCAACCTCGGGTAAGTAGGATTTGTTATGCCCTAACAGATTAAGAGTGTCTTAAAACAGTTTTACGGCACAATCGCGATGTTCCGAAGATGTGCACACGTTCATAACGCGAGCAGGAATATGCAGAAAGGTTAGGCAGGGTTCCTCGCGGCTGTGCAGTAATTTTTGCTTCGAGCCGCCTTCGTCAGATAGACGTCGTAGATTGCTGGTGTAAGCCGGTAACGTCAATGACTGCCTTGAGCAGTGCCTTCTCGCCATCTTCCTTACAGATAACGTGGCTCGCACCCAACAGCTTGCAAAGCTCCCGCTGACGTTCACCCATGGCCGTCCAGACGATCACCTTGCATTCTCTGGAGAGTTTCTCATTGGATTTGTAGAAGCGAAGGGCCTCGAATCCGCTATCCATGCCAAAGCCCAGGTCGACGACCATAAGATTCGGACACGGCTTTTCACCTGCGACCACATCTTCCAAATACAGCATCGCTTTCGGCACGTCATTGAAAACGGTAGGACTGGTGATGCCCACCTGGCTCAGAACGCGAGCCGCCGTGCGGATATCCTTGACCGCGTCTTCGAGGATCACTGCCTTATAATTATTTTGCATAACCCAACTGCTGAGCTGGAATTGTGTGGGAATTATACACAAAAGGCAGCAAACTTTTGCACACAAGGTGGAGTTGATAGAGGCTTGGAGGGTTCTTGGCCTTTACAAGACACATCCCAGACTTCGCCGTCCTGGGAAGAAGCCGCCAGGGATGGTGCAAACTATTCGGCGTGCGGGAGTGTGATCTCTGAACGGGATCAAGAAAAGCTGCGGGCTCTCTCAATGGTGAATTAAACCATTCATCCAGTTCACTGGATCTCAGTAGACTAGTTACCCAACCAGACGCCGCTCCCATAAAATAAGTTCACTCATGAACTCATTTGACGCTTTACTCGTGGTCTCTTTCGGAGGCCCGGAAAAACGGGAAGATGTGATTCCCTTTCTGGAAAATGTATTGCGCGGAAAGAACGTGCCCCGCGAACGTATGCTGGAAGTCGCGGAACATTACTATCATTTTAATGGACGCAGCCCTATCAATGAGCAGAACCGCGAGTTGATAGCCGCGCTTGAGGCTGACTTTGCCGCCAATGGTCTGCATGTGCCTATCTATTGGGGCAATCGCAACTGGCATCCCTTCCTGCCGGACACTCTAAAGAAGATGCAGGCTGACGCAGTGCATCGCGTTGCGGCCCTCGCAACCTCAGCTTTCGGATCGTATTCAGGGTGCCGCCAGTATCGCGAAAACGTTGCAGCGGCCCTGTATGCGGGCGGCTTTGACGGACTATCGATTGAAAAGCTGCCCAATTTCTCCGATCGACCTGAATTCGTGGCGGTCATGGCGGAGCGCGTACGCGATGCTATGCTCAAGGTGCCGGACGCCCAGCAACTCATCTTCACTGCCCACAGCATTCCCATGAGCATGGCGGAAAGCTCACCTTACGTTCAGCAACTGCAAGCAGCATGTGCCGGGGTTGCGCAACAGGCGGGGATTTCAAACTGGGCGCTGGTTTATCAGAGCCGCAGCGGGCCGCCGTCCCAGCCGTGGCTTGAACCCGACGTTTGCGATCATCTTCGCCGGCAACATGCAGCAGGGGTGGATCGCGTAATTTTGTGTCCGATCGGTTTCATCTCTGATCATATGGAAGTTCTTTATGATCTGGACACGGAAGCGCGCGCGCTGTGCGATGAGCTTGGCATGAAGATGGCCCGTGCGGGAACGGCCGGAGCTCATCCTATACTCGTCAGCATGATTCGCAATCTGTTCCTGACCGGCGCCACTTCAGCGATTCTGGCACATTGCGAACCGGGATGCTGCCCTGCACCACAAAGACCAACTCGTCTATAAAATCTCGTCCATGAAAAAAGAAAAACCGGAGCCATCAACTGGAAACTGAAAACTTAAGGCTGGCAATCGTCAAGGCTTTATTCATCGCCACGATCATTCTCTGTTGTAGTGGGTTGGTATCGCCGCCGTTTGCTCTGGCGCTGGGTTTACTTTTTGGATTTACCGTAAAGCATCCGTATCCAGCTCAGTTGCGGCTCGCTTCAAAGCTGCTTCTGCAGGGTGCGGTGGTTGGTCTGGGCTTCGGCATGAACCTGTATGACATCATCCGCACGGGCAAAATCAGCTTTGTTTATACATTTGCGGGAATCGCAGCTTCCCTGCTCGCGGGACATTTGATCGGCAAGGCCCTGAAAGTCGCAGCCAAATCTTCCTATCTGATCAGTACCGGAACGGCCATTTGCGGCGGGAGCGCCATCGCGGCCGTCGCGCCGATTATTGAAGCCTCTGACGAACAAATCGCCGTCTCGCTGGGAACAGTGTTTGTTTTGAATTCGGTTGCGTTGTTGATATTTCCTCCCATCGGCGCTGCGTTGCATCTATCGCAAGAACAGTTTGGACTATGGTCCGCGTTGGCCATTCACGATACCAGCTCAGTCGTGGGAGCCGCGGCGAAATACGGCGCTGTTGCCCTTGCCATTGCGACCACCGTCAAACTCGCTCGCGCGTTATGGATTGTCCCGCTTTCGCTGGCTACTGCGGCATTGAGGAAGCACAAGACCAGTATTCAATGGCCCTGGTTTATTCTGCTGTTCTGCCTGGCAGCCATGCTCAATACCTACTTGCCCGCGGGTGCAAGCGCGTACGCAGGATTATCTCGACTGGGAAGACTGGGTCTCACGACCACTCTGTTCCTCATTGGCAGTAGTGTCTCCCGCAAAACGCTTCGTCAGGTTGGCGTCAGGCCTTTGTTGCAGGGAGTATTTCTATGGCTGCTGGTGGCATCAGTGTCCCTGCTCTTGATCTTGAAAAATGTGATTCACCTGTAGCCCATCCATTGCTGGTCAAACTGCCAACGCCAGTTCCCAGCACCGCATCTGATGTCAGTTGAGGTGTCTCATGAGCAAATCGGGTTTTGTAGCGCAGGACGTTGTAAGAATCCCTATGGGAATAACGAACGCTTACATCCTCGGCTACGCTCGCGAGTGGGTGCTGGTTGATACCGGTACACCGGGAAACGCAGAAACTATCCTGAAGGCCACGGCAGAGCACATGGGCCCGGGATCGGTACCAAAAGCAATCGTTTTGACCCATGGACACTTCGATCACGCCGGATCGGCAAAAGATCTGGCTTCTCACTGGGGCGTGAAAGTCTACGTTCATCATCGCGAGAAGCCGTTTGTAAACGGCACCAGCAAGTATCCGCCGCCCGACCCTACCGTTGGTGGCTTCATGTCCCAGGTCAGCAGATTTATCCCGAAGGTGAGCCTGGATCTTCGACCATGGCTGAGGGAATTATCAGAGACGCGACTGCCCTGGTTGCAGGAGTGGCGAGTGATTGAAACACCGGGTCACACGGCGGGACATATCTGCCTGTTCCGGGAAAATGATGGCACATTGCTGGCGGGTGATGCGATTACCACCATGAATCAAAACAATATGTTTGACGTGATCTCCCAGGTCGAACAGGTATCTGGTCCACCGCCCTACTACACGGCTGACTGGGAACATGCGAGGTCATCGGTGCGAAGGCTGGCGGCTTTGAATCCCTACGTATTGGCTGCTGGCCACGGCCACCCAATGTCCGGCGAGGATGCTTTGCAGCAGCTTCGTGAACTTGCGCGCAACTTCCCGGTCCCGGACTATGGGCGATACGTACAAGAGCCAGCGCAGTTCGACGACAACGGTATCGCGTATCTGCCGCCACCAGTCCCCGATCCAGTCAAACGGAACACGATGATGGCGGTCGCCGGAGTGTCCGCCGTTGCCGGCCTTGCAATCTGGATGAACCGTCGCGCAAAAACTCAGGTTGACGATAGTTCATTCCTGCATCGCGCAGCCTAGCTGCCGGCTTGCAGAATAACTGCCAGACGCATTGGGCCATGCGCTCCCTGGACTAATATCTTTTCAATATCGGCGGTGCGGCTGGATCCACTGATCATGCAGGCGAAGGAATTGTTTTGCAGCAACCCTTTTCGTGTGGCGCTGCCCAGGGCTGTTTTCAGGTCCGGAACAAGCTGGCTTGTGGTAGCGAAGACTACATGACACGGCGCAACCACAGAGATCCCGCGACCACCGCAGGCCGCGCTCACAAATACAGATCCGGTCTGTGCGATAAGAGCTTCTGCCAGGCTGATGGTGGCCTGTGCCGTTTCGCGCGGCGGACCTTCACTTGACCACCGAACTAATCTTGGAGTGGCCACCATCGCCATCAGCTCCCGGAGTGACGGCGCGTCCTGAACGTAAATCTCACCTTCGGGCAAAGACTTAAGTATGCCGCCAATCTGTTGTGCACTCGCTCGCGCATCCTGCGTGGTGCTCACTTCCATCAGGTTGCTCTTGCATTCCTGCTGGAAGCGGGCCATGGGGTCCTCCACCGGCGGGAAAATCATGGCCTCATCACTCATCGGCGGAGGAACGGGGATCTGAGTTTTCAATCCGGTACGTATGCGCTGCAGAATCAACTCACGGCTGCCGTTATTCGCCACGATCCAACTCCTTTTTCCAGATGGCCCTGAAGGATCTGTTGGCCATAGGAATCGTCGCGCGGCCCCGATTCCATTCACGCAATGGATCCAGCGCGGTTCCTGACAATCCCAACGCATACAGAAGACGCAGGCTCTTCCTCATGAACCAGCCGCCCATCTTATAAATGGTGGGATTCACCATGGCAGTCTTGAACATCTTGAATTGGAATCGCTGGCTCGCGCCGCCATAACCAGCTTCCGTAAAATCCCGCCGGTTCTCCAGCAGATGATGGTGAAGATCAATCTTTACCGGGCAAACGCTGGTACAAGCTCCACACAGGGTGGTCGCATAGGAAAGATGCTCAAATTTCTTCACCCTCCAGCCGTGGCACCAGCACGCTGCCAATGGGCCCGGGATAAGGCGTGCCATAAGAATGGCCGCCAATGTGCCGGAATACCGGACAGATATTCAGGCAGGCGCCGCAGCGTATGCAATGCAGCACTTCTCTTTCTTCTTCACTGGCCAACAGACTGCTGCGCCCGTTATCAACCAGCACCACATGAAACTCTTCCGGACCGTCGGCTTCGCCCGGCCGTCTGGGTCCGCCAATCAAGGTTCCGTACGTTGTGATCGGCTGCCCGGTTCCAGATGTGGCCAGCACCGGCCACAGCGTGGCCAAATCTTCCAGCCTGGGTATGACTTTTTCTATACCGGTTACGGCAACGTGAATCCGCGGCACACTGGTGGATAGCCGCCCATTGCCTTCGTTGGTTGAAATCGCAATGCAGCCCGCGTCAGCGACAAGAAAGTTCGCGCCTGAGATTCCCATCTCTGCGGCAAAAAACGCTTTGCGCAGTTTGCGTCGTGCGGCTGCCACCAGCTCCTGCGGATCGTTCGATAGATTTGGCTCGTCAAATTTGTCGCGAAAAAGATCGCCAATCTGCTGCCGGTTCAGGTGCATGGCAGGAGTCACAATGTGGTAAGGGCCCTCATTACGGAGTTGCACGATATATTCGCCCAGATCGGTTTCCCAAACCGTGCAGCCAACTTTTTCCAGTGCACTTGCCAGGTGAATTTCTTCCGTGACCATGGATTTTGATTTCACCACCGTCTTCACGCTGTGTTTCACCGCCAGATCAGCAATGTACCGGCACGCCTCTTCACTGGTGGCTGCCCAGAAAACGTGGCCTCCGTGCGCGATCACATTCTTTTCAAATTCCAGCAGATACTGGTCCAGATGATTGACGGCTTCGCGCTTGATCTCCTGGCAGCGCTGCCGGGCCGCTTCCCAGAAGGCGAACCGGGTCTTTCCTTTGGCATGGGCCACATCATAGCTTTCCATGCCTTTGCGGATAATCTCGCGATGGACCAGATCGGCGGACTTCTCAGCAGCATCGCGCAGGAATCGCTGCGCGTTGCTCATCGATGTATTGGTAGACGACCCGCGGGAATTTGCAGCGGCTGAACGCCCAGTATCGTGCGCTTCCGCGTTTTGCGGTGTGGGCACGCCTTCGGACGGTTTGGGGGTTGTGCCACTGCTCATGCCGGCTTCTCTTCACTCGCCAGAATACTTGCCAGATGAATCGTTTTGGCCTTGTCCTTGCGCTTGCCCAGAACGCCTTGCACGTGCATCAGGCAACTGGGATCGATGGCCGTCACATACTCAGCGCCAGTCACAGCAATGTTGTCCGCCTTGGACGTTCCCATCGCCACTGAAATATCTGCAAACTTGGTGGCAAAGGTTCCGCCAAAGCCGCAGCACTCGTCGTAACGCAACATCTCCACCAGTTTCAGCCCTTCCACTCCCCGCAGGAGCTTTGAGAGGCTCATCACGTAGATGCAACTCGCGCAAACCGTGGCAAGAGGCGTGATACGTGACTGTATGCGGGAAGCTGGCGCCTACTTTGGTGACACCAACAACCTTCACCAGAAACTCTGATAGCTCAAATGTTCGCTGTCCAACTTCTCTCGCGTCAGGCAGAGAGTCACTGTCCTTGAGCAGTTCAGGATAGAAGTTCCTGACCATGGTGGTGCAGGAACCTGAAGGACACACAATGTATTCCGCATCTTTGAACAGGCTGATGAATCGTTCGGCGCAGGGGCGGGATTCATTCCAGAATCCGCTGTTAAAGGCAGGCTGACCACAGCAGGTCTGATCTTCCAGGTAGTTGACTTCGCATCCGACGCGGCGAAGCACCTTCACCGTATCCACCGCTACCTGCGGCAATAGCTGATCGACGAAACACGGAACAAACAAAGAGACTTTGCGTGACATGATTGCGAACAGTCGAAGGCCGATTTTAGCACGTCGAACTCGAGGCCCATCCTCAACGGCGGATTGTTGCAAACACGTTCGCTGTTCAGCTATGCAGCTGAACTGTGATGGGTCGAACACGCATTTGTGACTGCTTTCAGTCCGAAAGGGTTCAGCTTCAGTTTGTGAAACTATTACATTAACTATTTGCCATAACGATATTTTTCGTATCAAATCGTATACGCCATGATCACAACCCGTCGGACATTCATCCAATTCGCATTGACTGCGGCCGCTTCTGGCTTCTCTTACCAGTGGGTTCGGGCGCAGGACCTATCAGCCATTGACGTCGCTTATGCCGGCTCCATGGGATCGCTGATGGAGGGTCCCGTCAAAGCAGCGGCGGCGAAGTCCCTGCATCTTGATTTTCACGGACGCGCTCAGGGTTCCAATGCCCTCGCCCAGTTGATCATCGGCGGAAGCATTCGTCCGGATGTTTTCATTTCCGTCACTCCTGGTCCAATGCAATCGGTGTTGAAGGCCGGCAAAGCGGCGGTGGCCGATCCCATCGCCCATACCGAGATGGCGATCGCCTATAGTCCCAAAAGCCGTTTTGCCGAAAAATTCGACAAGGCTGCTAAAAACCCTGACGCTAACGAAGTGTTTCAAATTCTCCAGGAACCCGGTCTGCGCTTTGGACGCACCGATCCAGTCACCGATCCGCAAGGCCGCAACATCATTTTCACCATGATGCTGGCGGAAAGATCACTGCAGAAGCCTGGACTGGCCGACAAGATTCTGGGACCAACGATCAATGAAAAGCAGATCTTTACCGAACCCACCGTCATGGCCCGTCTGCAAAGCGGCGAACTCGACGCAGCTTCTGCCTATAAAATTCAGCCCGGGCCGTTCAACCTGCCCTTTGTTCCTCTGCCCAAAGCGATCAATCTGAGCGGCGAGAATCTTCAGGCCGAGCATCCAGACATTAAACTCACCATTGGGCGAGAAAACATTTACCCCCGAATCACTCATTTATTACGCCGCTCAACTCAAGGACGCGCCCAACGCTCGCGGCGGCTGCATCATTGATCGAATGGTTAAAAGGCGCTGAAGGGCAAAGCATATTCCGGCAGTACCAATATGATGCTCCCGGCAATGCCAAGCCGTTGCGTCCATGAATGTCGTAGAATCTTTAGCTTGAACATCAGAATTCATGGCCCACTAAATTCTGGCCCATTAAATTAATGACCTCGCGAAAATGGCTTCTCCGCGCCGCCGCCGCAGTATTTGCGCTGGCGCTTCTTTATCCTTTTACTGCCTTCCTGGCCGATATTGGCCCGTGGCAGTGGAATGAAAACGTTCGCGGCCCGGCATTAAGCGCTGTTCGTGTCTCTTTGTCCCTGACGGCCTTAGCCATGCTGATCATCGTCTGTCTGGGAACACCTCTGGCGGCCTACGTTGCGCGATGCAGCACAAAAGAGCGTCTGGTCTGGCAGGCAGTACTGCTGTTGCCCATTCTTCTCCCGCCCCTGGCCCTTGGCATCTTGCTTACGCTTGCCTTTGGCCCGGCGGCTAAACTCGGCCAGGTTCTGGACCATTACGGTCTGGTCATGACAAACAGTCCCCTGGCTTTTGTGATCACTCAGGTCTATATCGGCATGGGCTATTACGTACTTGGCGCCATCGCAGCCTTTGACGGCGTTCCCATCATGCTGGAAAAACATGCGGCCCTGCTGGGCCACACGCCTCTGCATGTCTTTGTGCGTGTCACGCTGCCGCTTTCACGTCTGGGCCTGGCCGTTGCTCTGAGCCTTGCATGGGTACGTGCCATCGGAGAGTTTGGAGCAGTCGTCGTCACCGCGTATTACCCATCCGGCATTCCTGTTCAACTCTGGGTCAATCTACAGAGCTTCGGACTGCCATCCGTCATGCCGCTGCTGGTAATCTTTCTTGCCGTGGCGCTGCCGCTTCCCTGGCTCATCCACGTTCTGGCGCAAAGGAAGCGACATGCTTGATGTTGAAATCATCAAACACCGCCGTGATTTCCCAGTCGAGGTTTCTTTTGCTCTCGAACCCGGCAGCGCGCTTGGGCTTTTTGGTGCGTCGGGCTCGGGCAAGAGCACCGTTCTCTCCTGCATTGCCGGATTGGAAGAACCTGATCAGGGCCATGTTCACCTGAACGATCTCGTCTTGTATCCTCCCAGCCGCCCACTTCACCGGCGCCCGATAGGGTATCTCACGCAGGAACCGAATCTTTTCCCGCATCTCTCGGTTCGCGAGAATGTCCTTTTTGGCGTAACCCAATCGTCTTCGAAGAGACAGCTATCAACTGACTTGACCGCATGGATCGATGACCTCCGTCAGCGGCTCGATCTATCTTCCCTGTGGAACGCATCCGCATCGCGCATTTCAGGCGGCCAGGCTCGCCGCGTCAGTCTGGCGCGCACACTTGCCCGACGGCCTGCCCTGCTGTTAATTGACGAACCGTTTACCGGCCTTGACCGCCAGCTCGTCCGCCAGCTCATTGACGACCTGATCTTCTGGAACCAGAAGCTGGCCTTCACCATGATCGCTGTGGACCATCAGGCAGAAGTTCTGGAACGGCTGTGTCCCCAGCAGGCGCTGGTTCTGGAAAAGGGCAAAGTGGTGCAGCGTGGATCCTGGGAAGAGCTTCGTAGGTCGCCGGCAACTGACCAGTTGCAATCGCTGTTGTCGCCGTTGTAGAAGCCGGAGGGCTGGCGCCGGCATTCCCGGGACGGTGGCGACATAACCGCTCAACTCATGGTTACCAACGTACCCTTGAAGGTCGGCAGATTCCCTGCCAATATGTACCTGCTTGACATCAATCCCGACTGGTTGATTTCGGGGGAAAAACAGCCAGTCGGGGTTAAATTTCAACCTTAAAAAAGGCTTCGGTTTTTCCGAAGCCTTTACTTTTTGTACCTTGGCTCACCCTATCTCAGTTCGGTCGTCCTAGCTCACACTGACGATCCGCAAGCCCGTCTCCACCGCCCTTGGCGCCTTCCCGCTCTTTACCGCAATTGTGCAGTTGCGGCCTTTGGCCTTGGCCCGGTAAAGTCCCTGGTCGGCCAGTCGCATCACCTCAGTGGGAGTAAGCGAGTCACCATTGGTAGACGCCACGCCGATGCTTACTGTGACGCTGGTCTCAATCTTGCCACCTTTAATTCTTGCCTTCCCCTTCTTCCCGCGACGGTCTTTTCCACGAACGGTAAAGGTGGATTGCTCAATGATCTTGCGCATGCGGTCCAGGTAGACAAAGACATCCTCAGCCGGTTTTCCCGGAAACACCACAGCAAACTCTTCACCGCCATAGCGATAGGCCTTGCCACCGCCGGCGATGCGCGCCAACCGTGAAGAAACCATCCTCAATGCCTGATCACCCGACTCATGTCCGTACGAGTCATTGAAGTTCTTAAAATGATCCACGTCGAACATGGCGATGGTGAACGTCTCCGGCAGCTTCATCATCTCTTCATTGAGCGCGCGCCGGCTTGGCAGCTGCGTGAGTTCGTCCAGATAGGCCATGCTGTAAGAGGTTTCAATGACTGCGACAATCAGCGCCAGCCCACCCGTCGCAAAGAAAATTCCGGAAAAGTGATTGCCAATCTCCAGGCGGCACGCAGCAAACGACGAGATCAGCGCCCAGAACAAGCCACTCTCAACCGCGCGATACCGCTGCACCAGCGTCACCATTATGGCGAGAAAACTCAAAATAAACGATGCCAGCGTCGCCTGCGTCAGGTGACTCCACGCAGTAAAGATGAGCGGCATAAATGGCCGGCCAAGATAAGCAGAGACCGGCGCCATGATGGGAACGCACAGAATGGCGATCGCGATGATCTGTATGGCCCCAATTGCCAGACGCTTTCTGCCTGTCCGTGAGATCGTTCCCCTCTCCTTGATAAAAGCAATCGCCACCAGATTCAGCGGAAGGAGAAGTGAAAATGCCGTAATCATGATGTGCGCCGCGGTGACTGACATGAATGGCGCCACCCAGATAAAGGCAGCTTCGGAAAGGGCGAGCACCAAAGTGGCAAAGAACAACCGGCTGCGACGAAAGAATGCGCTTAGCCCCAGGCCAATCGCAAAGATGGCCAGCGGGACGTAACGCACCACCGGCGATTCCGCGTCTGAGAGTATCCCAACACGAATGAGTACGGCTGCGAAGATAAGCAGTAATCCGCCGGGCAGCGTAAGCCGGTAAATGATCTTGAAAATCTTGGCGTTAACAGACACGGGCGCGCTCCAGCGACGGGCTTTTCTGGGCGTCCGGGTTAACGGCCGCCCGCCGCGATCTCCGTATGTATATAAGGCGGCGACGGCTCGTTGAAGATACCCTTGGTGTCTTGGCCTATTTCCGCCCGCCAACAGTCCCTTTGGGTTTCACAACGGCTTGGTGAAATCTTGTTGAATATTGAGATCGCATGCTGTTGCGTTAAAGGTGCACCGCTTCGACCAGTTACTCTTCCAACAGCGCACCAAAAAAACACTGTCAAAAGTGACATCTTCGATAGAATTGAGCGCTCACTAGAATTAAGCATTCGCCTGAGACCATTGGCTTTTATACTGGCTCAGATGGGGGAAAGTTATGAAATATGCAGCCGAGGCATTCGGCACATTCGTGCTGGTTTTTGCAGGACTTGGGACCGCCGTGCTTGCGGGTGGTCAGGTAGGTAACGTTGGAGTAGCTCTGGCCTTTGGTCTGGCCCTCATGGCGATGGCCTTCACCGTCGGCCCGATCTCCGGATGCCATATCAATCCCGCCGTTACCATTGCGGTCGCGATCAGCCGCCGCATGAAGGTGTCACACGCACTGGGATACATGGCGGCACAAATCGTTGGCGCCACCGTGGCAGCTGGCCTGGTGCTTTTCATCGCGAACGGAGCGCCCGGTGGCTATGACGCAGCCGTCGCCGGACTGGCCGCTACGGGTTACGGGGCACACTCTCCGGGACATTTCTCACTTGCAGCATGTTTTGCCGCCGAGACGTTCCTGACCATGCTGTTGTGCAGCACGGTTCTGGGCTCTACGGATAATCGCGCTCCTGCCGGCTTTGCCGGTATCCCGATCGGCTTCATCCTTTCCACCATTATTCTGGCCGGCATTCCTGTTACCAACGGGTCTTTCAATCCAGCGCGCAGCATTGGCCCTGCAATCTTCGTTGGAGGTTGGGCCATGCAACAGCTGTGGCTCTTTATCGTGGCGCCACTTCTTGGCGGCGTCATTGCAGCCGGAATCTATCTCGGAATCCGTGAACCCGCGCCCATGATTTCCACGCGTAAGGCGGAACAGGCCCTGCCAAGCGAGCAGGCAGAGCGCAAGGCGGGCGCCTAGTTTCGAATTCGATCTGACAGTTTAAAGCCACGAAAGGCTCGACGGGTAATCCACCGCCGAGCCCTTTCCTTTTACCCGAAGCAGAACCTTCAATCAGTGGTAGTACCCTTGTCTTGCCGCAATTGTCACCTCCCCGGCTGCCTTTCGGGCTTCCGGAGTAAGTCTCACTTTGATAGTAGAGTACTTCCCTTTTTGCTGAACAGACGCCGGATGATAACCCAGCGTGTAGCGCAGGCGCAGATTATCGATCAGGAACGCCAGACGTTCCAGCATGTGCTTCTGGTTGGTCTCAATGACCTCTCCTCCGCTCGCCTGGGCATACTTCTTCACGCTGCCGGGGGGATAATGCATGGTATCCAGCATGGTGGACGCTGGCTTTGACATTCGCAGCGAAAACTCATCCTCGGATATCCTGCTGCGCTCAAGCAACGTACTCACGGTGGCTCCGGCACGAAGCAGTTCAGCCGTTGCTTCCTCCTCAGAGTGCAGCTTCGCTTTTCCCAGGCTGCGTCCGTAACGCGCTCGTATTTCTTCCGAGGGAAAGTTTGGTACGTCGTCGGTCAGCCAAATCACCACTCGACGGCTCGCGGGATTGTGGCCCCTGGTCAGCAGATTTGCCGCCTGAAAGATTCCTTCATTGAAGAAAGCAGCTTCATCACTCTTCATCCGACTTGCTTTCTCTATTCCCGCCAAAGCAAGTGCGCGGTCCGTGGTGAAATCCTGAATCAGGCGTGCCGATGCTGAATACGCCATCACAGCCACTTCGTCTTCGGGCTTCAGATGTTGCAATGACACCATCGCGCCCAGAGCGAGCGATTTAAGCACGGGCCTCACGCTATCGGTCAGATCAAACAGAAAGACAATCGAAAGCGGAAGCTGGTCCTGGCTGATGGATGAGATATGTTGACGTATGCCGTCTTCATAGATTTCGAAATCGTCCTGCCTGAGGTCGCGAATGCTCTGGTGGCTTTTCTTCCCGGACACCTGCACGTCAACTGTGACCAGGCGAACGTTGACCCGGTAAACGCCTGGGTCGGTAGACTGACCGCTCGCACTTGCGCCAGTGAAAGTCATGAAGAACAACAGCAGGATGTAGATGAAAGCGGGCCTCATTGGAATGTGTTGTCCTGAACGCTCAATTATCCTTGTTTGAGAACGCGATCTGTTCAATCTTTTGCGACTAAACTTTTTCTTCGGGCGGGGCTACATGCCGGAAAGCGCGCCATAGAAGCACGTCGTAAAGAATCTTCAGGCCGCCTCCGAGCAGCAGAGGTGCGGAGAACGCAACGGTCTGCATGAAGACACCGGCCAGTGAAGACGACGCAGCCCACGAGAGGTTGCGCGTCAGGTTGGTTACGCCGCTGGCATACGTCCGTTCCTCGGGCGGCACCACGCCGGCCACATAAGATTGCCGCGTGGGAACGTCCATCTCTACCAGCGACTCGCGTAATAAGAACAAGATGATCGCCCAGGTTGGCGAAGGAGCCAGCGGCACCGCAATCAGAAAGATGCTGGAAGGCAAATGGGTGAAGATCATGGTTTTGATCAGACCGATTCGTTTTGCCAGCCATGCAGCACCCAGATGAGACAGCGCGTTGAGAATGTGGACCGCAAAGAACAGAACCGCCAGATTGTTCTCAGCGATGCCGAAGCGACGAAAGAACCAGTAAGCGACCAGAGCATCAATCAGGAATCCACCGCCGAAAGCGTCGATGGCAAACAGCGCGGAGAGTTTCTTCACAGTGTTTTTCGTATGCTGCGAAACAGGAGAGGTGACCTTGCCAGGCAGATTGACTCGTGGATGCTCTACCTGCGCGGACAGCAGCAGATAAAGCCCGGCGCTGACCAGGTTGATGGCCGCATATCCCAGGAAGACATAGCGGTAAGCAAGATTCAGATCCAGACCAAGATGCCGTTGCATGACCAGGGGCAACGCCGCAGCCAGGGCCCCAAGGGCCCCGCTGGCATCCAGCACCAGGCTGTACCATGCCAGACTCCATGTCCGGCGTTCATCTGGGACCAGGCTGGGAATCAATGCCTGTTCCAGCGCGTAGGCTGCGCTGCGGTCCGTTCCCATGCCGTTCAGCATTCCCAGGAACGCAACCGCAAGCAGAATTGGCAAAGCAAAATTGAAAACCAATGCCGCCGCACCAAAGGCAGTCAGGAATGACAGGCAGCACAAAGTCCTTCGCCTGCCAAAAGCATCCGCGCGGAATGTAACAAAAATCGTTCCTGCGGCCGATCCCGCAATTCCCGCGGCCAGCACAACTCCGATCGCTATGGAAGACAGGCCGCGACGATAGAGAAAGACCCCGAGAATCACTCCCAGCAATCCGATGCCAAAGGAGCGCAGCCATGCCGCGGCAAAAATCAATCCAAGATCAGATCGTGATGATGTCCTCACAAGATCCGCGTTTTGATCAATCATCGGTTTGGCCCATAGCGGCCAGATTGAGGCGGGTTTCATTCAAGTCAAGTTCGGTCTCCAGGCGGCGGAGCACTTCATCAGAGATGCGCCCCTGGTCACGCAGAGCGATTATTTTCTCCCGTTCCACGCCTAGAACCTCACGGGATATTCCCAGGAATTGTACGTAAATGTCGGACGCTTCTTCGTGGCCGTCTGCGCCCCTCAGTGTCGCAAGCTGGTGCTGATAGTGGCCGGCAAGGTCGTCATAAATCTCCGCAAGGTCAGGATTGGCCTCCTCGCGTCGTTGTCGCAGGTGTTCGAGCGCCGCCTGCACCATCATCCGGCGCGCATCGTCTTCCTCCGCTGTACTGGTTGCCTCGGCCAGACCCAGCACACGTATGATGGCAGGCAGAGTCAACCCCTGCAGCACCAGAGTCACCAGAATCACGCTGAAGGTGAGAAAGATGATGATGTTTCGCTGCACGAACGGACTTCCGTCCGCCAATACCTCAGGCAGAGAGATCGCTGCAGCCAGCGCGATCACGCCCCGCATTCCGGTCCATCCCACGACGAAAATCTGAGACATGGTAGGTCGCGCATGCGTTTGGCCCAGAAAACGTTTGCGGAGGAAGTAAGCAAACTGCGCACTGGGGAATATCCACAGCAGGCGCAGGATGATCACCACGGCGCTAAAGAGGAGGCCTAACTGAACCAGGCTGCCCATACCCAGGCCTTTGATTCCGGTCACCACGCTATGCAGCTGCAGGCCGATCAGGACGAATACCAGTCCGTTCAAAATAAAGGTAAGTGCAGTCCATACCGCCATGACCTGCATTCGTACGCCAGCGGAGAAGAATTTCGCGCTGCGACGGCTCAAGTAAAGCCCGCAGACAACCACGGCAAGCACCCCTGAGGCGTGTACCGTCTCTGCGGTGAGATAAGCCGCATAAGGGACCAATATGCTGATGGTGATTTCAATTCGACTGTCATCAATGCGGCGTTCAAACCAGTCCACGACCACAGCGACAACCAGTCCGACTACGAGACCGGCAACCACCAGATATGCAAGCCGCAAAAAGCCCGCCGTGACGGTCGGCAGTTGGCCCCTGGACAGCAGCGAGATGGCAAATTCAAGCGCAAGCAGACCGCTGGCATCATTGACCAGGCTTTCGCCTTCCAGCACATCCACAATTCTTCGCGGTAACCCAAACTGTTTGGCAATCGATGTGGCGGCAATCGAATCTGTGGTGGCCACCACTGCTCCCAGCACCATACCCATTCGCCAGTCAAAACCCGGAAAAAGCCAATCCGCAATGAGCGCCACACCTACAACGGTGAAACCCACCAGTCCAAATGCCAGCAGCAGAATACTGACCAGATTGTCATAGAAGTCGCGCCATGAGGTGAGCCACGCTGCGGAATACAGCAGCGGAGGCAACACCGCGATGAAGACGATATTCGGATCAAGCCGGATGCTGGGAATGCCGGGCAAGATACTGATCAGCAGTCCGGCCACCACCAGGACGATGGGATAAGGGGTCTTCAGCTTCCGCGCCAGGGCTGCAAAGACGGCCACAAACAACAGCAGCATGATCATCACGATTTCTGCTGCGTGTATGCCGCTCTGCACTGAACCTCCTGACAAATGCCTCACTCAATGCCCATCCAGTCTAGCGGATGCACACAGAAATTCTAATCAGGCGACTTGTGTAAACAGAATGGTGGCTGGTTGCGTTAAAGTGGGTCCACAAGACCAGACCATTGCACTAAAGTCTTAAATTGTTCGGCATCGGGGCTCCCTAAGCCCATGTCTGTCAGAGTTTTACATTGTTTTTGCATCTGCTTACCCCACACTTTACCCTGCCTTCCCCGCAAAAGTGATCTTATGAAATGAGTGGACCTGAAGCGCCGTAGCTGTTGCCCCGGCAAACAAATGGCGCGTCAGCGAATGCATCATGCCAAATGGAGAAACGGAACTTTTATGACTTCCAGACTCAGCAGAATCATCCTGTTCGCCGTCATCACGGCTGCGATTGCGACCGCGCAGAATCGTCGTCAGCCTTCTGACCCCACCTCTCATATTCAAGATCACGTGAATTTCATGACAACCATGTTGTCGCTCACGCCAGCACAGCAGCAGCAGGCCACCACCATCTTTACCAACGAAGCGAACACATCCAAGGCGCTGCACGACCAGATGAAGAGTGCGCATGACGCTCTCAAGACTGCCATCCAGAAAAATGACACGGCCGGCATTGATCAAAGTGCGGCCACGATCGGCAATCTGACCTCGCAGATGATCTCGTCTCATGCCAAAGCGGAAGCAGCTTTCAACCAGGCCCTTACCCCTGACCAGCAAGCGAAGATGAACCAACTGCACAGCCATGAGCATGGCATGCACGGTCCGGGCGGACATCCCATGGGCGGTAT
Source organism: Terriglobia bacterium (assembly GCA_963755365.1). Lineage (GTDB taxonomy): Bacteria > Acidobacteriota > Terriglobia > Terriglobales > Acidobacteriaceae > Angelobacter. The sequence goes on along the minus strand of CAVWJV010000024.1, from coordinate 19,493 downwards.
GGGCGGCCCTTTCTAGAGACTGACTTTTGAATCGCACGCGAAGGATGCTCTCAAAGCGTCCTTCGCGTCTTTCCAGAATGAAAGGAAACTATGCCAGTTGTTGTTTTCCCCAGTTCGCCATTGCCAAAGACTGCTCCGCCGGCCGCGCTTAAGACCGCCGTTGTTGTGGACGATTCCTCCACCATCCTTCATGCCGTGTGCTCTCTGCTTGAACATCACAACATCGTGAACGTGGTGGGCCGGTCAGAAAGCGGTCTGGACGCAATGAGCGAAGTCCAGTTGCTCAAGCCGGACCTGCTGGTGATGGACGCTGATATGCCCGGTATGAGCGGACTGCGTGCGTCACTGATGATCTCGCAGCTTCATCCTGAGGTAACTATTATCTTGATGTCGATGGACACCGGCCACCGGTTCGTACAAGCTTGCCATGACTGTGGCGCTCACGCCGTCATCTACAAACCAAGATTCTTGAAAGAATTGAGCCAGGTTCTCAACCTTGAATCGCCACAAATGCAGGGTCCCACGCTCGCATCCAAACAGGCGGTGGCAGGAGTTTAGCAGCCATGGTCCACTCAACCATTCTGCTCAACCATCTGCTCAACCATGGCCCACTCTATAATTAATTCAAGGGGTATTCGTTAGACCTATACAATTTTGAGCCGACCATGAAGAAGTCCCTCAAAGAGCGCCTTTTTACCTGGGCAGCCATTCCTGCCCTGACCATCGTGCTGATCACGCTGGCAGTCCTGCAATACAAATGGAGTGGACAGGTAAGCACTGCCAATAAAGCGCAGATGCTGGCACAACTTCAGGCGTCTCTATTCGGCTTTCGCAATGACCTGGCTCGCGAGTTGAGCGGGATTGCTCTGGAAGTTCGGTCCGCAATCGATGAATCAGGGGAAGACCCGCAAAAGTTCGCCCAGAAACTCAGGCATTGGCAGCAGACAGCCGCCCATCCCGGGCTGGTCACCAGCGTTTTTCTCTGGGACGTGGACCTGAAAGATCAGAGCAAAGGTCGGCTGTTGCAAGTAAATACAGCGAAAGAAACGGCTGAATCCGTAGCTTGGCCCGCCCTCCTGGAACCTGTCCGTGATCACTTTAACGCTATGCATTTCGCGCATGATCGTGGACGCTCGGGCTCAACGCCAGATGCTCGCCATGCCATGCGTCACATGGCACAACGCCATATGGCTGAACGTCACATGGCTGACCATCATTCGGCACAACATGGCGATGCTTTCCTGCCCTGGGGAGTCGACCAGAATATCCCCGCGCTCCTGTACCCCATTTTTCAAGCCGACGGCGAACATGCCAGATTGATTATTGTGCAGCTAAATCCGGCAGTGCTTGAAAAGGAAGTGTTTCCTGAGTTGAGCCAGAAATACTTCCGCGGATCAGGCAGCCAGGAGTACAACGTCAAAGTCATCAATTCCAGTCCCGAAAAACCACAGGTGTTGTTCTCTTCGGGAAAGAAGGCCGACAATATTGATTCTGCACCCGATGGAAGCCTGAATCTTTTCGGCGCTCCGTTCCGGCGGCAAAATCCTGGTATGGGCGGGCCCGGAGCAGATGTCTGGGGCATGATAGGAATGGGTGGTTCCGGAGGCCGTCCCCAGCCTGGCGAAAATCGCGGCGGCCCGGTTGGGCCCGGCGGTGCTCAGCCTGGCAATGGTCCGTCTTTCGAAAGACTGGTCAGGTTTGCGCCTGTCCCCTTTTCGCCCGATCAAGCTGGATGGCAACTCGTGGTCACGCACCAGAGCGGATCACTGGAATCGGCCGTCAACAGCCTCCGGACACGAAATCTGGTTGTCAGTTTCAGCGTGCTTATACTTCTCGGTCTCACCATGACACTGATTGTCATCGGCGCGCAACGTGCGCGTAGACTGGCACAGATGCAGATGGAGTTCGTAACTGGCGTGTCTCATGAAGTGCGCACACCGCTGGCCGCCATCACCTCTGCCGCAGAAAATATTTCTCACGGAGTGGTCACAGATCCCCAGCAGCTTGTGCGCTACGGAAATTCCATCCTGCGGCAATCGCGGCAGCTCACCAACCTGATGGAACAGGTTTTACTATTCGCCACCACGCACCAGAAGACTCGCCATTACGACCTGCGGCCGGTTGATATTTCTGAAGTTGTCGAGGCAGCCCTGGAGAGCACCCTCTCGATCATCCATGGTGCGGGCTTTACAGTGGAAAAACAGATAGAACAGCACCTGCCCGCGATTGACGCCGATTTTGGCGCGCTCACTCAATGCCTGCAAAACCTTATCGTGAACGCAGTCAAGTATGGCGGAGAAGCGCGCTGGTTACGCGTTCGCGCTGCCGCCAGGCGTGAAAATGGAGTTGTCTCCGAAGTTGCGCTAACCGTGGATGATCACGGCATCGGCATCAGCAGTGCTGAGCTGAAACATATCTTTGAACCTTTTTATCGCAGTCCAGCCGTGCTCGAATCCCAGATCCACGGTACCGGCCTTGGCTTGCCGCTGGCCCAGTCGATCGTAGAGGGTATGGGTGGGGAGCTGGCAGCTGAAAGCGAACTCGGCAAAGGCAGCTCATTTACAATTCGATTCCCCGTCATGGAAGGCCTGAATGCACGTGCTAAGTTGCCGTCTGATCTGCCCGCAAGCGAGTTTCCTTCATGAATGAACGCATTCTGCTGGTAGAGGATGAAGAAGATCTGCGCATGACACTGAGTGACCGGCTGCGCAGCGAAGGTTATGTCCCGGAACAGGCGGCCGACGGAGCGGAAGGCCTGAAGAAGGCCGTCGAGGGCAAATATGATCTCATCATGCTGGATGTAATGTTGCCCAAGAAGAGTGGCTTTGACGTTTGCCGTGACATTCGCAACGCCGGAGTTACCGCTCCGGTGATCATGCTCACCGCGCGCGGCCAGCTTGTAGACAAGGTCCTGGGCCTGAAAATTGGCGCGGACGACTACCTGACCAAACCATTCGAGATGCTTGAGCTTCTGGCGCGGGTAGAAGCCCATCTGCGTAGGGGCACCGGCGCTGCCGCAGATAAAACCGATGAGCGCAGTTTCGGCGCCGTCAGCGTCGATTTGCGAGGGACCACAGCCAGCCGCAACGGAAAAACCATCCCGCTTTCAGCGCGTGAATTTCGGCTGCTGCGATATTTTGTTCTGAACCCGGGAACCACGCTGTCTCGCGAGACGCTTCTGAAAGAGGTCTGGGGGTACAACGAAGATACGTTCACTCGAACGGTTGATGTGCACGTGGGCAGCCTGCGGCAAAAAGTAGAAGAGGATCCCAAAAACCCGCGCTTCATCGTCACTGTGCCTGGCCTCGGTTACAAATTTACCGGGCCCTGATCAAAAAAGGGTCAGTCGAGGGGACTCAGTGGGGCGGATGCAGGCAGCGGTTGTCCGTGACTTATGAGTGCATCCGCGCAAGTTTCGCAAAGCCTCTGATGACGCTGGAAAGCTTCATCTAATTCGCGATGATGCACACCCAACTGCTCGATTTCTCGCATTTCAGCTTCATTGGCGGACCGATCCGCATCAGAAAAAAACTGATTCAACCGCATCTTGAAAACATGATCGTACGCTGATGCTCTTGCCTGAAGACTTCGGCCAAACTCACATAAATCTGCCATAGGAATGTCCCGCCCTACCTTGTACCCCTTTCATCAGGCCGAGTCCACTGGCTTTACCGGCTTTTTACTTTTAATGACTATTCCTTAACGAAACTAAACGGTACTCTGGCCGCGATATCGTGAGGGGTCACTTGCGGCCACATCACGCAACGTAATCAGTCTGAAATGCTTGCGCAGCAGTTTATGCAAGAAATTTTCCAGGTACTCGTTCTATGATGGAATACACGCTAGACAAATCGAATCAGGCCGAGGTTGCTTTGACCGAATTGAGAAGGATTCTTCCTTTATCAGGAAAATGCTGCGTAATCGCAGCTTTGTTGTGTCTGACCCTGCTGAGTGGTTGTGTGATTTCACCGCGACGGACTCTGGGAGGCGGCACTCCGACTCCCACTCCCGGTGGCGGTGGAACGGCAACTGGCGGCAAACTCTACGTAACCAGCGGCAACTCCATTGTTCGTTTTGACAGCGCATTGAGTGCGGTCGGAAATATCGCGCCCGCTGGCGCCATCATTGGCCCGGCCACCACGCTCTCGCTTCCCCAGGCTCTGCAAATCGACCCGGTCACCGATCGGCTTTATGTTGCAAATCAGGGTGCCAACTCGATCGTGATCTTTCCCGCAGCTTCCACTGCAACCGGCAACGCTACTCCTATCGCTATCATTGCCGGCAACAATACCGGCCTGTCACTTCCCATCGGTATCGCGTTGGACAACACCAGAGACATCCTTTATGTGGCTAACGGAACCAACATTCTAATTTTCGGCAACGTCTCAACCATGGTTGGGAATGTCAACACCGCGCCGGCGCAATCCTTCATTACAGGATTAACCATCAAGGGAATTGCGGTGGATGATACCAATAACATCCTCTATGTAGCCGATGCCATTGATAACCAGGTTGCCATTTATCAATCGGCGAACGCACAGAGCGGAGTTGGCTTTGCCAATGGAACAATCGTGGGGGCCGATACGACCCTCAATCAGCCATCCGGCGTTGCGATCGACTCTGCTGGACGGCTAATCGTAAGCAGCCCGGGCGGCCCCAACATTACAGCTTTTCCAAACCCGACTATAGCCAACGGAGACGTTCTTCCGGCGGCTGTCATCACCGGCAACAACACGGGCCTGATATCGCCTTTGCAAATTGCTACCACCAGTACCATTACCAACGGAGCGCTTTTTGTCGCGGACAACCAGGCAAACGTGGTGCAGATCTACGCTCCCATTTCCACAGTAACCGGAACGGTGAACCTGACCCCGGTACGGCAGCTCTCCGGAGCCCTTACAACTTTGAACCACCCGATCGGAATTGCGCTCGACTCGAGCCGATGAAGTCCTAAATGGCTTCCAATAGCTTTTCCGGTGAAATCGGCAGTGAACGGACACGCACACCGGTCGCATGATAGACCGCATTCGCAATCGCAGCGGCAACGCCGGTGATTCCAATCTCACCGATGCCGCGGCAACCGATGGAATTGAAATTCTTGTCGGGGATATCGAGCCAACTCACATCGATATGCGGCACATCGGCATGAACAGGAACCAGGTAGCCCGTCAGTTCGGCGTTTGCTGCCTGACCGTGGACCGTGTCAAAGACCAGTTCTTCCATCAATCCCTGGCCTATTCCAAACACGATTCCGCCAATGAACTGGCTGCGGGCAGTTTTGCCGCTCATAATTTTTCCACAATCCAGAGCTCTCGCGTGCTTACCTAACCTCTTGCGTTTTCCGTTTCTTCACGGAAAATCTGAAAACCGGTATTAGCGGCTGGAACGCCGGCATAGATCGCGGTCTGGAGTAAGACTTCCTTCACATCGCAGGCTTCCATGCCCGACGCGAGCGCCGCGCGCAGGTGCAGACGAAACTCTTCCCATCGGCCCAGAGATGCTGTGATCGCGAAAACCAGGAGCCGTCGCGTGCGATGATCAAGACCTGGACGAGTCCAGATTGTTCCCCAGGCATAGCGCGTGATGAGTTGCTGGAATTCGCGATTAAGATCGTCAGCTTTGGCCAGAGAACGGTCAACATGCTCTGCACCCAGAACTTGACGTCGGACTTGAAGGCCTGAATCGAACGGATCGGCGGAAGACTGGCTCTGCAAGAGAAATTCCAGGACGGCTGTGGTGAAAGCCCGCGGCTGCTCCAGATTGGAAAGATGAGCGCCCGGCAACACAACAGAATTGGCGGACGTAATTTCACGCGCCAGAATCTCTCCGTTGCCTGCCCATGGAGTGGAAGGATCAGAGTCACTGCCGATGACCAGCGTTCGAGCGGCGATTTTCCTGAGCTCGGCTTTGGTGTTCACATCGCGCAGCGCCGAGCAGCAGCCGATGTATCCGGCTGGATCCGTGCCGAGTAGCACCAGCCTTGTGGACTGGCCATTGGCTGAGGTCTGCCGGGCTGGAGAAAAGAATCTCTGCATCACAGCGTCGGCAATCGCCTTCATGCCGCCTTCATTCACAGCTTTGCGGCGAGCTTCCCATATGTCTCGGGTTGCAAACTGTGGTGAAGTGTTAGCCAGTACGAGTGCTGAGAGCTTTTGGGCGTGATGGAGCGCCAGCCATTGTCCCACTGCGCCACCCATGGAGAGACCGCACAAAGCAAACGTTTTTATCCCCAACGCTTCTGTGAGTTGGACCAGATCGTTGCCTAGTTGGTCGATGGTATAGTCGCCGGCTGGAACTCCCGACGCGCCGTGGCCGCGCGTGTCATAGCGGAGCACGCGGAAGTATGACAGCAGGTCAGGCATCTGCGGATCCCACATGCTGTGATCGCAGCCCAGCGAATGCGACAGCAACAGGATGGGAAGATCTTCACGACCTTCCAGCCGGTAAAAGAGACGAACTTCCTTAGTGTCTATAAAAGGCAAGGATCTATCCTTTATCTTTTCTTCCTTGATCGCTCACGGACGCCATTAGACGTTGCCGAAATGTCTCTGCCGAACCGAGGTAGGCTTCTGGAGTCTTCGAGAACATTCAGCTCTTCAGGACTCAGGTGCGATTGGACTTCTTTCATTTCGCTCAACACATCTTTCAATCGTCTGCCCTGCTCCACGCTGCGACGTGTGGCCTCTTCAACCAGCTTGTGGGCATTATCGCGACCTATCTTCGCGCCCAGTAAGATCATGGCGCGTTCCGAGAAAATCCTGCCCTGAGTCGCATCGATATTCGCGCGCATTTTAGATACGTCTACGTGCAAGCCCTCAACCACCACTGCCATTGAGGCAATCGCCATGCCCGTTGCCGACATGACATCCGCAATCGTGCTCCACTCAGCCTGCCAGGCACCCGCCGCTCGCTCATGCTCCTGCGCCATTCCCGAAAGAAAGTTTGCGATAAGCCCGGGGGTACGATTGGCCGCAGCCAGCGTGAGAGTGCAGCCAACAGGATTCTGTTTGTGCGGCATGGTGGAAGAACCGCCCCTGCCCGCCGCTGATGCTTCCCGGGCTTCGCCCACTTCGGGCTGAGACAGCAAAAGTATGTCACGCGCCATCTTTGCTAAGACGCCTGCGAGTATTCCGCATGAGGTGAGCAGAGCAGCAAATCGGTCGCGATGAGCATGCCACGGCGCGTCGGGTAGCTCCAGATCTAATTCCCTGGCGAGGGCGGCTGCAACTTCCAATCCGCGATCGCCAAGGGCGGCGAGTGTCCCGCTGGCGCCGCCAAATTGCAACACACGTGCCTCAGCGAATGCCTGGGCAAGTCGCGTCCGCCCGCGATGAATCGCGCCGAGCCAGCCAGCCGCTTTCAGACCGAAGGTGATTGGTGTAGCCGGTTGCATCAGCGTTCGGCCAAGCATTGCAGTACCTGCGTGCTCCTGGGAGATTCGCATGAGGTTCGTCTCGAGTTTGTCGAGATCGGATTCGAAAATCAGCCGAACTTTTTGCGAGAAGCAGAACCATCGCGGTATCGCATACATCCTGGCTGGTGGCACCCCAGTGCACAAATCCAGCAGCGGGCGCATCAACACCGCGTACCTGTTCAATCAGTTGTTTAACGAAGGGAACTGCCGGCGTGGCACTCTGCAAACTTGCGGTCGCCAGAGCAGAGGTCTCCAGTTTGCCTGCAGCGAGGGCGTGCTGAATGCTTTCCGCGGCGGCTACAGGAATAACTCCCAGACGACCTTCCACATGGGCAAGCGCAACTCAAAGCGCAGCATCGCCTGAATTACAGAGGCGTCAGAAAACACCTCGTCCACTTGCGGGTTTGTCGTCAGACTGTCAATGATGCGCACTGGCATGGGTTGGTCTCTGGTTTCGTCTCCAACTGCATGAACTAGACATCAAAGAATACAGTTTCATTTTCGCCGCACAAGCGGATTTCAAAATACCATTCCCCAGGTCGATTCGTTGAGGTTTGCAACAAGAGGGTACTCTGCCTGTCTTCTGGAACCAGTTTCATCACCGCATCTTCCTGAAGCGCCGGGTCACCGCTGAAATATGCTCTTGTCGCCAGCCGCTTGAGTATTCCACGCGCGAAGACAGAGATATTGAAATGGCTCGCCTGCTTGCGGCCATCATTCGCCGACACTCGTCCTGGTTTGATCGTCTCAAAGGTGCAGCAACCATGTTCATTGGTCGGCAGCCGCCCAAATCCACTGAATTCCGGATCAGCCTCCGCCCGTTGCGGATCGTCCGGATGGTTATGCCTCCCATCCGCATCGGCTTGCCATATCTCAATCATTGCATCAGGTACCGCAACGCCGTCTCCATCCAGGACGCAGATTCTCAGCCGCATGCGCTCGCCCTTCGTGCTTTCTCTTACCAGCGATCCCACGCAGTGAGTGTCAGTGCAGCCTAAATGAAAGAACGGGCCCACGGTTTGTGATGGCACGGGAACGTGATCCACATCTGTTCTCAACGTAACACCTCAAAGGGCGTGGCTTCGCGTCCGCGGAGCACGATGTTGAACTGATAACCAAGAGCCCATTCCGGCCTGGTGGTGGCAAGATCAAAGTTGGCAATCAGGCGCTCCCGCGCACGTTCGTCTGGAATGGATTGAAAAATCGGATCGTATGCAAACAGCGGGTCGCCCGGGAAATACATCTGCGTGACCAGGCGTGTGGCGAACGCGGGACCAAAAAGAGAAAAGTGTATGTGCGCCGGCCGCCATGCGTTGTCATGGTTCTTCCACGGATAGGCTCCCGGTTTGACCGTCGTAAACGTGTAATTGCCGTAATCGTCACTGAGGACGCGCCCCGCACCCTGAAAATTCGGATCGATTGGCGCCGGATGATTGTCACGATCGTGACGATACCTTCCAGCCGCATTCGCCTGCCATATTTCAATCAACGTATGCGGCACCGGCCGGCCGTTATCATCCAGTACGCGTCCACTTACGACGATACGTTCACCCAGCGGTTCGCCATCACTTTGCCGCGTAAGATCATTGTCAGCCGGCGTGACGGCATCGGGTCCAAACACCGGCCCCGTGATCTCCGACAAAGTATGCGGCAGCAGAATGAGCGGCTTTCGCGGCGCACGCAGCACTGTGGCCCGATACGGCTCGTACAGAGAAGCCGGCTGGCTGGCGGCATCATGTCTGCGATATGCGACTACCTTCGACATATTCGTGAATGAACGTTTAACCAACTAATGTACACGACTCGACCGACGCAACCCAAAACGTGAACGCAACGCGATCCTCTGCGTTGCTTTAACATGTTTTATGAATTCTATGGTTCAGAAATTGCGCACCCAGGTTGCCATCGTAGGCGCTGGCCCAGCCGGGCTGGTGCTCTCTCATCTTTTATATCTGCAAGGCATTGATTCCGTCGTTGTAGAAAACCGCAGTCGCCAGTATGTGGAAGAACGCGTGCGCGCGGGCGTTCTGGAACAAGGTACGGTGGACCTTCTAACCGAAATGGGAGTTGGAGAGCGGCTGAAGCGAGAAGGCCTGGTGCATTACGGCGTGGAACTGCGATTCAAAGGCCACGGACATCGTATCGATTTCCAGGACCTCACCAACGGCAAAGGCATCACCATCTACGCCCAGCACGAAGTCCTGAAAGACTTGAACAATGCCCGTCTCGCCACGGGTGGCCAGATCATTTTTGAAGCCGAAAATGTGGCAGTGCGGGACTTTGACACCGACTCGCCGAAAATTCTATTTCGCAAAGACGACAAGGATTTCGAGCTCCAATGTGACTTCATCGCGGGCTGCGACGGCTTCCATGGCATATGCAGGCCTGCCATTCCCGCCAACGTTCTTACCATGTACGACCGAAGTTATCCTTTCGGCTGGCTGGGCATTCTGGCCGAAACACCGCCTGCTTCTGACGAACTCATCTACGCCTACCATGAACGCGGTTTCGCCCTGCTCAGCATGAGGTCGCCTCTCATCAGCCGGCTTTATCTTCAATGCTCGCCTGACGAAGATATTGCCCTATGGCCTGACGAGAAAATATGGCAGGAACTTCAAGAGCGTCTGGCTGCCGAAGACTTTCGTCTGCACGAAGGCGCCGTGATCCAGAAAGGTATCACCGGAATGCGCAGCTTCGTGGTGGAACCCATGCGCTACAAACGCCTTTTCCTTGCCGGCGACTCCGCCCACATTGTGCCGCCGACTGGCGCCAAGGGCCTGAACCTGGCGGTAGCGGATGTTCGTGTCATGGCGCGCGGCTTTGACCAGTTTTATAAACATGGCCGCGCCGAGTTGCTGGATCGATATTCCGAAATCTGCTTGCGACGCGTATGGAAGGTCCAGAGATTTTCCTGGTGGATGACATCCATGCTGCACCGTTTCCCGGACGAGAACCCTTTCGATCAACGCCGGCAACTGGCAGACCTGGACTACGTGACCGGTTCACGGGCTGCGTCACAAAGTCTGGCGGAGAACTATGTGGGATTGCCTTTCGACGAAGACTGACATCTCCAGTCGCGCAAGTCGCTAGCGTGGATAGAGAAGTCCCAGCCGGCGAAACTCATCGCGCACAGAGCGGTAGCATTCACAAGCAATCTTCTCCAGGCCGGCCCGGCTGCGAATCATGACTTTGCCGCGGGAATAATCGATGAGACTTGCTCGCTGCAGATCTCCTGCGGCCAACGTCACGGTGGTACGCGGTGAGCCCAGCATCTGCGCCAGAAAATCATGGGTGAGAAGTAACTGGTCAGCTTCCACCCGGTCATGGCAGGTCAGAAGCCAACGGGCCAGGCGTGCATCAATGGTATGCAGCCGATTGCAGGCCGCCGTCTGGGCGCTCTGCACCAGAAGGGCTTGCACATGTTTTAAAAGCCATTTCTTCAGTTCTCCGTCGCGCTCAAACGCCTCTTTCAGGTACTCGGCTTTGATGCGATACCCGGAACCGCCAATCTGCATGAATGTTCTGCCAGGAACGCTTCCGGTGCCAAGCAGGATTGGAAGTCCTACCATTCCTTCATTGCCGATCACGCCCACTTCAATGGTGTCCCCTGAAGCCAGACTCAGGACAATGGAGGCCATGCCCGCTTCCAGAAAATAGGCGTAGCTGAATTTTCCATCCAGCAAACTATGTCCCTGTTTAAGCGTGACAGGCTCAAGCTGCCGGGCTAAACGGTTGATTTCGCCCTTCGGCAAGGATGCCAGGATTCGGTTTTTGTATTGAGCGGTCTGAGTCTTAGTGGCTGTCATTGAGTGTCGCTGTCATTGAGTGGAAACACACAAGTAGCCGGGCCCAGAGAGCTTGATTTCGTAAGCACCAGAAATCACAGGACAACCAGTACAAGTTGGGAAACGCATACTTATAAAGGTTTGGTCAGGGCGTTGTCTGTCTGGAGTCAGACGCAGGGAGTAACAAAGAAAGCACCTGCTTGCCGGTGAAATTTCGAGAGGAATGAGCAGCAGGGCAGGTTGCCTGCTGCTCCCATTCAGCGCTATTTCGCTGCGAAGTCTTTCTTGCGAATCAACCCGTGAACACCCTTGGTTCTGTCCACCACCTGGGAAACCTCAAAGTCAGCTGCGGCGCTGAGATATGCCAAAGCCGTTGCGCGATCCATGCCCATCTTTTCTGATAGAAAACGTATCGCTTCACGCGTGGACTTTTTCATGGCCTCGTTCAAATCAGGATCAAGGCCAATGGCTATCCAATAGTCGGGTGTCTCCGCGAATGGGCCGGTCAGCTTGCTGCTTGCTGGAATCGCAGGATCACCGGCTTTCAACACAGTCAGGCGCAGCGTGGTGCGCAGGGAGCCCTCAATCGCGGTGAGTGAGACCTCTCCGTTTCCCTGGGCAAAATGCGGATCGGCCAGAAAGAAGTTGGCGTCAGCCACCTGGACCGGCAGGTACAGCGTTGCGCCCGCCGTGAGGTGGTGAATATCAAGATTGCCACCGTAGTTGCCCGGAGGGATTGAGTTTTGCTTGCCAGCCACGTTGGGTGCAACGCCCATGGTACCCATGAACGGCGCCACCGGAATTCGCACGTCACTTCCCTTCGTCGTTTTCAAAATTCCGTACCACTTGCCATCAATCTGACGAATGGGCACGAACGTGGAAACATTGTTAAACGCCTGAGGAGTTTCCGCGCTGGCGCCCGGTTGTGGTCCGGCATTTTCAGGAAACTCACCGGGCAGTGCGCCTTTGCCATGCCTGTTACTGATCACGCCATAGGGCACGCGCGGCAGCAATGAGATCATCTCTACTTTCAACACATCGCCGGGTTGCGCGCCTTCAACGGCAATGGGCCCAATCACGACGTGCGGTCCATCTTTAGCAAAGTCATGGGCCACGCTTGAGGCGGTGAGTGCCTTTGCGTCATTCAGAACCTGATCGGCAGGAACACCAAAGCCGGCAAAGAACTTGACCGGATCGCGTCCCTGATCTTCCAGAATGCCCTCATGCGAAAGCGTATCGAACGTCACCGTGGCCCCGGACTTAATGCTCAGTACCGGCTTGGCAGCATTGTCCGGGAGGTAGCCCCAGCGAATGGAATCAGGAGTAACCGGCACATAATAGTCCGATTGTAGTTTGACGGACGCGCCAGATACCGGTTTATCTGCCAAAGGCTGCAGGATTGCGGTCTGGGCCGCGAGATTGATGGTTGAGAGTATGAACGCTGCGCACAACAAACGGGAGACCCGCGAGGAGTGGTTGGTCATAGCACGGGAATTCTACTCATCTTTCCCGCAGGAACGCTATTGATTAAACAAATATCTCAAATAGGAGTTCCCTATCCAGAAGCAAGGCTTCAGCGGCCCTCATTGGTGACTGCTTCAGCCTGCGCGCGCGACTACGCGGCGCGAGAGCACCGCCTCTGATAGTTCCCGCAATAAAGATGTAGTCTCATCCCAGTCGATGCACCCGTCGGTGATGCTCTGGCCGTAGGTGAGGGATTCGCCAGGAACCAGTCTTTGGGCGCCGGCAACCAGATTGCTTTCCAGCATCACGCCTACAATGCTGTCACTTCCCTTTGCAATCTGGGCGGCAATATCGCGGCATACCAGCGGCTGTCTGGTGTGGTCTTTATTGCTGTTCGCATGACTGCAATCAATCATGAAGCGTGGAGACAATCCTGCACGCGTTAATTCTGTCCGCACATGGGCCACAGAGTCAGCCGTGTAGTTCACCATTTTTCTGCCGCCCCGCAGGATGATGTGGCAATTGGGATTGCCCAGGGTGCCGAAGATCGCAGATTGACCCTGCTTGGTGTGTCCCAGGAAATAATGTGGATGCGATGCCGACTGTATGGCCTCAATGGCAATCTGTATGTCGCCCGACGTGCCATTCTTGAAGCCCACCGGGCATGACAGACCGGACACCAGTTGACGATGCACCTGGCTTTCCGTGGTGCGTGCGCCAATGGCTCCCCAACTCACAAGATCAGCCACGTACTGCGGCGTAATGATATCGAGAAATTCCGTGCCGGCCGGGACACCCATATCGACAAGATCGAGAAGCAGATGACGCGCCATGCGCAGACCGTCATTAATCCTGAAGGTCTGGTCTAAATATGGATCATTGATCAGGCCTTTCCATCCGACCGTTGTGCGGGGTTTTTCAAAGTACACCCGCATCACGATCTGGAGTTGGCCTCTCAGTTCAGGCGTGATGCCCGCCAGCAGCCTGCCATATTCGCGTGCCGCGGATACGTCATGAATGGAGCACGGTCCCACGACTACCAGAAGTCGATCATCCTGTCCGCTCAGTATCTTGTAAATGGATTCGCGCGCCTCAAAGACTGCGTCTGACGCGGTGTTCGTGACAGGCAACTCCTCCTGCAGGAACACTGGAGGCAAGACTACTTTGGTCCATTTAATCCGAAGATCATCAGTCGGGTGATGCATGGCCGTGCTTAAAAGTCCCCTTGTTTCTTTGGTTGAAGTCACTCATTAGTTGAACCATTCATTATAAGCTGCGGCACTTAGTGGATTGTTTCCCACTCAATCTCGGAGAATGTGCACACCACGAACTAAATAGTTACACAGAGGCGTCTGACTCTACGGGAAGGATTTGTGAAATTCGAAGAAGTGGTTTGTTGCGGTTAATTTGGCTGCCCCCCAGGGATTCGAACCCCGATAGGCTGCTCCAGAGGCAGCTGTCCTACCATTGAACGAGGGGGCAGCAGCAAAACAACTCGTCAGCAGCGAAACTGCTGACCCCATTGATTTTATGATGGCTTGAGCGCGAGGTCAAACGGTGTTTCTCATTGGTAGACAAGAATGACAGGCAAGATTTGTGCCTGCGAACTCAAAACGATCCCCCCGGCTTCGCCTCAGTGCTCGCTCTTTCCTTCCAGAATGGCTCCTTTGGAGTGCACCTCAGAAATATTTGGCGGATTATGACTTGGCTCAGGGCCGCCATGGAGAGCGATCTGGCCATTGCGCAAGATGTTGATGGCATCAGCCAGAATGCGTGATGCTTCCTGCGGGGCGTGGAAACCCATGGAATTTTCCGAAGTGATGAAATCCACCATAAAGCCGCCGTGACGTTGCGCATCGCGCGCCTTGGCGAGCTGTTCCGGCGTTACCTTGTCCTTGTTGGTCTTGATGTCATTGATCAAGTCCATCAAGGCGTCCAACGCCGTATTTTGAAGGTTAAAGTAACGATCCTGTATTTCCTCCACCCGCGACTTCAATTCGTCTTCAGGTATGTGATGGCACGTCTGGCATGAGCGATTGATCTTCAGCAACGGACTGTTCACCTGATGGTCACTGATTTTCAATCCGCCCATGCGCGTATAGGGCATATGACAATCCGCGCAGGCAACGCCGGAACGAGCGTGCACGCCCATGTTCCACATTTCAAATTCCGGATGGCGCGGTTTGATCATGGACGCTCCCGTATCCGGATGTTCCCACTCTTTGACTTTATTGGCGTCCTCAGCCGCCATGATGTCTTCCACACGCAGGCCTTTGGTCCAGGGGAAGGTCAGAGTCTTGTCGGGGGGCTGGAAGTAATAGGTAACGTGGCATTGGCCGCAGACGTAGCTTCGCATCTCCTGGCGCGTGGCCATCTTATTAACGTCATAATTCTGGATTCCCTGTGAAGCCTTTAACGCCTTGATGCCTTCAATGAAGGCGGGCCGCGTCACGCGCAGCCCCAGGTTCTGAGGATCGTGGCAGTCAATACAGGCAATGGGATGTTGCGCGTACTTGCGGGCTTCAACGTATTTCATGTGGTTGACGGCCTGAAAACCCTTGTACATGTCACCGTTGCCGAGCTGGTTATAAATGGTGACCATGGAGGCGTGGCAATTCATACATGCGCCCGGCGGATTGAACTGCTGTCGCTCTGTGAACGTCTGATCCTCCAGCATGTAGGCGTGGCCACGACGCTCGCGGTAGTCCTTGGCAAACGCGTAGCCGGCCCACATGGTCTTCAGTCGAGGGTCCTGTTCCACTTTGGAGCGCGCCACGGCGGAGCGCGGATCGGCTTCCGTGGGCGAGCGCGGTTCGGCCTCACTGCCGCCGTACTTGGTGCGCTGCATGTCCAGGGTGCGAAGGTAAAGATCGTACTGCATGGGAAAGTTCTTGCCCCAGATAGCGGGATCCGCAATGGTGTCATTCAATTCGACGACACGGAAATACGGATTTCGAGCTTCCTGCTTGCGCTCAAAGATATTGATCAGCAGGGCTGTAACGGCGAATATCGCAATAGCAGCCAACACTACGGTGAGAACCAGAAACGAACGAGGACGCGTGTTCTCTTTACCGTCGGTCATGGTTTGCTCCTGAGAAATTCAGGAAATTCGAGTCGCGCAGCACTTTCAGAATGGCCTACAGAAAGATGGCATCGTGTGCAGTGGATACTTTCGGCTTTGCCATGCACGTTGCCGGCGTCGATGTCCTGGGTGATGGCGGCGTGACAATACCGGCATGCCGATTCTGTCACCTGCCGGTCAAAGTTCGTGATCTGAATAACGTCTGGATATTTCCCGGTGGTGAAATAAAACGAATGGAAAGAACCCGTTGCTGGCTTTCACCGCATATTTTCCGATCACATTGTGAGGCGTGTGGCAGTCATTGCATGTGGCTGCGGAATGATGGCTGGATTTAATCCATCCGCTGTACTGATCATTCATTGCATGGCAGTTGGCGCAGGCGCTGGGATCATTTTCCAGATATGAGTAACCCTTGGCATAAACAAAGGCATAGCTGCCCACGCCAAGGACGGCGCCTAACAGGATCGCGAGGACAATATACTGGGCGGAACGTCGCATTGTCTCCCAACTTACAGGAACCGCGATGGGTCACAATATCTTCGTCACAACAGTCTTCGTCACAAAACTCTTCGTCACAAGAACATAGATCTGTTTCAGATGGTCATATGGTTTTTCTTGCGAAACCCTGATCTTCTGGAATGAAGATTAGGGAACTCCCATCAGAAGGCATGGTTACACGTATCTTTAACCGATACATCTGTCAAAATGAGACATTCGGCAATTTGTGCAATTAATTGATGGTTGCTATTGAACAGCGGAGTGCCACGCCAAGGCGGTGGGCTGCTCGAGCGGATAGTCGAGTTCTTTCCATCCTGCCAGTCCGCCCTGCAGAGGACGGACTTTCTTAATTCCCAGCTTCTGTAATTTTTGTGCCACCCGGGCACTGGTCGCCTCGTTTGGTCAAGTACAGTACAGGACAATATCCTCATCGACGGGCAGCGTGCTTGCCCTCTGGGTGACATCGTCCGGCAGCATGCGGATGGCTCCGGGAATCCCCCGGGGATCGGCGATAGAATCAAGTGGATGGCGTAGGTCCACGATCACGACGCGCGTACCGGAGTCTATCAGCTCTCGCAGGTCCTGCGGCGTGATGCGTGACTTGTAAAGCTCCTTGAAGAAACGGCGACGCTGTACGTACTTCACCAGGACGTTGCCGACCACCAGAGCCAGCCCAGCTTCAAACACTACTGAACCAATCCTTGGCATCAGACGGATGTGCTCCACCGGTAGATATCCGGCCAGCATGAGCGCGAGAACGAAGACAGCGGTGCCGCCAGTGTTGGCGATCAGAAACTGCCTGCGACTGACGCCACCCAGTCCAGCGACAGCGGGAATGATGTGCGAGACACCCGGAAGCCACTTGCCGAGGAAGATTGTCCGGCTGGCGCCTTTCTCAAGAAACACTTTAGATTTACGGACGCAAGTATCTGGCTCGAAAGATATTTTACAGAGTGTGGAAAGCACACTATCACCGCGGATGCGGCCCGCTTCAAACCACAGAACGTCACCGATAATACAAGCCAGAAGAGCCACCCAGAAGCCAAGATCCAGGCGCATCTGACCGGCAGCAGCCAATGCCCCAGCGCCGACCAGTACCGGCGAAAGAAAAAGCGGCAGTCCAATACGCTCCAGCAGGGCCGAAGCCAGCAGAATCGCATAAGGATGACTGGTGAGCAGATGGAGGATTGATTTCACAAATTTCAGAGACCCAACAACAGTGTACCTCAGGGAACAATCTGTTACCCAGACCGGATTCAGTTAATCTAATCGCAGACAGAGAGGACCCTAGTGCTGAATATCGTCTGCGTAATTGCCGGAATATTAGTGCTGATGATCGTGCTTTGGGAAACATTTGAGACCATCGTGTTGCCACGACGCGTAACGCGGCAGTTTCGGCTGACACGATTGTTCTATAGAACCACATGGATACCATGGCGCGCTGTGGCCAGAAGAATCCACAAAAAGAAAACGCGTGAAGCCATGTACAGCTACTATGGGCCGCTCTCCCTGCTGGCACTGATGGCGTTCTGGGCCATTGGGATGGTCTTTGGCTTTGCTCTGATCCACTTTGGGGACGGCGCGCGATTTAATGGAGCACTGCTTCCCAATCGCTTTGGCAATTCCCTTTACATCAGCGGCACCACGTTCTTCACACTCGGACTGGGAGACATCACGCCTGTAACTCCGTTGGGGCGATTTGTCACTGTGTTCGAAGCCGGACTTGGGTTCGGATTTCTCGCTCTCGTCATAGGATATTTCCCTGTTCTGTATCAGTCATTTTCCCGTCGCGAAACTACCATCACACTGCTGGATGCGCGCGCGGGATCGCCACCGACGGCGTTCGAGCTTCTGCGGCGACATTCATTGCAAGGCGCGCTGAATCTCGAAGCTCTCACCGACGTTCTGCATACATGGGAGAACCTGGCTGCGGATATGATGGAAAGCCATCTGTCCTATCCGGTACTGGCCTACTTCCGTTCACAGCATGACAATCAATCATGGATCGGCGCATTGACCGCGGTGCTGGATGCGTGCGCGTTGTCGATGGTGGGGCTGGAAGGGATGTGCCAATACCAGGCGCGTATGACCTTCGCCATCGCGCGACATACGGTGGTCGACTTGAGCCAGGTCTTTAGCGCCAAGCCACAGATCGAGCAGGCAACCCATCGGCTCAGTGATGATGACTTGCTGTTTATCCGCAAAGAGCTGGCGGGTTCGGGATTCAACCTGGCCGTGGGCGAGGGCGCCGATACTGAGCTGAAACGTTTACGCTCCCAATATGAACCTTATGCAATGGCGCTGGCCGCACATCTTGGATTCGTACTGCCGCCGTGGGTAAAACGCGACGCTCCCGGCAAAGACAACTGGCAGACGACCGCGTGGCAGCACCAAAATTCCACCGTAAAAACTACGGCTGTGCCGGAAGAACATTTCTAGGTTTCTGTTTTAATCCCGAGCGGAGCGAGGGATCCCTACAATCTTGCGGGATGATCGCTTCGTAATTGTTTGGTAATTGAATAATTTTGTAATTGGGTAATTGGAGACGGGTGACTTCATTTAAACAATTACCAAATTACCCAATTACGAAATTCAAGACTGTAGGGATCCCTCGCTTTGCTCGGGATTGGGAAGAAAAAGCAAACGCGCTACAATTTCCTCATGGCTACCACGATAGAATCCCTGCCCTATACCGAAGTAGCACGTCGCCCATTGAATGCCGACGAATGCATGCTCGCCGTGATTGATATACAGCAGAAGCTTCTCCCGCCGATCTGGGAAAATGAGCGCCTGGTGCGCAACTCGCAACTGCTGATTCGCCTGGCGAATATTCTTTCGATCCCCGTGCTGGTCACAACGCAATACGCGAAAGGCCTGGGCCCGACCGTTCCTGAAATCAGTTCCCTGCTGCCCGGCGTTGAGCCCATGGACAAGCTGGAGTTTGGCTGCTTTGGCAACGGCGCGTTCTGTTCGTCCGTGAGCGCCAAAGCCGGACGCAACACTCTGCTTTTGTGCGGAATGGAAACGCACATCTGCGTAATGCAGACCGCGCTGGGTGCGCTGAATCAGGGATTAAACGTTCACGTTGCCGCAGACGCCGTGGGCTCGCGCACAGAGTTGAACTGGAAGCTGGGACTGAAACGTATGCGCGATGCCGGTGCAGTGATGTCGTCGACTGAAATGATGATGTATGAACTGATGGGCAAATCAGGCACCCCGGCGTTCAAGGAGATGTTGAAATACATCAAGT
>CAVWJV010000023.1:0-82894 GCA_963755365.1 Terriglobia bacterium | reverse complement strand
ATTTCTTGCACCGTTGCCGAGCTCGTGCTCATCCTTGGTCTAGCGGGCATTTACATCTTTTTACAACCATTTACTTTGGTTTGACATACCTGCGCTTTCGTTCCGCTAATGTCATAGTCAATTTGACTGCGCGGAGGGCATGAATGAAAAAGCCGATCTGGAATGTCCGGTCCAGGCTATTGCTGACGCTGGGACTGGTTGTGCTTCCGGCCGCCGCGCTGATTTTCTTCGGGTTCCAGCATTTGGAGTCGATTGAACGAAGCCACAGTGTCGAAGCGGCTATTCAGGGAGATTTCCAGAAAACTCTCACAATATTCGACAAGCGGTTGTCAGAGCGTGCCTATGACATGATGGACAGCGTTCGTCCCGGTTTTCCATCCCCCTCAGATATGCAGGTGGACCAGCGCCTGGATGATGTTCTGGCCAAGAATCCGTGGGCTCTCTATGCGTTTATTTTCGATAAAGAACACGGAACCGTAGTTCGTATCCAGCCATCAAGGCACTCAAGTGCGGCTTGCCTGGCAGGCGCTGTAAGCCTGCACACGATGATCCAGGGCTGGTTCGAATTGGAAGGCGACATGCTCCTCGCCAAATTGGACAGACTGCAACACAATGGTGAGGAACCGTACATGGCCTCCGCAGAACAAGTCACCAGGGGTGATAAACAGATCTATCGGAGCCTCATGTTTTTTCCAATCGCTGCCGGCTCAGAGCCGCCAAAAGCGATTGGCGGGATCATGTTCGACCCGGATTTCCTGGAACAATTTCTTCCCGAATCTTTGAATGCCCTGCTGGCGGAGAACGGATCTGAAACCAGGAACGATCCTCATCCGCAACCGGCCATTATGCTGCATTTTTTCAGGGACCACACGCCTCTCGCTGCTTCCAGCGGCTGGGATGGCGGGGATGCGGAGGTGGAACGCAAGCTGGAAGGCGCTTTCCCCGATCTTGTGATGGCGATCCGATATCCGGGAACAACTATCCATGCAATCAACCAACGCTTTCTGCGCTCGAGCTTCTTCATCCTGGGCACGCTGTCTCTGCTCCTTATAATCGGCCTCTTCTTTACCTACCGCAGCGTCACCCAAACCATGGAGCTTGCCAAACTCCGATCGGATATCGTTTCCAATGTTTCGCATGAGTTGAGAACGCCCCTCGCTTTGATCCGTCTCTATGCCGAGACGCTGGAGCTCGGTCGCATTCCGGATGAGCAGAGGAAGCTGGAGTATTACCGGATTGTGCGCAAAGAGAGTGAGCGACTCACTGCTCTCATAAATAACATTCTCGACTTTTCAAGGATTGAGGCAGGCAGGAAGGAATACGATTTCCGGGAAACAGATCTGCCGTCACTTGTCCGAGAGACTCTTGATTCCTATCATTATCAGATCCAGCAAACCGGTTTCCGCTATGAGGAAAAGATCACCTGTGATTTGCCCCCTGTGAACGTGGATCGAGAGGCCATCGCTCGCTCGTTGCTGAATCTGGTAAATAACGCCCTGAAGTACTCATCTGAAGAAAAGTATCTGGCAGTAAACCTGTATCGCGAAGACGGTTCCGTGAAACTGGATGTGATCGATCATGGCATAGGAATTCCGAGGGCAGAACAGCACAAGGTTTTCGACAAGTTTTATCGCGTCTGCGACCCCATGTGCCATGACAACAAAGGTAGCGGCCTTGGCCTGGCGCTGGTTCAGCACATAGTGAACGCTCATGGCGGAATGGTCACGGTGGAGAGCAGCCCGGGAAAAGGAAGTAAATTCACTATCACATTGCCCTTGGATCAGCAGCCGGCGACGGCAGGGACATCGTCCCTTCCCGCCAACCCCAGGAGACACGAGGTGGGAGCATGACCAGGATTTTAATCGTGGAAGATGAGCCCAACATGGTGGCCGGGCTGCGTGACAATTTTGAATTCGAGGGTTACGAGGTACTCACTGCCTATGACGGCGAGGACGGGCTCAAACGGGCGCTGGCGGAATCTCCCGACTTGTTGATACTCGATGTGATGATGCCCAAATTGAGCGGCTTGGAGGTTTGCAAGCAGCTCAAAGCCAAGCGGCCGTCGATCCCGATCATCATGCTGACTGCGCGAGGACAGGAGGTGGACAAGGTGGTGGGCCTTGAACTCGGGGCGGATGACTATGTCACCAAACCGTTCTCCATCCGTGAGCTGCTCGCCCGAGTGAAAGCCGTGCTGCGCCGCGGGCGTACTGTGCCTAAAGAGAAGGATCGGTATCTGTTCGGCGATGCCGAGGTAGATTTGCATGCCTGTCGCGTTACCCGCCTCGGCAAGCAACTGGAGTTTTCATCGACCGAGTTCGAATTGTTGAAGTACTTCGTCAACCATTCTGGTGAGGTGCTCAGCCGTGATCGTTTGCTGGAGGACGTCTGGGGATATGACAGCACCCCAACCACCCGAACCGTGGATGCCCATCTGGTGCGGCTCCGACAGAAGTTGGAGCCAAACCCTGAACAGCCACGCTATTTCTTAACCGTCCATGGAACCGGCTACCGCTTTGTCGGATGAGTTGGAGCAAGGCATGAGCAGCAGTAATGTTCGTCGCGTGATCGAAAACGAGATCGCATGGTCCTGGAAAGATTGGATGGGGATCACTTCCGAGCAGTCGGCCCAGGCGGTCCTCGGCTCTGCTAGCGCGGAACCCGCTCCTGGTTTCCAGCCCCCTGGTTTCCAGCCTGAAGAAGCGCTCGCACTGTACAGGGAGGTGTTTGATGCGCTTCAGGTGCCCAGACGGCTAAGCGGGGCCCGGCGTCTGCGCCGCGGGCCGTTTGAAATCGCCAGCGAGATCTTTCCTGCCCAGTTTTTCTCAGGAGACTTCGTCAGCGTGTTCGATTCGGGTGACAAGACGTTTCTCGCCGTGGGAGATATAGCTGGTAAAGGACTTACTGCCGCCATGTGGTCAACACATATTCTCGGGCTGATACGCACCTATTCAACCTCTCTTGCAGAGCCGCATCTTGTCCTGCATGCGATGAACGGCGATTTGTACTCCCTGGGTTCGGTCCCTCTTACGACCATGGTGCTTGCCACTCTCGATTGGCGACGCAGAAAGCTCACATATTCAAATGCCGGCCATTGCGCGCCCATTCTTCACCGGCATAACGGGAGTGTGCAACAGCTCTCGGAGGGAGGTCCCGTGCTCGGCGCAGTTTATGACAGCGAGTTTGCACCAGCACAAGTTTCCTTCGAGCCCGGTGATATGTTGGTGACCTACTCTGATGGCCTGACCGAATGCGAGAATGCAGATGGTGAAGAATTTGGCGTTGAGCGCCTGGCTTGCCAGGTCAGGTGTGCTGCAAGTCTTGGCGCCAGTCAGTCGTTGTTTTCGATCGTAGGCGCAGTGCAGGACTTTGCCGCGGGAACACCCCGCCATGACGATCTATCACTGATGGTGGTTGGAAGCCATTAAAGTTCCTGACGCAGCCAATTGCCAGACTCGGCAACCAGTTTTCAACATCTTTGGAAGGATTGAAATGTTGGAGGCGCGGGTCGGAATCGAACCGACGCATAAAGGTTTTGCAGACCTCTCCCTTACCACTTGGGTACCGCGCCCTGGTTTCAAGCTTTGGCCCCTTACAGCATAAACCCTCGCCAGGTTGCGAGGGGCGATAAGAGGAAACTTGATGGAGCGGGAGACGGGAGTTGAACCCGCGACTTCGACCTTGGCAAGGTCGCACTCTACCACTGAGTTACTCCCGCTTCAGAAGCAACTCCGTGATTATATCGCGATGAAAATGCAGGGTCAAACTGAGTTTATGGAATCATCTGAATGTCCTCATATCCAAGCTCAACCGTCGCGAACTGGGCAGCAGCATCTTCATTTAGATGTCCGGTGCCTGTCACCCGAATCGGCCAGGCATTAATTAACTGGTAACGTGCGATGGTCTTATTGTCGCCCCCATTCACCGTGATGATCACCCTGCGATGTGCAGCGCCGATCTTTCCGTCTGCCGCCTGGCGTCTCCATTTTTCGAAAAGTCTTATAGATTCAACATCACCACCGGAAAGCCTTACGCTGCCGAATCTACGTTTAACGGGTCCAGACCACTCCTGGTTCTGGAGCCCGGATGCCATCCCGGAAAGTGAGTGAAAAATTCCCAGCATCTGGCCATTGGTTTCAACGGTAAAGCTGGTTCCCGGTAATCCAGGCCGAGGATTTGCTCACGGGAATGTCGGGTTTGATCTGTGTGCGCAGGGCTGCTGGCGCCAATAGTAATGCAATGACAGCGATGAGAGGCGTGCCTGAAATTCTTAGTTGCATGATTTCTCTTGTGCTTGGTCTGACACTACGAAAGAACAATGGCCGGCGACAAGTATGAACGAGTACCATCTTCCCATGCAAACTCGTGAAGCTGTAATCGTGGATGCGGTTCGTACCCCGCTCGGCCGGCGGGACGGCATGTTGAAAAGCTGGCATCCAGTTGACTTGCTGGCCCATACATTGCGCGGTCTCGTCGATCGTAACCGGCTCGATCCAGCGCTGATCGATGACGTGATCTGCGGCTGCGTGATGCAGGTGGGAGAGCAGGGTGTTAACGTCGGTCGTAACGCGGTTCTTGCAGCGGGATTTCCAGAGTCAGTGCCCGCAACAACCGTGGACCGGCAGTGCGGTTCAAGCCAGCAAGCTGTTCACTTTGCGGCGCAGGGAGTGATCGCCGGCAGCTATGACATCGCCATCGCCTGCGGAGTTGAGAGCATGACGCGCGTCCCCATGGGCGCGTCCGTGGTGTCTGGGCCGGGAAAGCCATTTGGTCCAGCGGTGATGAAGCGCTACAACAATTCGCATTTCAATCAGGGCATCAGCGCTGAGATGATGGCGGAACGGTGGAACCTTGGTCGAGCCGATCTGGATGCGTATAGTCTGGAAAGTCATAAGCGGGCCGCTCGCGCCAGTGATGAGGGACGATTTCATTCCCAGATTCTTCCTGTTGAAGTCGCAACCGAGAGCGGTGTTAGAGATGCTATACGCGATGAGGGCATTCGTCCGGACGCTACGCTGGACAAAATGAGTACATTGAAAACGGTGTTCAAGCCTGACGGCGTTATTACCGCCGCGAACTCTTCTCAAATCACTGACGGAGCAGCCGCTGTATTAATCATGGAACGCGGTAAAGCCGAAAGCCTGGGTATGAAGCCAATGGCGAGACTGGTTGCGTTCTCCATCGCAGGGGACGATCCGGTGCTGATGCTCTCAGCTCCTATCCCGGCAACACGTCTGGTTCTTGAACGTGCCCGGCTCAAGCTTTATCAGATCGATCTGATTGAGATCAATGAAGCGTTTGCCAGTGTGGTGCTGGCGTGGCAGAAGGAAACCAATGCTGACCTGGACCGCGTGAACGTAAATGGCGGCGCAATCGCGATTGGTCATCCTCTGGGCGCGAGCGGGGCACGGCTTACAACCACGCTCGTCCACGAATTAGCGCGTGCCGGCGCACGCTACGGATTGCAAACCATGTGTGAAGGTGGCGGCATGGCAAATGCAATGATTGTCGAACGCCTGTGATAAGTGCCGTGCATCACTGGACTCCGCTCTGCTGTGTTGTTACCATCCGGCTAGATGCTTTCAGGCCCAGAAGATAAAAAAGATGATCAGGAAAAATCAGAGTACGGTTCATTGCTGGCGCGGGTTAAAGAAGGAGATCTCTCGGTTGATTTTGAGAGACTGCGCTTTTCGTACATGGAATCCCCGGAACGTCGCGCCGCCCAGGATATATCTCATGAGCGAGCGGAGATGGTTCGTGCCGTTGGCGCCAAAGATTTTTCGCTCGCTCTTGAACTTTCAGAAGTTGTCCTCAGGGCAGCCTTCGTTGATATTGATGGCCATCTTACCGCCTGTGTCGCCAATGAGGAGTTACAGCAGAAGTGGTGGTCTGACTATCACAAGAACGTCTTCGGCCGTCTGCTTGACTCCATCCTGAACCGGGGCGATGGACAGAGCGCGGCAACAGCTTACAAGGTGATCTCAGTTTGGGAGGAGTATGCAGTTTTACGCGTGCTTGGAGTAACTCCAGTCAGGCAGAGTCTCCATCGCGCCGATGGGCATTCCTATGATGTCTTTGCCGTCAAAGACGTTCGTTCCGGCGAAGATATGCAGGTCTTCTTCAACGTTGATATTCCCATGGCGAACTATTTGAGTTAACACCTTACAGACTTCCGGCATCTGATTTCTGCTCAAATGCCCGCAATCTTCGATATTCCCGTTCGGGTCGCACCCGTTGACCATAGAATAGGACCATACGTCTAACAGTTATTGACGTTATTTTCCATGTGGACCTTTCTGACCCGAGATCCCGCTGAGTCGCCTTTTGCCTTATGCCAGGAAGCGGGCAAAGGTCGTTGGGCTCGAGCTTTTTCGATCTCAACCGGCATTCATTTAGTCGTCCTTCTTGCAATGGCCTGGCCGGCGAAGCCCATCTTTGTGAAGCCGAACCTGCTGGCGCGAGGCGCTGGCGGTACGGCAACTCTCAATGTCACGCCTCTCTATGCGCCTCTGGATCTGCAGACCCAGGCGAAGGTACAGCAATCGCAATTGTCTCTACCAGTGGTGCGGGCTCAAAAAGGTAAGGTCAGCCGTAAGCGCCACAATGTTCTGGAAGCCGACAAAGCGAAAGACCAGATGGAGATCGGTTCAAAACAAGGTTCATCCATGGATGGTCCCTCTGATGGCGACGAGGTTAAGCCTGCGCTTCCCATGGATTTTCAGGAGCCTACAATTCACCGGTCCGAGCTGCCCATTGGACTTCAGGGCGATGTAGTCGTTGAGATCACCATCGATGAGCAAGGCAAGGTTATTCAAGAACGCTTGCTTCAGGGATTGGGCCACGGCATCGACGAGAAGGTAATCGCTGCCGTTCATGACTGGCACTTCCGTCCGGCGACTCGCAACGGCATTGCCATCCCTTCCAAGCATGACGTCCATTTTCACTTCCCGAGCTAACCTCACCAAAGTATTTATTGCACTTACTGAAATGAGACATGTATGTGTCTTGTTCCAGTAAGCCTTATAGTCAGATTGCGCCGCACCAGCATCCAAATCTTTTTCGAGCGGAGATTGACGTCCATGGATGTTCCAACGGGTCTTGTAGTTTTAGGCGCAATCGTGCTCGCCTGGCAGTCGTTTCTGCTGATCATGGCGTTTTTTGAACCATCACTGCGGTATTCGATTGACCGTTTTGAAGCGCCGGCGCTCGATTCAGATCAGTTTCTTCAGACTCTGGAGGCTCTCACGGACGCGCAGATCAATCCCAGTTCCATTTCCGTTCTCACCAATGGAGAAAAATTCTATGAAGCAGAGCTGGAAGCTATCAGCCAGGCGCGCCAGAGCATCAACCTGGAAGCGTACATTTTTCAGTCTGGTGAGGTGGCCAGTCGTTTCCTGGCCGCCCTGGCTGAACGGGCGCGCGCAGGTCTAAGAGTAAACGTGACGCTGGATGCCATAGGCAGCTTCGCCACGCGAAAAAGCTATTGTAAGGACTTGATCGACGCCGGAGGGCATCTCCAGTTTTACCACCCACTTAGTTGGAAAAGTGCGGCGCGGATCAATAACAGGACGCACCGCGAGCTGCTCATTGTTGACGGTAGAGTCGGTTTTGTTGGCGGCGCCGGAATCGCGGATCAATGGCTGTTGAGTGAGAAAAAACACCCCCGATGGCGGGATACTGTGGTCAGGGTGGAAGGCGACGTAGTCTGCAACCTCCAGGCAACATTTGCCGAGAATTGGCTTGAATCGTGTGGCGAAGTAATTTTCGGTGAAGAGTACTTTCCTTTCTTTGAGACACAAGGTACGAGCAAGGCAATGGTGGTAAACAGTGCTCCCTCTGCCGGTGGTTCCACTCGTGCCCGGATTCTGTTTCAAGCCCTGGTAGCTGGTGCGCGAAGTTCCGTCTATATCAATAGCCCGTACTTTTTGCCGGACCCGAGTATGGTGGACGAGTTAATCCGCGCAAGACAAAGAAATGTCGACGTGCAGATCATTGTTCCCGGGAAAAAGAGCGACCATGCACTTACTCGCAGTTCAAGCCGCAGGCTGTTTGGAAAGTTGCTTGAAGCTGGAGCAAAGGTATACGAATATCAGCCAAGTATGATTCACGTAAAACTTCTGATTGTTGATGGCCTTTGGTCAGTTGTGGGGTCCACCAACTTTGATAATCGTTCGTTTGGGCTGAACGATGAAGTAAACCTTGCCCTGCTGGACCAGGGAACGGCCGAAAGGCTACGCCTGGATTTTGCCACGGATATCACCAATAGCTGTGAGCTTACACTCGCCAAGTGGCGTAAACGGCCCATTCTGGAGAAGCTGACTGAGAGAGTGGGTTCAGCGCTGGAACGCCAACAATAAGCAAGAATCGAAACGCATCTCCGCCATAGGTCAAAGGTCTGTGCGATATAGACAGGCAATATGTCTTTAACGGGCCAGATTCCCACGCGATGGCAGAAGCTACCAACTTTAGAGCTATAACAATGGCTGTCGCCTTTCAAAAGAAATGCTTCTCCGATCCAAGGCTGCAGTAGTTTCAATAAGCGCAGCTGCCCTCTAGTTCGCAAAGAAATGCATGATTTCTCTAATATTTCTGCTAATCGATGAATAAGTAACTGGTCCGTTCCTTGATATCGACCTGGAATACCAGAGCTGCATGTAAGGACGAAGTAAAAAACATTCCCGTGAAAACGTTGCTTTGCACTGAATTATATAAACCGCGCCGCACTCTAGACTTAACGGTCAAACATGCAGATGAGCCGCTATTCTGATGAAGGTCTCGGAACCAACACCATACCTTGAACTACAAGATTGCTATGGAGTTTCCGCTAATAAAACTTGCGGCATACCTTGTTCGCTGGTAGCATGCATCTCGGAAGGAGCTCTATGGATACGCAACAAATCATTTCGGAGTTGGAAGCTGAACGGGACCGGCTGGAGCAGGCTATTTCTGCCTTACGCGGATCTCTTTCAGGTCGCGGAGCAGGAGCCGCGTCAGGTCCGGGAAGGCGCGGGCGCCGTCATTTAAGCGCTGCCGCTAAAAGGCGCATATCGGAAATGATGAAAAAGCGCTGGGCGGAACGTAAGAAAGCAATGAAAGCTGCGTAAGAGGTAACTGCAGGACAAGGTATAAAGGGGGCCGCTCACAAGCGGCCCTCTTTATTGGCGATTACCTTCGCATCTGGCTCTTCTATACCGGCTTTCATTCTCGATTCTGGTGGGCCCGCCTTTTTCCACTTTTAGACTCTCGTTTCTCCATAGTTCAATACAAGACGACCCTGTATTTTCCCTTCTTATGCAGAGCTACACGTGAAACATCAAAATGCCACGGCATGAACCGTTTCGTTCCCGTGCTCTCTTGGACTTTAAATTGATCTGATTCAAACGCTCTGATTCCAATGTCTTAAAGACGCATGCTCTATAATTCGTTGTCGAAAATAAAAAGCAGTCCGGGGTTGCCGATGCTTCGTTCCATCCTGCTGCTCTTGCTTGCACTGACCACTATGACGATTGATGCCTTTCCGCAAGACCGATCTTACGGTCGCTCCATGGTCATTACCGATCGCGGTATTGTTGCTACCAGCCACTATCTTGCGTCGCAGGCAGGAGCACAAATACTGGCGCGAGGTGGTTCTGCCATGGACGCTGCCATTGCTGCCAATGCGGTCCTTGGAGTAACCGAGCCCATGATGAACGGTATCGGTGGAGATCTGTTCCTCCTCTACTGGGATTCAAAGTCCGGCAAACTGTACGGGCTGAACGCAAGTGGATGGGCGCCTCAGAAACTTACGCCGGCGTTTCTCAATCGCGAGGGCTTTCACACCATGCCTCACGATGGCATCCACAGCGTGACTGTTCCAGGAACGGTGGATGGCTGGAGCAAAGCTCATCAGCGTTTCGGCAAACTCGCATGGAAGGATCTGTTCACTCCAGCAATCTACTACGCTGACCATGGTTATGCCGTCCCGGAGATCGTCCACCAGTACTGGGTCGATGAGATCGATGAAAAGCTGCAGAAGACTCCAGAAGCTACTCGCGTCTTTCTTCCTGGAGGGAAAGTGCCGGAGCTCGGCTCTACCTTTAGGAATCCCGACTTGGCTAAAACGCTCCGGCTCGTTGCCCAGCAGGGCCGCGACGTCTTCTACAAAGGTGAGATTGCGCAAGCCATTGTTAACACGTCCTCGGCAATGGGTGGAACTATGCGGCTGGAGGACCTGGCTGAATTTTCTTCGGAGTGGGTTGAGCCCATCTCATCGAGCTACCGTGGCTGGACCATCTATGAGCTTCCTCCTAACGGACAGGGAATGGCCGCTCTGGAGATGCTCAACATCATGAGCACCTTCACTCCCGACCAGAATGGGCCTGCAAGCCCCGCGGAGCTTCACAAGCGCATGGAAGCAATGAAGCTCGCCTACGCCGATCTGTATCGCTACAACGCGGATCCAAAGTTTGCGAAGGTCCCAGTGACCGGGCTGCTTTCCGAAGAACATGCCAGGCAGCGTGCCGGCTTGATCGATCCCGATAAGGCCAATTGCAATCCTGGTGCGGGCGCGGTTGCCGGCAGTGACACCACGTATCTTTCTGTTGTCGACAAAGAAGGCAACATCGTGTCCCTCATCCAAAGCAACTACTCAGCGTTCGGGTCTGGGGTGGTGGTGAAAGATGCGGGCTTTGCTCTGCAGAATCGTGGCGGGCTGTTTACCCTTGAAGCTGGACATCCGAACGTGCTGGCTCCACGCAAGCGTCCGTTCCATACCATTATTCCTGCGTTCATGGAGCGTGGGGATATCCACATTGGTTTCGGCATCATGGGTGGCGCAAACCAGCCGCTGGCCCATGCGCAATTTGTCTCCAACTTTGTGGATTACGGCATGAACATTCAAGCCGCGCTGGAAGCCCCGCGCTTCACCGTAACGTCCGGAGCGGTAACGTGCGATCTCTTCATCGAATCGCGCATCAAGCCCGAAGTCCTGGAGGCCCTCAGGGGGAAAGGTCACAATCTTATCGTTCGCAAGGAATATTCAGCGGCAATGGGACGAGGCCAGGCAGTTCTGCACAATTCCAAAACCAAAACCAATTATGCGGCCTCTGATCCGCGGGCTGACGGCGTTGCCGAACCAGAACCAATCGTGAAATTGGTAAATGCGTGATTTGGTAATTGCGTAATTGAAATTCAGCTAGCTTGGTCGTGGGAAATTGATCGTCTGAGGAAAGGGTTCTCAATTAACCAATTACCAAATTACTCAATTACCCAATCCACTAAACATGTTCTTCCACCGATGAAATCATCGGCAACAGCAAAACTGGCTCGCGCATAAATTCAAACGCATTGATCGTCCTGACCGCTCGTTCCATCGTGGCTTCCAGGGTGGGCTCAAGCGTCATCACGAATGAAAGTCTGTCCTTACGCATGTGCGGCTCTTGTATGACCGAATCAATATTGATGCCTTCCCGCGCAATCGCCTCCGCTGCTCGCAGCAGCAATCCCGGACCATCTTTTACCGTCAGGCGCATAAACCAGCTCATGGGTTGCGACCGTGGCGACAGCTTGAGCGGTTCCGCACTATAGAAGCCGGTGAGATTGCTTGCGGCAGTATGTCCGCGAGCAAACTGTTGTGCAATGTGCAGCACATCTGACAGTACAGCGGTCCCCGTAGCATTTCCACCGGCGCCGCGCCCATATAACATCTGTGTTCCGACTTTTGCGCCCGCAATAAAGATGGCGTTGTTGGCGCCGTCCACTTTGGCCAGCATGGAATCTCTCGGTTCCAGCCATGGCTGCACTGCAATATGAATTCCGTTAGACGTTCGCTCGGCCGATGCCACCAGACGAATGGTTGAATTCAACCTGTGCGCGTAATGGAAATCGGTGGCGGTAATGTTGCGAATTCCGCTCACCGGGATTTCCGCAGGATTGATGGTATGGCCAAAGGCGATCCGGGCCAGAATTGCAATCTTGTCGCGCGCATCCAGCCCATCTATATCGAGACTGGGATCGGCTTCTGCATAGCCGGCGTCCTGCGCCTGTTTCAGCGCATCCGCAAATTCAATGCCGTGGTGCTCCATCTGGGTAAGAATGTAGTTGCAGGTGCCGTTCACAATTCCGTACACGGATTGCACGCGGTCTGCTGCCAGGGCCTCGGAAATTGCGTGGATCACCGGCACGCCTCCGGCAACGCTGGCCTCAATGCCGATAGGCAGGTTCTTCTGGCGGGCCAGAGCAAACAACTCTTCGCCACGCAGCGCGATCAGCGCCTTGTTGGCCGTGACCACTGCCTTCCCGTTCTCCAGACTTGCGCGAACAACATCATGGGCCGTAGTGGTCCCGCCGATGGCCTCAATCACAATGTCGACATCATCTGCCGTGACCACCTCTCGCCAGTCGGCGACAACGAGAATACCGTTCACGCCGGACTCGGAAGCGCGTGGGGACCTGCGGCAGATTCGCGTTACCACAATCGAGACGCCGCCCATGCGTTGCCTGATCTCTTCAGCGTGGCTGGTAAGTATCTCAGCCGATGCCCGGCCTACAGTGCCATAGCCAACAATGCCCACGCGCACAACGTCCTTGGGGGCTGCGTATTTTTCTGCGTTTGCCATCGCTACGTCAATTCTCGGCATGAATTCTCTCCAGGGCTTCAATCACCGCGGCTGCCTCCGCCGGCATGGGCCCGATCACGCGTTTGATCTGCGCATCCAACATGTAATCCACGTCTTTCAGCATGTGGCCGGTCAAGACCAGCACCACGCTTTCATTTGGTTTTACGAAGCCGGAGCGTACCAGTTTTTTCAGTCCTGCCAGCGTCGCTGCTGAAGCTGGTTCGCAGCCAATACCTTCGCTGCCCAGGTCCGCTTTTGCCTGCGCAATTTCTTTTTCCGTAACGTCTTCACAGGCGCCGCCGGTATTCTTTAAAACGGCCACGGCCTTTCTCCATGACGCCGGATTGCCAATTCGTATCGCAGTGGCGCGCGTCTCCGCGTTTACCCGGACAAGTTCTTTCCCGCCGTTCTCACGCATCGTTCTTACCAGAGGATTTGCACCCGATGCCTGGATGATGGAAATCTTCGGCAAATCACGAATCAGCCCAAGTTCACGCAATTCCTGGAAGCCTTTGCCCAGCGCTGATCCGTTGGCCAGGTTGCCCCCCGGAACTATCACATGATCGGGAATTGTCCAGTCCATTTGTTCCATGATTTCGAACGCTACGGTTTTCTGCCCTTCAAGCCGATATGGGTTGAGCGAATTTAAAAGATAAGCAGGGAAGCGATGGACAACGTCATGCAGTACCTTGAGGCAGCCGTCAAAATCGGTGTGCAGTTGCATCACGTGCGCGCCGTATTCAATGGCCTGCGCCAGCTTGCCGGAGGCAACTTGCCCTGCGGGCAATAGCACGATGCTTTTCATCTGCGCTCGAGCGGCGTAGGCGGCCACCGCCGCTGATGTGTTACCAGTGGAAGCACAGCAGACAAACGAATAACCCTCCGCCTTCGCCATACTGATGGCCACGGAAATTCCCGTGTCCTTGAACGATCCCGTGGGGTTCATGCCCTGATGTTTCGCCCGCAAGTCCGGCAATCCCAGCTGTTGAGCTGCGCGGGTAAGCCTGACCAGCGGTGTGTTGCCTTCGCACATCGTAATCATGTCCTTGCCGTCAACGGCGGGTAGCAGTTCGCGGAAGCGCCACACGCCGCTCATATCTTCCGGCAACGTTCCCGTTCTGCGCTCTTTCCATATTTCGCGCAAGCGAAGGCCAAATTCACGCGGTGCACCCTCAAGGTGGGGATAAATAACTTCCAGCAGCTCCTGGCATTGCGTGCAGCGGAACATTCGATCAGCCGTGTTCTGCACCATGCCGCATTGGACGCACTTCAAGAAATGTCCTACGCTCGTGACGCCAGGTTTAGGATTTGCCGGCATTGTTTTCATGGTTGTTACCGCGCTCCCGTTGCCGCCGGCGTGGTAGGACGCAGGCAAAGTGGAATGTTCTCAACTGCCTTGGCAAAAAATTCATCGTGTACTGACCGCACGACCTCAGCTGCGCCACCAGCCGCGACCGCAAAACATATGCTCAACTCGCTGGCTCCCTGGGCCACGGCAATCACGCTGACTTCGCGACGCGCAACCGCAGAAAAGACGCGGCCCAGAATGCCGCAAGTTCCTTTCATCGATTCGCCCAGCACCGCGACCACCGCGATCTGGTTGTTGACTTCTACCGGCAGCAGCACGCCCTGGGTCAGCTCAATGCGGAATACGTTGTGGATGAGTTTGATCACACGCTCGCCATCTTCCTGCCGCAACACGAGACCGAGTGCATGTTCCGGCGAGGATTGGGTCGCGAACAGCACTTCAATCTGTTCCTGTCCAAGACGCAGGAACAAACGTCCCCACAGTTCCACGGGATGGACGTCACGTCGCGTGACAAGAGAAATCAGCGTCGCGTTCTTCACCGCCGTGACGGACTTTACCGGTGAATTCAGCGGAGTGGCTTCCCTGGTAATTTTGGTTCCCGGAGCGCTGGGATTAAAAGAGTTCTTGATCCACACCGGGCAGCCTGCATCCATGGCCGGATAGGCTGCGCGGGGATGAATCACCTTGGCGCCGTAGTATGCCAGTTCAATCGCTTCGGCAAAACTGATCTCCGGTAACAACGTTGCATCCGGACAGATGCGCGGATCAGCCGTGAGCACTCCGTCTACGTCAGTCCATATCCAGATCTCATCTGCACCCAGGGCGGCGCCAATAATCGTGGCGGAATAATCAGATCCGCCGCGACCCAGCGTGGTGGTTCGGCCTTCTTCCGTAGCGCCACTGTATCCGCCAACCACGGGAACGGCGCCGGCATCGAGTACGGGGGTCAAAGCCGCATGGCAATTAATTTTCGTAGCGTCCATGTCCGGTGACGCGTTGCCGAAGTTGGCGTCCGTGGTGATCACCTTTTCCGGAACCACGTATTCGCTCCTGCAATCGTTCTTTGCCAGGTAGTGCGCCAATGCCCATGAAGTGATGCGTTCGCCCAGCGCGACCAGTGAATCCATGGTTTGCGGAGAAATATCGGTCCGCAACGCCAGCAGCGCCTGTGACGATTTGCTTAACTGCGCGCAAATCTGCTCCACAAACTCGAGAGCTGCGCCTGCGTCGGCGCCGCTGAAGAGTTCCAGCATCAACTCACGATGAGCCGTGGAAAATTTCTTCAAGCTGGCGTCAGTACTGGTGGCGTCGCCATGACGAGCGGCGTTAATGGTCTTGAAGATCAAGTCGGTGATTCCGGACATCGCGGAGACCACCACCACAATGCGATCACGGCTTGCGGCGTCGCTCACGATCTCCGCGCACTGGCGTATGCGTCCCGCATTGCCTACGGACGTTCCGCCAAACTTCATCACAATGGTTTTCTTGCTGCTCATTACAAACTCCGGTTCTTTTTTACTTCTGTCCGGTCATGCTTTTCAGTGGAACAGGTTCCCGCGAAACCCATGCTCCCTGATTGTCCGCCGATGTAGATCGCGCTTCTGTTCGAACGCCTTCGAGCGCGAAGATCTCCTGTAATGCTCCCGCGATCTCATCTTCATTGCGGGTGACAAACGCTATCACTGAGGATCCCGATCCGCTGATCGCTGTACCCAGCAATCCATCATGGCGGTATTTCAGGCAGCGTTCGATGCCGGGCACAAGCTTCTCGCGAAAAGGCTGGTGCAATTTGTCGTCGAAAAGTTCAGGGAAGAGATCAAAATTTCCAGAGAAGCAGGTGGCAGCCAATAGAACAGTGCGTTGCAGTGTATGAAGCACGTCCGCGCGCTCGTATTTCTGGGGTAGAACCTGTCGGGCTTCATGCGTCGGGACCGTAATGTCCGGAGTTACTACCACAAGCCGTATGCTTTCCGGAAAATCGGTGCGCACCGTGACAACGCGGTCCACGTTGTTACACAGGCCAAAGACCATTCCGCCGTGATAGGCCGCCGCGGCATTGTCAATGTGACCTTCAATTTTTTCCGCCCAGCGCAGAATTTCTTCCGGGCTCACGTCCTGCCCGGAGTAGCGGGCTCCCAATAGCAGACCCGCAATCACCGCTGCCGCGCTGCTGCCGAGTCCCACGCTGATGGGGATGTCACTCTCGACGAAGATGTGTCCGGACGGAGCAGGCGCATCAAGTTCGGCGGACGCAAAACGTAAAGCATGCAGAATCAGATTGGAGTCATCGTTTGGGAAGCGGTCCGGCGTCTGTCCCTGATAACTGACGGTCAGATCGGTATCCGTGGCGGGCGCGAACAGCGCTTTCAAGTACAGCTTCATCGCCAGGCCGCCGCAATCAAAAGCGCAGCCCAGGTTAGCCGACGTCGCCGGCACCACTACCCGCCAACCGTAACCGTCAGTCGCATCGAATTTGTTCTTACTGTTCATTCGTGATCTGTCATTCCTCTGTTGCGTTGTTACTGGCCTGGCTGGACTCAAACTTCAAATCTCTTCCGGCGTTCCTTTGTGTTCCTTCGTGTCCTTCGTGGTTAACGGTTTTGGGTTAAATTTCTCCCAGAAAGCGAAAAACCCACTCGCTTCTGGCGAGTGGGTCGGTAAACCTTATGATTGCTGTGCTGCTATTTCACCGTCTCGCCAGAATTTTGCATGGATGTTGTTGTCCCTGTGCCTGTGCACATGTCCGTTGTCACCATGGTCGAATTCTGGTTGCGGTTCATCAAGCTGCACTATAGCCCGGCTTATACCCAGAGTCAAGAAAACGTTAGTAATGCCAGTCCATTATCTACCCCAACAGGGCTCTGGCTTGTGATCAGAATCATGCAAAGCGTCCAATTTGAATATTCATTCTTAACGTGAATTTAAGAGTTCGCGGCGCAGTCCAAGCTTGACACGGTCAATTCTTCGAAGTTTAAGTTAAAAGCCTGATGAACCCCATTAGCCAGAACGTTTGTATGTGTTGCTGTCTGGGCACACCCGTGTCTCTGGCTAACGGAGCTTCTACCTAAAACGCAATCATTTAAGTTTAGGAAAGGCCCATCGCCAGATAAAGCGATGGGCCTTTTTGCTTTTGCCGGCGAACTCTTGTAACAGCGAACCAATATCCATGAACCAAAGGGGAGCAAACGTGAGCACGCAAGTAGAGCCACTCAGGGAAACAAAGGCACAGAAAGCCGAACGTCTCAAGCGGGAGAAGAATCCGTGGGAGTGTCTTGAGGAGATCCGGGAGTTCGCTCGCCAGGGGCTTACATCCGTTCCCGAATCGTGGATCAAGACTTACTTCCGCTGGTGGGGTGTCTACACACAGGGCGACGGCGCCGGTGTTCTCGGTGGTGCCAACGGCGAAGGGAAGGCGTTGCCATACTTTATGCTGCGTATCCGTTTGTCCAACGGCTTTCTCAACTCGCGCCAGCTCCATGCCATCGCAACCCTCTCAGAAAAATATGCGCGTGGGTCAGCTGACATCACGGTACGCCAGAACATACAGCTGCATTGGATCGCCGTTGAAGATCTTGCTGACGTTCTGCAAACGCTTTTCGACGTGGGGCTTACTTCCATGGCGACTTGCGGCGACGTGCCTCGCAATGTCACCGGCTGCCCTCTCGCCGGTCTGGATGCTCATGAGCTCATTGACGCTTCGTCTCTGGTTTTTCAGGCGACGGAACTACTTGTCGGCAATCCGGAGTTTTACAACCTGCCGCGCAAATACAAGATCAGCATCAGCGGTTGCCGCGACTGGTGTTGCTATCCGGAGATTAACGATCTTTCTTTCACACCCGCTGTGCGCGATAACCAGGGTCACAGGGAAGTCGGTTTCTCTGTCCGGGTTGGTGGCGGGCTTTCCACGGACCCACATCTGGCTGTGCGCCTGAATGCGTTTGTGAAATGGGAACAGGTGATGGCTGTCACCAAAGCAGTCAGTGAAGTTTTCCGCGACGCTGAAGGCCTGCGTGAAAATCGCGAACGTGCGCGTCTGAAATTCCTCTTTCTTCAGCATGGCTGGACGGCCGAGCGGTTCCTGGCTGAAGTGGAGCAGCGCCTTGGTTTCAAGCTGGATCCCGCAGTGCCCGAACAGGTTCCATCCGATATCTACCGCGACCATACGGGTGTACAGCCGCAGAAACAAGATGGGCTTTACTATGTCGGCGCGGCGGTTCTTCGTGGAAGAATTTCGCCGGCGCAGATGCACGCGGCTGCCACGTTGGCGGAAACTTTCGCCAGCGGAGAGTTGAGGACCACGAACACGCAGAATCTGGTCATCGTGAACGTTCCCCGCAACCACATCCAGACCGTGGTGGATGGGCTGAACAAAATCGGCCTGACCGTGGATGCGTCAACGTTCTGGCGGGGCGCAGTGGCCTGCACCGGAACTGAATTCTGCAAGCTCGCGATCACAGAAACCAAAACATTCACGCGTTGGCTGGTGGAGCAACTGGAAGAGCGGTTGCCTCAATTCGACCAGCATCTGAAAATCAACGTAACCGGCTGTCCAAACAGTTGCGGGCAGCACCGTATTGCCGATATCGGCCTGGAAGGCAAGAAACTCAAAGTGGATGGCCGCATGCAGGATGCTTATTACTTCTGCCTGGGTGGCGCGGTCGGCGAGCATGCTGCGTTCGGGCGTCCGACTGGCTATCGTTGCACGGCCGACGAAGTTCCTGCGGCAGTCGAACGTGTGCTGCGATCGTATCTGGACCTGCGTGAGAGCCCCGCGGAGAACCTGCGCCAGTTCTTTGCTCGCCATTCGGATGAGGAGCTGCGTGGCTTTCTCGCCGGCCAACCAGTCGCGGCCGTGCCGCGCGATCCGGCGCCGGGCCGCGTGCCCCATGGCATCGAGGGCTGACAACCATGACTCTCTATCCGGTCTTTTTAAAACTCGAGCACCACAAAGTTCTGATCGTCGGCGGTGGAACCATTGCAGAGCAGAAACTTGAAGGCGTTCTTCGTTCCGCAAAGGACGTCACGGTGATCGCTCCACAGATCAATAAACGTATTGCGGCATGGGCAGCCGAGGGACGCATTCACCACATCCCAAAGGAGTATGAGGCGGGGATGGCCGGGGGATATTTCCTGGTGATCGCGGCCACTGATTCGGCGGAAGTGAATCACCAGGTTTATGAGGATGGGAAGCGCGCCGGCGCCTTGTGCAACGCCGTTGACGATCCTCCTTATTGTGATTTCTATGCTTCCGCACTTGTCAGCCGAGGCGATTTCCAGATCGCCATCTCCACCGCGGGACATAGCCCTGCTCTTGCCCAGAGCGTGCGCAAGAAGCTGGAAGCAGAGTACGGGCCGGAGTACGAAAGCTGGATTACCTGGCTTGGACGCATGCGTACAGCTTTACGCAGCGTGCTGCCGCGCACAGAACGTCGCAAGGAATTGCTACATCTTCTGGCGCTGTTGCGTCCTGCCGGAAGCGCGCATCATCCAATCTCGATAGGAGAACAACATGGACAACTCGCAACGGATAGAACTTGAAGCCAAACTCAGACAGACCTTGAAAGACCACCAGCATGAAGGCCTGCACATGGTCGGTGGCGTGGATCAACTGATCACCCGGCTTCTTGACACAGTGGAACAGTGGCTGCAAGACGATCGCAAGATCATACGCAAGAGCGCGTAAGCCAATTCACCATGCCAGGCAAGGTCTACATTGTCGGAGCAGGGCCAGGATCGGCTGATCTGCTGACCATGCGTGCGGTGGCGCTTCTACGCGCCGCGGACACGGTGCTGTATGACGACCTTGTTACGCCGGAAATCCTGGCGCTGGTCGCTTCGTCGGCAAAGAAAATCAGTGTGGGCAAGCGTTATGGCGACCATCATCACACGCAGGAGCAGATCAACGCTCTGATGGTCTGGCATGCCAACACTGGCAGCACAGTCGTGCGGCTGAAGTCGGGTGACCCATCGATTTTCGGCCGCCTGGGTGAAGAGATTGACGCGCTTCGCCGCGCGAAGATCGAATTTGAGATCGTCCCCGGCGTGACCGCGGCTTCAGCAGCGGCTTCGTCGGCAGAGATCACCTTGACCGACCGCCGGGCCGCCTCTGCGCTGGTGATTCTCACGGCACACAACTGCCGCGGTGAGAACCTGCGCACTGCCGGGCTTGATCCGCAAAAGTCCACGTTCGCCGTCTATATGCCGGGGCCTGATTACGCTCGCACTGCGCGCGATCTGATCAGTTCCGGTGTCGAAGCCAATACGCCCTGCGTTCTGGTTTCGCAGGCCGGACGCAGCACTGATCAGAAATGCTTTATGTCTCTCTCTGATCTTCCTTTTGCCGCGGGCGTGCATTCGCCGGCCCTGCTCATTGTCGGTGAAGTGGCACGCATCGATGAACTGGGTATTCATTCAAGCGTTTCAATCCCAGATCACTTTACCCCCTCTGTCATTCCGAGCGCTGACGGAGCGAACGCGACGGCAAGAGAGGAACCCCGAGAACGCGCGTCGTAACCGTGCAGCAACAGGGAATTCTCTCGAGACTATTTCCTTTTGTCATCCTGAGCGAAGTCGGAGCGCATGCGACGACGTAGTCGAAGGATCTATGCATCTTCTTTGCTGTCGACACGCGGACGACTTTGTTGACGTTTGTGCTGAAGAACGCTCTCACCCCCCCGTCATCCTGAGCGGAGCGCATGATGGCAATCGATCTTCGAAATTGATGGGGCGTAGCCAAAGGATCTTCTATGTATTCCCATTGAAAACCGGGATTCGCCTGAAAACCCGCGGTGAGGCCGGCTTGCGCGCCGAACCGCGTGTAACAGGAGCACTGCGATGTCCATCACGACGATGCTTTACCGCGGTTTGGAGCGAAGCGACAAAATGAAAGAATCATCCACCCGCGATCGAGGGCACCAGCGTGACCTCGTCACCGTCGGCGAATTTGTAGTCTTTGTCCAGGAAGCGGATATCTTCGTCATTCACATAAATGTTCAGAAACCGCCGCACCTTTCCTTGCTCATCCCGCAAATGAGGTTTCAATTCCGGAAAGCGGGTGCCAAGCGCATCCAGAAGTTCGCTCAAGTCTTGAGCGGTGCATGAGTAGTTGTCCAGGCCTTCCGTATGGCGGCGAAAGGCCGAAGGAATCGAAATTTTTACACTCATCGCACTCCTCCCGCTGCGACCACACCGTGCAGCTCACGCTCCAGAAATTCTTCAAACGCCGCGAGCTTTGGCGCAATTGGCTCCGTGGCTTCGAACCTTCCTTCCAGCGCGTCAGTTGTCTTGAGCCCATTGCCGGTGATGCAGAGCACGGTTGTTTCCTCCGGCGAAATCCGCTCTTGCGCGTACAGCTTTTTGGCGCAAGCTACGGTTACGCCACCGGCTGTTTCCGTGAAGATGCCTTCGCTCTCGGCCAGCAGCGTGATGCCGTCCACGATCTCGGGATCGCTGGCGTCTTCTGACCAGCCACCGCTGCCGGTGATCATTCTGGCGGCGTAGAAACCGTCAGCCGGATTGCCGATGGCGAGCGACCGCGCGATCGTCCTGGGCTTCTGCGGCTCAATCTCATTGCGTCCGGCTTTTACCGCCGCGCTGATGGGGCTGCAGCCAGTTGCCTGTGCGCCGAAGAACTTCACATGCCTGGGTTCCACCAGGCCGAGTTCGATCAACTCGCGGAACGCCTTGTTGATTTTGCCGATCAACGATCCGCCGGCCATCGGCACAACCACATTGTCAGGAAGTCGCCAGCCCAACTGTTCGGCGATCTCGTATCCCACAGTCTTCGAGCCTTCAGCATAATAAGGACGCAGGTTCACGTTGACGAATCCCCAGC
Source organism: Terriglobia bacterium (assembly GCA_963755365.1). Taxonomy (GTDB): domain Bacteria; phylum Acidobacteriota; class Terriglobia; order Terriglobales; family Acidobacteriaceae; genus Angelobacter. Next base: position 61,155 of record CAVWJV010000023.1, on the reverse strand, counting down.
GATGCTTATCAGCAATCTGCGAACACAACCGGTTCACGTGATCATAATTGCCATCAATGCGGACGATGGTTGCTCCATACACTTGAGTCCCGAGAATCTTTGCCGGCTCCAGATCAGAGGGGATGAACACGCAAGCCTTGAAGCCGCCGCGCGCCGCCTGCGCTGCTACCGAGTTGGCCAGATTGCCGGTGGAAGAGCAACTGACTACCTCAAAGCCGAACTCGCGGGCTTGCGTGAGAGCCACGGCCACCACACGATCTTTAAAGCTCAGCGTAGGGAAGCAAACGGAATCATTCTTCAGATAGAGTGATCTTGTGCGGAAGGTCTCGCCCAGCGCGGGTGCTTTGACCAGCGGGGTGAAACCGACGGGCAGTGATGCGTCATATTGTTCCGGGAGCGGAAGCAATTCTTTGTAGCGCCAAAGATTTGTGGGACGGCCTGCGATTTTGTCGCGACTGATTTCCGGCTTGATGGCGGCCAGATCATAAGCTACCTCCAGCGGAGCAAAACAATTCTGGCAGAATGAGATTGGCTGGTTACCCCAGCTAGTCTGGCATTCACGGCATCGCAATTGATAACGTACGCTTGTGCTCATTGAGTGTTCTCTCTTTTCAAGCTGCCGCAGCGTTTTGAGTGCCTGGATGATCGCAAAAGCACAAAACCCACTGCCTGAGGCAGCGGGTTCAAGGATTGCATTTCTAAATCTTTGATGAACCTGTCCGCCTCAGTGTATGAACACACACATAGCCATGGTGTGACAGCACATGGCCATGTTGGCGGAAGACTTAAACATCGGTATTAATGATAGCGGGGCCAGGGATTTCAGGCAAGTGGATACTGCGGTTCCTTGGTAGTTGGCACTAGGTATTTGGTAGTTGGTAATTGGCCGTTGGTCTTTGGAACGCCACCCTCGGCTGATGGTGAAACCAGATAACGAGCCGGAATAGATAAAACTCGTGGAGCGCAGCCGCCCTCGGCTGCGTCTGTGCCTTTTATCCCGAGCGAAAGCGAGGGAACCCTACAGTTTCGATAAACCCACCTGGGCAGATGCTTACAACCAACAACCAAGCACCAAATACCAATCACCAACTACCAATTACCGCTCTATCGTCATCAACTCTTTTGCCCGCAGCGTGGTTTCAATGACTGCTTTGATAAGCGTTACGCGCAAGCCGCCTTTCTCCAGTTCAATGAGGCCTTCAATCGTGCATCCCGCTGGCGTGGTGACGGCATCTTTCAGCAGCGCCGGATGATGACCCGTCTCGAGAGCAAGCTTGGCTGCGCCGAACATAGTTTGTGCTGCGAGGGTGGTGGCAAGATCGCGCGGTAGTCCCACTTTCACGCCGGCTTCCGCCAATGATTCGAGAATCACAAAAGCGAATGCCGGGCCGCTGCCGGATAGCGCGGTGATGGCGTCCATGTGTTTTTCGTCGACAATCACTGCGCGGCCCACGCTCTCAAATAAACTCTTGGCCGTTTCCAGATGTTCTTTGCGCGCGGAAGGTCCTGCGCAGAGCGCAGTCATGGCAGCCCCGACCATTGCCGGAGTGTTTGGCATCGCTCGCACTACGTGAACGTTCTTTGCCACCTTCTGCTGGATAAATCCAGTCGTGGTGGAAGCGGCAATGGAAATGAGCAGCGTCTCCGGCCCCAATATAGGCGAAATTTCTTCCAGCAGTTGTCCCAGTGCCTGCGGCTTTACACCCAGAATAATGATGGGCGTTCCCGTAACGGCCGATTTGTTGTCCGTGGTGACCGTGACGCCGCTCAGCTCGCGCGCCAGTTCGCGCCGGTGTTCGTCATGCTGTACCGTGGCCACCACTTCATCTTTGGTGATAAGGCCGTGCTCCAGAAAACCCTGGAGAAGTATGGTGCCCATTTTCCCGCAGCCCAGGATGGCAATCTTCTTATTGCCTTTGCCCTGTGCAGACTTTTTGGTTTGAACTTCCGTTACGGAAGCAGTCATCGTCGCTGGTTTCCTTTCAGCGCTATTTACCTGTCAATCGCTTCACTATCTCCGCGGCCGCAACGTCCGCCCGTGCGGCAATCTGCTGCGGTGTCTGGTCCTGTATGGGATGTTCCACATACACCGCTTCAAATCCCGGACGCCCGAGCGCGCCGGCTTGTATGCGCGCCGGAGAAATAAATTCCGTGGTCGCAACCGCAACCGCCGGTATGCCAAGATTTTCCAGCTTCACCGTATCGTGCATACTGCACGTTGTGCAGGACCCTCAATCGGCCAGCCCTTCAATGACCGCGTCCATGCCGCGTAGCTGCTCTATCAGCGTGGCGGGCGCGTTCTTTGTGTAGGTTGGTTTGGTCAGGCGGATTACATCAGAAGCTTCATACCGCGTACGTAGAAGCTGTTCCAGGCGGTCAAGAAAAAAACGCCCACCGGGCTTGCTGATGTCCAGCAGCCCAATCTTTTTTCCTTTGAGCGTAGCCAGCCGTGCCGGAGCTGTGCCTGCCTCGCACCGTACCTTCATTTCCGGGATGAATCAGTGTTACTGCCATCATTCAACCTCTCTGAATAGTTAATCGGGCGCGATCACTTTTTAGCTTCAGGGATAGGATACGTCACCATCTGGCTGCCGGTTGGCCCAGTCACCCAGCTTCCCAATACGGCTGAGAACTTTCCTGCCGTTCCGCCCGCCACCACAATGCTGATTGATTCGGGATGACGAAACTTCTGGTAACAGCGTTCGCCCTGAATCATGATCTCGCGATAATTGAGCTTCGCCTGTGTGCCCTCACCATTGTCGTTTTCCGCGTAGTAGCGAACGGGAACGCCGGTGTTTTCGAAAAGAAAATTGCGCACCTGCTGCTTGTTGGTAAAGTTATCACGATACAGCGTTTTGGCATGCTCGGGACAGAGCACCACGATGGCTTCATGGTTCATGCAGTTGCGATAGCTCCACACAGTGGCCAGGACCTGGCAGATTGCGCGCAGCAACGTTTCTCCCTTTTGTGCCGTATGCTCGCTCACGCCGCGTGGCGGCTCGGCGGCAAATAGAGTCAGCGCGCTCTGGTCGCGACCGAGGCCACGGTCCACGTGGAATGGTTCCCACGGGTTGTCTTCTTCGTTCTCGGCGATGCAAAAGGAAAATTTTCCCGGATTCCCGAGCGCTGACATGTCAATGCCATCGGGTCTTGCGCCGCCAATGTTCAGCAACATCAGCTGCAGCGCGCGTCCCAGCGTGCTGTTCGCGCGGGCCACGTTGCTGAAGACATTTTGCCTGGACCAGAATCCCAACTCTTTCCGCACCCGGCCCATTGATTACGATCAGTGGCGCCGCGAAGTGCGTGGTGGCCTGAACACCATGGGCGTTGAAGTTTTCGTCACATATCGCGCGCACCAGAGGAATGAGTACGCGCATCATCTCTGGAGGGCAACCGGCCATTACGGCATTCGCGGCAATCTTTTCTACGGTGGCCTCCCCATAGATTGGCGGTATACGGCCCACAACGCTTTGGGGACTGAGATCGCAGGCATTTAACATGGCTTCGACCCGCTCCACCGTGGGAGGTACTACAGGCAGGGCATCGCCAAAGTTTTCGCGGCAATATTCCAATGCATCTTCATTGTCTTTGAGAGTGATGCGAGATGCGGGCTCGGCTACACGACGTAGCAGCGTTGGTCCGGCCGCATCTTCGCTACCGTTGTCCGCAGTTGCCGGTTCCAGATGTCGTGACCCGCAGCCCGGTTTCCATGCAGGCGCACCATCATTGTCTGGAGCAATCGCCGGCCGATCCACGGCTTGGGCCAGAGCGTTTAGTCCCGCTTTGTCGAAACCAACCAGTGTTTGCAGCACATTGCCGCTTTCATCCAGCAAATACATGGTTGGCACGGATTGCGGATCGTAGGCCTTCGTGAACTTCCAGCCGGAATCCACGGAAACGCGATAGCTGATTCCCATATCTTTGACGAACTGTTGCGTGCGAGCGTCATCATCCTGGGAAAGGCCGATCACCTGCACCGCGTCACTGCCGAGCGCATTTAAATATGGAAGGGCGAGCTGGCAGGTCGGACAATCTGTTTCAAAGAAGACCAGGAGAGCTTTCTGGCCCGGGCGGTAGCCAGGAAGAGAGAGCAAATTGGGAACCTGATCCAGAGTCCGCGACACCATAGGTTACAAAGATAGACGTGAATTCCAGTCAATTACAAGCCGGTTGGAATGCGCGGGCCGAAGTGGGCATGCTGTCGCTCAAAGGCTGCAATTTCGGCTTCATGCTTCAAAGTAACGCCAATTTCGTCCAGGCCTTCCAGAAGGCACGTGCGGCGGAAAGGATCAGCGATGAACGTCGAGCTCAAAATCATCACCGCCCTTGAGGCTGCAGGACTGAAGATCGACTGTCAGCTCATAACGGCCGGCTTTGCGGACCCGCGATTTTAGATCGTCGATCACTTCGCCAGGCAAAGTGACGGTGAGGATGCCGTTCTTCACGCAATTGTTGGAGAAGATATCAGCGAAAGCAGGAGCGATCAGCGTGCGGAAGCCGTAGTCGCGCAGCGCCCAGACGGCGTGCTCACGGGATGATCCACAGCCGAAGTTCTTGCCGGCCAGAAGAATGCTTGCACCTGAATACTCCGGCGCGTTGAGCGCGAAAGCAGGATTGGGCTTGCCTGCCGCATCAAAGCGCCAATCAAAGAACAGGCAATCCTGGTAGCCGGTGCGTTCGGTCCGCTTCAGAAATTGCTTGGGAATGATCTGATCGGTATCCACGTTTTCGCGGTCCAGCAGGGCAACGGCGCCGTGGTGCGTGGTGAATTTCTGCATCGCGTTAGTCCTTATACTGCCATTTGCGGATGTCGACAAAGTGTCCCGCTACGGCCGCCGCAGCCGCCATGGCCGGACTGACCAGATGTGTGCGACTGCCCGCGCCCTGGCGTCCTTCAAAATTTCTGTTGCTGGTTGAGGCGCAGCGGTCTCCGGCCTTGAGGCGATCAGAATTCATGCCCAGACACATAGAGCAGCCCGCTTCACGCCACTCAAAACCCGCATCCAGAAAGATCTTATGCAGACCTTCTTTTTCCGCGGCGCTCTTAACCTGGAATGAGCCGGGCACCACCATGGCCTGTACACCCCTGGAGACTTTGTAACCCTTCACAACGCCCGCTGCGGCCCGCATGTCTTCAATGCGGGCATTGGTGCAGGAGCCGATGAAAACGTGGTCCACTGCAATGTCTTCAATACGTGTGCGAGGCTTCAGCCCCATATAAGCCAGCGCGCGTTCCATGCCGCCACGCTCGGAGGAATCGGATGCACTCTCGGGATCGGGAACTTCTCCGGTGACGGGAGCAGCCATTCCGGGATTGGTTCCCCAGGTCACAAACGGGGCAAGTTGGGTGGCGTCGATGTTGACGGTGCTATCGAACCTTGCTCCGGGATCGCTGGGCAGGGTTTTCCAATACGCCATGGCTTCATCCCACGCTGTTCCCGCAGGAGCGAAGCGACGGCGATGGAGATAGTCGAAGGTAGTCTGGTCAGGAGCAATCATTCCGGCTCGAGCGCCACCTTCAATGCTCATATTGCATATGGTCATGCGCGATTCCATGGACAGAGCGCGAATGGCATCACCTGCGTACTCAATCACGTGGCCAGTGGCGCCGTCGATGCCGATTTTCGCAATCAATCCCAGGATCATGTCTTTCGATGTGACGCCAGTTGGGACTTGGCCGCTGAAGTTGACCAACATGCTCTTCGGCTTTTTCTGGACCAGGCATTGCGAGGCCATCACGTGCTCGACTTCAGAAGTACCGATGCCGAAGGCCAGGGCGCCAAAAGCGCCGTGAGTGCTGGTATGGCTGTCACCGCAGACAACGGTCATCCCGGGCTGGGTCAGGCCGAGCTCCGGGCCAATCACGTGAACAATACCTTGCTCCGGTGCTTCCAGGTCGTAAAGTGTGACGCCAAACTCGCGGCAATTGTGGCGAAGAGTCTCCACCTGATTGCGCGCCAGGGCATCATCGATCACCATGCGATTGGCCGTGGTGGTGGGAATGTTGTGGTCCACAGTAGCGATGGTTTTGTCCGTACGGCGCAGCTTGCGCCCGGCGAGGCGAAGTCCTTCAAAGGCCTGGGGCGAGGTGACTTCATGCACCAGGTGCAGGTCTATATAAAGGATGGCGGAATCTTCCGCGCCGTCGCAGACGCGGTGCGAGTCCCAAAGCTTGTCGAAAAGAGTTTTTGCTGCCATGTACAGCCCTAAACTGCGTGATAGGCGAAGCGCCGGTCAAGGCGCGCCACGAATGCTTTCTCAATCAGGCTACCCATATCACTGGTGCCCACGATCTTACCGCGACCCTCGCGGGCCAAGTCAGCCGTGCGGTAGCCTTCGTCAAGAACCTGGCGGATGGCTGCTTCAAGGTCATCGGCTTCATTTTCCATGCGCGCGGAATGGCGCAACAACATGGCGGCGGTTGCAATGGCGCCAATCGGGTTGGCGATACCTTTTCCGGCAATGTCCGGCGCGGAGCCGTGAACTGGTTCATATAGATCAACCTGGCCACCGATGGTGGCCGAAGCGAGCATGCCGAGCGAGCCAGTCAGGACGGCGGCTTCGTCGGTAAGAATGTCGCCAAAGAGATTTTCTGTGACCACTACGTCAAAACGCGAAGGCGTGGTGATCAGGTGCATGGCGCAGGCGTCAACCAGAAGATGCTCAAGCTGGACGTCCGGATAATCCCGGGAAACTTCAGTCACCACCTTGCGCCAGAGCTGTGACGTTTCCAGAACGTTGGCTTTGTCAACGGACGTGACTTTCTTGCGCCTGGTTTGGGCCAGCTCAAAGGCGACGCGGGTCACGCGTTCTACTTCTTCCACGGAATAACGCATGGTATTGCTGGCGGATTTTCTGTCATCTGAGTAGCCGCGCGGTGTGCCGAAATACAGTCCGCCCAGAAGTTCGCGGATAAAGAGAATGTCGACGTTTTGCAGGAGAGAGTCCTTCAACGGCGAGCAATCATAGATGGCCGGATAGGACCTGGCCGGCCGCAGATTGGCAAAGCCGCCAAGCCCGCTACGGAGTCTCAGCAAACCACCTTCCGGACGCTTGGCGGGAACGAGATGATCATAATCCGGAGAGCCGACTGCGCCGAGAAATACGGCGTCACTCTTAAGGCAGGCTTCCAGCGTGCTATCCGGAAGGGGAGAACCTGTGGTGCGAATGGCGGTTGCGCCGATGGGCTTTTCTTCAAAACGAAAATCCACTTTATGAAAGTTCCCAACTGCTTCCAGAATGCGCACCGCTTCGCGGCAGACTTCTGGACCAATTCCGTCCCCGGGTAAAACCGTGATCTTGAAATACATGATTGAATCCCTTGTCCCAAGTATTCGAATGAACCTAATTTGCAGCTGCTGCGCCAGCGTTCTGGCGAGCAGGCAACAGCGAAAGCAAATCCTGATCGTATATCTTCTTTTTGTTTTTGAGCAGTGTCATGAAGCGAACATAAACGCCATCCAGCTCAGCGCGAGAAACTTCATGGCCAAGTTCAGCCAGACGCTTTCCCAGAGCATGGCGTCCGGAATGTTTGCCCAACACCAGGTCATTGCCGGGAACGCCGACGGATTCAGGCGTCATGATTTCGTAACACAGCGGATTGCTGATCACGCCGTGCTGATGGATGCCGGCTTCGTGAGCAAAGGCGTTGCGTCCCACAATGGCTTTGTTTGGCTGCGGGCCGAAGCCGATCACCTCCGACAACATCATGCTGCTGGGATAAATCTCCTGTGTTTTGATCCCGCATTCGAAAGGAAGCTGTGCCTGACGAACGCTCAGTGCCATGGCAATCTCTTCCAGTGAGGCGTTGCCGGCACGCTCGCCGATTCCGTTGATGGTGCATTCCACCTGTCGCGCCCCGGCTTGAATTGCAGCGAGAGTGTTGGCGACTGCCAGTCCGAGATCGTTATGGCAGTGGACGGAGAGGGTTACTTTCTCGATTCCGCTCACACGTTTCTGGACGGTGCGGATCAACTCCGCGAATTCATCAGGAATGGAATAGCCGACTGTGTCAGGGATGTTGATGGTGGTGGCGCCTGCTTCCACGGCGACCTGCACAAAACTACAGAGAAAGTCGATGTCAGAGCGGGTGGCATCTTCCGGAGAAAACTCCACGTCATTGCACAGTGTGCGCGCGAAGGAAACGGATCTGTATACCTGTTCCAGGGCCTGTGATCGGGTGATCTTGAGTTTGCATGCAAGATGCAGATCAGAGCTGGCGAGGAAGACGTGGATGCGCGGTCGCGCTGCGCCTGCCAGCGCTGCCCATGCGCGGCGAATATCTGGCTCAGCCGCCCGGGCAAGACCTGCAATCACGGGACGGCGTATCTCGCGGGAGACGGCTTTTACGGCTTCAAAATCGTCATCAGAGGCGATGGGAAATCCAGCTTCGATAATGTCAGCACCCAGGCGCTCGAGCTGGCAGGCCAGACGTAGTTTGTCACGGATGCCCATACTGCATCCGGGCGCCTGCTCCCCATCGCGCAAGGTTGTGTCAAAGAAGGTAATGCGTGAGCGTTCCATTGGGCAGCCTCCTCATGTGGTCAACAGCCAATGCTCAAGGCTGAGATCCCAATTAGTCAAATTTATAATTGTTTTACTTTAGATAAGTAATGCTTATGGTATAAACAATCGATCATTTTTTATAAGTGAGGCAAATCAGATTGGACTTCTTTCAACTGGAAACATTTCTGGCAGTTGCGCAGTCCGGCAGTTTTTCCAAGGCGGCCAAGGTGGTGCATCGCACACAGCCCGCGGTGAGCCAGGTTGTGCGCAAACTGGAAGAAGAGGTGGGCGAATCGCTGTTTGACCGGTCGGCGCGCGATGGGATGCTCACCGACGCGGGAAAAGTCCTGGAAGAGTACGCGCAGAAAATGCTGAACCTGCGCCGGGAAGCGCGCACATCCATGCAGGAATTGCGGCAGGTCCAGCGCGGAACCCTGGTGATTGCCGCCAACGAATTTACGGCCCTCTATTTGCTGCGCGTACTGGAAGAGTTCCGCCGTTTTTCTCCCATGATCAAGATTGAGGTGCGGCGCTCGCTTGCCAGTTCCATTGCAGCGCAGGTGGCCGATCACAGTGTGGAATTGGGCATTTTGTCTTTCCGTCCCCAGGATGGGGCATTTCAATCGATCGTCGTGTTTCGGGACGAACTGGTCTTCGTAACGCCGCCGCGTCATCCTCTGGCCAAGGCAAACAACATCAGCATTCGCCAGCTCGGCGCCGAATCTTTCGTTGCCCACAACGTTGTCTCGCCTTATCGCTTGAAAGTGCTGGAGGCATTCAAGAAGCACAAGACTCCGCTCCGGCTTGACGTGGAGATGCCGACCCTTGAGACCATCAAGCGGTTTGTGGCGGCGGGCAATGGTGTAGCCCTGCTGCCCAGAATTTCCGTGGAAGCTGAACTTGCGCGAGGCGAGTTAATCTCTGTTCCGGTGCGTGAACTGAAACTCGAGCGCAAGCTGCGCATCATCTACCGTAAGAATGGGCAGGTTTCACACGCAGCCAGCGCGTTCCTGAAAATTGCTGAGGCGGTGGCGGCCTCCGGAAAAGGGCAGTATTTGTTTGAGAGGGAAAGATGAAAGGTGAAAAAATGAAAGATGAATTGCTTATTTGAACGCTGTGGGAGTTAGGTGAGATTAACCGCCTGAATCGTTATACGCTCTTGCAGCCAGGCGACTAGTGGCTTAATACTTTAGGCACAACGGCAAAAAGGCATCCAGACCTCCCATCACCTTCCGCTGGTCTGCATCTAACCTTTGACATGTTCAAACGCGAGCAAGCCTGCGCACTTCTTAAACAGGGAAATAGTCCCAGCGAAATTGCGAGCATCATGAGGGTTCGCACCTCAGATGTGTTGTATGCCCTTTGGAGCAAGATCGGTGAAGGCGAGCTGCGTCGGTCTGATATCGCGTTTTCCCTGAAACGGCATTGCCGCAAGGCCATTGAAGAAGTAGTTGCGCAGGACAAAGCCTCGTCGCCTGCGCGGATAGCGCGTGAATTGCAAAAGCGCGGCATTACGTGTGATCGTTTTGATATCCGTATGTACCTTGATTTTCGCCGCGCTCCTGTTGTGCTTGGCGATATGTATGAAATTGTGCGTGGCATTGAAGTACGCCTCCATCGTTTCGCGAAAGCGGTATTTATCCGTGAGTTTGGTGAGGAAGACTGGTGGCGAATTGGTGTTCCGGACAATATTCGCGCGGAGTGCGCAGCCTTGCGTGAAAAAGATCCGGATCCAGCACCCGAGCCTTACAATTACACACACCTTATTGCCCTACGCGAAATTCTCGATCGTAAGTGGGCCATCGTAAGCCCTTACCTCCCGTCTGATTTGGCGCAGAACAAGAAGGAATTGCTGGAGAGACTGCTCCAGCTGAATCGGATCCGGAACAACGTAATGCATCCAGTCCGCGGAGGCCAGCTGGCAGAAGAAGAATTTGAATTCGTATTCAACCTTGACGCTGATCTGGGACCGCTTGGCTTGCCCGAGGCACAGGCGGCAGAGAAGCAAGACCAACCACTGACAGTTCCGGGCGAAGAACAACCATCGGCTGAGGCCAAAGCTCCGGTGGCTCCGGAATTAGTCAGCAAACTTTCACCACTTGATCCTGTGAAGTCAGCTCCGGAATTTGCGACGACAGAGCAAGAAGCTACCGTCGAAGATTTCATTCCGAGTATCAGGATTGCTTAATCAAAAGCACACTTTCGGGTGCTTGCGTGGCGCACTTGCCTCACGCATGCTCATTTGCAGGACACAATGAAGGCACAAGAAATTATCCATGCCTGGGGCAGGATCCTTACCGGCAGGCGCCCCTCGCTATCGATTGAAATAACCCGCGAATGCCCGCTACGTTGTCCCGGATGCTACGCGTATGAGCCCGGCCATGCTGGAGAAGGATTGTCCTTGCGCCAGCTCTCTGACTACAAGAATGACGAGCTTGTGGCCAAAGTGCTGGAAGTCGCGGATGAATACCGTCCATTGCATATCTCGCTTGTTGGCGGAGATCCGCTGGTGCGTTATCGCGAACTGGATGCGCTGCTTCCGCAACTCTCCGAACGTGGCATTCACGTCCAGGTCGTAACCAGTGCGTTCCGCCAGATCCCGGTAAAGTGGGCCGCAATCCCTCGCGTCTACATCGTGGTTTCGATCGACGGTCTTCGCGAGGAGCACGACTTGCGCCGCCGGCCTGCCACTTATGATCGCATCATTCAGAATATCGCCGGTCATCGGGTCACGGTGCATTGCACCATCACGGCGCAGATGATGCAGCGGCGCGGGTATCTTCAGGATTTTATGGATTTCTGGACGCCACGAGATGAGATCAAGAAAGTATGGTTCAGCATATTCACGCCGCAGAAAGGTGCGGAAGCGCTGGAGATACTTTCGCCAGATGAACGCAAACGGGCGGTAGATGAATTGCTGCGCCTGCAATTGCTGTATCCCAAGCTTGACATGGCGTCTGGCGCCATCCGGGAGTTTCTGCACCCGCCGTCATCGCCGGCCAAGTGTATCTTTGCCCAAACCACGGAAATTATCTCGGCGGATCTTAAGACCAAAGTCTTGCCGTGCCAGTACGGCGGTAATCCCGATTGCTCGCAATGCGGCTGCGTCGCCTCCATGGGTATGGCTGCTGTTGGGCACCACAAACTTGGAGGCTTGGTGCAATTGGGAACCATCTTTAAAGCTTCGCAGGCGATCGGTAGAGCGGTACGGAAATCTGGCCGGCAGTCTAACGACCGGAAACCGCCCAGGTCCCCGGTGCAAGATCCATCCGAACGGGTGGCATAGATGGAACGAAAGCAAAAACCGGGCGAGAGCTTCGCCCAGCTTACTTTCAGCGGATCGATTTAGGAGCATAAACCGAGCTAGCCACGATACAAACGCTCAAGCGGTGTGGAGCGGGGAAGTAAGACTATTTCTCTTGAGCTCGCGGTGAGGCCGGCTCGCGCGCCGGCGCGAAATCAGTACTTCGGAACTTTCGGGTCTACGCGATCTGCCCAGGCCAGAATGCCTCCAGCCAGATTGCTGGCTTTGGTGAAACCTGCCTGACGCAAAAATCCGACGGCCCGCGCGCTACGTGCGCCGGAGCGGCAATGAACAATCATCTCTTTGCCGGGGTCGAGTTCGCTCACGCGTCTGGGCAAATCATTCAGCGGAATCAGATGGCCATTCAGATTGCAAATCTGATATTCGTGCGGCTCACGAACGTCCAGAATAAAGATGTCTTCTTTTGCGTCCAGCTTCCGCTTTAATTCTTCCACACTGATTTCCGGTACTCCGCTCTGGTTCACAGGTGTCTCCTGTCCGCGTATTCCGCAGAACTCTTCGTAGTCGATCAGTTTAGTCACGGTCGGATGCGTTCCGCAAACCACGCAATCAGGATTCTTGCGCAGCTTCAATTCACGGAACTTCATGCCCAGCGCATCCACGAGCAGAAGACGGCCCACCAGCGGATTTCCCGTACCCAGGATCAGTTTAATTGTCTCGGTGGCCTGGATCAGGCCGACCAATCCGGGAAGAATTCCCAGTACTCCGCCTTCCGCACAGGATGGAACCAGGCCCGGTGGTGGCGGTTCCGGATACAGGCAGCGGTAACACGGACCATCCTTGGCTCCGAACACGCTGGCCTGGCCTTCGAAACGGAAAATCGATCCATAAACATTCGGTTTGCCGGTGAAAACGCACGCGTCGTTGACCAGAAAACGTGTGGGGAAATTGTCAGTGCCATCCACAATAATGTCGAAGTCGGCAAAGATCTGGAGTGCGTTATTGCTGGTCAGCCGTGTGGGAAAGGTCTTCACGTTGACGTAGGGATTGATTTCAGCCAGCTTCTGACGCGCTGACTCCAGCTTGGGCTTTCCCACATCGCCGGTGAAGTGGATGATCTGGCGTTGCAGATTGGTGAAATCGACTACGTCGAAGTCAACCAAACCCAGCGTGCCCACACCGGCAGCAGCCAGGTAGAGCGCCAGAGGCGAGCCCAGACCTCCAGTCCCGATGCATAAAACGCGAGCGGCCTTGAGCTTTAGCTGCCCGTCCATGCCCACTTCCGGCATGATCAAGTGTCGCGAATAGCGCAGGACTTCATCGTTATTTAATGTGGGCAGCTCTGGCGCGATGGTGATGGCCATGAAAGGTTCCTTTCGTCAGTGATATCGATTTTATTTCAGTGCTTGCTGGCGCTCAGCGGAAGGGAAGCCGCGCTAGCGGCAGATGGCGCACATTCGATGTTGGCGACAAGGCTCGAAAAACATACCTGATTATAGACTTTGACTGCGCGATCTACAAAAGCCGTCTACAAAGATGCATATCTCATATCTTTTTTGTAGGTGGTGATCTCGATATCTTCCTGGGCAAAATGCTTCTTATCCTCTGCGCCCATCAGGATAAACGAAGTAGTTGCTTCCGCATGGCCCTGCAGCACGCTGGTGATCACGTACGAGCAGTCAAACCAGTGTGCCTCGGCAAGGTCAGTGGACGAATAGCGCGCCGGATGGTCAGGATGGGAATGGTAAAAACCAATAATTTTTTCGTTTCGGCTGCGGGCCAGCTTATGGGCCGCCACCACCTGTTCCGGGTGAATGCTGTAACGGTCCTTGGGCGAGTCTTTACGTGCGTTGTCACACGTGATGGTAAGAGTGACCTGGCGATTTTCTCCCGAATCGAGACCGAGAATGATCCCACAGCATTCGTTTGGATAACTACGTTCAGCTTCCCAACGAATTAGATCGTAATCCGCCTTGCTGATTTGCAGCATAGGGGCCTCTCCAGGGAAGTGGCTCGATTTTGTACGGGCAGCCCGGAAGGTGCTGCTCGCGACGAAGGGCCACATCTTATTCGATCACGCGTTGGATTGCATCAACTTTGCAACAATTATTCCCACAACGGAACTGCACCGTAGATGGAGCAATGACGCCGTAAATTGCTGTATCTGCATACGCTTATGGCCGAGTAAGGGAACTTCCTGGCTTGGAAAAAGATTTCCTTTCTTCTTGTTGACATCCGACAAGACGTCCGTCTAATCTCTTGTCGACATTCGAGAGGAAGCAAATGGGGAACCAGATTGAGCTGCTGCAAGGCACATTGGACTTGATGATCTTAAAAACGCTCGCCCTGGGGCGGATGCATGGCTGGGGAATTTCGCAGCGCATTCAACAAGTTTCTGAAGAAGTATTGCAGGTGGGCCAGGGCTCGCTCTATCCGGCGCTGGCGCGGCTGGAACAACGAGGCTGGATCGCTTCTGAGTGGAGCACTTCTGAGAACAACCGTCGCGCCAAGTTCTACTCATTAACCAGGGTCGGCACTCGGGAACTGGAAAAAGAAATGGGCGAATGGGAGCGTTTGTCAGCGGCCATCGCGCTGGTCTTGGCACAAGGATAGGGCGAAAAGACGATAAGACGATCTGCAACGGTCTGAAAAGGGAGTCTCGAGTAATGTCCTGGAAAAATCTTCTGGCAATGTTAAAACGCCGCAGCAAAGCGGAACGTGAGTCTGATGACGAAATGCGCTTTCACCTGGAGCGGCAGATCGAACAGCATCTTGCGGCGGGCTTGTCGCCCGAGGAAGCACGCAGGCAGGCGCTCATCGAATTCGGCGGTGTACAGCAGACCAGGGAAAATGTCCGCGAAACCAGAAGCATTCGTCTATTTGACATCCTGGCCCAGGACACTCGCTATGCCTTGCGACTGCTGCGGAAGACGCCGGTGTTCACTTCCATCGCCGTACTCACTCTGGCGCTGGGTATTGGCATGAACACCGCGATTTTCAGTCTCATTGATGGCGTACTGTTTCGTACGTTGCCGGCGCACAAGGCGGAAGAACTAGTGCTGGTGAAGTGGCACGCTCACAAACGGCCGCAACTTATGAGCCAGCGCGGTTACGGCTATTGCGAGAGTAACTTTCAAGGAACGGACTTCAGAAGCTGCTCACTCTCGCTGCCATGGTTCAAAGAAGTGGCTGCGCAAACGAATCTATTCTCCGGGGTTGGTGCCATGGCTGGTGGCGGCAGAATCAACCTGAGCGGAAATGGCCCGGCGACCATCCTGAACGGCGCACAGATGGTGTCAGGAAGTTTCTTCCAGACCATCGGCATTCCGGCATCAATGGGAAGGGCTCTTTTGCCGGCGGATGACGACGTGAACGCGCCCGCGGTGATGGTAATCAGCCACGGATATTGGAAAAGCGCATTCGGCGGCACGGCCGAAACCGTTGGAAAGACGGTGCGCCTGAACGGTGTTCCGTTCACTATTGTCGGGGTCATGGCGCAGGATTTCAGCGGTATCACGGCTGGTGACAAGGTTGATGTCTGGATCCCTTTATCAACCGAGGCCCGTCTGGATTCGAGTTGGACCGCCAAAGATGACAGTTATCAATTCTGGAAAGTTGCGATCCTTGCCCGCCTGAATCCGGGAGTGCAACGCAAACAGGCGGCAACGGTCTTGACAGGCATGTTTCGCAATCACACATTCAACGTGCCTAAACCTCTTTTTCAGGCAGCGGATGATCCTGGGATCGACTTGCCATCCGCGCAGCAAGCTCTGTATTTTCCACGACCTCAGGTCATGAATCCGCTTTATGTTGCCATGGCTGCGGTTGGATTAGTGCTGTTGATTGCTTGTGCAAACATTGGTGGATTGCTGCTCACGCGCTCGGCCGCGCGGGCGCGGGAGATTGCCGTCCGTTTAACGCTCGGCGCAAAGCGCGGGCGAATTGTGACCCAGTTGCTGATTGAAAGCCTGCTTCTGTCGCTGGCAGGTGGTGCACTTGGCCTTCTGATTGGGCGCTGGGGATCACGCGCAATTATCCTCATGGTGAAGACCGAACCATCCGAGCAGGTGCCTTTCAGGGCCAGTTTTGATTGGCGTGTGCTGGCGTTCACGTTTGCCGTTGCGCTGATTGCGGCCATTTTATTCGGGCTTGCTCCAGCCTTGCGCAGCTTGCGGGTGGACCTGACTCCGGCGCTCAAGTCGGGAAGCGCCGCGTCCGCCGGCGATTTAAAACAAGGCCGCTGGTTCAGTCTGGGTAGCTTGCTGGTAGTGGCCCAAGTCACTCTGGCGATCGTGGCCCTCATGGGCGCAGGCCTGCTCTTGCGAACGCTTACTAACCTGAAGAGCGTGGAACTTGGATTTGATCCCAACAACGTGCTGCTGTTCGGAGTGGATCCCAGCCTTGCCGGCTACAAGCCCGCGCAAATCCATTCACTCAACCAGGAATTACAGGAGAAGTTTGCCGCGCTTCCGTCCGTGAAGTCGGTCAGCTATTCCTGGGAGCCGCTGCTGGCCGGCAGCTTGTGGGACACAGATTTTCATCCCCCGGGAACGCCGGATGATCACGTTGCCGACACTGACTACATGCCGGTCGGCCCTGGATTCTTTGAAGCGATGCGTATTCCGCTGAAAACCGGCCGCGATTTCAATGCCGCTGACTACGCGATTACCACGGCGCGCGATTCCAGACCAAGGGACGCAAATCCCGACCCCAGCGCGCCACCGATTCCGATTATTGTGAATGAGACTTTTGCCAGACGTTTTCTTGGCAACAACAATCCGATTGACCAGCACATCGAACAGGGAAAGCCGGAAGATAAGACCGAGCCGCGTGGTTCCGGATGGCGGATCATCGGCGTGGCCGGCGATACAAAATATGACGGCCTACGGGCGGACGTGAGGCCCGTGATGTATGCGCCGTTGTCCGGTGGTGGATCTTTTACCGTCCGTACCGCAGGCGATCCGAAACAACTGGTTCCGGCTATTCGTGACCTGATCACACGACGTGACAGCAACCTGGCGATGTACAGGGTGACCACACAGGTGGAGCAGATGAATGGACAGATGCACGTGGAACGTCTGCTGGCGCAGCTGAGCGCTTTCTTCGGCGCACTGGCGTTGATTCTCGCCTGCGGCGGAATTTACGGGCTCCTCTCCTACGAGGTCACGCGGCGTACTCGCGAAATTGGCATTCGTATGGCCATCGGCGCTCAACGTCTGGACGTGATTCGGATGGTAGTGCGGCAAGGCGTTGTCCTTGCGGTGGCCGGCGTAATCGTGGGCGCAGCGGCGGCCTTCGGCGCCACGCGAATCATGAATACCATGCTGTACCACGTGAAGGCCATGGATCCCATGACGCTTGCGGCGGTTTCGGTCCTGCTGCTGCTGGTGAGTCTGGTGGCATGCTTCCTACCGGCGAGACGAGCTACGCGCGTAGATCCATTGATCGCGCTGCGTTATGAATAACTTGGAGAAAGTGAATAGAGATGCTGAAATTTTTCCATGGTTTATTTGGTAGGTCAAAGAACGAAGCCGAAATGCAGGAAGAGTTTGCTTTCCACATTGAGGCTGAGATCGAGAAGAACATCCGCCTGGGTATGACCGAAGATGAAGCTCGTCGCAAGGCGTTGATTGAATTCGGCGGCATACAGCAGACCAGGGAACAAGTGCGTGACGTTCGCCACCTGCGCATTGTTGATGTGCTTCTTCAAGACGTCCGTTATTCTTTGCGTCTGCTGCGCAAATCACCGGCATTCACCTCAATTGCTGTGCTCACGCTGGCACTGGGCATTGGAATGAACACGGCGATTTTCAGCTTGATTGACGCCGTGCTTTTTCGCTCATTGCCAGCGAGTGATCCTGAGAGCCTGGTAGTGCTGAAGTGGGAGGCCCGCGAGGAACCTGACACTGATGGAATGGCGATTTTCGGCGATTGCAACGATTCTTTTGGGAAGCAATTATCCGGATGTTCACTGCCGTTACCCCTACTGAAAGAAATTCCGGCGCAGACGGACGTTTTTTCCAATCTCGCGGCATCGACGGGACCTGGACAAATAGACCTGGGGGGAAGCGGTCCCGCCAGGCGTGTGCTGGGCCAGTTCATATCCGGCGGGTACTTTGACACGCTTGGGATCCTGCCGGCGGCTGGCCGTTTGTTTTCCGCAACCGATGATCAGCCGGGTGCGATCCCAGTGGTGGTACTTAACTACAAGTTATGGCAGAGCCAGTTTGGTGGATCTCACTCTATCGTTGGCAAAACGATCCGCCTGAACAATAAACCATATGCCGTTGTCGGCGTGGCAGCACCGGGATTCAGCGGACTCTCCATGGCCAGCTCGTTTGACCTGTGGGTCCCGCTTGTGCAGCGCAAAGACCTGGCAGGCCGCTGGTCGCCCGAGCAGACCGAAATGGGTTTTTTCGAATACACAATTCTCGGTCGCGTTAAGCCTGGAATTTCGGTTTCGCAGGCGGAAGCCGCTACCAGTGTTGTGTTTCGCAACGCCACTGTGCAGCGGGAGCGTCCAATCTTCAAACCTGATGATGAACCTCATCTCAAACTGATGCCGGCCCAGAAGGAACTCCGCGGCAAATACAGTGAAGTGTTGCGTCCGGTCTACTTGCTGATGCTTTGCGTAGGCATCATTTTGTTGATTGCGTGCGCCAATGTTGCCGGATTGCTGGTGGCCCGTGCCGCCAGCCGTGAACGCGAGATCGCCGTCCGGTTGGCACTGGGGGCCAGGCGGAGCAGATTGGTTGGGCAACTGTTAGTGGAGAGTCTCACTCTCTCCATCATGGGCGGGGCCCTGGGACTGCTCCTGGCTGTGTGGGGCGCGCGCTTGCTCATGTCACTCCTTTTTAGCGGCAATTCTCAGCCTCCTACTTTTTCTCCTCATCTTGACTGGCGTGTCCTGGCGTTCACGGCAGGTATCTCGATTCTTACGGGCCTGATATTCGGTATGGCCCCTGCCTTTCGCGGATTGCGCGTTGATTTGACACCTTCACTCAAGACTGCTGATGCCTTTACTTCATCGGGAACACGTAGACGTCGCTTCACTCTGGGAAATCTGCTCGTGGCCACGCAGGTCGCGCTGGCAGTGGTGGTGTTGGCGACCGCAGGTTTGATGGTGCGGACCCTCAGCAACCTGAAGGGCCTTGATCCGGGGTTTGACACCAGTCATCTACTGTTATTCAGCGTGAACCCAAGATTGGAAGGCTACAAAGGGCCGCAGGTCGGGCACCTCTACCGTGAACTGCAACAGAAATTTTCGTCGCTGCCTGGTGTGAAGTCCGTGAGCTACTCATGGGCGCCGCCGCTTTCCGGTGGCCATATGATGACGATGCTTCATCGACCGGGCACGCCCGTGGAGTCTAAAAACCTGGTGAAAGTAGACATCAATCAAATTGGGCCTGGTTTCTTTACTACTTTGAAAATCCCGAGACTGGCTGGCAGGGACATTTCGCCCGCTGAATTTGAGGCTGCCTCACAATCGAAGCCATTGGAACCTGGCAAATCTCCTGCGCCAGTCATGGTGAATCAGTTATTTGTGAGCACTTATTACCGCAATCAGAATCCACTGGGAAAGATGTTTGGAGATTCACTGCCGGATGGTCGATGGCCGGCTTCGCCCGGATATGAGATTGTCGGCGTGGTAGGCGACGCCAAGTACAGCACCTTGCGCGACGATGTTCAACCCGCCATCTATACGCCAGCTTTGGACGGCGACGCCTCGTTCGAACTGCGCACGGCCTCTGATCCGGCAACATTAGTCTCGGCCGTGCGTAAGACACTGAGCAGCGTTGATGACAACCTGACTATCTTGAGGGTTGATACTCAGGAGGAAGAAATCGATCTCCAGTTGTCGGAAAACCGCATGGTGGCCCATCTCTCCAGTTTTTTCGGACTACTGGCGCTGGTACTGGCATGCATGGGCTTGTATGGATTGCTCTCTTTTGAAGTCACTCGGCGCACGCGCGAGATCGGCATTCGCATGGCAATTGGTGCGCAAGCTGGAAATGTAGTTCGCCTGGTTATGTCGCATGCGGCCCTGGTGGCCGCGTTAGGGGCGGTGACTGGCGCGGGTATTTCGTTTGGTGTAACTCGGCTGGTAAAGACTTTTCTTTTTGGAGTAAAGCCGGCGATCCGATCACCCTGATTTGCCGTGACGGTCCTGCTGGCGATCGTTGCGCTCGCTGCTTGCCTGATTCCCGCACGCCGTGCTACGCGCGTTGATCCGCTAATCGCGCTGCGTTATGAATAATTGAGAGGGCGTCATGTTCGGCCTGAAATTTTTGCGAAGCTTGTTGTTCAGAAAAAAAGATGACGCAGACCTTCGCGACGAATTCTCTTTCCACATTGAATCTGAAGTCCGGAAAAACATAACGTCTGGAATGACGGAAGAGCAGGCGCGCCGTCAAGCATTGATCGAGTTTGGAGGACTGCAGCAGAGCCGAGAAGCCGTTCATCAGGTCCGCTGGTGGCATGGCATTGAAACTGTTTTTCAGGATCTTCGTCACGGTGCTCGCCTTCTGCGCAAATCGCCCACTTTCACCTTGGTAGCAGTTCTTACCATTGCGCTGGGCGTCGGAAGCAACACCGCCATCTTCAGCACGTTCCTGGAGGTCTTGTATCCAACCTGGGGTCTTGCGAAAGCAAACCAACTTGTTGACATCCGCGAAGCCACCGCCACCAGCAGAGGTTTTATGGTTTCGGTTGGCAATTTTGAAGATTACCGTCGCCGTCAGCAGACATTTCAAAACCTGTCTTTATGGATGGACCAAAGCCTCAACCTCACCGGACGCGAACGCCCTGATCGCCTCATCGGCGGCTTTGTTTCCGACAATTTCTTTACCATGCTCGGCATTTCCCCGGTATTGGGGCGTACTTTTCTTCCCGGGGAAGACCGGGCCGGAGCGTCGTATGTGGCGGTGCTGGGTTACACCGCGTGGAAGAATCGCTTCAGCGGCGAGGTAAACATTCTTGGGCAGCAGATCGTGCTGAACAATGAACCCTATACGGTTGTTGGCGTGATTCCAGAGAACCTGGAAAAATTTGTGCCGGTGGATGTCTATGTCACCGCGCAGCACCATCCGGCTTACACCATGGATCGGCAGGCCAAAACCATGGGCTTAATGGGACGTCTCAAAGACGGTGTTTCCCGCCAAAGCGCTGTCGCTGACCTGAACGCCATTGCCGGCACGCTCGCCCGTGACTATCCGCAGAGTAATAAAGGAATACACATTGAGATTGATACCTTGCGGGAAATGATGAGGGGTGACATGCGTGCGCCATTGTCGATGCTGGTTGGCGCCGTGGCCATCGTGATGCTCATCATGTGCGCTAATCTGGCGAACCTTCTGCTGGCCAGGGGCATGGCTCGTCAGAGAGAAATTGCAGTGCGCTCTGCCTTGGGCGCCGCCCGCCCGCGACTGGTCAGGCAGTTCTTCTGTGAATCTCTACTCATCTCACTGACCGGCGGAGCGCTGGGTGTGCTGGTCGCCATCCAGTTCATGGGACTGATTAGAAAGATCAGCCCCATTGACCTTGATCTTGATGTTTCCGGACTGCTTGATTACCGCGCTCTCTTATTTACGATTGTCATCTCACTGGGCGCCGGCATTCTTTTCGGTATCGCGCCGGCGTTGCGATTTTCAAAAGCTGACGTTGGCTCAGTCTTGCATTCCGGGACCCGCGAGGCCGGTTCACGAGGAAATTCCTGGTTGCGCTCGGCTTTCGTCGTTGTTCAGACGGCTTTGGCCGTTGTGCTGCTTGTGAGTTCTGGCCTGCTGTTAAAGAGCCTTTCAGCCCTCACCAGTTCGGCATCAGGATTTAACACCAGTCATCTGCTGACCATGGAATATCGCGTGCCCCGCAACAAATATGCCACGCCGGAAAGCCAGGCCGCTTTCCATCGTCAGATTCAGGACAAAATTCAAAACGTGCCCGGTGTCATCTCCACCGC
Source organism: Terriglobia bacterium (assembly GCA_963755365.1). Taxonomy (GTDB): domain Bacteria; phylum Acidobacteriota; class Terriglobia; order Terriglobales; family Acidobacteriaceae; genus Angelobacter. Next base: position 39,427 of record CAVWJV010000023.1, on the reverse strand, counting down.
CTACGTGCAGTCCCTGCCTTTCAGCGGCAATTTTTCAGATATTTCGTTTAAGCTGCCGGGAATTCACTGACCCGAAAGATTCTGATTTCGCCGCATTGAGCAACCTGGTAAGTCCCAGCTACTTTGCCACGGCACAAATTCCTTTGCTTCGCGGGCGAGTTTTCTCTAACGCGGATGACTCCCATTCGGGCCCAGTGGTCATCGTGAACAACATGTTCGTGCGCACATTGCTGCAAGGCCAGGAGCCGCTGGGAAGAGAAATCCTGTTCACCGATACCACGCAGGTCACTGACGGCCAAAGCCTCAAACTGACCCGGGCAAGAATTGTGGGCGTCGTTGGCGACACCCGGCAAATGTCCCGCAACGAAACTCAGCGCCCTCAAATCTACTTTCCTTACTCGCAGGTGCCCGGTATTTTCGGCACGCTCATGGTTCGCACGGCGATCGATCCCATGCAACTGAGTGACCCAGTTCGCGCGGCCGTTTGGACCGTGGACAAAGACCAGCCGGTATGGAAGATCAGGACCGTCGATTCTCTCCTTGAGCGTGATTCGGCGCCCGCCCGTTTTTTGGTCATGTTGATTTCGGCCTTCGGTGCGCTCGCCCTGCTGTTGAGCGCGCTCGGTACCTATGGCCTGATCAATCACAATGTCCAGCAGCGGGTTCGCGAACTTGGTATCCGTATGGCTCTGGGAGCACAGCCTGCGGCCGTCTGGAAGATGGTGTTGTGGGAAGGCATTCGGCTGGGAACCGTCGGAGGCGTTGTTGGCCTTATTGCTTCAGCTGGAGCCACCAGAATGTTTCAGAGCTTGTTGTTTGGCGTCAGACCATTTGACTGGTTGTCTTTCGTCACAGCATTTGTGGCTACCGTTCTGGTCGCTGGCCTGGCCACATACATACCTGCCAGAAGGGCTACGCGTGTCGATCCGCTGATTGCTTTGCGTTATGAATAGCGTCTTAGAAATAGCCATTTGCAGCCCTTCCGATCACCCGATGTCCCGATCACCAAATTACCCGATTCTTGCCCTTTGTGTTCCTTCGTGTCCTTTGCGGTTAGGCTCTTGCGGGTTTCCGATCCCCAATGTCCCGATTACCGATCTCTCAATTACCAACGTTTGGCGCCCTGCTTATAATGATTACGAATGGTTCCCCCAAAAATCCGGCAGGCTTTGCCATGGCTTGTTGTCCTGGCCTGTCTGATTTCCACATTGCACGCCGAGCCGATCAAAAAGCTTAGCCCCACGGGCTATATCAACGATTTTGCCGGAGTGATCGATCCTGCCTCGGCGGAGGCCACTCGCAGCCTGTGCGAACAGGTTGATCAGAAAACCAAAGCTCAAATCGCCGTGGTTACGATTCACTCTCTCGACGGAGCCGATATCGAAAGCTACGCGGCCGATCTTTACAAAGCCTGGGGCATCGGGCCCAAATCGGACAATCGCGGTGTGTTGATTCTTCTGGTGGTGGATGAACATCACTATCGCATCGAGGTTGGTTACGGGTTGGAACCTATTTTGCCCGATGGCAAGGTCGGCAGCTTCGGACGTGAAGCAGTCCCACTCTTGAGGCAAAGGCAATTCGGTCCGGCATTGCTGCTGATGACCCGACGGGTAGCCAACGTCATTGCGACTGACGCGAAAGTACAGATTGACGGTGCTGAAGCGCCGCCGCCGCGCACAAACACTCCGGTGGAGAGCTCGCCGATTCCCCTCGGCGCCATTCTTATCATGGTCATTGTGGGTGTTATCGGCCTGGCGATCTTTCTCCGGGTGCTTGGATTAGGCGGTCTCTTTAACATCATTCTTTTTATCTTCAACATGTTCCTGTCGTCTGGCGGTGGTGGCAGACGTGGTGGATGGGGTGGTGGTGGCGGATTTGGCGGCTTTGGTGGCGGTAGTTCCGGCGGAGGATGGGGTGGTGGTGGTGGTTTTGGTGGTGGCGGTGGATTTGGCGGGTTTGGTGGAGGTAGCTCCGGCGGAGGAGGCGCGAGCGGCGACTGGTAATCAGCCGCGCAGCGACATTATGGAAACAGAAAAACAGATCAACGAACTCGTGGAACGGCTTAGAGCTCTGGCTGGAGAGAACTTGAACTGCGTGGCGCTTTTTGGCTCGGCGGTTTCCCGGGAATTCCATGCCGGCTTTTCGGATATCAACGTCATCTGCATTTTTCGTGAGCTTACAGCGCCGTCGGTGGCGCGGCTGGTACCGCTCATGCGCTGGTGGACGAAGAAAGATTTTCCTGCTCCGCTTCTGTTCACGCGAACGGAGCTGGAAAAAGCCGCCGATGTCTTTGCCATTGAACTTTTTGATATCTGCCGGAGTCACCGTTTGCTTTACGGAGAAGACGTGTTCAGCAACCTGCATGTACCTATGAATCTTCACCGCGTGCAGGTGGAACACAATTTGCGGACGAAACTGCTGACCTTGCGCCAGATGTACGCCCAATTTGCCGACGACGACCAGCGTGTTCAGCGCTTAATGCTGGATTCAGTGTCCAATTTCGCCACGCTCTTCCGGCACACACTCATTGCCATGGGACAACAGCCTGGTGACGGCAAAGAACAAAACATTCAGAAACTGGCCGCGCGCATTCACTTTGACCCAGCTATATTTGTACGACTGCTGCAAGTGCGGGCCCAGAAGGCAAAGGAGAAGGATCTGGATCCGCAGGCGGGGTTTGCTCAATATATGGAAGCCATTGAGAAGGCAATTCAAGCGGTGGACGCGCTCTAACGCGAACTTTTTGACGGTTCTACTTTAGAATCGCATTCATAGAGAACAGGGGAGAAGACATGAAAGCCTGGATAGCGATTGGAATTATAGTAGTGCTGATTTTCGCAGGCGCCAGCAGTTACATCGGCGCCAAAAATCAGATGGTGACCAAGAATGAATCGGTGAAAGCGGCATGGTCGCAGGTGGATATTGTGTTGCAACGTCGCGCTGATCTGATTCCCAATCTGGTGGAAACGGTGAAAGGCTTTGCCTTACAGGAGCAGACCGTTTTTGGCGACATCGCCAAAGCGCGGTCACGCCTGCTTTCCGCCAATACGCCCGCGGACAAGATCGCTGCCAACCAGCAGCTTGATGGCGCGCTGGGACGTCTACTGGTTGTCGTCGAAAATTATCCGCAGCTCAAATCGAATGAAAACTTCCTGCGCCTGCAAGACGAACTCGCGGGCACGGAAAACCGTATCGCCGTGGAGCGCAAACGCTATAACGACGCGCTTCAGGACTACAACACTTACATCGGACTGTTTCCCAACAGCTTCTGGGCCAGCATGGCCGGCTTCAAACGCAATGACGCCTATTTTGCCGCCAGTGAAGGCGCCAAAACTGCTCCCAAAGTTGATTTCTCGGGTGTGAAACCTTCAGCCTCACCCACGCCTTCACCGGCACACTAGAACGTGCGCGTGTTTTCCTCCGGCGGGTGGGACCTGGGCCATCCGCCTTTTCTGTCCCTCACAAAAAGAATCGAGGTGCCCTATCAGTGAAGACGACAGCAAACATTCTCGGCTGGGTCAGCGTAGCGGGCAACATCCTGTTTTGGTCTGCGATTTTTAACCCATTTGGCTGGAGAGGTTTTCGCGGAGATGTCATGCTTACGGGCTCAGTGCTACTGCTTAGCCTGATTGCTTCCCTGGTAGCTTTTTTTAAGGCGTCGCGTTGGTGGGCTATCTGCATCGTGATTTCCGTCGCGAGTCTTGCCGTTTTTGAGCTTGCTTTGAAATGACAGAGCGGTCTGCCTGACCCTTGCCAAGAGCGCCCCTTCCATCAGCCATTGATCCCCGATTTGCCCTCCTCTGGCCTCCGATGTCACAATAGTGCATGTTCGCGGCTGTGATCGGGCGCTGATTCTTTTGCGTCTTTCACAAACCCGCGAGCATCGTATTAACAGGTACAACTGTGGGCTTCAACAACCCCGTAAGTTGGGCGCGTCAAGCGCAGTGAACTTACTGGAGCCCTGACAGATGCTTTCAACATCCCCGTTCCCTTTGAGGAACTGAAGGCGGAATTTAAATGGCGACTTTAGTGGCTCCCGTGGCTGAGCAGGCTGGTATTTGCTCGCTTGAAAACTATTTAACACTCCCTGACAACACCATGGACGCGCGCATTGCGGCAGCAAAGCGCGAACTGGGTGACCGTGTGGTTGTTCTGGGCCATCATTACCAGCGCGATGAAGTCATACGCTTTGCTGACTTTCGCGGTGACTCCTACAAACTGGCGCAGGAAGCGGCGCGCACCAGGGCTGAGTACATCATTTTCTGCGGCGTGCATTTCATGGCCGAAAGCGCTGACGTGCTTGCGCAACCTGGTCAGCAGGTGATCCTGCCAGACCTCAATGCCGGCTGCTCCATGGCTGATATGGCCGAGATCGGCCAGGTGGAAGCCTGCTGGAAGCAACTGGTGAAACTCGGCATCACCGATGAGTTTGGTCATGGCATCACTCCGCTCACCTACATGAATTCCACTGCGGCCATCAAGGCTTTTTGCGGCGAACGCGGCGGCCTGGTGTGTACATCATCCAATGCGCCGTCCGCCTTTAAGTGGGCATTTGAGCGCAACGAAAAGATCCTCTTTCTTCCTGACCAGCATCTGGGACGCAACACCGCCTTCGCCATGGGTATTCCTCTGGATGAATGTGTGGTCTGGGACCCGTTCATGCTCATGGGCGGCGTCAGCATGGAAAAACTTCGCAAAGCCAAAATCATTTTGTGGAAGGGGCATTGCTCCGTCCACCAGCGATTTCTACCTGAGCACGTTGATGTGATCCGCCAGCGTCATCCGGGCATACAGGTGATCGTTCATCCGGAATGCCGTTGGGAGGTCTGCCAGAAAGCGGACGGCGTCGGATCCACTGAACGCCTGATCAAGATGATTGAAGATGCTCCTGCCGGCACGCAATTCGCCGTGGGGACGGAGATCCATCTGGTCAATCGCATGGGGAAAGAGTTCGCCAAAGATAACAAGCTGGTGGTAAGTCTGGATGATTCCGGCTGCCTCTGCACCACCATGTTTCGTATCTCACCCCAGCATCTCTGCTGGGCGCTGGAAAACCTGGTGGACGGCAACGTGGTCAACCGCATCCAGGTGGACGAAGACGTAAAGCACTGGTCCAAGGTGGCTTTGGATCGGATGCTGGAGATTCAGTAGCTTTGCTCTTTATCCCGAACGAAGCTTTTTCTTTATCCCGAGCGGAGCGAGGGATCCCTACAGTCTTTGATACTTTCGCGGATTATCCGGCAGGGCGCTATCGGAATTCTGGAAGATCGTAGGGTTCCCTCGCTCCGCTCGGGATAGAAAACCAGGGAGCTCAACTAACTGGAACTATGGTCTAATAGATACAGCCACTATGAGTAAGATCAAAACCTTCACCTATGAAGAAGCGCATACCCTGCTCCCGGTCCTGCAGTCGCTTCTGAAACGCTGCATGGACGGCAAGGTCCTGATCGAGCAAATTGAAGTTGAATTTCAGAACCTGAAGCACCGCATCTTCCTGAGCGGCGGTCTTATGGTTGACGTGGCACACGCGGCCCGCCGTCGCGCCGAACGTGACAAAGCTCTGCAGGAGATCAAAGACACTTTGGCTGAGATTAATTCCATCGGCGTACAGGTGAAAGACCTCGACATGGGACTGCTGGATTTCCCATTTAAGCTGGACGACGACATTGTTCTGCTCTGCTGGAAATATGGCGAAGCTTCCATCGATTACTGGCACGGCATGGAAGAAGGCTTTCAGGGCCGCAAGCCGGTCGATGAGCGTATTCGCCGTTCGCGGAAGAAATCCAGCTAGAGCCTGTCTAGAAAGAGTTTGTTCTGCCTGTGCCAACCTCGCGAATCAGTCGCCTGACTTACCGGTACGCGACTTGTGGAGCGCAGCCGCCCACGGCTGCGTGATATTCGCGTTTCTGCTTTGGGTAATTCGTTACTCTCTCTACTTCTGTCATCCTGAGCGGAGCGCCGGTTGGAGCATTTGCCTGGCGAGTTTGAAGGGCGCGAAGCCGAAGGATCCCGGTGCAGCCGGTGGTAACAATGTTGATGCAGGGAGTTCTACCGAAGCTGCCGGTTCTAAACGGCCCTCAATCACTGTCCAGTCTGAGTCTGGGGAGAATTCCCTGAAGCCGAATCGTCCGCGACCAACATCCTCGGGATGTTTCGACTGCGCGTCGCATGCGCTCCGGCTTCGCTCAACATGACAGAGGGTTAGGGCGTTGCCTCTGAACTGTAAAAACATAAAGGCAACTGACAAACCCTCATCGTCGGCTTTTACGGTTTCTTCCCCTTCTCCCATGCCGGCTTGAAATCCGTATTGGCCAGCCACTTCACCGGTTCGATCATCGATTTGATTGCCAGCTCCATATGGTTGAAATCGATGTGGACCACATCATCGCTTGGCTGATGATAATCCTTATGTAATCCAAAGCTGGAAACCGTGTGTGCCACGATTCCTTTTTTCGCCAGAGCGTAATTGTCTGAGCGCTGGAAAAACTGTTCTTTGGGATGCGGATCAGCCACCAGCTTGGCGCCATGTTTGGCCAACTCGGGGCCAAGATCGCTGCGCTCGAAGCCGGTGAGCCAGAGTTCGTCGGGCTTTATCGCCGGATCTGTCCGGCCAATCATTTCAAACTCAAGATTGGCGACAATGCTTTTGAGCGGCACAGGAGGATGCTCCAGGAAGAACTGATCGCCTTGTCCTCCGGTTTCCTCGCTGCCAAAGAATGCAATCAGCACTGTGCGCCTGGGCGCTTCACCCTGGGCCAATGCCGCGGCCAGTTGCAGCACCGCTACACAGCCGGACGCGTCATCGTCCGCGCCGTTATAGATGCGGTCCCCATTCACAGGCTTGCGCACGCCAAGGTGGTCCATGTGCGCGGTAAGAAGTATCACTTCATCTTTTAATTGCGGATCACTTCCGCGCAGAATGCCAATCACGTTCCGGGTGTTCCAGGGCACCTTCCCGCCTGACCGGCTATCGATCTCTGTGTCCACGTTCTGAATGTATTTGCCATGGTCGCCATCCGGTTCAATGCCGATCTGGCGGAGCTGTGAGGCCAGATAAGTCGCCGCCAACAGTTCGTCATGGGTTCCGCTTCCGCGTCCGTTCATGGCGTCGCTGGCCAGAAACCCCATTTGGCCGAGGATGCTGTTGCCCATGGCATCCGGCTTCTCCTGGGCCGAAGAGAACAAACTTAAGGACAGGCAAAGAGCAGCAATGGGCAGCAATCGGGAAATGAAGCGCAAGAATCCTCCACAGGCAAATGGGATATAAGTTGACTCAGCTTTTTGAGGTGCGTGTGCCATCATTATCACGTAGTGGAGCGCAGCGACAGATCACGGACGACAAGGGCGAGGCCGACTAGCGCGCCGAGCCCGCTGCTACAGGAGCACGTTGCCCAAGGCTGCTCGAAGGTCGCAGGCGGTTTGGAGCGAAGCGACAGAAATTACGCTATATTGGTCTTTCAACCAAAATGTCCACGCCAAAGCATTTCCGGCCACGAACGAGCCGAGCCAGCATTACCTTGACTGGGCTCGCGCTCTTGCTTGTGTGCCTTTCCGGCTTCTCCGGTTGTGGCAGCAACTCAACCTCCAGCAGCAATGAATATGAGTACGTCGCTGTGCCGGAAGCTTCACTCCGCGACCGGGTGGCCACCATCTACAACAAGACCGGCCTGGTACACAATGGCGAGCGCCTGCAGGTGCTTGAGCATATGCAGAACAAGCGGTTTGTGCGCGTTCGCTCTCCGCGCGGAGAAGAAGGCTGGATACAGGAAAGATACCTGGCTGACCAGGACACCTATGACCAGTTTCAACGTCTGGCGGAACAAAACAAGAATGCTCCAGCGCAGGCGACCGCGGCCGTGGAAGAGCAGGCCAAGGTGCATATAACTCCGGGGAGAAAAACTGGCTATCTCTACTTACTGGCAGAAAAGCAGAAGGTCGATCTGCTTCAGCGCCAGACGGTAAAACGTAACGCTCCGGCCCCCACTCCCACTCCTATTCCTGGGAAAGACGCCAAAGACGATAAATCGAAAGACAAGGATAAAGATAAGGACAAAGACGATTCCGACGACGATGACAATGACAAGCCCGACCAGCCTGTGATTCTGGAAGACTGGTGGCTGGTGCGCGATCAGCAGAAACGCGTTGGCTGGGTCTACGGGCGCACGCTCTATGTCGATGTTCCGGACGAAATTGCCCAATACTCTGAAGGGCAGCGAATTGTGGCAGCGTTTCCGCTGGATACGGTGCAGGATGAAGGCAAGTCGGTGAAAGAGTATGCCGTCCTATTTACGGAACCTAAGGATGGCATGCCTTTCGATTTCAACCAGATCAGGGTCTTTACCTGGAATACTCGCAAGCATCGTTATGAGACTGCCTATCGCGAACACGACATCGCCGGCGTGCTACCGGTGGCCCAGGGACAGCAGGATTTCGGAAAAGAGGGAACTCTCAAGACTTTCACCCTGCGCCTCAAGGATAACGATGGCAATATTCATCAGCAGTTATACAAATTCAACCCTCCAATCGTAAGAAAGTATTACGCTCCCGGGGAAACACCTGTTCCCAAAATGAAACACAAGCGTCCGGATGCAACCCAGCATAAGGCCCGTCAGTAACCACTTAGGCTGGCATCCAGCCAGTGGTCTCTTGCCTCCAAGTAGGCATGGCAGAGAAAGTTAAAAAGCTGAGCCTGGAGCGGGACTACAAGAAGTACCTTTATTTCATTGATGGTCACGGAAACGTGAGCCGTAAGCCTAAGTCTGGCGAAGGTGAAACTGAGGTTCTGGTGCCCGGTGCGGTCGAACGTGACAACCAGTTCCTGTATTTCATTGATAAAGAAGGCGATGTTGCCCGCTCGCCACGCGCGTCCACACGCAAGGGAAAGCAAGCGGCTTAGCCAGCGCTTCACGCATGAGTGTCCAGCCAGTTAACCTGATGGTCTTTCGGGAAGGCCGCCGGGAGATTTGCGCTTGCCAATTGAAATCCCGCCTTGCCAGTCTATTACGCCGATCAGACACACAGAGTTCGCAAGAACAAAAGCTCGGGCTGCTCCTTCTGGCTGGTGAGCTGGAATGCGGCGTGGCTGACGCTCTGGCCAGTGATTCTGCAGGAAACCACTCCAAGAATTTTGGCCCAGAGTTGATCCGATTGGAATCTGTCACCGATGCGCTTGCCGGAGCTCTCGCCGGGGCAGAGCTGCAAGCCGCTGGCCTCGCAGAAACCCTGGAAGGGATTCGGGTCCCCGATCGAATCAGCGTGTCTGCTCCTGAAGGTTTCGCCTACTACGCGCTTCATCCTTTGGCATACGCGGATGCTGCCGCTGGTTTAATTCAAAACAGCCATGCCATTGCCGTGATTGGTATAAGGAGCATCGGAACCACCCTGAGTGCCATGGTGACGGCGGCTGCTCGCGGGAAAGGTAAGCAGGCTGACCGGATCACCGTTCGTCCTCACGGTCATCCTTATAATCGCGAGCTGCGGCTTTCTCACGCCGAGTTGGCGTTCATGAATCACCACCTGACCGCGGGCTCACACTTCATCATCGTGGACGAAGGTCCCGGGTTGAGCGGATCATCGTTTCTCGCGGTGGCAGAAGCTTTGGCGACAGCGGGTGTTCCACGGGAGAAGATCACCCTGCTCTGCGGCCATCGACCGGATTTTGATTCTCTGCGGGCTGAAAATGCTCCCCATCGCGCGCGTCAGTTTCGCTGGCAGGCAGTGGATACGGAACCGCATCGGCCCGAAGGAGCCGGCCCTTTCATCGGCGGAGGGGAATGGCGCAGGCTTCTCTTGCAGCAAGAATCCGCGTGGCCTGCCGTATGGACCAGCTTTGAGCGCCTCAAATATCGATCTTCTTCCGGCGACGGTCGCCGCTTCTATAAATTTCTCGGTCTGGGGCACTACGGCCAGGCTGTTTTTGAACGAGAGCAGCGTGTCGCGCAAGCCGGTTTTGGTCCCCCGCCTCGATTGGAGCCGCATGGCTTCGCCTCCTATGACTGGTTAGCAGATGACCGGGTTGCAGATGAACGATCCAGAAGGTCGTCCAATGTGTGCGGCTGATTTGCAACAACCCGATTTGAACATGAACGTCCTGTCCAGGCTGGCCGAGTATTGCGCTTTTCGCGTCGCGGCATTCCCGGCCGAACTGCACAACCTCGACCCTTTGCAGCAAATGGCTGATCACAACCTTCGCGAACTTGGTTTTCTCGATCCAGGATTTCCGACCTCCATCAAGCTGGAGCTAAAGCAGCCGGTGATCGCCGACGGCAGGATGCAACCACACGAATGGCTTCTCAGCGCGGACGGACACATGCTGAAAACCGATTCCGGCAGCCACGGCGACGATCACTTTTTCCCCGGGCCAACTGACATTGCCTGGGACCTCGCCGGAGCCATGGTGGAATGGGAGATGACCGCAGAGCAATCGGCCATATTGCTCGACCTCTACCGGCAAAAGAGTGGCGATGATGCTGGTTCCCGCATTCAACACTTTGTGATCGCCTATTCGGTCTTTCGTTGCGCCTACTGCCTGATGGCCGCGAACGCACTGGGCGAAGGCGAAGAAAGCAGCCGTTTTCGTCAGGCAGCAGAGAAATACAAACTCATGCTCCACGTTCCCATTTCTAATCCTGAGCAGAGCGACAGATCCCTACGTCCATCATTGCTGCCGATGCTTCAAGAACGTTAAGTTGCAGGCCATGGACTGGTTTTGGAGCGCAGCCGCCCCCGGCTGCGGGTGTTTGTTTTCGTTTTTCTAATCCCGAAAGCCCCAAACCCCGTTAACCTTCCCCGGTCCGCATTCGTTGTAGGGCCGGAGGAACTAGTTAATGGATCCGATGGTACAAGGGCAGCTTAAAGAATCGTTTCTGATGTTGGCGGCAGTTGCCGGGCTGGGCTGGGGCATTTACCTCATCGCCATGTCCATTCGACGCATGCAGCAGAATGCCATGCAGCGGCATGTGCTGGACAAGTTTTCGTCCGCCCAGGATTTTTCTCAGTTCGTGCAATCTCCGGCAGGCCAAAAATACCTCGCCAGCCTGAGTGAAGCAGCTACCAATCCTCGAAACGCCATCTTGACTTCCATTAAGACCGGCTGTGTAGTCATGTTTGGCGGCGTGGGCTTTCTTGTCGGCAGTGCGGGATCTAACAGTGTTACGTTCCGCATCGGGTGGGTATCATTTCTCGTGGGAGTTGGATTCCTGATTTCGGCGGGCATTTCGTATTTCCTGGCAAAGAAGGTGGGATGGAAGGAACAGGATTAATCCGGGCACTGAGTGTGTGGGGATTGCGACAACTCGACATGACGGAAGTGCCCATCACGAGCGCCGAACATGAGCAGGCGAGTCAGGCTGCGTTTGAGGCATTCTATCTGCAAACGTCGCGTACGCTCCACGGCTATCTCTGCCGCATCAGCCGCGATCCCGCGTCAGCCGACGAGGTCCTGCAGGAAGCGTACATCCGCATGATCAACGCTCCCGCCATGGATGACGGCCAGCGCAAGGCCTATCTCTACACCACCGCGACCAACATCTTGCGCGACCGCTGGCGGAAGCAGAAGCGAGAACGGGAGTGGGCGGAGCAAACGCACGTAACGGAAAGCGTGCATCAGGAATTTAACCTGCCCATTGATATGTCAGCGGTGTTCGACCAGTTGACTCCTCAGGAACGCGCCGTGCTCTGGCTGGCCCATGTAGAGGAACTGAGTCACCGTGAGATCAGCGCTATTCTCAACGTGAAAGAAAAAAGCGTAAAAGTAGTGGTTTTTCGGGCGCGCGAAAAAGCCAAAGAGCTACTGGAAAAAGCAGGATTTCGAGGTTCCCATGAATGACGCCCCGATGAATGACGCCCCCATGAATGATGTTCCACTGAATGGCAGAGACGTTCAGCTCAACTCGATGATTCAGCAAATGGCCTGGCAGCATCAGCCGGAACTACCCAGCCCTGGCGAGATCTGGTGGCGGGCCCGGATTCAGAAGAAATTTGCGGAGAAAGAGCGAATCGAACGGCCGCTGGTCATTATGCGAATGCTGGCCGGAACTGTTGGTCTGGTGGTGGTGGCCTGGCTGGTCTCGAATTATGGCGTTCAGTCTACCGGTGGCACGGGATTTTCGTGCCGACTCTTTGGCGTGTGTTTGCTGGCTTTCGGAGTTCTGGTCATCTACCTGCTGACCAGTCTGCGCGAATCCAGATCGTGAAAATAACTGGAACGCGGCGCCTGCTTTTTGTTTATCCGTGTTGATCTGCGTTCATCAGCGGTAAGGTTTGCTTCTGCTCGGGTTACGAGAAGAATTCCGCGATTGAATCCACCACGTGGCGCTGCTCAAACTCTTCCAGCTCAGGGAAGATAGGCAAAGCCAGAACATCCAGTGCAGCCTGCTCAGCTTCCGGCAGATCTCCAGGTCCGTAGCCAAGATAGGAAAAGCATTTCTGCAGGTGCAGTGGCACCGGGTAGTAGACCTCGCTGCCCACGCCGCGTTCTTTCAGAAAATCGCGCAGTTGGTCGCGCGTTGTCGACGCGAATTACATACTGATGGTAGATGTGATGGGCTTGCGGCAACGTCTTGAGCAGCGTGACGGGCGGTTGGGCATTGGCGCCAATTTTCGTCAGACCTGAAGCGATGAACATCTTGTCGTAGGCTGCGGCGCGCCGGCGACGCGCGTCATTCCATTCGCCAAGATGCGGCATCTTCACCCGCAGAACCGTCGCCTGTATGGAATCAAGCCGGCTATTGGCGCCGATTTCATCGTGATAATAGCGCTGTTTTGCTCCATGATTCCGCAATGACCGCGCATGTTCCGCCATCTTCGCGTCGCTGGTGGTAAGTGCACCGGCATCGCCGAATGCGCTTAGATTTTTTGTGGGGTAAAAGCTGAAAGCCGCCGTTGCGCCCAGCGCTCCCGCCTGGCGTCCATTCCACGTAGCGCCGGCAGCCTGCGCCGCATCTTCCACCACCGCCAGATTGAATTCGGCGGCAATCCGGTTCAGTGCATCCATGTCGGAGCACTGACCATAAAGATGGACGGGCATGATGGCATGCCGCTGCGGCGATCCGGCACGCAACCCCTGCTCCACTTTCGCGGGATCAAGGTTGAGAGTCTCGGGATCGATGTCCGCAAACACCGGGCGAGCGCCCGCCCGCAGGATGGAACTGGCGGTAGCAAAAAAACTAAAGGGAGTGGTGATAACCGCGTCGCCCGGCTTAACCCCGGCGGCCACCAGACCAAGCCATAGGGCGTCCGTTCCCGACGCGCAGCCTACTGCTTCCGTACTGCCGCAAAGACTGGCAAATTCACGTTCAAATGAGGTAACTTCCTCACCCAGAATGTACTTTTGGGAATCGCATACACGGGCCACGGCGGCCAGGAATTGTTCCCGCAGCCCAGCGTACTGGCGCGAAAGATCCAGCATGGGAACTTGAACCACCGTTTTGGTGTTTGAGGATTTCACCTTGTTTCCACAAAAATTTTAGCATTCGGAGCAGAATTTCCCTCGGCTTTTGCCCCACAGGCAGTTAAAAAGTTACAATGGCCCAAGCTGGTGGACGAGGGAAACGCTGTTTCCAAAGTTCAAGCATGTAAGTCTTACTAGGAGAGAGATCGGCAGATGGAAAACAAGCCGGCACAGAACATTCAGGACTCCTTTCTGAATACCGCGCGCAAAGACAAGACGCAAGTCACGATATACCTGTTAAGCGGCGTCAAGCTCACAGGTCGTATCCGGTCTTTTGATAAATATTCAGTGGTCCTGGAAACCAACAATCAGGAACAGCTTATCTTCAAACATGCCATCTCAACCGTGGTCATGTCCAAAGGCAGCACCCACCACGAAGGCCGTGGCGGGCATCATGTGGGAGCTGAGGTCGAAAGCGCTTCGGCCAAAGTGGAGGGCTAGTCCATTCCCCGTCAACGTCCGCGCGGTCCACGCAAACCGGCTGAGATCATCACCGGACGTGACAGACCTGAGCGGGCGTTTCTCGTAGCCGTTGAATTTCGCCATCGTTCCAAAAACGATCGCGACCTTGCCGTGCCGCCTGCAGCCGTGATCGCCCGTGCTGCAAGCCGCAAGCAGGCTTCCGAGCATGGTGATGAGGACGAAACCAACTCGCGCGTGGGTACTGAGGAATCGCTTGCCGAATTCCGCGAACTGGCCGCCTCGGCCGGCGCGGAAATTGTGGGCGAGTTCGTACAGCGCCGCGACCGTCCTGACCCAGCCACGTTGCTTGGCATCGGCAAGCTTCAGGAGATAGCGGGAGCTGTTGCCTCCTCGCAAGCCGATCTGGTGCTCATTGATCATGAGCTTTCGCCTTCCCAGCAGCGCAATATCGAAAAGGAAGTGGATGCGCGCGTGATTGACCGCACGCAGCTCATCCTGGACATATTCGCGCGCCACGCTCGCAGCCGTGAAGGTCAGTTGCAGGTGGAGCTGGCACAGCTTGAATACATGCTGCCCCGCCTTGCCGGACGCGGCATTGAAATGTCCCAGCTCGGTGGCGGCATCGGCACACGCGGACCCGGTGAAACCCAGCTTGAAACCGATCGGCGAAAAATCTTCCGCCGCATTCGCCACATCAAGCAGCAGGTGGAAGAAGTAAGGCGTGTGCGCTCGCAGCAGCGTCAGCGGCGCGAATCGGTTCCCCTGCCGACCGTTGCGCTGGTCGGCTACACCAACGCCGGCAAGTCAACGCTGTTCAATGCGCTCACTCACGCCGGAGTTCTTTCTTCGTCGAAAATGTTTGCCACGCTGGATCCCACCATCCGTTCCATTGTTCTGCCCAGTAAGCGCAAGATTCTGATGTCTGACACGGTCGGTTTCATCCGTAATCTACCCACCACGCTGGTCACAGCCTTTCGAGCAACGCTGGAAGAAGTGCAACGCGCGGTGTTGTTGCTCCACGTCTCTGACGTAACCAGTCCTCTGGCGCAGGAGCAACAGGCCCAGGTGGAGCAGGTGTTGAAAGAGCTTGAAGTCAAAGACACACCGCAGATCCGCGTGATGAACAAGGTTGATCTGCTGCCGGAGTCGCATCGCAAGTCGCTGGTCAGCGACGATGCCACTGTTTACGTTTCAGCTGCAAGGGAAATCGCGCTGGATCGTCTGCTTGAGGCCATCGACGCCCGCCAGGATGTCGATGCATTGCGGCGGCTACGCATTCGCGTTCCGCAGAGTGAGGGCAAACTGCTGGCCCAGATAGAAGCACGCGGACATGTGGTAAAGCGCGCTTTCAAGGACAGTGCTGTGGATATGGAAGTAGAGGCGCCGGAATCGCTGGCGCGGGTACTGGATGAATATGTGGTCAAACCGCGTGCGCGACGAACTTGAATTCCTGCCCCCACGATACTCACGGGTAAACCCAAAGGCAAAGCCTACCGCTGATTTACGCGGATGAACACTGATCAAGCAGAAGCATTGCTAGTCAGCTTGTTGAATTGAGTTTGTCAGTCCCATCAGCGTTCATCGGCGGTAAGTTTTTGCTGTGTCCGTGCTTCTATGTCTACTTGATCAGCGATTACCTGAGTGAATCCGCAGTTGTTTTTCTAGGTTTATCAGTGTCATCTGCGTAAATCAGTGGTGAGGTTTTTGGGGTGTTGGTTTTGATCCGCGATCATCCGCGCGAATCCGCGGTAAGGTTTGGCATTTCTCCGTGCCTCTGTGTCTCAGTGGTAGGTGTTGGTTTTAAAGAAAAAATCAAAATGGGCCTGAGACCAAGAAGCGGTGACAGTTTCCTTGGCCACAAGCCCATTCGATCCTGAATCGGATCGGAGGTGATGTATCTATTCTAGGCTTCCTTAATCGGCTGTCAAGGTTTTCTCTGTGTTTTTTCCATCAATTTTCCGCCCTGTTCAGCAGCACTCATTTCATGCAATTTCTTGCACGCAATTTCTCTAATGACATACCCTAAAATGCATAACTTGAATGCCGTTACTTAGTGCCCCAGAGAAAACGTAATCCCACAATGACCAGCAGGGCTCCAAATCCGCGGCGGAGGACAACTTCGGAGAGTTGCTGGGCCCACATTCCGCCGAAATATCCCCCCACCAGAAACCCTCCGGCGATCCAGACTGCGGCGCCAAGATCAGCGTTCCCGGCTTTGTAATATTCCCAGAAAGCCAGGGCTCCAATGGGGGCTAGTAATGCTCCCAGGGATGTCCCCTGCGCCCGGTGCTGGTTCATATGAAAGATGTAGATAAGAGCAGGGACAATAAGGATTCCACCACCGATTCCGACGAATCCCGAAAAAACTCCAACCAGGATTCCAAGCAGCAAGTAGGCAAAATTCATTGATTTTCCACCTTAGAAAACTCTCAATCGTAAGTGATTATTGTCGGTATGGAAGAACGTTTTTTTGCGTTTTCGTTCCCTGATTTTCAAAACGCGAGTAAGACTCTGGTTCTGCTTCGTAACCCTATCGTTGCGCATCGATTTTTCGCGTGCCAGATACGGTACAGCGCGTTGACACTGATGTAAACTGAATGTTAAGTTATTGGGTTTGCTGGTCGTCCCCGATCCGCCCTCTCACTTACGAAAAAAGACTTATTAAAAATGCAAGAGACACTCAGGCAAATAGGCGAATTACTGCTCAACTCCATCCCCACCATCATCTGTTTGCTGGTGCTTTGGACAGCGTACACCTTCATGGTGCACAACCCGCTTCGTCAGGTTTTGGCCAAACGCCATGCGCTGACTGAAGGCGCGGTGGAGCAGGCGCGTAAAGAGATTGCCAACGCGGAAGTCCGCACGGCTGAATATGAACAGAAACTCCGGGAAGCGCGTGCTCAGATTTTCAAGACGCAGGAAAGCTATAGCAAGCGCGTGATGGATGAACGCGCCAAAGCGCTTGCTGAAGCACGTAAGCAGGCTGACCAGATGATCAAGAGCGCTCGCCAGACTGTGCAGCAGGAAATGGAAGCTGCCAAGGTCGGTCTGGAAAAACAGGCGGACACGCTTGCCGACCAGGTCATCCAGACAGTGTTAAGGCCAGCCGCCGGAGTAGGGAGACAATAAAGCGTGATTAGCCGCACAAAATATGTTCTGGCCATCGCGCTCCTGGCACTAGTTTCTGTCTCAGTCCAGTCACAGCGAGCACTGGCTGTACAGGATGTTCCGCACCAGCGTGAGGGAGCCGGCGCTGCCCAGCCCGAACCACAAGAGCGATACGACGACGCCACAAAAAAAGAAGAAGCCAAGAGTCACGCTGACGAAATTCGCAACGCCCCTTCCGTGCGTAAGATCGCCCAATGGACCGGCCTCAGCACTGAGAAAGCTTACTGGCTGAGCATTTTCCTGAATTTCGCGATCCTCGCCGTTTTGCTCGGCTTGCTGCTCAAGAAAGTGCTTCCGGCCACCTTCAAGAATCGTAATCAGTCGATACAGAAGCGAATTGAAGAAGCGCGCAAAACCAGCGACGAGGCCCGTGAGCGATTGAAGCAGGTGGAATCCCGTCTGTCGCGACTGGACGTTGAGATTACTGAAATGCGTCGCGAGGCGGAAGAAAATGCGCGTACGGAAGAAAAGCGCGTTCAAGCCGAAGGTGAAGCGGAACGCCGCCGCATTGTGACTTCTGCCGAGCAGGAAATTGCATCCGCGGCCGGCCACGCTCGTCGTGAGTTGAAGGCCTATGCGGCGGAGTTGGCGGTCAATCTGGCCAGCAGGAAGATCAAAGTGGACAAGGATGCTGACCAGTCACTGGTGCGCGACTTCACCGTTGAACTGGGAAAGGACGGAAACTAAATGGCCGCAGTTGCTGGACGTTATGCCCGCGCCTTTGCTGAGGTCATTACGGCGAACAAACTTGATGCTGATCAGACTGCCGGAGAACTCGATGACATGGCTGCCATGATCGGCGGGAACCATGAGTTGCGGAACATTTTTCAGAATCCTGCTGTAGCGCATAAGCAAAAGCTCGCCTTGCTGGATGCCGTGATCAAAGCGGCCGGAGGCTCCAGGCTGCTGCGCAACTTCCTGGCTGTCCTGATCGACCACAACCACATCGGTCAGATGAAAGAAATTGCAGCCATGTTCCGTCGCGAGCTGGACGACCGCATGGGCATCGCTGACGCGCAGGTAAGTTCCGCCCGTGAACTCACTGCCACGGAGAAGAAAGATCTGGAAAAGCAACTGGTTGCCATCACCGGCAGGAAGGTTCGCGCAACCTATGGCCAGGATGTCAGTCTGTTGGGCGGCGCCATCGTTCGCATGGGCAGCACCATTTATGACGGCTCAGTACGTGGCCAACTGGAAAAGATCAAGCAACAGATTGCTACGGCGTAAAAAATATTCCACTCCCGTGAGTCCTGCCGGCGTGATGATGATGAAAAGGTTATATGGCACAAATTAAAGCAGACGAGATCACAAAACTAATTCGCGAGCAGATACAGAACTATGAAACCAAGGTGACCGTGGATGAAGTGGGCACCATCATTTCACTGGGCGATGGTATCGCACGCGTTCACGGCCTGGACAAAGTCATGGCCGGTGAACTGCTCGACTTCGGTCACGGCGTGGCCGGCCTCGCCATGAACCTGGAAGAAGACCAGGTCGGCGCTGTGCTGCTGGGCGAATACACCGAAGTCAGCGAAGGGGATGAAGTAAAGCGCACCGGGAAGATCATGTCAGTTCCAACCGGCGAAGGCATGATTGGCCGCGTAGTGAATGCTCTGGGCCAGCCCATTGATGACAAGGGCCCGATCACCGCCACCAGATATATTCCGGTTGAGCGTATTGCTCCCGGCGTGATTGCCCGCCAGCCTGTTCGCGAGCCGATGGCAACGGGCATTAAGGCAATTGACTCCATGATTCCCATCGGCCGTGGCCAGCGCGAACTGATCATTGGCGATCGGCAGACCGGCAAAACCGCCGTCGCGCTCGATACCATCATCAACAACAAGGGCGGTGACCTGATTTGTATCTACTGTGCCATCGGACAGAAGCGCTCGTCGATTGCCCAGGTAGTGCAGAAGCTTCAGGACTTCGGCGCCATGGATTACACCATCGTGGTGGCAGCTTCGGCCTCCGAGCCTGCCCCCATGTTGTACCTGGCTCCTTATACAGCCTGCGCCATCGGCGAATACTTCCGCGATAGCGGCAAGCACGCGCTGGTGATCTATGACGATCTTTCCAAGCACGCTGCCTCGTATCGCGAAATCTCTTTGCTTCTGCGCCGTCCGCCGGGACGTGAAGCCTATCCCGGAGACGTGTTCTATCTTCACTCCCGCCTGCTGGAGCGCGCAGCCAGAATGTCTGACAAACTCGGTGGCGGATCACTCACGGCTCTGCCCGTGATTGAAACCCAGGCCAATGACGTTTCGGCATACATTCCCACCAACGTCATCTCGATTACTGACGGTCAGATATTCCTGGAAACGGATTTGTTCAACTCCGGTATTCGTCCGGCGGTAAACGTCGGTATCTCCGTAAGCCGCGTGGGTGGTTCGGCCCAGATCAAGGCTATGCGACAGGTTGCCGGTTCACTGAAGCTCGATCTGGCGCAGTATCGCGAACTCGCTGCCTTCGCGCAGTTCGGCTCTGATCTCGACAAGGCCACGCAAGCCCAGCTGAATCGTGGTGCTCGCCTGGTGGAGATCCTGAAGCAGGACCAGTATCAGCCTCTTCCTTTCAGCAAGCAGATTGTCATCATCTGGGCCGGCATCAATGGCCATCTGGATGACCTGCCGGTTGAGAAGCTCCGCGAATTTGAAGCCCAGTTGCTCAAGTACATTGAAACCTCCAATCCCGGGTTGTTGCAGAGCATCATGGAAAAGAAAACCATCGATGATGCCATCAAAGCCGACCTGGGCAAAACAGTGAAGGAATTTAAGCAGACTTTTGCTGCCAGCCAGCAACCGGCCGGAGCGGCAAAGGCCTAAAGGCGCCAATGGCAAACTTACTCGACATACGGCGACGCATACGCAGCGTGAAGAACACGCGGCAGATCACCAAGGCCATGCAGATGGTCTCGGCAGCCAAGCTGCGCCGCGCACAGGAACGTGCGCTGCAGACTCGTCCCTTCGGGCAGATGATCACGAACCTGCTGAAATCGCTGGTCTCGCGCGCCGATGTCTACGATCCCGCAACCGGCGAAGCGCTGCATCCGTTGCTGGTGCGTCGTGAGGAAAAGACGACGATGCTGATCGTAGTGTCCGGCGAGAAGGGGCTGGCCGGGGCTTTCAACTCCAACATCGTCAAGGCCGCGGCGAAGTTCATTGAGCTAAAGAAGGACAAGAACATCGATATTCTGGCGCTGGGAAGGAAGTCGCGTGACTACTTCCGCCGCCGATATCCGGTGGCGCTTGAAGCGGGCGCGGAACGCAAGGGGCCGATACAGGTCGTCGCAGAATACGTGGGCCTGATGAATCGGGCGCAGTTGCAGAGCGCGCGTGAAATCTCCGACAAGGTAATCCAGCTTTACACGGAAGGAAAGATCGATTCCGTTTACATCGTTTATAACGAATTCAAGTCAGTCATTGCCCAGCGGCTGGTGGTGGATGACGTTCTTCCGATTCTCGCGATTGGCGAGACAGTGCATGAGTTTACCGAGGAAGCCACGAGCGAGGAGCGCACGCGGAGACTGGCAGCGGCCGCGCATGCGCGTGCTGCTGTGCGCCCAGCAGATACAACGGAAATGGACAAGAAGGCAGCAGGCTTTGTTACGGCGGAAGTCGACTACATCTACGAGCAGCCGCCGGCAGAGCTGTTCCACGATCTGCTGCCCCGCTACGTTTACACGCAGCTTTTCCGCGCCATGCTGGAATCAGAGGCAGCCGAACACGCTGCCCGCATGACTGCGATGGATTCGGCAACCAACAATGCTTCCGACATGATTGACGGACTCACGCTGGCCATGAACCGCGTGCGCCAGGCGAAGATCACCAAAGAAATTATTGAAATCGTCAGCGGTGCGGCCGCCGCAGGGTAACGGCCCGGCACCAGCGAAAAAGGATTTATGGCACAAAACACTGGAGAAGTTATACAGATCGCGGGACCCGCGGTTGACGTGCAGTTTCCGGAAAACAAGCTGCCGCCTATCTATCAGGCGCTCAACGTGGTGAGTGATGGATTCAAGGTCCCCGAGCCAATTAGCGTGACTGTTGAAGTGCAGCAGCATCTGGGCGAAGGCCGGGTACGTTGCATCGCCATGCAGGCTACCGATGGTATGGTGCGCGGCATGAAGGTCATCGATTTGGGCGGACCGATTTCGGTTCCCGTGGGCAAGGGCACACTGGGTCGCGTGATGAACGTGGTCGGCGAACCCGTGGACGAACTCGGCCCCGTGGCCTTCAAGAAGCGCATGCCGATTCACCGCCTGGCGCCTTCCTTTGAAGAGCAATCGACCAACGCTGAGATGTTTGAAACCGGCGTAAAAGTCATTGACCTGATCCAGCCGTTCCTGAAGGGCGGAAAGATCGGTCTGTTTGGCGGCGCCGGTGTAGGCAAGACGGTTGTGATTCAGGAACTGATCAATAACGTGGCCAAGCAGCACGGCGGCTTCTCCGTTTTCGCCGGCGTTGGCGAACGCACCCGCGAAGGCAACGATCTCTGGCTGGAAATGACTGAGTCAGGCGTAATCAAGCCGGGCGTTCCGGAAGAGTCCAAGGCCGCTCTGATTTACGGCCAGATGACTGAGCCCCCAGGGGCCCGGCTGCGCGTGGCGCTGACCGGTCTCACCGTGGCCGAATACTTCCGCGATGAAGAAGGCGCCGACACGCTGCTGTTCATCGATAACATTTTCCGTTTCACCCAGGCCGGTTCAGAAGTCTCAGCGCTGCTGGGCCGCATGCCCTCCGCCGTGGGATACCAGCCGAACCTCGCCACTGAAATGGGCGAACTTCAGGAGCGCATTACCTCCACCAAGAAAGGCTCCATCACGTCCGTGCAGGCCATCTACGTGCCCGCCGACGATTTAACCGATCCCGCTCCGGCAACCACATTCGCTCACCTGGATGCCACCACTGTGCTCTCGCGTCCGCTGACCGAAATCGGAATCTATCCCGCTGTCGACCCGCTGGCCTCCACCTCGCGCATTCTTGATCCACATATTGTGGGCAAGGAGCATTATGACGTGGCCCAGGGCGTGAAACGTATTCTGCAGCGCTACAAGGATCTCCAGGACATCATCGCCATTCTGGGTATCGAAGAACTCAGTGAGGATGACAGGCTTACCGTGGCGCGCGCCCGCAAGGTGCAGAAGTTCCTTTCCCAGCCCTTCTTCGTCGCCCACCAGTTCACCGGACTGGAAGGCCGCTATATGAAGGTCGCCGATACCGTGCGCAGCTTCAAAGAGATCATCCAGGGCAAGCATGACGATGTTCCGGAGCAGGCCTTCTACATGAAGGGCTCCATTGAAGAGGTATTGCAGGCGGCAGAAAAACTGAAGGCCGGAGCCGCAGCGTAAACCGACATGGCAGACACGATTCAACTCGAAATCGTTACACCGGAACGCATTGTAGTGAAAGACGCGGCAGATTATATTCAGATTCCCGGAAAAAGTGGTTATCTGGGAATCCTGCCGGGCCATGCGCCGCTGATTACAGAACTTGCCGTGGGTGAAATCAGCTATCGCCATGGCAGCGAGACCAAACGAATCGCCGTAGACTGGGGCTTTGCCGAGGTCCTGCCGGACAAGGTCACCATCCTGGCCCTGGCTGCCGAGCATGCCGGCGAGATTGACGTCAGTCGGGCGCAAGCAGCCAAACAACGTGCGGAAGAAGAGCTGAAAAAGGCCGGTCCGAACGGAGATGAAGCCGCTCAGAGCGCATTGCTTCGGGCCAATACGCGGATCGAAGTGGCAAACAAGAAATAACAGTTATCGCGTACAAACAAATCGTCCAATGAAAAGACCTGCTTCGGCAGGTCTTTTTACGTGCCGCGATATCCGTGTGGCGCAGCCGCCCTCGGCTGCGTTTCCCATCTACATCAGCTTCTTCGGCAACAAATAGGTAAACCCCGCGAAGAACTCCCATCGCGTGCTGGAACTGGTAAGCCCGCGATTAAATCCAGCATCAAAGACCAGGTTTGGTTTCAGATTGTAATTCGGCGCCAGCAATAACCCGGCGGCGTTGCCTTGCAGCAGCGGTTGCGTGAAATGCCACAACTCTCCCGTGAATCCAAGCTTACCCTTCACCGGATGAGCAATGGACAAGGTTTGTCCGAACTGTGCGCGGCGCACGGCATTGTCGATTTGCTCGTTGAAGAGGTAATTGGTGTCCACGTGAAACTTGCCCAGATCGGTGCTGATGAGCAGGAGCGCCGAATTCTGGCTCGAGCCGATATCCAGGTCTGTGGCCGTGCCGTTGTACACGGTATGAAAATAGCTCGCAGAGATGGTCGGCTTGCGGCCTTCTCCGGGCATTAACACTGTCTGAAAACCGAGCGCTACGCCACCCGGTGCGGGGGAACGATGGTCGCCTACATCCGACGACGTAAATGGCTCCGAGGACACCAGAAATTGCAGTCGCTTAACCGGCGCGAACTTGATGACCTCATTGATTCCCGTGCGATTGGCAAATTCACCGGAATGTTCAGCAACTAAGACGCCGGTTTCAAACTGCAAGTATCCGACCGGCGTAAGCGTGGCCGGGGTTGAGATGGTCGGCCGGCCAGGATTTGCCGCTGGAGCTTCGTCGGCTTGCGCGCTGGCGTCCTTTGCCGCACCAGCATCTTTCTGCGCCATGGCAATAGAAGACAGACACACAAATTGGGCCAGCAGGCAACAAACACCCGCCAGGCAAGCCCGGGACAGCCCCGTCCTGCGGCACGTTGATGAAGAAATGAATTGGTTTGGCACTTTGGCAGTTATAACTGAGATTTGGATTTTCTATTCCCTCAAAATTCCGGAAATCCAGTGCCCAAAGTCAGGCGGCTTCGTCCTGCTGTCGGCCCAGCACCATGCGTCGGAGCGTCAGCGCATTCCGAACAGCGTGCCCGGCCTGATCATTATCGAAGTAGACATAGATTGCATGGAGCCTTTGTGCCTGTTGTTCAATCCAGCGTGCCCATTGCCGTAGCCTCACGTCACCATAACTGCCCTGGTATTTTCCTTCCGCCGGGCCGTGCAGCCGGATATAGGCGAAGTCAGCCGTGATTTCCAGTGGAGAGTGATAACCGCCCAGTTCGTAAATACAAAACGCTGCGTTGAACTTCCGCAGAATGCGATTGACTTCCGGGACCATCCAGCTGGTCTCGCGAAATTCAAACGCGTAGCGGTGCGACCGGGGCAGGATTTCCAGTAGCTCCTGTAAGCGTTGGGCATTCACCTTCCACCTGGGAGGAAGCTGGAACAGCACAGGGCCAAGTTTCTTGCCCAGAATCTCCGCCCGGGGCAGCAGGTTGTCGATGGCGTGCTCCGGTTCCTTCAGTTTCTTATTGTGTGTAATAAAGCGGCTGGCTTTCACGGCGAAAACGAAATTGCGAGGAGTAGCCTTATACCAGGACTGCATGGCCGCCGTTGTGGGGAGCTTATAAAATGTGTTGTTCAACTCCAGCGTGTCAAAGTACTGGAGATAATATTCCAGCATTCTGGCGGCTGGCGTCTTCGGCGGATAGAACGGCCCCACCCAGTGTTTGTAATGGTAGCCGGAGGTGCCGATGCGAATGTCACAGGTCATGTCGGTATGAGCGAATCTCCGTGGTTCTGATGCCCGGCCTTTACGGCGTGTTTCCGGCGTGAATCGTCTGCTCACATTTGTCGGCGTAGCGCGTCTTTTTAAGGCATCATTAGTGTCCGGCATAATTTTCCACAAAAATCCTGAGGTGAATATTTTCATGCGCAAAGTCTTTATGCTCGCATTGGCAGCAATTGTCCTTGGCGGCGCGGTCTGGGCTGGTTCCGGCCCCAGGGGAGGCGCTGAGCCCGTCTCACCCGCACAAGATGGCACAATGCCCGCACTGGCGGCCATTGCCGGCCAGGGCATGCTCTCCACCGAATCCTACGACGATCTTCAGGAACTCTCTGACGACATCGGTGGCCGCGTTACCGGCTCCCCTGAGGCTGCCAAAGCCGTGGAGTGGGGAATGGCCAAGATGCGCGCCATCGGGCTGGACAACGTGCATTCGGAAAAATGGCAGATCTCGCGAGGTTGGACCCGCATTTCCGCCAATGCGGAGCTGCTTTCGCCGATCCATCGCAAGCTAAGCATTGATGCCATGGGCTGGGTTGGTTCCACTCAGGCCGGCGGCGTTGACGCCGATGTTGTCCCGGTCAACACCAACAAGCTGGATGACGAGATAAAAGATAACTCTGCCAAGTGGGCGGGCAAGGTGCTGCTCATTGTTCGCAAAGGGCCTCCACCGACTGGCCCCGCTGCCATGGCCGGATTCTTCAAGTTCGGCGACTTTCTGAAGAAGGCCTATGCGGCCCATGCCGTAGCTGTGATCGGTGGTCAGGGAGGACGTCCCGCGGAGGGCATGCACCTTACCCATACCGGTGCGATGGGCTTTGACACCTACTATGACATTCCCATCGTCAGCATGATCGCGGAAGATCAGCAGCAGTTGGAGCGGTTTGTCGATCAGGGCAAGAACGTGCGGCTCAAGATCGATGTGCAGAACAAAGTCAGCAGCGGCCCGGTGGATTCCGCCAACGTGGTGGGTGAGATTCGCGGCACCGAGCATCCTGAACAGGTGATTGTGGTAGGCGGCCACCTTGATTCCTGGGACCTTGCCTCCGGCGCCACCGATGACGGCTGCGGGGTCGCAACAACTTTGGGCGCGGCCAAGGCAATTAAGATGAGCGGTTTCAAGCCGAAGCGCACCATTCGATTTGTTCTCTTCACTGGTGAGGAACAAGGTCTATTGGGTTCAATTGCCTACACCAAAATGCACAAAGACGAGATGCAGAACCATGTGGCTGCCCTGGTGCTGGATAACGGCCAGGGGCCGGTGGTGAAGCTCAACATGGGCGGACGCGATGATTTGATTCCGGCGATGAAGAAGTTCACCGAATCCATCAAAGCGTTTGGCGACGTCGGCGTGGATGACGGAGTGGTGTTCGGCACCGATGCCGGGCCATTCGTCCTGGCTGGATTGCCGGGCATCAATATGGACCAGGATTCTCCCGAATATAAATACACACATCACTCGGCCGTCGATACCTTCGACAAGGTCAAGCCTGACCTGCTGATTCGCGATGCTACGGTCATGGCATTGACTGCATTCTGGATGGCTGATCGTCCGGAACGACTGGCCAGTCCCTGGCCTGCCGAAAAAAGCGCCAGGATGCTCACTGAAAAACACAATGACGTTTTCCTGAAGGCCCTGGGCCTCTGGCCGTTTGGCGATCTGGGCAAAGACACAGGCAGCAAACCGGCGGGTGGTTCCGGAACAAACTAAGCATTGCAGGTTACGCACTCCCGGTAGCGAATGCGAACCGGGCGTGCGCGCCTGTCCACAGCTTATCTATTTATCCATGTCCACCATTTATACTCAGGCGTTGCGATAACAACGCCATGCCTGAGTTCCTTACCAATTTACTGCGCAGTCTTCGCGGTGCCCGCGGCGAAGATATGCAGTTGCTCTGCCGCCAGCTTCTTTCACAAAGGGGCGAAGCTTCTCAAACCGTTCTGGCTCAGCGCATCATTGAGCGTTATAAGGCCTTGACTGAAGCAGAACGGCTGGCATTCTTTGAGATGATGGCAAAGGATTTTGGCCCGGACCTGGCCGCCATCAGGGAGGCACTCAACCTGGGCCAGGGCGCCGCCACCGCGGAAAGAATTTCTGCCCTGGCGACCGCGGCTGAACCGCCGCGCCAGGAGCTTTTTCGCCGTATCAATACTGGCGCCAATGGCACTGAGACTCTGGTTGCCATGCGCAGTGATCTGTTGCGTACTCTGCGGTCACATCCTGAACTTGCCGCCGTTGATTCCGACCTGAAGCATCTCTTTCGCTCCTGGTTTAATCGAGGCTTTCTCCGGCTGGATCGGATCGGATGGCACACCTCCGCTTTCACTCTGGAAAAATTGATCCATTACGAATCCGTGCATGAGATCAATGGCTGGCCGGACTTGCGTCGCAGATTGGAGGCTGACCGGCGTTGTTTTGCTTTCTTTCAGCCGGCGTTGCCGGGCGATCCCGTCATCTTTGTAGAAGTAGCGCTTACACAGGGACTGGCGCGTGACATTGCTCCCCTGCTTGATATCAACGCTCCGGTGCTTCCGCCGGAGAAAGCCGATACAGCTATTTTCTATTCCATCAACAATTGTCTGGACGGCTTGCGCGGGATTCCGTTTGGCAATTTCCTGATCAAACAGGTGGTGGATGAACTGCACGCGGAACTGCCGAACATCAGGAATTACAGCACACTGTCTCCAGTACCGTTGCTGGCGCGCGCGCTGAATGTGACTCAGCCGGGTGATGACGAGACTGGCTTTACCCGCGAGCGCCTGTCACGGTTATTGCATGATTTTGCTGCTGATCTCAATCGTATTGCGGAGAAGTCTGATTCAGTGGATGCGCTGTTTCACCTGCTGAAAGATCCCGCCACATATCGTGACGTTCTGGGCGCGCCTTTGCAACGATTGACGCTGGCATACTTCACTCAGCTTCGCTCGGGTGATCGGATCTACGATCCCGTGGCCGCATTCCATCTATCCAACGGCGCTCGTCTGGAGTCGATTGATCCATTCGCCAACCTTCGCCCTTACGGCCTGCGTGACTCTTTCGGTGTGATGGCCAACTTTCGCTATATCCCGGATGATCTGGAAGAGAACCACGAACAATTTGTGCGGACCGGCAATCCTCGGCTAGCCCCGGGTCTGCTGCAGGAGCAGCGTAAGATCGCCGGCTTGTGGAGCGGTCGCGCGGAGAAGAAGCCCAGCAAGCCCGTATCGGTGCGCGGGTAAGGAAGCCTGGGCCAACTTTAATCAAAATCCTATTGTGGCGGGCCAAGTTACGATATCTTAGGGCAAGTCGATGCCTACGGTTTTCACACATAGTTGGTTCGCAAACTTTTTCTATCGCGGTGGTTTGTCTCGTACCGAGTGTGTTTAGCGCCTTTGAGGTATCGCGTCGAGGTTGGTTCCGTGTTCGGCCGGTACTCAGCACGTACGCATTGGTTCCTTGCAATAGTCACCTTCCTGTCGCTGGTTGTTTATCTATTGCAAATCCCGGAGACAATCCGATACACGGCCTGCAGGGCTTACTCTGCGATTTACGACACGGCCGGTATCCTTATGTATTTCTTTGCAGTCGCTGTTCTTTATGAATTCCTATTCCGCATGGCGGGAGCCAGCAAGACGATCCAAAGAACGGCAGTTGTCGGATTTATTATCACAATCAGCCTAACCACCATCACCGCTCTTTGGATGATGAATCAATCGCCTTCCAACAATCTGCAGAATGCCTCTCGGATTCCTGACTTCCACGACATCGCTGGCGCTTGTGGCGTCTGGGATATTTGTTTTTGCCATCAAGAAAGCCCATTCACTATTTCTCGAACCCAGGCTTTCAATAGTGTTAGCCGCCTTTTCACTCTACAGCTTCGTCGATTTGCTGAGCGGTGTTATGCTGCGTCGAAGTCAACAGATCAGCTTAGTTGTTGGCGACGTTATCTGGATCACTTTTGCAATTTTGTTATATCGCGCCCTTAAGAGTGGCCCCACGATTCCCAGTCCGGTCACCAGTAGCTCGGGGGGAGTTGCCCCATAACCGCGTCCTACGGTGTCTTGATTCATCGCTGGCGTGGGTCGATTTCGCTCGCAAACTGCTGGCGCAGCTTCACAGGATCAACGCCCTGGGCTCTTAGCGTTCGCAGGCTCAAAGCATCATGCCGCTTGGCCAGGCGAACGTTGTGTTCATCACGCATTAGCGGACAATGGAAATAGTTCGGCACCGCATAACCGAGAGCGTCGATTAAGAGAAGCTGGCGGGCTGTGCTGCGCAACAGATCGGTTCCGCGCACTACCTCATTGATCTTCATCGCTTCGTCATCCACCACCACCGCAAGCTGATAAGCGGGGATGTCATCGCGTCGCCAGACGAGAAAATCTGAAAAATCCTGTCCCGCCATAAACTGCTGAGATCCGAAATGCAGGTCTGTAAAGGTGATGAGACTGTAGTCGGGCACTTTGAATCGCCAGCTCACGCCCGCGGGCGTAGACCATTGCCTGGCTTCCGTGATTCTGTCGCGACACGTACCGGGGTAATGAGGTTCGTCGTCTTCCGTTTGCCCCACTGGTGTAAGCTCTGATGGTCTTTGCCCTGATGGAAGTGAGCTTGTCTCACCATCTTCGTGCGGGGCGGAGAGAGCCTGTTCAAGATCCTTGCGAGAGCAGTTGCAGGGATAGATAAAGCCGCCGTCGCGTAGTTTGCGCCAGGCTTCCAGATAAAAATCCCGACGTTGGCTTTGGGAATAGGGACCGAACTCACCACCCACATCAGGACCTTCATCCCAGGAAAGTCCAAGCCAGCGCAAATCCTCATACATGGCGGCGACAAATTCAGGTTTGCAGCGCTGAAAGTCGAGGTCTTCATTGCGGAAGATCAGTTTGCCCCTGGCGGCACGCGCACGCTGGTACGCCGTCCAGAAAGTTCGGGCATGCCCCAGGTGAAGATACCCGGTTGGCGAAGGCGCAACCCGGCCGCGGTATGGACTCACCATTCCGCTACCCTGCAACTCGAATGGAGAACCACAAGATTATTTGGGTCGAACAGCCACAATGTCCGGCACTGCGTTGGTGCCATTTAAATTCAATTGAATCTGGAGATCGTCCGTAGCATTAGCCAGATTGATGCGATGCACCGTGTTGGTTCCGGCAACGCCTACCCACAGAGTATTGCCGTCCAAAGTCATGTCTCCAGACACGGCCTCAGTTCCTCCAGCGGCCAGCGGGATAAAGCCCGGTCCGGCTCCAGGAATGCCCACGAGGACCTGTGGCTGACCAGCTGCCAGTTCCACAATATGAGCAGCGTCAGAGGCTACGATCAATCTACGCGGATTCAAGGCGCCCAGGCCGAAGTTAATCGCCTGGTCGGCATAGCTGATCGGCGGAGGACATTGCGCGCCTGTGTCATCTGGGATGGTGGCCGTTATGAAGTCCAGACCGGAGCTATTGGCGGCCGCAATCAGATTCGCGTTCTTGACTCCACCCAGGAGCAGGGGCGGCAATGATGTTGGGGCATTCGGGGCAATGGCGTTATTGCACGTGCTGATCACGTTCAGTCCCCCTGGGTTTGCCAAAAATGTGTAGGGACCGGAAGCGAGCGGGGCCACGTCAGTGAATGCGCCCGCCAGAGTCAGGGTCTTCTCTGTCTGAAATGGGGAATAGATATAAACATTCCCGTTGTCGGCGGCGATGTATGCGCGGAAGCCATCATAGTCAAAGGCGGCTGCCACCGCTCCTGGAAGAATGAATGTTTGCAGTTGGCCAGCCGCCTGATCGAACACAAAGATTCGCTGCGAAGCTGCCGACGCATTGAAAATCACGTTGGAGACGATCACCTTATTTCCATCGGGAGAGATGGCCAGTATCTTCCCCACCGGGTCAGCGGCCAGAGGCGTAAGGGCGTTGCTGCCGGCATCCAGCGAGACCAAGCCAGACGTGGTGCTAATAAAAGCTTTGGTTCCACTCGGCACGAAACTCATTGAGATCGGCGCGCCAGGGAGGGTGATGGGAGTGCCCGCGGTTGGCGGCGACTTACTGGTATCAATCGGTACCAGCGCGGGCGACGTTCCCGCTGCCGGGATCGCCGAAGTTGCGACATAAACTGTGGTTGCCGGGCTGGTTCCATTCACCGTAAGGCTGAAAAGATCGCTGTAAACCGGCTGGCCAACTCCATTTCCGCAGCTGGGAGGCGAGCATACAGCCAGGATTCCGGCGCCGCCGGGCGAGACTGCAGTCAATGTCGCGCTGCCCGTGGGGCCTGAAACCGTTGCTACGGCTGGATTGTTGGAGATCATCGTAACTGGCGCACCCAGTACCGGTACGCCATTGCTGTCGATCATGTCGGCCTGAATGATCTTCGTGTCATTCACGTTCATCGTTGCCGTTTCAGTGGGCTGACCAGCAGGGTCACCCGAAACGTGCAGGATGATTCGAACAGGAAGGCATGTGCTGAAGTTTGTGGTGACCGTGCCCGAAGTGACATTTCCCACTGAGGCAATCACGTGGGCCGCACCCGGGCTGCGCGCTGTCGCAAGTCCGTTTGAGTCAATCGTCACGACCGTGGCATCACTTGTAAGCCATGTGAAGTCGCCAACCTGGTTGGTGATGTCCGTGGTGCCATGTAACGCGGTTGCGGCAAATTGGAATGTCTGCAGGTTCGACAGGCAAGTCCCAGGAGTCGGCTGTTTCGTCAGCGTGATTGACGTGACCGACGGATGTACTGAGATGGTGATAGGCGCACTGGTGACCCCGCCGGCAGTGGACGTGATAGTGGCGGTGCCACTTACCTCATTTCCAGACGCGTTAATCCCATTGCATACAACAAAGGTGGAATCCCATACGCCGGCACAAACCTGCCCTGATGGAGAAACCGTGACGAGTTGGGGGTTGGAGGTATTGTAGGTAAAGGTCGTGTTGCTAACGGGCCCACCAGTGGAATTTGAAGCCGAAACGTTGGTCGGCTGGACCTGTCCGGCGACCATGGAAATGCTTTCTGGCGTCAGCGTCACCTGCGCTACTGTTTTGCTGGCTGAACTGCCACCACCGCAGCCGGCCATGGCTGCTGCCAAAAGAAAAATGACCGCGGTTCTAGTCACACACCACTGCATTACACCCTCGGGAACGAATAGGTTGGGGAAGACAATCACTCAGTGTAGTTACTCGCCTTCAATTCTTCAAGACTCCGGGCATTTCCATTGCTCATCGGGTGTTTCCGACCTTGGCATCGACACCTGGGCGGCAGACACACTACTTCCCCGCGACGGGAGAACGCGATTTGAGGGAATTTTTGCGGAGAAATATCTCCATCAACTACGAATCAGGTGACTAACCGGGCGCCAGCCGGCCGCTGTGTTGACGTGTTCCGCTCCCAGTTGTTATATTAAACAGGTTCTGCGAGTTCAATTTGGCTTGCTGTGTTGTGAGCTGTAACGCGTTTTTGCCCAGGGATTTTATCCAGAAACAGGGCATACCTCGCTGAAGAAGGTTCGCGCTTTCCTTCCCCCGTGAAGGGTATGCGGACCCTAGGACAACGAAACGGAGCACCTCCAGTTTGGCTCGGTGCCACCGTCGTTTCCGACCACCGATAGGTAACTTTTAGAATCCTTCCGCGGTCAGAGCGGAATCATGGCTGTTGTGCTGACAGCCAGCCCGGAAGCGGGTCTATAAGCAGGCCTTGGCAGGCGTGTGGATTGCTGCGGCCAGGCTCAAAAAGGTTTTTTACCAGTAAAGGTCATAAAGGTAGCTATGCCGACATTTAATCAGTTGGTTCGCAAAGGCCGGAATGCGCCGAATTACAAGACGGCCAGTCCTGCGTTGCAGTCTTGTCCGCAAAGACGCGGCGTTTGCACACGCGTCTACACGCAGACCCCGAAGAAGCCGAACTCGGCGCTGCGTAAGGTGGCCCGTGTACGACTCACGAACGGAATTGAGGTAACCACCTACATTCCCGGCGTGGGACACAACCTGCAGGAGCACTCGATTGTGCTGATCCGCGGAGGCCGCGTAAAAGACCTTCCCGGTGTGCGCTATCACGTGGTGCGCGGAACGCTGGATGCCACTGGCGTCGCCAACCGCAAGCAGGGACGTTCCAAGTACGGCGCCAAGAGGCCAAAGTAAATTTAGATTTTCGAGCGAGATGATCGCTCAAGGATTGAAGAAGCGGGTGAGTGTGGAGTGAGCGCTGGCCCGCGCGAACGTAACACGAGGGCAAAGCAGCGAAGCGTTGCGGAGCCCAAGAAGAGAAGAAGACTTTTATGCCAAGAAAAGGACATATCCCCAAGCGGGAACCCATCTCGGATCCGATTTATAGCTCCTCGCTGGTGACCAAGTTCGTCAACGCCATGATGTATGGCGGCAAGAAATCGACTGCGCAGGGCATCTTCTATAAGTCGATGGAGAACCTTCAGGCCAAAGGCGGAGATGAGGCCTTGAAGCTGTTCAAGAAGGCCGTGGAAAACGCCAAGCCGTTACTGGAAGTAAAGACCCGCCGCGTAGGCGGAGCCAACTACCAGGTGCCGGTGGAAGTGAATCCAGACCGGCGTACCTCGCTGGCGATCCGCTGGATCGTGAGCTATGCCCGCGGACGCGGTGAAAAAGGCATGGTGGACAAGCTCACCAATGAGCTTCTGGACGCTGCCAATGGTCGCGGAGCCGCGATCAAGAAAAAGGAAGACGTACACCGCATGGCGGAAGCCAACAAGGCCTTCGCGCATTATCGGTGGTAAGAAATTTTTAAATTTGAATTTTGAATTTCAAAATTCAAGGACTTTAGGATCAAAAAGTGCCCAGACAGGTTCCATTAGATCGTTGTAGAAACATCGGCATCATGGCCCACATTGATGCCGGCAAGACCACTACGACTGAACGCATACTTTTTTATACCGGCATCACCCACCGGATCGGTGAAGTGCATGAAGGCACTGCCACCATGGACTGGATGGAGCAGGAGCAGGAGCGCGGCATTACCATTACATCCGCTGCCACTACCTGTTTCTGGCGTGACATCCGCATCAACATCATTGATACCCCGGGCCACGTGGATTTTACCGCTGAAGTGGAACGCTCCCTACGCGTGCTGGACGGCGCCTGCGCGGTGTTTGACGCTGTGCACGGCGTTGAGCCGCAGTCGGAGACCGTATGGCGGCAGGCTGATAAATACGGCGTCCCCCGCATCTGCTTCATCAACAAGATGGACAAGATGGGCGCGGACTTTGAGCATGCGGTCGATACCATCCGCAAGCGGCTCAATGCCCGTCCCGTTGCCATCCAGATTCCCATTGGCCAGGAAGCAGGATTCAAGGGCGTCGTTGACCTGGTCGACATGCGAGCCATCTACTGGCGCGATGAAACCATGGGCGCCAAGTACGAAGTGGAAGACATTCCCGCTGATCTGAAGAAGAAGGCGGAAGCGTTCCATGCCCAACTGGTGGAAAGCGTTGCCGAGCATGATGACGATCTGCTGCACAAGTTCCTTGAGGGCGAGACCATTACCGCTCCCGAACTGAAGAAATCTCTGCGCAAGAGCGTCATTGGCTTGAAGCTGTTCCCGGTCCTGTGCGGAACGGCGTTTAAGAACAAGGGCGTGCAGACTCTGCTCGATGCTGTGGTTGATTATCTGCCTTCGCCGCTGGATATTGCGGCCACTGAAGGCGTTGATCCTGACCATCGAGACAAGGTTGTGGTTCGCAAACCGGCTGATGATGAGCCGTTTTCCGGACTTGCGTTCAAGATCATGGCTGACCCTTTTGTGGGCCAGTTGACCTTCGTGCGCGTTTATTCCGGTCACCTCAAGACCGGTGACAGCGTGTTGAACGTGACTAAGAGCAAGAGCGAGCGCATTGGCCGTCTCTTGAAGATGCACGCCAACAAGCGCGAAGAAATCAATGAGATCTATGCCGGCGACATCTGCGCCTGCGTGGGTCTGAAAAACATTACGACGGGCGATACCATTTGTTCTGAGAAGGCCCCGATTCTTCTGGAATCGATTGAGTTTGCCGCTCCGGTTATCTCCGTAGCGGTGGAACCCAAGACCAAGAGCGACCAGGAAAAGATGGGCGTGGCCCTGAACCGGCTGGCCCAGGAAGATCCTACGTTCAAGGTTGCCACCGATCCTGATTCCGGCCAGACCATCATCAGCGGTATGGGTGAGCTTCACCTTGAGATCATCATTGACCGCATGATGCGTGAGTACAAGGTGGAAGCCAACGTTGGTAAGCCGCAGGTGGCGTATCGCGAAACCATCCGCAAGCACGCCGAAGCGGAAGGCAAGTACATCCGCCAGACCGGTGGTTCGGGTCACTATGGCCATGTAAAGCTGATGATCGATCCCAACGAAATGGGCAAGGGATTCGAGTTCGTCAACGAAATCAAGAGCGGTTCGGTGCCGCGCGAATTCTTCAAGCCGATCGAGCAGGGTATCAAGCAGGCCATGGAAGGCGGCGTTCTGGCCGGCTATGAAATGGTTGATATCAAGGTCACGCTGTATGACGGCAGCTACCACGAAGTCGATTCGGACGAAATGGCGTTTAAGATCGCCGCGTCCATGGGCTTCAAGGAAGCAGCCCGCAAGGCGTCTCCGGTATTGCTGGAGCCGATCATGTCAGTGGAAGTGGTGGTGCCTGAGGAGTTCATGGGAACCATCATCGGCGACCTGAACTCGCGTCGCGGACGCATTGAAGGCGTGGAGCATCGCGCTGGTTCGCAGGTGATCAAATCACTGGTGCCGCTGGCTGAAATGTTCGGCTACGCCACCAACATGCGTTCGAACACCCAGGGTCGTGCGACCTTCTCCATGCACTTTGCGCATTACGATGAAGCGCCGCGCTCGGTGACGGAAGAAATTGTCGCCAAAGTTCAGGGTAAGTAAGAACGGTGGGAAACGGAAACTCCCAGTACGTGATTGTCTGGGAATTCCGGGTAAGGCAGGAAAAGGTTGATGAGTTTTTACAGAAGTATGGCCCCGAAGGGAATTGGGCGCGGTTTTTTCGCGGTTCAAGCGGTTATATCCGAACGGAGCTGGTAAGAGATGTTTCTGATCATCTTCGCTTTCTTACGCTGGATGTCTGGAAGACAGAGGAAGAGTTCTCAGAGTTTCGCGAGCGAAACCTGGCCGAATACAAGCGGCTGGACGGAGAATTCGAAGGTTTAACCGAACGGGAGACGCGCCTGGGCGCGTTCTGGTTCAGCAAAGGCTAGAGGAGCTTTCATGGCAAAGGAAAAATTTGACCGCAGCAAGCCGCACGTGAACGTGGGGACGATTGGACACATCGACCACGGCAAGACCACGCTGACGGCGGCCATCACCAAGGTGTTGTCGAAGCACAACCCGAAGATCAAGTTCCGCTCGTTTGATTCGATTGATAACGCGCCGGAAGAGCGCGAGCGTGGTATCACCATCGCCACGGCGCACGTGGAATATGAGACGCCGAACCGGCACTATGCCCACGTGGATTGCCCGGGTCACGCTGACTACATCAAGAACATGATCACGGGTGCCGCGCAGATGGACGGTGGCATTCTGGTGGTGGCAGCTACTGATGGTCCCATGCCGCAGACGCGTGAACACGTGCTGCTGGCCCGCCAGGTCGGCGTGCCCTGCATCGTGGTGGCGCTGAACAAGTGCGACGCGGTGGATGATCCTGAATTGCTCGACCTGGTTGAGCTGGAAGTCCGCGAGCTGCTCAAGAGCTACAAGTTCCCCGGCGACGATATCCCGGTGGTCCGTCTGAGCGCGCTGGGCGCATTGAACGGTGAAGCCAAGTGGGAAGCCAAGATTGACGAGCTCATGGAAGCGGTGGACAAGTACGTTCCCCTTCCCGAGCGTGCCATCGACAAGCCGTTCCTGATGCCGATTGAAGATATCTTCTCCATCTCGGGCCGCGGCACGGTGGTTACCGGCCGTATCGAGCGTGGCAAGGTGAAGGTCGGCGAAGAAGTTGAGATTGTCGGCTTCCGCGAGACGCGCAAGACGGTAGTGACGGGCGTGGAAATGTTCAAGAAGCAGCTGGACGAAGGCCTGGCGGGCGACAACGCCGGTCTGCTGCTGCGCGGCACGGCGAAGGAAGACGTGGAGCGCGGCATGGTGCTGGCCAAGGGCGGATCGATTACGCCGCACACCAAGTTCAAGGCCGAAATTTACGTGCTGACAAAAGAAGAAGGTGGACGCCATACGCCGTTCTTCAAGGGCTATCGTCCGCAGTTTTACTTCCGCACCACGGACGTAACGGGTGTGGCGGAGCTGCCCGCGGGCACGGAGATGGTGATGCCGGGAGACAACGTGTCCCTGGTGATCGAGCTGATTACGCCGGTGGCCATGGAAAAAGGGCCTGCGTTTTGCTATCCGTGAAGGTGGCAGAACGGTAGGCGCCGGAACGATCAGCGAAATTATTCAGTAAGCAGAATTGGCGATTTGTGATTGGTGAATTCTGAATTCGCCAGTCACAAATCAGAAATCAAAAATTGAAATGGCGGCAGTGACCTTAGATCTTTTCAACACTGGCCTGACCGCAGAGATCTTTGAGGGATAAAGAGTGATTGGTAAAGAAAGAATTCGCATACGGCTGAAGGCGTACGACTATCGCATCCTGGATCAATCGACCGGTGAGATTGTCGACACGGCAAAACGTACCGGAGCGCAGATTGCGGGACCGATTCCACTGCCTACGGTGAAAAATAAATATTGCGTGCTGCGCTCCCCCCACGTGGACAAGAAGTCACGCGAGGCTTTCGAGATCCGCACGCACAAACGCCTGATCGATATCCTGGAACCGACGCAGAACACGGTGGACGCGCTGATGAAGCTCGACCTGCCGGCCGGCGTGGATGTTGAGATCAAGGCGTTCGGGAAAGAACATAAATAAGGCAGTTGGTAATTGGTAGTTGGTAATTGGTTTAAACCAAATACCAAAAACCAAGTACCGGTGCCCAACCTACAGTTCCGGTGATTGCGAAATCGCTGATCCACCCGGAATGATGAGGAGAGGAAGCAATGGTCAACGGAATTCTAGGCAAGAAAATCGGCATGACGCAGCTGTTTGACGAGAAGGGCGAAGTTCATCCCGTCACGGTGCTGCAGGCGGGTCCATGCGTGATCACGCAGATCAAGCGTGCCACACGGGACGGATACGAGTCAGCCCAGATCGGCCTGGTTGAGTTTGTAAAGGGCAAGAACGTTTCCAAGGCGATGCAGGGACATTTCGGCAAGCACAACCTGCCCCCGGTAAAGTTCATGCGTGAAGTCGCACTGGAAGGCACGCCGGAAGCCGCAGCCAAGGCAGCTGAGCAGGCGGAAGCTGGCGACGGCAGC
Source organism: Terriglobia bacterium (assembly GCA_963755365.1). Lineage (GTDB taxonomy): Bacteria > Acidobacteriota > Terriglobia > Terriglobales > Acidobacteriaceae > Angelobacter. The sequence continues at coordinate 1,530 of CAVWJV010000023.1, read as the reverse complement.
GCGACCGGCAACGGCGCAGCCAAAGTTGGCGACAAGGTTCTGGTCGACATCTTCAATGGTGAAGGTTATGTCGACGTGGTGGGCGTGAGCAAGGGACGCGGATTTGCCGGCGTGGTAAAACGCCACAAATTCGGCGGCGGCCCGGGCGCTCACGGTCACATGTTCCAGGTGCAGGGTTCGATTGGTGCGTCGTCATTCCCGTCACGCGTTTTTCCGGGAATGCGCATGTCAGGTCACATGGGCGTGGACCAGGTCACGGTACGCAACCTGAAGATCCGCGGCATTGATACCGACGACAATCTGCTGCTGGTGGAAGGCGCAGTACCCGGACATCGCAATGGTTATGTGGTGATCCTGAAAGCGAAGAAACCGCCGCGCGAGCGTCGTGGATTCGCCGGATCGAGCACGCTGGATCCGTCTAAAGGCTGCCAAGAAAGCCGCAGCCGGCAAAAAGAAATAAGTAAGCGCGCCAGGCGAGAATGCGGGGGCAAACGCACTCAAGCCAGCGTGAATGGCTGGCGGTGAAGAGAGAAGCAAATGGCAAAGATTGATGTAGTAGACCTGAAGGGCAAAAAAGTCGGCACCTTTGACCTGGCGGATGAGGTCTTCGGCGGTATCAATGAAGACCTGCTCTGGGAAGCGGTGAAGCATTATCGCGCCGCCCAGCGTGCGGGTACGCACGCCACCAAGAACAAGAAGCTGGTGTCCGGTGCCGGCAAAAAACTGTGGAAGCAGAAGGGTACCGGTCGCGCCCGCGTGGGTTCCATCCGTTCACCTCTGTGGCGCCACGGCGGTACGGTCCACGGACCGCAACCTCGTTCGTATGACTACCAGTTCCCGCGCAAAAAGCTGCTGGGTGCCTTGCGCTCGGCCCTGGCTGCGAAGCTGGCAGACGGCAAGCTCACCGTGGTCGAGGATTTCGATCTGGGAGAGGTAAAGACCAGCGCTTTCCGCAAGGCCCTGACCACCATCGGCGTAACCGGCAAGACCGCGTTGCTGGTGGATGGAGCCAAGGCCAACAAGAACCTGGTGCTCAGCTCCCGCAATCTGGCTGGAATTGAGTTGCTGGCAGGCAATGAAGTTCATCCTTACCACCTGCTGCGCTACGAAGCGGCTGTGTTTTCACGGCCCGCGCTGGAACGTTTGCAGGACACGCTGAAGGCCTCGGCGCCGCGGCGCAAAGCGGAGGTCGCGTAATGAAATCGGCATATCAGATCATTCGCAAACCGGTCATCACGGAAAAAGGACTCGGCGTAAAGGAAACCCAGGGCACGCTGGTGTTTGAAGTCGCTGCGAAAGCGACCAAGACGGAAGTCAAAGAAGCGGTGCAGAAGGTTTTCAAAGTGAAAGTTGATTCAGTGCGCACGGCCAACTTCCTGGGTAAGGAACGCCGCAGAGGCAAGTTCTCCGGCTTCCGTCCCGACTGGAAAAAGGCCTACGTGAAACTCAAAGAAGGCGAAAAGATGCCGGAGTACGCACAAAATCTTTAGTTAGGGTGAACCGCTTCAGTGCCTTGATCGTGATTACAAC
>CAVWJV010000022.1:0-67258 GCA_963755365.1 Terriglobia bacterium | reverse complement strand
ATTTTGCCGCAGATATACGCAGATAAGCGCAGATAAAGCAGAAAGGTAGCGGATAAGACTGGATCGTCGTGATTCGCGCGAAAGCGGAAAATAAACTCTAGTTGGCTGCGACAAGAAACCGTGCTATCTAGATATTGCGTCCATGTGCGCAGGGTATTTGACAACTTAAAAAGCTTCTAGCTCTTAGCTTCTAGCCTGTAGCCAGGGCAGCAAGTCAAAACCGGGAACCCATGCTTCCCCCAGCAAGCCAAAACCGGTTGCCGGGGACCCCGGTGGAGGACCAAGAATGGGCTTCACCCAACGAAATCCTTGGGTGACATTGGGTGACCTTGGGTGTAATTGGGTGAAACCGGGGGGAGGGGCAGGGGGGTACCCCGGTACAGACCGGGAGCATCCCTGACAGAATAGACCGGGCGGATACCTGACACTGCGAAGAGATGGCAGGCGCGAGTAAAACAGAATCGAGATTTGGTGATTGAGTAATTTGGTAATCGGGAAATTGGAAGTCAAAACCGCTTAACCACAAAGGACACGAAGGCGCACAAAGGGAAAACCAAAACACCTCTTGTTTAAATCTGCGTTTATCCGCGTTCATCTGCGGCAAAAGGTTTTGATCTTCTTTCCAAAGGCAATCCGCTTCCGCTAAACTCGCAGAACCGAACCCGATAAACCAATGGTCTTCGTCCTCGACAACTACGACTCCTTCACCTACAACCTGGTGCAATATCTGGGAGAGCTGGGTCAGAAAGTTGAAGTGCGGAGAAATGATCAAGTCACAGTCCGTGACGTTGAGCAGTTGGCGCCCGACCATATTTTGATCTCGCCGGGACCGTGCACGCCGCAGGAGGCCGGCATCAGCATTGATTTGATTCGCCGGTTTGCCGGCAAGAGGCCGATCCTGGGAGTCTGCCTGGGACATCAGGCGCTGGGTGCGGCATTTGGCGGCGACGTAGTCCGCGCGAAGAAAATAATGCATGGCAAGACCAGCCTGATCAAGCACGATGGCCGAACGCTCTTCCAGAATGCTCCGCAGCCCATGACGGCCACGCGCTATCACTCGCTGATTGTTGCGGAGAAAAACCTGCCTCAAGAGCTTGAAATCAGTGCAGATACACGCGAGGAAGATGGGACCCGGGTGATCATGGGACTTGCGCCATCGTCGGTTTCCGGTAGAAGGTGTGCAATTTCATCCCGAAAGCGTACTGACAGACTCCGGGCGTCTGCTGTTAGAGAATTTTCTCGCGATGTAAACAGCAGCTACTAGCTCTTAGCCATTGGCACTTAGCAAATAGCAACTAGCCGTTGGCACTTAGCCATTAGCCGTTAGCCAAGCTGACACCGTGGCGGGAGGGAACATCGCCGCGCCACACCAGACGTGTTTTTCGACTTCAGCTGACTTGACGGGAATTCCCGGGTTGCATTGGTCAAATCCACTAACGGCTAAGTGCTAATGGCTAAGTGCTATTGGCTATAAAGGCAAAAGGCTAATGGCTAAGTGCAATGGCTGGATGCAAAGGGGAGAAATTGCGCTACAATCACCCAAACGGCAATCAATCGACCTCGGAGGCCCAGTTCCAATGGCGCAGCCTCAACCTGAAAAGCGCTCGATCCGGCGTTTCTCTTTGGAGCTGCCGGTCAAGCTCGTGGACGTCAAACTAGTGGACCAGGATCGCGACGCCAAAACGGCCCAGACACGGGATGTAAGTTCACGCGGAGTTTACATCTATCTGGATTCCGAGATCGCAGAAGGCGTTCCCATGGAATTTGTGATGACCCTGCCTACCGAGATCACGTTATCCGATCCGATTCGAGTTCGATGCGCAGGACACGTCTTACGCGTGGAAAAGCATGCGGACCGTCATGGCGTAGCCGTCTCCATTGACCGGTACGATTTCATGAGCGAGGAGTAGCAGGTTCTGAATACCTTTGCTTTCAAAATTTCTGGTTCGAACATCGTTGCATTCCAAGATCTTTGATTCAAAGATCTTCATGTTCAAAGCCCCACGGAATCCGCACCAGACGAATGGCGCTTCTGGCGCCGTTGATCGCCATGACAGGACTGTGCTCCTCCGCTCAGGCACAGAATGCTCCGGCGATCGGAGAACTATTTGCCGCGGATTCGGGAGCCAAACTGGTACAGCCGGCGGGAACTGGCATGGCTGTGGTGGCTGGTTCAGAGCTTTCGGCCGGAATCGCCACGGCAAAGTTGCGCCTTTATCGTGGAGGCCAAATAAGGATTTGCCCGCGCAGCAATTTGAGCGTGAACGCCGGAGCGTACGGGCTCATGCTGGCGATGGGGTCGGGAACGGTAGAGGTCGATTACTCCATAACGCAGCGCGGTTCTGATTTTCTGTTGACGCCCGATTTCAGCATTCAGCTAGCAGGCCCGGGAACCTACCATTTTGCCCTTGGCGTAAATAAACGTGGCGACACGTGCGTAAAGACTCTGTCCGGCAATGACTCACCGGTGGTTATTTCAGAACTTCTGAGCGCAAGCGTCTACAAGACCAAGCTGCAGGAAGCTGCCTCCTTTAAGGCTGGGAAACTGGACACCAACTCACCTCTGAATGAAGAATGTGGGTGCCCAGCGAGCGTTCCAGTGATGCAGGCGGCTGCGAAAGCGCCTCCGCCGCCTCCCGTCCAGCAACCTGAAGCACCCAAGCCAAGTCCTGAAAAGGTGCTGGTGAGCAACGCGGGTGATACCAGTGCGCCGATTCCGGCTGACCGTCCAGGTCAGGTGCACGTGCAGGTGGATACGCCATTTGTTTTCAATGCCAGGAACAGCGCTCAGATCCGCCCGTATGCAGTGGCCAAGCTCAAGTTTTCTGACCTGCCAAACGTATTTTTCGTGCAAGAGAAAGTAGATCCAATCGTTCTGGAAGAAAAGCAGGCACCGGTGTCTGCACTGGAAGTGCCGCAGCCTCAGCCAACGGTCTTACCCGCCAAAACGAAAGAAAAGAAAGGCTTGTTCGGGTCAATCAAGGGTTTCTTCGGCGGAATGTTCCATCGCAAGACTTAGGAACGGGATGGAGTGCGGCAGAAGTACACGTTCAGGCTTACACTTTTAGGAAACAAATTGGCCCATAAGACGTCTATACTGGTTAGATCACATGTCTCCGCTCGATAACAATCCGCAGCCCGGCGCTCCGGCCCCTTCGGGTTCCGCGAGTCCCCAGTCGTCGCAACAGGAAGTTGTGAAGTTTGCGAAGGCGCCGTCACAGGATGGTTTCATGCCTACACTTTTAGGTGAAGGCCCAGGAACCTACCAGGTGCGCCCGGAGAACTTCTTGTTGTCTGTTATCACGCATACGGCAGCAATTGCATTGCTGTTTTGGATATTTCACGTAACCATCCAGCCGAAGCTTTCTGCGCCGAAGGTCAATGAGGCAATTGAGCTGACCTCATACATTCCGATGAAAGTCGGTAAAGGCGGACCCAGTGGCGGTGGTGGCGGCGACGCCAGCAAGATCAAAGCCTCGACAGGTACACCACCGAAAGCGGCGAAAGAGCAGTTTGCTCCGCCTGTGGTTTTGCAAACGCAGAAGAGCAAGCTCATGGTTGAGCCCACGGTTGTTGCTGATCTCAAATTCCCGCAAGCTACGCAGATTGGCGATCCACTCTCCAAGTTGATGGTGCCTTCCAACGGTACCGGCGTCGGCGGCGGCATTGGCAGCGGCGATGGCGGTGGCGTAGGATCCGGCCACGGCGGCCCAGGAGTTGGTCCCGGACTTTTCCGCATCGGCAACGGCGTAAGCCCACCGCGACCCATCTTTACTCCTGAACCGGAATTTTCAGAAGAAGCGCGCAAAGCAAAATACCAGGGCGTTGTTGTGATGGAAATCATCGTTGGCGCTGATGGTCGTGTGCGCGATCCGAAGGTGGTACGTTCGCTGGGAATGGGACTGGATGAGAAGGCAAAAGAAAAGGTCCTGACCTGGAAGTTTGATCCAGCCAAGCGGGAAGGCCGTCCGGTTGCCGTGCAGATGGCGATCGAAGTGGCGTTCAATCTCTACTGACAATTTCGCGAAACTTAGAAAAAAAGGAGATGCAAATTGCATCTCCTTTTTCATTTTCTAAATTCTCAGGCCGGGATCAGCCTCGCGCTTCTTCTTCCAGGAGTCCCTGTTCTTTTTTCTCCTGGCAGGCGATGCAATAACGCGTCCACGGCACCGCTTCCAGGCGTTTGGCATTGATCTCACTGCCACAATTCACGCACTCGCCAAAGGTGCCTTCACGGATCCTCTGCAATGCAGTTTCCACCATATTGAGAACCTGCCGCTCATTATTGCTGACGGAAAACAGAAATTCCTTGGTGTATGAGTTCGCGGCACGATCGGCAATATCCTGCGCAGAATCCTGGTCGGCGATGCGGCCATCTTCTTCTGTCCGGCTGACCGTTTTTCGCAAAGCGAGTTGGCGCTCTTCCAGTCTCTTCCTGAAGGTATCCAGCTTTTTCTTTTCCATGTCTCTCGATGAGGAATCAATCTTAGTCGTCATTTTCATTTACCGTCAAATCTAGCGACCAAAGTTAGATGCCAGCAACTGGTAATTTGTCGCGGTTTTGTATTGAGACAGAAGAACAGGATGACATCGAACAAAAAAAAAGCGGCCCAGTGGGACCGCTTCGTTAAAGAGGCAAGGAGGGAAGGAAAGTTTCTCAGGGAAGGCGAAGCAAGATGCAGAGGTTCCGACTCACGCCGGGACACTCGTTCAAGAGAAGTCGAATAGCTTGGAAGAGGGTTGAAGTCATTTAAATTTTACGGCCTCTTTGGTTAACCTTTATAAAGCAACTCACAAACCAAAGGCCGTTGATGGACCTGTGGAAAGATAGACTAAAACTGGATGTCCATTTAAATCATTGCTTTGGCGGCTAAATGGAGCAGTGCCTGAGGAGAGAAGCGGAAATTATTGTTGCAGATTTACCACGTTCACATTGGTATGTAGATTCCACTATTGTGCGTCAGAGTGCTTAGCTTGCCCCTTGTTCTGCTCCTCCATGGCTTTGAGCTTGTTAAGCAAAGCCTTGTAGCTAATGCGCAGAATCTTCGCCGCCTGACGCCTGTTCCAGCGTGTCTGGGCCAGCACTCTCTCGATGGCTTCTCTTTCTGCCTGCATGGCGGCGCGCCGGCCAATCTCCAGCAGAGACGGCATTTCCAGCTCGCCTGCGTTGCCGTTGGCGTGAGCGGCTGGTCCAGGGTTCGCGGCTGGAGCAGTGGTTACAGATGCAGCAGCTTGTCCGCCGAATGAAGTCACGATTGGTTTGTGGGTGGAAAGCTCACGGATGATTTGCGCTTCATTGCCCACAATCACGTAGCGCTTGACCAGATTCTCCAGTTCGCGAATGTTTCCCGGCCAGGGGTATTCCATCATGCGTGTGATTGCGTATTCGCTGAACTTGGCTGGGCTCTTTCCATAATGCTCGCTGTATTTTTCGAGAAAATATTCCAGGAATACCGGAATCTCTTCGCGACGTTCACGCAGTGGCGGAATGTGAATGGTTACCACGTTCAGGCGATAAAACAGATCTTCACGGAAGACACCTTCTTCCACGGCCTTTTCCAGAGGCTTATTGGTGGCAGCCAGAACCCTGACGTCCACCTGAATATCGCGCTTGCCGCCGAGGCGGGAAAATTCATGGTCCTGCAAAACATGCAGAAGCTTGGCCTGCAGAGCGGGGTGCATTTCGCTGATTTCGTCGAGGAAAATGGTGCCGTTATTGGCTTGTTCAAATTTCCCCAGCTTTTGTCTGGTTGCTCCAGTGAAGGCGCCCGGCTCATAGCCAAACAGTTCGCTCTCCAGCAATTCATGCGGGATGGCGGCACAGTTCACTTTCACGAACGGCTTCTCTGATCTGCTGGATTCGGAATAGACCATCCGGGCCACCACTTCTTTGCCCGTGCCACTTTCGCCGCGAATCAAAACCGTGGCCGTTGTGTCTGCCACCTGTTCAATGGTCATCTTCACTTCCATCATCTTCGGGCTGGTGCCGAAGAGCATGGTGAAATCGCTTTGCCGCCGGACCTGCTCACGCAACTGCGTAACTTCGGTATACAGTCTTTGATTGTCCAGAACTTTGGCGATTCGCATGTCGAGTTCTTTGAGATCGACAGGCTTGCTGATGTAGTCGTCGGCGCCCAGTTTGGAGGCGCGGAAGATCATTTCTGGATCACGATTTGCGGATAGTACTACCAGGGAAACGCCGGGCTTGATCTGCTTGAGACGTTCCAGAATCTCCGATCCCACAGCGCCCTCGAGCGACGTATCGACTAATACAAGGGCTGGATCCAGGCTGCGAAATATCCGCAGTGCTTCCTGGTCACTGGATGCCACGGACACATCAAAGCTGCGGCGACCGAGATGAGAGGCCAGATACTTCGCCATGACCGCGTCCTCATCGACAATCAGCACGCGAATCTTCGGGTGGTTCATGCGGTCTCCTGAGGGCCAACGGGCAGAACGGTATTAGAGCCAGGCATTAAGCGATTAAAGCCTATAGTTGCACTCTGATTCCATTTTCAGGCATGAGGATGCCTAAAAAGCAGCTACTCTGGTGCTAAATCATGATACGCCACAACCGGCTAAGGTGTCCAAAGCAACAAAAAGGGCACCTGAGTGCCCTTCTTTTTGTCGAAATTGTTCGGCTCGAAGCTCTATTGAAGCTCTATTTAGGAGGAGCGCTTGCCACTGATGAAGTGGTAGGGTGGCCAGGGACCGCTCATAACGACTTCAACGCCGGGTAGATGCCGGGTCGCCATCTGGTAGCGATTCTGATACTTTTGCACTTTTTTGTGGTCAATCAGGTGAGCGATGTCGATAAGCATGCCGCCGGAATCGACTTTGCGGCAGCATACATCCTGATCCAACGGATCGAAAATTTTGTGGACCTGAACTGAGAGTGCGCGGGCTTTTGTCTGACGTTCGCGCTGGCGGGAGGCTTTTTCGCGGAGTTTAGTGAGATATTCACTGCCGACTGTGGCGGGTAGTTCAATTTCCTTCAATGCTTCCCGGAGCGACCCGTCCTTAATAAGCAGCTTCAGGTGCATTTCTGCTTTGCCCTTCAGCTTGACCACGCTTTCAGTGAACGCCTTACGGTTCAACCGCACAGCGCGACGCAGCGATTCATCAGTATCAAACACGGTGCCAAAGCGGAATGGCAATACGGTTGTGCGCTTGAAGCACTCGCTTACCACATGGGCATGTTGGAGGAGAGCTTTCTGCCCCAGGTCACCGGTGGGAATGTATTCGCTCACGATGACGGAGAAATCCCCGCTGGGATACGCGAAGGTCTGTGCATCGGCAATACCTTTAAGGTTTTCAACTGGAACGGGGCGACGGGCTCGAATACCATTCTGTACAGCTTGTTGCTCAACGATGCAGTACGCGTACCATGCCATTAGGGTGCTTCTCCTGTCCGGAAAAACGTGTGTGGGCCGGTCTTATGAATGTAATCGGTCGAAATTCAGCAATGTCTAACGACGATCGCTTGCGCGGAACTTGTGACGGACGGTTGACCTGTGAGTTGTCCATCTGCGCGTCGGCGGGTTTTCCAACGCTGAATCCATCCTATGATGAGGCTGGAATAAAAGCAACAGAGACTATGCAAGGATTCAAAAAATCTTCATAACAGCCCTGTAAAAATGCCCTAGTTCAGAAAAATAGGTTCGACGTTGAATTATCAGTTCAACTTGAATCGAACAAGGAGGTTAGAACAATGTCCCCGGCCGCGCAAAAAATACCGTGACGCGTCGACTGTGAGAACTCCGGGGCAGGTACATGTCCTCAAGGCCACTAAAGATACTGCTCTTTATGGGTCGGAAACCTGCTCTGCCGATTGAGGATCTCTGCGGTTGGGTTGACCGCGCAGCCACTCCCACGCATCTTAAGTTGAGCAGTCGCAGGATTGAGCAGCACGCCATTACAGAACACAGCTGAATGGCTCTACTTGCATTGACGCTAAAGGCCAGGGGTACCCATGCTGTCCCACGAGTCCGCGCAGCCGGCACAGTACGCTCCGGAAAGTTTTGTGGTTGAAGTTTTTGCCGAGCTGGATGCTGCGACCATTCAAAATCGGTGGGAACACGTGAATGTGGTGTTGCGTCTCAGTATGCTCACCGGGCTGCAAATGCACCTGGACGCAACCCTTAATCTTCTCTGTGACATGGCCACTGAGATCGCCACGTGCGAAAAATCATTAGTCTATTTCTGGGACGAAGGCCAGGAACAAATGGAACTCCGTCTGGTGCGTGGCATTGAGAAAGACCAGCCGGCACTGCGTGAAGTCTCTGCCGGGAACGTGCTGAATCTCTGGGTGGTGCAATACGGGCGGCCTCTTCTGGTATCGTGCGGCTATCATCGCCAGGCAGATTCCCTGCTGGAGGTCATGAACGCCACTTCCGCTCTGGTGGTCCCGCTCTTCGTGAGCAATCGCGTGATTGGTTCTCTGCAACTGTTTACTCGCAAGACGGAAGGACTTCAACGCGAAGACGCGCAACTCCTCTGGATCATGTCACTGGTTTCAGAAAACCTTCTCACCCGCGAGTCCGCCAATGAAGGTCTCATTCGCTTTGCCTTTACTGATTACCTCACCGGGCTCAAGACACGGGGATACTTTGAACAGCAACTGGACCTTGAGTTCAAGCGCGCCGAGCGCAGACGCCAGAAATTTGCCCTTCTCATGATCGATATCGACCACTTTAAGCGGTTGAATGACACGTTTGGCCATCATGTGGGTGATCAGATGTTGCGCGATGTGACTTCAATCCTGATGAAGGACATGCGTGAGGTGGACACAGTGGCACGTTACGGAGGCGAGGAATTCGTAATGATTCTGCCCGAGACCACCGAAAGCGGGGCGGTGTACGTGGCGCAGCGATTGCGCAAGACCGTGGAACAGGCGAAATTTTTCGCGGGCTCTCCACATGAAATTCAGCATCTTACAATCAGCATTGGTGTTGCTGTATATGATACTGATGCGCAGTTTAAGCGCGACCTGATCGAATTTGCCGATGCTGCCTTGTACGCCGCGAAACATAATGGCCGCAATCGCGTGATCAGTTATTCAGAAATCTCCAAACGCGACCGAAAAGAAGTTTCCTGAGAGCTATGTTGACTAACGGGGCGAAGCCTGCAAACAGATACGGGGCGGCGCGCCACCATCAAGGTGGCGGACCTGCATCCAGACCGCAGACAGCCTGGCGCGTGATTCACGCGTGCGAGTACGCGCGTGACGTATTGCCCGTGGTGGAAGGCCAGGTTGCCGCGGGGATGCGTCCTTTTATAGTCACGCCCCAGGGCGCCGGAAGTGCTGAACTGTATCTCGCCCGCCCCGGACAGGAACAGGTCCGGTCATTTTCCCTGCTTCGTTCATGGCAGGATGTGCGCAACTGGCGAAAGTCAATTCTTGAGTGCGACCCGGAAAGCTCGGCTGACCTGGTCCATGCGCATGCTTTCGCCGCAGGAATGGCCGCGGTGCGATGCTGCGGATGCGTGGTATATGACTTGACCGGGTGCATCGAAGAGCTGGCTATCGCTGCTGATCTCTGTGAACCGGGTAGCTGGATGGGACGGTCATTCCGTGTGGCGGAGCAATTTATCCTCTCGCGTGCTTCCGCTGTGGTGGTGCATTCGAATGGAATGAAAGAGGCAGCGCTGGAACGGGGCGCTGATCCGGACAGCATCTTCGTGATTCCCGAACCGCTGATGGGACAGGGACAAGATGGAGATGAGGTATCGCGTTATTTTGCCGCGCGTGCCTTACTCCCAGCGCCGTCAGGGCGCACGAACTTTTTTGTTCCTGAGTTTGCCGCAAATGATGCTGGGAAACTGCCCAGTGGCGCAGAGGCATTGCTGGAAGGCTTTGCCATATCGCTGCAGGAATATCCACTTGTTTCTCTGGTCCTGGAAGCTCCCGAAAGTCTCTGGAGTTCATTGAATGAACTGGCAGCAAGGTTATCGATTGGCGATCATCTTCAGCTCTTGAACCCCATTGACGCGAACCAGGGTTGGCAAGGTGCTGATGTAATCATCGCTACGGCAGCAGTTCCGCAAGATGTAGTGCAGGCTAAAAAGGCGAATGATGTCTGCATCAAGGCAATGGTGTCGGGAAAAACATTGCTGGCCGCAGACATTCCCCGCCATCGCGACGTGAGTCCAGACGGTCGAGGATGCTTGTGGTTTGACGCCGATGACATCCGCGACCTCGGCCACCGCATTTCGTTTCTGGCGCTCAACCCCGAGTTCCGGTCAGCTCTGGGCGCGGCAGGCCAGACCTTTATCAGCGAAAGCCGTACCCTCGCCAGCATTGGCGCACATTATGACCGGGTGTACCGGCATGCACTCAGTCGCAAGAAAACCATCAACCCCGGAGCGGGAATGGCGACGTTGCAGGTATCGCCGAATTTCAGTTAACAAATTCCAGTCAACCAGCTGCACATTCGCTCAACGGGGCTGTTCCTAACGAATGACGTAGAAAGCTTCCTGCCTGGGCACGAAGAACTTCCAGCCTTCGTCCGTAAGATAGGCAGGGTCTTCTTCCATCACATAAATTTTCTGACCGTCCCATTCCGGGACCACCGTTTGCGTGTTCAGTTCAATCGAGATGTATGAGCCTTTCCTGAGCCGCTTTTCCTGGCCCATGGTTTCAGGGCGTTTTGTGGCCCGGAAATCGATGGCGGCGCCGAGTCCGTGGCCCTGATCGCCGATGGGATGGCTGTAGATCTGGGCTTCGATGTTCTTCTGCTTCATCTCATCCATGGCGGCGGTGTAGACCTCACCCGCGGGACGATCGGGACGGGAGGCACGCAGCATGAGCGCATCCTGAAGAGCGTTGGTGTTGGCGAGAGCATGCTTCAATCCGGCGGGAATTTCTTTTTCACCATCGCGAAAAATGTAAACCATTTTCTGCCAGTCACTGTTCAGGCCCATGTAGGTAATACCGAAATCAAGATGGACCAGGTCGCCGCGCTGAATGACAGTATTTTCGGGAGCGATGGCGAGAAATCCACGTGACGTGTCATTGGGCCTGCCTTTGCGCTGCACGCGAAGATCAGGTTGAAACCATGTGCCCACACCGCGTTCGCCCAGAGCGTCAAAGAGCCAGCGACGGACATCGCCAACCGTGGTCTTGCCAGGCTTGATCACTTCGCTGGATAGCGCGCGATGGGCCAGGATATCGGTCAGCTTAACCAGCTTCGTATATTCGGCGAACTCTTCGGGGATACGTGTGTCCAGATAGTCTTCAATGAGGTCAGCAGCGGGGACGAAATGAGATTCGGCGTCGGCGCCCATTTTGTCTGCCAGCAATTTATAGGTGTCATGGGTGATGCTGCGTTGAACACCGCGTCCGGCACCGTAACTTAAAGCAATCTTTTTCGGATGATAGGTCTGATAGAGCTCAGGCAAAGCTTTGTCCAGAGGTTTTGGTTCATTGGCGCTCTCGAAAAAATGCTGGATGTTTTCCTCTGAATACCCGGTCAAGGCGAGTTTTTTCAATCCTTTGTCGCCGGTATCGACGAAGACGAAAACATCGCGATTGCCGGCATAAGGACGCGGCGGAGCAATGTACTGCGTGAGCGGGTCGTCATGAAACTCTTCGTTCACGATGATCCACATATCGATGCCATGTTTGCGCATCAGGGGCAGGATCATCTCGTGCCGCTTAGCCAGCCATTGTTCGCGCATGGCAAGTTGTTGTGACCAGGTGAGCAACTTGGGTTCGGGATCATTGACGGTCTTCTGGGCATGAAGAAGACGGAGCGACGAAGAGAACCAGCAAAATTGCCGTGTATAAACGTAGCTTGACCATGCGGCGTCCTCCATTCAGGCGAGCCATCATCTCTAGTTCTCGCATCCCTCAATGGCCCGGAAGACGACATTTATAGCACAAGGGCGGGAAAGGCAGAGGACTCTTGATGCGTACAGAGAGTTAGTCACGCAACCCAGCGCCGGAGGCGCGGCGCGAAGTTAGCCCACACTGTGGGTAAGCGCTAAAAAACAGGAGCCCCGGCAGGGGCGAATGACAATAGCCCGGCACGTAAGTGCCGGGAAAAGGGAGCTAGAGAGGTAACAGTCCCGAAGGGACGGCTGAATACAATGATTGCCGTATGTCATACACCAGCCTGCTGTTTCATTGTGTGTTCGCCACCAAAGAACGAGGATCTCTCATCACCGACGATCTGCAATCTCGGCTTTGGGCTTACATGGGCGGCATCGCGAGGGCAAACGGTCTTAAAGCACTTGAAGTTGGCGGAATGCCAGACCACGTTCATCTCCTCATTTCGCTACCGCCGACGATGCCCGTGGCCAAGGCGATGCAACTGATCAAAGCCGGATCATCGTTGTGGATGCACGAAACGGCGGGTCGTCCGCGTTTTCAATGGCAGGAGAAGTATGGTGCCTTCTCGATTGGCATATCGCAGAAAGACGTAACCGCGCGCTATATACGAAATCAGAAGAAGCACCATGCCAAGGTCAATTTTCGCGAGGAATGGAAGGCGATCCTGAAACGCCATGGAATGGCGATCGAGGAATGACGACGTCAGCCGTCCCTTCGGGACTGGAATCTTTTTGCACCTTTCCCGGCACTGACGTGCCGGGCTACTGTCAATCGCCCTGACGGGCTAAACATGGATTTATGCAAATGTGTCGGCGCGGCGCCGCAAACGCTAAGCCGTCGCCTAGCGCCTTTTGTTTCTTCTCCACCTTGGCCCAGGTGTCTTTTAACGCGACGGTACGATTGAAAACCAGCTCACCAGGTTTCGAATCAGTGTCTGCGCAGAAGTATCCCAGGCGTTCGAACTGATAACGGTCTCCCGGGCTTGCGTCTTTGAGGGATGGCTCCAGCTTGGCACGCGGCACCACTTCCAGCGAGTTGGGATTCAGGTTAGCGGTGAAGTCCTGGCCATCGGGCACATCGTTGGGATCGGGATTACTGAAGAGATTGTCATAAACGCGCACTTCGGCGTCGATGGCATGTGCCGCCGAGACCCAGTGAATGGTGGACTTCACTTTGCGCCCGTCCGGCGCGTTCCCGCCGTGGGTTGCAGGGTCATAAGTGCAGTGGACTTCAACCACTTCTCCCGCGGAATTCTTCACCACGCTCTTTGCGGTGATGAAATAACCATAGCGCAGGCGAACTTCTTTTCCCGGCGATAGACGGAAGTAGCCCTTGGGAGGCTCCTCGCGGAAGTCATCCTGTTCGATGTAAAGCTCACGTGAGAACGGCACTTTGCGTTTGCCGGCGCTTTCATCTTCAGGATTGTTGATCGCCTCCATCTCTTCGCTTTTGTCTTCGGGATAGTTGTCGATCACAACCTTCAACGGTTTGAGAACGGCCATCACGCGAAGGGAACGCTTGTTCAGGTCTTCGCGGACAAAGTGCTCCAGCATGGCCAGATCAATGGTGCCATTGGTCTTGGTGACGCCAATGTTGCCGACAAATTTGCGGATGGCTTCCGGTGTATAACCACGGCGGCGAATTCCGCTCAGCGTAGGCATGCGCGGGTCATCCCAGCCGCTGACTTTGCCCTGCTGCACCAGTTGCAGCAGTTTGCGTTTACTCAGCAACGTATAAGTAAGGTTGAGCCGGTCAAACTCAATCTGCCGGGAAGGAAAGATCCCGAGCTCTTTGATGAACCAGTTGTAGAGCGGGCGATGATCTTCAAACTCCAGCGTGCACATGGAGTGGGTGATGTTTTCCAGCGAGTCCGATTGTCCGTGGGCATAGTCGTACATCGGGTAGATGCACCACTTATCGCCGGTTCGATGATGCGCCGCATGCACGATGCGGTACATTACCGGATCGCGCATATTAAGGTTGGGCGAAGCCATGTCGATTTTCGCGCGCAGTGTGCGCGAACCATCAGGGAACTCGCCTTTGCGCATGCGATCAAAAAGGCCAAGGTTCTCTTCTACGGACCGGTCGCGATCAGGGCTATTCTTCCCTGGCTCCGTAAGCGTGCCGCGATATTTGCGTATCTCTTCAGCGCTCAAATCGCAAACGTACGCACTGCCTTTTTTGATGAGCTGGACGGCCCAGTCATAGCAGCTGCTGGAAATAGTCCGAGGCGTAAAGCAGATTTTCCCATTCAAAACCCAGCCAACGTACGTCAGTCTGAATGGAATCGACGTACTCAGTCTCTTCCTTTTCAGGATTAGTGTCATCAAAGCGCAGGTTGGTGCCGCCGCCGAACTCGTCGGCCAGGCCAAAATCCAGGCAGATGGCTTTGGCATGTCCAATATGCAGATAGCCATTTGGTTCGGGCGGGAAGCGGGTCCAGACGCGACCGTTGTATTTGTTGGTTTTCAGGTCTTCAATGAAAATTTCGCGAACAAAGTTAGTCGGCGCGGCGGCTGGTTCCAGCGTGTCAGGGCCGGTGGATTCTGGTTTTTCTGGGCTCATCTTGTCTGATTTCATGACGAATATGGACGATCCGGCAAGCGCTCAGGATCGAAAGACTATCTTACTTGCGCTCATGCGATTGGAGCAATTTGGGCGACCTGGAACAAAGCGGTTAACTTTCTGAGCGAACGTGTTCTGCAGCTTGACTTGCGCCAACGAAGTTGGCTCAATAGGTTCGAGAAAAGCGTGTCTTTATGTCCGCCGCCTGTGTCTGCTCACTTGTCGCCGCATTATGCATTTTCCTTGCGTTTCACCCGCAGGCACATGCACAGGAACCTGATCAATATCCTTCAGCAGGCTTTACGGTTACAGGTAAAAACAGCGTCAGTCTGCATCTGGTGGGAACGTTCGCCAATGGTTCCCTGGAGGGAACAAGCAATGACCGGCGGCTGTTTCTAATTGGCGCCGCTTTTAATCGCCTGCTTGCCAGGAGATCATTCGCCGAACTGAGCTTCACTTCGCAGGTCATTCCGTTTGCCGTGTTGCGCGAACCTTACTTCATAGGGACCAATATTCAGGCGCTGCGGAATGTTCCACCCGTCACCGAGACGCGAAAAAACTATGGAGCCGGCGCAAGCCCGGCTGGTCTGAGGGTGAAGTTCCTTCCACGCAAGAAGGTGCAGCCATTCATTGGCATCGAGGGTGGTTTTTTATATTTCAGCCGGATTGCACTCTCGCCACATGCGTCCCAATTTAACTTCACCGTGGATGGAAGCGCCGGCGTGGAATTTCCGTTGTCGTCGAAGAAGTCGATTTCTTTCGCCTACATGTTCCAGCACATGTCCAATGCATACATAGCGAATGAGAATCCGGGTGTTGATTCTCACATGCTCACGCTGGCTTACAGGTTTCCGTTGGGGGCACGAGAAAAATCAGGAAAGAAAAAGTGACTATCTGCCGGCCTTCTTGCTGCTGGCTTTTGTTTCGTTGGATTTTTCGGCAGCTCTCTGGGCCAGTGCAAATTCCACCACGCGCTGCATTTCCATCACAGGGGCGGGCTTGCCGGTCCACGTTTCAAACTGGCGCGCACCCTGCTGCACAAACATCTCTGATCCCAGGATCACGTGCATGCCTTTGGCCCGGGCAATTTTGACCATCCTGGTCTCGGCCGGAGAGTAGACCATTTCAAAGAAGTACTTTGCCTTAAGTTCCTGCTCGGTAATCGGCAGCGGATCACGATTGCCTTCCATCCCCACAGGCGTCGCGTTGATGATCACGTCAAATTCCATCTTCTTCAGCATGGTGCGATTGATGGCCTTGGCTTTTGCCTGCTTGGCCAAGGTCTGCGCCGGACCCGGCGTGCGATTGAGGATGTATACGTCCGCACCGCGTTCTTTGAGTCCAAATACTGCAGCACGCGCCGCCCCGCCGGCACCCAGCACCAGAATTTTTGCCCCGGGCAGGCGCAGGCGGATTTCCAGCGGACGCACCACGCCGGCAACATCCGTATTGAATCCGTACAGATGACCGTCCTGTCCGCGGACCACGGTGTTGCATGCGCCAATTTTCGCGGTCAGGGGATCAGTCTTATCCAGGTATTTCAGGATCTCTTCTTTATAGGGCATGGTTATGCTCAGCCCTGCGATCGGGATATCGCGAACACACGCCATCAGGTCTTCTATCGACTTTGCATGCAGAGCCAGATAAACGCCGTTCACGTTTTCACGACGGAAAGCGGTGTTCAGCATGACGGGTGAAAGGGAATGTGCTACCGGGTCGCCCGCCACACCATAAACTTTGGTGGCGGCGTCCACCAGATCAATGCGGAAGGTCTCGCGCAAGGCGCGCGCTGCGATCTGTCCGGGGGCCGTTTCTTCACCGACACTGGATGCGGCGAAAGTGAACTGGCTGCCGGCACGCACACACAGCACACGGCTCATGATGCCTTGTTCGCCCATGCAAACGCCAACCATGGAGTTTTCCGGACTGTGTTTCTCCAGAAACTTCATCATCTGCACGTTGTCAGAAAGCGAGTTCGCCGTGCTGACGACTTTGAAGAAGTCGGCGGGATACTGCTTCATCCGGGCAAAGGTCTCTTCGAGCTTGCGGGTGCCGCGATAATCGTGGAACGAGACAATCAGGTTGGCATGGCGGCGCAGCCGGACGAAGTCAGCCGGTTTGAGCTGGACCGCGGTTTCCAATTCCAGGTCAATCAGGTGGCAGCCCTGTTGGGCGGCTTTGGCCAGAATATCGATTTCAGCCGCGATGGTACCGCGAAACTTACCCCCAGCCACGGCGCGACGGCAGGTGGCCACAATCAGAGCTTCAGGGTGGTACTCCACAAAAGTGCGCAACTTGGGAAGTCCCAGGGCCGGCTTGGGAAGGTAGTCTAACCTGAACTCAACAAAGGGGTTTTCCCGCACCAGGACGTCCGCTTTTTGCACCATTTCAGCAGGATTGCCGGAAGCAATGGCCACGCAAACCCGCGGGAGCCGTGCAGGCAGGAAACGCGGAACGGAACTGAAGGTAACACTCATCTTAGCGGACAAAGGTGGTCATCATACGCGAGCGAATTTCCCAGATGCAAGACCCGAATTCAAATGGGAAATGAACTTCTGTAATTAGGTGTATCTGCTGAGTTAATAAGAGTTTAGTTGAAGTAGCGGGAAAAGCGGTGATATGGTGCACACCGGGCTAATTTGCGTGTTTTAAAGCGGCTCAGGCCACTGGCCGTTGGTTCGGGAGGACTAAGTAGATGAAAAGTGCTTTGATGTTGCTGGTTCTGGCAGGCACCATGATGGGGCAAAAACCCGCACGGAGCCGCCAGCGGGTCAATCCGCTCCACCGGTGCGGACACCTGCGCTCGATGTGGGGACGGTTCCAACCCCAGCAGATATGTACTGCTCCGGTTTCATTTCGTCTGACAAGGTTTCTGGGAGCAACTATGTAGCTGCCGGATGGAACAGCCCGGACCAGACGCGCTATGCCGGCATCTCTGACATAATCTACATCCATGGGCGCGGGCTGAAAGAGGGCGACCTATACCAGATTGTCCGTCATGTGAAGGACCCGAACCACTACGAATTGTTTAGAGGACAATCGGGCGCCATCCGCTCGGCCGGCGAAACCTATTTCGAGCTGGGCTACGCAAAGATCACGTCAGTTCAAAAAGAGACTGGGATTGCCGTTCCCCAGTTGAGCTGTGCGGATTTTGTTCCGGGTGATCTGGCGATTCCCTTTGAGACGCGTCCGGCCCCCAAGTTCCGCAAGGTGGCATTGGACCGTTTCGCGCCGCCCAATGGTAAGCCCCAGGGTCGCATTATTCTCTCCAATGAATTCGATTCCTTCGTCGGAACCAAGAACAAGGTGTATCTCAATATCGGCGCCGACAAAGGCATAAAAATTGGCGACTACCTCCGCGCCACTCGCACCTACTCCTATACATATAATGATCCCGAAGCCGGCATGTCACTCAAAGCCGATGCGACGGAAGACCAACAGTACAGCAAGTCAACATTCAAAGATTTAGCCAGCCTGCCGCGCCGCACACTGGGCGATATGGTGGTGCTGAGCGTTCACAAGCACAGCGCAACAGCCATGGTGCTGTCCGCTCTTGAAGACATACATGTGGGCGACGGCGTGGAACTGATGGACGTGACTGACGCTCCAGAAATTCAACCGGTTTTACCAATCTCCGCCAGTCAGCCGAATGCCAGCGTGAGTCCCGATGCCAACCCGACTGCTGAACCTGTTCCGCCGAAAATCACCTGCAATGCTGCTCCCGCCACTGTTCGCGTTGGCGAGACTTCCAGCATTACCTGTGAGGCCACCAGTCCGGACGGGCGTCCGGTCAGCATCGCCTTTGTCGCCAACGGCGGCAAACTTTCTTCGAACCGCAATCAGGCCACTTTGGAAACCGCGGAAACCAGCGCAGGTCCCATAGCGGTGCGCGCCACTGCTTTTGATGATCGCCAGCTCAGCGCCAGCGCCATTACCACGGTGAACGTGGAGGCAGGGACGCCACCTGTCCCGACTGCGCAGAAGCTCACGTCGCTTGATTTCAAACCAAACAGCGCCTACGTGGACAATCGTTCCAAGGCTATTCTGGATGACGTGGCTTTGAAGCTTCAACAAGATCCGAACAGTACTGCCGTACTGACCGGCGCTGCTCAGGACCCTGAGCCGACCCGGCTCGCCAACCAGCGTGCCAGCAACGCCATGACGTACCTCACTAAATCCAAAGGCATAGACGGCCAGCGGCTTCAGGTGAAAACCGGCACGTCGTCAGGCCGAGTGGTCGATATTTGGAGCCTGCCTCAAGGCGCCAGCCTGCCTACCGACAAGCCGGCAGATGACAAGCCGACCGAGAATAAACCCAATTAAGCGCTGTTGAGCTGAAAAAGAGAAATCCAACACGGCCCGGACTTGAGAACAAGTCCGGGCTATCGTTTGTCTGAATGTCTAAATATTATGTTCGCTGTTGAAGCGTTTGGCGGTTTGCAGAATCCTGCAACTCTCTTGTTAACAATTATTTACAAAACCACACGTCATATTCAGCACATGATATCGTCCAATAGAGAAGATGACGAGCGAACTGAACGTTGAGCTTTTCCGGTGAACTTCCCTAAAGCATCTAAGTGCCAGGGGAAGAACACGGCTGTAAACGGCTCTCAAACCGAGTTTCCGCTGGACTTCAACACAACCTGCGTAAAAAGTCAGCTGCTCTGGTACATTACATAGCTTGGCATTCAGCTCAACTTGGTGTCTGCTCGTGCCCCTTTTTGAAAGGAACAAGGATTTGAAACGTTCGCAACTCAATGTGCTGGTCTGTTCGCTGGGCTTTTGGGCCTTTTTCTCCCTATTTTTAATGGGGTTTGTTCTGGTGGGTTGCGGAAACTCGAATAACGCTGAAGCAGCGGGTAAGAACGGGACCAGCAAGAAGGGCCAGCAAGGCGGCCGTGGTTCCATGGTGATCCCGGTGGGCGTTGCACCTGCAGAAGTCCGTGATCTGCCGGTCTATCTCAACGGTCTTGGCTCAGTGGAGGCTTTCAATACGGTGGTGGTGAAGAGCCGCATCGACGGACAGTTAGTCGAGGTCCATTTTCGCGAAGGCCAGGAAGTAGAGAAGGGCGACCTTCTGGCTGTGATCGACCCCCGGCCTTATCAGGTAGCCTTGAGCCAGGCAGAAGCTACTTTGTACAAAGACAAGTCTGCGCTGGCTGATGCTCAGCTCAACGCTGAACGATTTGAAGGTCTGTTCAAGCAGGGCATCATCCCGCAGCAGCAGAATGACACGCAGAAATCTCTGGTAGGCCAGTTGGAAGGATCGGTTCGCTCTGACCAGGCGAACGTGGATAACGTAAAGCTGAATCTGGTTTATACGCGGATTACGGCCTCGGTTGGTGGACGGGTTGGTTTGCGGCAGGTGGACGTGGGAAACATGGTCCATGCCTCGGATGCCAACGGCCTGCTCGTCATCACGCAGCTTCATCCCATCGCCGTGATATTCAACTTGCCGGAAGACAATCTGGGGAATGTGTCACAACACATGCGCAAGGGCACGCTGGGAGTTGAGGCGTACAGCCGTGACGATCAAACCAAGCTGGCCACCGGCAAGCTGATGACGATCGACAATCAGATCGATCCCACCACTGGCACCGGCAAGCTGAAGGCTGTCTTTGACAACAGTGAGAGAGCCCTCTGGCCTAACCAGTTTGTGAATATCCACCTGCTGCTGGAAGTTCGTAAGAACACCACCGTGGTGCCGGCCGCCGCCGTGCAGCGCGGGCCGCAGGGAACCTATGTGTTCGTAGTCAAACCTGACAATACCGCCGACATGCGCAAGGTCACTCTTGGGATAAGCGTGGGGAATTTTGCCGCGATCACAAACGGCGTTTCGGCCGGCGACAAAGTGGTTACGGATGGTCAGGACAAACTTCAGGCAGGCAGCAAGGTGGAAGTGCGTAATGGCGGTGGCCAGCCTTCTCCACAGCCCGGTCAAGGAACGCAGGCGCCCGGGCAATAGAACCAGAAAGCCTGCTGCCTGTACGGCCGCGAAACAGATTAGCTTCGAACCAGACACGAATCAAAGCCCAACCCTCAATGCCGAACGGTGGTCCATCTCGTTTATTTATCCTCCGGCCAGTAGCCACATCGCTGCTGATGATCGGTGTGTTGCTGGTCGGCATAGTTGCGTACCGGCAATTACCGGTTTCAGCGCTGCCTCAAGTCGATTACCCCACCATTCAGGTGACCACTTTCTATCCCGGCGCGGGGCCCGAGGTAATGGCGTCGTCCGTGACAGCTCCGATGGAGCGCCAGTTTGGCCAGGTTCCCGGACTGGCCCAGATGACTTCCACCAGTTCCTATGGCGTAGCTGTCATCACGTTGCAGTTCACGCTGGAACAAAACATTGACATTGCCGAACAGGAAGTCCAGGCGGCCATTAATGCTTCCACCACGTTCCTGCCGCGCGATCTGCCCAATCCGCCCATCTACAGCAAGGTCAATCCCGCAGACTCGCCGATCATTACTCTGGCGCTTACGTCTGACAGCCTGGCGCTGACGAAGATTGAAGATCTGGCAGACACCACGCTGGCACAGAAAATTTCGCAAGTCACCGGCGTCGGGCTGGTTTCGATCAGCGGTGGACAGCGGCCGGCGGTCCGCATACAGGCCAATCCCACGGCACTGGCGTCCTATGGGCTGAGTCTGGAAGATGTTCGCGCCGTGCTCGGCTCGGCCAACGTTGATCAGGCCAAAGGCGTGGTTGAGAACCAGCGCCAGTCTTTCACCATCAATAGCAATGATCAACTGACTTCCGCCAATGATTACAAAGAGGTCATTGTTGCTTATCGCAACAACGCGCCGGTGCGGTTGAAAGACATCGCTACCGTGCTGGACGGGGCGGAAAATTCCAAGCAGGCCGCATGGATGGGCAGTGCCGCGGACGGGCAGATGCGGCCGGCTGTCATTGTAAACATTCAGCGCCAGCCGGGCGCCAACATCATCGGCGTGGTGGACCGCATCAAGAAGCTGCTGCCGCAACTGCAGGGCGCTCTGCCATCGTCAGTAAAAGTTCAAATACTTACTGATCGCACGGAGACGATTCGGGCTTCAGTCAAAGACGTTCAATTTGAGCTGATGCTCACAGTCGCGCTGGTGGTGATGGTAATCTTCCTCTTCCTGCGCAACCTGGCCGCCACCGTCATTCCCAGCGTAGCCGTACCACTATCGATCGTCGGCACCTTCGCCGTGATGTACCTGCTCGGCTACAGTCTGGACAATCTCTCACTGATGGCGCTCACCATTTCCACAGGTTTTGTGGTGGATGACGCCATTGTGATGATCGAGAACATCGATCGCTATCTGGAAGAAGGACACACGCCGCTGGAAGCCGCACTGGCTGGAGCAGGACAGATCGGATTCACGATCATCTCGCTGACGGTTTCGCTGATCGCCGTGCTGATCCCGCTTTTGTTCATGGGCGACATCGTAGGACGTCTGTTCCGTGAATTTGCAGTTACGCTCAGCGTCACGATCATACTCTCAGCGCTGGTTTCGCTATCGCTTACGCCAATGATGGCTGCGCGCCTTTTGAAAAATCCCAAAGAGGCAAAGCACGGGCGCTTCTATCTGGCTACGGAGCGCTTCTACGAAAAGGTAATCGAGCACTACGGAACCACGCTGCGATTCGTGCTGAAGCACCAGACCACCACTCTGTTGCTTACGGCCGCTGCCCTGGTGCTCACGCTGTACCTTTACACCATTGTTCCCAAAGGTTTCTTCCCGGTGCAGGATACCGGCGTAATTCTGGGTATTTCAGAGGCGGCCCAGAGTTCTTCTTTTTCTGCCATGGCTGAACGCCAGCAGAAGCTTGGGCAGGTGATCCTGCAGGACCCGGATGTGGCCAGCCTGTCATCGTTTATCGGCATTGATGGCACCAACACCACGCAGAACAGCGGGCGCATACAGATCAACCTCAAGCCACATGAAGATCGCTCGTCCACGGCTTCTGATGTGATCCGCAGGCTTCAGCCTCAGTTGGCCCAGGTTGAAGGCATTGTCCTTTATATGCAGCCGGTGCAGGACCTGACGGTGGAAGATCGAGTGAGCCGGACTCAGTTCCAATATTCACTGGAAGACACGGATGCTGCAGAACTCAATGACTGGTCCAATCGCATTGTAGAAAAAATGCGCACCTTGCCGGAGTTGCGCGACGTTGCCAGCGACCAGCAAAACGGGGGACTGCGGGCTGACCTGGTCATTGATCGTGATACCGCGTCGCGCTTCGGCATTCTGCCGCAGGCAGTGGATGACACTCTGTATGACGCGTTTGGACAGCGCCAGGTCTCCACCATCTTCACGCAGCTCAACCAATATCACGTTGTGCTCGAAGTTGGTTCACAATTTCAGCAGGATCCCACGGACCTCTCGCACATTTATGTGAAGTCGGCGACCGGGACGCAGGTGCCGCTCTCTTCGTTCAGTCATTTCGAAACTACGAACGCATCGCTGGCGATCAACCACCAGGGGCAGTTCCCCGTGGTGACTATCTCATTCAACCTTGCGCCGGGAGAGTCGCTGGGAAACGCGACCAAGGCCATTGCGCAGGTGGAACGCGATCTGGGCATGCCCGTCAGCATCCATCCCAGCTTCCAGGGAACCGCGGCAGCTTTCCAGAATTCACTGGCCTCAGAACCCTGGCTGATTCTGGCCGCACTCGTCACTGTTTACATTGTGCTGGGCGTTTTGTACGAGAGCTACATTCATCCCGTGACGATTCTTTCCACCCTGCCATCCGCGGGCGTGGGCGCGATCCTGGCATTGATCCTCACGCGCAATGACCTTACGGTGGTGGCGCTCATAGGAATCATCCTGCTGATCGGTATTGTGAAGAAGAACGCCATCATGATGATTGATTTTGCTCTGGTGGCCGAGCGCAATGAAGGCAAGCCGCCCGAAGAGGCTATCTACCAGGCCAGCTTGTTGCGCTTCCGCCCGATCATGATGACGACGATGGCCGCTCTGCTTGGCGCTGTTCCGCTCGCCTTTGGGCGTGGTACGGGATCTGAGCTGCGGCATCCGCTGGGCATCACCATCATCGGCGGACTGCTGTTGAGCCAGCTGTTTACGCTCTACACAACGCCTGTCATCTATATATGGTTTGATAAGCTGGCGCAGCGGTTCACACGCTTCAACATCGGCAATGAGATCAAGCCTCAGGAAGAGCCGGTAGCGGGAGACTAGCCGCATGAATATTTCTGCTCCATTCATACGCCGTCCGGTTGCTACTTCATTGCTGGCCGCGGGTGTGCTCATTGCAGGCATCCTCGCTTACACGCGTTTGCCTGTTGCCCCGATTCCCCAGGTTGAATATCCCGTGATCAGTGTGGGCGCCAGTCTGCCCGGAGCCAGTCCGGAGACCATGGCATCCTCCGTGGCGACTCCGCTGGAACGCCAGTTCGGACGCATTGCCGGGGTCAATCAAATGACTTCCACCAGCCAGCTCGGCTCAACCGGCATTACGCTGCAGTTCGATCTGAATCGCAACATTGATGCCGCGGCGCGCGACGTACAGGCCGCCATCAATGCATCACTGGGCCAATTGCCCGCGAACCTGCCGACGCGGCCTAACTGGCGCAAGGTGAATCCTGCTGACGCGCCGATCATGATTCTGGCACTCACGTCCAACAGCAAGACGCTGCCTGCGATGTATGACGTGGCTGACTCCGTGCTGGCGCAGAAACTCTCACAGGTTCCGGGCATTGGCCAGGTGTTTGTTGGCGGCGGCGCCAAGCCGGCAGTGCGTGCGGAACTGAACTCCGCTGCCTTAAATAAGCTTGGCATCGGAGTGGAGAAAGTTGCTGCCGCTTTGAATTCGGCCAATGCGAATCGGCCCAAAGGCGAAATCGCCAATGCCGTGAATGCGTGGCAGATCACCACCAATGACCAGCTTTTCAAAGCTGAAGACTACAAAAAGATAATCGTTTCGGGAAACGCAAACGGAGTTGTGCGTCTGGGCGATGTGGCTGACGTGCAGGATTCCGTTGAGGACATACGCAACGCCGGCCTGGCGAACGGTGACCCGGCCGTGCTCATGATCGTTTTCCGGCAGCCCGGCGCCAACATTATTGACGCAGTGGACCGCGTGAAAGCGCTGATCCCTGAATTTCAGGCGTCCATCCCCGCAGCCATGAAGCTGGACGTGGTGCTGGACCGTACCATCACTATTCGCGCTTCAGTTAAAGACATACAGATCACGCTCATTATCTCCATCATTCTGGTTGTGCTGGTGGTCTTCGTTTTCCTGCGCAACTGGCGGGCTACGATGATCCCCAGTGTTGCCGTGCCGCTCTCATTGATCGGCACCTTTGGCGTGATGTACCTGCTCGATTACAGCGTGGACAATCTCTCTCTCATGGCGCTGGCCATCTCCACCGGCTTCGTGGTGGATGATGCCATCGTGGTGATTGAAGACATCACGCGTTATCTGGAAAAGGGCATGGACCCGGTGAAAGCGGCCTTTCGCGGGGCCAGCGAAATTGGTTTTACCGTGCTCTCCATGAGTACATCACTGGTTGCGGTCTTTCTGCCGATTCTGCTGATGCAAGGCATTGTGGGACGTCTGTTCCGGGAATTTGCGGTTGTGCTCAGCACAGCCATTGCCGTATCACTGGTGGTTTCACTCACAGTGACGCCGATGATGTGCGCCAAGTTCCTGCGTTCGCCCCAGGAGGCGAAGCACGGAAAGATTTACCAGTGGAGTGAACGCGGTTTCGAATTCATCCTGAAGATGTACCGGATCAGCCTGGGCTGGGTGCTGCGCCATCAGCCGCTCACGCTGCTGGTGACCATCGCTACCATGTTCCTGAGCGTTGGTCTTTTTATCTACGCTCCTAAAGGTTTCTTCCCGCAGCAGGATACAGGTCGCCTGGGCGGCAGCATTCAAGCCGAACAGGACATTGCTTTCCCCGCACTGCGTGACAAGATGAAGCAATATGTAGGAATTATCTTGAAAGACCCGGCGGTTGATAAAGTAATGGCTTTTGCCGGCGGACAGGGTACGTCGAACACCGGACGCATGTTCATGACGCTGAAGCCGCCCAGCGAGCGCGACAAAATAGGTAATGGCAGGTTTAAGCATCCAGTAACCGCTGACGAGATGATCAACCGGCTTCGTGGCAAGCTCGCCCAGGTCCCAGGTGCAACCCTCTTTCTTACCGCTGTACAGGACCTGAACATCGGCGGACGCTTCTCCAACGCGCAGTTCCAATACACTTTGCAATCGGAAGACTTGAACGAGCTGAATTACTGGTCACCGCGGATCCTGCAAAAGCTGCGCACGCTGCCCGAGTTGCGTGACGTAAATACTGACCAGCAGGACCGTGGCCTGGCTTCAGTTGTGCAGGTCGACCGGGATACTGCGTCGCGACTGGGAGTGAGTTCTGCCCAGGTGGACGCCGCTTTATATCAGTCGTTTGGCCAGGCGCAGGTCTCCACCATGTATAAGCAACTGAATCAATATCACGTGGTGATGGAAGTTGATCCAAAACTCATGTCCGGGCAGGATGCGCTCAAGAATACGTATGTGAAGTCATCTAACGGCGACTGAGATTCCGCTCTCAGTCATCGCACACATTGTGCCTTCGAATACTTCATTACAGGTGAACCATCAGGGACAGTATCCGGCAGCCACCATCTCATTCAATCTGGCACTGGGTGTTCCATTAGGGAATGCGGCCAAGGTGGTTGAAACTGCCATGCGTGACCTTGGTGTTCCGGCAAGCGTGCAGGGCGGTTTCCAGGGTACAGCAGCGGCGTTCAAAGACACGGCAGCGAGCGAGTGGATTCTGATTCTTGCAGCGCTGGTCACGGTTTACATTGTGCTGGGCATGCTCTATGAGAGCTTCATTCATCCCATTACCATTCTCTCCACGCTGCCATCGGCTGGCGTGGGGGCGTTCCTGTCCCTCATGATTACCGGCAACGACCTGAATGTGATGGCGATGATCGGGATCATCCTGCTGATCGGCATTGTGAAGAAGAATGCCATCATGATGATCGACTTCGCGCTGGAGACCGAACGGCGCGACAATAAGTCACCCGAAGAAGCCATCTATGAAGCAGCGACTCTGCGCTTCCGTCCTATCATCATGACCACCATGGCTGCTTTGCTGGGCGGATTGCCATTGGCGCTGGGAACGGGTGTGGGTGCGGAGTTGCGCCGTCCGCTGGGTATTGCGATTGTCGGCGGGCTGATTGTGAGCCAGGCGCTGACACTTTTCACGACTCCTGTGATCTATCTTTACCTTGATCGTATGCGTCTGCGCGTGACCGGAAAGCGAGCGTCGCATAAGCGTCCGCCGATTACGACCAAGCCAGCCCCGGAGCTGACGGGGGATTGAGGAATTGCATTCAGCAGCCAGCAATCAGCCAAGATTAGCCCTCAGCATTCAGCCAACCCGAGCCATGTTTGTGGAAAGGGAATTCCACGAGTTCTGACGCTCGCAGCCGAGGGCGCCTGCGTTCCACAGCCGTTAGGCTTGAAGCTGATGGTGTTGATTGAATCGCTAAGGGCTGAGTGCTGACTGCTGAAGTCGCTGACTGCTGAGAGCTAATTTCCCGGGTTCTCAGCCTGGGCCTGTTCCATGGCTTTCTTTTTCTTGCGGCTGAGCACGAACGGACGCCTTCTTCTTCGCTCAGCGCGCTTGTCAATCTTCTTCCAGAAGCCGACAAAATAATCCACGGCCGAAATCACGGAAACTCCCACCATGAACCAGATTGCCATGATGGCAATGAGGCGGACCGGCAGAATGAAGTATTTGAAGTCCCAGATGTCCCAGCGCAGCGCCAAAATGGTGGAAACCACAGAGACGATCTGTACAACCATTTTGAGCTTGCCCAGCTCACTGGCTTCGATGGTGAAGCCTTCGGAGGCGGCAATCGAGCGCAAGCCGGAGATCAAAAACTCCCGTCCAACGATAATGACCGCCGCCCAAACGCTCACGACGGACGGAATCAACTGGACCAGAGTAATGAACGCTGCGGCGATCATCAGCTTGTCAGCCAACGGATCGAGCAGCGTCCCCATGGTGGTGATCTGGCCGCGGCGGCGCGCCAGATAGCCGTCCAGGCCATCGGTGATAGAAGCGAGAATAAAGATGGTGGACGCCAGCACGACGCGCAGTGTGTTCTCTTTCACGCTGAACCGGGGCGTGGTAAGGATCCAGATAATCAGCGGGATCGACGCGATACGCGAGAGCGTGATGTAATTCGGCAGGTTCAAGGGATTTAAGCAGCCGGGATTTCGGCTGCTCTCATTATCCTAGTAAGTATTGATGGCCAGCGCAAACGTGCAGCGCTGAGTTACTTTTTGCCATTGACTGTATTCAGGCAGCGAGTATACAGGTCAAGCAGATGCGTAGCATAGTCTTCTGATTTGCTCTCCGTACCGGCGTGAAATCCGGCCGGTGCGCCGCCGGTGGTCCGTCCGTAACCCGTAGTGCTGGCAATAAACTTCATCATATCCAGCGCAATATCCTCGTTGCGCCGCAAACCGATTGTTCCGACTCCTGGAATTTGTTCCATAGATCTTTCAGGCCTCCCAAATAAGATGACTCTTCCATTGTAGCCGGGAAGGCGGATGGTGAACGATCCTTCGCGCTGCCAGAGACATTTCACAAGGGTAAGAACGCCCTTTGGTTACCTGTCCAGGGAAGACGTAGGCAGTCACTTGGCTGATCTTCATGTATCTTTGTATCTTCCTATCATTTTATCTTTTGCATCTAATGATCGGCGTTAAGTTACCAAAACTATGGACATGACCTGGGTTACAGATCGAATTGCCGTTGGCGGCGGGATATGGAATGACGAGAACATGGAGGAGCTGGTGCACATGGGCGTCACCCATATCATTAACATGCAGATTGAGTTTGACGATCGCCCACTGGCGGAAGGCCAGCCGGTGAGCGTGCTGAATAATCCTACCGACGATGATTTTCAGATCAAGCCACCGCAGTTATTTCAGCAAGGCGTTGATTTCGCCCTGGAAGCGCTGGAAGATCAGAGCAGCAAGGTTTATATCCACTGTGCCGCAGGAGTGCATCGTGCGCCCATGATGACTCTGGCGATAATGCGCGTGCTTGGCTGGCCACTTGACGATGCGAAAGATCTAATCCAGAAGCGCCGTTATGTGGTGGACTGGGCAGACGTGTATGTGGAAAGCGTGGAGGAGTTCATGCGCGTCTATGACGCGGCCCGCGAGGCCCAGTCAGCGCCCAAGAGCTGAGCGCAGCCAACCTTAGCCCGTCCAGAGCTGGTCTGATTCTGGTTTTACCGGTCACGGCACGGTGTTCAGCATCTTCATTCCGCAATAGGCCCGCTTCCGGAGTAGAAATGCGGCTCATCCTTCACGAAGCGTGTTCAGCGGATCAATGGTGGCAGCCTTTCTGGCTGGAATGTAACAGGCGAGCAGCGCCAGGGAGCCCAGCAGTAACGGCGCACCAACCAGCAAGCGAAAATCGTTAGTCCCAATGTTGAGAGCGTTGACAAAAACGCTGGTGAGGGCGGAAAGCATTTTGGCCACGCCGAATGCGCCCAATAATCCAAGAAATGTTCCAACGCACACCAGCGCAGCGCCTTCACGCAGGACCAGCAGCAACACCTGGGCCCTGCGCGCCCCCAGAGCCATGCGGATACCGATTTCGCGGCGCCGCTGGGCAACCGCGTAGGCCGTGACTCCGGCAAGTCCCAGTGCAGACAGCACCAGACCAAAAACGCCGATAGCGCCATAGGTATCGATTGCGAAACGCTGCGATGACCGGCTGGTCTCCAGGTAATCACTGAGAGTGCGCGCGTTGAAAATGTTCAGGTCGGGATCAAGGGAAGCGATCTCTTTGCGCAGGCGATCCAGGGTGCCTGCTCCCGCGCCTCCATCCATGCGGACCATCACAGTCATGCCATCCACGGCATGACTAGTCAACTGGCGCCGCGTGAGCGGTAAGTACGCTACGAGCTGGCTATCACTGATGCCGTTCTTAAAATCATGGACCACGCCGACTACTTCATACGACTGGCGTTCGTCACTGATGTGCCTGCCCGAGCGCAGTTCCATGGCCGAAGAACTTCTTCGCGGCACTCTCATTGAGCACCAGCGGAAGGGCCTTATCATCGCCAGACTCCGTTCGTTGATCCAGTTCCACAAACTCACGGCCCGCCAGCATCGATTCGTTCAATGCGGCGAAATAGCCTGCTCCCACCGCTTCTTTAATCATCTGCTGCTGCACACGTGACGATCCCGAGGAATCTTCGGCAGTAAAAGGAACAGCTCCGTCTTCCTCATCCTGCACCGACAAAGGCGGCTGCGCCGCCAGTGCGACGCTAACCACTCCGCCTGCGTTCCTGAGCTGCTGAGGAAGTTTTTCAAATAGAGCCTGCGCTTTCTCAGGCGTGTAACCATTACGCATTGGATCAATGGACAGGAGATACATGGAATGCGGATCAAAATTAGTTTGCGTGCCCGTGACCTGGCTGAATCCCATCACCAGGAAGCCAGTGATCAACAGCAGCATGAGTGAGCCGGTGACCTGGCCAACCATCAGCAGATTGCGCAAACCAAATCGCCGATAACCGGCGAACTGCAGCGCTGACCCTTGCTTGAGCGCGGGGAACATTTCCGTTTTCGTGGCCCTGAGGGCAGGTATCAGGCTGAATCCGATGCCACAAAGGATTGACAAGGCGAAGACAAAAAGCCCTGCATGCCAATCCGGAAGCGCCTGGGGTTCAACCGGCACAGGGGTGGGCGAAGACAATTTGGATCTCATGGCTGACATCCAATAAGCCATGACGAAGCCGGCAATGCCGCCCAGGACTGACAGCAAAATGCCTTCACTCATCATCTGGCGGATCAGGCGGAAGCGGCTGGCGCCGAGAGCGAGGCGGATCGCCAGCTCCTTACGACGATTGGCGCCGCGCGCCAACAGCATGTTGGCAAGATTCATGCACGCGATGGTCATGATCAGCACCATCAGCACGGCAAAGAAACCGATCACGACAGGCCTCAAGTTCCGCGGCATTGGCACCATGGTGCCTGCCTGAAGCAGAGTTACACGCCGGCCTTTTTCTTCCGGCGCCAGCGTTGAAGCATACTGCTGGTCAAGTCGACGTGTAATTGCGTCGAGGGCGGCTTCCGCGGATTCCAGGTTGACTCCCGGCGCGAGACACATGATCGCCATGAAGTCCCTGGCCTTAGGTTGATGCAGCACATCGTTCGCGAGCTCCGGCGCAAGTGATACCGGAACGGTGATGGGAACGAACACCTCAGCCGGATTCGTCGGAAACGCGCCGTTGAAATCCTTTGCAGCAATGCCCACGATAGTCGCCGGTTGGGTGTTGATGCGAATTGTCCGGCCCACTGCGTCAGGAGAGGAGTTGAGGCGATTACGCCAGAAACGATCACTGATAACCACCACGGGCGGCATCGCCAGGCTTATCAATTTCAGCGCTCAGTGTCCGTCCGCGTTGCGCCTGCACACCGAGAACGGAAAAGTAATCGGGTGAGACCAGTTGTCCGAACACGCGCTCCGGTTTCGCCTTCGCATCGTTATCCAGGTTCACGTTAAATGCAATATCGGTTTGAAGCGCGGTTACCCCGCTAAAAAGATTTTTCTCATTGCGGAATTGCTCAATGTAGTAATTCGAAACCAGTTTTTCCGGCATTACCAGACGCTGGGCATTGGCGGCCGCGGGCAGCTCACGAAAAATGGCTTGCCATCTCGAATTGAAGATATTGGTGGTGAGCCCCATGCCGATCCCCATGGAGAGAATCCCGACCAAAGCAAAGCCTGGTGACTTGAGAAGTGCCCGCAACGCATAGCGTGTGTCGCCGCGCATCTCGCTCAGGTATTCGACTGGGACGCGAAACGCGATATCTGCCAGCAGCCGGAACAGGCCGGTGATGCCATGACGCACGCCAATTTCATTCACCACGTCATCGCCGAGTTGCATCATTTCGGTGCCATAGGCTAGTTTGAACTCGTGCGGAAATGCCCGGGCCAGGCGCTGGTACAGGCGAAGTGCAAGATTCATGGCGTTACCTTCTTACTCATTCCGCAAGCAAGGCTTGCTTTTCCCGAATCACGCGAACCAGATCGTTGAGCCGGTCACATTCTGCGTCAAGCACGCGTTTGCCAAGCGACGTCAGCCGGTAGTAGCGGCGACGTGCGTCGTCCAGTTCGGGAGCGGGCCGTTCGTCGGATTCCTCGATCAGTTCCGCTTCGATCAACCGCTTGATTGAACCGTAAAGAGTGGCTGGCCACAAGCGGACCTTGCCAGAAGTGCGCTCCAGGACCTCCTGCATGATTCCGTAGCCATGCTGCTCTCCGCCGGCGAGCGACAGCATGATGTGGAACCACTGGGTCTTGAGCGGGATGAATTTGTGGAAATCGGCTTTGCTCACATCAATATATATATCACTTGATATATATACTGGTCAATAGAGGAGGGGATGTGAACAGGGCTTAAGTGGTTGAGCGGAAGCCCCGATTGGTTCTCTTGTATTTGGCCAAGGTAATGTGTCTAAGTGACAAAAGATGTCCTAGACTTGCGTCATGAACGGCCGGTCAACTTGGCAGCAATTTGCGGTTAATACAACATGGAGTATCGAGGCGTTGATAATCCCTCCTGTGTTGATTCTCTTGATCCCGCTATGTGTAAGCATTGGGCTTGCAATCAAACGCCAAAGGCCGTGGCGCAGCGATGTATGGCATTGGTCATACTGGTTTGCGCTGACCCAACTTCTTTTCTTCCCTATGATCATTGCGGTGGGCGTGTTATTTCCCGCCATCAGCGGCTGGCCATCTCCGCATGCGAATGCCGCTGGTGAGCGCTGGCTCAATTTCACTTTTTACGGGTCGATGGCGACAGGTGTTTACTGGATCTACAGAATGAAAGGGTTGCGTTGGTTTGCTGCGAGTCTCATCGGTCTCCAACAACTCGTGCTTGCCTGCGCCGGCTTTATCGCCGGCATGAGCGTTTCAGGCCAGTGGCTTTGATCGTCCAGCCAAGATGGCTCTTTCTTTGCATATGAATTTTATTCTCTGAAACCTTTCGCATAAAATCTCAGTCCATGCCAATTCAGGCCATTCAGCACATTCGCCGCATGCGTGGCGGCGCACAGTCCCATCTGATGCGCGGATCGGACGGGCATTTTTACGTAGTGAAATTCAAGAACAATCCGCAGCATTTGCGTGTGTTGGCCAATGAGCTTCTGGCCACGCGTCTGGCCGAGCGCATCGGACTGCCTGTACCGGTCACGGAAGTGATTGAGGTTGAGGATTGGCTGATCGCCAACACGGTTGAGCTGGCGATGGAAGTTTCGGTGCGTCCGGTTCCGTGCCAGGCGGGACTGCAATTTGCCGCGCGTTATGTCTGTGATCCCGCGGAGGCCCACGTCTTCGACTATCTTCCTGAAAGCATGCTGGCGAAGGTGAAGAATCTATCGGCTTTTTGCGGCATGCTTGTGCTGGATAAATGGCTGGGCAATGCCAATGGACGCCAGGCAGTATTCTGGAAGAAGCCGGGCGATCGAAAATACAACGTCAGTTTTATCGACCAGGGTTATTGTTTCAACGCCGGTGAATGGAATTTCCCTGACTCAGCGTTGCGTGGCGTTTATGCGCGTAACGCGGTGTATCAAGAGGTAGCGGGATGGGAATCATTCCAGCCCTGGCTGGGACGCATTGAGAAGCTCGATCCCAGGGTCATCCGCGAAATTGCGGGCACGATTCCGCCGGAATGGACAGACAATGACTGGCCCGCGCTGGAGCAATTGACTGAGGCAATCATCGAACGTCGCAGCCAAGTGCGGGAGCTAATCACAGCTTTTAGAAATTCTTCGCGGCAACCATTTCCCGCCTGGGTCGACGCAGAAAAACACATGGTGGTGCAGTGATGAAAATGATCGCTCAGAAGTGTGCGAGGCGAGGCCGACCTGCTCGCCGAGCCTCGCTGAGACAGGCGCAGGCAAGTCTCTTGGCGGCGAAAAGCCATAGCGGTCAGGAGCGGAGCGACAAAAATGAAGCAATGTAATTTCTTTCTCATACGCTATGTTCCCGATGCGGTGAAGAATGAGTTTGTCAACATCGGCGTGGTGTTGATGCCTCCAGCGGGTGAGCCGGAGCTGCGCTTTACCCATGACTGGGCGCGTGTACGATGCGTTGATCCACAGGCAGATGTGGAGATGCTGGAAGCAGTGGAGGCCGATTTGCGCAGGCAGATGCGCGACGTGCATGGCGATCGAGAGGCTTTGCTGCGCCGCATGCAGGATTCGTTCTCGAACGCACTGCAGCCCTCGGAATTCAAGGCTTGCCTGGCGGAATCGCCGGTTGCTGAAGCCGACGAGCTTGCCCGGATTTACCTGGAGCGACCGCGCCGGCGTGGCTCGCGCGAACTTAGTTCACGCCAGGCGATTTATCAGCGCATGCGCGGCGAATTTGAGCGCGTGGGTGTATGGGACCTGATGTGGCGTGATATTCCCGCGGCGCAATTTACCAGGAGCGGCGATCCTCTCAAGATTGATACGGGATATTCTGCCGGCGCGCAGGTAAAGATGTTTCACGCGCTCTCGCTGGAGCATGATGTAAACGCAGCCAAGGTCCTGGGTTTCAGTTTTCCACGAGTTGCTGAAGGCATATTGCGCTCGCAAAACCAGCAGGCCGAGTTGACGGCCATTGTGGAAGATGAACTTCCAATGGATGACGAATCCATCTCTTTCGCGCTTGAGACTTTGCGCGCGAGCGAAATTAAAATTGCGTCGCTGCAGCAGATGCCTCAAATCGCCAATGTGGCGGCACGCGAGTTGCGATTGCAATAGAGAAATAAAAAAGCCCCGACGAATCGGGGCTCAAAAAAGAGAGTTGGAGTTTAGCGTGCCCGGAACGGTGTGCCTTCGATCACTCGGGTGCGGACACCGTCTATCACTGGCGGAATCATCATGTTGGTTACGCCGGCGGTGGTGTAGAAAATGATGGCCGCCTCAGCAGGATTGTCAGTGCTACGTCCCACGGCTACAGCTCGAATGCCTTGCTTGCCGAAGTATTCGTTGAGGTGGGCTTCTTTGACGTTAATGGTGCTCTGCACTGCCTGTTCACTGAGGTCAGTATTGATGATGGCGCCGGCGGTGTAGGCCACACGCGTACGAACTCCATCGATCACTGCGGGGATCGGCTGGCGGGTAGTCTTTGAGATTTCGATCACCACGGCAGCTTCTTTTGGATTATCGGCACTCGCGCCCACGCTTACCGAGCGAACAGCCTCGTCACTCATCAACGTGGATGCATGTTTATCGCGTGCCGCCGTTGCCTGCGTTCGTTGCTGCGCGTTCAGCGTGACGGCGCTGGCTGCGACTTGGACCGCGTTTGGGACTGCAGCCGTCGTCTGGCAGCTGACAGCGTGGTCAGGGTTGCCGGCCGTGAAGGCAAGGCCAGGAGATGTTTTGGCAACCATTTTGGCAATCACTTCAGTGATGGGATTGGCCACGGAACTGGTCCCGCCGCTGGCGTAAAGCAGTCCCACTGGCTCGGCGCTGGCTTGCGTCACCAGCAGGGATCCCGAGTCCCCGGCTTCAATGAAATTGCCTCCGGTGACAAAGATCTGGTTGGCAAAGTGCGAC
Source organism: Terriglobia bacterium (assembly GCA_963755365.1). Classification (GTDB taxonomy): domain Bacteria; phylum Acidobacteriota; class Terriglobia; order Terriglobales; family Acidobacteriaceae; genus Angelobacter. The sequence continues at coordinate 32,249 of CAVWJV010000022.1, read as the reverse complement.
TGAAAAGCGGTTGTGCCGCCGCACGCATTATCGTAGTCAACGGCAACACTTCCAGCGACGGCTTCAATATTGGAGCAGGTCAGACCCGTGGTTCTTCCACTCTTTGCCACGGTCAAACCAATCGATGGCGCCGCGATGGTGGAAGAGGGAGGCAGATCTCCAATGGCAGTTGCGGTTGCCGCGCCCAATTCCAGAATTGTTCCAGCCGCATCGGTGTTCGCATCAGTGGTGGAGGCAATGGCAGCGTCCACGTTGTCAGGAGCTACACCGCAGAGAGTCGCAGTTGTAGGTTGCACGCATCCTGCGGCGTCGTTGGCAACGGGTTTTAATACCGACTGAGCTGCCAGGTTTCCCTACTGTTGTGCCACCGCCACACGCGGCGGTCTGGTTGATGGCCTCACCGTTGGCTGCCAGTCCGGACCGGGCAAGGACGTGATTGTTACTCAGAATAAAAGGGGCGGTGCCGCGTTCGATGCGGCTACCGAGAGTTCCAATGCAGCAACCGGCCGGTGTGACTCCCGTAGGTGTGACGTCAAGTGGGTTGCCGCCTACCGATCCAAGCTTAATTGGCAATGCAGTCTCCGTGACATTGTTTCTGTTGGGGTAGACGACATTCAGGGTCGATGTGGCAGTCTTGGTTGAATCAGCCAGAGAAGTAGCCGTTACCGTGGCGACAAAGCTGCCGACCGGCGAGAATCCAGCCGGGGCGATGTAGAAGCCTGTGGCGGAAAGAGTTCCCAAAGTCGTTCCAGCCGAGCCGCTCAGGCTCCACGAGACCGGCGCCGCAACTCCGGTCGCGGTAAACTGCTGCGATCCGTTCAGTGCGACGGTTGCCGTTGCGGGCGTCACTGCAAGAGCAGGAGCCGGAGTCGGAGTTGGCGTTGGGACTGGCGTCGGCGTTGGTGTGGGGGTACTGCTGCCACCACCTCCACAAGCGACTAGACCAACGAAGATAAGACACAGCAGACACGACGCGAAAATCTTGCTCATAAGCAGATCATCCCTCCACGGGCAGAAAACGATTTTGTCCCACTAGTATAGGCTGAATAAGGCTGCCACGATGGATTCCAAGATTGGTTCCTCTCGTTACACAGGGTAGCTGGCCTGACGTAACGAGTGTCTCAAATACCTGTAAATTATCTGTCAGGTATTCACCTCAGCAGAAAGCATCGTCCTACTGAAAACATCGTGATTTTTTCTGCTAACGGTTCCCGTCTGGAGTAGTCTCATAGCCAGCTAGGTAAGATATCGATCGGGAGATATTGATGGGAAAACATCCGAATGACCGGCTACAGGGCACTCTGGACCTGCTGGTTTTGCAGTCACTGGCAAGCCGCGGCAAGATGCACGGCTATGGAATTACCGTCCATATTCAGCAGATTGCCGGGGATGCTCTCCGTGTGGAAGAAGGATCACTCTATCCCGCGCTGCATCGTATGGCGCAGGAAGGCTGGATCAAGGCGGAATGGGGAACCAGTGAAAATAATCGGCGAGCGCGCTTTTACGCGTTAACCGCTGCCGGACGCGCACAGCTGGCTGCGGAGCAGGAACGCTGGAATCAACTCACTGACGCAGTATCGCGTGTGCTGCGGTTTGCCTGATGACTTTCGCGTGGTAAAGCAAAAGCTTTAACCACAAAGGACACAAAGGAACACAAAGGTAAACAAAAAGTTGGAACACGAACGAAAAGCAATAGCAAAGTAAGTTGAGGTTCAGAAGTATGGCATGGCTCGATCGTCTGCGAAATGTTTTCCGTTCCAATGCGCTGCAAAGCGACCTGGAAGATGAAATGCGCCTGCATCTTGATTTGCGTGCTGCCGACCTGCAACGTGAAGGTTTCAGCGCGGAAGAGGCGCGCAACGCCGCGCACAGGCAATTCGGTAATTCAACTCTGGAAATGGAAAGGGCCCGCACCATGGACATTGCCGCCTGGATGGAAACGCTGCTGAAAGATCTTCGCTATGCTTTGCGCCAGTTCGTCCGCAACCCGTTGTTCACGATTGTGGCAGTGGCTTCTCTGGCCGTCGGCATTGGCGCCAACACGGCAATCTTCAGTGTGATGAATGCAATCCTGCTGCGTGCGCTTCCCGTCACCGATCCCAAATCGCTGGTGATGCTCAGCAATCCTGACGCTTCCGGCGTTAATAACGGTATGACCAGCGGTGAACGTAGCCTGCTTACCTATGCTGAATACGATCAGCTGCGCGATCACGCCACCAGTTTTTCAGGAATCTGCGTGGCCCAGTCCGAACTGGACAAGTCGTCTGTGCGCATCGCGGGAGGACAGCCGGAAGACGCACACCACAAACTGGTTTCAGAAGATTACTTTTCCGTTCTCGGCATCAGCCCCTCCATTGGACGTGTATTCACCCCCGACGATCGTAAAGCTCCGGGCCAGGACCCATACGCAGTCCTCAGCTATGACTACTGGCAGCGCCGCTTCGGCGGCAACACTGCGGTTCTGGGCATGCCAATCCGACTGGTCAGTACCACAGTGACCGTCATCGGTGTTGCTCCTGCCGGCTTTCGCGGCGAAAGCATCGGCCAGCGGCCCGACTTCTGGATGCCCATGATGATGCAGCCCATCGTGATGCAAGGGCATGACTGGCTCCATGAAGATCTTGGCAAGGACTTTCAGAAAATCATGTGGCTCCATGCCATTGCCCGCCTGAAGCCCGGCATCACCATGGCGCGAGCGCAGACGGAAATAAATGTTCTGTTCAAAGGAATCATTGACAACGGTTACCCCGCTACGCTGCCTGCCGAGACGCGCAAGAAAGCCCTGAACCAGACGCTCAAGCTGCATGACGCCAGCAGCGGCGCCTTCAGCGGACGTGACAATCTTTCGCAACAACTGCTGGTTCTCCTGGTAGCCTCAGGCATCGTCCTGCTGATTGCATGCATTAATGTAGCCAACCTGCTGCTGGCTCGGGCTGCGTCCCGGGTCAAGGAAGTCAGCGTACGACTTTCCATCGGCGCTTCGCGCGGCCGCCTGATTCGCCAGTTCCTCACGGAAAGCCTGACCTTGTCATTGATGGGTGGCATCGCCGGACTGTGTCTTGCCTGGGGATCATCGCGTGTGCTTTCGGTCATGATCACATCTGTCAGCCGGAGAGCCGAGGTGGCCATCCCGCTTGATCTGCGTGTGCTTGCGTTCACTGCCGCCGTAACTCTGCTGACCGGTCTGATCTTCGGATTGGCGCCCGCAATCCGTGGTACCCGCGTCAAACTGGTTGACAGTCTGCGTGACGGCGGCCGCGCCACCGCGTCTGGCGCAAAGCTCAATCTGGCCAAAGGACTAGTGGTACTTCAGGTGGGCTTATCTCTTCTGGTGGTGGTAAGCGCAGGGTTGCTGCTGCGAACCCTGTGGAACCTGCAAGGTACCGATATCGGTTATGTGAAAGAAAAAATGCTGGTGGTAAACATTGATGGCACAGTGCCCGGATATAAAGGACCGCAGCTAACAGCCATGTGGCGCGATCTGTCCGATCGTATCCGCGCGCTTCCCGGCGTTCACGGCGTTGCGTATTCCGGCAACGGCCTCTTTACCGGAAATGAAGGCGCAGACTATATCAGCGCGGAAGGCTACGTTCCCGGGAAAGATGACGAGAAGTTTTCCCGCTTTGACACGGTTGGGCCCGGCTATTTTTCCACCGTCGGCATTCCCATGCTGCGCGGACGGGAGATAGGGCCACAGGACACCGCCACATCTGCGAAGGTGGCTGTCATTAATGAGACCTTTGCCAACAAATTCTTTGCCGGACGCAACCCCATTGGCTACCACATCACTTCCACGTTCGGCAAAAACAGCGTTACGTTTGAAGTGATAGGAGTGTCCCGCAACGTTCGCGACCACCGCTTGTCTGGTGAAGTACCATCCCGTTACTACATTGTTCCGGAACAATCCATGGAAGGGCCGATGGAAGGCGGATCCATGCTGATCCGCACAGCGGCCGATCCTGATCAACTGATTCCGTCAGTGCGGCGCGCCATTCTGTCAGTGAACCAGGACCTCTACCCTGAAGACTTGCGGCCTTTTGTGCAAAACCTTGACACCTACATTGCGCAGCCGCGGGTACTGGCCAGACTGTGTACGTTATTCGGCTCCATCGCGCTGCTGCTTGCCGCCACCGGACTCTATGGTGTGCTGTCTTACGGCGTGACCCGGCGCACCAATGAGATTGGCATCCGCATGGCGCTGGGTGCCGGACGGAGAAATGTGGTCGGCATGATCCTGAGGGAAACCAGCGTCATGATTGCCATTGGAATTACCCTCGGATTGCTCGCCACCGTGGCGCTTACACGATTGATGAAGACCGTGCTGTACGGCTTGAGCTCTCTCGATCCAGTTTCCATCGCGGGAGCTCTGTTGCTGTTGGGCGTGGTTGCCATGGCAGCCGGCTATATTCCCGCCGCGCGGGCAGCGCGGGTAAATCCCACAACGGCGCTGCGGCATGAGTGAGGGGATAGCAGCAGCAACTAGCACTTGGCAATTAGCAATTAGCAATTAGCAATTAGCAATTAGCCAATAGCAATTAGCCTTCCGGTGATTCCAGCTTCATGGTTATTCAATGTCATGAAAGAATGCGTTCCTCAATCCAGTCAACGTACAGCAGGCGCTCCGCAAACAACCATGCGCCGTCAACCTTTACGAATGTGTCGTAATAGCGCAGTGTCGCGATCATCAGCCGTCGCTTGTTACCGTCGACAGTGAGGTGATGGGGCATGCAATAAGTTTCCCCTGTGCCTCGGTCGTTGGTCAGCGCGAGGATCGTGGTCTGTCCAAGGAAGTGCATGGTCGCTGCATACTTGTTCAGATCTGCAAAGACTGGAGACAAAGCATCGCGGGAGTTCAGTTCCTGTGAAGGCTTGGGATCTTTTGCGTTCATGTAGACCACGAAGTGAGTGTCTGCGGTAAAAAGCGCCATCTGACCTTTTGCATCGCGGCGATCGGCACAATGTGCATAGGACTCAACGAGCTCGCGTATAGAAAGTCGATCGGCGGCTTCGCTGGGGGAGATCGTGATGTGCTGGCTCATAAGTTGGTCTCCTGGTTCGATTCGTTCCCTCGCGGCAAGACTGTCACTCTTCTAGCCCGGCAAGAAATCTTGAAAAACATTAAAAGCTAGATAACACCTTCTACGATCAGGCCCTGGTAAATCGCTCCTTTTTGACGGTGCCTGGCGACACCTTGGTATGCTTCGCCACAGTACCAATCCTTCGCTGCCTTTACGGTTGGGAATTTTGCTATCACGATTCCCTCAATGGGATCGCCCTCCAAGACTTCATGCTTCCCATAGGCCACCAAGACTTCCATTGGATGTCCTTTCATCGTCGCTTTAATTCCGGCCCAATAAGTCTCAAGCTCTTTTTGATCCAGTGTTTTTGTTCTAGTGAAAACGATGTAAGCAGACATGATTGTTCTCCGTTTCTCGGATGGGTAGATGGCTCTTACCTTTTATTTGTAGAGCCAGGGCTTATAGGCAATCTCGATGTTGTATCCGTCCGGGTCGCCGATGTTTGCCGCGAAGTAGTCGGCACGCCATTCGGGCCGAAGGCTCGGTTCCTTCTTTGAAGTAGCTCCCGCGTCTATCGCCGCCTTGTAGCTGGCCCTGACAGCGTCCGCGCTCTTGGCGGTGAAGGCGACGTAAAGGTCTTTGGCGACTTCGCCATTCTTCAGCCAGAAACCCGGAATGTTATTGATGGCGAAACCGCGTAGGGGAGGTTGATCGAACTTGTAAGGCATGTCGATGCCAAGCGGCTCAAGCACCTTCTTGTAAAATTCGCTCGACCGATTCAGATCCGAGACGGGGAGGTAAATATGGTCAATCATGGTTTTCCTCTTTTCGTTTCACTGTGACAGCCCCGAGTCATGACTCGAGTATTGCCCGTGTTTCTAGAAACGCCTCAATTCCGTACTTGCCATATTCGCGGCCGACGCCGGAGTATTTAAATCCGCCCCACGGTGCCTGCGGATCGTCTGTCATGTTGTTGATCACCACGCGACCGGCCCGGAGCTGAGAAGCCACGCGGCGTGCGCGCTGGAGGTCGGTTCCGATGACGGCGGCGTGGAGACCATATTTAGAATCGTTGGCGATCCGGATCGCTTCGTCCTCGGAGTCGTAAGCGATGACGCTAGAACGGGCCCGAAAATCTCTTCCTGGGCGATCGTCATATCATTCTTCACATTGACAAACACCGTAGGCTTCACGAAGTAGCCCGCTTCGAGACCCATCGGATGACCTTCTCCGCCGACCAGTACCTCAGCGCCTTCTTCAATGCCTTTGCGAATGTAGGATTCCACGCGCTCATACTGTTTTTGCGACACCATTGGTCCAATGGCAATGTTGGGATCGGCCGGATCGCCGACGGTGAAGGCGCGCATCCCATCCCGTATGGCCCGCTTCACCGCGTCTAGCCGGCTCTTCGGTACCAGAAGTCGCGTTCCGGCGGCGCAAGCTTGACCGCTGTTCATAAAGGCTATGGTGAGAGCCGATGGGATGGCCTGGTCGAGCGCGGCGTCGTCGAGCAGGATCGTGGGCGACTTTCCGCCCAGTTCAAGCGTGACGCGCTTCATCGTCGCGGCGCTGTCGCGCATGATCTGTTCGCCCACGGCCACCGAGCCCGTGAACGAGATCTTCGCGACGTCTGGATTGCGGACGAGTTCAGCGCCGACGACAGTGCCGAGACCCGTGACCACGTTGAAGACACCTTTCGGAAGCCCGGCCGCATTCAGAGCCTCGACCATCACCCGTGTCTGCAGCGAGCTCATTTCGCTGGGCTTGATGACGACCGTGCACCCGGCCGCGACGGCCGAGGCCAGCTTCAGGCAAATGAACAGCGCGTTCGCGTTCCACGCTGTAATCAGACCAGCGACGCCGACCGGTTCCAGCGTGACCGTCGTCTTGTCCCAGCTCTGTCTCAACGGCAGTCTCTTGAAGTGCCCTTTTCAGCCGCTGCGAAAGCGTTGACGCCCGACTCCACAATGAGCCGGGCGAACTGGGCGACGCCGCCGTACTCCTCAACCATCGCGGCCGTTAAATCGTCGATACGTGCCGAGACAGCCTCATGTAGCTGGCGCAGGTATCGCGAGCGCTCTTCCTTTGTTGTCCGGCCGAAAGCTGACGAATGCGCGCTTGGCCGCTGCGATCGCACGCCGCGTATCTTCCTCGTCTCCCAGAGTGACGCGGCCGATCACCTGCCCGTTGGTCGGCTTGATGATGTCCATGACCTCGCGGCCATGGGATTCAACGAACGCTCCATCGATGTAGTGCGTCGTGATTGTTTTGATCCCGTCTCTCTCCGTGATTGTTTCCATGGTTGCCATTGCGTGTCTCCTTATATGAGTTTCTGCAGTCAGAACGAAGTGACGACGACGCGATTGAGCGAGCCGTCCTTTAGCGACGCGTAACCATCGTTCACGTCGCGCAGCGAGATCCTTCTCGAAACAAGGTCATCCAGGTTCATTCGGCCTTGCAGATACAGCTCGGCGTACATCGGAATGTCGCGCTTGGCAGTTGGTCGAGCCGAAGTTGACGCCCTGGACGCGCTTCTGCCCGCCGATCGCGTTAAAGATGTTCACGCCGATCTCGACCTCTGGTCTCGCCACACCGACCAGGTAAAGCCCACCACCGACGCCGAGCATTGCGAGCCCCTGCTCGGCGACCGATTTCTGCCCCACGAAGTCGAAGACGTGATCCGCTCCTCCTGGCAGAAGGTCGCGGACGGCCTCGACGGGTTTCGTCTTGGTGGAATCGATGACGTCGGTGGCGCCAAATCGTCGGGCCTCGTCGAGTCGCTTCGCCTGGATGTCGATGACGACGATCCTCGAAGCGCCTGCGATGCGCGCCCCACTAATGGCATTGAGTCCAACTCCTCCAGCGCCGAAGATCACGACTGTGTCGCCGGCGCTGACGTTCGCCGTGTTCAAGACAGAGCCGGCGCCCGTTACAACGCCGCAGCCGAGGAGCGCAGCCTGGGCGAACGGAAGCTCCTTGGGTACGAGGGCAAGCTGGTTTTCGTGGATGAGCGCCTGTTCGGCGAAGCCGCCCAGCCCGAAGCCCTGGAACAAGCGCAACCCCATTGCGGCTGAGGCGCGGGGCATCGATCGGTCGGCGCAGCGTCGACTCCGGATATTTGCACTGGAAGGAGCGGCCAGACAGACACCGAGCGCATGCTCCGCACGACTGCGCCAGTGAACCTACGACGTGATCTCCGACATGGAATTGCGCGACATCCGGACCCACCGCAGCCACGATCCCCGCAACCTCGTGACCAAGCACCGCCGGCGTAGGGACAATATCGTGAGTTGCAAACAACAGGTCGGTGTGGCACAGCCCAGACGCTTGCACATTGACGAGAACTTCGCGTCCTATCGGCGTGGCGATCTGAACGTCCTCGAAATCGAATCCTCGACCGAGTGCATTAAGTACAAGTGCCTTCATTTTCGTCCTCCCTTCACGCCTTGAGCGCTTCCGCCTGCCCACTGCGCTCATGACTGTCGTACTGGTTGGAACTACCTGACCGAAAATTGGCCAACTGCTCTATGGCCTGAGTGCGGGCTTCGCGAACTTCGGAGTCTGAACAGCGGAGAAGCAAAGCGCACTCGTGCTCCCGGTAGCGCTCCAGAACGCACAGCACGAAAACAAACCGCTCGAAGTCTGCAAGACCCAACACGGCGTCTACGTCGAAATGTCCACTTGGACCGCTTGACTGTCGATTGGGGGAGAAAATAATTGGGGCGCGCGCGGGCGAATTGGCATGGCTCGATCGAGGGTGCAGTTCACGAATTGCGTTTTTCACGATCACGCGCTTCGCCCAGGTTCGTGCCCATTCCCGGAACACCTGGCTATCCTTAACGCAATCCTCAAGACCAGCCACAAAGCACTGCTCTGCCTTCTGGTGATCTCCCGTAAGGAGAAAAGAGAGCTGATAGAGACTATTCAGATCTTCCTCAAAAATTCTTCGGAAGTCCTTGCAGTTCGCGTACCGTGTTTCAGCGTTTTCACTGTGGATTTGTTCAAGCATTTCTTCACCTATCGAGAGCCGCATTTACGATCTCCAGCAAGACTTCGTCGTCAAAAGGTTTGGTCAAAAACTCGACTGCGCCTTCACGCATGGCAAAACTCCGCATCTCGAGGTCGCCATGCGCAGTCATGAAGATGACCGGTATTCGGCATTGCTCCGCCTTAAGCTTCGCTTGCAGTTCAAGACCGGAGATGCCCGGCATGCGAACGTCGGCGATCAGGCATGCTGCGTTGTGTCGGGCTTCGGAATCCAGGAACTGTTCCGCGGAGCCAAAGCAAACCGCGGACAACCCATCCGATTCGATCAGATCTTTCAGTGCACTCTGAAGGGACTCGTCGTCGTCGACGATTGCTATGAGTCTTGAGTTTTGCCGGATGCTCATTGAGCGAAGAGTAGCGCCATGACAAGTCGGACGCAATCAGGCCTTGGTCGCGCCAACTACTACTTAGGTGGTAGTCGACTCGAAGCGGAAAGGCGGTGGAATAGGCGGAGCTACAAGAGCAGGACCAGACTATTGAGGAGGGGAGAGTTTCAGCTTGTCGGCCATCCGGACCAATTCAGCCAGGGATCCGGCCTGCATCTTCTGCATGACGTGGCCTCGGTGGATTTTTACCGTGGCCTCGCTGGCTCCGATTTCGTACCCGATTTGCTTATTGAGCATTCCGGAGACCACGAGAGTCATGACCTCACGCTCTCGTGTGGTCAATGCGTGATAGCGCTCCTGCAAATCGTGCATCTCAGCCTGCTGTGCTCGCGCGGCGCCGTCACGCTGCAGGGCCTGCTGAATTGCATCCAGCAGATCCTGGTCCCTGAAAGGTTTCGTCAAGAATTCCACGGCACCCGCCTTGAGGGCCCTGACAGACATGGGAATGTCTCCATGCGCCGTAATAAAAATGATAGGGATTTGCACGCCGGTCTCTGCCAATTGGCGCTGGAAATCGAGTCCGCTCATTTGAGGCAGCCTTACGTCCAGAACTAGACAGCTAGGGTCAGCGGCGCGTTGCCTGCTCAGAAACTCCTCGCCAGTTGCAAAAGACTCGGCGCGCAGGCCAACTGACTCGACCAGATCCTGGATTGCCTGACGCATGCCGCGATCATCATCGATGATGAATACAGTGCGACCGGCCGCTGATTTCATGAGTGTGCCCCGGCTTCGACAGGAAGAGTGAAATGGAAGGTTGCACCCGAACCCTGATTGCAGGTGGCCCACACTCGTCCCCCATGGGACTCGACGATCGAGCGGGTAATCGCCAACCCCATCCCCGTTCCCTGTGGTTTAGTCGTATGGAACGCATCAAAAATCTGTTCGGTATTGTCCGCCGGCAATCCCACGCCTGTATCGCTGATCGAAATAATTAACTGACCTTCCGGGTTTAGCTGCGGCCTGATTCTAAGCTCCCCGCCCTCGTCTTTCATGGCCTCGATCGCATTCAGCATCAGGTTCATGAACACCTGTTGAAGTTGCACCCGGTCTGCCAGGATATTAGGCATATCTGCATCGAGTTCGGAATGGATCATTATGGAGTATCGAATCGCTTCGGTCTCGAGCAGATCCGTCATCTCTCGAATGATGTTCTTGATGTCGACTATCTCGCGCTCAGGGCGGGTATCCTTCTTGTAGAAAGACCGCAAACGGTCGATAACATCAGCCGTACGGTGTCCTTCTTGCTCAATTCTAGTGGCTGCTGCGCGGGCCCTCTCCAGGTCGGGGGGATCATGGGCAAGCCACCGCAAACATGCACTAGCACTTGTGATCGAAGCAGCAATGGGCTGCTTGATTTCGTGCGCCAGCGCGGCGGCCAGCTCTCCCATCATGTTCACGCGGTTGATGTGCGCGAGATCGGCCTCTAATTGGCGCAGTCTTTCACGCTCCTCCTCGGCACGCTTTCGTTCCGTTATATCCATCGTGATGCCGACGTAGTCACCCATTTCCCCAGCGGTGTGATGTCCTATCGTGCGCAGAAATCGTACGCTTCCGTCGGGACGACAAATCCGGAACTCGGGGATGTCGTAGTCCGCTCTCGTGCGGATTGCATTCTCAAGAGTTGCCCTCACAACCGGCTCATCTTCCGGGTGAACCGTGTCCCAAAACCGCTCGAGTGCTAAATGGCCCTGGTCAGGTTCGAAACCATGCAGGCGATAAACTTCATCCGATAAATGAAACATTTGCCCGGTGTGGAAATTGGTCGCCCAACTGCCGATGTGGGTGAGGCTTTGCGCTTCCGCGAGGTATGCTTTTTCCCGTCTCAACTCCTGTGTCAGTAACTCCTGCTCAGTGACGTCTATTGTGGTACCGACAAACCCTTTGAAAACTTCTTGTTCTACGATGGGAACCGCCACGGCGCGAACGTAGCGCAACTGCCCGTCGGGTCGAACAATCCGCTCTATTTGGTCGAAGCCGCGGTGTTCCTCTTGCATGAGTTTAATGGTTTCGGCCATGGAAGCGCGGTCTTGTGGATGTACGAGGGCCAGATACTGTTCAACCGTGGGGGCTCCGTTCTGCGGATCCAGACCGTAAATTTTGTACAACTCGTCAGACCAATAGTGACCTGCTTCGTTAAATGCCCAGCTACCCATATGAGCGAGACGCTGTCCTTCGCTGAGATAGAACTGGCTTCTCTGCAGGGCCTCCTTGCTGCGCTTGCGATCGGTGATGTCCTGCGTGGTGCCGAACATCTGGCAGGAGCGCCCCGATGAGTCTTTCTTCAAATCGCCCAGGCTGTGTACGACCCGCATTTCCCCGCTGGGACGATAAAGCCGGTGTTCACAGTCAGCGCGCGTTCCAGAACGAATGGCCTCTTCTGCGGTTCGAAATACTGCCTCTCGATCGTCAGGGTGGATCATTTCGCGTACCTTGTCTATGCAAATGAGGCCTTCCTGTTTCGCCAGCCCAAAGATGCGGTAGGTTTCGTCCGACCAGATCAGGCGATTCGTCTCAAGGTCCCACACCCAGTAACCGACGTGGGCGACCCGTTGGGCTTCTTCAAGCCAGGCTTTGCTCTCTTGTAAGTCGCGAGACAGGGCCCCGTGCTCTTCCTCGGCGCGCTTGCGCTCAGTGATGTCCTGGACCGTGCCAAATATTTCATACGCCCGCCCCGACGCGTCTCTTTTCACAGTCCCGACGGCCTGGACAGTGCGCACTTCGCCAGTGGGGCGAACGACACGATGTTCTGCCTCAGCGTGCACTCCGCTACGGATGACCTCTTCAGCTGCCGCGAAAACATACTCCTGATCGTCAGGGTGCATCATTTCGCGAACCATTGTCATGTCAAGGGGACCTTCCTGTGGAGGCAGCCCGTAGATGCGAAAAAGTTCGGCCGACCAAGTTACGCGGTTCACAACGAGGTTCCATTGGTAGTGCCCTATGTGGGCAATACGTTGTGCTTCTTCAAGTCTGGCTTTGCTTTCCTGCAAGTCGCGTGACGTGAATAACCGGGTGAACAGCGTCGCAAGCCGCTGACCAACTTCATCGAGGTGTTTGCTTGTTCCAACCATGACGCCTCGCATCAGTTCCCTCCAAAGATCGCTCATGAACCGCACCGTTATAGGCTGTTTATCAATACGCGACCGACTGTTTCGTTGTCCAGTCGGAGCAGATGTCTGTGAAAGTAAAACGACACAATATTTTCATAATTGACTTAAATGGTGAACCAATGCCGCCATGGAGACAAGGATTCTCGCGAAAATTCCGTGTGCGAGAAGCCGCGGAAAGCCGTTGGTGCTCAAGCTGAAACGCGGAAATAATTTATTGCAGCCCGCTGACATTCACCGCCAGAAAATACCAACAAAGGAACAAAAAAATCGTAAAGGTCCGAATCTCCGCGAACTGCGATGTTTTCTAAACTTTTTCGTCCCTTTCTTTTTTTCAAAACTGTGCTATGAACAAGTTAGCGCCGAGATGCATAGGGTCTTTGACAATTGAAAATTGGGTAATCGGGTAATTGAAAAGCAAAACCGAACACCCACCACGGAGGCGCGGAGACACGGAGAAAAGCAGAGCGATTGGGGTGGCAAATCTCTGAAGTCCACGCCAAATTGGGATGATTGCGATGGGATGGGGTGAATGACGGGGGGAGGCCACGCAAATTTGGTAATTGAGTAATTTGGTAATCGGGTAATTTGAAAGCCAATCTGCCGCAGATGAATGCGGAGAGACGCGGATCAGAAAGCCAAACGCCAAGACCATTTCTCACCACTGATCAACACGGATAACACTGATCAGAAAAATCGCCCAAGTCTACGCCAAATCGGGATGATTGCGATGGGATGGGGTGAATGACGGGGGAGGGGGCACCCCCTCCCGAGATTCGCTGATTTCTACTAACTACTAGCCAGCAGCTAGTAGCTCCCGCTCATTTCTCCCCGTTGAACGTGTACCGGATCCCGCCCGCGTATGTTGGCTTGTAGTACTCACGCTGGACCACGTACTGCGGACTGCCGTTGTAGAAGCCAAACGCCTCGTTATTCAGGTTCAGCCCGTAAGCGTACACGGACAAGGTGCGACTGATTTTGTAGCTACCCTGGGCGTCCAGTTGAAAATGAGAGTACAGGTAATTGTCGCCGCCCGGCCCCTTCACGCCTCCTGCTGTCAGGCCGTCTGGCGGAATGGGAACAATGCCGTTGGTGCCCGGCTGCAAGTCCTGGAACTGGTAGGCAAAAATCATGGCAGAGTTGTACGTCATACCCATGCGCATGGAAAACTTCCTGGTATCGAATGTCGGGCTGATGTTCCAGGTGTGCGGCGCCTGGCGCAGGAGCGCAGGGTGGTCATCTCGCAGCAATCCCTGCAGGCCATCGGTGCTGGAATTCGTGTAACTGTAGTTGGTAGAGATGCCTGCTCCTTTGAGCACGCCAGGCAGGAAGCCCAGGCGCTGCTGGTATGCGATTTCAAAGCCGACCAGGTGAGCGCTGCCGATATTCTCCACCTGCGAAACCAGAACGTAGGGTGAAGTTGAACCAGGGAAGAGGGTGGGGCTCTCCGCGAACTGGCCGTTAACGATAGGGTTGCTGAGCTGCTTGTAAAAGAAGCCTGCCTGGAAAATTCCGGCCGGATTCAGAAACCGCTCGAAGAGAAGATCGTAGTTATTGGAGTATTCCGCCTTCAGGTTCGGATTGCCAAGGGTGACTACATTCGGAGTCTGAGTATTGTCGAGCGGGCTGCTGGCCTGCGCAATGTCCTGCGGGTCGGGGCGCGCCAGGCCTCGGCTGAACACCAGGCGAATCGCGTTCTCTTTGCCGACGCTGAAGCGGAGCGAAGCGCTGGGCAGAACATCCAGGTAATCACTGCCGCCGGGAATGGTGACGGTGTTGGTTGTGGGATCAAAACTCTCAGTGGCCACATGAGTTGCTTCAAAGCGAACACCTACAGCGAACCGGACGCGCGGTGTGATATCCACGGTGTTCATCAGGTATCCGGCTGAGACACGCTCAATCAGATCGAAATTACTAGAGTTGACCCCCGATGACGTAAGCAGGCCGCTGGCCAGTGCAAAGTCGCGAACCTTGTTGTAGTCAGGCGTGTTGGTGAAGTGGTAGCTCTTGTCGTAATAGTTGGGGTCAGTGAAATTCCCCATGAATTGGCCGGCTGGAACCGGATTATCGCTGAAGTCCGCGCTCATCTGCTGCGAATCGTCAAACTTGTGGGCGTTGCGGATTTTGCCGCCAAATTCAAAGGTCGCAAAATGCGAGCCCAGATGATACTGCTGCGCGAATGAGGCCGAAGCCTGAAGATTCAACTGCGCTGACAGGCCGGTGGACGGCAATGAGAAGCCGGTAAGCGCGTAATTTCTGATGTCGGTGGCGTCCGCGGCGCCCGGCGTAAAGCAGCTCGCCGAGAACTGCGGACGGAATTTGTCTTTGGTGGCTGCGGGGTCGAAGCCACATGTGCCGCTGATGTCAGGACCGACCCATGCGTAATCAGCGCCACCGTTGCCACCGGACGAGAGTTCACGGGAACGGGCAACTGAGGCGTCCCAGTTGAGCCATGAGGTGCGGAACAGGTGTCTGCCTCCGAGCACCACGCTGGCGATAGCGTAATCCGGGCGACGCCAATCCTGGCTGGCCTGGGGATTGTCCCCATCATTGAGCGTATAGACCCACTTATGACCGAAATCCTGGAAGTCAGAATACAAGCCACGCAGCCAGATGCCGGAGCCTTCGCCGAGCTTGTAATCCGTGCTGCCGGCAAAACCCCACCGCGAACGGTAGTACTGGTAGTCGCGCTGGTCCAGGCTGTCATAGTGCGGAGAGAGGCTGCTGGTGGTAGGCGAAGGTTCAATGTCGTTGATGCCGCGTCCGTTCCAGTCGTAAGTTCCGCCAAACAATATGCCAAACTTTTTGCTTTCACCAAAACGATGGCTGATCGTCCCGCCGGATTGAGTGACGCCGCGACCTCCGATGATCGGAGTGTACCCGCCAAGACCAAAGAGATTGATGGTGGGAACATCACCTGCAGTTTTTGTTTTCAGGTTCACTGAGCCGCCAATGCCGTCACCGTCCTGGTTTGCCTGCAGCGTCTTGTTGACTTCAACTGATTCCACAAGGTCAGAGGCCAGGGTATCGAGCTTGATCTGGCGTACACCGCTTTCCGGCGATGGAACATTGATGCCATCAATGGTCACGTTGCTGAGCCGGGGTTCCGTGCCGCGAATCTGTACGTACTTGCCTTCACCTTCGTCACGCTCCAGGGTTACAGAGGGCATGCGGCCGATCGCATCCGCGATGTTGGCGTTGGGAAGAGAAGTGATGACCTCAGCGGGATCGATTTGCATGATGTTGTCCGCTTCGCGTGTGCGGTTGATGGCTTCAGCTTCCCCGTGAACGCGAGGCGCGCTCACAATGATCTCTTCATCATGCGATTGCACTTTCAGCGAAGCATTTACCGCTTGGACAGCACCCGATCCAACTTCCACCTTTTGCGTGAAAGATTCAAATCCCACGTAGGAGATCGATAATGTATAGGAACCCGGGGCCACGTTGATGAACGTGAATTCGCCCACGGCATTCGTGGGAACGGCAACGCCTTTTGGCTGCAAGAGAACGTGGGCGCCCTGCAGGACGGCGCCGGAAGAATCTGTGACTCTCCCTGTGATCACACCTCTGTTCTGTGCGATGGCCGCGCTGATCAGAAGTACAAGAACCAACCCAACCCGCAACGCGAATCTTTGGCAAACTGGAAAGGGCGTAAGCAGCGTCATAAACAGCTCCGTTGAGAACAGGATTTGCGCGCCGCGATACTAGTTCCCGTAGTTGAACGTCAGATGAAGAATGAATCAATGTTCCGTGAAGATCGGGTCGATGTACTTATGAACTATGGAAGTATCCTTTACCGGAACATTCGCCGCTTCTTAACAGAATGTTCATAGTGTGTGTTTAGGATGTGGGGCCATGTTCCCTTCGCGAAGGAATCTGCTCTTTGCCTTTGTGTGCCTGGCGGCGATCACCCTGATGGCGCAGACCCGGCCGCCCGATATACAGGTTTCCAGCAGTAACCGGGCGCATTTCATCGTCTATGGCGATACCCGATTCACGGATCCGTCTGATACCAAGGCAGCCAATCCTGAAGTGCGGCGCGAACTGGTAAAGGCCATCGCCGGCGCGCATCCTGACTTTGTTACCTTTGGCGGCGATATCACATACAAAGGGAACGACCCTGACGACTGGAAGGTGTATGACAAAGAAACTGCGGTCTGGCGCGAGCAACACATTCGTGTCTTTCCCGCGCTTGGCAATCACGATCTTCACGGCGATCTGAAATTGAGTCTGGCCAATTTCTTCCAGCGCTATCCGGAACTGGACCATAACCGCTTTTATTCGGTGAATACGGGAAACCTGATGATGCTTACGCTGGACAGCTCACTCGGTGAAACATCCGGTCTGCAGGGTGATTGGCTGATTCACAAGTTTGATTCGGTTCCTTCCAGCATTGATTTTGTGGTGGTCGTTCTGCATCACCCGCCGTACACCAGTTCCTCTGACGAAAAGGAATTTGGCGGCGGCCACTCTGCACGCACACCGGAACAGTCCCTGGCGCGGTTCCTGGAGGAGCGTCAGAAAAAGATGCATGCGCGGATTGTTGTATTTGCCGGTCACGTGCACAACTATGAGCGCCATGAGCACGGCGGAGTAACGTACTTTGTTACCGGCGGCGGTGGCGCGCATGCGTATCCGATCGAGCGCAAGCCGGCAGACCTCTTTCAAAGCAGAGAAATCAACTATCACTACATCGATGTGAAAGTGGACTCCGGGAGCATGGTGGCGGTGATGAACCGTCTCGAACTCAAGAACGGCGTTGCTTCATGGACTCAGCCTGACAGAGTAACCATCATGGCGCCGGCATCTTTGAAGACTTCGCTGGTCAGATAGGCCGGAAGAGCGGCTGCGGTTTTGATCAGTGTTATCAGTGTTATCCGTGTTAATCAGTGGTGAAACTTGCTTTTTGAATTGCCAATTGCCATTTGCTAATTGCCAATTGCCTATTCGTACGCCAGCGCATCAATCGGATCTTTCTGTGCAGCTTTAAACGCCGGATAAACCGCGCCCAGCATGGCTCCGCCGACGGCGATGACTGTCGCATAGATCGCCCAGCGCAATGTGAGTGGGAGCACGCTGAGTGTAGGGAACTGGTGCACCAATCCGGCACGGCCGGCTACGCTGATCACGATTCCTACCACAACTCCGGCAACGCCAAGCAGTGCGCTTTCCCGCAGGATCAGCCGCACAATGTAGCTCTTGGACGCACCCAGGGATTTCAGGATGCCGATCTCGCGGGTCCGCTCCATCACCGATGTGTACATCGACTGGAAGATCACGATGAAGCCGATCACCATGGCTATGCCAATCACAACTTTGATAAAGATGGAGAGGCCGGGAACATTGTCCGCGGACATGATGGTCAGCCACTGCCGCATCGGCATCACGTTGTAGTTCTCCAGCCCTGGCACACTCTTGATTTCCTCGGTGACAGTATCCGCATTGTCGGGATTATCCAGCTTCACGTAGAACATGGTGGCTTTATTCTCGGCGCCTATCAGTTCCTGCATGGTCTTGATGGGGAAATAACAGCGGCCGCCGCGCCCGTGCGGAACGACTCCGCTCACACGAAAATCGTGCCCAAGCAATTGGACCACGGTCCCGACTTTTACTTTGCGGGCAGAAGCGTAGATGTCATCGACGATCACATCGTTCGGACTCGCGAAAGGGCCGCCTTTGAGATATTGCATAGGCCCACCGATCGATTCATACGATTGCAGGTCGATTCCCGTGAGTGTTTCCAGCTTATTCGTGGTTTGCAGAACCACAGGAGCCACCGCATTCACGTGCGCCTGCTTTCGCAGAACGTCGCCAACCTTAATGGAAACCGGTGCGCTGCTGAGGCCGGTAAAGTTTGACGATCCCGGCGGCCGCACCAGGATGTCAGCGCCGGTGCCTTTTTGACGGGTCTTGTTGTCATCCAGAATGCCCAGCGCCAGCCCGACAATCAGCAGGATCAGCGTGACTTCCACCGCCACGGCGGTGATGCTGATGATCGACCGCAGCGGCCGGTTGGTCAGGTTGGCGAGAATCATTTTGTTCATGGGTTCAATTTATCCATTGGATCAAATAGTCCTTGAGTTCATGCCGGTGATTATTGAGCGTGCTTTTCCGACAGTGGTTTTGCCGAGGTCTGATTTTCGGCATGCGTGCTTTGATTATCCAGGTTAATCAGGCGCGATCCCGCAGGCTGCGAGAGTTGAAATTGATCATCGCGCAGCGGTTCATTCACCCGCAGCTTCAGGATGTTCAGGGTGATGGCGTACTCTTCCACGGGACGCTGTATGTCCACCACGCTGGGAAACTGTGTGCCGTCAAAGTTCGTGAATTTTTCGTAATGAGCATAGGTCATGATTTGCCCATCATGATTGTAGAGGTATTGCTCATGTGGCATTAAATCTTCGCGGCTGAAGACGATGCGCCGGGAAAGAAAGGCGCCCTTGTCATCTTTGCTGATCACCACCACCACGTAATCCTGCTGGATGGCATCTTTCTTGGTCTTGGCGTCTTTGACCATCTCAGTGCTTTGTTCCAGAACGGCGATCTCGCCGTTCGCCTGATCGATAGGTTTGAGCAGCAGGGCGTCAAGGATATGCTGAGGACGCAGGTTTTCCAGCGGCTGGGCGGAGGGCTTACCCATCTCATTGGAGCCGATAATGAACTTATTCTGCGGCGGAATGGAAAGCTCAAAGTTCTTGCCGTTACTGACCATGTCAAACAGATGGTTGCCGACCACTGGCACCCTTCCGATCATGCGCATCATCTCCGGTTTGCGTACCAGCACGTTACCGTTGATCTGGCGATAATCAGTGACTTTGCCTTTCTTTTCACCACCGGCGGAGGCATCAATGGTCACGGTTGCGTTCACCGTCTGAAGGTTGGCGGCGCTGGTATTGATTTTCTCCACCAGTTGTTCCAGCGTGGCGCTCTCCAGCTTGTTGGTGCTCATGCGCGTCTGTACATTACGCGAGCTGCTGAGAGCAACCGCTCAATGGAAGCAAGGCAACCATTAAAATCAGGGCTTTAATACGAGGCGGAACGACCATTAGGTGACTTATGACTCCCGTGAACCGACGGTTTAAGTATATCGAACTAAAGATGATCCTGCGGGGCGGGAAGATGCGGCAAAGTATGACAATTGGCGGTGAAATCAGTCTTAAATCGTCATGTCGGTGAAAAAATGTGTGCCTTTAGCGGTTTACGGCTTGCGAAACCGCTTTCCGGTAGGCGGCAACATTGCGCGCATGTTCGGCTTCCGTGCGCGAAAAGTTGTGGTGGCCGCGGTTGTCGCTGACAAAGAACAGGTAATCCGTGGTCGCCGGGTGCAAAGCTGCTTCCAGCGAAGCCCGTCCCGGATTGCAGATCGGCCCGGGCGGCAGGCCCTGATTGCGATAGGTGTTGTAGGGCGAGTCATATTGCAAATCAGAACGGTAGATGGTGCCTCGATAGCGGTTATTCAGCAGCGCCGCATAGATAACCGTGGGATCGGTAGCCAGCACCATGTGGCGGTTCAGCCGGTTGTAGAAGACGCTGGCCACCTCAGGCCGCTCTTCCGCAGCGCCTGTTTCCTTCTCCACGATGCTGGCCATGGTCACCGTGGCGTGAACATCTTTTGTCAATCCCGCGTTCTGGGCGGCCTGGCGGAAGCGATGGACCATGGCAGCGGCAATGTCATGCAAGGTTTGTGTGCGCGTAAGGCGATAGCTGTCGGGAAAAAGGTAGCCCTCCAGCGTGGTGGCTTCCGGATCAAGATCGTGAATGAGCGCTATATCTGTACGCGCGACCTTAAGAAAGTCATCCCGCTTGCCCAGACCGGCCTCCTCGATTGCGCCCGCGATATCGAACATGTTGTAGCCTTCGGGAATAACCAGGAGATGAACAAAAATATCGCCGCGAGACACACGGTCGTAAATCTCGCGCACACGGGCAGGATGGTCAAAGGAATATTCGCCGGCTTTCAGCGGCTTGCGTCCGTGCAACTGATGCCACAGCAGAAATGCGTATTGGCTGCGAATGATGCCGGCCCTTTGCAGATCAGCGGCAATGCGCCGGGCAGAGGACCCGGGACGCAGTTGCACCAGCTTCTCTTCGTGCGGGCCGGCAGGCAGCAGCAGTGCATAAGCCAGCAGCCCTGCTACCACGATCAGCGCAATCACAAATAATCTGGCGAATAGTTTGAACATGCGTCCTTAATTCTGTCCTATTTTAGATGCGACTTGCCTATGGCCACGCTAGCGAATGGTCATGAACCAGGAGTGAGGGCGCCTCGTCCCTTTGGGACTTGAGGGCCTTTGGGTCTTTGAAGGCGACTGCTGCTAAGAAGTTGGCCCTAACCGCAGGGACGAGCGCGCCACCAGCCATTAATCGAATCGCTTACTTATCTTGCTTTGGCGTCTCCTCTTTCTTTTCGACTCGAGTCTGGGCGCGAGCGCTTTTCACGGCCTTAACGAATTCACGGGCCACGTCCGCTGCTCCTAACGGCCCAGAAAATGGACCCAGTCCCTTGCCCGCCACCAGGACCATGGTCGTGTTCTGGTGCTTGAGCTGAAAAGGATACTCCCAGGCGAACGTGTAGCCGACTTTGAGCAGCACATCAGCCACATGCGGATCGTCCACCATATGGATATTCAACTCACGAAATTCCTTGTTGCGCCCCAGCGCGGCCTTCATCTGGTCACTGCCAAAATACTGGGCCTCGCGGGCGTCCACCCACATGGTGTGGAAGTTCTTCAGGATGAAATCAGGGTCCTTGGAGTTCTTGAGCAAATCAGATTGATCGGGAGCGTCCGGATGGGCAAGCTCCTGGGGCTCTATGGACTTTTTAATTGCAGGATGCACAGGCTGTTGTCCCGCGTTGCGTGTGGCGTAGCTCTGCTGTATCTGGGCCAGACGCGCCTGAGCTTCCATGGCCTCAAACTCAGGAGTGCCAATGCGGTTTCTATCAATGAGGACCGGTGTGTAACCATAGGGATATGGCTGAACGGTCGGCCGTCCTAAGTTAGGATTCTGGCCCTGAGCGGTGCTGGAAAACGAAAATGACAACGAAAGAGCGAATGTTAGAAACGTGACGACCGAGATGGGTGTTCTTCTGGATTGGATCTGCATGTGATACCTCCCTTTTTGAAGTTGACGATGGCCAGCATCGCCGACGCGCCATCCAAAGACAATCCACGGCAGATAAACTGCAGATCATCAAAAGGTAAACTCAGAAGATAAATTGCTAAATCGTTTAGAAAGAGGCTGTTGGCCTGTGGCTGGATCCCGGCCTAGAGTTCCAGATGAAGGCGCAATCCCGGTACCACAACTGGTCCGCGGTCACGGTTGTAGCCAGGATGGACCACATACTGAAACTCGGGAGAGAAAGAAACACCTTGCCATAGCCGGACCGTATAGTAGGTCTCCAGAATATTCTCGCGGCCGTAGTTGAGACGGCCATCGCCCAGCAGAAAGCCCTTCGCCGCCCAGCGCAAGATAGAGCTGGTGGACACGCGAAATGCCGTCGGTCATAAATACGGCGCCGAATTTATCTGAAGGCCGCTTAAATTTCTTTAGCCGCCAGTCCGCACCTATCTCAACCGATTGGTTGACCTCAGTATAAGCAAAGCTCTCATTCTGGCCTTCGTTCCATCCCGTGCGGCCGAATACACGTGTTGTTTCCGTGAGTTCACTTTCAAAGTTAAAGCCAAAGCCGTACTTGATACGCCCCTGCTGGCGGTGTGCTTCGATCGATGGTTTGGGATCGATGCCGGCCTGAAAAGCACGAATTGCTTCGCGATAACTGCCCATGTTGGCATGGTTCACGTAGCTCAGGAAACGCAATACGGTTGCCCGATCTTTGCGTAGATCCGGCCGCAAATCCAGTTCTATGTTTTCCGCGCGTGCCCGGCTCAAATCGAAATCAAGATCAGGACCGTTGGCCACCTTGGGCATGAGCATCTCGCCAAAGCGCAGGGCCCACTTTGTATCCTGATATTCGGCAATCGCGCCGAAGGTATAACCGCGCGTGTCAGCGGCGTAATCGTAGCTGCCATTGTTGTCCGCCACCCAGTTCATGAACTGAAGATGGCTGTCACTGCCGACGGAATTCAGGTCGTAATAGTCCGCTGTGCCGAACTTCCCGATGCGCAGGTCCAGTCGCCGCTTGGGCAGTTCACGCAGAATGGATGTGATCGGATTGCGTTCCGGGTTGGACTCGAAATCCCCGAAGGGAATGACCTTATGCAGGACAAAGCGCGCTACATAAGGCGCTGGGCCCAGCAGCGGATTGCGGACCACGTCCAGGTTGGTGAATCCCGCCAGACCGAGCGCGTCACTCAGCCCGCCTCCGGCCGCACTTTCCAGATCAAAGAGGACTTCAGTCGTCTTGTTCAACTCAAGACCGGTATAAAGGGTGGCAATCTCTGAGGTGGCGCTCTCATGGCGCGAATCAAGGCTGTTCGTGCCCGAGTACGGTGAGTGAAAGTTGGGATGAAACTGAAAAATCGTATTCGACTGCCCGGAGATCCACCAGGGCGCCGTTTGAGAATGCTTGAAAATGGTTTCCTGAGGTTCCTCTGGTGTCGGTTGCGATTCTGGCGCTGTTTGCGGAGTTGGTTGTTGCGCACCGGCGAATCCGGCCAGCAGACACAACGGTGCCAGCCCGCGGAGAATCCGCGTTCGCATTGAATAAAAATTCAGCAAAGAAAAAGCCTAACAGAGCTTTTAGATGGATGAGAGGGCAGCGGAAGGCAAATATATAAAAGTTTAGTAAACGCCGCGCGCCTGCATGAACGATTGCAGAATCAAGGTGGCCGCCATCCTGTCCACAGCCTGAGCGCGTTTTTGAATGCTCAAATCGGCCTCGCGTAGAAGTCGATTGGCTTCCGCCGACGTGAGGCGTTCGTCCCACAAATGGACGGGAAGCTCAAACTTGTGACGAAGCTCCTCCGCGAACTCTGCCACCTTTTGTGACTGCGTGCCTTCCTGCCCGCTCATGCGCAAAGGATATCCCAGCACGATTTCCTGCACCTGGTTTTCGCGAATCACGCGCTCCAGTCGGGCGAAGTCACTGCGGCGATTCTTACGCTGAAGCGTCTCCAGGCCCTGAGCGGTAATGCCCAGAGCGTCACTTACGGCCAGCCCCATGCGTCGCGAACCGTAATCAATCGCAAGGATGCGCTTGGCCGGGCCGCGCGGCGCCTGATCGTCAGATGGAAGTTCCACACGGCAATTATAGGTGGATCTGCATCTTAGATCCTGTGGGGAGCAGGCGGCCTCGCACTTTTATGGCGACAAATCGCGTCATTCCTCCAACCCCGGAGCAGCTTTCCGCGGAGACCACGGCTGAGGAAACAAAAATTGCGCAGACTGAACTGAAGCAGAAGCGGAAACGCCGGCTTATACGCGCTGTCTGGGCTGGTTCTGTGGCTCAAGTGATCATCGGCATTGTGGTGGTGCTGGGCATTCTGTATCTGGCTAAGCTGGTGCTGGTCACGTTGCTGGTATCGGTCCTGATCGCCTTCATCCTGGAGCCGCTGGTCAGCCTTCTGCAACGTTTTCGACTGCCGCGACCGGCTGCTGCTTTTATCGCCGTGGTCGTTCTCCTCGCCGCATGCTGGGGAGCCAGTTACTTCTTCTACTATCGCGCTGTGGACTTTCTGCAGCAGATGCCGAAGTACACACAACAAATTCGGGGAAAGATAGCCCACTTTCGCGAACAAACCAGAGATCTGCAACAAACAACAGAAAGAATGATGCCGGAAGAAACCAGGCAGGCCAAAAACGTTCAAACCGTGCGGATCCAGACCAGCCCGGGCTCTGGCATGATTTCGCAGAATCTTGGCGCCGTGACTGAGATTGTGCTCACGCTCGCTTTCATTCCGTTTCTGGTTTACTTCATGTTGAGTTGGCAGGAGCATGCCCGCATCAAAACGGTAGAGCTCTTTCCGCTGGAAAATCGCACAACGGCTTACGCTACTCTGGGACAGATCTCCCTCATGGTACGAAGTTTCATCGCCGGAAATGTGATCATCGGCGTGTTCATGAGCGTGATCAGCATGATCGTGTTTGGGCTTCTGGGCCTGCCGTACTTCTATTTTCTGGGCATCATCAGCGGCTTCGTCAGCCTGGTGCCATATCTCGGAATTGTGCTGGCAGTTTTGCCACCACTTGCCGCCGGACTGGGGACTGTAAAAGACTCTGGCCTCATCATTATTGTGGCAACTGTCCTTGGCCTACACCTGTTTGCCATGAACGTGCTCTATCCCAAGGTGATTGGCAGACGTCTGCAACTCAATCCGCTCCTGGTCACTATTTCTCTGCTGTTATGGGGATGGCTTTGGGGAGCCATGGGATTGATTCTTGCCGTGCCGATCATGGGCGTACTCAAGATTGTCTGCGACAACGTGGTAGCGCTGCGCCGTTTCGGTGACTGGATGGGTGAATAAAAGATGGGCGAGTAAAACCTCGTTGAATAACCTCAGTCTGGTTGTTCCGCCAGTTGTTCGGCCTTCTCTCGACAACGCTCTAACGCACTTTGCATTTGTCCGTGATAGGCGGCCATCTGCGCGTCGTCGGCGTCCGGCGGAACGTGAATGGGCGACGCCACAAACAAGACGGCGCGGGAGAACGGCCTGGGAATTACCATTCGGTCCCATGAGTTCAACACCCATGCATTCTGTACAGCCACGTAAAAGCAGCCTATGGGGCGTCCAGTTTTCTTGGCCAGCAAGACCGGTCCGGGTTTGGCTACGTATCGCGGACCGCGTGGACCATCGATGGTGAAGGCCACGGGATGGCCCAGCTCAAGCTCGCGCCGCATTCCTATCAGCGCTCCCACGGCTCCGCGTGAACTGGAGCCGCGCACAGCGCCATACCCGAATTTGCCAATGATGCGGGCAATGTATTCACCGTCAAAGCTTCGGCTGGTCATCACCGCGATCCGATTATGGCGGAAGTGATAGGACGCAGGAATCACGCAGCGGTGCCAGAAGCACCATATGATCGGTTCTGCGTGGCGGCCATCATAGGGAACGCCCGGCTCCATTTCAACGCGGTATCGCAGGGTCGGACAGATGAGTCGTATCACCAGGTAGGCAGCCCAGGTGATGAGGAAAAGCTGAATCCTCTGGCGCAATGAAAAAGAGCGAGAGGCCGTCTCGCTCTTGATCTCGGATTGTTCCTGCGCTACCGGTTCCATCCGCTTGATTTTATCTGTTACCGGCAAAATCAGGCGTATTTGATCCACTTCATGATTTCCGGCAGGGTTGGCTTCTTACCGTACATGAGAATGCCTACGCGATAAATCTTGGCGCAGAGCAGAATGATCAGATAAAGACTCACAACGTCAATGGCAATGGCGCCGGCAATCTCCCATCCCATTCTGGTCAACGGCTCTTTGTACAGTGCAATGCGAGTGAACATGATGAGCGGTGAAGAGAGTGGGAACAAGGATGCCGCCACCGCGATTGGCGCCGATGGATATTGAATGATGTAACCGATCAGGAAGAGTGGCAGCACAAGCGGCAGCGTGACCAACTGCGAGAGCTGCTGTGCTTCCTGCTGTGAATTGCACATGGCGCCAATGGCAGCATACAGCGAACTGTAGATCAGATAGCCCAGGACGAAAAAGACGACAAAGAAGACCACCACCTTGAGTGCAATGATCTTGGTGATATCAATGTTGCCACCCATCGCGCCTGGTAGGAAAGCGCCCGCAGCCACCCAGATTGCTATTTGCGTGAGGCCGACCGCGCCAACGCCGAGGACCTTACCGGCCATCAACTCAGTCGGCTTGGCGCTGGCGAGTACCACTTCCATCACTCGTGAAGCTTTTTCCTCCAGGACGGCGTTCATCACGTTGATCCCGTAGAGCAGAACGCTCATGTAAAGGACCATGATCATGAACAACATGGGCAGGAAAGTGGTTTCAAAATTTCCTGCAGCCCTGCCGGAAGGGCTCTGAGCGTCGAGCTGGACTCGTGTCTGAGCATTGCTGATTTCGGCGTCACTGAGACCCTTGGACCTCAGGATGTCATGCTGCACGGCCTTGGAGACGCTTTGCTGGATCTCGAGATTCTCCTCAAAACTGGATACGTCGCGCGTAATGAATGTGATGTGCTTGGACGCCAATGCGTCTGCGGTCGCCCAGATCACGCCGTCAAGCTGCTTCTTGTCCACCTTGGCGGCCAGGGCCGCGCGATTGCTTTCAGAAGAATCAGTGTCCACGTCAATATCAAAGCGGGACGTCTGCGCCTGTAGCGGTTCACGTTTAGGTAACGATTCCTGCCTCTTTGCGGCCTCTTTTTGCTTCACGGCTTCACTCTTCGCCGCCTTGAGTTCATCTGCAATCACGTTTCCGCTGCTCTGGTCAGAAGCCACAATCACGAAGTGTTTGGCATCTTGCGAGTGCCTGCCAACAAACAGAGCCGGGAGGAACAGTGCGCCGCCCATCAAAGCGGGGATCAGGATCGTCATCACCATGAAGGCGCGAGTCCGTATTCTTTCCAGGTATTCGCGCTTTGCAATCAGGAATGTATTACGCATCGGTTTTCCCCACCACTTCCTTGAAAATTTCTTCCAGTGAAGGCTCCATCAGCTCAAATCGATTCACGCGTGCGCGTTCCATCACCAGCCGCAGCAGTTGTTGCGGATCAGCGCCCCGCACTAACTGGGCTTCCACGTAGTTGCCGTAATTGTTGTATGTCTTTACTAACTCGCTCTGTTGCAGGAAGTCGATATTGCCTTCGTATTCAATCTGGACGTTGTTCTTGCCGAAGCGCGACTTCACTTGTTTCAGTGCTCCTTGCAGCACCGGCCTGCCACGATCGATCAGGCAGATGGAATCGCATAGCTTCTCCACCTGGTCCATGCGATGGGTGGAAAACAGGATTGTCTTTCCCTGTTTCTTCAAGTCCAGCAGCACGTCTTTGAGAAGTCCGGCATTGACGGGGTCGAGCCCGTAGAACGGTTCATCCATGATCACAAAGTCAGGTTCGTGCAGCAGGGCTCCTATGAATTGGATTTTCTGTTGCATGCCTTTGGAGAGCTCTTCCACTTTGCTTTGCATTTTCTCGGCGATTTCCAGCCGTTCGCACCATGCGATCGCTTTGCGGCGAGCGTTCTCAGCACTCATGCCGTGCAGTTCACCCAGGAAGACGAGCTGGTCAAGGATCTTCATCTTCTTGTAAAGACCGCGCTCTTCCGGAAGATAGCCGATCTTCTCCAGACTCTTGCGCTCAAAAGGCCTGCCGAAAACATTGATCACGCCCGAATCCGGTGCGGTGATGCCGATCATCATTCGGATGGTGCTGGTTTTGCCGGCGCCGTTAGGACCCAGCAGTCCAAACACCGTTCCCTGCGGGATGGTGAAGGAAATGTCGTCCACGGCCACGAACTCACCGTAGCTCTTGCGTACTCGTGATAATTCAATGGTCAACGGCAGGCCGGCATGGTTCGGATAGGGCGAAGTTTGACTGGATTGTGCTAAACCGGCAGCCTGGCCGGTTGTTGATTGGTCAATAGGCATGTGCGAGAGTCGCTCCAGAAGCTATACGTTGGAAGTGAACACAGGTTACACGATTTCAAGATATTGGTCGATCCAGCTGCGCACCCGCAGGCGCCGTTCATCCCTGGGATCATAGCGCAGACCATAAAGCTTTTCCGCCGGCTTAGACCAGCAGACGTAAGCCCTTACCGTGAGTTTTGGCAGCCCAGGAAGAGTGGTGGTCATTTGCACCGCTTCCTGGGAGGCGATGGGTACCTGGGAGCGGACGGACATGCCGCCTGAACTGACCTCAACGCTCACCACATTGGTGGATCCCGATCCGATATCGAGTTTTACGTCGGTGACCACAGGTATGCGAACGTAACGGCGCAGTTCATGGATTACCAGCAGGTGGGTTGAGCGAACCACTTTGAGTACGCTTTGCCGGTCCAGGGGCTCATCAAGTACGGCGTTAATGCCGTACCTGGAGAAACGCAACGCCTCTTGCGTACTGCGAGCGATGCCGTAGATCACAATGCGGCGGTTGGAATTGGAGTTTCTGGCCGCGTGCAGGATCTTTTCCGCGTCGGGATCGTAGAGCCGAATCACGCACGCTTCAAACTTCTGCCGGTTCATCTGGTCAATAGGATCGCCGGGCAGTGACACCACATGTATGCCAAATTGCCGGAAGCAATCGTGCAAAAAGGCATTACAAGCGTTGTCGATATTAACGCTGGCAGCCCTGGCGGTAATCCTGGCCGGAACATTGCCTGCCGTGGCAGAGGAGCTCATGTTGATTTCTTTCGTATAGGACTCAAGCTCACTGGGTCAAGCTTAATTAATTGACGCTGAGAATTCTCGTTTGCTGCTGGCCGCCACCACGCGATTGCGACCTGCCTGTTTCGCCTGATAAAGAGCATTGTCAGCCGCCGCCACCACCTCATCGCGTGTGATTCCGTGCGTAGGATAATCGGCCACACCGCAGCTGATGGTCACAGGGCGGGGGACGCCGGGAAAATGATGGCTTTCCACCTGCTTGCGCAATTTCTCCGCCACGCGCAATGCGTTTTCACCACTGGTTTCAGCTACCACAATGGCGAACTCCTCGCCGCCGTACCGGCATACCAGATCAACTTTTCTGAGCTGTTGCTTCATGATGGTGGAAACGGAACGCAGCACCTCGTCACCCAGCAGGTGACCGAATTCGTCATTCAGGCGCTTGAAGTTGTCGATATCCACCATGATGATGGACATGCGGCCCTGGAAGCGGCCGGCGCGTTCAAGTTCTTCCACCACGCGCATCTCAAAATAACGCCGGTTGTGAATGCCGGTGAGTCCATCCACATAAGCCAGCTGTTTCATGCGATCAAAGTAGCTGGCATTCTGGATGGCCGCGGCACAGATGTCGGCTACCGATTCCAGCGGCTGAAGATCGTCACGATCAAAAGCGTCTTTGCGCGCGCTCTCCAGCGCCAGCACGCCGAGCTTTTCACCAAAGAAGATCAATGGCACACACATCTCGGATTGTGTTTCGGCAAAGCCGGCGATATAGCCGTCAACGAAATTGACGTTGTTTTCAATCACGCTTTTTCCGGTACTCAGTGCGCGGGACGCCAGGCCTACACCGGTGGCGAGCTGCGAACCCATTGCCAGATTCGGAGTGAGACGGCCTTCATAGGCGCGAACGCGGAGGGTCTCTCCTTCCGCCAGAAGCACCGCCACATGATCAATGCGGAACCACTCCAGAAGCAGATGGCAAACCACGGTGAGCAATGCGTCCAGCTCAAGTACTGCTGTGGTTTGACGGGCCACGGCGTTGATGGCTTCCAGTTGCTCGGCGCGACGGCGTTCCAGGGAATAAAGACGCGCATTCTCCAGCGCCAGAGACGCCTGTATGGAGAACAGCGTAAGCAGGTCCACCATTTCCGGATCAAAGAAATTCAGCTGGTCGCTTTGGAAGTCGAGAACACCAACCACCTCGTCGCGAACCATCAACGGGATAGCCACTTCGGAACGCGTGTCCGCCACAGTGGCCATATACCGCTTGTCCTTTGACACGTCCGGGACGTAAACCGGGCGCTTAATCTTTGCCGCATGGCCGCTGAGTCCCGTTCCCACCGGAATTCTTAAACCATCTTTTGCCACCGTGCCAAGGTCCGCACGGACGTAGAGTTCGTTTTTCGCTTTGTCAAGAAGAAGCACGGCGCCGTGCCGGAGCTGAAAGTAGTCACGGATGATGGTGAGAATCTGATTCAGGACTTCATCAAGGTCGAACGTGGATAGGATCGCCTGACTGGCGTCATATAAAATGGCGATCTTTTGCATCGACTCAAGCAAATGAATCCACGTCTCCGTTAAATAATGAAGTAAACACCATGTGGGCTCCCGGCGGGACTTGTGCGTTCGGTTTGCCGGAGGGGGAGAGCGCTCAGACCTGGTTTCTCAACTCATTTAATTTTACAGCGGAAATGGTGCCTTCGGAAGGCATTTTCAAACACGGAAGTTCTAGTCTTTCTTTGTTAACTTGGTGTTTTAACCTAGCGAAACTCCAGTTTGCTGGAAATCACGGGGATAGTTCAGAGCAATCACCGCTTTAACAAGTCAACCGGGGCGCTTACATCTGTAACGCGGAAATACTTTCCCAGCCCCGGATGCTTCGCTGCCACGGCTTCATACATGGCATAAGCCACGTTGCGATAGGAAAAATGCCCCGCGGCCCCACTCCGCAACTCCGAAATGTACAAGGCCTCGGCAAAGTCCATTTTGAAGAGCGTCCGCTTGCGATATGCCATGGGCAAAAGGTAAAGCTCAGCCTCAGCGGCCCCCAGTTCGGCACTGGCAGAGGCCACTTTCTGCATGGCCTGCTCGTAGCGCGGCTCGAGGCCGGCGGCAGTGATGTCCGGTGGAGTGTCATAGCCATGCAAGCGGGTGAAGCCCTGCTCGATTTGCGTGCAGCGGCGATGGCGGTGCATGTCACGGAAGCCGCCAACATCCATCAGAATGTCAAAACAGAACTGCTGTCCGGAGTGGAAGGCGCGCAAGAGCTCGTCATGTGGGCCGCGGTTGCGCAATCCCAGGTCCACTATCTCTTCTCTTTGTTGACCTGACAACGCTTGCACGCGTTCACGGACCTGGCGATAAGAATAGTGGCATGCCGAATAGATGAGAGTGGCAGCCAACTCCACTTCTAACGCGCCATTTTCCACCAGGTCCACCAGCGGCGCTGGTTCGATGGGCGCATCAGCCATGAGTTCTCTGGCGGCAACAGCCAGTTCCTGGCGAGTGGCAGTTTCGTAGGCACAGGGAGTGGCATATTTCACCAGGGTAGGCGCGACTTTGATGGGCCGCATCAACTGCTGCTCCGCCCGTTCTCCCAGTTCAGGATTTGCCTGCTTGATCTCACTGACCAGTCCGCGAAGCCACTCTGATTGCACATTGAACGCCGGTTCTTTGGCTGCCTGTTTCAGCAAATCGCCCAGAGTGCGTGTTTCCTGATATGGACTGGAGAGTAGCCGGGAAATCTGTGTTTCCAGCGTGCGTGCATTCACAATCTGGCCCAGCGAAGTGTTGGTGGCCAGCGGCAACAGATAACGCGAGTTGTCAAAGGCCCGCGCGCGAAGCGTGCGTGTGTAGGCCTCTTCCGCAAGCTCCGCGGGACGCGGCACCTGCTGCGTGTAATACTCCAGCATCTTCTGCGTGAGCACTTCGTATTCGGCAAAAAGGAAATCGGCCGTGGCCGTATAGAGGCTGCGTTTGGCCGGATCGTCGAACTCGGGAATGAAGTAGCCGCTCTTCTTGAAATTCTGGTAACGCGTGGAACGTTCCTGCCCGTCCCAGCGTTGCTCATCCACCAGCACAATGGCTGCCAGGATGGAAAGCTTTTCAATGGCGAAGGCAATGTGGGCCAGGTCGGCGATGGAGCGGTGCCCGTATTGAAAGTAGAAGGTATTCAGGAACTGCTCGGCCTTCTGCTCTGAAATTTCTTTCAATGACTCTTTCATCGACAACGCCGACCGCGAATACTTGGCCATGGCATAGGCCTGGACTTCAGGATCAACTCCATGCACGGCAAATACATTGACCTGCGCAGCCGCGGCCGTCGGGGAAACAACCCCGTTCTTCACTGCCGGCGGTTTGTTGTCAGGAGAGCTTTGCATGTTGGCTGTGTGCGGCTTCAGTTGCGCGGCAATGGCTTCACTCATGGTGTATGGAAGATTCTATTCCATTG
>CAVWJV010000021.1:0-133395 GCA_963755365.1 Terriglobia bacterium | reverse complement strand
GGGCGACCAGCTCTTAACGAATGATCCGAAGCGATCGAGAGCGGTGGAGAAATTGTCTCCGGCGGCGGCAAAGCCGAGGCGGAAATGCGATGGCGCGTCGAAACAATCGCCAGGAGCCAGCAGGATTCCCTGCTCAGCGGCGGCCTGGCAGAACGGGCGGTCGCGCTCTCCGCTCAGCAGCCAGGGGAACGCGGTCATGCCGCCTTGCGGCGGAATCCAGCCGAGTACGTCGCGATGGTCAGCCATGAAGCGATCGAGGAGTTTGAGATTTCGGGTAGCGGCTTCCTGGGTCTTGCCAAGCACGACGTCACGTTTGCGGATTGCAATTTCCGAAAGAATTTCTCCCGTGGTGGTGTTGGAGATGGAGAAATAGGCGCGCGCGTTCCAGTATTGGCGGCGTCGCTGGGCATCATGCTCGATCATCCATCCGGTGCGCACGCCGGCAATCGAAAATGCCTTCGACATATCGGCGATCACGGTGGCATGCGGCAGGCGCGCCGCTGATTTCATTTTCCTTCCGTGGTAAATCGGATGGTAGACCTCATCACTTACCAGTTGGATTCCGCGATCAGAGGTGAATGCGTGCAGGGCTTCAAATTCCTCATCGCTAAGAGTCGCGCCGGTGGGGTTGTGCGGGCTGTTGATCAGGATGAGGCTGGTCTTTGAGTCGGCAAGTCTCTTGATCTCGTCGATGTCGATGCGGAAGCCGTTCTCGCGGCGCACGCGATAGAAGCGGGTTTCCAGGCCGAGAGATTGCGGTAGCGCCGAAAAAGTAGTGAATCCAGGCAGCGGGATGATTACGTTTGCGCCGGGTTTGGCGGCCAGCCACATCAGGACCACGAGCGCTTCGGATGCGCCGGTCACGATCTGGACGGCCTCTACCGGGACGTGCTGCATTTCAGCGATCGCCTCACGCAGACTGTCGGCGCCGGCGGGGCGGCTATAGACCAGTTTGTGGTTCAGGAAGCGATGGCGCGTTTCGTCATCGGCGAGGGCGAGGATGTCATTTACGGTCCAGGTGGGTCCGGTGCTGGCAGCAAGGTTGAATTCTATGTCGTGTTCGTACTGGTCGAGCCAGATATCGAGCAGGAAAGGCTTGAGTTGCATGCGAGCACCTCGAGGGAGAAGTCGGTCCGCTGTTATTGATTCAGCGAGTAGGGGCGACGGATGGTTTTTAAATTGTCATTGACGTTTCAACGCGCCTTCGGGTGCGCCCCGAGAAGGGCCTTCCCCCACATCGTCCCAGGCCTCACGGCCTAAACACATTACCTCCGCCTTCGACGCTTTGAACGGATGATCCCAAGAAGGCATTTCGATCGCAGCGTACGGCGCCGTTCTCTGACCTGGCACCCCGCAGCCGACGGTGGCTGCGCTCCACTCTTCTGAAAATCATCTAAACCATTAACTTCAGGCCTCTTAACAAGGTGTGAAAAAGCTGTTCCATCACCTTAACCCGGGTGTCTTATTCAGTGTTCGGGAGGAATTTGAAAAGTGGCTGCGCAGACGACCATCGCTTCTTCTACGTACCCCCTTCGGGCGGATGTTAACCCAAACCGTCCGGTCATGGCAGCGTAGAGAAGCGTTGGAGGGTCAGAGCCATGGTGAACCGGTTTTGTTGCCGGCACGTAGCAATGCCGGTTCGCCAAAAAAACCAGCCAGCACTCCGATTGCTATAATCCCCGGAATGCTCTGGGAAGACCTTTCAGATGAAGGCCTCATCACTAAATATCGTCAAGAGGCCGACACACAGCAGGCGGAACAGTACATCAATGAACTCTTCCGCCGCCATCATGTAAAGGT
The DNA here is from genome assembly GCA_963755365.1 of Terriglobia bacterium. GTDB lineage: Bacteria > Acidobacteriota > Terriglobia > Terriglobales > Acidobacteriaceae > Angelobacter. The sequence goes on along the minus strand of CAVWJV010000021.1, from coordinate 131,595 downwards.
GGCGCGCTGGTGCCTGGGATTTACGGGCGACCGTGAATCTGCCGCTGATTTGGCCCAGGAAATCTGCGCCAAGGCCTACAAGAACCTTCCGTATTTCAAGGGACAATCGAAGTTTTCAACCTGGCTCTACTCCATCGCCCGCAATCACAGCCTCAACGCCATCCGGTCACGCAACAGCATGCCGGAGATGGATACGGATGAGACGGTGATTGACACTTTGCCGGACATGACTTCAGACAATCCGCTGAAGACCGTGGAACGGAAACAGCTTACGGAAATCGCTCGCCAATTCGTCAACGAGGAGCTGGAAGAACTGGAAAAGCAGGTCTTCACGCTCCATTTCGCGGAAGAACTTCCGCTGGATGCCATTACCCGTATGTTGAATCTGAACAATGCCAGCGGCGCTAAAGCGTATCTGGTAAGTGCAAAGAGAAAGCTGGACAAAGCAGTAAAGCGCTGGAAAGCAAGAGCATAAAGAAGTTAAGGAATACGACGGAAGGAACAATCCCATGGCCACCAACAACAATAACGCGAAGATCTGGCAGGATGCAGTCTCCGCCACCAGTGAATGTCCGGGCATTGAGATGCTGGAACAGGTGATGGAAGGCACGGCAAAGGATCCGAAGACCCAGAACCATGTTTCCACCTGCCCGCACTGCCAGCAAGAACTGGCGATGCTGCGTAAGTTCGAACACGGAGAGGCATCTGCTGACGAAGGCGCAGCGGTGGCGTGGATCGCCGCACAACTGCAACGCAACCAGAAAGAAGCCGCCAAGCCGGCCGGTCGCGTCATTCCCTTCTGGCGCTCCATGTTTCGTCTTCCTTATATGGCCGCGGCTGCCGCGGTGATTGCCGCCATTACGCTCGGTATTTCGTTCTACGAATCTGAACATTTCCAGAAACCGCCGATCGATAGCGGTATTGGCATCGGTCCGCTGCGTTCCGGACAAATTCGCCTGACCAACCCGATGGGCGATCTCGCACAGCCGCCGGAGCATCTAAGTTGGGAAGCAGTGAAAGACGCCACCAGCTACTCCGTGGTGATAACGGCAGTGGATATTGACAAGACACTGGTCTGGCAGGGTCAATCAAGTCAGAACAATCTGACTGTTGGCCCGGAACTCAAGTCGAAGATACATCCCGGTAAGCCTCTGACATGGAAGGTCACAGCGCTTGACTCTACCGGCAAGGAGCTCGCCACGGGCGAGGGTCGATTTCGACTTGCTATAACCCGCAATCAGCAATAGTTCAGAGGACGTTTTCTAAGCGAAGTATCTCCGCAAGAGAAAGTCCCCCGCTTTTGGAGAGCAATGAAAGGTTCGAACCGTATCGCCCCCCGGGCCGGAAACATCTCAATGTTTCTGGCCATTGCCGTTGTTTTCATACTTTCTGTTTTCGTACAGGCCAAAGAACCCGCACCAACTCCATTCCCCGGCGTCTCACTCTCAGTACAAAATTCAACCATCCCGCCTGGCGGCTTATTTCAGTTTCAACTCATGCTTACCGAACCCAAGCCGATTGGCAATGGAAGTACCCGTCCTCAGGCTCCGAGCGGCCCAGTTGGACCAGTACGCGGCATTGCTTTGAATGACAGGTTGGGCATCACCGCCGGCGTAGCAGTGGTCAACAATTCCGGGATACAGGTAACAGCTACGTCACCACTGGCGTCATTAGGCACCGATCCGCAACTGGATTACCCGATTTTGACCATGACGTTTCCAGTATTGCCCAACGCTGTTGTGGGTTCGCAATTCCCTCTTAGTATTGATCTGGCGAACACATTCTTCCTTGATCCATCCGGCCAGCCTTATCCACAGGAAATACGCGCCGGCAGGCTGACGATTGGTGGGACACTTTCTATCTCCGACATTATTCCCGGAGGCGGACTACAGCCAGCGGGCACACACATCCGGGTGATCGGCTCAGGATTTGTTCCAGAGTCACAGGTATCAATGGAAGGAGTAACGCTTGCCCGGGGCAACTTCAGTTTCGTTTCGCCCACGGAGATGGACGTGGTGCTGCCGGTGGCGGTGCAACTGGATGGAGTCCGTTTCAGAGTAAGAAACAAAGGTGGCGCAGTGGTCAATTACTTTTCCTACATGCGGACACAAGCATTGGGACAAAGCGGGCATGCGCTGGTTGCGGAATGCTACCCGTTGTTTTCGCAACAAACGTTTACGTCGGCTACTTTGAGCTGGAACCGCAGCGCGACCACATTTACGGCGCTGGCATTGCAGAATCCGGGGAACGTAGCAGGTGAAGCCACGGTGGAAGTACTGTCTGCGGGAAACCAGGTGCTTGGGTCGATCACGATCCCACTGCCTGCAGTGAGCAAGATTACACGCGATCTGGCTGAATTGTTTCCGCAGGGAGCCGATGCAGCCGTTGCTGTTCGTATAACGTCAGCTCAGCCGATTCAAGTCCTTGGACTGCTGGGTGACGATGCGACAGGTAACGTTGTGCCGGTGCTGGCACAATGAAGACCGGTGATTAGCCTGGCGGCGAGTAGCGCACCTTATACACGGGCTGCGGTGCTCGCAGCTGAGGGAGCCACGGAGCGGCGGCGCTTGCGCAGTTGGACCGCCACAACGATCACGGCAAATACGAGAAGCAGGGGCGCGATGATTGCCTGCCAGGGAAGAAAACGAGGTACAGGTTCTCTTCCTTCTCCGTTGAGCACAAACGCGGCCCAGAACTTTGGATGTCCAAGTTCTCCGCCTGCGTGAAGGAACTCAAGCTTGGTCAAACGCAGGGCTTCGGCTTTGGTTTTATGCTTTTTGAGCAAGTAGTAATAGAACTGTTGCATGAAGGCTGAGGTTGGCTGGTCTGGCACGCGCCACAGTGTGGTTAAGGCAGAGCGTGATCCAGCCGCGAGCAGCGCGCGACTGAACGCCTGAACACCTTCGCCTGGTTGAAGGCGTCCACGCTCGGTATCACAAGCGGAAAGCGTTGCCAGGCTGACGCCGCGAAGATCGAGGTCGTAAAGTTCTTTGAGAAATAAATAGTCGTTAGGCTCGCCGGGCTGGTCGGGGGAAAACAGCAGTCGCGATCGTTCCGGATTATCCATGTCAGCGATGGCATGCGTGCTTACGTGCAGCAGCGCAGCGCGAGAGCCTGAATACTGCTTGAAATCCGGCTTGCGATCAGAATCGCGAAGGTAAAGCCTGGCGCGACCGGCGCTCATGCTGGCGATGCCGCGAATCTCTTCGCCGGAACTTGGCAACGCAGTCAGAGCATTGGGGCTGTCCGGCAAGTTACGCGACGCGAGTACTGAGCTTTCGCCATTGCCGACAACTGCCGGATCGCCGAAGGCAACCAGCTGGTTTTGCCATGGCAATCCTACAATGCGGCTTTGTTGCAACGCTCCGCGCAAGAGCAGCACTGCGCTGGGAAGATAACTGAGTTCGTGGTGTTCAACCAGCGCTTCACCAGAATCTGACGGCGCTAATTCGAGGGGCATCATGCTCAAAAATCCATCGGGCACAATCAGCAAATGCTCATAGCGGCTGCCCCGGAAAGGAACAATACCATCCGGCAGAAGCGCGGCCAGCTTCTGAAAACCAGTTCGCCAATCATTGCCCAGGTTCTCCGGAAGTCCATCAACCAGGCGCGCGAATTTGTCCATTTCGTCCGCAGAGAAATTCTTGCGTGCAATTCCGCTGGAATCATGGGTAAGCCACACGGCTGCGATGGCATCGGGCCCGGTCCAGAACTCAATCAGGGCTGTGTGTTCGTCCAGACGATGCTGCAATGACGGCAAAGTCAGTGAACCAGGAGTCACCCCGGCGGCGAAAAATCTGTCCTGAAAGACTCGCGAACGGCTGCGCTCCATGAATTCCAGCGAGGCGGCCGCGTCATTCCGCTCCAGCAGCAACTTGATGAGCGCGTCATATACGTCGCGCTTGTCGGCGAGAAAATCAGACTTCAAGCGTGAGAGCTGAAGCTTGGAACGAAGGCTTTCAATCTTTTCGATAGCGGCGCGAAACTTGCTCTCTGCTTCGTCCCGCTGGCCATCTTGTAGCGCAATCCGCCCAAGTGCATAAAGGGCCTTCCATTGCTCTTCGACCGTTCCAAGCTGAATGGCAAGCGCCAACGCCGCTTCGAAATCTCTCTTTGCATCGACGAACCGACCCATACGACGCAGCGTTTCTCCCTGATACAACAGCGCCTGCATGGATTCACGCTGGTTCTTGCTGGTTTCCGCAAGTTTGCGTGCCTGCTCAAACGTCTTCAAAGCCTCGTCCAGCTTGCCCAGGTCCAATACCTGCGCAATACCAATGTTCTTCAATACCCCGAGTTCGCCATCGATATCTTTTTGCTGGCTGTAAAATTTCTCAGCGTCGTGATAGTTCTTAATGGCTTCCTCTATATTGCCCATGCGGCGGTAGAGTACGCCGAGATTGGCAAGTACGTGCGCGACTTCGCGAGGAGTTAGATCGTGCACGTTATCCAGCGCTGTGTGATACACGTTGATGGCGCGCTGGTCATTCCCCAGACGCTGGTAGAGTGTGGCCAGGTTCAAACGGGTGATGGCGCGCCATGCTCTAGCCCACGCGACGTCGTTCTCCTGCTCCACCCTGGCAGCGGCGGCATCGTAGGACTTGAACGCCTCTGAATATCTGGCCTCGTAGTAATAAACGTTGCCAAGATTGTTCAGCACCAGCACCATGGTATGTCCGTCATTCGCCTTGGTGCTCATGTTGAGCGCTTCTTCCAGCGCCTGGCCCGCTTCTGAATATTTTCCACCATTGGAATAGGCCAACCCCTCGTCGTTCAGGGCCTGCGCTTCACACGAAGTGTTTCCCAGTTTGCGGCATACGTCTGCACTTTCTCGCGCCAACTCCACCGCGCGATCATATTGCCCTGAGTTATTGGCAATATCGCCGAGGTTATTCAGCACCTCGGTCAGTTCTGACGAGGCTCCGCGAGATCGCAACTGAACCAGAAGAGCGTCAAATACCTTGCGCGCTTCTTCCATATTGCCATCAGCTTTGAGCTTTGCGGCGCGTTCCATCTGGACGCGCACGTCCTGACTGGCCACAGGTTGCGACCAGATGCTGGCGCCGGTCAAAAGTACGGCGCTAACCACAGCAATCATTCCGAAATGGAAAGCTTTAATCACTGCCAGGATCAGTATAGGTGAGGTTGGACTTGAGGCTATAAGGGCGACGACTACCGCACCAGAAATTCCAGCGCTTCATGCATGGCGGGAAGAAGGGTCGCCAGACAACCTATATAAGCAGCCACGATGAGTGCCACGGCAGTTACAACTTTCCTTCTACTTGAACCCTGAACGGGTAGCATCCCAGTTCCGTTCTCCAGTAGATCACGCAGATGCGCTGCGCGGGTCTGAGTGGCCGAACTGCACCCGCAAGGGACCAGGTGCGACGCGGCGAGCGAGCCAGGCATATTGTGTGCCGTGTTGCCTGCCCGGGATAGCCGCCCCACCTTTATTAACGCAGATGAAAGCTCCAGTGCTGATGCCCCTTGAGCCAGCGCTCTTTCATCGGCGGCGACTTCCGATGCGCGTGTCCATGCCTCACCGGTAGATTGCAGTCCACGAAACCATTCAGGGGGCGCTACGATCTTCATCAGGGCTTGTTTCAAGTTGTCATTGGAACGTACATGAGCGAGTTCATGCGAAAGCGCCGCTGACAATTCCTCCTCAGTCAGCGCATCAGCCACAGCGCGGGAAACGTATACCCTCGGCTTCAAAATTCCAGTTACCGCCAAAAGAGATGTGGTGGAATCAATCCGGTAGAGTGGCACGCCCGCGTCGACGCCGGACACGGGATAGGAATGCTTCAGCCATTGGCGCTGCATGAACGTTGTGGTGCGCCAAATACGCAGCGCGCGCGCAGCCATCAGGGCAAGCACGCCACATCCAAGCGCAGCCAGCGCAATCAAAGGCCAATTGACCATCTCTTTGGTGGAAGGTGGCTCGAACTCCATGAAGGACGGCAGCGCCAGCCCAACACTCACCGCTACGGCGAGCGAAAACGGAAGCAGGCGGAAGACCAGTAAGACGTTCGCAGCAGTTCTGGCGCTCGTCCGTTCCAGTTTGCGTTCCAGGAATCGCGCCAGAGGAATGGACAGCACCGAAGTGACCGCCAATACCAGAAACATTACTGCCAGACATAAAGTGAGACAGAGGAGATAGAACATTGATCCCTATTCCTTGCGACGGAGCGCCCGTCGTTTTGCCTTCACCATCTCATCCAGCCGATCCAGCATCTCGCAATCATTCTCACTGATGGTTTCTACAAAACATGACAACACAGCGTCACTATCTTTATTCTCGCGCAGGACCATGCCAAAGAGATGGCCGGTCAGCTGTTCCTGGTATTCCTGCTCAGTACATGCGGGAACATAGAAGAATGCCTTTCCCTGCTTGCGACGCTGCAACAGACCCTTCTTAAACAACCGGTCCAGCGTGGTCATTAGAGTAGTGTAAGCAAGCCTGCCGGCAAGTTCGTCATGCAGGTCACGCACGCTGATCTCGCCGCGGGCCCAGATGCGCTCCATCACTTCCGTCTCAAGGCTGCCAAGCTGCGCCAATGTCGCTTTGGGAACTCCGGATTGTCGTTTAAGCCACATACTTCTCTCGGGAATGTTTCTGGCGATACTTTAACAGAAATGAGAGTAGAAATGGTCCACTCAATTCATGGAATATCCTAGGTGTTCTTTCGATGCGCATTGAGCGCTTTTGATTGCGAAGCCCCCGACAAGCGGTTTCTGAATCTTTGCAGAAATCGGGCCAATTTGCCCAGCAGATGGCTTTTGGCCGCCGCCCATATCACGGCATAGTCGAAAATCAATGGCGAGAAGTTCCCGTCGGAATCTACCAGATGGTATTCGCAAATGTTGACTCTGGGAATGCTGAATGGGTCGGTCTTGCTCGTCCAGATCCCGGGCGATTGATTCATAAACGCGCGTTTGTATCCAGCATGAGCGACGAGCTTGCGGGTTTCATATGACGAGTCTCCATTGGGATAGGCAAACACCTCGCACTGTCCGCCCAGGCGATCCTCGATCAACTCGCGCGACGAGGTGACTTCCTCCTCTGCCTGCGTGAGTGGAATCCTCGTTAAAATCTCATGCGTGCTGGTATGTGAGCCAAAGACTACGCCGCCAGCCTTTAGCTGCTCAATCTGTTCCCAGGTCATGGTGCGATCAACTTCATTGCAGCTATCCGCCCCGTAATCTCCGTTTGTGATGCGGCTAATCAGGCGCTTGCGCTCCGGCGATGGCAGACCTTTCAGCCGTTCGATAATCCGCTCAATATCGCGTTGCCGTTGTGGAGCGTCGGCGTCTATACCAACTCCAAGGACTGTAGCTGCCTGCTCAGGCCAGAACGGCAGCACGGATCCGATCTTTCTGGCCACGATGAAAATTGTAATCGGTGCCTTGTGCTTGCGTGCGATGGGAAATGCTTCTGTAGCGTTGTCACACCAGCCATCATCGAACGTCACCGCGACCTTCAGCCTTTCATTGTTCTGCCAGTCGGGCTCTTTCCCCGCATTTACGATCTCCAGGTTTGCACTCGCGTAAGCAAGAAAATCATCAAAGGTCCGGCTGCGAACAATCATCCCCAGCAGTGAGGCCGTTCCTTCCAGTTCCGTATCATTCAATACCCGATGAAATGTAAGCACCACGGTGCCTTCGCGCTTCAACCAGCGCTTGGCCAGCCAAAGTATCCCCGAACGGTGCGCAACAAACCGGCCCATGCAATCTTGCCGAGTGCTCTTACTGGCCGTGATGTGAAGGGAGGTTGCAGCATCTTTCTCTCTTGCGGCTTAAATCACTCGCAGACCGCGGCGCCTGAATTCCAGCGCTTCCTCGCGTCTGGGAAATGTGAAATAGGTCCCCTGCTCATGGTCCAGCTTGATTCGCACGGCTTCATTCTTTTGCAAGCTTTGCAGCACCTCTGGCCATGCAATGTGCACCGTACCGTTTGGACTGGCGAATCAGGTTGTGCAATGACTCGCCCTTCTTTACTGGAGACATTTCCTGCAACAGCGCATCGCCTTCGTCCACCTTCGCCGCCATGTAGTGGATCGTCACGCCCAGCTGTGCTTCCCCATGGTATAGCTGCCAGAATGTCGGCATCATTCCCTTATAGCGTGGCAGCGGCGCGTGATGGATGTTGATGCAGCCACGCGGCGGCACACCAAGCAGCTTTTCTTTGAGGATGTATGGACACGCCACTGACACCATCAAATCGGGCGCGCGTTCGCCCATCGCAGACACAAAATCAGCATCGTTCGGATTGGCCACAGCCTCGTACGGAATACCATACGCCTTCGCCAGCTGAGCGATGGAATAAAACTTCTTGTGTGCGCGAGTTCGGGGCAAGCCTGCAAGCAATCTTCGCCACGCCTGCCTGGGCCACCAGTTTGATCAGTCCAAACGTCCCGTAGAGCCACATCAGTTCGCGCAGCAACTGCCAGCGAGACCGTTTGCCCATAGCGCGGCAGCAGGAAATTCTGGTGATCTCAAATTGCCCCGCGTAGTTACTCAGGAACTCTTCAAAAAATGGCAGGATGTACAAAGAGTCTTCCTGCGTGAGAAATTCAATCTTCATCGGCGTGCCCTCACTGTCTGCCACGTCACGTATTTCTTGCCCCGGCCCAACTCAACCATGCTGAACAACGCTGCTGCATTCAGCGTGCAGAAGAAAAGCGGAATGCCCAGCGGCTTCCATACCCGATGCAAAGGCAAAACCACGTTCAGAATCGCAGCCGCATAAAATGCAAGTTGTGCCACCATCAACGCACGAAACAGCTGGCTATCCAGTAAGAACAGGTTGCTGATAAAGATCGTCATCAGAAACAGCGGTACCATCCAGCGCAATACCTTGTGCGACCAGAGCTGAAACGCCGGCCAGGCGAACTTCCATGGCATCAGCACATCAGAAACGCTCAACAAACCACGCATTGCCCGCGTCACCACGCGCACTCGCATGGAGAACTCTTCCCTGGTTGACTTTGTCGTCTCCTCATACGCCAGGGCACGATCTTCAAACAGAACTTTGTAACCCTTTCTGATTACCTGCAATGGCTGCACCAGGTCGCTGATGATGTCGTCCGCCAGGTCGGTGTAGGCAGCTTTGCGCACCGAATAGATGCAACCACAACAACCGGTGATTGTCCGGATCTTTGACTGCATCATCTTGATCATGTTTTCGTAATTCCAGAATGCCGAGCTTCCCAGCCCGGTAGGCGATTGGTCTTCAGGGTCAAAATACTTATACCGTCCGCTCACGGCGCCCACTTTTGGATCCTGATAATTCGTCGCCAAATAAGCCAGCGCCCGGGGATGATAGATGGCTGTGGCGTCTGAGAACACCACCACTTCCCCCTGCGCTTCGCGAATTCCGAAGTTCTGGGCTGACGTCTTTCCTCGACGCTCCGCCATGCGCACCAGGCGCACACGGCTGTCCGGATAGGACTTTACAATCTCGTCAGTCCGATCCGTGGAGCAATCCGACAGCACCAGCACTTCCAGCTTGTCTTTCGGGTATTCCAGCGCCAGGGTCTGCTTGATCTTTTCTGCGATGGCGGCTTCTTCGTTATAGGCTGCAATGAGGACTGAAAGCCTCGGGTAATTGCCCTGCTCCGGTCGCTTGCCACGAACAAACAATCCGATCAGCGCCAAAAGCAACGGATACCCAGCATAGACATAGAACAACAGAAACGCCGCCACCCAAAAAACGGCCGCTGCTGGCGCACCGATGAATACGAATTGTGCCATGTTTGCCGTCATGCTCTGCTTATCTCCTACCGGATGCTTACGACTTCAGCGCCCTTGTTCTTGCGGATTCCAACCGCGCCCATCGGCTGCTTGCGAACACCCGTCACTTCGCTTCGCACCGACTCCTCTGATTCATTGTCGATATACATCCGCTGCCATACTTCCACCATCAGCAAAGCCCATATCTTCAAGGCATTATCACGACGATTTTCCTGATGATCACGCACCAGTTTTTGTACAGCCTCCGGGCGAAAGATGCCGCGGCGTTGCAGATTTTCAGGCGAGAGGAACTTCTGAATCACCGGGCGCAGTTCCCCATTAATCCACTGCGGCAGTGGCGGGTTGAAACCCATCTTCTTTTTGTTGAGAACTTCCCGGGGCAACAGATCACCCATGGCCTGCGCGAGTGATCCACTTGGTTTCCGTGCCGCGCACCTTCATGCGTTCAGGAACTTGCAACGCGAACTCCAGCAGCTTGTAATCCGTGAACGGCGCGCGCACTTCCAGCGAATTCGCCATCGACATGCGGTCTGCATACTCCAGACAGTTGCCACACAGGAATGATGCGGCGTCTACATAGCCGAGACGGCTCATCGGATCCAACTGGGCTCCACGACGAAAGAATTGGCGCAGGAAATCACCGGAATCACGTCCGCTGACCTGCGAAGCAAACTCCGGCGCGTACATCTCGCGCTTTTCCGCCTCAGAGAAATAGCCCACCCAGTTGATGTACATGTCTTCTTCGTTCTGCCACGCCGACTCAGCAAACTCGCGCACCCGGCGGAAGCCGTGGCGCCCATCGGTAGCATCACGCATCAATCCTGACATCCGCGCGACCAGCCCCCTGGTGATGAACTGCGGCAGCCTGCGATACTTTCTGGCCATGGCAGCGCCTGCATAGCGAACGTATCCGCCAAAAAGCTCGTCACCGCCGTCGCCCGAAATCGCCACAGTCACGTGCTTGCGCATAAGTTTAGTGATGATGTATTCCAGGATCGCCGTCGGATTGCCGAATGGTTCATCAAAATGACGCACAACTGTGGTCATGTATTCGGCGCAAAGCTCGTCGGCTTCCAGAATGTGATGGTCAGTGTTGTACTGCTTCGCCACCAGATTCGCGACCGGCATTTCGTCATAAAACTTGTTGTTGGAAAAACCGATGGTGAAAGTCTTCACCTGCTCGGCGCTGTTGCGAGCCGCGAGTGCTGTGATCGCGCTGGAATCGAGTCCACCACTCAGGAAGAGTCCCAATGGCACATCGCTCACCATCCGGATCTTTACCGCTTCTTCCATTAGCGCACGCGCCTGTTCGATCATCTGGCGGTCGCTCATGTGTAAGGCGGAGCCGGCTGTCTCGGCGGCGTCCCAGTACTTCCATTCCCTGCGTTTGAGCTCGCCATCGGGCGCAATCGTAATTTCTGTCGCCATGCCAGGCCCAAGCTTCCGTATGTGCTTGAACGCCGTAGAGGGATACGGAAAATAAAGGTAGGTCAAATAATCATGCAGGGCCACCGCATCAGGTTCATTGGAAACACCGGCCTTCAGCAGCGCCTTTATCTCCGAGCCAAAGACAAACTTGCCTCCATCAAAGGCATAAAACAGAGGCTTTTTGCCAAGATGGTCCGTGGCCACCAGCATGCGCTGGTTACGGTTGTCCCAAATGGCAAAGGCAAACATGCCGCGCAGGCGACGCACCACATCATTGCCCCACTGCTCATAGCCGTGGATGATCACTTCAGTATCAGTATTCGAACGGAATCGGTGTCCCGCCGCCAGCAGTTCCTGCCTCAACTCCTGGAAGTTGTAGATCTCCCCGTTGAAGATAATCCATACTGATTCGTCCTCGTTGCACATTGGCTGGTGCCCCGCCGTTGACAGATCGATGATCGAGAGCCTGCGATGTTGCAGACTCACCCAGAGTGAACGATCAGGAACGACAAAGTACTTCAGGCCACCGTCATCCGGTCCGCGATGCTTCAACGCCAACCCACATGTCTCGTCCGCAGGTGAGTTTCCGATTTGTCCAAAGATGCCGCACATATTCAGTCTGCCTTCGTTGCTGCCTGTAAAATCTGGATCGCTCAAGCGTACGCGGGTTCTTCATCTAGCAATGCTTCTTCCTTCGAAGCAGGGAGTAATTCTGTTGCCTTGAACACTGCGCGCTCGTCCACGATGATCTGCGCTCGTACAACGCAAGCCATCATTACCCATAGATACCCGTTCACAGAGAGGTACAGCCAGCGATCGCCAAAGAAATTCACCACGAATACGCATGCCATCACCACGCAGAAAGCCAGTCCCAGAGATTTCAGGAAAGGATCTTCCGCTGTACGGAAGAGCCGGAAGCCCATCCATGACATCTTCATGAGCAGCCATAAAAAGAACAACAGGCCGACCACGCCGGTTTCCACCATGACCTTCAGAAAATAGTTGTGCGTATCCGTGTAAATTGTTACCCGATGCAAATACTTGTACGTATCAAAACCAATTCCCACCGCGGGGTTCTGCTGGAAAAGATTCATTGCGTCATTCCAGATAGTGACGCGGTCCTGGGCTGATGTATCCAGTGCCTGCTCATTGGTGTCATACGTCATCAGGACGCGTTCCTGTACTGAGGTAGGAACCAGACTCTGCCAACTCATCAGGAACACCAGCAACGCAAGCAACAACCAGCGTTGCTTCATCAAGCCAAGCAGGAACGCACCCACCAGGATGCCCGCGTAGGCTTCGCGTGAAAACGAAAACAACAGGCAATAGCCGCTGAATACCAACAATCCCCATGCGGCCAGTTTCCAGCTTTTCTTGAGATAGGCGGCCAATCCCATGACAAACAACATGAGTTCAGCCTCGAAAGTGGCTACGCCGTTCACGCCTGCATAACCCAGCGGACCGCCATCGCGAACTTCGTACGAGAAGTGCGAGAGATCACGACCGCTCATGTTGCCGTAAAATCCCTTGTCCACCAGGAACACCGCCACACACATCAGAAGGACCACGATCTTGATCTGCTTCACGTCCTTGATGGTGCTGGCGACGATGGCAAAAAGGATGAACAGGACCATGTAGTTCTTCCAGTCAGAAAATCTTGGGTCGCCGATGTCGAGAGGTAGAGCCGAATTCAGAAAGAATGAGCCGCGCCAAAGCTGTATGTAACAGAAAACGCCATAGGCAAGCAGGAGGCGATTGAGTGGCGTCTGCACAAATTTAAAGCCACCTTTAGCCATTGCACCCAGCACCACGCCCAGCAGGATGATATCCACCAGCTTGTTGCCCAGCGGAAGATCAATCAGCCTGTCCCGTACGGTCTGTAGCGGCAGCAAAGGAATCAGGTAGTAGAGGCCAGTCTGAGGCTTCCAGAACACTGAGAGTCCAAACGCGACGATCGCGCTCAGATAAAGCACCATGGCTACGTAGGGTTCAAGGCCTAGATGCATGGCATGACCGTCCCTCTACCGTGATCAATGTCAGGATTCGCCGGGAGCGCATTGTCGGTGATAGGCGACTGGCTGGAGACGGCGCTCACCTTGGCGGCGCTTTGTTCAGGCGACTCTGGATTGCGCGAAGCTGCCTGGCGCTGCACCCTACCGATAACAATTGCATGCACCTGCCGCATCCACACGCGCACGCGTGAATCAATGCCCCAGAGAATCAGCGTGTACAAAGCGAGGATGAAGGCGCCGCGGGCCACGACGTTGAGAACTGGTGACACCATATGAACAAATGTTCCCAACCAACTCACCAGAATTCCCGTGAGCGAGTAGCGGACGAGAGCGACGACTTCGATTTTGAACGGTAATACGCTCAGCGACTGGTATGCCAGGAACACCACAATGGCAGCGTAGCTGACGGTGGTGGCAATCGCGGCGCCGACCAGTCCGATCCTTGGCAATAACAGAATGTTGAGTCCGATATTAAGAATGCTTGCACCCAGCGTGGCCGTGGCGATCTTTGAACCTTTTTTGTGTATCAGCAGGCCGGGCCGGAAATAGATAGTCACGGCGGAGAGCACCAGGCCAATCACCAGGTACGGCAGCAATTCGTGCGCTTTGGCAAACTTCCGGGATGCCAGCAGTACCACCACGTCTTGCGAAGTAACGATCGCCACGGCGATCACGCCTACGGCGACGATGGCGAACTGGTCAAGACTGCGGCTTAAGAATTCCTGTGTCGCCTTCCTGCCTTGTGATGCCCATACCTTCATGCAGATGGGAAACAAGGCCAACTGCAAGGGCGCCATCATTACATCCTGCAAATAAGTGGCAATGCCGTAAGCGGCGGCGTAAAAACCAAGCGCCTGTGCCCCCAGAAAGTGCTGCACGAAAAAACGGTCGCCCGAATCCAGGACCACCCATGCGATTTCCGCGGTCATCAACGGAAATGAATAGGAGAGAGCATCGCGAAAAAACCTGAAGTCAATCTTGCGAGGCGAAAGCAGGCCGCGCTTGCTGAGCACCGGCAGATACTGAACAAAAAACAAAGCTTCCACTACCACCATGCCCAGAACAAATGCAAAAATGGTTTTCTTCCAGAAGAACAGGAGAAGGCAGATCACGGTAATGACAGTGGCCTTCTGCAGGATGTCAACGCCATTAAACAGCCGTGTCTTGTTCTCCATCTGCATCAAATTGGTTTGCATGGACCGCAACGAGCGGATGATGACAAGAACCAATGCGATGGACAGCGCGCCGGTGGCGGTAATCCCCAGAAATTTTGCCGAACCCATCGGCACTGAGACCAGAAAAACCGTGCACAAAACGACAGAGATGATGCCCGTGCCGTAAAACAAGGTCGAGTAGTACCGTGGCAACGCATCAGGATCCGGTGAGTTGGCGCATTCCGGATAGTAACGTTGCACCGCATGTTGAAATCCGAACTTCGAGATGACCGTCAACAACAAGACGCTGTTCACGATCAGGTTCATGGCTCCGTAGTCGGAAACAGAAAACACGCGCGTGAACAAGGGAAAGGAAATGAACCCAAGCATCATCACAGCCACCCGGCCGCCCAGGTAGTGCGATGAATGCTTGTAAAGTGTTTTCAGTGCGCTCATGAGTTCAGTTCCCGGTTCCCAGACTTCTGCTCTTAATGCTTGTTTACGGTGCAGCTTGAGTCATTCTGCTTAAATCAGCGGATGCAGCCTGGTGTAAATGAGGAACTCGACCGCGCATCCAGCCACCGTGAACAGCACCGCCAGCAGGGCAAACCGTACTGACCTGCGCCGGTCATGGGCGGAACCCAGCTTTGGCACTGCCGTGAGAATGTGTACATGGGCCGGAAGCAGAGATTTCAGGTCGCGTTCCATTTTCATGGTCTCGTTAGTCATGTCCTTGCCATAAGCAAGGGCAATCGAAAGGAATAACGCACCCACAAACGTGCCGGCCAGCAACAGGCGGCGTCTTGGCTTAAACGGCTTCTCCGGAACCTGTGCCTTGTCGAGAATGGTGAAGTGCTCGGACTGCTGGCGGCGTTCCATGTCCGCGGCCATACCGGCGGAGAACGTCTTATCCAGGAGCGATTGATAATGCTCTTTCGATACGCTGTAGTTACGCGCCAGCTCCGCCATCTGCTGTTCGCGCACCGGAACCGCATCCACCTTGGTGCGATACGAAGTGATTTGCGCGGTGATGCGTTTCTGCTCTTCGGCTAAGCGCTTGGATTCACGATCCAGAAGCTGCATGCGAACGGTGATGACTGAATTGTCATTGGAATCGGCTGTTACCGGCGGGTCAGGCGGCAGAGCCTTCAACTGTTCTTCCACGCGCGACAGCCGTGCCGCTGCATCCTTTACTTCGGGATGAGCGTTGGTGTAGCGGCGTTGCAGGTCCAGCAGGTTGCCTTTCAGATCGCGACGCTCGGCTTCCAGCCGGCCGCGCTCGGTGAGGGCCGTGCTCTTCACCACGGTGCCATTTGTGCCTGCTGGATCCAATCCACGCGTCAGCAGTGTGCGCTCAACTTCGAGACGATTCTGCGCGTCAATGTTGGCCTGAAACTGGGTCTGAAGTTGCGCCAGGGCCTGGAGATTCCCCTGCTGCTGCTCCGGCATTTCGCCCAGATGGCTCATCTTGAACGCGCTGACTTTTTTCTCCTGCTCTTCAAGGTTCTCTTTTGCTTCCTTTAACTGCGCATCCAGAAATTCCGTGGTGTCCTGGGCCTGCTGCTCGCGATTCTTGTTGTTCCACTCAATAAAACTTCCGGCGAGCTGGTTGGCGACGGACGCCACCTGGTCAGCCTTGCTGCCTTCATATTCGATCGTGAAAGCGCTGAGCCCGGAAGATGAGCCCTGCTTCACCGTGATGGTGATGTCCTTGCGCATCTTGTCGATGATCTCTTCACGCGAGCTCCTGCCCTGCAACTCAGGATAGAGGTGCATTTCGTCTATGATCTGCTGCAGGCGGGTGGAGCTCAATACCTGCTGTGTGATCGTCGTCAGACGCTGCCCAGGATCGGAGCTGATGGTGGGACTCACGTACTTTTCCGGGATCTTCTGCGGATCAACCAGAATGGTGGTAGAAGCCTTGAAATGGTCCGGCATCAGGAGAATCAGCGTGGCGCCTGCCAGCGAGAAGAAGACCGTGCCGATATAGATCAGGCCGCGATAATGTCTCACCGTGGCCCACAGGGCGGCCGCCTGGTCCATAATTCCGTTGTTTGTACTTTGGTTCATCTGTTCTTCTCCCGATTTTCCTGTCTTTAGAAGTGAATACTGGCTGGATAAAAGTCCAGTGAAACCACGGCGAAGCTGACGTTGCCCGCCACCAGTGATCCGCCATTGCCGCGGAAAGTCCTGTAGCCCGCAGAGACCCCTAATGCATTCGTTAACTTGAGCTGCGTGCGCGGCGAGATGAAATAGCCCCGGTATTGAGAGTTACCCGTGAGCAAATCACCACGAATCACGCCCGCATCTGTAATCAGGGTCAGGCGCTTAATGGTCTTGGCGTAGCCCACGGTCGCGTTGTCCTCCCAGTATCCATCCACGCGAAACGCAGATGTAAACACGCGGTTGGCGCTGGCATAAATCCTGTCACCATTGCGGAATGTTCCCACCACGTTGCCGCTGAAGTTGGCGCTCTGCTGTCCACCGCAGGCAACTGAATTCCGCTGCGGACCTCCCTGTACGTCAAAACCGACTGCGTGGGTCAACTTGACCGATACTCCTAATCCGCCGCCGTAGCTGTTGCATGCGGGCCCATTCAGAACCCTGTCCGAGGTCCCATAAGCCTTCAGCGAGACACGAGAGGATACTGTGCGGGCGTAGTCAATCTTCGCGCCAACCGAGTTTGAGTGACTGCCCGTCGAAGTCACTGACGTTGGATCGCCCTCAATGCCGGTATACGTGTGCGTAAGAGTGAATCCCACGGCGTCCCGCGAACTAAGCTGGTACGCAGCACGCGCCGCGCCTTCTGCAAATGACACGTTCTTCGTGGGTAACAGTAACGCTGCGCTGGCATTTGCAACGGGCGTTGTCTGTATAACAACGAAAGTCAACGGCGCCTGGAAGCGGGCGTTTTCTGATCCGTAGCTGCCAGTCTCAGTAAGCTGCCACGACCATCGACGGCTGAATGCGCCATCTGCTTTTAGCGTGGCCGTGTGAAATGCCTGTGGATCACCCGAGTTGGTGTCATTCGGATTGACTACAGCCGTATATTGGGCCACATAGCTTCCAGTTTTCGTCGGAACCTGAACCGCCAGATATGGGCTGATAGAAGTTGAAAACAGGCTCTGAGGTCCGACTCCGGCATAGCTGTTGATGTAGACCGATGACGCTGACAAACCATAGAAGAACTGCTCCCGGAATTCTGCTGTCTTTGACTTGCTCAGCTTTCCGGCCACGAATTCACCATCCGCGCTTTGTCCGCTCATGCTGATGATCTGGCCCGTTCCCAGAGACACGACATAGGAATCCGTGTTCGCTCGCACCGGCTCTTCCGGAACCTTGGTCTGATCATCTTTTTTGTTTGTCTGCGGGTCCTGCGCGGCCGTCTGATCCTGCTGCTTGTTATCAGAGCCGGATTGCGCTGTTGCGGATAAAGAGGCGCACAACAGGATGCAACCAACTACAGCGGAAATCAGGGCCCTTTTATTTAAATGCTTGCTCATGGCACCACCACCGTATCTCCTGGACGGAGCGAAATGTTTTGATCAGTCTTTTTCCCCGAGATGACTTCCTTGTACTTGAATCTCATGCGTTGCTGTTTGCCGTTGGTCGAGCGCAAAACAACGATGTCGCCTTTTTTAGCGAAAGGTGTAAACCCGCCCGCCTGCGCGATCAGTTGCAGCACAGTGGTTTCAGTGTTCAACGGATAGCCGCCCGGCCGAGCCACTTCACCGGTAATAAATGCGTGTTTGCTGTGAATCTCCATCACGGTGACTGTGACCTGGGGGTTGGTGAGGAATGCTTTGAGCTTGTCCGCGATCACTTGCTGAATGGTGAGCGGCGTCATGCCCGCAACCTTCACCTCGTTAATCAGCGGCATGGAGATGCTGCCATCAGTACGCACCACAACTGTCTGCGACACTTCAGGCTCTTTCCAGACATTCACCCGGATCACATCGGATTCGCCGACCGAGTATTCGTCCGGCTTGACGTCCGGCAATTTCGATTTGGCGGCGGAACTTGTGTCCGCTGTGCTTTCGCCCGCTCGAACCGCTGCTGCCGTCTGCTGCTGGGCTGATGCCAGGATTCCCATCAAGCCGATGAGGCAGCCAATCAGGATTGCTAGTTTCTTCAAAGACATTTTCCTCTCCACACTTTCTGGTTAACTTTCGGGCGAACCGCTCGCCACAAACTTTTATTATTTCGCGCCTTTTCCCAGCAGGACGACCTTGATCGTCTCGAAGATGATGGCCAGGTCCAGTGAAACGGCCAAATGCTTGATGTAGAACAGATCAAGTTCCAGCTTTCGCTTGGCGTCTTCCACTGTGGAACCGTATTGATATTTCACCTGCGCCCAGCCGGTTACTCCCGGACGCACGGTGTGCCTCTGTGCGAAAAACGGCAACTGCGATTCCAGCATTTCGCAAAAATATGGCTGCTCCGGACGTGGGCCCACCAGGCTCATTTCGCCGTGCAGGATGTTGAAGAACTGCGGCAGCTCATCAAAGCGATACTTACGGATGATTCCGCCAACCCTGGTGATGCGGCTGTCTTTGTCAGTGGCCCAGCTGGGTCCGCCCTGCTCAGAATCCTGCCGCATGGAGCGGAACTTCAGGATCTCAAAGACTTCGCCATTCAGGCCCACACGCTTCTGGCGAAACAAAATCGGCTTGCCTGACTCAAGCAGGATGGCCAGCGCCACCGCGCCCATGATCGGCAGAGTGAGCAGGATTCCAATCAGCGACGCAATGATGTCGATGGCCCGCTTGGTTGCAAGCAGCAGTCTTGATTTGCTGAATCCATCGGAGAAGATCAGCCAACTGGGTGAGAGGCGCTCCAGTGGAATGCGGCCGCTGATGCGTTCGAACACGGTGTGCGCATCTTCCACGGACACACCAGCAAATTTCAAACGCAGCAACTCGCTGTAAGGCATCATGCCGCGTTTTTCCTTCAGTGACATGACAACGCGATTGATACCTTTTTCCTTGACGAAAGCGGCCAGATCATTCATCCCGCCTACAATCCCGGGATTCACCAGAGACATGCCGATGTTCTCGCCTTTTTCGTCCAGAAATCCCAATACTTTGAGGTTCAATTCCGGACGGGCGCAGATCTCACGGGTTAACTCAATGCCTGTGGGGCCAGTGCCGACAATTAACACTCTGTCCGGAGAGCGGAGGAAGAAGAAGCCTTCAATTTCCAGCACCCAGCGCCAGGCGAACACCAGACTCACAATCGTTGGTACAGCGAGTGCCGCGATGCCGCGGCCCAGACTCAGATCGGGCGCAGTGTAATAGATCAATGACAGTGCGATACACGCGATGCCCAGCGCCTGTAATAAGGCAACGAAGAGTCGTGCCTTGGAGTTCATGCTTTGCAGGTCATACAAGTCGTTGAAGTACAGAGCCAGGATGCAGATGAGCACGACCACCAGGAAGCGAGCGATGGTATGACCACCCGCGTACTCCCAATGCGACGAAAGAAAACGCAGCCATGTGGCAAAGGCCAGGCCGAAGATAATCAGCAGAGCTTCACTGATCACCAGGACCAGTATCTTTGTCGGAATTCTCTGACCGCCGATCTTAAGCATGCTTGCCCTCAGCCATGGAGATCATCGGTTCAATGTCGTCGTCCTGTTCACTCTTGCTTTCGTCCGCATGACCGACTTTCGGCATGGGCAGAACTTCCGCATTTCCTTCTCTGACCGCCACAGCGGGGCGAGCCGGTGACAGGCCGGCATCGCGGATCTTATAAAGCAGGGCGCGATAACTGATCTTCAGCGTCTCCGCGGCCCTTCTTCTGTTCCAATGCGTGTTTTGTAAAACCTTCAGGATCACCTGGCGCTCCAGCCGGCGGACAGCCTGCTGGGTAATCTTCTTCAAAGGCACTGGTCCCTGATCTGGGATGTCCAGTTCGAAGGAAGGCGGCGCCGGCTCAGCCAGATCACTGCTGATACATGTTTCAGTGCCGAGAATCACATAGCGCTTCATCATGTTTTCCAGTTGCCGAATGTTGCCTGGCCAGTGGTAAGCCTGCAACAACCGCATCAGTGACGCCGAGATCGGCGGTGTGCGGCGGTTGTAAACCATGTTGAAATGCTCGCGGAAAAATTCCACCAACTCAGGAATGTCCGCGCTTCTTTCCCGCAATGACGGCAGAGAGACATTCACCACGTTGATGCGGTAATAAAGATCTTCGCGGAAATTACCAGCTTCAATCTCATGCTTGAGATCGCGACTGCTGGCGCAAATGACGCGCGCCTCAGAAAACGTTTCTTCGTGCGCTCCAATGCGGGAAAATTTACCGTCCTGCAGCACCTGCAACAGCTTGGATTGCAGCGGCATGCTGAGTTCGCCAATTTCATCCAGAAAGAGCGTGCCGTGATTCGCCATGGCGATCAGGCCAGGCTTGGCAGTATTCGCGCCGGTGAACGCGCCTTTTTCATAGCCAAAGAGTTCGCTCTCCAGCAGCGCATCAGGAATGGCAGGGCAGTTCACCTTGATGAACGGGCCTTTGGCAAATGCCGATTGGCGGTGGACCATCTTGGCGATGATCTCTTTGCCGGTGCCGCTTGGTCCCTGAATCAGTACTGGTACATCAGTGGACGCGATCATGGAAAGGTCGCGTTTAACTTTTTTCATCGCATCAGATGTACCGAATACGGCCGAATCTGGCGGTAACTCAAAATTTTGCTCACCCGGATGTTTCATTGCTTTTGGCGCTCCGTCGTGCCCGGGAGGAAAACACACTCACCTGGCACTGTCTATATGTGCATGTACAGCACCAAAGGCAGGCTGCCCAAAGCATCGTTTTCTGGAAGGCTGAATCGAAGGTAAGTAGATGATTCAAAACGATTAATACTGAATGGATGTTTTTGGCTGTCAATTTCATGCGCAGCTGGCATTTGCCCGGATTTCCGTCCCAGTGGGAAAACATTTTCACACTCAGCAAGCATGTTTCCCTTGTGGTTGGTTACAAATAGGGCTTACTGGAAGAAGTCTGCAGGAAAGATGCAAAGGAAATTCAAAGTCTTAAATGCCAGAACCGTGAACTGGCAGTACGGCGCGAAAAAACTAGCGCCAGCGATCGATCAAATTCCACCACACCGTCTTTACCCACTCATGCAATGTTGTCTTGGCCCACTCACGATGGCGCCACCAATGCGGCCCGAAAAGCCTGATGTCGTGGGCGGAGGCAATGGACCACTGATATTGAGGAAGCTTTTTGCGAAAAATGGAGAGCGCTCTGGCCGTATGCCAGTCGCTGGTCACCAGTAGCACCTTATGCGGTGAGAGCGTTTGCAGGCAGCGATTCACGTAGATCGTCTCCGCAACCGTTGAATCATCAAGGTAAGGACAAACGCTCACATACGGCAGCATCTCTTTGGCATCTTCCTTGAGGAAGTTCTGCCGCGTACTCTGTCGGTCTGTGGCCATAGAAATGAGTTTCGTTACTGGTGTCGAGGAATAAGTGCTTGCCATATCCTGCGCGAAGGAGTTGCATGCCACGTTCATAACGTTCATCCACGCTGTCGCCATCCAGCACCACGATAGCGTCTGACTTTTCCGGATTGTCGCGCACCAGAATATTGCCGGCGAAAAACCCGAACACGAGGAGAAGCGTAAGGGCAGTAAGATACGTTATCAGTTTTCGTTTCATTCGCTCGCGGTGTCCAGACAAAGTCAGAATTCGAGCCCAAAGAGCCTTAAGGTTGATACAAGAACTACCTCATTCGCGGCAAGTTACGGTCTCCAGAGCCTGACGTCTGGAAAGCCATTGCCTGCCCGTGTATGCAAAAGTTTTCACCAGTATGCTTTGCCGCTTCATTTATCATCGTCCTGAGATTAGTCGTAAGTGCCGCATCATCATAGGTTTTACAAACCATGGGGCATTTTCATTGTTAAACGGAGTTGGCATCAGAAATGCCCTTAAAAGGCGGTATGAAAACTTTGGAAACAGTATTTTCGGCGCAATTTGAAGCACTCAATACTAAATTAGGAAATCGTACGGCCCGCCTGGGAGTCATCGGGTTGGGGTACGTGGGTCTGCCTCTGGTTCTTCTGTTCAGCGAACAGAAATTCAAGGTGACCGGCTTTGATATCGATGAGAAGAAGGTAAAGACGCTGTCCGAGGGCGGCTCTTACATCGTGCGCATTCCGGGTACGGAAATCCAGTCCGCCCAGGCGGCAGGTTTCACTCCGACCACCGACTATTCGCGTATCTCGGATATGGATGCCGTGATCATCGCCGTGCCCACTCCGCTCGATGATCATCATGAACCTGATCTGAGCTTCATTGAAGCCACGGCGAAGTCGATTGCGCCACATCTTCGTCCGGGACAGCTGGTGGTTCTGGAAAGCACCACGTATCCCGGCACCACCGAAGAACTTCTAGTGCCGATCCTGGAGAAGAATCCTCTGGGGCTGAAAGCCGCTCGTGGCGAAAGCAATGACGAAAAACTGAATGAGAAGACTTTCTTTGTCGCATTTTCACCGGAGCGCGAAGATCCGGGCAATGACACGGTTGCGCGTTGCGATATACCAAAAGTCGTGGGTGGCCTGAACCAGGCCGCAACCGAACTATGCCGTTCGCTCTATGGCTCCATCTTCCATCGCACGGTGCCAGTATCAACGCCTGCAGCAGCGGAGATGACCAAGCTGCTGGAAAACATCTACCGCTGCGTGAACATCGCGCTGGTGAATGAGCTCAAGCTGCTCTGCCTGCGCATGGGGATCGACATATGGGAAGTGATCGGCGCGGCGTCAACCAAGCCTTTCGGCTTCCATCCCTTTTATCCCGGTCCGGGACTGGGCGGACACTGCATTCCGATTGACCCTTTCTATCTTTCCTGGAAAGCCAAGGAATATGACTTCCGCACCAAGTTCATCGAACTGGCCGGCGAGATCAACATCGCCATGCCGTACCACGTGGTGGGTTACACGGCGGAAGCGCTGAACAAGCAGCGCAAGGCATTGAACGGATCGAAAGTTCTGATTCTGGGCGTGGCCTATAAGAAAGACATTGATGATCTGCGCGAATCGCCGGCGTTGACGATCATTGAATTGCTGCAGAAAGAAGGCGCCGAAGTCAGCTACAACGACCCGTTCTTTGAGTATGTAGGCCAAGGCCGCAAGTACAAACTGGAAATGTCAAACACGCCGCTGGAAGATCTGGGCAGGTTTGACGCAGTGGTCATCGTGACAGATCACTCCAACTACGACTACAAGTGGATCGTGGAGAACTCACAACTGGTGGTAGACACGCGCAATGCCACCAAAGGAATTAAAAGTCCCAAAATCGTGCACTGCTAACCGGCGGTTCACTGCTTCGAAGCATCAGGCTGGCCGAAAGGTCAGCCTGAGGTATTTATGGAGCGAGAAGACCGGCACTCCTCCAACTTCGATTATCAAGCTTTATTCCCCAGTTTGCGCGTTTTCCCCCCTGTGACTGCCTGTTGTCTCGTGACACTCTAGTGTCGCGGCAGGAGCTGCTGTAAACGTAGCGTGAAACTGCTTGCGGCTCTCTTTTCCGCTTTGTCGCTGGGGATGTGCCTGGAAATGTATCTGCGCCTGATCCGTGATTGCTTTTCCGTCTGCGTCCGTGCAAGCCCAGAGATCATGCGCGGAGCTATCCAACTCAAGAATCTCGATCGCTTTGCAGACTTCACAGTCCACCGCAGACTTCGCGCTGTCACGATAATTCCCGACATGGTTTTCCAGCACATATAAGTGGAAACCCTGTGGTTTGCCGAAGTTGTCAGGAATGTTTTTTATCTGTGGAAAAGATCTCTTTGCCGGGGGCGACCGGATGACAGCCTGCCTGGAACCAGAGAGAGTACTAAGGAGAAACTCTCAAAGATGAGAAAATTTACTCAACTTTTTGCTGATGCGAGCGGTATCACACCATTACGCGACGATTTTCCTATATCCTAGAGTCAACAGCACATTCGTAAAGAAACCAATAGCCAGTCAAGAACGGCTAAGAGAATACTTAGCAGGAGTAGATCAGCATTATGGCAGGAAAGACTCCGGGCGCTCCCCGCAAGAACAGCTCTAAGAAGACCGCAACAAAGCAAACAAAAGCAATTACCCCGATCAGCCAGGGCGATTCCTCTGAGCAGGCAGTCACCACCTTCACTGAGGTTGACGTTAATTCGGTTGAGAGGACGGTTACACCGATCAGCCAGCGAAATGTTAAGTCGTCCGAGGCCAGAAAACACGATTCAGCGCATCATCCCTCCGCGGTTTACGAAGAAATTCGGCGACGCGCCTATCAGTTGTATGAAGAGCGCGGCCGCCAACACGGGTTCCATCACGATGACTGGGCGCGAGCTGAAAGAGAAATCCTGTCCCGGTTTGAAAGAGAGAAGAGCGCCTAAGCGCCCGCCCTCATGAAACAAATTCTGCTGCTGGATGATAATGCGACGCAGTTAACGATCCGTGAACTGGTTCTACGCAAGGCCGGCATGGAGAGCCATGCCGCGACTTCAGCCGGTGCGGCTCTGGCTCTGCTGCGCAGCAGCGTGGGTCAGGAAAAGATTGGCGCCATAGTCACTGACCATCTCATGCCCGGAATGGATGGTTCAGGGTTCGTGCGTGAGTTACGGAAGTTTAACCCGACCATGCCGGTAATCGTGATCAGCGGTCTGGCAGAGGCCGAGGAAGAATATAAAGGGCTGGACGTGATTTTCCGCACCAAACCGTGCGATCCCGAAGACCTGATCTCCCTGTTGCAATCGATTTTGCACTGCTCGTGCAAAAGGGTCACAGCCTAATAGCAATTGAAGTTAGACCAGAAAGATACTAAGCTCTCATCATGCCTCTACTTGGAAGTTTTTGTCTTTTGTTCGCCTTGGCGCTAAGCCTTTACAGTTTTGTCGTGGGCATTTTCGGCGTTGTTCGTAAGGATCTCGTAGGCTCAAAGTGGGCGGAAACCGCACGGCGCGCCGGCATCGCAAGCTTTGTGGCCGTGACCGGTGCAGCGCTGGCTCTGGTATGGGCCGCGCTGAATAATGATTTTTCCGTCGCCTATATTCTCCACCACAGCAACCGAGCTCTGCCAACACCTTACAAACTGGCGGCACTATGGTCAGGCCAGGAAGGCTCCCTGCTTTTCTGGGCATGGCTGCTATCCGGCTATGGCTTCGTATTGCGGCTTCGCCATAAAGTGGACCAGAGGCTGGTTGCAACCACGTCCATGATTCTGGCGGGCATCCAGATCTTCTTCCTTATATTGGTCACCTTTGTCGCGCGACCATTTGGCATGATGGACCGCGTGGCCGCTGATGGTAACGGCCTGAATCCCCTGCTGCAATACGCTGAGATGGTGATCCATCCTCCGATGCTCTACCTGGGCTATGTGGGATTTTCAGTACCTTTTGCTTTTGCGCTGGCCGCGCTGATCATGAAGTATCCCGGTGAAAAGTGGATCCACATCACACGCCGATGGACCATGGTGACGTGGCTGTTCCTGACCTGCGGAATCTTTCTTGGAGCACACTGGGCTTACGCAGTTCTTGGTTGGGGCGGATACTGGGGCTGGGACCCGGTGGAAAACGCTTCCCTGCTTCCCTGGTTAACGGGCACCGCGTTTCTGCATTCCGTGATGATGCAGGAAAAACGCGGAATGATGAAAGTCTGGAACGTGTGGCTGATCTTTACCACCTTCATGCTTTCGATCTTTGGCACGCTGCTGACGCGCAGCGGCATCGTTCAGTCCGTCCATGCATTCGCTCAATCTGGCATTGGACAGTGGTTCGCCGGCGACTTTGGCTGGATCGGCACTCCATGGCATTTCTGTGCCGTACGCCTACCCGGGATTCATTGAGATTATCTTTGCAGTGTGCCTCTGGTTCTATTTGAAGAACCGTAAGCACCTGCAATCAGAAAACAAGCTGGAGTCTCTGGTCTCACGCGAATCCAGCTTCCTCTTTAATAACCTGGTATTGCTGGCGGCCTGTTTTGCCGTACTGTGCGGAACGCTCTTTCCGATACTTTCCGACTGGGTTCGCGGCTACAAGATCACGGTGGGCGCGCCTTTCTTCAATAAGGTGATGATTCCGATTGGCCTCTTCCTGGTCTTTCTGACCGGAGTTGGCCCGCTGCTGGCCTGGCGCAACACGTCATTGGGCAGCCTGAGAAAAAACTTTGCCATTCCCGCAGGTCTGGCTTTGATCGTGGCGATTGCGCTGCCATTCTTTGGTGTGAGTCCGAGAGCGGACATGGCGCACTTTTATTCATGGCTCACATTTGTTGTTAGCACGCTGGTGATTGGGACCATTGCCTCTGAGTTCATACGTGGTGGGCGCGTGCTGCAAGGCAAATTGCAGACTAATATCTTTGGCGCCATGTATCACCTCACCCGTCGCAATATGCGCCGCTACGGCGGTTACGTGGTCCATTTCGGCGTGGTGCTGGTGGTGATCGGCGTGGCCGGGCAGGCGTTTAATCTGGAAAAAGAGCAGGAGATGGGCCTGGGCGATAAACTCCAGGTGGGCCATTACACGCTGGTTGGCCAGGAATACTCGCAGGATGATAACGCGAACTACGAATCGCAATCAGCCCTTCTGGATGTTTATAAAGACGGTAAATATCTGACGCGGCTTGATCCTGAGACACGCGTATTTAAAGCCAGCCGCCAGCCCAATCACATTGTGGCGAATTACTCCACGCTGCGCGAAGACCTGTATGTAATTTATGAAGGCAACAATCCTGACACCGGGCACCCGATCATCAAGGCCTTCGTCAATCCGCTGGTGGCGTGGGTATGGATCGGCGTAGTGGTCATTATTTTTGGCACAGGTCTGGCGCTGGTACCAAACGCCCAGCAACTCAGGTCAACAGTGCAGGTGACAGCAGCTGTTCCATCCCTTGAAGCAAAAGGCATGACGACGGCGGGAGCAGGCGAATGAAGCGCGGATCCCAACTCCTGCTACTTGTACTTTCAATCGGATTAATGATGGGGTCCGATGGCCAGGCTGTGCGATTTGAAAAGCTGGGCAGCAAGATCATGTGCACCTGCGGCTGCGGACAGATGCTGCTCAAATGCAATCACGTTGGCTGCCCCAATTCGTCCAAAATGATTGCTCAGCTGCATGATCAACTGGGCGATGGACGGACCGGAGGCGGAGCGACGTCGGCCGCCGGAATCGCAGCCGCACCCAAATCTGATGGCAACGATGGAAGCGCCGGCCGCGCGCCAAAACAGGATCCAAGTCTGACGAAGACGTATTGAACTTCTTCCGCACTGAATGGGGCGTTACGGCCGTGGTGGAACCTTCACAACATGGTTTCGAGCTTCTAGCGTGGATTCTGCCCTTCGTGGGACTGATCGCTGGAACCATCCTTTTGATCATTGTTGTCACCAAATGGAAGCGCCGCCCAGTACAGGTCAACGCAGCCGATGCTGTGCGGGACCCGCATATGGACGCGCTGCGCGCACGCGCACGCCAGGAGACTGAAATATGACCCAGGACACCTTTCTGGTCATTGTGCAGATATTCTGCAGCCTGTTTGCGGCGCTTTGCCTGATCTACATTTTCATGCCCAGCGATGACAGTGACATTGGCGTGGACAAAACACGTCTTGTGTACCTCTATGAGCGCAAGGAAGTTGTCTATGAAAACCTGCGCGATCTGAATTTTGAATTCAAGTCCGGCAAGTTTACCCAGACCGATTATGAAGGCATGCGCAGCGGGATTGAAGCGGAAGCCGCACGCATTCTGGCCGAAATTGAAAAGCTGGAAGCCGTGGATGCCTAAGGAGCTGATTCGATTGAAGCGCACTACGCTGTTTCTGGTTTTCATTTTTGCTCTTACTCTCTCAGCGAACGCCGATACCATTCGCGGCGTGGTGAGAAATGGCACCACCAATAAACCATCCGCCGGCGATGAAGTGGTCCTTAAGCGCGTGGGTAACGGCATGGAGGATGTGGGCACCACCAAGACCAACGCCAAGGGCGAGTTTACGTTTAATGCGCCTGCGACGCAGGGACGTCCCTACCTTCTGTGGGTGAAACATCAGGAAGTTACCTATACGCGGGTGGCGCAAGCGGGCGGCGCGCCCGTTGCCGTGCAGGTTTTTGACTCGTCTTCAACAGTCAAAGACATCTCCATGCCGGAACACATGCTGGTGATGCAAACCACAGCGGCCGGCGATCAACTGAAAGTGGACGAACTCTTTACGGTGGACAATCGATCTACCCCGCCGATGACAAAGAACGGCCAGCACACGCTTGACGTTTTCCTTCCGGAAGGCGCCAAGGTGGAAGAGACATCAGCGCAGCCAGCAGGAAACATGGCGCTGAAAACACCTGTGGTACCGGACAAGTCCGCTCCTAATGCTTTCTTCTTTGGATTTCCGATTCGCCCGGGGCAGACGCAGTTCCGTGTGAGCTACAGCCTGCCTTACAACGGCAAGGTCCAGTTGAACCCCAAGACGTCTTTGCCGGCCGGAAACTTTCTGGTTGTGGCTCCAGACAGTATGCACTTTGCCGCGTCTGATGGGTCTGTGTACACGCCCACCAAAGATCCGCAAATCAAAGATGTAACGCTGTATCTTGTTAAATCCCCTCAGCCTTCGCAACAACTTGGCTTTACAGTGGCCGGGACCGGTATCATCCCGCAACAGTCAAATGATCAGCCGCCCGCCAATGCCGGTGGCGCTCCGCGTGGCGAAGGCCCAGGTGGAGGCATGGCGCCGCCCAATGATCGGCCTGATCCGCTGCAAAACGGGCAGTGGCTGTTCCTGGGCGTACTAGTGATCTTTCTTGCCGCCGGCGCAGTTTACGTCTACACAGCGAACGTCAATGAGCCGCAATCAAAAGCGACATCACGCAAGAAATCCAAGGGACGTGGCGGCGTTTTGCTGGACGCGATGAAAGAAGAAGTCTTCCAGCTTGAAGCGGACAGAATCCAGGGCAAGATCAATGGCAAAGACTATGAGTCTGCCAAAGCGGCTCTGGATAAAACGCTGCAACGCGCCATGCAACGCCAGACTGTCAGCAAATAAAACCAGAAACAAACCCGCATACGTCTATCGGCTATACTTCTCCCGGGCCGCTATATTCCCACGGGCGTGCGCCCCAGAGCTCTTGCGCACAAATTGAATCAGGACAGATCGCGCACATTTCATGAGCATCATTGTTAAATCATCTTCCCTGCATGGCGCCGGCGTGTATACCACTACGGCCATTTCCAAAGGCACGCGAGTTCTGGAGTACACCGGTCCGCGCCTTACCCGTAAGCAAACCGATGGCATGTACTCTGACAACGAGGTTACTTACCTGTTCACCATGGATGACAATGAAACGGTCATCGATGGTTTCGGCATGGCGGCGTTCGTGAACCACTCGTGCGATCCCAACTGCGAAAGCGACCAGATTGACAACCGCATTTACATCATCGCCTTGCGCGATCTCTCGGCAGGCGAAGAATTGCTCTATGACTATTGCCTGTGGGACGGCGAGCCGGATGACAAGGCGCCGTGCTATTGTGGCTCGGCAAATTGCCGGGGCACCATGTACTCAGAAGAGGAAATTGAGCGGCAGAACAAACTGCTGGAACGCCAAAAGCGGAAGAAGGCCAAAGACCGCGCCCCTACAAAGAAAAAGAAGAAGCAACAGCGCGCGAAAAGGTAACCTCCTTTACTCATGCGCTGAAGAGTTTGGTTTTCCGCTATTGCTGAGATGGTTGCGGGTCAAAGCGGATCACCATACCGGTCTGCGCAGGAAGATCAACGTCTTTGCTTCTGATGGCGAGAATATAGCCGCCTCCGGCCATCGTTCCAATGGCAAATCCGTGCAGCGGACCACCGAACGCGGACCCGCTGGTTGTGTCGACTACAACGTCCTTGCTGCTGCCTGACTGTTTCAACGCCTTCGCACCCGTGCTGTTGATCGACACCAGTGAAGTGTTGAGAGGAACGGTTTGCCCGTTGGGCAGGATAGCGTCACGAAAACGCAAACTTAACTTGCCTTTCTCCTTCAACGCCGAAGTTGCAGTGGCGGTTGCAGTCTCAGTCGGCTTCGTCTTTACCTTGCCTTGTGCGGCGTCGGTTACCTCGCCTTGCAGTCGCGTGCCTGCAGGGATCGCCACGTTTCCGTTGCTGCCACGGACTGAATCAACCACCGTCGCGGAAAAGCGGTCGCCCGCTTTGGAGGTTTTCGTCGAAAGTGGAGTGTCGAGCACGGCACGCATCTCTGTGTTCGGGGCAATCTGCACATCAAGGTCATCAGCAAGCGGGCGAGCATACGAGCCCGAAGCAGCCGGCGAGGCTTCAGAACCATTTCCCGATGGCGGGTTCATGCTGGCTGAGCCACTGCTGGAGACGACACCGGTTGACGATTTCTCAGATGCTGTACTTGCTGGAGACGCAGGCGGCGCTGAAGGCGTTGCTGACGACTCTGAAGCTGACGCAGGCGCACCGTTCGTCCTGGCTGAAGGAGGCACGGGGAGCGTTGACGCAGCGGGATTGGTGCTGCTGGCGGGAGTTGCGCTGGTATCCTGCGCGGGCACCTGAGCTTGCGGTGGGTTCACCGGTGAAAAGGAAGTTCCATGCTGGCCAAGTGCCATGGCTCCTGCGAGGAGTACAAGTACAACGTGCCGGGACACCCTGCGAAACATCTGTCCTCCGCGACAACTCACTATGTGAGAAGCCGACGGCAGACCTCAGGTTGGCCTGTACGCTTCAAACTTTTCAGCGCGATTCAGCATCTCTCAACGTAAGCTGCTCAGGTCGCGGTATAATTTGGAGTTGCACCCAACGGGTCAGGAGTTGATTTTGACAACACTAAACGGACAGCCCTCAAAACCACGCGTACTGGTCGTTGATGATGAGCGCGTCATTGCAGACACTCTTTCCATCATTCTCAACCAGAACGGATTTGATGCCTCGCCTGTATACACAGGTACGGCAGCCGTGGACCGGGCACGCGAGACCAAACCCGAACTCATCATCAGTGACGTCATTATGCCGGACATGAACGGCATTGAAGCTGCCATTCGCATTCGACAAATCCTTCCCGCCTGCAAGATCCTCTTGTTCTCCGGCCAGGCTGCCACTGCGGACCTGCTGGAAAAGGCGCGCGCACAGGGACACGAATTTGAAATCCTTGCCAAGCCTGTCCACCCACAAGATCTACTTGCAAAGTTGAAGCTGCCATAGGAATCAGAAAGGCGCATTGGTGCGCGAACGCAAATTCAAATGAAACGTCGCGCAAAGTGCGGCGAGCTTTAGCAATTGCTCCAGTGGCTAAAGCCACTACCCGCCGGCACCTGATCTGCCACAACTTCATCCAGCCTCGAAGGCAAGTTTAACGCCATGAGTAAACTCGTGCGCCGACAATAGCCTTTTCGGCTAACTTTGCTACAACTCTCGCCTGCCCTCAATCGCTTTCAGCATGGTCACTTCGTCAGCGTATTCAATATCACTGCCCGCTGGAATACCCGTGGCAATGCGCGTTACTTTCACGCCAAAGGGTTTAATCAAATGGGTGAGATGCACAGCGGTAGCTTCGCCTTCAATCGTTGGGTTGGTGGCGATGATCAGTTCATCTACACTGCCGCTCTCAATTCGCTTTAGCAGTGAAGGAATGCGCAGTTGCTCCGGCCCGACGCCGTGCAGCGGCGATATGGCTCCGTGCAGCACATGATAGACGCCGTTGTAAAAGCGCGTCTTTTCCACTGCCGCAATGTTGGTGGGCTCTTCCACAACACAGACCAATCTTTGATTGCGCGCGCCATTGGAGCAGTAACTGCATGGATCAACGTCAGTGATATTGCTGCAAATGGAACAAAGATGCAGCTTCTCTTTGAGATTCTGGATGGCCAGAGCCAGCGCGCCTGCATCGTCCGCCGACGAACGCAAAATGTGGAACGCCAGCCGCTGTGCGCTCTTCCCGCCGATGCCGGGAAGCTTCTTGAGTTCATCGATCAGTTGAGCCATTGGCTCGGCAAACTTTGCCACTGTTTTCCTTGTCGCTTCGCTCCAAGCCGCTGGAGTTCGCTGCTCTCGCCTTGACTGTACGTGCGCTTGGTACAGCGGGGTTCGGCGCTTGATCGGCCTCACCCCTCAACTTAACTAGCCCGCGTTCACCTTCATCTGATCGCAATGATGATTGCGGTACAGAATGTGCCGCCATCACATGCCTGGAAGCTGCATGCCACCCAGCATTCCACCCACAGTGGACTGCATGGCCTCATCCACCTTCTGGGCTGCTGCGTTCATCGCTGCGGTTACCAGGTCCTGGATCATCTCCACATCGCCGGATTTCACCACTTCCGGATCAATGCGCGTCTCCAGTACGTGCTTCTGTCCATTCATCTTCACGTTCACGCTGCCTCCGCCAGAGGACGCTTCAACCACGGTCTGCTGCATCTTCTGTTGCAGGCTTTGGGCCTGTTTCTGGGCCTGTTCCAGCATCTCTTGAAACTGTCGGGAATTAAAACCGCCCATGGCTTCTCCTAATCCTTGTCACGTTGATCAATTACTGTTCGTATGTCGGCGCCGAACTTTTCCTGCATCCGCCGCACGATGGGATCATTGGCCGCACGCGCTCTTGCGGTCTGGCCGTTACTGTTGCCGCTGGTCCGCGCTGCCCTCACGATGTTTGGAGCCACTGAGTGCGGCGCGCCTCCCACTAATTTCACTTTTAACATTCGCCCCGCGGCATCGCTGGCTGCTTTGTTGGCGATCGGTTTGTATTTCTCGTTCATAATGAACGGAACCACCGCCGCAGGCTTGTCAATCGCCACAACCAATTCGTTGCCCTGGATGCTGGCACTTCCCTGCGCCAGCACTGCGGCAAGATTGTTGTCGATATCTTCCATCACCAGCACCACCTGCCCAAGGATCTCAGCTGGATCTTCGCTGGTCTGTGCCGAGAGGTCTGGACCAGGCTCTCTCTCTTCCACTGCGACTGCGGCTGCCGTCGTCGCACCTGATGTCAGCGTTGCAACCGGCGGCGCGAACACCTGGGTTGCAGAAGAAAGTCCTGCAGGAGAAAAGGCTGCGGATGGAGAATTTACGGAAGACGACTCTATCTGCGGTGCGGCGTCTGCCATCTCAGGATCGAAGCTTCTTCCCTTGCGCGCGCGATCTGCTTCAAAAGGGGACGTAAATGCTTCCTGCTTCTTCGTCAGCGAACCGTGAGACGAGCCGGCCGCTGCGCCGGCCGGTGATGTGCTCAACACCGCAGGTTGGCGTTGTGTTGCAGCCGTTTTGGGTGCGTCCATCGCAGCCTGGCTCAGCATCTGTTCCAGCGGCAGAATACGTTGGGCATGCACTAACTTGAGGACACCCAGTTCCAGATGAAAGCGCTGCTCCTGCCGGTAACCCAGTTCGTCAAAGGTCCGCAGCATGATCTGGAGAAAGCGCGCCAGATCTTCTTCTGAAAACTGTTGAGCAACACGGGCCACGCGGGCCCGCTCGTCAGACGATATCTGCAAAAGCGCAGAATCTTCGCCGGCCACCTTCGCCACTACGGCATTGCGCAAAAAACGGACAAACTGTCTGGCAAAATGCGCCGGGTTCTGACCTTCTGTCATCAGCCGGTCAAGGATCTTGAGAGCGTCCTGGCTGGAGCTGCGCTCCACGGTAGACATGAGCTCTTCCATCACTTCTGAACCTACGGTGCCGGCCAGACCTCTTACCTGTTCGCCACTCAGCCTGGTTCCGCAGCAGGCAATGGCCTGGTCCATGATGGAGAGCGCGTCACGCATGGAACCGTCACCGGCTTCGGCAAGGACTGCCAGGGCTTCATCGTCCGTCTCAATATTTTCCTTGCGAGCAATGTCATCGAGCTGCTTGACGATCTCATCGAACTTTACCGCATGAAAGCTGAAATGCTGGCAACGTGAGCGAATGGTCTGCGGGATATCCTCAGCCTGCGTGGTGGCCATCATGAACACAATGTGCGAAGGCGGTTCTTCCAGAGTTTTCAGCAGCGCATTGAACGCCGCATCTGTAATCTGGTGGGCTTCATCAAGGATATAAATTTTGAAGCGGTCACGCGCCGGACGATACCGCGCCGCGTCACGCAACTCTCTGATCTCATCAATCCCGCGATTGGTGGCGGCATCAATTTCGATTACATCCACAGCACTGCCAGAACGGATCTCAGTGCAGGAAACACAGACGCCGCAAGGCTCCGGCGTAGGTTTGTCGGCCTTGTCGTCCACGCCACGGCAGTTCAGCGCCATGGCTAAAATGCGAGCAATCGTCGTTTTGCCGATCCCACGATGGCCGCTGAAGATGTATCCATGGGCAATCCGCTGCTGCTCAATGGCATTTTTCAGAGTTCGGGTGACGTGGTCCTGTCCAATGACGTCAGAAAACCGCTGCGGCCGATATTTTCGCGCCAGTACTTGATAGCTCATGTCAGAACTTCGATTATACCGCTTGATCAGCGCCATGTTTTTCACAGGCGACTCTTCGTGCTTGTCAGAGCTCGAGGAAATCCGGCCTACGAATCGTCGGCATGGCGTAACGTTTATTGTTTCGGCGAAGCTCCCTGAGGCTGCTGCGTCACAACCTGCATCTTCGGGATCTTTCGAATCCGCCGTCGCCAAACGCTCTGGCGGCCACTCAGCTTCGATTCCACTTTTTCTACGGCACCACCGGCAACACAATGTGTGACGGCAGTCCGGGCGAGCAATACACGCGCTGCGTTGCCGGAACGTAATCAGCCGCAGTTGCCTTGTAGATGCTCGGCACAAATTTCTGCGGGTTGCGATCAATCACCGGGAACCAGGTGGACTGCACCTGCACCATGATGCGGTGTCCTTTCAGGAAAACATGATCATGGTCGCGCAATGGAATCTTCCACTCTGACGGCTGATTGGCCGCCAGCGGCTGCGGTTTTTCATAACTCATGTTGTAACGTCCGCGCCGCACTTCCATTGCAATGGGCAACTCATATCCGTTCAATGACTGAGCAAACTCACCCGGCTTGGGCCCGGCATTCACATCCCACTCGTTTTTCTGCGCATTCTCCGGATAAACGTCAATCAGTTTCACGATGAAATCACTGTCAGTTCCTGAAGTGGAAGCGAATAAAACTGCCGCAACTTCGCCTGTCACGAGTGATGTTCTTTTCCAGCGGCGCGCTGGTGAAGGTCAACACGTCCGGGCGGCCGTCAACAAACCGCTGGTCAGCCACTTCCCATGTGCGCCAGTCGCCTCCGGGATAAGTCGGTGAAATCGGCCGCTGCCGGTATGGAACTGGATTGGCAGGATCAGACACATATTCGCGATATTGTTTTGTGGTGGAAGAAGCCACGGGCGGGCTGAAAGATAATGTCCCGTTCGCAAGCAGAAACAGATTAGTGGCCTTGGCTTCTGTGGGCGGCCACACAGCGTAAGTATGCCATGTGTTGGAACCGGTCTGGAACGTGCTGGCCTGCCAGTTTGGCTTCTCACCCTGGCCATGCAGATAGTAGCGGAAGAACGGCGCTTGAATGTTCTCGCGAAATTCGCGGCTTGTTTCATGTCCGCCAAAGGGAATGATGCCGATTTTTTCTCCCGTTCCTCCTGCCCACGCTCCGTGAAACCACGGACCCGCAACCATGAAGTTAGTATGATCGGGATCACTTTGTTTCGCGTGGCGAAATATCTGCCATGGTCCCCAGGGATCTTCCTGGTCCCAGAATCCAGCAACGTTCAAGTTCGGCACCGTGGATGAGTGCAACTGGTTCACCCAGGCTTCTTTCTTCCAGAAGTCGTCATAGTCAGGATGATCAACGGTGTCATTCCAGAAAGGCAGCTTTCCGTGTATGTATTTTGCGTTGATATTCGATATCGGGCCCAGGTCCAGATACCACTGGTAAGTATCGTAGGTGTCGAAGTCAAAGTGAGTGTTGGCGTTCTTGTCCGCCTGCTCCAGCACGGCATACTCGAAGGCATAGCTTTCACGCAGCGCGCCATAGCGGTGATCATCGTCATTCATCCACTGGTCCGCGGGCGATGCCTGCTCGCTGATGGCTTTCAGTGCCGGGTGCGGATGCAGGAGAGTGATGGCCGTAGTCAGGCCATCATACGAGACGCCGAACATTCCCACTTTGCCATTATTGTCAGGAACGTTCTTCACCAGCCACTCGATGGTGTCATAGGCATCGGTGGTCTCGTTGGTGGCCTTGGGATCTTTCAGGTCGACAGCGGAAGAAAGGTTGAACACACCCTCTGACTTAAACCTGCCTCGCAGGTTCTGAAACACGAAAATGTAGCCGTCAGCAACCAGCTCTTTAAACGGAGGCGGTACTCGCGGCGGCGCTGCGGCAGGAACACCGTATGGCGACCGGCGAAAGAGAATCGGCAGCGGGCCTTTCTGGTCGACAGGCGTGAGAATCACCGTTTGCAGATGCACTCCATCGCGTACCGGGACCATTACTTCCTGAAACTTAAACGGCGATGCTGGAGTTTCCTGTCCGTGAACTGCGGCGGCGGTAACAATCAGAATAAAAACATAGAGAAACGGTCGCAGGCGGTTTTCGATTGCGCGCATAGTAGCTCGATGCACCCTTCAGGATGGTAAGGATTTGTCTGCTAAATAACGGGCACTCATTATAAGGTCAGGGCTGGTCCATATCGACAATCCACACACATGTTCCTACGCTCCAAACTCTCAAGCGGTTTGTCGCGAAGCGACCCGAAACGCAAGCCCGCGAGGGCCGACTTGAGGGCCGAGCGGGCCCTAACAGGAGCCTACAAAATTATTGGTCGATCTATACTCTCCAGCGGTTTGTCGCGAAGCGACAGTAGTGTTACGCGTTAAGGGCGAGGCCGACTCGCGCGCCGAGCCCATGGCAACAGGAGCCTACAAAATTATCGGTCGTTCCACGCCCCCAAGCGGTTTGTCGCGAAGCGACCAAATCAAGGTGCTTCGATGAGTTCCATCTTCCCATCTTTCTTGCGATGCAGTACTTTCACTCTGCCTTCCATATCGCGGAAGACAAAAACTTCACGATCACGGAACTCCGCTTCTTTCACCGCTTCTTCCAGCGTCAACGGCTTATGTGAGACAGAGTCCGGACTCTTTACCACATGTGCTTCGGTAAATTTCACGCTGTTAGGAAATGAGTGCACTTTAACCGGGACGGCCGTCTTGAGATCGCCGCCAATGGCAATGGCCAGAGAGACCTCTTCCGGCACGGGCGCGATCTGACGCTTACGCGCATTCTGCTTTTTACTCTTCCAGCGAGTCTTATACTTCACGGCCTGGCGTTCAATCTTGTCCAGAGCGTTGCCAATGGCCACTTTCATCTCAGGCGCTTCCGCCAGTCCAACAATTGCGGGATGGCTGCGCACGGTCACCGAAATCTCTGCCATGTGACGATGTTTCTCCACAGACAGAATCACGTGACTCTGAAGTCCGTCGCCTAATATCTTTGTAAGTTTTTCAAGGCCCGCTTCGACCTGCTTGCGGGTAAGAGGAGTGATTTCAAACTGCCGGCCAGTGTATTCCACGTTCATTGACTCCCTCCTGGGACATCGCTATGAGAGTTGTCTGATGGGTGCCCGGAAGAACGGCATCCGTGCAGGCGGCTTTTCATAATTATTTTTGACGCTTCCTTGCGCCGGCCATATGCGGCTGCGCCCGGTACAACTAATTCTTGGTCCTCCTTTGATGCGTGCTGGGAATCTTCATGTCTTCTCGATATTTTGCCACTGTACGGCGCGTGACTTGTATGCCCTGGGACTGCAGAATTTTGGTGATCTGTTCATCCGTGTACGGATGCGCCGCATCTTCTTCTTCAATCAGCTTCTTCACTCTGCGCTTCAAAATCAGCAGTGATGTCGCACCGCCTTCCGGTCCCTGGACGCTTTCAGAGAAAAAGAATCGCAGCTCATACACGCCTTGTGAAGTGTGAACGTATTTGTTGGCCACCGCACGGCTCACTGTGGAAGGATGTACGCCAATCTCTTCCGCCACTTCCTTGATCATCATCGGCTTGAGCTGATCAATGCCATGGTCCAGAAAATCTGTCTGACGACCTATGATGGCGAGACACACTTTCAGGATGGTCTGCCGGCGCTGTTCAATATTCTTGATCAACTGAACGGCTGATTTGTAACGCTCCTTCACGTAAGTCTTCACGTCTTTTTCCACGCCCTGCCCCTGATTGAGCAGTTTGCGGTACGTTGGACTCACACGCAGTTGCGGCACATCTTCGTCGTTCATCAAGACCAGATATTCATCGCCATGTTTCACAAACGCCACATCGGGTTCAATCAGCTTGGCTTCAACCTTGTTGTAACGCAGGCCGGGTTTGGGGTCGAGTGTGCGGATGAATTCATGCGCCGCGATCACTGAATCCATGGGACGGGTAATGGCTTTGGCAATTTCTTTGTATTGCTTGTTCTGCAGCAGGTGGAGCTGGCCGTCCACAATGCGCAGGGCGTCTTCCACCACCTGGTCATTTTCCGGATCGTCTGATCCTTCCAGATCGCGCATCTTCAGCAGATATTCCACCTGCGCCATCAGGCACTCGCGTAAAGACCGCGATGCACAGCCGATGGGATCAAATTGCCGTATCAGATTTGTCGCTTCGCGAAGATGCTCGCGCGAAAACTGGATGACTGGAACGAAGTGGGTTTTTCGTTCATCCGCGGCGGCCTGCGGCGTTGGCTCGTGTGAGACCACCAGCTTCATCTTTGCCACGTCGCCGTGAGTAGGCTCGCTACGCAACCCAGCGCCATTCAAGCCTGCCACCTCGGGCCGGCTGGCTGAACTGCCTGCCGAATTCTCATCCCCTAACTCATTCGAAGATTCATCCGAAACTACCGGCTCCGGAGCCTGAACCGCTGTCTCTTCCTGCGCCTGGGCCACACCCAGCAGTTCATCTTCAGAAGCAGAGAGATAGCCTTCTTCACTCAAATTACCGATCACCAGCTCGGCCGCAGCGCGTACTTCCCGGCTCACATTCACTGAACCCAGCTGCCACATCAAATGGTCGGTGAGAGTTCCCGGCTTGGAAAGGAAATTATCAAAGGACGGACGATCGATCTCTTCCATGTCCGCGGAACTGCGATAGCCGGGATCAAGATAGTCGCGGAAGAAGGAGCCGAAATCAATTTCGTCGAATGGATCTTTTTTGTCGGCGTCGGCGCTGGGCTCCTGCTTTACGTCCTGCAGGTCCTGTGCGGCTTCGCGATCTCTGGCTTCTTCCTTGCCGGCTACTTCATCCAGCAACGGTACGGATGAATCAAGCTCTTCCAGAACCGGGTTCTCCACCATCTCGGTGTTGATCATCTCGCGCAGTTCAAGCTTATTGAGCGCCAGGACGCTCACCATCTGCACCAGCCCTGGCGTAAGGATCTGTTTCTGCGAGACCCGTAAATTCAGTTTGTTCTGGAGTAAAACCATTCTTCCCTGTTCGACCTTATTCTTTCACCATAAATGCGGGTACATAAAGAGTACCCTCGTAATTTCAACCTGCAATGCCGGGTCTAATGCCTTCGTGCTTGCTATCCGGCATTCGCTCTTGCATATCTCACACTCTTGCCGTCACCAGATGGTGCGCATCAGACGAAGGAGAAGCTCTCGCCCAGGTACACCCGCTTCACTTCCGGATCATTGCCTAGTTGTTCCGGCGTTCCGGTACGGAAAATGCGGCCTTCGTTGATGATGTATGCGCGGTCCGTGACTGACAGCGTCTCACGTACGTTGTGATCTGTAATCAGCACGCCAATGCCGCTGCCCTTCAGATCAAAGATTATCTTCTGTATGTCCAGAACGGCAATCGGGTCGATGCCCGAGAATGGCTCATCCAGCAGGATGAACTTAGGAGCAATACAAAGTGCGCGCGCAATCTCAACGCGCCGTCTCTCACCCCCGGAAAGCGCATATCCCATGTTGTTGCGGATGTGGCCCAGTCCCAGTTCGTCGATCAGTTGGTCGCGTTTGCGGCGGCGTTCCTGCCACGCAATCGGCTGAACTTCCAGCACCGCCATAATATTTTCTTCCACCGTCAGCTTGCGGAACACTGAGGGCTCCTGGGGCAGATAGCTGATGCCGTAATTGCGTGCCCGCAGATACATGGGAATGTCTGTTATTTCCTGGCCGTCCACCAGGATCCTGCCGCTATCCGGCGGGATGAGGCCAACGGTCATGTAAAACGTGGTGGTTTTGCCGGCGCCATTAGGGCCCAGCAATCCAACTACCTCTGCCTGATTGATGTGAAGGCTGACGCCATTTACTACCCGTCTTCCGCGGTACGATTTAGCGATTTCGTCCGTGGCCAGGGTTTGCATTTACTTCTTGCTCGCGTCTCTTGTCCCGTTTTGAGTTAAGGTGTGGGGTGTTTCTCCGCTACCTACCAGCACCCTACCATCGTGAGAAAAGAAAGTCAACGAATCGCCCGTGATCTTGCCGTGTTCGGCATCAAAAATGCTAGGGAGTCTTCCCGGGGCTCCTGTTAGGACGAATTTCTGGTCATCTCCAGTATAAACCAGCTGGTTCCCCTGGGCCTTTCTGCCCGCCTGTTGAATCTGTATATCTCCTTGTGCCACAATGCGATCCAGCTGGTTCCCGCTGGGATTTGCACCCCCCTCAGTGCGCGGTTGCAGGAGCACTTGGGCGCTATCGGCGTTCATCGTGAACTCGTCGCCTTTGACCAGCACCCTGCCGGAAAAGACGGCTTTCCGGTCCGAATCCAGGTAAGAAAGCCTGTCAGAGGTCACATTGGCTGGCGTGGATTTACCATTCTTGCCCGGCATCAGGAAGACTGAGGTTACACGTGCGTCCCTGTTACCCTGGGCCTGTAAACTACGGTGAGTTTTGTCAAAGGTAAGGCTGGGTGCCTCCACAATGTTTTCACCCTGCCAGAGCCTGGCTACGGTGTACTTGGCTACTCCGGTTCCGCGGTTGGCTGTAGCTGTCGTACCGGTCACATGGATTGCCTCGGACCCTCCCAGCATCCCTCCACTGTTCGATTGCGGCTTCAGGTCACGGTAGGTGGTCTTTACATTGCCCACTGCCACGGCATTGCCCGTCTTACGATTCAACTCCACGGTGTCTGACGTGATGTTCATGCCCGTATCGACAATGCGGGGTGAGCCAGTGAGCACCAGGGCATCGTCAGCCGCGCTATAGCGTCCGCGATCTGCAGTGGCGGTGCGTGTCCCTTCTTCGTAGTGCAGGTCGCCGGCCAGCTCTGCTGTGTTCAGTTCGCCCATGCTGTTGAAGCCGGCACGCAGATCGTGTCCGGTGGCTATACGGTCAGGCTGTCCTGGAGTAGTGGAAACCAGTTTGGCTCCGTCACTGCCTGTCAGTGAGCTCAATCGATTGGCATTATTAAATCCGGCTACAAACTTTCCCGCAGCCACGGTAGTGCTGGTGGTCTTGCCCGAACCAGCCTTATCAGCGGCCGCACGCTCCATGCTCACCTGCGCCGGACCGTCTGAAGTCACAGCCTTCTCCAATCTCTTGCCATCAACCAGAAACAGGTCCAGCGTTTTCGCCGAAACTTTCTGCGACTTGCCTTCCGGGCCTTCGGTCATCTCTACGGAGTCCTCCGTGCGCACTTTGCTTACCCGACCTTTCGGTCCAAAGCTCAGCAGCAGCCTGCCCGCCTTGCCGTGCGACGGCGAATCGCCGCGGCTTTCATAATTCACACCGCCGCTCAGCGATCCGGACCTCATCTGGTTCTGCCCTGCCATCAGCAATTCGCCCTGTGGCGCCGTGATGTCAAAGCCCTTCGGTCCCTGGGCCGTGGCATGAACGTTCCCTGAACCAATCAGCCGGTCCACATTGTTGTTCTCACCCATGATGACCGTCAGTTTGTCCGTGGATATGGTGTGCGCCGGTTGCTCGACCTTGGCCTGGTGCAAAACAACTTGTCTCGGGTCTTTGCTGATGCTGGCGCTCTCGCCGGTGATCGTGGCCCTGTTCTTGTCGCTGGTAACGATCTTCACGCCCGATTTCAGCGCCAGCACTCCGTTATGCGAATCATACGTCGCACCCACGGCAGCGCCGCTGGCTTCCGGGACCCGGAATTCAATCTTCTCGTTGGTCCGGGCCAGACCCGATTTCTGGTTGAACGTGAGTCCGCTGGTCTTTAAATGAATCAGTGTCTTGGTCTCCGTCGCCGAAGCCGGTGCGCTTGAATTACCAGTGCCAGCCTGACCGGATTGGGCCGGGATCGGAGAATCATGCCCTTCCGGCTCATGACTTGGCATGGTGCCCGCAGGCGTCGTGGCATCCAGATCAATGTGGACCTCGCCTTCCGCCGTCACATCGCCGCTGACGGGATCGTAGCTGAATTTCGAGCCATAGATCTGGTCAGACCGGTTCTCTTCCCGCCCATACACCACAATGCTCACGTCACTTAATTCAGCCTTGCCGCCATCCTTATACTGCTGAAAGCCCGCTGCGTGTATGGTGAACAACGTCTTCGGGCCTGCAGACTGCGAAAACGTGAATCCCTTGCCTGTCTTATCCATGTTCGCAGGGATATTCTTCAGCAGCTTTACTGGACGGTTCTTGACGATGCCGCGCAGATAAAAGAACGCCGCTGCCAGCACTGCGATCACAGCGCCAAGCGCAAAAAGCCTTCGTAGCCGTTGTGGAGTCAGAGGCATTCGTATTTATTCATCATATCGTTTCGCCACGCGGATTGCTGACCCCAGCTTATCCGGCCTTGATCTGATTTACCTCGCCGAGCCCGCTGCAACAGGCGCTCCCCTTTCTGGCCCCAACACAAACCCTCCAGCGGTTTGGAGCGTAAGTGACTTAATCAGCCGCCCATCGCCTTGAGGGCGAGGCCGGCTAGCGCGCCGAGCCCGCTGCAACAAGCGCTCCCCTTTCTGGCCACAGGAGATACTCTCCAGCGATTTGGAGCGCAAGCGACATTAAAAACCGGTAC
Source organism: Terriglobia bacterium (assembly GCA_963755365.1). GTDB lineage: Bacteria > Acidobacteriota > Terriglobia > Terriglobales > Acidobacteriaceae > Angelobacter. The sequence goes on along the minus strand of CAVWJV010000021.1, from coordinate 88,390 downwards.
CAAGTTAGTGGATAGCCATCCATTAACTCTCTCGCTTTTGCTGGCCAGATTGTGTCATGCTGATGCCATGGGAAACAAAAATGCACCAAAACGCGAAGCCAAGAAGCCGAAGAAGAAAAAGGTATAACGGCCCAACCTCCATCAACAGGGGCGATTGAAGTCGCCCCTGTTGTTCATGTCGCTCCGCTCCAACCCGCCACGGAGCTCTTCATCTGGTTACGCTAACAAAGCTCCTGTTACAGCGGGCTGACGGCGCGCGGACGGCCGCAGCCCTTATCGAACGCTGCCTTCTGGCCCTGCTGTCGGCGATATCGCGCGATGACGTCGATCTCGGCGATCCCCAGGTACCCCCGCCGGTTCACCCCATCCGATCGCAGTCATCCCAATTTGGCGCAGGTTTCAAGCGATACTCGTGTGGAACAGTCGCCCTCGGCTGTTCAGATTCCTCAGCTTTCCTTTGTGTTCCTTCGTGTCCTTTGTGGTTAACGGGTTTCGGTTTCGATTTTTCAATCGCCCGATTACCAAATTACTCAATTACCAAATCCGACCGGGGGTACCCCTCGTCACCGATCCCAGTCATCCCAATTTGGCGTAGGTTTAGCCCACTTCGACCGCAACTTAAGCTTTTGCTTTTCTCCGTGTCTCCGTGCCTCCGTGGTGAAGATTGCTTTCCCGATCACGGCGATGTCGCGCGATGACGGCGATCTCGGCGATTCCACTATGCCTCACATCGAGTACCGAAACAACAAAACTAAAGTTTCCCGTTTGCCAGCGCTACACGCGTTCGTTGTGCGAAAGACACTCATTCTTCCACGCGCCCAGAGATCGGGGTGGAGCAGGCATTCATGCCTGGGTAAAGCCCATCTATGAATCAGGGCTTTAGCCCCTGAGGCGTTGCTTCCGCGTTTTCTTGTTATCCTGTAATCACCATGCCTAAATGCCTGAAGTGCGGTGACGAGCTGCCCCTGAACGAAGACGGAGGCGCGCCCGTACTTTGCGACCGTTGCGCTGGGAAGGCCACCAGCCGTGCCCGTGTTTCGGTTCGCACCGGCTCTCTTTGGCAATATCCGACCACCACCCTGCTCACAGGCATCAACTTGGCCGTTTTCGTTGGCATGGTTCTAACAGGCGGTGGACTGCTCAATTTCAACGGTCAATCTCTCATTGCCTGGGGCGCAAATCTCGGTCCATTAACGATAGGTGGCGAGTACTGGCGGCTCGTCACTGCGGGATTCATCCACGGCGGCATGATTCATCTTGCCTTCAACATGTGGTGTTTATGGAGCCTCGGCCAGTTATCAGAAAGGCTTTTCGGCAGATGGCAGACGTTCGCCATATACATGCTGGCTGGCGTTGGCGGCGCGTTACTCAGCATCGCCCGCAATCCACAGACATTTGAAGTGGGAGCATCCGGAGCCATCTTTGGAATAGCGGGCGCATTGCTGGCTGGGGTGAAGTTCGGCAACCTTTCAATTTCAGCTGGAGAAAAGAAAGCCTTAACCAGCAGTATGATCTTTTTCGTTGGCATGAACTTCCTGTTGGGTGCGGGCATGTCCGGTCTGGGAGGCAATATCGACAACATGTGTCATCTCGGTGGCTTTATCACCGGCCTGCTCATGGGGCTGCCGATGGGCGCGTTCGCCGGCCGTCACCACCTCTATCAGCTTGCCACTGTTCTGGTTACGGCACTGGTGCTCTCAATGGCCGGTCGTGAGCTGGTCCAAAAAGGAGGCGAGCGTGGGTACGCCTTGCGTGTTGGCCTCGCGTTGCAGCAAAAGAATTACTCCAAGGCCATTTCCATGCTGGAAAGCTATATCTCATCCCATCCGGATGACTACTCCGCTTATTCTTTTCTGGGTGAGATTTATGAGCAGGTACAGATGAAAAACAAAGCACTCGACACTTATCAGAAGGGTCTCAAGATCAATCCAGACGATCCCACGTTGAAACAGGACATGGAGAGGCTGCAAGCAACCGGTTCGAAGTAACCACGCTCTACGACCTTCAGAAACTCCGCCACTGACGGCAATCCTTCCACACGTCCCGCAATGATTTCTCCAAATTCTCGCAACATTTCCGGATGCAGCACACCATTCGTCGCCAGCACTTGGCGGCTGTCGATCGAGAACGGCCCGCCGCTGAAATTCGTCACTGTGCCACCGCCTTCCCGCACCAGCAACACGCCTGCTGCCGTATCCCACGGGTTCAGATTAAATTCCCAGAATCCTTCATACCGGCCGCACGCCACATAGCAGAGATCCAGTGCCGCCGATCCCGCCCGGCGCACGCCATGCGAGCGCAGCGTTATCTGGTGATAGAAGTTAATATTCGGATTTTTGTGGCGTTTATGGCTGGGAAAGCCCGTTGCCACCAGGCTCTCTTTCAATCGCGGTGTTTTGGACACGCGAATCGCGCGCCCATTCAGCTGCGCGCCGCTTCCCTTCGTGGCAGAAAACATCTCATCCCGCGTGGGATCATACACAACTCCAGCCAGCAGCTCGCCGCGGAACTCCAGCCCCAGGGAGACGCAGAACACGGGATAGCCGTGGGCAAAGTTCGTGGTTCCATCCAGTGGGTCAACATACCAGCGATAGTCGCTGCCGGTTTCCGTGCGGCTGCCCTCTTCGCCAATCAAATCATGGTGCGGCCACTGCCGGCGTATGCTCTCTACGATCAGCTTCTCTGAGCTGCGGTCCGCCTGCGTGACCAGATCAGCGTCACCTTTGTACTCAATGGAAACTTTTCCGAAATACGACATGAGCAAGGCTCCGGCTTCACGCGCCAGCGCCTGCATGGGAACTAGAAAATCTGGATGTGTCATTAACGGGGACGGCGCCCGGTATCTTCCGCGATGTACATGATTTCATGCTTGAAGATGAACAGATTGGGCGAGCCCTCACGCGTCAGGCGGATCATGGCAACGTCATAGTATTCAACCCATCCGCGGAAGGTTTCACCCGAGCACAACTTCACGATCACCGGGGTCTGTTTCTCTCCCAGGCCTTTGAGGTACGCCGGCTCCATGCCGGTTTCATCTGGCGGTGGGGTCTTGGTGGGCTTTTTACCGGAAAAAGCAGGCGCGCTGGCTCGGAAAGACATGAGCACATTTTAGCCTTAAAACAGGGTTTCTGTGCTTAGGAATTTCGATGCGTTACGAAAGGGCAAAACGCGCCGGTTTTAATCCCGAGCCATGCGCGGGATCCCTATCGTCATATGACACTGAACGGGAGAGAGTAGGGTTCCCTCGCTCCGCTCGGGACAAACAAACCTTACTTCGCCGGCGCCGTGAAATATCCCGCGCGATGCCTCACCTGATACGGTTTGCCGTCAGCATCTTTTTTCGTGACTTCCACCTTGATTCTCCGAAACGGCGAATCCGCCACCTGGCGGTTGGGATAATACGCAATCAGATATTGCGTACGCAGCTCGTCGCTGATCTGCCGAAACGCCGCGTCCAGCTCGTTGATGCCTTCCGCGTAGTAATACTTGCCGCCGGTATCTTTTGAAATCTGAATCAGCGCGTGCTCGCCGCCCAGATTACGTCCGGCGTCGGCTTCCACCGGAACCACGATAATGCTGTAAACAATCGCCTCTGATTGTTGCGCCCGGTGCAGCGCGGCTTGGTAGTCGGCCTTGCTGGTGGTGTCTCCGCCATCGGTAATCAGCACCAGGACTTTGCGCCCTTCGCGGTCCATCAACGCTTCTGAGCCCAGAAAGATCGCATCATAGATTGACGTTCCCGGCCCCACGCGCAGGTTATCGATACCTCGTTCAATCCTTCGCAGGTCCGGCGTGAAAGGTGTGAGCTGGTCAACGTGCTCAGTCACCTGGTAAACCGCCAGCCGGTCAACCGGACGCATGATCTGCCGCGCAAACCTTTTCGCGGACACAACTTCCAGTTTGAAATCGCGTTCCGTGCTCGGACTGGTGTCCACTTCCATCACAATGCTGAGCGGTAACGCGGACTCGCGATCAAATACCCTGACCGACTGCAGCAGCCCATCTTCGGTCACCTTGAAATCGTCTTTTTGCAGGTTGGCGATGGGAGCGCCATGTGAATCCGTGACCGTAGTAAACACATTCACCAGTCGCACGCTTACGCGGAGATCAGGCTCGCTTTGCTGCTCCCGAGAGCGTGGTTGCTGGCCGGCGGATGGCTGTTGCTGCGCATCAGCAGAAACCTGGCTCGCCAGCCTCATGCTTGCCGCCCCAGTCGCAAGAAAGGCCATAGCAAGAAATATGGCAAGCACAATGGCCACACTGAACCGCCGGGGAACAGCTCGATTCCGCTTCATAGGTTTTTTCGTCGGATGATCTGATGTGCTTAGATGCAAGTTGCTGAAAAAGGTTTATTGGCCCGGACGAATATCTTCCGGAAACGGCTCGCCATCAGCCCAAACGGCTCCATCTTCAAAATATTCTTTCTTCCAGATCGGTACAGTTTTCTTCAGTGTATCAATCAGCCAGCGGCAAGCCTCAAAAGCCGCACCACGATGCGCTGATGCCACTACAATCACTATACTTGACTCGCCAATCTCCAGCCGTCCCAGCCGATGCACCGCCCGCACGTCCCTCACTCGATAACGCTCCAGCGCCGCCGTGGCCAGCTTCTCCATCTCATTCAGGGCCATCGTCTCATACGCTTCGTAATCCAGATAAAGCGTACGCCGTCCCCGCGTGTTGTTCCTCACCACTCCATCAAACAACACTGCTGCACCGTCCTCAGGATGAGCTACATCTTTACGTATCTTTTCAATGTCGATTTTTTCGCGGACGATCGCGCAATGCTCTGATTGCAGCGTTACAGTCGACCCCGTGGTCGATTTCCCGCCGCTCACCGGAGGCAACAGACCTACCTCATCGCCGTCTTTCAGCGCCGCCGAGGCATGCGCATACTCTTGATTGACGGATAGCGCAATGGATCCGGAAAAGGCCCGGAATTGCGGAAAGCGCTGTGAATAATGGTCCACAAGATGAGAAAGCCTGGCTCCCGGCTCAAGATCCACAGAGTCTTCGGCCCGGCCCAACATGTCTTTCAACTGACCAAATAGAAGTACCCGTATGCGCATCCGCTCAAGGATATACCGGAACCAGAGTAATCAAGCTTTACGTTTTTTTACCAGATTCCACGGAACTTCTCAGCCCTGACTTCCGTCTAACAAGTAAATCAGCCCTCATCTAGCTGATAAACGCAGTTTACGATTCATCGCCGGAACGGTACGCAGCCGTTCCGGCTTTTTTTGTCTCTTGATCCAATTCTGTCTGGCAGCCAATTCAACACCTTTGGACGCATCGGGTTTGGTGGGCTTGGCGGTAAAGACTGCGCTCAGCGATGTCTCCCAAAACTTGCAATCTTCCAGGATCTTCAGGGCTGTCAAGTTTCAAAGCGCCGCAGGCGCGACTGAGAATAGCCCAGTGCGTTTCCGAGTTCCGCAACGCGGAATGAGGAATAAGCGCTGGGTAAGGGGAGAAAAGACCCCCTCCTCACTTCCGTAGGCTCGGAGCGAAGCGCCGGCGGGCGACAAAAAGGCACAAGATCTTCCACCTATCGAATTACCAGCCCCAGATTCTGCGCCAGTCGGACGGCTGCCGTCCTGAACTCCTGCGGGCCCGACGCAAAGGCCGACTCTCCACCTGTATATGAAGCCAGCCGTTGCAATAGCTCTCTCTGGTCTGCACCATCGGCATTCAGTCCAATGCAGTCAATGCGCACGCCCTTGATTTCTGCACTGATCGGCTGGTCACTTTGGCGTCCACTGCGGCCATCGGAAATCACCAGCAACACGCGGTTGGAATTTTTGCCAATACGCCGCAAGTGCCCTGCGGCAAAGGCCACTCCATCCAGCAACGCCTTGCCCGGTCGCGGACGCAGGTTGCTCATCGCTTCCTCCAGCAGATTGTCATTGGCTGTCAGGTCCTGTTCGAAGTCGAGCTGATCGCTGAACACCAGAATGGCCGCCTCATCTTCCGCACGCAGGTTTTCCACCAGGCCTTTCAACGTGCCGATAATCGCGTCGCGGTTCTGGCGCGTCAGCAATGACGTCTCAATCAGGATTCCCAGTGACAGTGGCGGATTGGGCGTTGATAGCGCAGGCTGAATCGGCCTTGGGGTTGGAGTCGGGTGTACGTTAACGTCCGGCGGATTCACCGCCGCTCGTTCCGATGTGGGATTCGCTGGAGTCGCTGGGTTGGCTTTCGGCGCCGCCGCGGTAGATCCAGGCAGATTCGGCGCTGAAGTGTTCGGCCTTCCTCCAGCACCGCTGGCTGGCGCTGGGTTGCCGGCAGGTGACGCTGGCGCCGACGCGCTCACAACCGGCTGTGTGCGTCGGCTCTCAGGCACCACGGCCGCAGCCAGATAGCCATTCCAGTCCGAATCTTTGCCGCCGGCCTTGCGATATTGTTTGCGCGCAAAGTCGGAAATTTCTGCGCCTGAAGGTGTTCCCTTGGTCAGATTCGCTGCGCGAGCAAGATTTAGAAATGCATTCTGCTGGTCGACTGGATCTTTTCCCATCAGCAACGCCAGCCCCAGTCCATACGCATACTGCGGATTTGTCGGGTCCACCGCCACCGCTTGTTGCAATGGTGTGCGGGCCTGCTGATACTCTTCGCGCTCCACATAGGCCAGCCCCAGCACGCCGTTCAATCGCGATTCTGCCCGGCGACGCATCGCCGCAAAATCTCCTGCTCCCATTCCTTCCGGCCTGCGCAACTGTTCCAGTGCCGCCAGCGCTGCCTGGGCGGCATCAATTTTCTGATTGCGTAGATCTTTTTCCCGAGAATTCTTCTCGCCTGCCTTGTTGTTCGTTGCGATGGCCGGGGTCACACCCGCTTCCGCCAGCGCTGCCAGAGCCACCGGATTTGCATGATCAATTGCCAGCAATTGCTGCGCCCGCTGTTTCACATGATCCATGCTGCCCATGCGCACGTAGTCCCAGGTCAGCACTTCCAGTGCGTCTTGTTTGAGAATGCCGTTATCGGCCACGCTCAGGTAGCGTTCCAGTTCAGCAATCTGGTCGGCGATGCGCGGCTGTTTCATCGCATTGGCATAGATCTCCAGGCTGGTAGGCTGCGCATTCTGAGCCACCCCTCCAACCGCGAAGGAACACACCGCCATGGCGATCGCCAGCCACCATCCTGCTCTCGCTCGACCTTTCACGCAAACCGAATTGCGTTCACCCGTATTGCGTTCATCCGTACTGAAGTCGTAAGACGAACTCCCAAACATCTGGGGCACCTCATCCGTAACATGCTCAACGTGATTTCTGCTGCTCACATTGGATGCGCCGGGCAGAGCTACTGCTGGCCTGTGAAATTCCCTATTCAAGTAGCCGAGGCGAACCAAGTGCTGTTTTTCAACGCCACCGAAGGCTACCAGGTCAGCCACCCCGTTGCAGGCGGCGACGCCAGCTTGACGCTGGTCATCAGCGAACAGCAATTGCGTGAACTAGCGCCAATTGCCTATCTGCGCGAGAGCTCAACGCTGGCGTTTCGGCGACAGCGTCTGAGAATCGATGCGCGCACTCAGGCGCTTGTGGCATTGTTACGCCACAGCCTGCGCGGGAAAATAACAGAGCCCTTGGAAGCAGAGGGTCTTGCCTTGACCATAGTGCAGCGAGCGCTGGGCCCCCGCACCACGCGTCAAACCAGAGCAAGCGTCGGACTCCAGCGATTGGTCGATCGAGCCAAACTGGTACTTGCGAGTGATCTGACCCGACGATGGACGTTGACTGAAATTGCTACCGAAGTGCGGGTATCGCCGGTTTATCTCACGCAAGTCTTCCAACAAGTTGAAGGCCTTCCTCTATATCGCTACCAACTGCGGCTGCGGCTCGCACGCGCGTTGGACCTGATCGCACAATGCGACGATCTGACTACCCTAAGCCTTGATCTCGGATTTTCCAGCCACAGCCATTTCAGTTCCGCGTTCCGCCAAACCTATGGTCACTCGCCTTCAAAATTCAGACAGTCGGCTCTGCGTCGCTGAATTTTTCATTACCTCACAATTACTAAACATTTTGATAGCGACCCGGTCCACCCCAGTGGCCTACTTAGTAAACGCCCGTTCTGGGCTTGGGGAGATTTCTTTGTGAACAAACGGCGAGATTCTGGGAGTAACGCGGTAGCAATAGGAGGAGTTCCAATGACATCGAACCGAAGGGTGACGGTTTTCGGCGCCTACGGACATACAGGGCGGTTCGTTGTTGCCGAATTGCGAAAACGAGGCTGGACGCCGATCCTTTCGGGTCGCGATCGCGAGCAGTTAAAAGCTGTGAGCGAAGTGCATCTGGGATTAGAGGTTCGCGCCGCAACGGTGGATGATCCAGGTTCGCTCGAGGCTGCGATATCGGGCAGCCACGCGGTGATAAATTGCGCAGGTCCGTTTCTGGATACGGCAGCCCCGATCATCGAGGTAGCGATCCGTTCGGGTATTCACTATTTGGATATAGCGGCCGAACAGGCAGCCGTTCTCGCTGTCTTCGAGCGTTTTGAGAACCAGGCGAGGACTGCAGGGGTTGTGGTGGCTCCCGCGATGGCGTTCTACGGGGGGCTTGGTGATCTCTTGGCAACGGTGGCTATGGGTGAGTGGGACGTCGCGGATGAGATCAGCATCGCCGTCGCCCTCGATGGTTGGAAGCCCACGCCAGGGACACGGCGGACGGGCGAACGAAATCCCGGCCGGCGCTTTGTTTTTTCCAATAACAAGTTGGAGCGCGCTGATCCAGGGCCGGGGCGTACTTGGAATTTTTCGGCCCCATTCGGGAAGCAGGAGGTCACGGCGCTCTCTCTCGCCGAAACGATTACTATGTCGCGTCATCTGCGAGCGCCCGAGATTCATGCGTTCATGAACTTGACTCCTCTTGCAGACCTTCGCGATCCCAACACTCCGGCTCCAACGGCCGTGGACGCGACCGGGCGCTCGTCCCAGGTCTTTCTGATGGACGTGAGCGTTCGAAGAGGAAACGAAGAGCGCCGGATCGTAGCGCGCGGGCAAGACATTTATGCGATCACCGCACCGATCGTCGTGGAAGCGGCACATCGCATAGTCGAAGGTTGTGCCAGAAAGACAGGCGTTGTAGCGGCGGGAGAGGCGTTCGATGCCGAAGATTTTTTGAGATCGCTCACCTCGGCAGGCCTCACCTTTGAGTTGCTGTGAAGTCACTAAAGATCTTGATAGCGCCGGTGCGCTCCTGCGTGGCCTACTGGTCCTACTCGGACCTCGGGTATTGGAGAAGATGTCATGGTTGCGAAAACTTGTGCGGCTTGTGATGGCAAGCTGGACGCGAATTCGATCAAGGTCAACATCGGCGGCACGCCGGTGGAAGTGTGCGGCGACGAGTGCGGAGAGAAGCTGAAGGATGCACGCGTCTCGGCGAAACCTTCGAGGAGAGGCTAAAGATGACTCCAAACAAGATCTCAGCAACCCTGCCTGACGTTCACGCTGCGTCAGCAGACGTCAGCTACGATCAAATTCGTAAGGCTGAGCAATTCCGGGCATTACACATCTCCGGAAAGCCATTCGTCCTCTTTAACATCTGGGATGCTGGCAGCGCCAAGGCCGTCGCGACAAGCGGTGCCAAGGCGATCGCGACGGGCAGTTGGTCGGTCGCCAACGCAAACGGCTTCGCCGATGGCGAGCGTATCCCGCTCGCTCTGGCGATTGACAATCTGCGCCGGATCATCGGCGCGACAGACCTACCGGTGACCATCGATCTTGAGAGTGGCTATGGCGATACGCCGGAAGCGGTCGGCAAGGCCGTCAGTCTGGCGATCCATGCAGGGGCCGTAGGCTGCAACTTGGAGGACAGTTTTCCGGCGAATGGAAGACTCCGCGAGATCGCCGATCAGAGTGATCGCATCCGGCGCGCTCGGGAGACGGCCGATGCAGCCAGGATTCCCTTCTTCATCAATGCTCGAACCGATGTATTTTTCCAGCGACCGCCGGAACAGCACGACGATGCTATGGTCAGTGGGGCGATCGAGCGAGCAAGCGCATTTGCGAAAGCTGGCGCCAATGGGATCTTCGCGCCCGGTCTGGCGGATATCACTCTGATCGCGCGCCTCGCTTCAGCGTCACCTCTCCCGCTCAACATCATGGTCGGCGACGCCACGCCGCCGTTGCGCGTACTGGCAGAGCACGGTGTCGCCAGGGTGAGCCATGGCCCGGGCCCCTACCTCATGGCGATGAAGGCGCTAGAGGCAGCGGCGCGTGCGGCCGACGCGTGATTCGAACGGACTCGCAGGAATGTGCCGAGCACATACGGATCGGATCCGTGCCGCTCTGGCGCAAAAAACAAAGGGCGCATCTCTGCGCCCTTTAATACCGCTCTTAATAACCTTAGCTCACGTTCGTCAACACCCGCTCACGAGTCTCCTCGTCCTGGCGTTCTTCCTGCTTGCTGGTTGGCAAGGCAATCGCCAGCACTTCTTCAATCGTACTCACGAAGTGTACGGCCACGCCGTCCAGTTGCTCAGGTGTCAGGTCTTCATCCACGTTCATGCGGTTTTCCGCAGGGAAGATGATGTCCTTCACTCCGGCGCGCTTGGCTGCCAGGAATTTCTCCTTGACGCCGCCAATCGGCAGAACATTGCCGCTCAGTGTGATCTCGCCAGTCATTCCCGTCAGCGGACGCACCGGACGATCGCACAGCAGTGACACCAGCGCCGTCGCCATGGTCACACCTGCCGAAGGTCCATCTTTCGGGATCGCTCCCGCCGGCACGTGAATGTGTATGTCCGTGTCCTTGAAGACGTCTTCGTTGATGCCCAGCGTCGCTGCGTTGGAACGCACCCACGTGAGCGCCGCTTGCATGGATTCCTGCATCACCTGGCCAAGCTGGCCGGTCATGGTAAAGCCGCCTTTGCCCTTCATCTTGTTTGCCTCGATGAAGAGGATGTCACCGCCAGACGGCGTCCATGCCAGTCCCACAGCCACGCCGGAACGTTTCGTGCGCTCGGCAATTTCCGTGTCAATCCTGACCTTGATCCCACCCAGGAACTCCTGGATGATTTCCTTCGTGACCACAAGCTTGTCCGTCCTGCCTTCCGCAATCCGGCGTGCCTGTTTACGGCAAATCGTACCGATGTTGCGTTCCAGGTTACGTACACCCGCTTCACGCGTGTAATGCCGGCTCACAAACCGCACCGCGTCTTCAGGAAAGTCAATCTGATCTTTGGTCAGACCGTTTTCCTCAATCTGCTTGGGAACCAGATAACGCAGGGCGATGTGCGCCTTGTCGTCCTCCGTATACCCTTGCAGTTCGATGATCTCCATGCGATCGCGCAACGGTTCTGGAATCGTGTCCAGCATGTTCGCCGTGCAGATGAACAGGACTTTTGACAAGTCAAACGGCACATCCAGATAGTTGTCGCGGAACGTGCTGTTCTGTTCCGGATCAAGCGTTTCCAGCAGTGCTGAAGACGGATCACCGCGGAAGTCGCGACCGAGCTTATCCACTTCGTCCAATACAAAGACTGGATCGTTGGTCTCGGCGCGCCGGATACCCTGTATGATCTGCCCCGGCAATGCGCCAATGTACGTGCGACGATGTCCGCGAATCTCGGCTTCATCATGCACGCCGCCCAGTGACAGGCGAACAAACTTCCGGTCCAGCGCGCGTGCAATCGACCGGCCAAGAGAAGTTTTACCCACGCCCGGAGGTCCCACAAAGCACAGGATTGGACCTTTCATGCTCGGCTTCAACCGGCGCACAGAAAGGTAATCCAGAATGCGGTCTTTGACCTTCTTCAGATCGTAGTGGTCCGCATCCAGCACTTCATGCGCCTTGTTGATGTCCACCTGAACGCCGCTCGATTTTGCCCACGGCAGCACGGCCAGCCATTCAATGTAATTGCGCGTGACGGAGTAATCCGCCGCCATGGGTGACATGCGTCCCAGGCGCGTCAATTCCTTCAACGCTTCTTTCTTTACTTCTTCCGGCATTCCCGCCGCTTCAATCTTCTGTTTCAGCTCGTCAACGTCTCGCGCCGCTTCATCCTGCTCACCCAGTTCCTTCTGGATGGCCTTCATCTGCTCACGCAGGTAGTACTCACGTTGCGATTGCTGCACCTGGTCCTGGACTTCCGTCTGGATCTTGTTGCGCAGCTGCTGCACTTCCAGCTCTTTGGCCAGATGCTGGTTAATCACCTGCAAACGCTTTTGCACATCCGGCGTCTCCAGGATTTCCTGCTTATCTTTGGTCGATAGAAATGGCAAAGACGACGCCACAAAATCCACCAGGCGGCCCGGCTCTTCGATGTTGATGGCCACCGTCTGAAGTTCGTCAGACAGAGTCGGCGATCCTGCCACAATCTGCTGGAACAGCGTGAGCACGTTGCGCTGTAACGCCTCGATTTCCGGTGCCTGGTCCGGCTCGCTGTCGTCGATCAGGTCGACGTTGGCGCGCATGAAGGGCGTAAATTGCGTAAATTCGCCCAGCTTTCCACGCTGCAATCCTTCGGTAAACACAAACAGGCTCTGGTTCGGCATCTTCACCACTTTGTGCACCGTTGCCAGAGTCCCGATACTAAATAAATCTGCTGGTTGGGGAGAATCCACGCGGGCTTCTCTCTGGGCCACCACCAGTATGGTCTTCTCATCGCCCAATGAATTAATGAGCTGGATAGAGCTTTCCCGGCCCACTGTGAGGGGTAAAACAGCATGCGGGAACAGGACCGTATCGCGTACGGGAAGCACCGGCACACCCTTTTTATGGGTCTCCGTAATAGTATTTTCCTGTTCAGGCGCCCCTTCTAACCCTATGACATTATTAATATTCTCAGACGCCATATTTATCCTTGATAGTAAGTCGCTCACATATTGATGACGGCACCCTCGGGAAAGATGCAGGGATCTCAATTTCCCTTTTCAAGTCAATCCGGCGGATTCTACTCTATGTGTCGGATGACCCGCAAATTACCGAAAACTAATATCCTTTCGGCTTCTTTTGCGGCTGAAGCTGCAACGGTCCGTTATTCCCGGCGAGACTCACGCTTTCAGAGCTGAAAACCCCGGCGCTCTGTTGGCAAACCTCGTGCCTATTTCGCTCTGGGATAGATTCCCAACACCTTCACCGGACGGGCAATTTCCTGTAAATGACGCAGCGCATTTTCCATGGCTTCATCCTGCCCGCGCAATACGTCCACAAAGAAACAGTATTCCCATGGTTTGCCGCGTACCGGTCGAGATTGAATTTTGCTCAAGTCCAGGTCCCGCAACGCAAATACGCTCAGGGCCTTGAAAAGCGCTCCGGCCACATTCTTCAGGGAAAAGGCCAAAGACGTCTTATCGGCATTGGCCGCCACTCTTCTCGTTTTTTCCACTGCCATCTTTTCGATGAAAAAGAAGCGGGTAAAGTTCCTTTGGTCATCTTCCAATCCGCCCAGCAGGACCTTGCCTCCGTATTCCCTGGCTGCCTGTACCGCGGCGATTCCCGCTGTATCGCGCAGGTTATTTTCCATCAAATATTTCACGCTGCCCGCCGTGTCATAGAACGCGACGGAAGCCATTTTCTTGTGCTTCTTGAAAAAGTTTCTGCACTGGTCCAGCGCCACGGGATGCGAGATGACTTTCCTGATATCTTCCAGCTTCACACCCGGCGCGGCGATCAGGTTATGTTCGATCCGCAGAAGCACTTCATGCGTGATGAACACATCGCGTTCCACCAGGAGATCAAGATGTTCGCCAACGGGTCCAGCCAGTGTGTTCTCTACCGGTATCATCGCCGCAGCCGCGGCGCCGGAATCTAATGCGTCAAATACTTCCGACGACCGGCTGCACGCAAGCACTTGCGCCCTCGGCATCAGCTTCAATGCCGCTTGATGGCTGAATGCTCCACGCTCTCCCTGTATGGCAATTCTGCTTCCGGCAACTTTCATGGCCGCGATCTTCATGGCCTAAGATCATATCGCCTCTGCAGTCAGAGCGCACGCGACGACGCAGTCGGAGGATCTATGCATTTTTCGATCGCTGCATCGATGTTTGATCTTGCGAAGGTCGAGGTTCTTATCAAGAGGATGTACGCAATGTTCACGCCGATGAAATTTTCTAAGGCTGCATTTCACACAGCATCTCTCGATTCCTGACAACCTGTGCTGCCTGTGTCCCGTCCAACTTTGTGACCGGAACGTAACTTTAAAGGTGACGAACTATGCTTTGGACAATCTTCGTAGTGCTGCTTGTTCTGTGGTTGCTGGGAGTAGTCAGCAGCTACACCATGGGTGGTTTTATTCACATTCTGCTCGTGTTGGCTTTGGTCGCTTTGGTTTTCCAGCTGATTTCAGGAAGACGAACGGTTGTCTAAGCGAACCACTTAGCAGATGAACTTCAACGCAACAACAGGGAGGATGAAATCATGGACAAGGATCGTATTCAGGGAAAAGCGGAAGACGTTGCTGGACGCGTCAAACGCCAGGTGGGCGAGTGGACAGGTGACCATGAAGCCCAGGCGGAGGGCGCTCTGGAGCAGGCCAAGGGCAAGGCACGAAATGCTGTGGGCAAAGTGAAAGACGCTGTCCGCGATGCCACGGAAAAGGTCAAAGGTGAAAACCGCGATGTTGAAACCGATCAGGAAAGAATCGATCGCGAAAGAATCAATCGTGACAAAGACGTGGCTTGACCAGAATTCCTGAACCAATTGAAAAGACCAAGGCGTTCCCAACGGGACGCCTTTTCTTTTTCCAAAAGAGCATTTGCAAAGTAAATAGTCACGTCATCCCGACGTCCGTTAAGCGAACGCGCGCTTTCTTCAACGCGTGAGTAGGACGGAGGGACCTTGTGCTTGATTTGCTCTCGCCACCTAAAAGCATTCGGCAGAACACTACAGCGCAGCATCTTCCCCGACAGTCACCGCACCAGGTTACTTACACCAGGGTACGCACGCCAGGTTACTCACGCTGAAAAAAAGGATTTTCTAGGTTGTCATCCTGAGCGAAGTCGGAGCGCATGCGACGACGCAGTCGAAGGATCTATGCATTTTTACGGTGGCGAAAAAACGGCAATCAAGGCTCCACAAAAACATTCGGCAGAGCACCATGGACTGATGCCCTGCCGTACTAGACAACTTCAACCAGGAGATTACCAGCCTTATCGGCCTGGAAAAATAAACCCTGAGGCACAAAAGTAGTTGCGCTGTATTCAGAAATAATCGCCGGCCCTTTCATTTTCTTGCCGGGCTTCAAACTCCCCCTGCTGAGGACCTGCATTTTCATCGCTTCACTGGCCGCGGCCTTCCCCTTCCGGTCTTCCCCACCGAACTTGATTCGTGTCAGCCTTTCCGGCGACGCGATTCTTCCCCGCATCCTCAACGTCACTATCTCCACTTCGCGCTCCGGACTGCTATAGCCATATCGCCGTTTATGCTCAGTGTGGAAGCGTTCCAATAGATCTGCGCCGTATGCCAGGTTGATTTCATAACCTTGTCCGCGATAACGCAGGTCGGCATGCCGCTCCAGCACCGCCCTGCCTTGCCAGTCTTCCTTCTTCAATTCGCGTTCAATTTCGCCCTGCAACTCCCGGTAAATGCTTTCCATTTGTTTTCTGGGAAGGTCCTTGACCCGCAGAAGCACCGTCCGCGAATGGTCCTTGACCACGTCGCTTATCAAAATGCCCAGCGCTGACAGCGCTCCGGGATAGGCCGGCACGATCACTGTGGGAATTCGCAGGGATTGCGCCAGCTCACACGCGTGCATTCCGCCTGCGCCGCCGAATGCCACCAGCGCGAAATCTCGTGGATCATGCCCCCGCTCGATCGACACCACGCGGATGGCCTTTTCCATGTTCGCGTTGACCACGCGAATAACGCCCGCAGCAAACTGTTCGACTGATAGTCTGGTTCCCTGCTGCTTGAGCCACGCCTTCGTCAATCGCTGCGTGCGTGCCAGATCGAGCTGAAAATCTCCCCCCAGAAACTGGTCTGCGGGCAGGCGTCCCAGCAGCAGGTTGGCATCGGTCACGGTCGGCTGCTCGCCTTTGCCGTAACAAATAGGTCCCGGATCCGCGCCCGCTGACTCTGGTCCCACACGTAGCGCACCGCCCGCGTCAAAGCGCGCGATCGAACCGCCGCCCGCGCCTACCGTATGTATGTCCAGCACGGGCACGCGCACCGGCAACCCGGCCACCTCGGCTTCATTCGTGGTTGCCAGCTGGCCGTCAATCAGCGCCACGTCCGTGGACGTTCCACCCATATCAAAGGTGATGATCTTTTCGAACCCGCTGCGCCGGCACACTGCCGCTGCTCCCACCACTCCACCGGCCGGGCCGGACAGCACCGTACGCACCGGTTGCTCGGCCGCCGTCGCCAGCGCGGTAATCCCACCACTCGATTGCATCACAAAAATCCGTGAGCGGTTACGCCGCTCAGCCCGATGCCGCAGCTTTTCCAGATACGTCTGCATCACCGGCTGTAGATAAGCATTCACCAGGACGGTGCTGGCACGTTCATACTCACGAAATTCAGGCAGTATTTTGTGCGAAACCGATAGAGGAATTTGCAGTGCCTCCAACGCACGCGTCACCGCCTGTTCATTTTTGGGATTTGCGAATGAGAACAAGAGTGACAGCGCAATCGCCTGCGGCTTGGCCTTGGCCACCGCTGTCACCAGCGATTCCAGATCAACCGGGCCGGCCTCGCGCAGTATGGTGCCATCCGCGGCAACCCGCTCATTCACTCCAAAGCGCAGTTCCCGGGCTGCCAATGGCGGATCCTTTTCAAAGAAGAAGTCATACAGTCGCGGCCGGTTCTGCCGGCCGATCTCGATGGAATCTTCGAAACCGCGCGTCGTAACAAACGCCACGCGAGCGCCTTTGCGCTGCAACAGAGTATTGGTTCCTACCGTTGTGCCATGCAGGATGGTTACGTCCGCGCCCTCCGGCGCTATTTTCTTTACCGCTTCGGCAATGGCCTGTGACGGATCAGTCGGCGTCGAGAACACTTTGAGGATGCGCAGGGTCGCGCCATCCAGCCACACGCAGTCAGTGAATGTTCCACCGCTATCAATTGCGATTCTGATTTCAGTGCGCGACGTGGTCATGGTGGGAAGCGAAAGTGGATTCTAACATTCTCGTGCGAATCTTAACGCGGCACGCCAGAATGGCATGATGCTGACGGCAGTTTCAATCTCGGCGATTTTTGGCAGTCTTGGCAATTTTGGCAATTGACTCGTTCGGAACGGACTCATTGGGAGATAAGTCTGCGCGGCCACTGGATGTCGCCGTCGTACCCAGCCTCTTCCCCATCAGCAAACCATCGACCGATCCCAGATAATATCTAGGCAGCACCCTCAACACCATATATCCCATTTTCTTGTAGAAGCGCAGGGCCACCTCATTATCTACCGCCACTTCCAGCGAGACATGACCGCATCCGGCCTTCAGTAATTCTTCTTCCGCGCCTGCCAGCAGCAGCGTTCCCATGCCGCTTTTCTGTGCTTCCGGCGCAACATCAATCGTGATGATTCGGCCCATGAACTTTGCCCCTTTCCGGGGACGAAAATGGTCCGCGATCACGAATCCGTGTATGGTTTTACCGTTCACGCCTACCAGAGTGATCGCCGACGGCATCTCCAGAAAGTACCGCATCTCCTCTTCCGGATAAGCGATCCCCTCCGCAAAGCACGCATGATCAATTTCCGTGATCCGGAAAAAATCTTCGGGAACGTAACGACGCAGCTTCACCACGCAATGATTGTAATGAAATCTATTGCCTGAATCTTTTCTAATGAATGCATTTGTAAATAAGTGTGAAAGCGCGCATACGATTACAAATCTTTTACGAATTCTTACTGACCTTTAACCCCGCATGAGCGTCAAAGATGGTTAGATAGCACCAGTTGACGGGGGAGAAAGGTTATTTATTTTATATGGCTACTCGCAGTGAATATTTTCATTTTTATACTTCTGATTTTGGCCATCTGGCCGATCACACTGAACCCTTGCGCATGATTGTGGTGGATGATTCCCCAGACCTGGTCGAAGTGCTTTGTGCATTGCTGGAGTCCAACAAAGAAGTGGAGATCGTGGGCAGTGGCAATGACGGCAGTGAGGCTCTTGGGCTTGTTTCAGCCATGAATCCCGATCTGGTTCTCATGGACGTGCAAATGCCGCACGTGGATGGAATCGCCGCTGCCGCCCTCATCACCATGCATTTTCCTGAGACCATCGTGGTCCTGATGTCCGGCACCGATTCACCCGAACTTCGTTCCCAGGCCATCGATTGCGGCGCACACGCTTTTATTTACAAGCCGTGGGTAGGCCGTGAACTCGCCGGGATAATTCAGTCAGTACGCGGCGCGCAATTTCTTAACTGTCTTCAAACCAGCGTTCCCTCTAACGCATGAGACTGTCGTGATGGGCCTGCCTCATGCGCCCAGGCGGACCGGAGATGGCTCTGGTCCGCTTCTCTTTTGTTGCAAGACTTCTGGTAGCAAGATTTCAGGCGGCAAACTTATAGCCCATGCCCGGCACCGTCAGGATCAGTTCCGGCCGCTTGGGATCATTTTCCAGTTTCTGTCGCAGACTCGCCACATGCACGTCCACCGTGCGCGTGTAAGTATCTGCGCTGTATCCCCACACTTCCTGTAGCATCTGGTTACGTGAGAGCGTGGTTCCACGATGTTCAATCAGGTAGCGCAGCAGTTGATACTCCCGTGCCGAAAGTGGAATAGCCGTTCCATTTCGCGAAACCTCAGTCCCGCGGAAGTCAACCTTCAACGGGCCGAAGTGGTGCACATCCAGGCTGGGAGGTTTGTTGTTCGCGCGACGCAGCAGCGCTTCGATGCGCGCCATCAGTTCCATCATGTCAAACGGCTTGGGAACGTAGTCATCAGCGCCGATTTTCAGCCCCACAACTTTGTCTTCAGTCGAGCTGCGCGCCGTTAGCATAATGATCGGCGTCAGCAGGCCCGCCTGCCGGATCTCACGACAGACTTCAAAGCCGTTCTTGCCGGGCAGCATCACGTCCAGCAGTATCAGGTCATAGGGCGATTCGGTAGCCCGTTTCAGCCCGTCCAGACCGTCTTCGGAGCACTCCACGCCATATCCTTCGGCAGCTAACCTGTCGCTTAGCGTCATCCGCAATGCTTGTTCGTCTTCAATCAATAACACATGATGTTCTGGCATTCACTCGGCCTTTAGCTTTGAGCGGTATTTAGTTCCTGTAATTCGCTATTCAAGCCAGGATGTGCAATTACCGGCAGGTGCAGCGTAAAAGAACTGCCTGCGCCGGGCTGGCTGCTCACCGTAATGGTTCCACCCATGGCGCGCGCAATCGTCATCGCCAGAGACAAGCCCAATCCGGTTCCTCGAACGGGTGACGATATGACGGACGGGCTGCGGTAAAACGGCTCGAAGATATGGCTGATCTCTTTGGCCGGGATCCCGGCGCCGCGATCTTTGACCGTAATCTGCACTTCAGACACTCCTCTGGCTGACGTTCCCAAGGCTGCCTGCACGCCCACCCAGCGTTCACGTCCGCCGTACTTCACTGCATTGGTAATCAGGTTCTGCAGACAATGCGCAAGGGCGGCCCGATCACCCATGATGTCCGGCAGGTTCGGGGCGACAGTACACTCCAGCTTCACCCCGGCTTCTCGAATCTCCCATGATGTATTTGCACAGGCATCATCAATGATCTCGGACACCTTGATCGGTGCAAGATCGTAGCGATGCCGTTCATCCCGGGTGGCGGCGAACGCCAGCACCTGTTCCACCAGATGAATCAATTGGCGTGTGGAAGTCTTAATAACCGTTCCGTACTGGACCATGCGTTGCTTGTCCGGCACAACTCCATCCGCAATGTTGTCCGCGGCGGAGCAAATCACGGCCAGCGGTGTCCGCAGCTCGTGTGACACCGCGGCAACAAATCCCATTTGTTGACGGGCCAATGCCTCAGCGCGCCGGCTGCTCACCAGCAGCATGGCCATGCTGGCGCCCAGAAGGATCAGAACGGCAAATCCAATGATCAGCGTACGGCGTCGCACGGACGCCACCACGGCATCCAGTGAACCGTTGCGATGGCGCGCAATGATCACCCAGTCTCTTTGGTCCATCGTGTAATGAATGGGTTCAATACGAGTTGGCCACTTCTTCTCCAGATCTTCAGCCTCACCCAGCTTGTCGCCGGCAGACATTGTCCTGGATTTTGGCAGCACCACGACCATCGCCAGTCCCCACAGTGGAGGTCCGTGTGGAGGACCAAAGACCCGCACCGCATCATCTGACGTGCTCTCCGAATACTGAATCACATCTTTATCGTTAGCGTAGAGCACCTCTTTTTGGCCTTGTCCTCCAAAAACGGCAATCTGATATTCCGATTTTTCCGGCGTACCAAAAAATTTGGTTACCAGCTCGGGAACAATGTGTTTCTGGATGATCTCCCGGTCCAGCTCCACCACCAGCCAATCGATTTCAGCCACCTTGCGCGCGCCTTTTCCCGCTGCGCCGGATTCAAGGTGATAGACAGGCAGGGCAATCGCTGGAATGCTTTCATCAATCAACAGAGGCACTGAATACGAGGAAAGAAAGTCCTGTTTGGCGATCTCCCGTCCCTGATAGGCGCCACTTTGGGCTGCGCCGAACTGGTTGCCGGCCACAGCCAGATCAGCTGATATCGCCAGCAACTTCGTTTCAAATTGCGCATAGCGCGTTGGCCATGACTGGACGTGAAACTTATCTTTATCATCCAGGGCAAGTGTCTGGAGTCCTTCCTCCGGATCATTTTCCAGCAAAACAACATGGCTGACCACGCCAGGGTGCCTTGCCGTCCTGCGCCAGGATTCGAATTGTTGTGCATAAAGCCGCCGGCGTTCTCTCGCTGAAGCAGTCGGATCCACCTGCAAACGAAGGCAGATTCCAGCCACTTCAATATGCAGGTCCTCGCGCAGGCGAAGCAGGCTGGCCTCCAGTTCCATGGCCATCCGGTCACTGTTGGCCACGCTCATTTCCGCGCTCCAGCGGTACTGCAACACCGCCAGCCCAATAAGTACCGCCGCCAGCACCAGGACCACTGCCGTGGAAAATTTACGATTTGTCCAGGTGAACTTGCTCATGCGATTCTCAATGAGAGCGAAATGCTACTTCTACTCTCCCCGGCTTCTTTTCCATTATCTATCGATTGTTTCGAGTGGAAGGAGGATTTATCTGCTTTAGCACTAGCCTGGATTTTATCCACGCTGGTTTCAGTGGTTTGTAAACTCGCTGTAAACAACTCTGGTTCCAAAATCTCTCTGTACGCAGCAAAATAAAGAACCCGCATTTCTTTTTGCGAGGGCGCCTGCCGGCGAGCAACAGGTTTATCGTGCCGGCTTTTTTGCGGACAGAAAAATGGCCGCGCTACTTTTAGGGGGGAAGCGCGGCCAGGTCACTCGCAAAGACTCTATAATCGTTATTCAACCATAGCGCCAGCATGGTGGCTGTAAACTCTCCGTAAACAGTTATCTGACGCGGCAGAGCACTTCAAAAATCAAACAACCT
The DNA here is from genome assembly GCA_963755365.1 of Terriglobia bacterium. Classification (GTDB taxonomy): domain Bacteria; phylum Acidobacteriota; class Terriglobia; order Terriglobales; family Acidobacteriaceae; genus Angelobacter. The sequence continues at coordinate 66,924 of CAVWJV010000021.1, read as the reverse complement.
TCTTGCCGTTTCGCTTACGGCAGTCTTCGCAAATTCCGTAGATCTGGAATGTGTGGCGGGTAGCATCAAAGCGATGCTTACGCGCGATCTCTTCCTGTAGTTTCCCTGCTTCCGGTGAAAAGAATTCAACCGATGCTCCGCACTCCGTACACACCATGTGATGATGGCTGCGACGGTTAAACTGGTGCTCATAGCGCGCCACTCCGTCGTGGAACGCCACTTCGCTCGCCAGTCCGCATTCTGCCAGCAGTTTCAGTGTGCGATAAACGGTAGTAAAGCCGATCTTCGTGTCCTTCTTCCTCACCAGCCGGAAAAGCTCGTCGGTTGAAAGATGGTCGCGCGTATCCAGAAACGTGCGCAGAATAGTGTCTCTCTGTTCGGTATGCTTTAGTCCCACGCGCTTCAAATGCTTGAAGAATATTTCCTGGGCTTCGCGTACCGCTTCTCGCGTTGGCGGAGCATGATCGTCAATTCGCTTTTGCAGCATCTTTAGGTTTGCCCGCAGACCCCTGCCTTATTGGCAAATGAAATTGAATTTCATTTTCATTATAAGGCAAATCGCTTTCGGCTACCGGCTTCTAGCTGCTGGAACCTGGCAGCCAGGAGCTAGAAGCTAGAGGCGATTGTGCATTTTTGGCAATCTTCAATCGGCTTGCCTTACAATCGCAAACCATGGCCACCACCATCTCTGCTCCTCCAGCTCGCCGAAGCCGTCTGCGCCTCATCTTTAAAATTGTCTCGTTCATCATATTGTTGGCGATTCTCGCCGTAGCCGGAGTCTCTCTGTGGTTCTACAGCGCGGCTCGGGGTTCGCTGGCGCAACTCGACGGTGATATCTCGCTCCGCGGACTCAAAGCACCCGTTCAGGTCATTCGCGATTCGCATGGTGTTCCCCATTTCAGTGCTTCCAACAATGAAGATCTCTTTTTCGCGCAGGGCTACGTGACCGCGCAAGACCGTCTCTGGCAGATGGATATGACCCGGCGTGCCATGGCCGGCGAGTTGGCAGAGATCCTGCCCGCAGCCAGTGCTCCGCCCTCACGTATCAAGGGCACGCCACCATCCTGGGTGGACTATGACAAGCAGCAGCGCATTCTCCGCTTGCGCGCTGTAGCAGAACGGGTCGCAGGTCAGCTCAATGATCGCGATCGCGCTTTTTTTGCCGCGTATGCCAACGGGGTGAATGCGTATATGGAACAACACCGCAACAATCTGCCAATTGAATTCCGCGTCCTTCGCTACTCGCCTCGCCCATGGACGCCATCCGATTCGGTCCTGATCGGTATAGGCATGAGCCAGCTTCTGAATCCGCAATATGAAATGGAATGGATACGAGAGAAGATGGCGAAGCTCCTCTCGCCTGAACTCATGGCTGACCTCTATCCCCCGAGCTCTCCGCGAGACCATGCTCCAGCCAGCGACGCAGCGCCTGGCGCCAGGGTTACCACACCCGCCGAGACGCCTCTTCAAAACACGCCTCTTCGCAAGAAGACCGCCACGGCTGCACCCGCCACAGCCTCAGAAGGACCTCAAGTAAACCTTCAACTTCCTCTGCCATCTCGTGATTCCGATTGTGAAGCTTGCCTTCCCGGATCGAACAATTGGGTGATCTCCGGCACGCACACCACTACGGGAAAGCCATTGCTCTCCAATGACATGCACCTGCCGCATCGCGAGCCCAGCATGTGGTATGAAGTCCATCTCCATGCCGGTGACTTCAACGTGGAAGGCTTCACCCTTCCCGGAATGCCGTTCGTGGTTGTTGGTCACAACCAGCGCATCGCCTGGGGATACACAAACCTGAATCCTGATGTGCAGGACCTGTTCGTGGAAAACTTTAACGCCGCTGGCGAATATCAGACTCCCACAGGCTGGCAGAAACCTGAAGTATTCCATGAAGTCATTCATGTAAAGGGAGCGCCTGACGTTCCTTTTGACGTCAAGGTCACCCGCCATGGCCCCATCATCACCAGCCTCCTTCCCGGCGAGACTCGTGAGATCGCGCTGCAATGGATCATCTACGATTCACGTAATATCAGCATTCCCATCTTCGATCTTGATTCCGCACAAGACTGGAACCAGTTCCGCAAAGCCCTATCGGCCTTCGCCACACCATCACAGAACGTCGTCTATGGTGACGTGGACGGCAACATCGGCTATCAACCCATGGGCTTTGTTCCGATTCGCAAATCCGGCGATGGAACTATTCCCGTCTCCGGGTGCTGACGGCGCGCATGACTGGACCGGTTATCTAGACTTTGACAAGCTGCCCGCTGTCTACAATCCGCCCGGCGGAATCATCGCCACTGCGAATTCCAAAATTACGCCTGAAGGCTATCCCTATCTGCTGGCGACGCAGTGGTTCCCGCCCTATCGCACGGAACGCATTTATACCGTTTTGCAGCAGCCCGGCAAAAAGTTCAGTCCGGCGGACATGCTGGCTCTGCAAACTGACGTCACCTCTGAATACGATCGCTTCTTTGCCGGTCACTTCGCAACCGCCATTGATCACAGCAACAAAGCAAATGACCGTCTTCGCCAGGCCGCTGATCTCCTCCGCCGCTTTGATGGACGCATGCTCGCCGATGCCGCTGCACCCACCATTGAAGTGAAATCCCGCACCACGTTGCGCCAGATGCTGCTTGAGCCCAAGCTCGGTAAAGCGTGGGAGGAATACACATGGTCAGAATCCGCCGTGGCCCTTGAAACCATCGTTCGCGACCAGCCTGCCCGCTGGCTGGTTCCGGGCTATGCCAACTTTGATGACATGCTCACAGCCGCCGTGGAAAAAGCTATCCATAACGCGCCCGCTGACCTGAACACATGGAAGTATGGTGAGCAGTTCCCTTTGGTGATCGACCATCCGTTGTTCGGCGCTGTTCCCGTGCTGCGTGGGATGAGCGCGCCCGGGCGGCATGCTCAATCCGGCGGAGGATATACAGTGAAGCAAGTGGGCCGCGGCTTTGGCCCGTCAGAGCGCATGACAGTTGATTTCTCCAACCTGGATGCATCCACTTTCAATATTGTCATTGGAGAATCAGGCCAGATCTTCAGCCCTTATTACATGGACCACTGGACCGCGTGGTATGGCAACACCACCTTCACGCTGGCTTACTCTGATCAGGCAGTCCAGAACGCCGGGACACACAGCTTGACGCTAACGCCAGGAAAATGAGAAGGGTTACTCTCTTGGAAATGTTTCATAGCTGGTAATGACTACGGTTTTTTCCCTCGAGCTAATCGAGTGGAAACGCAGCTCACACTCCGGATTGTGGCCTGGCGCTGGTTTTGATCAGTGTTTATCTGCGTTAATCAGCGGTGAGGCAGGAATTTTATGGATCGATCTGAACCACGTCGATCGCGTCGCCGACAAAATCGATCTGCGTGATGGTTGGTGAGACCGCATCCAGACCTGTATCGAAAATATCCAGCTCGCCGCCCTGCACCACATAGATGATGTTGCGACCCGAGATCGGCTGGAAGCCGGTCACGTCAAGATTCTGGCGAAAAGCAGATTCACTGGGCCGCGCCACAGGCAATCCGCTTGCTCCTGGCGGGTCGCTGATGTTGGCGATACTTAAACAACCAGCCACCTGATTCGCAACGCTGGATGGTCCCGGGGTGCAGGCCCTCGCACCAATATATAAGCGGCTGTTGGACGCTACCGCCATGTTGAGATGAATACCGTCCGTGATCTGAGTGGCCGCTCCCACGATTGCCAATGAACCGGTATCGATCACCTGTAGCGTGCCAAAAGGGCTTCCCAGAGGAGTTCCCGCAACAAAGAGACTGGTGCCATTGATAGTGCCGGTGGTTGCGGCAAGCACCGGAATCACGGAAATGGTGCTGGGCGCGGACGGAGTTGTGAAGTCAATTTTGGATACGTTCGACCCCACTCCGGACCCGCCGCATGGCTTTCCGCAACTCAAAATGAGTGCTTGCGTTTCACTACCATTGAAAATTGCGGTAAAAGGCTGGTCGAGCGAAGGGGCCGCTACCGGGCTGGCGGTCTTGTTCGCAGTGTTGACCACACTGTTGGTATCTATCACCCAAAAATTGTCCGCATTGGCCTGTGGCTTCAGCGTATCGGTAAAGACCAGCAGCCGGGTTCCAGTTGGACTCATCGACAACCGGACCGCGTTCGGGATCGATATATTTGCCGTCACCGCGCCGGTCGATGTGCTGATCGCTTGTACCAGGCCAACGTTTCTCTCCGCCACCCAGGCGGTAGATCCATCCGGAGACAGAGCGATATCGCTGGGAATGTCTGCCGTTGGCGTATTGAAAGCGATTACTTCCGTAGAGTTGTTGAAAATGGCAACTGCAGTCGTGTTCTGGGCAATGAGAGTAAAGCCACCCGCTTTCAGCATCTTGGTGGGCGCCCCAATCCCCACCGTCTTAAGGCTCAGCGTGTCATTGCTGGCATCGATGATTCGCACCACGCCGGCCTCATTGGACACTAAGACTCTCTTCTTGATGTTCGTTAATGGAGCAGTTTGCGACGTGGAGGAACTGCTTGATCCACATCCCGCCATCACAATAGCGAATGCAGCCAGCACCACTCCCAGAACATACCTGTTTTGAGCTCTTCTCAAGTGACCTAAACCCTTTGTTATGAAACCGCGATTATAGCAGAGCGACTTTGAATGCCCGACTTCCATCGATCGCACAAGCCCGCGGATAGTGGCATTGCTGCAATCAGACAAGGCTTTCCGTTGTATAGAACGCGCCCCTTTCCCCTTTCATGCGCTTAATTTCGCCTTTCACTGGTGAAAGTAGAAACTATTCTGCTCACTGCGGTATTCTGAATAGAGAAAAAAATGGCTTTGGATCTCCTATCACGGCTGAAACGCGGTCCCGTACTTTGTGACGGTGCCATGGGCACGCTGATTTACGCAAAGGGCGTGTTCATCAACAAGTGCTATGACGAGTTGAACCTCATTCAACCGGACCTGATCCGCGGCATCCACCAGGAATACCTGAGCTCCGGGGCAGAGGTGATTGAAACCAACACCTTTGGCGGTAACTCTTACCGGCTTGCCCGTCATGGATTGGTCGATAAAGTCCATGAGATCAACTTCGTGGGTGCCCAACTGGCGCGGCAGGCAGCTGACGCGTACAACGCCAAGGTGGCCGCCGAAGTCCTGGTAGCCGGGTCTGTGGGCCCGTTGGGTGTGCGCATTGAGCCACTCGGCAAAACCTCTCGCGAAGAAGCGCGCGAATCCTTTAAGCAGCAGATGACTGCCTTGCTGGCGGGCGGCGTTGATTTCTTCATGCTGGAAACATTCGGCTATCTGGAAGAGCTGCATCAGGCGATCCTGGCTGCGCGCGAAGTCTCTCCCCAGACCCAGATCGTGGCCCAGGTGACCATCGACGAAGACGGCAACTGCCTGGACGGAGCCAGTCCGGAAACCTTTGTCGCGAAAATCGAGGAGTGGGGCGCGGACGTAATTGGATGCAACTGCAGCGTTGGGCCCGTGGCGATGCTGGAAGCCATCGAACGTATCCGCCGCCAGACCAACAAGCCGCTGGCAGCGCAACCAAACGCCGGAGTTCCTCGCAGCATTGAAGGCCGCAACATATATCTTTGTTCACCGGAATACATGGCCAGTTATGCGCGTAAATTTGCCGCGGCCGGCGTAACCCTGATCGGCGGTTGCTGTGGAACCACGCCGGAACATATCAAGTCAATGAAATCCGGCCTGCGCATGGCAGACGCTAAAGGAAAAACCACCGGCGTCTCCACCGTTAGCAAACCTAAACGTGAATTCTCTTTCGCGCCGCCTCCTCTGGCCCAGCGTTCAAATCTGGGACGTAAGCTCGCCACCGGTGAGTTCGTCACCCTGGTGGAAATTGTTCCGCCCAAAGGCATCGACTTCCGCAAGGAAGTGGAAGGCGCCAGGTTCCTGAAGGCGGCCGGCATTGACGCCATCAATATTCCCGACAGTCCACGCGCTTCCGCACGCCTGAGCAATCTCGCCCTGTGCACTCTGGTGCAGCAACAGGCTGAGATGGAAACGGTGCTGCACTTTACCTGTCGTGACCGCAATGTGCTTAGCATGCAGTCAGAGCTCCTGGGCTGCTACACCATGGGCATTCATAACCTGATCTGCATCACCGGCGATCCGCCCAAGATGGGCAACTATCCGGATGCCACCGCCGTTTTTGATGTGGACGCCATCGGCCTGGTAAACATCGTCCATAACTTGAACTTCGGCCTGGATATTGGCAGTAATCCCATAGGTAGCGGAACAAAATTCGTGATCGGCGTAGGCGCCAACCCGGGCATTGTCAATATCGATGAAGAAGTGCGCCGTTTCGAATACAAAGTTCAGGCTGGCGCGGATTACGCTGTGACACAACCGGTGTTCGACATTGCCTTGTTGGAACAATTCCTGCGCCGCATCGAACATTATCGCGTGCCCGTACTCGCAGGTATCTGGCCGTTGACCAGTGTCAGAAATGCTGAGTTCATGAAAAACGAACTGCGCGTATCTGTTCCGGATTCCATCCTTGAGCGCATGGCCAAAGCTCCCAATGCAGATGCCGCGCGCGCAGAAGGCATTGAGATCGCCCGCGAGATGTTGCACCAGGTCCGCGGCATGGTTCAGGGTGCGCAGGTAGCTGCTCCACTGGGCCGGTATTCTTCCGCAGTGGAAGTACTGGACGGTATGGGATCAACCGCAGCAAAGGTATAAGCTTCTGCTTTCTTCCAGATAGAAGCTTTTATTAAAGCTACCTCATCGAAACTTTTCCGAATGAATGTGATTCATTAAGTTGCGCCACTTGCACGATCAATATTTGTTACCCATTCGTTCGTAATCGAGTAAACTGTGGTGGTGCCCAAGTTTGAAGAGTGTCTTCAGCGGTTGGAAAAAATCGTGGACGAACTCGAAAAGGGGAACACCCCTCTGGAGCAGGCGCTGAAACTCTTTGAAGAAGGCATGCAGCTTTCCTCTACCTGCCGCAAGGAACTAGAGGAGGCTGAAGGCAAGGTTGAAATTCTTCTGAAGCAAAACGGTAAGCTACAGCCAGAACCATACGAAGCCGCAACCGAGCGGGTTCAAAGTTCGGCCAGGAAATAACTCTTCCCCACTCGCCTGCAGGACGCCCCTGCAGATTGGATGTTCGGTAGGACGCCGCAATGGTGTCTTACCCCCAGCCGTTAAGGAAGTGCTTCCATGAAACCTCTCAGCGTGGTTATCGCACAACGCAACAGCCAGATTTCGGATTCTCTGTCCAGGTCTTTGAACAACCATTTTCGTGTGGTCACGAAAGCCACTACCCTGAATGACGTGATGCAGGCCATCCCCAGCCAGACGGCCGACGCAGCCATTGTTGATCTTGAAGTTTTTGGTCTGAACGATGTCCACCAGATTCATAGCAGGTTTCCGGATCTTACCATCGTCTGCACACACCGTCTGCCCGACGAAAAAATGTGGACTCTGGCCCTTACCGCGGGCGCCTCTGATTGCTGCTATAGCTCTGACGTACGCGCTATTGTGCAGGCGGCCAGCAGCATACGGCCTATGACGCGAGCACATGCGGCATAAGTCATAACCCGCGCGCTACAACGGCGCGGTCTTGAGAATCGCAAGGGAGCGTGATGAAACGCTCCCTTCATCTTTCTTGCCCGCCGTTTGCTCCCTGCCGTTCTCCAGTCACTCGCTGCGCACTCCGTGTTTTACCATCCGCGTGTTTTATACTTAACCATTCATGCTCAAAGACATTCTCGACCAAGGTCGGCAGCTGACTGACGTGGCGCTGGAAAAGCTTCTACCTTCGCCCACGCAGCGCCCGGATTCGATTCATCAGGCCATGCGTCATAGCATTTTCGCGGGAGGCAAGCGCCTGCGCCCCATTCTTTGCATGGAAGCAGCTCGCATGATCGCCGGTCGCCTTCCCGAGGGCATTGAAGAGTTGGGCAGCGCTCTGGAAATGCTGCATACCTATTCCCTCATTCATGACGATCTCCCGGCCCTGGATAATGACGATCTCCGTCGTGGCAAACCCACCTGCCATGTGGTTTTCGGCGAGGCCATCGCCATCCTTGCCGGTGACGCTCTTCAGACCCAGGCTTACGAAATCATGGCCCGTCTCAAGTGTCCTGCGGAAGCGCGCGTGAAGATCATTGAAGAAGTAGCGCGCGGTACTGGAACCGTAGACGGCATGATCGGCGGCCAGGTGAAAGACATCGAGTCCGAACGCATTCCCGCGGACGCTGACACGCTTGAATACATTCACCGTTCCAAGACCGGAGCGCTGATTACCTCCAGCCTGGTCAGCGGCGGGATTTATGCCAATGGCACCATGCCGGAGATCCAGCGCCTGCGCGATTTCGGCCGCTCCATCGGGCTTGCTTTCCAGATCGTGGACGATGTTCTTGACGTCACGCAATCATCCGAGCAACTGGGCAAAACAGCCGGCAAAGATACGGCGTCAGAGAAAGCGACGTATCCTTCCCTCTTCGGAATCGATGAATCGATCCGCATGGCCGATGAGCTCGTCGCTTCCGCCTGCAACGCCCTGGGTTCATTTGTACACCGCGCCGACACACTGAAAGAGCTGGCGCACTTTCTGGTCCAGCGCAAGACATAAGCTTAGATTCCAACGCAACCAATAAGTCCTGCCTGGCTCCGTCATTACCAAACGAAGCCAGACTATCAGCCCCTGAGTCATCCAGACACGCAGTGAGGAAGCGCTTCTACTACTTCGGCATCTCCACCGTGTCAATCACGTGAATCACGCCGTTGGACTGGAACACATTCGGGATAGTGACGGTGGCCATTCCACCTTTTTCGTCCTTCAACATGATCTTGCTTCCGCTCATGCTGGCCCACAGTTTGCCGCCCTCTACCGTGGTCAGTTCAGCAGTTCCATTCCCTTCCTTGATCTTCTTCTTCAGATCGCTGGCGCTGAGCTTGCCCGGGACCACGTGATAGGTCAGGACCTTCGCCAGCGTGTCTTTATTTTCCGGCTTCAGAAGCGTGTCAACGGTGCCGGCCGGCAGCTTGGCGAAAGCTTCATTCGTCGGAGCGAAGACCGTAAATGGCCCGGGCCCCTGAAGGGTCTCAACCAATCCAGCCGCCTTCACGGCTGCAACCAGCGTGGTGTGGTCCGCGGAATTGACCGCATTCTGGATGATGTTCTTGGTCGGATACATCTCTTGTCCGCCGACCATCGGGTTCTTGGATCCTGCCATCAACGCAGCAGAGGCAAATGTAAAAAGGGCCGCAATCATTAGAATTCTGTTTTTCATCTCTTTCTCCTTCTCCTTTGTCAGCGAAATCTCGCTTTCATTGTGATTACGGGAAAGAAACGTAAACGGATGTGTCAAACAGATGCAGCATGAAACAGAATGATTTTGCGTGTTGAACGAATCCAGGAGTCTTTCGATTACGTACTTACACCCCTGCAAAAAAAATGGGCGACAAATTCTCTGCCGCTACCCGCGGCTGAAAATCCGTCGCCCTCTACAGGAGTCTTGCCATCATTTGGTTGGTGCACTCGCAGGTGCTTTAGGCGTCATCACATTATCGATCACGTGAATCACGCCATTTGACGAATTCACATCCGACGCTTCAAACATGCCCATGTCATCGTCATCATCGAGCACCATCAGGTGCGTGCCGTTGTGATCGCCCACGCGCAGCTTCAGTCCGGAAACAGTCACCACTTCACCGTGACGGTCCTTTCCTGCCTTGATCTTCTCTTTCAACTCGGCACTGGTCAGTTTCCCGGCCACAACGTGATACAGCACCATCTTTTTCAACTGTTCTTTGTTCTCAGGCTTCATCAGGGTGGTCATAAATTCCGCGGGCTGCTCGGAAAAAGCCTTGTTGGTTGGCGCGAAGATGGTAAAAGGACCGGCCCCATTCAGCGTCTTTTCCAGACCGGCAGCCTTGATGGCCGCAACAAACGTGGTGTGGTCTGCCGACTTGGACAGGTTCTGCATAATATTGTTGGTCGGCAGCATTTCCTGTCCTCCAACGACCGGGTTCTTGTCTCCTCGCGAATACCGCGGCCGTCATCAGCGAACATGGCAAATATGAGTGCAAGAAGTCTCTTCATAATTCCCTTCCTAGTAATGGAATCGATAACGAAGCTGGAATGAAACCAGTCGCGGATCGCTCATGTGTGTCCCACCGAACGTATTGCTCAGGTCGATAAAATATCGATTGTTGGCTAGATTCGTTGCGGAAAGCTTGGCTGACCAGTTCTCTCCGAATGACCGTCCCAGCGCCAGGTCAACCGTCGCGTAGCTGGGTAGATGGCCCGGCCCGTCTCCATCCAGAAACCCTGATCCGTACGCCAGGTTTCCGGAAAGCCATGCCTTCCATGGCAACGTAGTGCTGAAACCGGTGCTCAGCGTGTTGCGCTGATCATGGTCGAGATAAAAGAAGCCAACCGGCGGTGGTGCGAAGTCCGTGAGCCCGCCAGTGATGCCGCCTGAGCCCTCCACCGTCTGATGAGAATACGCCAGATGAACGTCAAGCTTCTTGAAAAGCTTGGGTGAACGCACGGTGGCCTCGTAGCCCACAATGCGCACACTCTCAATCGTCAGAGGGAAGAACAGGTTTGAGTTTCCAATGGCATCATGGTCAAAGTAATTATGAGCGCCTGTGCGGAACTGGTCAAAATCAAACGCCCAGTTGCGGTACGGAATGGTCAGGCCGATCTCGTGTTGCTCGTCACGCTCGCCGTTCAATGGAAGAAATCCCTGGCCCGGGAGCACGGAAAGAATGGCCGGAGAAACCGTATCCAGCGGCGGCGCCTGATAGTAACGGCTGTAAGCGCCACGCAGCACCCAGTGCAGGTGTGGAATTTCAATGGCTGCTCCCAGACGCGGGCTGGCGGCATTTTCGCTCACCAGGCCGGAAAAGTGCGTCACGCGGATGCCCGCATTCAGGCTGAGCCATGACGTGGCTTTGTACTGGTCTTCCACCCAGAAGGCTTCCAGGTCGCCATTGGCTATCTGGCGGGTGGGAGGTATGTCGACCAGACCCACATCAGGATCGTTGCCGGTCAGCGCAATCAACGTATTGTCATGCTGGGCAAAGCCGTACATGCCGAACTTGGCATTGTGGCGGCCCTTCACCACGCTCACGGTCGCCGTACCGCCAATATAAGAAGACAGGCGATTGTCCGTTGTGACCACCCGGTCGTCCGCATCGCCCAGCCCTTCGAAAGCAGCGCGATTGAAATGATAGGAAGGCGCCAGCGTAAACAGAACGCTGGGACTAAACGTATGTATCCAGGAGAAATTACCAAAAATATCCTGCTCGCGTTCGCGATCACGCGCCCCGGCAGCCTGCAAATCAGGATCATTGGGGACCTGGAAGTAGTCCGTGCGCGCCGAGCCAACAAAACGAAGCTGATCGTTCGGCGTCGCGTTGAGGATCAATGATGTGAAAGCGCCACCGCCTGCCGCCTGATTGTGCAGATTGGCCACGGTCGGTGTCTCCAAGCCGTAATCTGTGCGGTTCCCATTCACGCTGAAATAGTAAGCCGCGCGATCGTTGTGGTCGCCAAAGCTGATCTGGTTATCTGTGGTGTTGTTGCTGCCGTAGCTGGTAACCAGTTCGCCCTGGCGGGAACGCTCAAAACCCGAACGCGTGATTACGTTGAAAACACCGTATGTGCGGTCGCCTGCGTCGGCGGAAAAGCTCCCTCGCTGCACTTCCATGTAATCAATATCTTTGGGATCGAACTGCGGACCCACATTCGTCGCGATGTTTGTGTTTGGAACCGGGACTCCGTCAATCGCCCACGTGACCTGATGTCCACCGCGAACATGCAGCTGATCGTGGACCACCGCGCTTCCAGGAACGTAGTTCGTGATCATGGACATGGAGTTCGTACGGTCTGATCCCGCCGACTTCTCAATCTCAGAGCGGCTGACCAGCGTCTCCGGAGTCGAAGATGACGGATTCACGAGCTGTGGTTCCGCGCTGACTTCCACAGTCTCCTGTCGCGCAGCCAGACAAAGAGCAAAATGCAATTCCTGCACGCCGTCAGAGATCACCGTCGCTGATTGCGTATCGGCGGTGAACCCCGGAGAGATGATGGTAACGTCGTATTCGCCGACCGGTACCTTCATCACCACGGCAACACCATCTTCGTTGGTGATGCCCTTTTGCTCGAGCGATGAAGTGCGGCTACGCACCACAACTTGTGCTCCCTTCACCGGCCGGTGCTGAGGATCGTGCACAATCGCTTTTACCGTCCCGAAGACCGAAGCATATAAATGGATTGAAGCCAGCAGGACCAACAACCCAATCAATCGAACTCGCGTAAACATTCTTCCCCCTTAGGTGGTATGCGCATCAGGTCAGTCGTTTCCGTTTATCCGATCACCATTACTGGATTGAGTCTGCCGGCGGCTCCGCGGTTACGGGTACAACGGCGAAATTCAGCTCTGGTTTACCTGGTTCTCGCTTTATTCGATTGAAGATCGGAATACGAATGAGAGGGCTGGAATGCTGGCTCCGCATCTTGTGTGACTCGCAATTCAAAAACGAGTCACCTGGATACTTTTGAACAGCTCCGGCCCGGAGCAACACTACTTATGCAGATGGGGGACCGCGATCAGTGTGGGAGGAAAAACCAGCGCTGGCAAAGATGATGGAGCTGAAATCAAATTCGGCTTCCACTACAGCCAGTGGTGGGAGAACGGAGGCTGTTGCAGTTGCTACTCCAGACGTTGGAGCCACTTGCACACAGCAGTTCATGGGACATGAATGAGAATGATGGGACGCGATGGAAACGCCATCAGAGGACTGCTCTGCTTCCATCTCCATTCCATCGCAGTGATGATGCGCGCCCTTCGCAGAGGCGCCCTGCATCGGCATGCGATGGCAGGAAGATGCGTGCATGCTGTCCATATCCGCCGCCCACGTGGGCGAGAATGCGGAAAACAGCAGCACCAGCATCGTCGAAATGGAGAAAAGCCGCTTCATTCTCAAAGCTGACTATAACCCTTGTCGCTGCCTGAAGGCAATCTGAAATTCAGCCAAAGGCGCATTAAATCGTTTAATTTGCGCAGGTTAAGCGGGTCACTTCGGTAACCTGCCATGGTTGGATTTGTAATTCAAATTTGTAAATTACAGTTGTGCAAATTCCAAATTACACATTCTCCCGCTCCCTGGTCATATAGAAGAACACGGCCGGCGTAACGATCAGTGAGAGCACCATCGATATCAGAATGCCGCCGATTACCGCAATCGCCAGCGGCTGTAACATTTGTGAGCCCGCGCCGATGGCAAACGCCAACGGCAACATGCCCGCCACGGACGCAAGTGCTGTCATCACAATCGGGCGCAACCGTCGTCTGCCCGCCTGAATCATCGCATCTTCGGCCGGAAAGCCCGCCTTGCTGAACTTTTGATGAGCGTCCAGAAGCAGGATACCGTTCTTGGCCACAATTCCGATCACCATAATCACACCCATAAATGACGCTACATTGAATGTGGTTTGCGTAATCAGCAGCGCAAGAAAAACGCCGGAAGTAGAAAGTAACGCCGACGAAAGAATCGCCGTGGGCGCGGAGAAACTGCGGAATTCCAGCAGCAACACGGCAAACACCAGGATGATGGCCAAGATTAAGACAATCACCAGATCGTGAAACGACTGCTGCTGGTCCTGAAATTTGCCTCCGTACTCAACCCGGATGGAAGACGGTAGCTTCAGCCCATTCACCACCTTCTGCACCTGCTCAATACCCTTGGTAAGGCTGATGCCTTCCAGTCGAGCGGTGACCTCCACATCACGTTGCAGGTTCTGGCGGCGAATTTCTATCTGTCCAGGGATTTCAACCAGGTCAGCCACCGTTCCCAGCGTTGCGATCTTCCCTGTACCGCTCATCAACACCGTATTGCTCATGGCTTCTATGGAGCTGCGGTTCTGATCAGGGAAACGCACACGAATGGTATAGGCACGATCATTGCTGATCAGAGGGGTGCCTGCGGGAACGCCCTCAAGCAACGCGGTGGCGTCCGTGGAAACTTCTTCTGCTGTGAAGCCGCCTTTCGCAGCAACCGTTGGGTTCACGTTGAATTGTGTCGCGGGTCCGCTGATGGTGTTCTCAATCCCGTTCTTCAGGTCCACCACACCCTTTACCTTACTGATGGCGTCCGCCACGCGGGGCGCTTGCGCCTGCAATAGTTTGGGGTCCTGTGAGAACAGCTTGATCACCACGTCCTCAGGCTGATTGCTGAGATCGCCGATCATGTCCTGCAAAAGCTGGATTACCTCTATATCCAGCGCTGGCTCTTCTTTATGGATGTTGTCACGTACGTCTTTGATTACGTCATCGATAGGGCGTCGCTTGCCCGATTTAAGCTTGACCGAAATATCGCCGGTGTTGGCTTCGGTAACCGCCGCCAGACCAAGCTGCAAGCCGGTTCGGCGCGAAGTACTTTCCACATCCGGGATGTCATGCAGAATCTCGTCCACGTGCGTCAGCACCCGGTTCGTCTCCTGAAGCGAACTTCCAGCGGGCATGATGTAATCGACAATGAAGCCGCCTTCATCCATCTCCGGCAACAGATCAGATCCCAGCACGTTGTAAGACAGGAATGAAACGATGATGAGAACCACGGCCCCACCCAGCAACCACCATGGATGCTCCAGCGCCCGCCGCAGCCATCGCTCGTAAAAGTCGATCACGCGACGAAAGAAGCCCTTCATGGAGGCTTCTTCAGCGGCCATCAGCTTCCGCATCTCATCGTCATCGCTCGCGGCGTTAACGGTGACTGGAGGAATGGCTTCAGCAGCGGGGGTTTCTTCTTTTTTACCGCGCATGAAGTACTGGCTGAGAGTTGGCGTCCACGTGAGAGCCAGAAGCAGCGAGGTGAGCAGCGCTGAGCACATGGTGACCGCTAGTGCCCGAAAAAACGCTCCCGTGACTCCAGTGATGGAAATCAGCGGAAGAAAGACCACGATGGGAGTGAGCGTGGATCCGATCAGGGGGACGGTGATTTCCGCCAGCGCTTTATGGATGGCCTCAAGCCTTCCTTCGCCGGCATCACGATGCAGTGAAATGTTCTCCACCACCACAATGGCATCGTCAATCACCAGGCCAACAGCAGCCGCCAGTCCGCCGAGCGTCATCAGGTTGAAGCTCTGCCCCAGCAGCTTGAGCGCAATCAGCGTGACCGCCAGAGTTACAGGGATCACCAGACCAGCCACGATGGACGTTCCCCAGTCGCGCAGGAACAGAATCAGCACCAGCGAAGAAAGGAAGAGGCCGATCAGGATTGCGTCGCGTACACTCGCAATGGAATCGTTCACGATCCCTGACTGGTCATAGAAGCTCTGTAGTTTCACGCCCGCGGGCAGGGTTTTCCTGATCTGCTCAATTTCCGCATGAACTTCATTCGCTACAGAGACGGTATTGCTGTCCGGCTGCCGGTTCAGATTGATCAGCACAGCTGGCTTGCCATTGGCTCGCACCGCCGTATAGAGCGGCCTGACGGATCGCGCAACCGACGCGACGTCACCGATACGAATTGGAATCCCCGTTTGCGTGCTCTTCACTACGATGCGGGCCAGCTCTTCCGGACTTCTCACCTGACCGCTGACCAGTCCCAGAACCAGTTGATGGTTACGCTCGAACAGGCCGGGCGAATCAATCAGGTTGGTTCCCTTCACCGCATTCAGAATGTCTGTGACCGTCGCCGATGTCTGCAGCAGCTTGGCGGGATCAGGCGAGATTTGAAATTCGGGCTCCTCTCCGCCTTGCACCACAACGGTCGCTACTCCACTCAGGCGATTCAATCGCGGTGAAAGTTCGTAAGTCGCCATCTCCCACAGTTGCGTGAGCGGTACTTTGTCTGATGTGAGGCTGTATCCAATGATCGGAAACGAAGCAAACGTCAGGCGATGCGTGTCAATCTTTGTGCCCTGCGGCAGACTTGTTTCAACACCGGTCAGTGCGGCATCCACGCGCTGAAGCGTGAGGTTCATGTCCACGTTCCAGTTAAAGAACAGATCAACTTCAGCCGATCCGCGGCTGGTGATCGACCGCACCGATTCCAGGCCCTGCACGCTGTTCACCGCTTGTTCCACCGGACGCGTGACCGTGACCATCATCTGGTCAATGGGCATCACGCCACTATCGACACCGATCACCACGCGGGGAAAATCCGTGGACGGGAAAACAGATACAGGAATAGTGAACGCCAGATACGCGCCCACAGCGGCAATCACTACCACCAGAAATATGAGTGACTGCGAGTTTCTGGTGAACCAATAGCCATTAGGCGGCGGCTGAAGGGGCTTAATATTTTCCGCCATACTAGTCGTCAGCCTTGCCCGCTGGTTTCTTCTCCGCAGCTTCCGGCTTTTTCTCGTCTGTATCCGGTTTCTCTATCTTGACCTTGGTTTTGTCAGGCAGTCCGTACGCGCCTTCATTGATCACCATCTCGCCCGGTTTCAGTCCCGAAACAATTTGCGCTTCCTGCGCGCTCTGAATGCCGAGCTTCACGTCACGGCTTTGCGCCACACTCTGGCCGTCAATCACCATGACCTGGGCTTCGCTGCCATTGGCATTCAGCAGAGCTGCCGAGGGCACCACCACCGCGTCATGCAACGTCTGCGCCGTAATGGCCAGTTGCGTGGTCATGCCGGGACGCAATTGCTGGTCAGGATTCGGTGCCTGCACCCAGATTTCAACCGTGGTGCTGTTGGGATCGAGCGCCGGACTCACCAGCGTGACCGTGCCGTTCAGTCTCGTATCCGCTCCGCTGATCGAAAGCGTCGCTTTATCGCCTTTCTTCAGCAATGCCGCGTCTGACTGCGGAATATGCGCCTTCGCAATCACCTGTGCTATGTCCATCACTGTGAGCAGCGGTACGGTGGATGACGCCATCTCACCTGGATAAAGCGGCCTGTCTGTGATTACCCCGGATATCGGACTGCGTATTTCGGAATAGCTCAACTGCGCTTCGGATCCGGCCAGCTTGGCCTTGGCCGATGCCAACTGCCCGTTGGCAGCCCGCAGCGTTTCATGCCGTCCGATGGCATTTAAGGAATCCAGGTGTTTCCTGGCGATGTTGTACGCGCTCTTGGCCTGGGCAAGGGATACAGCGGCGGCATCCAGATCTTTCCGCGGCAACGCGCCCTGCTTATAGAGGTCCTGCCGGCTGGTATAGAGCTTTTGTTGAGCGTCAAGCTCCTGCTGTGATGTCTGTACATCCAGCTCTGTCTTTTGGATCTCTTCCGGTAGAGTGGCGCCCACACTGGTTTGATACTGTGCCTGGGCCTGATCATAGGCGCCGCGATTGTCCGTGGCGGCGGCCTGGAGGTCACGGTTTTCCAGTACAGCCAACAGCTGCCCCTGCAAGACCTTTTGTCCGCGTACCACGTAAAACTTTTTTACCGGCGCATTGATTTTAGGAGTGATCGCTGATTGCTGAAGCGGAAACACCACAGCCTCCGCATTCACAACACGGGCAATATCGCCCTTCCGCGCTGGCGCTGCCTGCACCGAGACTTCAGGTTTTTCTTCGCCCTCGTCCTTCTTGCATCCCGCCAAAAACACGAGACAGAGAGGGAGTGCCACGGCTGTGATTTTCCATGTTCGATTGAGCATAGTAGAAAAGAAACTACATTGTACCTGTGAGCATCTGGAGATTTGCCAGCGCGGTACGGAACCGGACCTGGCCGTCATCATATGCATTGCGCGCCTGCGTCAGTGTGTTTTGTGCGTCCACAACTTCAAGCACCGTTGACTCTCCGCCCTGATAGCGCAGAGTGGTCAGGCGTAGGCTCTCCGCTGCCAGGTCCGCCGAACTCTTGAGCAGTTCCAGTTCCGCCAGGGCCGCTGCGGCCTCAGCATAGCCTGTCTGCACGTCCGCCAGAAGCTTCCGCTGCGCCAGCGACAGTTCACGCTGGGCCTGCTTGCTGCTTCAAGTCAGCCTGGATCACTTTGCTGCGCGTCGCACCCCAGGTCCATATCGGAATATTCAGCGTAGCGGACGCAGAATAACCCAGGTTGCGTATTCCATCCGGGCCATTCACCGCGAATTGCGGAGCGTCGATTCCGTAGAGGTAATCAAGCGTAAGCGTAGGCAGATAGCCGCCTCGGGCCGAAGATGCTTCATGTTGGGCCGCCTGCACTGAAAGCGAGGAAACACGTATGTCAGGATTGTTCTTCTGCGCCAGTTTGGCGACATCCTCAAAACTCTGTAAAGGCGGCGCCAGCTGAGCATCATCCACCACGGTAAAGTTCTGGTTAAAGTTTGGAAATAGCAGAACGGCCAGATCCAGCCGGGCCTTGTCCATGGTGAGGCGGGCTTCCCGCAGATCGCGCTCGCGGCCCTGCGCCTGAATCTGCGCCTTGATCACGTCAGCGTGCGCCACTTCGCCGCCATTTTCCAGCTTGTGGCTGAGAGCCAGAAAGTTCTGCGCTTCGGTAGCAGCCTGCTGGACGTTGGCATATTTACGCTGGGCGGCAATCAATCCGTAATAGCCCTGCACCACCGCCACAACCAACCCCCTTGCCGCCACCTCGGCCTTCGCACGCGCTACAGCTTCCAGCGCCTGCGTCCGGCGATAGTCAGCAATCTGCGTATATCCAAGCGTTTCCTCCACTACGCCCTGGCTTAAGTATTCATGGACCGCATTGTTGGCGATAAACCGCTGCGTTGGCACGGTTGCTCCAGTGGCGATAGCGGTCTGTGCCGCCCCACCTACGCCTTGCGTATATAGATATTGATTGTGATAGTTCACCTGAGGCAGTAACGCGGAACGCGCCTGGACCTTGTCTTCATGCGCAAGGGCCCGGTCTGTCTGCGCGGAAAGGAATTGCACGCTGTTGCTGCGCGCCTGCTTGAGCGCGTCTTGCAGCGTAAGCGTGAGCGGCGCCTGGGTCGAAGGCGATTGGGTCGAAGAGGACTGGGTTGACGGCGATTGGGCTGACGGGGATTGCGTTGACGGCGCTTGCGCCGTCGCTGAGTCGGCTTCCTGCGCCATGCACGGCATCACCATGAATATCAACAGACAATTGACTACCAGCTTAGTGCGACCAATCGGCAAGTGGGCCTCCGTTCATGCGAGCGGGAACAGTATACGTGCGCGATACAGTTGGATGCAGGCAGAGCTGCTGGCAGTTTTTCCATTTTGCCAGCTTTGGCCGCGAATAAACGCCCCAAGGCTTATGGCTTCGCCATAGCGGCCTTTCTGTTTTATGATGGAAATGAGTTTCACTTGGGACTGGCAGGCATTGCAATGGTGCGTTTAGCAAAACTCGGGCTGCGGTTGATGGCTCTGCTGCTCGCCGCCGTGCTCCTGTTCCCCATGGCTTGCCTGATCGGCGCTCACTTCACTGCGGTGAGCGCATCGCCGCAACCCGGATGCCACGAGCGGACACAGTCCTCGCCATTGCCCGGTACTCCAGATCACGACAGGATGCCGCACCAGAAATGCTGTCTCGCGGCACAGCCTGCACAGATCGTGGCTGCGGGCGTGTCCATCGCAAGCGAAACGTTGAACGTACACGCACTTGTCATGGCCGCCGCAGTGAGCCCAACTCAAGAGTTGGCTGCGCGATCATATGAACCAGGTCCACCTGCAAGTCCACCGTATTTCCAAATTCTTCGCGTTTGATCCTTCACGTCTAGTCATGACGATGTCCAACTTTCCGTCTGCTCGCTAAACGAACGGAGCCATTGAATCATTGGGTATTTCCTCACCGGACATCCTCCGGACATCGAAATCGGATGAGTGAATGATCAAACAATACAAGCTCTTGTACCTCCTTCTGTTTTTGGTTCTCGTGACTATATCGCCACTCATCGCCCAAAGCGGTGAAGATGAACACCATCAGCATTCAAGCGCCGCGTCGCCGGATGACAAACACCAGCCGGACAACTCCATGCCCGGAATGAACATGCCCGGAATGAACATGGATACCGCCGGCCAGAGTGATGCCATGTCCCAGCCGGAAACGTTCATCGAAGAAATTCTGCATCACGCCACCCCCGGAACCAGCGCGGAACCCAATACCACGCAGGAACCCATGCTGATGCGGAATGCAGGCAATTGGCTTCTGATGTTCCACGGCACTGTGTTTCTCAACGTAGCGCAGCAATCCGGGCCTCGTGGTTATGACAAGGTATTCTCCACCAATTGGTTTATGCCCATGGCGCAGCGCAGGATCGGCCGCGGCGAACTCACTTTGCGGACCATGCTCAGCCTTGACCCGGCGACTGTCACTCAGCGCTTCTATCCAGAACTGTTTCAGCAAGGTGAAACGGCATTCGGCAAGCCGATTAATGACGGGCAGCATCCGCATGATTTCTTCATGGAGATTGCTGCGCTCTATGACTACAAGGTCGGCGAGCATGGATTGGTCTCCTTCTACGCCGCGCCCGTCGGCGATCCCGCCATGGGGCCTCCAGCCTTCGAGCATCGCGTCACCGCATCGGAAGATCCTCTGGCAGCCCTGGGACATCATTTGCAAGACTCAACCCACATCGCGAATGACGTTGTGACCGGGGGCGTCACCTATAAATCCTTTCGGCTTGAGGCCTCAGGCTTTCACGGTCGTGAACCCGATGAATTTCGCTGGAACGTCGATTCAGGCGCCATCGACTCGTGGTCATCGCGCTTTACCTTTCAGCCCGGACAAAACTGGAGCGCGCAATACTCCATCGCCCATCTTTCCAGCCCGGAACAGCTCCATCCCAATGAAGATGTGCGGCGAATGACAGCATCGGTGATGTACAACCGCCTGTTCAGGGATGGAAGCTGGTCCAGCCTGCTGCTGTGGGGACGCAACCACATTCTCCAGAGTGGCGAGAACTTCAACGGTTATTTGCTGGAGTCAACGCTGCGTTTTGCCAAGCGCGAGGCGGTATGGACCCGGATTGAAAACGTGGACCGCACCACTGAACTGCTTTTGGGCAAGCAGCCTGAACCTGCGGCCTTTGACGAAACCTTTCTGGCCCGCATACAGGCTTACAGCGTTGGCTATGACCATGACTTCCCGCTTGTGCCGCGGCTCTCAACGGCCTTGGGCGCGCAAGTCACGCTTTACGGAAAGCCGGGATTTCTCACGCCTCTTTACGGCGACCGCCCCGCGGGCTTTATAGTATTTCTGCGTATTCGTCCGGTCGGCAGCATGCACATGCACCACTAACGAACCTAGTGAGGAGATAGGGCAGCTATGGACAACCCCCGTCGCAACTTTCTGATTGGAACATCAGCTTTTCTCACCACGGGCTTGGTCGCGCCTCTGGCTTCTCTGGCCCAGGTCAAAACGGAAACCGCGCAACCAGAACCGAAAAAAACAGAAGCGGCCCAAAAGAAAGAGGCTGAAGGCGATGACGATGTTTCCACCAATGAAGACCTCATGCGGGAGCACGGCGTTCTCAATCGCATCCTGCTGATCTACGAGGAAGTCAATCATCGTATTGCTGCGAAACAGGATTTCGATACCGCTCTGGTCACCAAATCAGCCGGCTTGATCAAGAGTTTTATTGAGGATTATCACGAGAAGCTGGAAGAAGATCACCTCTTCCCCCGCTTTGAGCAGGCCCACCAGATGGTTGAACTCACGGTGAACCTGCGCGCACAACACGCAATGGGCAGGCGAGTGACTGATCGGATTCAGCAATCCGCAAAAACCAAAGACTTCCCCACACTGAGCACCTCCATCGCAGCCTTTGTGAGGATGTATCGTCCGCATGAAGCGCGCGAAGATACCGTTCTCTTCCCCGCCCTGCATAAGCTGGTAAGCCGTCATGAATATGACGCTATGGGTGAAGAGTTCGAAAAGATCGAACGCAAGACCTTCGGCGGCGATGGCTTTGACATGGCGGTTGACCAGGTGACGGAAATCGAAAAGAAGCTCGGCATCTATGACATTTCGCAATTCACGCCCGCTTCATGAAGGCAAACGGTGCATTAAACGGACAATTCACCATTCACGAGAATGACTGTGAGCCGGGCGGCGGATACATTTAAATGCATTTGTAATTTGTAATTTTGAATTTACAAACCTCGCAGCCTCTGCAACTCACAGGATGGGGATAAAGGGTGAGATTTTGAATTTATAAATTTGAAGTTATAAATTTGAAATTACAAATTTGATTTCACAATTCCCGTTATACTGCTCTTCCGTGCAAAGCGAAGACATTCTCACCACCAAACCGCCTGACGCTGACATGCGCGTGCCTTACGGTCACGACGAAAACCAGTTTGCCGATGTTCGCGTGCCTGAAGGCAAAGGTCCATTTCCAGCCGTCTTCTTTATCCACGGCGGATACTGGCGGGCCAAGTACGACCTTATTTATTGCGGTCATCTGTGCGATGCCCTCAAGAAGATCGGTATCGCCAGTTGGAACGTTGAATATCGTCGCGTGGGCAATCGCGGCGGCGGATGGCCGGGCACGTTCGAAGACATTCGCAGCGCCTACGCCACCATGCGTGCTTTCAAGAAAAGCAGATTGGCCCCGCTTGACCTGAAACGTATTTGCGTAGCCGGACACTCCGCCGGCGGACAGCTCGCATTGGCGCTGGCCGCTTTCGAGCCCACAGCTACACATGCGTTGTCACTGGCAGGCGTGCTGGACATGCATCGTGGATGGGAATTGCACTTGAGCAATGATGCGGTCTCAGAATTTCTGGGCGGATCGCCTACGCAGGTTCCCGATCATTATCGTGAAGCCTCCCCCGCTGAAAAGCACATCACCGCGGCCCAGAAGTTGATTCACGGCACTACAGACGATGCAGTCCCTTACGAGATCAGCAAGAATTATGCCGAGCAGAAAAAAGCCGCTCAAGAAAAAGTTGAACTGATTACTTTGCCCGGCACTGGTCATTTTGAGATTGTGGACCCGAAGTCGAATGTGTGGATCAAAGTTCAGGACGCAATCGTCGCACTGACGCACCGCTAGATCCGCACCACTAGTTCAGAGATCGGGTCCCGACGGAAAGCCCCGCAAAAACGAGAACCGCGCGGCAAATGTTTCTTCCGCGCGGCTATAAACTCTTTGGCTTATAAACTCTGGCTGAGGTTGCAGCCCGGTTACTACAACGGGGCCTGCCTTTTTTTGCACTCGCCCGCCTAACCTGATATCGGAATTCTAGCCCCATTCCCCATATTCCCTGTCATTACCACGGGACACCGTCGTAGGGCATCTAAACTGTTGCTATGAACACAAGCACAGGCGTGGAAAGTTTTCTCAGCAAACATTCCGTTGACGAAACAGTGCGGCGGTTCACTTCTCTGCTGCAGCAAAAAGGCATCAAGCTGTTTGCTGTGGTCGATCACAGTGGAGAAGCAATTGCCGCCGGCCTGGAGTTGCGGCCAACCATGCTTGTGATCTTCGGCAGTCCCAAGGCGGGCACGCCCATCATGCAAGCCAGTCAAATGGCTGCCATTGATTTGCCCTTGAAGCTCCTGGTTTGGGCAGGATGAAAATCAACAGACCTGGATATCATGGAACTCACCGGAATATCTTCAGCAGCGCCATGAGTTCCCGCCGGCATTAGAGCAAAACATTGCCGTCGTGAAATCGCTGGCGCAAGCCGCAGCCGGCGCTTCCCGAATAGCCCGGCAGTGAATATTGATGACCAACTCATCGGGTTGACACTCCTTCATGTTCCTCACTACAGTCGATGGGCGAACCATTGGGAGAGATCATGAGGAATTTGTTCTGCATCGGACCGGGCATGGCAATGGCGTTGATACTGGCTGCGTCGTTAACTCCGGCTGGCTCGTTGACTCTGGCTGGCTTCAGGGGCCAACAGTCCCAGGCCCAGTCTTCCGCAGCCACAGCAGATACCCGGACAGAAAAAGGAGCAGCCATGCATGCCACTGGCCCATTTGATGTGAAACTTGCGCCTCAGCCTTCAGATGACGCATCGCTGGGTCGCATGTCCCTTGACAAGCATTACCATGGCGACTTGGATGCCACCGGCATAGGCCAGATGCTGACTGGAGGCGATTTCAAAACCGGGTCTGCCGCGTACGTTGCCATGGAGAAAGTGACAGGGACACTCAAAGGCCGCACCGGGACTTTTCTGATGCAGCACTCTGGAGTGCTTACGCGCGGAGCACAGCAGCTTTCCATCAACATTGTTCCGGATTCAGGCACAGGACAGCTTACCGGGATCGCAGGAAAGATGGACGTGAAGATTACCGAAGGCAAACACTTCTACGAACTGGAATACACGCTGCCGGAAGCGAAATGATTATTCCCGGTTGCGATTGATGATGAGATCCACTGCGCTGGAAGCTGTGATCAGGGTGATCACCGCCAGCGAGGCAACACAGTAAATGCACCAGACCTCGAGAACGTAGGCTTCTATACGCGTGAGATAGAGTGAAAAGGCAAGCCCGATCACAGCGGCAATGACCAGGAGTTTTCGGGCCCTTACAGCCGCGAGCACTCCAAGCAGGATATAGCCGCCAACACCAATAATCGCCACGGGGATTTTCACTACGACAGCATATGGGCTGTGATTTACGGTTCCACAGTCCCAGCGATCATTGATGCTGCATGGAGATGTGCCCACGCGATAGTGTTCACGCAACGCCAGGGACGCAACTACGATTCCAACCAATGCCAGGAAAACAATCCACCATCTCACGTGAGTCTCCGCACGAAGCCTATTTTGTAACAGCTCTATTTTAGTCCCAGGGCTTTTGCCTGAAATTGCAGTGATGCCTGGAGATGCTGCACCACGAATTGCCAGTCATGCTGTCCGGGATAAATTGCAATCGTATGCGGCACACTGCGTTGCGTGAGCAGCTTATCCAGCCGACGGACACCCGCATCAAAGCCATAGTCGTCATTGGAGCCGCAATCGGCATAAATCTTCAAGCCAGCCAGACTTTTACTGCGCGCGTATACAAAGGGGGTATTGGCTTTCCAGAAGGCCTCATCCACGGGCCGGCCAAAAGCAGAGCCGAAAAAAGCATTGAAGCCCGCGTTGGCCGCGCCTTTCGGCAATTGCTCCAGCAGCGCCGGCATGTGCGCGGCCACTGACGCAAACATCTGCGGATACTTGAAGGCAAAGCGCAGCGCACCGTAACCACCCATGGAAATACCGCCAATGGCACGACCGGCGCGGGTGCCCGTCAGACGAAATTTCTTTTCCATCTGGGGAATGAAGTCGCGAATGAAGAAGTCCTCATACTGTACGTGACCGTCTCTCGAGTTGATGTAGAACGACGTATCAGCTTGAGGCGTGATGATCACAAATTCACCCAGCTTCTTCTGTTCCCACATGTCTTCAATGATCTGCCAGCCGCCGCTGGACACTAGAAAGCTCTGGTCGCCGCCAATGCCGTGAAGGAAGTAGAGTACAGAAAACTTTTTTGTCGGGCTGCGCGTCATAGCTTGGCGGCAGCATGGCGCAATAACCCACGGCGCCCGAGATGAAATGACTCTGGACTGATCCGCATTGCACACGCTCAGCAGCGAACGCCGGAATAGAAATTCGAAACGAGAAATATGAGAAAGAAAAAGCGCAGAAGACGTTTCATGAAGAGCTTGTAGTGTACTTCATTGCTTGTGTCGCTGCGCTCCAAACCGCCTTCGACTGCGTCCATCGTGGTTACATCAACAGTGCTCCTGTGACTACGGGCTCGACGCACGCAACGTGCGGCCTTTTTCGACCCTGACATTGCGCCTAACCGCACGAGTGCAATCATCCTGCTGTCTTCGAGCGTGAACGAGGCCGCCTTGCATGCCGAGCCTTTCGCGCATGCAGCCACGATGGATGCTGCCAGGCGGTGTGGAGCGTAGCGACAAAATCAATCATGCCGTAACGCTTCAACCGGATCGAGACGCGCCGCACGCGACGCCGGATACAGTCCCGCGAATAAGCTTACGCCGATTGAAAACACCATCGCCCCGACTAACCAGCCAGAGAGGCACGTACCAGAAGCTCTCCGGCCTGATCTGCTGGCGGACCAGATACATGTTGGTGCCAATGTTGATCGTGCGGCCAATGAGCCAGCCAAGTCCAACGCCCAGTG
The DNA here is from genome assembly GCA_963755365.1 of Terriglobia bacterium. GTDB lineage: Bacteria > Acidobacteriota > Terriglobia > Terriglobales > Acidobacteriaceae > Angelobacter. Next base: position 40,931 of record CAVWJV010000021.1, on the reverse strand, counting down.
CGCCGCCCAGCGCGCCCATGGAACCGGCTTCGACGAAGAAAATGCGCTTCACGTCACCATCACTGGCGCCCACCGCCTTCATGATGCCTATTTCACGGCGACGCTCCAGAATCGCCATCACCAGCGTGTTCACAATGCCAAGAAAGGCGACGGCAAGGGCCAGACTGCCAAAGATGCCGAGAAATAGATCGAGAAAGATAAAGGCCCTGGTCAGTCCCTTGGACGCATCCACAATCGAGAAAGTGCTAAAGCCAAGCTTCTTGATCTGATCTTCCACCTGAACGACCTGTTTGCTTTTGGCCACACGCACAATCAGCGCTGTATACGACTTCCCTTCACCGCTACGCATCACATTGCGCAAGTCACCCGGTTGGATCATGTTGAGCGATTCGGCAAATTCAATAGGCAGAAAAACTGACGTGCGTCCGTTACGCATACCACGGTTGGGCTCACTGTTCACAATTCCGACGATCGTCAGCCTTTGCTCGCGACGCACAACGTTGAATGCAGACGAATCACCAAGATCGGGCGAATCATTCTTGTTGACCGCGTCTTTGCTTCCGTCCTTGCCTTGGTCTTTGTTCGCGCTGTCTCTGCTCGTGTTGTCTCTGGCGAAAGCCGATCCCGAACTGCGCGCCGGCGCTGCACCAGCAGATTGACGCTCCGCATAGCGGAAGATGATGTCTTTGCCCAGGAGTTGATTAGCCTGATCGTTGCTCAGCTTCTGGTCAACGGCCTTTGGATCGTCGGGTAGGCCAAGCAGAACGCGTCCAAATTCACCCATGATGATGGCTTGCGGCGCTTGTGCCGCAGAGAAGAACTTGCCCTGAAACTCATCAAACGCTTCACCTGAGTGGGCCGATTCGGGCAATCCACCCACAACCGTAAAGTGCGACTCTTCCGGCTTGCCGTCCGCCAGCCGGAATTCACCTACCGCACTCAGGTTAGGATAGACCTCCAACACGTCCTTCATTTCTTCAATCGACTTACGCGCGGCATCATCCAGCGCCTTGGGCGGCGCCGAATTGTCAGAGCTTTGCATGCCACGGCCGCGAAAATCCTGCCGTGACGTTACGTATACGGAATCAAATAGTCCGGAGCGTCCTAATTGACGATTGAAGAGACGTTGCAAGCCCACGCCCAGGGACAGCATGGCGACCAATGAAGCTACGCCCACTCCAATACCAAGCGTAGTAAGCGAGTTGCGCAGAATCGCCTCGCGCAGGTTGCGGCCGGCGAGCTCTACCAGATCATAGGCTCTCAAACTTTGACTCCTTTATGCCTGTTGCTGGTCTCGTCCAGAACTTTGCCATCGCCCAGAAAAACCATTTTCCGCGCATAGCGATCTGCCAGCGCGCGTTCATGCGTAACCATAATTACTGTCATGTCCAGGGAGCGGTTCAATTCGGTGATCAATCCCATGATTTCGGTCCCGGTCTTGGAATCCAGATTTCCCGTAGGTTCATCCGCCAGCAGAATTTTTGGCTGATTGACCAGCGCGCGGGCCAGTGCGATGCGCTGCTGTTCCCCACCGGACAATTCGCTGGGCCGGTGGCTTGCCCGGTCCTCTAGTCCGACCCTCGCCAGCGCTTCCTGAACGCGTGAGCGACGCTCTTTGCGACGCACTTCAGCAAAACGCATCGGCAGCTCCACGTTTTCATAGGCTGTCATGGTGGGAACAAGATTGAATGACTGGAAAACCATGCCCACTGTGTGCCGGCGATACTGCGCCAGATCATTCGGAGTCATGGTAGCCAGGTCATGACCTTCCACCACGATGGCGCCGGAGTCCGGGCGATCAAGACCAGCAATAAGATTGAGAAGCGTGGACTTGCCCGATCCTGAAGCTCCCAATAATGCAATGAACTCTCCGCGATCAGCCGCGATACTGACTCCGTCTACCGCCGGGATAATACTGCGTCCCATTTTGTAATGGCGGACCAGAGCAACAGTTCTGACCGCTTCCGCTCCGTTACCGTTGTTTTCCAAATGTAATCCTCAGATGAACCAACACCATTTGATGTTACTACGAGGCTTCGGCATCCCGGCTTCAGAAGCTTGTAAAAACAGGCCCAAAGGTGACCGCTTCGGGCGTGTACGGAAATACGTTAGGGTCAACAGGACGGGGCTGCGACCGTTGTAATGAGGTCCCGGTCATCGCGCACGACATTTAATGTGCCACTTAAACTTTGAAGACGTTCGGAATGCGAAAATATTGCTTGGCGTGTTCCATACGATTTGAAAAATGATGAGTCTTTATTGAATATGCGTCTGCGTCACCTGAGCTGGATATTTCTTTTGAGCTGTCTGACTGTAACCGTTGCTGCTCAAAGTCCTAAACCGGGCCCTAAACTGGGCGAGGTTCTGCCCTCCGTGCCGGTACAGGAAGACGCAACTCAGTCGTACGCTTTGTATCTACCCAGCAATTACACACCAGCAGAAACGCTGGCCTGTTGTGGTTGCCTTCGATCCCTTTGGCCGCGGTGCTACTGCGGCAAAGCTTTTCCAGGCTGGCGCTGAGAAATACGGCTTCATCGTGGTCGGCAGCAACAATTCACGCAATTTCACTGATTCCTCCAAAGCAATCCGGTTGCTGTGGACTGACGTGATTCACCGTTTCGCCATTGATCCGCGACGTATATACACCACGGGGCTTTCCGGCGGAGCACGCGTAGCTTCCTCCCTTGCGATCGCCTGCAAGACCTGTGTTGCCGGAGTAATTGCCTGTGCGGCCGGTTTGCCGCCGGACACAAAAGCCCTGCCGGAAACCACCGAGTGGTTTCTTGCCACCGGCACCACTGATTTCAATTATCCAGAGATGTTGAAGCTCCACGAAAACCTGGATGGTCATAAGCTGGTGAATCGTCTGGAGGTATTCGACGGTCCCCACTCATGGATGCCGGCGTCGATGGCGGAAGAAGCCTTGGCCTGGCTTCAGTTGAGAGCGATGGTCAAAGGAATAGCGCCGGTGAACAAGAATTTTATTGAAGAGGAATTTCGAAAGCGGACAACGGCGGCGCAGACGTCACTTGATAAAGGAAACACGTTGCAAGCCTTTCGTGCCTATCAGGGAATCGTGAACGACTTCGCCAAACTCCATGATGTAGCCGTGGCTGAAAAGGCGGTGGCGCAATTGAAGACATCGAAGGAGCTGCAGCGGGCCCGGAAGAATGAAAAGGCCGCGCTCGATCAGCAGGAACGCGTGGAAGCGAAGCTGGATACCATCGTGAGTTCGCTGGGCCACGGAACGGACGATCGCACAGCGCTTCTTCAGCTTGAATCGATTGTGAATGACCAGAACAGATCGCTCCAGGCTGAATCCGAAAAGTCAGGCCACGAGGGAATCGAGCGTGGAATCTGGTCCGCTTTCGTCGTCGCAATGGAGAACGGTCAAAAGGCTGTGCTGGACAGGGATTATCCGGCCGCCAAGCTTATGTTCCAGGCGGCTACTGTTATTCGTCCCGAAGCTGCGTGGGCGCACAGCTCTCTGGCCGAAGTCTATGCCATTACAGGCGATAAGAAGCACGCGGTAAGCGAATTGCGCCAGGCGGTGGACAAGGGTCTCAGCAATCCGGAAACATTCGCCGACAAAGATTTCGATCGCTTGCGTGACGATCCGGCTTTCCAGGAGCTGCTTGCCCAGGTAAAGGCAAAAGCGCAAACCAGGCAGCAATAAAACTCAAGCTACCGCTTATTCGTCACGCAATGCCTCAACTGGTTCCACAGCCGCAGCGCGGCGGGCCGGCACAAATGAAGCCAGCGCGCCGACGGCCAGAAGCGCCATCATGACAGCGAAATAAGTCCAGGCGTCGAGTGGTTGTACTCCGAATAAGAAGCCTTTCACCAGCTTGCTGCTAAGTGCAGCCAGTAAGATTCCAGCTAACAGCCCAGCAGCAACCAGAACGGATCCCTGTCTCAGGATCATCGTAAGAATGCTCTGCCGCGTAGCGCCCAGTGCAAGCCGCACGCCGATTTCACGTCGCCGATAACTGACCAGCTGCGCCAGAACGCCATAAAGTCCAGCAACCACCATCAGAATCGCCAGACCAGCGAAGGTCCCAATCAGGTAAAGTCCAAGACGGTCATTAAAGTTGCTCTGGGCCAGGCTCTCCTGCATCGTCAGGAAGTTATCGAGAGCGAACGCAGGCGCTGCCTGTTTGAATGCCGTACGCGCTGCCGGCGCCACCGCAATGTCACCCTGCGTCTTCACCACAAAGAACACCACTGTTTTCAAAAGCGCTGGATAGAAGAGTGAAGTCGTCGGTATCTGCTGGTAAGGCAGCATGAGCATGGGCCGCGGAGGAGCCGAGGCAGATTGATCAATCTGATCGCCAATAATGCCAACGATGGTGTAGGGCTTGATCATGCCCGTATCTTTGCCGCCCAGATCAAGTTGCTTGCCCAATGGGTCTTCGTCGCGAAAATACTTGTACGCGAAGGTTTCATTGGCCACCACCACAAAGTTTCCGGCAGCCGTATCATCTTCGCTGATCATGCGCCCGCGAATTACCGGGGTACTCATTACACGAGCATAGTCACCGCTCACGGCAGTCATGTTTGTGTGATTTTCTTTCTGAGAGTCTTCCGGCTTGCCAAGAATCTTAAAACTGCTGCCCATTGAAACGCCGGAAAAAGGCGGGGCGGTAATGAGCGCTGCACTCTGAAATCCAGGCATCGACTTGATCCGTTGCAGCACCGGCTGATAGAACTGCGTTGCGATGCTGGGGGCCGCTTGCGTGAGTTTCCTCCGAGACACTCATGTTGCCAAAGCCGGTAGCGTCTTCCGGCATCGCGGTAAAAGAAGTCACGCGCGTCACATCAAAGCCCAATCGTGCGTGCTCCAGATTCCACAGGGTGCGGAACAAAAGGCCGGTGGAAATCAGAAGCAGGGTTGATAGCGCCACCTCTCCAGCAACCAGCCATCCGCTGAGCTTTCCCCGTACTGACCTGGCACCTACACCGCGCGAAGCCGACTGTAACGCTGGTTGAGGATCTGTTCGCGCCACCAGCAAAGCAGGTAATAAAGATGAGATCAGCGTGGTCAGCGTGGCAATCAGTGCCAGAACCAGAATTACGGTCCAGTGAATGGTAATTTCGTCGGCTCGAGGAATGGTACCCGCCGGAAGCTTATGGATTGCGCTGATCGCCAGTGCGGCAAGACCAAAACCTGCCAGGCAGCCGGCCAGACTCAGCAATCCCCCTTCAACCACAAGTTGGCGGAGAAGCCGCAGGCGTCCGGCCCCGAGTGCGGCGCGTACCGCAAATTCCTGCTGCCGTCCCAGACAGCGTGCGATCAGCAAATTGGCCACGTTGGCGCACGCAATGAGCAATACCAGGCCCAAAGCCGACCAGCAATGCAATGAGGACTCCACGAACATCTCCAGTGACGAGTCGCTGGTACGGTTCCGCCGTAAACGGAATATCACGCGTAGCTTTGGGATCAGATTGGTGTATGCGCTTGGCAATGGTTGTGAATTCGCTTCGGAGCTGCGCCACCGTTGCTCCAGGCTTTAGCTGCCCTATAACCAGGAAGAATGAATAGCCGCGTTCGGTCAGCATCTCCTTGGTTGGTTGAATTGGAAGCCACAGCCCTTTATTCAGGTCTGGACCGGTCGACTCAGGAAATTGGAAGCCACGCGGCATTACGCCCACCACCACGCGTGGCTGCGCATTGACACGAATCGTGCGCCCTATGATCTGCGGATCAGCGCTGAAACCCTGCCGCCACAAACCTTCGGAGAGAATGGCAACACGCGGCCCGCCAGCCTTACCTTCATCCTCAGTGAATGTCCGCCCCAGCAATGGTTTGGCGCCTAGCATCGGAAACAGATTCGTTGAAACGCCCGGCGTTAACACGCTCATTGAACCATCATGCCCCTGGACCACGCCAACATCTTCTGAATAGCCGGCCACGGCAGCAAGGGTCTGTGACTGGTCACGGATATCACGATAGTTAAGATAAGACGTCGAGGTAGGCCGATCATCACCTCCCCTTGCGCCCTCCAGACCAATAGACACCAGACGGTCAGCATTCGCATACAGCAGAGGCCTTAACAAGACACTCTCAACCACGGTAAACATGGCGGTATTCGCGCCGATCCCCAACGCAAGAGTCAGGATGGCCAGGACCGCAAAGCCGGGCGATTTACGAAGCTGTCGGATGCCGTAACGAATGTCTTGTAAAAGTGCGTCCATGAGCAAACTCCTGGTCGGTGAGGCCGAGACACTCATCCGTACATAAGCATACGCCAAAAGGTAGATGGGAGTTCCATTCAGGGCTCGCGCCGTTCAAGCGCGCCGAGCCCGCTGCAACAAGCGCCTGTCGCCGTGGCCATGAGAAAAACGCTACAGCGGTCTGGAGCGCAGCGACAAAATCAAAAGAAACGAACATACTCAGGGCTCGCGCCGTTCACGCGCGCTGAGCCCGCTGCAACAAGCGCCCGTCGCTGTGGCCATGAGAAAAACGCTACAGCGGTCTGGAGCGCAGCGACAAAATTAAAGGGTAAAGAAGAAAAGGATATTGGAAACGAACATGCCCATGGCAGCGCAGCCCAGCCAGAAGTTCTCAAAGCGAGAGTTCGTGGTCTTCATGATTTGCGCATTGTTGGACAACACCAGGATGTAAACAAAGATGGGGACAAGCACCATCCCAGCGAATACCTGCGACCAGTAAAGTACCTTCACCGTGTTCACGCCGAAGAAATCGATGAACACCGCAAGAAAAACCGTTGCTGAGATCATGACGTAGAACAGCCTGGCTTCCCAGGGTTCAATCGCCAGACTTGATTTCCACCCAAAAGCTTCAGCCACACTGAAACACAGCGAAGCCACCAGGATTGGCAGCGCCACCAGGCCTGATCCTATGATGCCCAGCGAGAAAAGCAGCGGACCGGCGAAGCCGAATGTGCCCAGCGCTTCCGAAGCCGTGCGCGTGGTCATGTTAGTGGCGTCAGCAACATGTAGATGTGAAGCCGCGATCATGGCGCATAACGATATCAGGCAAGCGACCACCGTGCCCGCATGTGACTCACTCACATGTGCCTGGGCCAGACCTTGCGGCAGTCCGCGTTTGGAACTGGTCTGCCACACGATCACGTCTGGAGTGAGCAGTGAGCCGAACACGGCCACCACCGCCATCATGTAGCCGCTATTGCTTTGTATACGGGGAACCAGGACATTCACGGCGAGAGCCGGAAACGAGTCAGTGACATGAATCGCAGCGATAACGTAGGCGATCAGGATCAATGTAAGTGATCCCAGCGCCTTGGTCGTTTTCCGGTAGTTACCCAGAATCAACACATACCATATAGCGAAGCCGACAATCGTAAGAAAGAAGACGCGAGGCACGGAGGTGATGAGGGAAATGCCATCACTCACAGCAACGATATCGCCAACAATCATGGCAAGGTTCACGCCGGCAATCAACAGCGCAATGGCCAGGGCAATCTTCTTGCCATAATTTTCACGAATCAGTTCCACCAGCCCTTTGCCGGTTTCATGACCAAGTCGTGAAGAGACCGCAAAGACACTGAAAAGCACAGGAATACAGAGCAGCACTACCCAGCCAAGAGACACACCAAAGCTGGCGCCGGCGACTGTTGCCGTCAGAACGGCGGCAGGATCAAGGTCAGCTGCTCCGGCAATGATTCCGGGCACAATGCGGCGCACCTTGTCGGCCAGAGATAATCTGGCCACTTCACCCAGAGACTTGCCATTTTCTGTCAAATGAAGAAGTTGCATACAGCGTGCCCGGTTCGCGCCTGCACCGTTAGAAGCAAGAGGAACTCAGGTGGTTGGATAGTCGCGGGTCGCAGCGCGAGCCAATGGTGATGGCCGCTCGCAAGAGTGCAATGCCATACAACCGCAAAATCTGCAGTGCCTGGCCTTACTGGTTATTAGTTGGAACTGATGTGTACCACCGGTAGCGCGGCAATTGCGCTGCGCACGGCGGATTTTTTCGGAACTTCAGGGCTTTCGCGAAGTATTTCAGGCTCGATCACGTCGGGGTATATGAGCAGTTCTATGATGTCGTAGAATTCCTGGCTCGGCATAGTCCTTTTTCTCTTGTCTTGATGTTCCTTGGTTACTCGAAAGAAGCTCATTGGAAATAAGCTCAGTGGGAATCAGTATGGTGCCGGAAGTGGCGCCGCTTCATTAAAGTTTGGTTACCAGTCTGAACTTCTCATACGGCCTTTGCGGTGTTCAGCGCTTCAGATTTTTGATCCAGGTTGAGATGCGCTCGACGGAGGTGCATCTGCTTGAGCAAAGCCGCGTCCGCAGCGATGGAGTCCGGCACGGAACTTCTCGCGTTCTTCCGGCGTCATGTGCGCCCAGCGTTCACGCATTCCAGAGCGCCATCTGCCATGTCTTCCACCGCGATGGAATCCGCCAAAAAGGATCTTGCCAAGAATGAGTAAGCCCAGGGCCTGGGCAAAGGTGATGCTATGCAGGCCAAACAAGGATGGCACCAGCCAATTCCACAATTGCATGACCACAAAGCCGAACACCAGAACACCCAGCGCCGCGAACAAAATAAATTTTACGATTCGACCGGCTATAAATCTTGTCATCGTCTAGTCCTTAATCTTTTTTCCAAGTCGTTCCAAAGCGCACCCTTACTCACGGATAAACTCTTCATGAATGCTCTGCAATCGCTTGCGCAGATGCATGACGGCGTAGCGTTTGCGAGATAGCAGTGTATTTACGCTGACGCCGGTTTCTTCCGCCAGTTCCTTGAAACTTCTGCCTTCAATCTCGTGTGCCACAAAGACGAGCCGCTGTTCCGGCGGAAGTTCTTCAATGGCCGCCGTCAACTCGTCCACCAGCACACCTCTGGCAAAGGCCGCCTCAGGACCGGCATCCGGTGAAGGCAGCAGGTCTTCCAGCGTCATGTCGCCTCCGCCATCTTCGCTTGCGACGGGATCAGCCAGCGATTGCTGCGGACGCGCGCGGCGAAAGAGATCGATGATCCGGTTTCTTGCCACTCGATAAAGCCATGCGCCCACCTGCTCAATCGGCTTCATCATGCGATAGGCCTGTACCAGCTCATAGAAGACGTCTTGCAGAATGTCTTCCGCATCACCTTCGTCCGCTACACGACGGCGGATGAAATTGCGCAGGCGTGGACGCTCCTGCTGGATCGCCTCATTGATGCGACGCTCCTGGTCAAATGCCATCTCGTGAGTGATCTCAATCTCCGTGCTCACATGCCTGTAGACGGGTGAGCAAACAGGATATTTTGGCAGACAGAATCTCACAGCGTCATCAACGATCAGCTTATCTTCTTAAGCTGACGTTACGCTTGCGCGGGTCACGACGTTGACCGCCTTAATCACTCTGAGGTGGAAACACTTTAATTGCAATAGCTTGAACGCGAAACCTAATTCGACAGTCCCAGATTTGACAATCAAAGAATTCGCAATCAAAGAAGCGTGCGGTGGTTTTAACAAATTTCAGGGGCGAAAACTGGCGCCAACAGTTAGAGGATGGGCCTTTCGGCCCCCTGGCCTTCACCAGGGGGCGCAAAGTTTTAGCGTAAGCCGCCGGAGACAATCAAAGTCTCGCCGGTAATCCAGGCCGATTCGGGTGAAGCCAGGAAGACTGCGACCGGAGCGATGTCATCGGGTTGGCCAAAACGGCCAAGAGGAGTTTCTGCCGTAAGTTGCTTTTCGAAGTCACTGCCGGACAATCCCGCACTGACGAAACCTTCTGTCTCAACTCCACCGGGGTTGATGGAGTTGACACGGATCTTGCGTGGCCCCAGTTCCTTTGCAAGCACGCCTGTCACCGCATCCACGGCGCCCTTGGTCGCGGAATACACGACGGATGTGGGTGGTGTCTTCCTGCTGGCAACTGAACCGACATTGATGACGCTGCCACCTTTTGGCCCAAAGTTTTTGGCTGCTTCCTGCGTAGTCATGATCAGCCCGAGCACGTTGGTATTGAAGGTGCGATGGAACTCAGCTTCGGTCACCGCCTCAAGAGGTTCAAACTTATAAACGCCCGCGTTATTGACCAGGATGTCCAGCGATCCGAAGGCTTTCTGGGTTTCTTTGAAGAGGCGTTTCACGTCCGCCGTTTTCGATACATCGCCCTGCACGGCGATGGCCTTGCCGCCCTTGCCGGTGATCTCTGTAACAACTTTTTCGGCGCCTTCTTTGCTGGATGAATAGTTCACCACCACGGCTGCGCCCGCTGCCGCCAGACCCCTGGCAATGCTGGCTCCAATTCCCTTGGAAGCTCCCGTAACCACTGCCACTTTACCTTTTAAGTCAGCCATTTTTGAGGCTCCTCTCTCAGTACCGTTCTTCTCTCATTTAGATGACTATCTAAATGGCTAAACGATCAGATGTGCTGCGATCCGGGAAGATTCACAGAAAAATGATGAGGATGGGAATTGGGCCTTTAGATCTTTGCCAGGCGGTCCAGGTAGGCGTGCAGGACATCGCGCTGAAGCACCATGTGGACAAACTTACCTTCACGGACGATCTCCACCAGTCCCGCGGTCTGCAGCTCTTTCAAATGATGTGAGAGCGTAGCCGCGCTCACGCGATGAGCTTTTTGGATCATGGCGCAAGGCGTGGCCTTATCGCAGGCGCCGATCTGCTTAAGTATCTGATAGCGTCTCGGCTCTGCAAGTGCCCGTGCGATGCGCGCAAATTGCTGGTCAGTCAACCGGCCATTTCTGGATGTTTTCTTTTCAGCCTTTCCGTTTTCTGATGTCACCATTGCTTCAACGTTACGCCGCCCAGGACATCGATTGCAAGAGAAGATTAGCCGCGAATTGCGCGAATGAACACGAATCAAAAAACGGGTTTTGTGCTGGTCAGGCTAACAAATTCGAATCCATAAGGGCGAGGCCAGGCATGCGCCGAGCCCGATGTAGCAGGAGCACGTCGCCGTAACGAAAGGTAGAAGCTCTCAAGCGGGGGTGGAGCGCAGCGACAAAATTGTTGGTAACAGAGAACCGGTGAGGGCTCGCGCCGTCCACGCGCGCCGAGCCCGCTGCACCAGGAGCACGTCGCCGTAACAAAGTTAAAAGCTCTCAAGCGGTGTGGAGCGAAGCGACAAAATCATTAGTATCGCAGCACCTGCGTTTTGGCGATGACGTCGTGCAGTCCGCGTTTGCGGTCCATGAAAGCAATCATGATGAAGCCAATATTCGAAGCCAGTCCCGATAAGATCTTGGCAAAAAATCGTCCGGTTGACCTGCCAACGGAGATGCGATTACCAAAATCGTCAGTAACTTTAAGACGAAGAAGTTTTTTCCCAATGGTTCCCTGCCAGTTTGAGCTGGTAAGCACAATCTCATACAGCATGTGTGCACTGACTGCCGCGAGTGAGAATAAGACGATGGCCCATATGAACTCTGGCGGAGGCGTATCCTGCTCAAAACCACCGTTGTGAATCACGGTAACGATGGAGGGAAGAACGAAGATAGCAAACACGGGGATCAGGACCACCCCAAGTACTGCCTGATCGATGAAATAGGCGACCAGCCTGATCCAGAATCCACCATAATAACTGTCTGGCATCACTGGAACAGCGGTGACAGAGGGAGCAGTGACCACGGCGGTTGAAGCCTGAGCAGGCGATGCGACTGGCCTGGCAACGGCCACCATTCTGGAACCACAACGCTGGCAGAAGGTCGCACCAGCGGTGGCGGGAGCGCCGCATTGAGAGCAAAACACACTATCAGCCATATGTGCCGAATATAACCCTGTTGAGATTAGCTGTAAACAGCAGCCGCCATCCGGGCCGATCTCCTGTAGTCTTCCAGAGTCAATTCCAGCCCTCCGTAGTCCGGATGCTCATTCATGGTGAGTGTGTAGGCAATATCGAGTCTGTCACCAGGAGCCAGTGGATCGGCTTTCACCCGCTCCGCCATGCGCCAGCCCATCGCCTCATAGCTGTAACTGTTTTTTCCGCTATTCATTTTCTGGTTGACCCGGAGTTTGATGTGCTTTTCCTTGATGATCTTTGGCGGCACCAGCAAATTAACACCACTCGATGAGAAGACCGGCTGACGATTGCCCTGTCCAAATGGCTCGAAGCTCCGGATGCTGTCCAGTAGTTGTGGCGTGGCCGCGTTGAGAGGCAGGTCCAGATCAATTTTTATTGCCGGGAAAAAATCCTCGGGCTGTAGCCGTTCCCGCGCAAACAGATTCAAACGTCGCTTCAGTTCGGGAAGATGTTCACTCTGTAACGCAAAACCTACTGCATGAGAGTGTCCACCGAAGCGCGTAAACAAATCGCGGCATGACTCCAGCGCGTCCAGAAGGTGAAGCGCGGTAATGGACCGGCCGGACCCATGCGCCTCTTCACCATCTTTTGCCACCACCAGAGCCGGACGACCAGTCTTCTCCACCACACGCGACGCGACAATTCCTACCACGCCACGGTGCCAGCCGTCGCCATCAAACACCATGCAGAAATGGTCGGAAAGATCGGGCGCTTCCGCGAGCTGCTTTTCAATCTCCGCCACAATTCTCTGCTCTTCCGCCTGGCGTTCAGTATTGAGCTGATCAAGTTTCAAAGCAATCTCACGGCAACGTTCGATATCTTTGCAGGTAAACAGCTCAATGACGTCGCGCGCCACGTCCATCCGGCCAGCCGCATTAATGCGGGGCCCCAGACGAAATCCCACGTCGCCGGCACCCAGCGCACGTCCAACATTGGCCAGCCCGGATACTTCCATCAACGCTTTGAGTCCGCCATTGACGGGACGTCGCAATCCTTCCAGTCCAAGCTTGGCCATCACGCGATTTTCATCCACCAGCGGCACCGCATCAGCGATCGTCGCCATGGCCACCATTTTTAAAAATGACGGGATGAGCCTGGCTTGATCGGCAGCATCTTTGAATTTCGCAAACAGCGCCTGGGCGATCTTGAAAGCCACGCCCGCGCCGCACAGCGCCTTGCACGGATAGTCACAACCCTGCTGATTTGGATTGAGAACAGCCAGTGCGTTCGGTACACCCTCACTGGCTTCGGGCAGATGATGGTCGGTTACGATAAGGTCCAGGCCAACCCGACGCGCCGTTTCCGCGGCCTGAAAGGCACGTATGCCTGTATCAACACTGATCACCAGTTTCACGCCGCCGGCAGCAGCCCGCTCAATCACGTCATCTTTAATGCCGTAACCTTCTTTGATCCTGTGCGGCACATGGAAGTCACTGGCGCCGCCACAAAGTTCAATAGCGGTCTTGAGGATGACGACGGCTGACGTGCCGTCCACGTCATAATCGCCGTAAATAAGAATGTTTTCGTGATTCGCAATGGCCGAGCTGATGCGCTCAACCGCTTCTTTCATTCCACGCATCAGGTAAGGCGAGTAGAGTTGCTCAACGCCAGGTGAAAGAAAAATCTTCGCCCTTTCGGGGTCCGTGATGCCGCGGGATACAAGAAGTTGTGCGATGTTGGGCGAGAATCCGCCTTCCGAACTCAACTTCGAGACGATGGCGGCGTCAGGCGCAGCGTAAATCCAGCGCTTCAATGCGTTTATTCTTCTTCCAGGTCAGAGTCGTCAATGAGGATGCCGTCGTAATCATCGGCGGCAGTTTCTAAACGCTGATACGCTTCATACCATTCTGTGGAAACTTCATAGGTAAACATCACGCCCTGGCATGGAAAACCGAGCTGAAGGAACCCGACCTTCCCGACAAAGTTGTTCAGCCATCGGGCTTCTTCAACATCCTCTTCGTTCATGTAGTCGATTTCGGTAAGCCGGTTCAGCAGCAGGTCCACGTCTTCACGGTCCAGATGGACAAAATTCATGGTCACAAAACTTGCGCCGCTGGCTTTGGCCAGCTCCACAAAATCTTTCCATGCGTCCGGGTGATCTTCATCGGCGGACCACGGGACGTTGGGCACTTCATCACTCACGTAAGCATTGAAGCGGCGCAAACCATGGCCTTCAATGAAGGCGATCATATCGTCTTTTAAGCTGTGTAAGTCCTGGTCCATGTGGAATAACAACATCATATCGCGTTCCTGCGAACATACCTAGTCAAACAGAATTGGCTGGACGAGCAGGCCGGTAAGTGAGCCTTCAATCGGAGGATTGATTCAGTCGGCAGAGGCATCGTAAATCATCGGCAATGAGACAGTCGCTTCGCATCCAGTGCGGTCTTCGCGATTGGCCAGCAGCAGCACACCACCGTGTGCTTCAGCAACCTGCCGGCTGAGGATCAGTCCAATGCCGCTGCCGCCATGCTTGGTGGTAAAGAACGGTACAAAGAGATTGTCACTGTTGAGGAGTCCGTGGCCCTGATCGCGAATGTAGATTTCCACGCTACGGGCGTTGGTGCGCCAGCCAACTTCCACGGCGCCGGCATTTTTGAGCGACGGATCGAGTGATGCATCCACCGCATTGCGGATCAGGTTGATCAGGAGCTGCTCGAGCTGGTCAGAGTCAGCGTCAATCGTCACCGCCGGTCCGGGAACCACCTTTACGTTGAGACGACGTTCGAGTGATGCAGCCCGCTGGACCAGGGGCTCAACTTCAATTCGCGTGCGCGATGGAGCCGGCATTCGTGCCAATTGCGTATAAGCCTGCATAAAGCGGCCCAGTGACTCTACGCGATTTTCAATCACGCGGAGCCCCTGCTGCATGTCCTGGTTGACATCCGCGGGCAGCAACACCCGGGATGTAAGCGCAGAGAGCGTGCCCGCAATGGACTTGATGGGCGCCAGTGAATTGTTTAATTCATGGCCGAGTACGCGAATCAGTCTCTGCCATGCCTGGCGCTCTTCTTCACGCAGCGCGCGGCTCAGATCAGAGATAATGAGAAGCTGGTGCGGCACACCGTTTTCGCGGAAGCTGGTGTGGCTTACGGCCCAGCGTCCATGCTTGCCGGGAAAGGTCATCTGCACGTTCTGTGGTTGTGGCGACTGAAGCAGATCGGCAAGGCCAAGCTCCGCTGCGGTGAGGCCAAGCATGCGGTGACCGATTCGTCCCATCAACTGCTCACCCGCACGATTCACAATGCTCAACCGCTGCTGCTGATCAAAAGTGAAGACGGCCACGTCAATCTCCATCATCACCTTCTTGAGCAGGGCCGTGGCTTCCATGGCATTGACCTTCTGGTGCTGAAGGCGGGTAGCCAGAGCATTGATTTCGAAAATCAGGTCAGCTAGCGAGTCTTCACGGCTGCCACCTCGCAGTCGAAAAGAAAAGTCGTCTTCGCGGATGGCTGCCACCATGTTGGAAAGAGTCTGTAGCGGTCGCAGAATCTGCGTGTGAAGTGCTGACGTGCCGAACATCCATCCCAGAACCAGGAAGACGGTAATGGTCCACTTGAACTCGCCGGAGTGCCCGCTAAACCAGAGAAGAAGTTCCGCCACTAAGATGCCGGGCGCGCTGATGAGCAAGCTCATCAGGATCATGCGCGTGTCAAAATTGAATCTTCGGCGTGAGGTGGGCGACGTCTCTCTTTCCGGCGACAGGACGGACTGGAAGAACGGATCAGAGGCCATATTTTTGCATGCGCCGGTAAAGAGCGCTGCGACTTAACCCCAGTGCTTCCGCGGCGTGGCTGATATTGCCGGAATGGCGTGACAGCGCCTTCTTGATGAGCAGGTATTCCACTTCTTCCAGGCTCATATCTTCTATCTTGGCGGAGCCGGCGCGCTCGGCTTCCAGACCAAGATCAGCCGGCTGAACGTAGTCCGTTGTGCTCACCAGGACTGAACGTTCAATGGCATGATCAAGTTCACGTACGTTGCCTGGCCAGGGATGCTCAAGCATCTTCTGCATGGCCAGCGGTTCAAATCCCTTCATCGCTTTGCGATAACGCTGCGAATAAACCTTGAGGAAATGCGCGGCGAGAAGTGGCACATCTTCCTTACGATCGCGCAGGGGCGGAATGTGCAGTTCCACGGTATTGAGTCGGAAGAGCAAATCAGATCGGAAGCGACCTTCAGCACATTCCAGCTTAAGGTCAGCATTGGTGGCCGAGAGCACGCGCACATCCACCTTGGTAGTTTTGGAAGAGCCCACGCGCTCCATTTCACCGGTCTCAAGCACACGCAGTAGCTTGGCTTGCTGCTTCATGGGCACGTTGGCGATTTCGTCCAGAAACAAGGTGCCTTTGTCAGCCAACTCAAAGCGGCCGACTCGATCCATGCGCGCATCAGTAAATGCGCCCTTCACGTGGCCGAACAGCTCGCTTTCAAACGTGCCTTCCGGCAATCCACCGGTGTTGACTGTAACCATGGGGCGTCCACTGCGCGAAGAGAGAACATGCAATGTCTGCGCGACAACTTCTTTACCGGTTCCGTGCTCACCGGTGATGAGAACGTTGGCATCACTCGGCCCAATACGGCTCAAGAGCGTGAGCAGCGGCTGCATGGCCTTGGATTCAGCGATGAACGTGGGCCGATTCTGCGCGCGCAACAGACTGTTTTCCGCTTCCAGGCGTTCTGCCCGGCGCATGGTGCGATAGAGATCAACCTGGGTGCGAACAATGCTCAGCAATCGCGGATTGTCCCAGGGCTTCTGGACAAAATCCCGCGCGCCGCGACGCATGGCATCCACCGCCAGCTCAACGCTTCCCCAAGCCGTCATGACCACCACGGGTAACCGGCTGTCCGCGGACTGGACGCGAGAAAGCAATTCCATGCCTTCCTGTCCGGATGTAGTGTCACGCTGATAGTTCAGGTCCATCAACATCACGTCGAATTCGTTGCTCTGCACGGCTTCCAGGGCCGCCGCGGGGTTGCTGACTGCTTCGGTAATGTAGCCTTCCGCCTTGAGCAAGAGGCGAAGCGCCTCACGAACATCAGACTGATCGTCGGCGATCAGGACGCGAGCCTGCTCAACCCTCTGCGAGCTGGTGCTTACCACCCGTCCTAGTTCTTCTGCTCTAATCGCCACGAAAGGTTCTCCTGATACTAAGTCTCGTAACGGTACTAAGTTTTCAATCCCTGTGCTATAGCCTATGCGGTGGCAGTGTCCTGCACCGGCGCGGTGTCCTCCACCACCCAGCCATCCTTCAACTGAATAACTCTATTGCCAAACGCTGCGTTGGCTTCAGAGTGCGTGACCTGAATGATAGTGGTTCCCTGATCATTCAGGCGCTTGAACAATTCCATGATCTCGCGCGCTTGCGCGGAATGGAGATTGCCGGTGGGCTCGTCTGCCAGAATCAGTTTGGGATTGCCCGCAACCGCCCTGGCCACGCCCACAAGTTGCTGCTGTCCGCCGGAAAGCTGATTGGGGTAAAGATCTTTCTTGCCCACAATCTGAAAACGGTCGAGTATGTCCGCCACCATGGACGCACGCTGTGCCCGCGGAATATCACGGTAGGAGAGCGGCACGTCAATATTTTCCTGAACTGTGAGATTGTCCAGCAGGTGGTAGCTCTGAAACACGAAGCCGATATATTTTCGATTCAGCTCGGCGCGCTTTTTACGATCTAGCTTATGGACCAGATGGTCGGCAAAGACGTACTCACCGGCCCAACCGTCATCCAGCATGCCCACGATGCTTAACAGCGTGGTTTTGCCCGCACCGGAAGGCCCCATGATGGTGACGAACTCACCTTCGCGGATATTCAGATTGATGCGGCGCAGCAACCACATGGTTCCCGCAGGGCTCTTAATGGTCTTTTCGACGTTGCGAAGTTGAATCATTCCATTCCTTCTATGCTGATAAATCCCTGATAGCTCATTATTCTCTCATTCGTAGCGCAAGGCCACCATGGGTCAACCCGGGCTGCCCGGCTGGCCGGCAGATTAGATCCTGATGTCCCGCCTTGCGTCAAAACACGAATGCCACAACGGACGTCCTGGAAAACGCTTTCCATTTGAACCTCCGTTGCAATATACAAATTTAGCTGATTCGTACTGTAACGAGTGCCCTTTTAAAAGGATACACACGGGTAGGCTCTGGGTTTCATGCGTCCAGTTCCTGGACTCCAACACGTCTTTTTTAGTCGCTAGACGGCAATTTCTCAGATTTTTGTGGTGGCACCGGTATCATGCAACGCGCCCAGGGCCCACGCTGCATTCTTTCTGGCCTCTGCAACGGGCGAAGTCTTCAGCACATGGATCAGCGGCTCAATGGAAGGATGGCCGATATTCACTAGAGCGGCGGCGGCTTCTTCGCCAAGAGTTGGTTTATTCAGCGCTGGGTTGGACCGGTACAAAGCGGGATCCACTTCGCTGGCGTCGCCCAGCAAAGTAACAAGATGTTCCACTGCGGAAGCGGCGGCGGTGCGCTGTTGTCCAAGCCACCAGGCTGCGGCAGCCTTTTGCTGTGGCCTGCCAGACTTAAGCATAAGGATATGGCGATTTATCGCCTCACCCTCGCGCGGATGGTCAGCAGCGCTAACCGCCCGTCCGGCTGTGAAACCACTCAGACCGACAAGAGCGCTGAGTACACCAAGAACTAGAATGGTTCGATGAGGGGCGACCATAAACAGCTCCTTATCCCGCAGCAAAGTAAGAAGAAGACTTACAAGCGGTCACGCAAGATGAATGGCACTTTTTGTGCCGAAATCACGTGATCCATAAACCACCTATAATGAATGAGTTAAGACTGGCTCTGGCAGGCAAGATGTCAGGTCAGGGTGTCCGGTTGCGTAATGCATTGTTCGGAAACGAACACCGCCCTACGCCCCTGAAGAGAAAATGTTAGCGACCTCTCAGCAAATGTTCTAATCTCAGCTCTCGCCGCCTTCAGAACGAGGGACGGTTTTCCTCGCTGGCCCAGGATCATGACAGCCAGTATCCTTGTCAGTCACATTAACGTCAGTCACATTACCAAAATCATAGAGATCAAGACCGAAGGAGCGCTGGTGGCCTACTTACAATTCCTGGGTGCCGCTGAAACTGTAACTGGCTCGAAACATCTCATTAACACTTCAAGCGATTCCTCTGGCAAGAGTGGATTGCAGGTTTTGATCGACTGCGGCTTGTTTCAGGGGCCAAAAGAATGGCGTCTCAAAAACTGGGAGCCCACGCCAGTTCCAGCCAGCCAGATTGACGCCGTCATTCTGACTCATGCTCATCTCGATCATTGCGGATGGATTCCGCGCCTGGTGAAAGAGGGTTTTCGCGGCAAGGTCTATGCTACTCCACCAACCATTGATCTATGTCACGTGGTTCTTCCCGATTCCGGTCACCTGCAAGAAGAAGAAGCGCGCTATCACAACAAGAAGGGGACGTCCAAGCACAAGCCTGCTCTACCTCTCTATACCCTGGAAGAGGCTGAGGAAAGCATGCGCAACTTTGAGCCTGTCAATTTCGGAGAGATGAAACAACTGAATGCCGAATTCTCCTTCCGGTTCGTTCATGCCGGCCACATCCTGGGTTCGGCGATGGTGGAGGTTTTTCACAGCCATGGCGGTCAAAAACACAAGTATCTGTTCTCCGGCGACATCGGCCGCGTTCCCGATCACATTCCCACGCCGGGACGCGTTGTAAGCCGCGGCCCTGAAGCTCAGGAAGATGCCGATCTCGTGGTGATGGAATCAACCTACGGAAACCGCGTTCACCCGCACGATGACGTGCGGATCAAACTTGCCACGCTGATCAATGATGCAGTTAACCGTGGCGGTTCTATTGTGGTTCCGGCCTTTGCTGTCGAGCGCACGCAGAAATTTCTTTTCATCCTGAAGGAACTCATAGAGTCCGGCCAGATTCCCCGGCTTCCAGTCTTCGTAGACAGTCCCATGGCCATCAAGGCGGTGGAAATATGTATGAAGTACACCGGTGAATTCAATCCAGAGTCGCGGCGCCTGGTGGAGAAGTTTGGATCACCCCTGTCATGGCAGGGCTTCACCTTCGCGATAAAGCAGGAAGATTCCAGAAAGATCAATGACGTCCTTTATCCCTGCATCATCGTCTCCTCCAGCGGCATGGTCACGGGAGGACGAGTATTGCATCATTTGCTTCATCGTCTATCTGACCCACGCAATCTGGTAATTTTCATCGGCTTCCAGGCCCCGGGCACGCGTGGCGCGATCATCAAAAGCCAGGCCGATTCAGTCCGAATCTTTTCAGAGGCAGTTCCCATTCGCGCGCAGATAGCCGCTCTGGAACAGTTCAGTGATCATGCCGATACGGCGGAACTGTTGACCTGGCTGCGGACATTCAGAAAACAACCGTCAACAACTTATCTGGTTCACGGCGAAAAGGGCGCAGCCTCACTGCTACAAAAGGCGATAGCCAGCGAACTTGGCTGGAAAGTTGAAATCGCCCACTGGCTGGAAAAAGTAGCTCTGACTTAGCTTTCGGGCAGGCGGCAGCGGCTGAGACTTTAGCTTGGCTGCGCCGTGCTTTAGACTTGAAGTGTCACTCCAGCAGGCTGCTATGCCAGAATCAAATCTTCAGGGTGCCATCGTCATTCTTACGTTGTATGACGTGGCTGACGAAATCAATTTGACTGAATTGCAGCCCTTGATCGGCGGCACAAAAGTCACTCCCGGATTTAAACATCCTGCTCCGGAATACGTTCGATTTGAGAGGCCACCCTTGATTCAGGCACTGCCGCCAGTGGTCCTGCCGAACGGCGAACAATTTGAAGCAACCCTGCAATACTACGACTACGGCGTGGTGAGCGTTCTATTACGTTTTGCCTTCACTGGCGACTGGCAACGGCTGAAGCAACTTGCAGGCGCATGGATCTCCGGCACGACGTTTGACGAACTTTCACGCAATCTGGTGCGCGAGCACGTGCAGACGATCAAACCTGCCCTGGGCAAGGCGTATTCGTCCTGGTTGAGCGAGGACTACTACATCGTGCACCTTCACTGCGTGCCCGGTGTGGAGACCGGAAGCGCACTGGTGCAGGAGCGCGGTCAGGAAATCAGTCAGATTGTGCGCGGTGAAACCAGCCTCATTTCAGAATTTGAACGCAATGAAGTTTTACAGGGACATATGTCCTATTACCCGAACGATCTCATGGTTGCCGGATGGAATGCCGCTTTTATCTTTGACACACAAAGTGGAGCGGAGCCGACCATACAGGTCCTGGAATACGCCAACTCGCAGCTCCTTCAGTTCCGGCACTATGACGAAATCCTGACGCGTGAGCTGGCCGACGCGTATCGCTCACTGGACCGCCGCGGAACCGGCCTTATTCACGGCTGGCGAATGCGTCCCGCTGCGACGCGGCTGCGGACCTTGCTGCTGGACGTGACAGAGCTGACCGAACGCACCAACAACGCGCTGAAATTTGTAGGCGACATGTTTTCAGCGCGCCTGTATAAGCTGTGCGCCGGCAAAATTGGCGTCACCGATTATCAGTTACTGGTGCAGGAGAAGCTGCGCACGGCTGACGAACTGTATGATTTCATGATTGAACAGTTTCATCAGACCAGAGGATTTCTGCTGGAAATTGTCGTGGTGCTGATCCTGATCATCGAACTGATCTTCTTGTTCGCGGGAATTAAATCGTGAGCGCGGTTAGACCTCGCGTTCGATATATCTGGCCAGACCAGGATTCAGCGCCGGTTGATCGACCACATTCAATGGAACATGGACCGGACGCGGAATACCGATGGTTTTATGAACTGCAAACGCAACGGCACGACGCAGATCACCCTTGATCAGGTCGTTATCGATTAGCAAGTCGCAATTTCCACTCTGAAAAAGAGATAGCGTGCCGATTTCCTGGTTGATCCCCGTTGTAAGGTCGAGCATGTAGACGATTTTGTCACGGCTTTCATTCCAGGTAGCACCCAGAGACCGGCCACGCCATGGCGCGGGAAGCGGGCTGAGACGGCCAAACGTGTCGGAGACAACAATCTTGAATCCATCAAAATCCTCGGCCAGGCAGCCCTGAAGCAGCTGCGCTATCTCGTGGGAGTCTGTGGCTTTCCGGATCGCAAAAGCGCCTTTGCGAATAGCGATATTGCGGGCGCAAACGGCACGCTGCCTGCTCAGCCGCTTCCCGACGCGCTCAAACTCACCGAACTCATGATAGTTGAGCTTGCGTAACCCGAAGAAAAGCAACATCAGCATGGTGGCTCCGACCGGAATAAGCGCCACCTCATACGGCTTCAAGAGAAACAGGCTCAACACGGCGCACATGGCAGAGATGCCATAAAGTACCCACACAACTTGCCTTTGAGTCAGTCCCAGTTCGAGTAGCTTGTGATGGATATGCTCACGATCGGCGCCGAACAGAGAGCGTCCGCTCAAAAAACGCCGCAGTATGCTAAGGCCCACATCAGTGAGCGGGAGGGCAAAGGCTACAGCCGGCACAAGAATGTTATCGAGGGTAGTCGCCTGTTTCTGGGATTCGGCAAGGACAAAGGCACTCAGGATGAACCCCACAAAGAGACTGCCTGCGTCACCCAGAAAGATGGAGGCAGGATTAAAGTTCAGGATCAGAAAACCGAACAGGCTGCCGCCAAGGATAGCCGTCCCTAAAGCAATATCGGGTCTGTTCCCCAATGCCAGGGTGAAGATGGTGACCATAGAGAACAATGCCGCACCAGCGGCCAGGCCGTCCAGACCATCAATAAGGTTGATGGCATTGCAAATCAGCACCACCCAGGTGACAGTGAGTGCAAGACAAATGAGCCATGTGTAGGAACCCGCCACGTGAGTGCCGCAGAAATTGAAGCGGATTCCACAGGAATAGAGGCCTATGGCTCCGGTAACCTGCGCTATCAACTTCGGCCAGGCTCGTAAACCGATAAGATCATCGATGAGACCTATAGCGAAGAGTCCGGTGCCCAAAGCCACGATCATCAGTAGCTGGCCTGAGCCGGTCGCGATTACCCAGCCTTTTTCCGCAAGGAACGCGTATGCACCCAGCAATAAAGTAAAAGTGAAAAAAACCGCTACCCCGCCCAGGCGTGGTATGGAGCCCGTGTGAATATGCCTTTGGGATTCGGGAGCACGGACCATTCCCCGCCTTGTGGCAATATTACGGACACACCAGGCCACGGCAGTCGAGACAAGTATGCTTAGCAGGAAACTAAATAGATATCGCAGCATTGCCAGGAAATACCGCTTCTCCGCTCACTCACTGAACTTTAGTTAAAGTTGTTCGAAATCATACACTCTGGAAAAGTGTTTACAAAGACAAACTTAAAACAAATTATCGATTCATCAAGATTTGTATAGATGGACGATAGTTTATGGGCAATCAACCGTCTAGTTTCTCAAGCCGCACTTCTGGTTTTCGGGTCCTTTTAGCAAGCCATACGGACTGGGCCGCAACAGTGCTTCAGCGTGGCAAATGTGTCGAATGATCGGCCATAAGTTTGGAAATCGAGTGCAACCAGATCGATACTAACCCTGGAGATCTCCTAAGGTTGCCTGCGGCCAATCCATAAAGTTAAGTTAAGCCTGGATAGCTGCCAACAGCTTTTCCGCAACACTGTTAACACGTGAAGCATCGAATAAATAAGAAGGTTTTAAAGGAGAAGCCATGAAGACGACAAGGAGCGTGGCCGTTATCTCTGTTCTGCTCGTGGGGGCCATTAACTTATCAATCTTGCAGATTCAAGCGCAGTCCGGGGGGGCGCAGCGCAACCAGGATCGTGTGAACAAAGAGGTTTACCACGAACTGGTAATGCTGCCGCAACTCACCATCTTTGACAATCTGGCGTACAAGGTCGACGGCGGCAAGGTTACGCTCATGGGTCAGGTTCGGAACGCTGTTCTCAAGGACGAGGCCGGGAGCGCGGTAAAGAAAATCGAGGGAGTTGAATCCGTCAACAACCAGATAGAGATTCTACCCCCTTCGCCGAATGATGACCGTATTCGCCGGCAGGTAGCGCGGGCCATCTTCAACGATGATGGACTGTTCCGGTACTCCATGGGATCGGTACCGCCAATTCATATCATCGTAAAAGGCGGACACGTAAGCCTGGAAGGCGTTGTGAATAGCCAGGGCGACAAGGACCGGGCGGGGCTAAGGGCGAATGGGGTACCGGGGGTTTTTGAGGTACAGAACAACCTTAAAGTAGAGCAGGCGGGGAAATAAGCCCTGACTGTTTCAAACTCAATATCAGTTGCGGGCGATGCGTCCGGAAGCCAGACATGTGCTTCCCCGGCCATCGTCCGCTGACCGCAAATTGAGACGATCATCGGAGCAATAAGCCTTGCCCTTGCCACTGATGGGCTCAGCCACCACCTGAAATGATTTTGACGGCCTGCCATCGCATCCGCGTAGGGCAAAGCGGTAACCGTTGTACACGCCGCCGGCAAATTCCGGATCAACGAACCGATAGGGCTCGCCGTCATCCAGGCCGCGGCCTACATTTACCAGATTGGAAATTGCGCAAGTAAAACCCATATCAGGATGCTTTTGCGCATAGATGTTCTCAGCCAGGGCGATTCTTCTGACAGCGCGGACGGGAGTGATCTTCGGCTTCGGCGGATCGCCTGCCATGGCATTCCCGAGGTCGGCTGATTTTCCCGCAATCATGGGCGGCATCCACAGGGACTGATCGAACAGATTTGGATCCCCGACCGGCAATCTGGCGCTCACCGTGACCGCATCGAGCCGCCAGGTATCCTGTTGCAGCTTCATGCTGAGAATCAAATGCATGTGAACGGGCATGCGTTCTTCTACGCCGGCATGAAACGAGTGGACTGAGACTTCCATCTCGTCCTCTTCCCCGCGAAATTCCTCGGAATCCAGATGACATTCAATTCTGTTGTTAGTTTCGGGATTGTTCACGCTGAACAAAATAGGCCCGGTCTCAAAAGCCTGCGGCTGTTTTCCGTTGGACGCAGCCGACATGGCCAGCGCCTGAACTGGATTGGGTGTGCCTGCGGGCGCGTTTCTCAGCAGTGCCTTGAACTTCTCCTGCACACCTTCAGTGAGGTGACGATTCAGCTTTTCCGGATTCCCTGAAAACATTTCGATCAATGCCTGCCGCGGAGCTCTGAGTATTGACGCCCGCGGACTGCCCTGACCATGCAAGGCCCGGCAGCGCCAGCAGTAAAGCCATCAAGCTGGAATACGTGATGTTCATCGCAGGGGTCTCCCGGAAAGCTGGTGGCAACAATCCACAAAGCAATGCAAGAGTGTGCACCCAACCACACATGAGAGCAAAGTGACCTTGGGACCACGCCTGTGTGACTGGGGGACGCTCCCCTTCGAGCGAAGGGAAAGGAACGCGACTGCCGGGGCCTGCGATTACGCGTTCAGGCTGACTTCCTGATTTTGATGGACGAGATCGGTTCGGGTTCTGATACGTCCATCCGTGTTCCGCAATTAGGGCAGTGCATGGAACCAGAGTGTTCGAGCACGCTGGGCACCGTGGTAAACATTCGAGTGCAACTAGGACACTTAACGCTGATGATCTTGACCAACGACGGTTCCTGACTACTTGGATTCTGATAGTTTGAGCTTAACAACGTGTTATTTTCCCGTAAACCGGTTTGATACCGAATTATGGTTTTTGGAAATGCACACAGCTAACGGGTAATCCCGTTGCTGGCTACGACGCGAGCGACAGCCAGCATGGCGATGGCCTGAGCTGAAGTGTCTCGCATGTGCTGAGCTTTAACCAGGGCGTTGATGGAATTAACCTGGGCGGCAGCTTCTCCCACTTCCTGAACCAGGGCTGCGGCGTCCACCTGGGGAGTGCGTGCATCCCACGCTTCATCCGCTGCTGCAAATGCCATATCGAAGTACTTGGTCGCCTGCTCTTTTCTTCCCGACGTGCCCGCAGCAAAGCCGTTGGCCGCAGCCTGACGCGCGCGTTGAGTAGGCGGTAGCTTGCTCAGATTTTCAGTCTGATCAGCTCCGTTGTTACCCATCGCTTCAAGTACAGAGACTGTCTCTTCGGCGGGACGTTCAATTTCGCGGTCCTCACCAGCGTGTTGTACGGTGGAACTGGCCACAACGTCTTTTTGCAGAGCTTCCTCAAAACCCTGCTGACCCAGGGCTTCCTGCATGGATCCAGTGGTGATGCGAATGGAGAGAGTCCGCACTGGGCTGTCCTTCAGCTTACCCAGCCACGCAAGCATCTGCAATCCAGTTTTACTGGCGGTATCTTTGCTGACCTCCGGCGCCATTCGAGCATACATAGCGGCAAAATTCTCTGCCTCTGGTGCGTATTGCTCGGCGTCAGGAAGAGAGCTGAACATCTTCTCAAAATGCTGTTGCGACCACGGCGTCTTTGCGCCCTGTGCCTCAATCACGGCCATCAGGGCCCGCGACGGAATAACGCCTTTGTCCATGGCGGCATCCAGCTTGCGGGAAACCGGGTCCAGTGTTTGCTTGGGACAGGAGGTAACAGCGCCAATTAAAGACTGCTCTGCTTCCAGCGCAGAACGCTCCGGCAGGTTCTCGACAAAGTTGAGAGCTGCAGCGCAACCTGCCTCACCGGAGGCAAGGACGGAAACTGCCGGCTTTTGACCGACGCGGATCAACTCAGATTCAATGCGGACACCTTCGCGCAACAAACCGTTTGCCATGCGCTTATCAATCGGCGAAACCACAAAAGCAGCACTCGACAGCACTCGCAGCCTGTCCTGTGGGTCTGGCTGGGGCAGGGCCACCGCCATCTTTACCGTGTCCACCACAAATTTCTGCTGTGCAGTCAACTTTGCTGGCGACGCTTGTTGTTCTTTCTTCTCCTGGTCCGGATTCGGCTTTTGCAGCGCGGGAGTGGGTGGGTCCTGGGGCTGCTTGGGCTTTGCCCCTTGTGGTTGCTGCTGGGCCAGAGCTGATGCTAAGGCAAGCGCGAAGGTCCCTGTGAGGACAAGGATTTTCCTGGTCGTTTTCGTGAAATTCCACACTACAAACTACTCCGCTATCTGAATCTTAAATTATTTGAGCTTGTAGGGAGCCTACCGGAGCATCTATTCTGCTTCAACGATTAACGTAAGAGGCTGCTGAATTTGGGAAGGCATGAATTAAGCATTCGTAGTCCTTCCGAGTTGAGCGATTTAACTGGATCAGACGGCAATCCACGAATAGGATGGAGCACTCTCTAAGAGAAAACCCGGGGCTAAGACTCTGACGCTCTCAATTCCTGAACGATCTCAGCAGCGGCTTTGCGGGCATCCTCACCGCGGTCAGGAGGAAATGAAATCGCGCCGACCCGGGCATGGCCGCCACCCCCGTAGCGTTCACACACCTTGGCCAGATTCACCATATTCTGCTTTTTGGTCCAGGGATTGGAGCCAACAGACACTTTCACGCGAAAGCTGCTGCTACTGAGCCCCACGCTGTAGACAGAATCAGGATGCAGATAATACGGAATGAATTTGTTGTATCCCTCCAGGTCATGATCTGAGATATCAAAATAGATGGTGCCCTGTTTGCACTCAGACCTCCCACGAAGAATCTCAATCGACCGGCGATGCCGGTCCAGTAGGGGCGGGAGCAACGCCGCCACGAACGGCTCCTGAATCACCTGGGCCAGTGGCTCGCGCACAAGATAAGGTATCAGCGTGGGAAGAAAGCCATTGTCATTGGTGGATTCAATCGCCATAGTCAGCTTCATGGCGGGCTCGGCCATCTCCACCGCTTGTTGGGGCGAATCGAACTTGGCGCCATCAATAATGTCCGCCCAGTGAATCAGCTCTGCCACGGGTCGCGGATCAAAGCCAAATTTTTCCTCGGCAATGTGGGCAATGAACTTGGTACAGGAAGTGAAATCGGGGTCGTAAAACTTCCGGCTCCGGTCTTGAGTGCGGTAGGTTTGTGCGTCCTCGGGCGTCAGGAATGCACTTTGATGATGATCAAACCACCAGGTTATTTTCGGCGATGGAGAGTATTTGAAATCGACAATCGCATTCTCATCGCCATCAAAATCCTTCTCATCAAAGAGCGCGCCGGCGCGGTGCACGAGTCCGGTGAACTGAAACATCACATCTTTACGAACGCGTTCACTGTAGAAGCGGGAGAAAAGCGCCGCGGATGCAGTTCCATCAAAACATTTTCCGTGGTAAAAAACCCTGACTCTCAATCAGCCCTTTCCCTTCTTCCACATTGTTCCAAGCGAAGCTACAAGAGATGCCACTGATTGGCAGCCTCTGTCAAACCAAAACTGCACATCCCGACGTTTTAGATCCTTACTTTCTGTTCATTTGTAGATGGAAAACTGGTCCTGCGGCTTCTGCAATTTGATCGTGATGTCCATTTGCGGCCGGTTTACGTCGAAGTCTTCACCAAACGTACGGAAACCATGCGCGATCACCTGCACCCTGACTTTTCCAAACGGGATGCCCGGCGCATCGGCCTTGCCGTCATCGTGCGTCTTCAACTCCAAGCCCTCCGCTTTGACCCGGCCTTCTTTGTCCAGAATATGGACAACAACTTCGGCATTCTTTACCGGCTTGCCGTTGGAGTCTCGAACTATCACCATATTTAGAACGGCTTTGGAATCGGGCGTCGTCTCCTTTGTCTGCTGCGCCGCTGCAGCCAGTAGCAGAATCGGGAAAATCATCAGTGCACGTTGAACGAGAGTCATAGGACATATTGTAACAAGTGCGGCAAAGCTCCGTACCCCATGGACAGCAAACGAGTTATCTCAGAGATTTCAAGTCAAAAAACTCCATGGTCATCCAACTTTAGTAATTGTCCGCCATTTACACCTCAAGGCTTTCGTAACTTTGCCATGGATATATCGGCTAAGACAATTGCGCTGGTAAGTAGTGTGGCGAAAGTCAGGTGTAACAGGCACCGTGCTCCCCATGCTTCAAGGTGGACTTTAAATCATGATTTGGCAAACCCGTACGCAGCAAATCGCCGCATTGACAAATGAGACTGAACCACTAAGTCCGCAACTGGGCTATGAGGGTTTTGCTGGCAGCAGGTCCGCATCAGAGCGGGGTTTCACCGTCATTGAAGGATTAGTGGTTTGCACCATTTTTCTTATCCTTGCCGCGGTGGCAGTGGTGGCACTTGGACCGATGAGGGATTCAGCCAAGCTGAATTCGGCCGTCCAAACGACGATCAACCAATTGCGAATGGCACATGAAGAAGCACTGGCCAAGCGTTTGCAGTACGTCGTTACACTGCAGCAGCCAGGAACGATTCTCACTCAGTGGAACAAAGCAGGAATTGGACTGCAAACTGAGCGAAGTGTCCCCCTCCCCGACGGGATTCAATTTATCGCTGTGCCCGGCATTCCCACAACGCCTCTTACACCGGACGGCTTTGGCGCAGGCAACGTGGCCATTGACTTCGATCAAGCCCTGGGCGGGGGCAGTAACATCATCTACTTCCAGCCTGACGGTACCGCCCTTGACGCGGCGGGCAATCCCAACAACGGAGTGGTCTACATCGCCAAGCCCGGTGAACTTTCAACATCTCGCGCTATTACCTTGTTCGGCGCTACCGGGCGGTTAAAGACGTGGTACTTGAGACAACAGGGAGCAATTGTCAAATGGCAATAACAAGTCGCAAACAATCGCAAGCCGGTTTCAGCCTTATCGAAACCCTTGTAGCGATGATAGTCCTTAGCATTGGACTGATGTCGGTGGCTACGGTGTTCTCAAGCAGTTTGGAGATTATTTCGTTGGCGCAAGCCGATTCGATCGCGCAGCATCAGGCGCAGCAAATGATTGAGGGAATATTCGCTGCCCGCAACACAGGCGCGATCAGCTTCGCGGCTATCCAGAACCAAAGTACCGCACCTGGAGTCGGTATTTTCAAGGACGGCTTGACGGCCGCATTTTTGGCAGGGCCCGACGGAATCATGAACACAGCGGATGATGGACCTGGGCTCGAACTCGGCCCAAATGGGAAACCGCTCTCCAATTTTCAGCGGCAAGTAGCAATTACCACAGTGTTCCTGCAGGACGGTGTAAGTCCAGATCCGAATGAACGCAAGGTACAAGTCTGGGTGCAATACAAGATGGGACGGACGGTCCGGACATATACCCAGGTAACGTATGTTTCTACTTTCCGCTAACGGAATTGGAGAGCGTTGCGCTCGCAATTTGCCGCGCCAATGGAGTGTTTCCGACTTTGACGGTGACCACCGCCGTTGCTCCACGCGATCTTAGTTTCTCGAACAGGTATCAATGAAACGGGAGAAAGAAATGAACAGCACTCGCGTTTCTAGGTCGAAAGAAAAGGGCTTCGCTTTGGTGACGGTGCTTATCCTGCTTGTGGTCATAAGTGCTGTTGCAGCAGGCATTATGTATTCCACCGTCTCGGAACAGAGCAATGCTGGAACTGACTTGCAAAGAAATACGGCGTTCTATGCTGCTGAAGCCGGAATGGAAAAGATGACCGCCGATCTGGGTACGCTCTACACGTTTAACAAGGCGCCTGGCATAGCACAGATAAACGGAATCACCACACCCCAGTATTATCCCGCCGTCACCAACGCCACGTTTCAGGAGTACTCAATTCAGGTGACGCCCCAGGCTCCGGGATCGGACGTTCCCGCATCGACCAATACCACGATCAGTTCAGGATCGAACGCTGGATTGCTCGCACAGATCATAAAAATGCGTTTGCAATCTACGGCCCAAACGGGGCAGGCAGCCGCCGGGAATATGGCGGGATCACCGGGCGAGCAGGTCAGAATGACCAGGGACATTGAAATCGCCCTGATACCGGTATTTCAATTCGGCGTGTTTTCCGAAAGCGATCTCAGTTTCTTCCCTGGCCCTCAATTCGATTTCAACGGACGCGTGTTTACCAACGGAAACTTGTTCCTTAATGCTCAGAGCGGTCCTTTGACCTTTGGCAGCAAGGTACAAGCTGTGGGTGAAGTTGTACGTGATTATTTGGCCAACGGGGTACAACCGGGTTCAGGCGGAGCGGCAGCGCGTTCCGCAGCAGTCAATATTGCGGTTGCCGGAGGCACGTGTCCTCTCGGCGGCGGAAACAACCCGGCCCAATGTCGTCCTCTGGCCGTAAGCGAAGAGAGCATGCTGCAATTTTTTACCCGGAAGATACCCAACACAGGACCGCCGAGCTGGACCACGATCTCGACTGGCGCAAATTTTTACAAGGGTAACCTGCAAAATGGAACTACTGGAGTAACCAAGCTCTCGCTTCCCTTTGTGGGGCCCGGCGTAAGCCCGTTCGAAATTATTCGCAGACCACCAGCCGCTGAACCTCCTACCAGCGTAACGTCGGCGTCGCGGCTCTTTAATCAGGCACAGATACGAATCCTGATTGATGACAATCCCGCCAACCTTCCTGGGGGCCAGAAACCAACGGACGTGAATCTGGCTAACTACAGCGGCGCCGTGACAGGAGTGATCGGCACGCAGTTCATGGCGCAGGGCATACAGCTGCCAAACGGCCCCATTCCGTGCGGCGGTGGAAACGGACAGCCCAACTGCACCATCGTCCGATCGGACCCATCCTGGGTAAATCCCAGCCCTGGAACACTGAATACGCCATGGCCCTTAATCACTGGATGGCTGCGCGTGGAGTATCGCGACACAACCGGAGCCTACAATGATGTAACCCAGGAATGGCTCAGCCTGGGCTTCGCCCGTCAGTCACAAGAATCAGTTACGCAAGCACCACCGGCAGGAATATTCGCGGCGAATCCTTTGGCCGTTCCTAATGCGGAGCTGGGTGTGGCTAACAAGATCCATCCCAATGCGATTATGCTGCTTCAATATCCAATTCCAGCGGGCATTTTTAGTGTGACGGCACCGCAATACGGCTGGTATCCGATTAATCTGTACGATCCGCGCGAAGGCGAGGTACGCGACACTGCAACCGCGGGATGCGCAGTTGCCGGCGTAATGAATATCGCTGAGCTGGATATGGACAACCTGCGCAAATGGCTGGCCGGTTCGATTCCCGGCAGCGGCACGAGCGTGGAAAGCTCATCCCAGAACGGATACATCGTTTACTATTCAGACCGGCGCGGCATGCAGCTAGATCCAGGAGTGGCTCCCAATCCACCTGCCACGGAGTTGAACGGCGAATACGGATTTGAGGATGTCATCAACATCCAGGATCAGGCGGGAGTTCCCAATGGTAATTTGGACGCCGGCGAAGATGTGAATGGCAATGGTGTTGTAGACACGTATGGTGTGGCTACCATGGGTAATGGTTTCGGTCTTCCTGCGGCGAATACCAACCCATACACTGGCAACGGCCGCATCGCCAACTGCGCCACCACAGGCCGCTCTAACCGGGTGACAGGTCCACGGCACGCCGTCAGAGCAGTGAATGGCAGTCTCGGGCATCTGCCTTTAAAGCCGGATGGAACCGGCGGCACAACGATAGCCAGCGAAAATCCGGTCTATGTTCAGGGCAACTACAATGCCAACAACGCCGGCTTCGGAAATTCATCCGGCGGAGTCAACGAAGCGGCAGCAGCCGTTATTGCTGACGCCGTTACCCTCCTGTCAGTAACCTACAATGACTTGCGCTCACTGCAGAATCCTACCAACTTAGGCAATCGACCCGGCAGCACAAGCTGGTATCGTGTGGCCATCGCAGGAGGAAAGAACATCAACTTTAAGGCGCCGCAAGTCATTGGAGCGCCATGGACCAGCTCCGACGATTTCGGTACTGACGGTGGCGTGCATAACTTCCTCCGCTATGTGGAGAACTGGAGCGGAGCAACATCCAACTATGAGGGATCTCTGGTGAGTTTCTATTATTCCCGCCAGGCGGTTGGAGTTTTTAAGTGCTGCACCGTGGTTTACAGCGCTCCGCAAAGAAAATACGCGTTTGACACCAACTTCACTGACCCTTCGAAGCTGCCTCCTGGAACCCCACGCTTTCAGGATATTGATAACCTTGGCTACCACCAGGATTTCACACCTCAGTAAAGACCTCATACAGAGCGAAAAGGCGATGTTCGTACCCGAACATCGCCTTTTCTTTTGCAGAAGTTCTTTTCCATTCAGCGATTATCCGGCTGAGCGGTTCCGTGCGACTGCTTGAGGATCGTATTCCGATTGCTTAATGCCATCATGCCGCGGATCGTCTTACTCCACACCACCGCGAGGGCCACGCCGATGATCATCAAAGACAGGCAGAGTCCCATCCACATTCCCACTGCTCCCAGTTTCAACCTGAAGCACAACCACGCGCCAAGCGGTAGACCTATGACCCAATAGGCGATCAGATTAGCCAACATCGCGGTACGAGTATTTCCAGTGCCGCGCAGAGCGCCCGTGGCGACTACCTGCATACCGTCAAAGAGCTGAAACACGGCTGCAACCATCAGCAGCGCGGCGCCGGCGCTGATGACGTCGGCTTCGGGCGTGTACATGCGCGCAATGCCATGCCGGAACAGAAACAAACAGCATCCTGAACAGAACATAAAGACTTCGCCATAGAGGATGGCGATCCAGCCTGCGTGAGAAGCGCCTCGGATATCGCGAGCGCCAATCGCCTGTCCTACACGGATTGCTGCGGCAGAGCCAATGCCAAGCGGAACCATGAAGGTAAAGCTGGCGACGTTGAGCGCGATCTGGTGTCCTGCAAGCTGCACCGGGCCGAGCTCGCCGATAAGAAAGGTAGCCAGCGCGAAGCCGCCAATTTCAAATAGCTGTTGCGACGCAGCAGGCAGCCCCAGCCGCAGCAAGCGCACGATTCGGCTGAGCTCTATTCTTCTCTGCGCCAGCCAGAATCCGCTATTGCGTTTGCGATCGTAGTAAACCACGGCAATGGCAAGCACCACCGCCATGTAAGCCCGGGAAACACAGGTGGACCAACCGCTGCCGGCGACGCCAAAACTGCGAAAGCCAAGATGTCCGTAAACGAATGTCCAGTTCCCTGCCAGGTTCACCAGATTGGCGGAGACTAGAGCGAACACGACGGGTCTGACAATTCCCATCGCCTGCAGGTAGCGGCGCAGCACAAAATAAATCGCCAGTGGCAAGGTGCTCCACACCAGCGCCTCCAGAAACGGGACGGTCTGGGCCACCAATTCAGGCGCGAGGCCGAATCGAGGAAATAACGGAACAAACGCCATCACAAAGAGCATCAGGATGGGCGTCAGGAACAATGCAAGGTAGAGCGCATTCCACAGAATGCGATGACACTCATCCAGTCTTCTGGCGCCATAGGCCTGGGCAACCAGCGTATCCATGCCAAGAAAAACGCCGCTGCCGAATATGCCAATCGTATAGAAAAGTGTGCTGCCGAGACTCACCGCTCCGATAGAGGTGGCGCTTTGGGGCAGCCGACCAACCATGACTGTGTCGACGAACGACATGCAAAGCCAGCCCAACTCCGTGAGCACCAGAGGCGCTGCCAGATGCAGCATCGGCCGTAACTCCTGGCGCATCTCTCGAAGCTGAAGCATGTCTTTGATTTAACCACAATCAAATGACACAGGCTTGCGGCCGGGAGAGCAAGAAAATCGTCTTAATAAAACGCGGTGCCGCGCACAATTTTGTTTTGACAGCGCCGCGGAAGTCAGGCTAAATTATTCTCGTCATGGCCCAGCTGACCCATCGCCATCATCATCATCACCATAAGGCGAACGTGTCGGCAGCGGCCAGCAACAGCTAAATCAAGCGCAATCATACGATTGAAGCCCGCCGACACAACATCTCGGCGGGCTTTTGTGTTTTTATGCGCTGCAGCTATGAGGAAAGCTATGAAGATCGATTTTGAAAAGATGGACGGCCTGGCGCCGGCGATTGTGCAGGAAGACGCGACCGGCGAAGTGCTGATGGTTGGCTTTATGAACGCCGAAGCCTACACAAGAACCGCTCAAACCGGCTATGTCACATTTTATTCGCGCACGCGACAAACCTTGTGGATGAAAGGAGAAACGTCAGGCAACCGGCTCCGCGTCATTTCTGCCCTGACTGATTGCGATCGTGACACGCTTCTCTTTCGCGTTGTGGTGGAAGGCGATGGCCTGGTCTGCCACACCGGCACAAAGTCATGTTTCACTGAGCCCGTGGAGATCACGAAAGTGGAGGTGGGGCAATGAAGCTGCGTGTCGGCATTCCCAAAGGCAGTCTGCAGGATTCAACCCTGGCATTATTCAAACGCGCTGGACTCAATGTTTACACCAGTAGCCGGTCATACTTTGCCGCCACCGACGATCCTGAGATTGAGTGCATGTTGATCCGCGCGCAGGAGATGGCTCGCTATGTTGAACATGGCGTGCTCGATTGCGGACTCACCGGCAAAGACTGGGTGGTGGAGAGCGGACTGGAAGTCGTCACCGCGGCAGAGCTTGTTTATGCCAAGCAGAGCCTGGGAAAAGTGCGATGGGTGCTGGCTGTGCCGGAGGATTCTCCGTTTCAGAAAGCGGAAGACCTGGCCGGCAAGATCATCGCCACCGAACTGGTGAACGCCACACGCAGTTATTTTGCTGAGCGCAATGTCCCGGTAAAAGTGGAATTCTCCTGGGGCGCCACCGAAGTGAAACCGCCAATGCTGGCCGATGCCATTGTGGAAATCACGGAGACCGGCAGTTCACTACGCGCCAACCGCCTGCGGATTATCGATACACTCATGGAATCGAGTACGCAGCTCATCGCCAACAAGAAAGCGTGGGCGGACGAAGAAAAGAAGCGCAAGGTCGAAAACCTTGGACTCATGCTGTGTGGCGCCATTTACGCCCAGGGCCGCGTAGGCTTGATGCTGAACGTACGCAAGGGTGATCTTCCCAATGTTCTTTCTGTGCTGCCTGCGTTACAAAAACCAACCATCTCGCAATTGAGTGACGATGGATGGGTGGCAGTGAATACAATCATTGAAGAGACAACGGCGTGGCGGATCATGCCGCAACTGAAGGCGGCCAGGGCGGAAGGCATTGTGGAATATCCTTTAAATAAGGTGGTGCTCTAGTGCGGATACTGGCCGGAAGAGCGGCGGAGGAGCGTGTCCGCAAGCTGGAACAGCGTGGCGCCACCGACTCTGAGACGCGTGGAAAAGCAGGTCGCCCGCATAGTGAATGACGTGAGAAAAAAGGGCGACAAGGCATTGCGCAAGCATGCAGAGAAATGGGATGGTCTGAAACGCAACCAACCGGTCCGAATTTCCGCGGGAGAATTGGACCAGGCATGGCATTCGGTACCGGAGGACTTCAAACGCGCTCTGGATGTGGCTGCCACCAACATTCGGCGTTATTGCGAATGGCAGGCGCCACAGTCATGGACTAAAACAAGCAGCCACGGCATCGAGGTGGGTCAGGTAGTGCGGCCATTGCGCTCAGCAGGATGCTACGTTCCTGGCGGACGTTATCCACTGCCCTCCACCATGCTAATGACCGTTATTCCAGCTCAGGTTGCCGGAGTTACACATATCCGCGTGGTATCTCCTCGACCGGCGGTGGAAACCATGGCCACGGCACGCTTTCTTGGCGTGACTGAATTTTACCGGGTTGGAGGAGCACAGGCAGTGGCTGCGCTCGCGTATGGCACCAAGGCAATTCCCAGGGTGGACAAGATCGTTGGCCCGGGAAATCTCTTTGTTACGGGGGCGAAGAAGATGGTGGCGTTTGACTGCGGAATCGATTTTCTGGCCGGCCCCACAGAAGTAGCCATCGTAAGCAAACACGGCGATCCCAGATTTATTGCCGCGGACCTGGTAGCCCAGTCTGAACACGATCCCGATGCGCTGGCGGTTTTCATCACCTCAAACAAGCAACTGGCGGAAGACGTTCAGCGCGAGACAAAGAAAGCTGCCGCGAATAATAAGATCGCCATTACATCCCTGAAGAATAATGGAGCCATTCTTCTGGCAGGCTCGCACGAACAAGCCATCGACTTCGCTAACCGGATTGCCGCGGAACATGTCACGGTAAGTCAGGATGATGTCGCGAAAATCGAATGCGCAGGATCCATTTTTGTC
Source organism: Terriglobia bacterium (assembly GCA_963755365.1). Lineage (GTDB taxonomy): Bacteria > Acidobacteriota > Terriglobia > Terriglobales > Acidobacteriaceae > Angelobacter. Next base: position 4,249 of record CAVWJV010000021.1, on the reverse strand, counting down.
GGCGACTATTCTCCGCAGGCGGCGGGCGATTACGCTTCCGGCCCAAACCACGTTCTACCTACCGGGGGGGCGGCGCGTTTCCGCGGCGGACTGAGCGTGCAGGATTTTGTGAAGATCATCTCAGTGCAACATTTATCGCAGAGCGGACTCAACCAGATAGCACCGTCAGTCATCATGCTGGCCGAAGCCGAAGGATTGGTGGCCCATGCAGAATCGATTCGCGTAAGGAACTCACATGCTTAAACCCCGAAAATGTCTGATTTCATTGCCCGAGTACCGTACGCCGGTCAGCGATATGCCGTTGGAACTGCGGCTTGATCTGAATGAAAGCACCACCGGATGCTCGCCACGCGTTCTGGAGAAGATCAAAAACATGGACGCGCAGAAGCTCGCGCTGTATGCGCCGCGCGACGCGGGGGAGCAGATCGTAAGCGCCATCCTGGGCCGTCCACCCGCGCAGCTTTTGCTGACCAATGGCGGTGATGAAGCCATTGATATTTTCTGCCGCGGCTATCTGGAACCAGATACGGAGGCCATCATCGTAACTCCGGCTTTTTCGATGTATGAGATTTTTGCACAGGCCACGGGCGCGAAAATAGTTACAGTTCCCATGGGTCCCGACTACACGTTTCCCGTTGATGAAGTGATCGCCGCCGTAACGCCGGCCACACGAGCCATCTTCATTACTAATCCTCATAATCCCAGCGGTACAACCACTCTCGCCGCGAACATCATGAAAGTGCTCAACGCCGCAACCGATGCTGCTGTGCTGGTGGATGAGGCGTACTACGACTTCTACGGACAGACCATGATGGACACTGTAGGGAAGCTTCCTAACCTGTTCGTTCTGAGAACATTTTCCAAGGCGTACGGTCTGGCTGGAGTCCGGATTGGCGTTCTGGCCGGCCAGGCCAATCATATGGCGGTGCTTGCGGCGCATGCCTTCGCCATTCAATGTGAATACGTTTGCGCTGGAGTGCCTGCAAACCGCTTTGTCAGATCGCAAGTTTGTGAGCGACTACGTGGCCCAGGTACGAGAAACTCGGGAATGGTTCAGCAAGCAGATAGAAGAGCTGGGCTTCAAAACCTGGCCAAGCTCCGCCAATTTTGTACTGGTTGATTTTGGTGAGCATAAGACAAAGGTAATGGAACAGATGACGGAGTGGGGCATCGCTCTGCGCGATCGTCCTGACTGCCAGGGATGTGTCCGCATTACCATTGGCCGGCAAAAAGAGATGGAAGTGGTAGTGATGGGGCTGAAGCAAATCATGGGAAAGCTGGCGGCCAAGCCGGAACCTGAGCCAGAGCCGGACCAGGAGCAACCGGCGCCATGAGGTCAGCCAGACTGCGCCGCTCCACTAAACTGCTGCGCTCCACCACTGAGACGGACATACAGCTTTCGTTGAAAGTGGAAGGCCAGGGTCGTTATGAGGTCTCCACGGGCATACGCTTCTTCGACCACATGCTGGAGCTTTTCACTCGCCATGGTGCGTTCGATCTTAAATTGAAAGTCAAAGGTGACCTGGACGTGGACCAGCATCACACGGTGGAAGATGTTGGCATCGCACTGGGAGAAGCGTTCAAGACGGCGCTGGGCGACAAAAAGGGCATCATGCGGGCCGGATACTTTCTGATGCCGATGGATGAGACGCTTGGTGTTGCGGCGGTAGACTTCAGCGGACGCGCGGCCGCCGTGATCAACACGCAGGTGAAAACCCGTCTGGTAGGCGACCTGCAATCTGAGCTGGTGTTCGACTTCTTTGAGGGTTTTGCCCGTGGCGCCGGCGCGAACGTGCACTTGAAAGTGCTTTACGGCCGGTCAAATCATCACAAGATTGAAGCCCTGTTCAAGGCGTTTGCACGCGCCGTCCGGGTGGCCTGTTCCCGTGACAAACAGCTCGCCAAAATGCTGCCCAGCACCAAGGGCCTTTTATGATTGCGATTGTCGACTACGGCGCGGGCAACATCAGCTCCGTAAAAAAAGCCTTTGAGCATCTGGGAGCCGGCGTTCAGGTCACGGCCGATTCTGCGGTGATTGCGGCTGCCGAAAAACTTGTGGTCCCGGGAGTGGGGCATTTCAATCGTTGCGAATTTCTGAACCAGCAACTGCGAATGCCGGTGCTGGATGCGGTGAAGCAGGGAAAGCCGTTTCTCGGCATCTGTGTCGGCATGCAGTGGCTCTTTGCCGGCAGCACAGAGGCCCCCGGCACTCCAGGTGCCGCTCTGTTCGCGGGCGAATGCTCGCGCTTCCCTGCGGAAGTGAAATCACCGCACGTGGGCTGGAACCAGATTGATGTGCGCGAAGGCTCGCGTCTGCTGCGCGGAATTGAGAACGGCGCCTTCGTTTATTACACACATTCCTATCGCGCGCCCATGGTTGCGGAAACCGTTGCCAGCTCCGGTTACGGAGGAACATTCTCCGCCGCCGTGGAGCACGGAAATGTTTTTGGCGTGCAATTTCATCCGGAAAAATCCAGCGCTACCGGGCTTAAGCTACTGGAGAATTTCTGTGAACTCTGAGCGGCTGACCAAGCGGATCATCGCCTGCCTGGATGTGGACGAAGGTCGCGTGGTAAAAGGGGTGAAATTCCAGGAGCTGCGCGATGCCGGCGATCCTGCCGAGCTCGCGCGGACACATGCCGCTGCCGGCGCCGATGAAATCGTCATGCTCGATATCACGGCCACCTCTGGCGAGCGCCAGACGTTGATAGAAACCGTCAAGCGCACAGCGCGCCAACTGTTTATTCCTTTCACTGTCGGCGGAGGCATTCGAACATTGCAAGACGCAGCCAAAGTGTTTGACGCAGGCGCTGACAAAGTAAGCATCAACTCGGCGGCCATCGCCGGCCCTGAGTTGATCAGCGACATTGCCAACCGGTTTGGATCACAGGCTGTTGTAGTGGCTATTGATGGCAAACGTGGCCAGCAGCCGGCCGCGATGGCTGAAGTTTACGTCACGGGTGGACGGAAAGCCACGGGAAGAAAAGTGATTGAGTGGGCCAAAGAAGCCGAGCAGCGCGGCGCAGGCGAAATATTACTGACATCCATGGACCGGGACGGAACGGGAATCGGCTTTGATTGCGAACTTACCGCGGCCGTAGCCAGCGCGGTTTCCATACCTGTGATTGCCTCCGGCGGTGCAGGCAACGTTCAACACTTTCAGGAAGTGTTCTGCGCAGGCAAGGCGGACGCGGCGCTGGCAGCTTCCATCTTTCACTTCGGTACCCATGCTGTAGCGGAACTGAAGCAGAGTCTGCTCCTCGCAGGCATTCCCATGAGGTGGCCATGCTGATTCCTTCCATTGACGTGATGGGCGGCAAGATTGTTCAACTGGTGCAGGGCGAGCGTAAGGCGCTGGAGTCAGACGATTTTGATTACTGGATCAAACGCTTTGCTCAGTATCCGCTGGTGCAGCTCATTGACCTGGATGCCGCCATGGGCAAGGGTGACAACGCTAACGTAATGGCAATGATCTGCCGGCGGCTTCCCTGCCAGATCGGTGGGGGCATTCGCACTATAGCGAGAGCGCAGGAGTTGCTCGACCTGGGTGCGCGCCGGGTGATCCTGGGATCGTCATTGATTAAAGGGGGCGCGATTGATACGGAGTTCGCCGAACAATGCGCGGTTTCCATTGGAGCCGAACGACTTACGTTCGCTATCGACTCGCGAGGCGGCAAGGTTTCCATCAAAGGATGGAAGGAAGAGACCAGCATTGATCCGCTGGCGATGGTACGCCTGCTGGATCCATTTTGCCGCGCTTTCCTTTATACGCACATTGATACGGAAGGAACCATGAGCGGCTTTCCCATGGAAGTGGCTGAACGACTGCGAAAAGCAACCGCACGACAGATGATTGTTGCCGGCGGAATCCGCTCCATGGACGAAGTCACCCAGCTCGAGGCGATGAACGTGGATGCCGTGGTCGGCATGGCCATCTACACGGATGCCATCAAGGCGTGAAATGACAGTCCGCCTGCTACCATAACCAACAAATGCCACCGACCGATCACGAACTGGTGTGGATCTGCGTCACCTGCGGTCACGCGAGCACTGATGGCTTCTGTTCGCATTGCGGCGAGAAGCGGCATGATGGCCAGCACAGTTCGCTCAGACACATGCTGTCTGACACGCTGGAGGCCTTCTTTCATCTCGACTCAAAAATCTTCTTGAGCCTGAGGACGCTGATTACCAAACCAGGACAACTCACTGCCGAATATTTTCGTGGACGACGCAAGCCCTACATGGCTCC
>CAVWJV010000020.1:0-171561 GCA_963755365.1 Terriglobia bacterium | reverse complement strand
AATATCGTCGATTAGTGGCCAGAAATGTCTCGCTCACGCCACCCGCAACTCGCGTTCCTTCAATCCCAGTGCCGCAAAACTCTCCACGCCCTTGTGGGTCACACGCAAGACGCGACTCTCGCCAACCCGGGCGACCCATCCCTCTTGCAAGAAATGACCCAGCAGCGCCGACCCCACGGCGCCGGCCAGATGAGGGCGTCGCTCCGTCCAGTCCAGGCAGCGGCGCGCGAAGGCCCGCCGGTTTGTACGTAACTGCTTTACATCGATGCCAAGATCGGCAAACCATTCCCGTCCACGCGTGGTCACCTTGTAGTCGCCTCGACCGGCAGTCGCCAGCATTCGCTTTTCTTCCAGGCGCTCAGCCAGCAAGACGGCGATGCGCCCAGCCATGTGGTCATAACAACTCCTGGCCAGCATCATCTGTTCATCCACTTTCGGGCGCATAGACTTTGCAGGCGCCGAAATGGTTGAAATCGCGCCCAGTGCTTCCAGCGCATACGCTACTTTGGAGTTGCTCAACTTGTAGTAGCGGCAACGACCCTCGTCGCGAACGGTGATGAGCCCGCCGGAAGCCAGCTTAGCCAGGTGCGCGCTGGCACTCTGCGGAGAAACTCCCGCTGCCCGCGCAAGTTCGCCGGCCGAAAGTGACCGGTCATCGAGGAGCGACATCAACATGGCTGATCTTCCCGGATCGGCCAGCAATGATCCCAGTGTTGCGATGGCGTGTTTTCGGTTCAGCATCAGGTCTCCTTTCGCGATAGGCGGTACGATCGCACCTGCCATGTTAGCGAAACATGGCTTTGCATGTTTCATCCTGCGATGAAACGTGGTTGCACTGAAAACAAATACGATCAAATTGCGGATGGACGCTCATCTAAACTATTCGAGGCGCAAATGGTGACCCAGTTGACAGAAAGCAGAGAACTAGCAGGAAGCAACCAGAAAGTCAGTATTCAGACAGAAGCGCCAGCGCAGCGCGCCACTCCCCTGCGCGGCGCACTTCTATGGACGCTCATCGCCACCAGCTTTGCCTTTGTGGTGGTGCAGCTTGATGTCACCATCGTCAACGTGGCGTTGCCGCAAATTGGTGCAAGCCTGCGCAGCGGCGTAACCGGACTGCAATGGGTGGTGGACGCATACACGCTCAGCTTTGCTGTTTTGCTGATTGCTGCCGGAGTCCTGGGTGATCGCTTCGGCTCCCGGCGCGCGTATCTTGCGGGATTCTTTGTTTTCACGGCGGCGTCACTTGTCTGCGGCCTGGCAAGTAACATTCTGGTGCTGATTATCGCGCGCGCGGTCCAGGGCATGGGCGCGGCGTTGCTCGTGCCAAGTTCGCTGGCGTTGTTGAATCACTGCGCGAATGGCGATCCTAAATTGCGCGCGCGCATGGTCGGCCTATGGACGGCTGCCGGTGGCATCTCGATTGCCGCGGGGCCAATTGTCGGCGGCCTGCTTCTGGGCCCATTCGGATGGCGCAGCATTTTCCTGGTGAATCTGCCCGTCGGAGTCTTAGGCGCGTACCTCACACTTCCGCTATGTTCCCCGCGATAAACAATCCGAGTAGCGGACGTTCTCTGGATATTCCCGGCCAGCTTCTAGCCATGCTGACGCTCAGCGGCCTTACCGGGGCTGTGATTGAAGCGCGTCCACTGGGCGGGAACCACCCACTCGTCATTGGTGGCTTTGCCGTAGCCATCCTGTGCGGCGCGGCATTTGTGTTTGTGGAAGGACGAAGCGCTGCGCCTATGTTGCCGTTGCGATTTTTTACCTTGCCGAATTTCAGCCCGGCGATTGGTTTTGGCATCATCGTCAACCTTACTTATTACGGAGTGATCTTCGTCCTCAGCTTGTACCTGCAGCAGGCCCGCGGATACTCCGCTTTACAGGCCGGACTCGCCTATCTGCCGCTGACCGGAACCTTCATCATCTCCAACGTGATCAGCGGATGGCTGATTGGCCGCGCCGGATCGCGATTGCCAATGACGCTGGGCGCGCTCATTGCAGCCACTGGCTATATTCTGCTTTTAATGCTGGGACCACACACGCCTTACTTCATCATGATGCCGGCCTTTATGCTCATTCCCGGCGGCATGGGGCTGGGAGTTCCGGCCATGACCACAACGATTCTATCCAGCGTGGAACGCAACTGGGCGGGCACTGCTTCCGCTGTTTTGAATACCGCTCGTCAGGCGGGTGCGGCCATCGGCGTCGCTGCCTTTGGTGCCATGGTGGGCAGCTCGACAGCCGGTGGATCGACGGCGGAGATGATTTCGGGCCTGCACACGTCCGCGGCGATATCGTCTTTTTTCCTGGTGATGGCGGCGCTGCTGGCGTATCTCGGAATCAGGAAAAAACACGCCAACTAGTTTTATTCATATCGCAAAGCCACCAGCGGATTAACCCTGGTTGCGCGACGCGCGGGAATATAGCACGCGATCAGCGCCACGACGACTAACAGAGCCGTCACAGCTGCCATCGATAGAGGATCCACCGATCCCATCTTGAACAACACGCTGGAAAGATAATGAGACACCAGTGCCCCCGCGATCAGCCCCACAATCATTCCCATCAGCGTGAGTTTTAGACCGTTTCCAATGACCAGGCGAAAGACCTCGCCGGGAGTGGAGCCCAATGCCATGCGAGTGCCAATTTCACGTGTACGTTGCGCGACGGCAAAGGACATCACGCCGTAAATTCCTACCGCGGCAATCAACAATGCCAGTCCGGCAAGGATGGCCAGCAAAAGTGTGCGGAAACGTGGCTGAGAAACCGAAGTGGCAACATTTTCTTCCATGGTGCGAATGTTGATCACTGGCTGGTTCGGATCAATCGCATGCACGGCCGCATTTAAGGAACTGATCTGGCTGCGCGGTTCGTTACTGGTCCTCAGCACCATCGACATTCCAAACACGGGAAGAATTTTGTTTCCCTGTACCACGGGAACGTACATTTCAGTAGGCGCCTCCGTGGCCAGGTTCTGTTTTATGTCACCCACCACGCCTACTACTTCCATCCAGGGAGTGTCTTTATCCGGAGTGGCGCCGAGTTGAAGATGTTTACCCATGGGCGACTCATTGGGAAAGTACGTCTTCGCCATGGTCTGATTGATCACCACCACAAACGGCGTGCTCTCGACATCTGCGCTGGTAATCCATCGCCCGCTCAGCAGCGGGATGCCGATCGTCTCCCGGTATCCGGGCGTGACGGTGCGGTAGTTCGTCATGGTGTATTCGTGCGCACTTTTAGGAGGTCGACCTTCGATGTTGAAGTGAATGACTGCTCCAGAGCCGCTGACGGGAAGAAAACTTGCAGCTCCCGCCGAACGTACGCCGGGAAGACTGGCGGCCCTCTCAATGAGCCGGTCAAAAAATGCCATGCGCTCGGGAGCCGCAGCGTGGGCCGTGGGCGATACCGGCAGGTCCGCAATGAGTATGTGATCGACGTTGAAGCCGGGGGTAGTGCGCGAAAGACGGTCAAACGTGCGAATGAGTGTTCCTGCGCCGACCAGCAGAAACATTGCAAGAGCAACTTCACTGACCACCAGCGCGCCGCGCAGCCTTTGAATGCCGGCACCCGCCTGTCCGCGATCTGACTGATTCAGGGCCGAACGCAGGTCCAGACCTGCCATGTGCAGGGCCGGAGCCAGGCCGAAGAGAAATCCTGCGAGCACAGCCAGCACAGTGGTGAATGCCAGAACAGTTGCGTCGACATGAACGTTACCAACCGGCGGAAGGCTGCTTTTTCCCAGCCGCATCAATGACGGCACAGCAAGGTTCGCCAGAAGGAGCCCAAGTCCTGCGCCAACCACAGAGAGCACCAGACTTTCAGTGAGCACAAGACGAATCACGCGCCAGCGGCTCGCTCCCAGCGCCGCACGTACGGCAATTTCCCGTTGCCTTGCGGTGGCCCGGGCCAGCAGAAGATTCGCCACATTGGTGCACGCGATCAGCAGAACAAATCCAACAGCGCCCAGAATCATCAGCAACGCCGGCCGGATATTCTGGACCAGCTGCGCCTGCATCGGATTCACCAGGGTAAGAACGTTGGTATCAAACTCGGGATACTGTTGTTCCAGTCGTTTGCCGATCGTGGCCATCTCGGCGCGGGCCTGCTCCAAGGCCACACCTGGCTTCAGTCGCGCGATAGGTTGAATTCCGGGGTGCCAGGAACGATCGTCCGGCAAAGTCTTAGCCCAGGGTTCCAGGGCAAGCATCACGTCGGGCGACTGTTGCAGAAGCTGGAAACCTGCCGGCAGCACTCCGATGATGGTAAAAGGCTTGTTGTCCAGGGTGAGCGGCTGGCCCAGTACCTTTTCATCTCCGCCAAAACGGCGCTGCCATAGTCCATTGCTGATCAGCGCCACGCCTGCAGCGCCAAATTTGTCTTCATCGGCGGAGAACGTTCTGCCGCGCAATGGGTCCACTCCAAGAAGATGAAACAGATTGGCGTTCGCCATCTGCGCGGGCAGGCGCTCCGGATCGCCGGTCCCGGTCATCGTCATGCTGAAATTGCGGACCGCGCTCACTTCTGTGAAGGAGTGGCTCTGGCTGCGCCAGTCAACGTAATTCAGATAGGAGACGGAGAGGATCGGGAACTGGGGAATGCTCTCAGAAAGCAATACCAGCTTTCCCGGATCGCGAAAGGGAAGCGCCCGCAGCAAGACGGCATTGATGACGGTGAAGATGGCGGAATTGGCCCCAATGCCGAGTGCCAGCGTGATAATGGCGATGGACGTGAACCCGGGAGTAAGGCGAAGGCGGCGGAGTGCGTAACGAAAATCCCGAAGAAGACTGTTCATAATGATTAAGGCCACCCATTCTACCGCGCTTCAGGCTTAGACGAGTCCCAGAAGGAAGGGTGAGAGCGGTCAAAACATGAACGCTACGAAACATGAACGTTGTGAACGAAGATGAGGGAGAGAAAGAGCGTTATCATTCCGGTCATCCGTGAACTAGATGGAAATAAAATCCCTGCTCCAGCAAACCGCTCATCGGACAGCGCCTATGCCAAAAGCGCCGTGGATCATGGTGCAGAAATGGCATGATCTGTTGTTTGCACACTGGACGGTCCCGGTGGAGAAGCTGCGATCGCTGGTCCCGCGTGAGCTGGAGCTTGATCTGCGCGACGGCAAGGCTTACGTTGCCGTGGCGCCCTTCTGGATGACCGGCATTCGCGCACGCGGGCTGCCGCTACTTCCCGGTGTGCACACCTTTCCCGAACTCAACGTAAGAACGTATGTGACCTACCAGGGAATTCCGGGCGTCTACTTCTTCAGCCTGGACGCCGCCAGCCGCATCGCGGTGGAGGGCGCGCGCCGGTTCTATGGGCTGCCCTATTTTTTCTCCCGCATGTCTGTGCAAAACAGCTCTGTGCAAAATAAGACTGAGCGTTTCGAGTATGCAAGTTCCAGAATCGATCATCCTCGTCCAGCCGAGTTGCGCGCGATCTATTGGCCGGTGACCGAGCCACACGTACGCGAACTGGAATCGCTGGAGTCTTTTCTCACCGATCGATACTGTCTCTACACTGTGGACAGAGCGAAGGTATTTCGCGCGTACATACACCATCTGCCGTGGCCATTGCAGGACGCAGAAGCTGAATTTCAGATAAATACCGTGGCACGTGCCGCGGGGCTGGAATTGCCCGATGAAAAACCTCTGCTGCATTTTTCCAGGCTGCTGGAAGTCTTAGTCTGGTGGCCGCAACGGGTCGGTTGAGCCGGGTTGGGAGCGAATATACAATTGCGTCCTTGTTCCTGCTCTGGCCTGATGCTAACCTTCTTGCCCAATGAGCACTCCAGATCCAGCGAGGGCCGGCGGCAAGTACGTTCTTCCCGACCCTGAAACATTTTTCAAGGCGCAGGCACGTAACCGTCGCGCTACATGGCGCATGAGCGCTCTGTGTGTCTTCGCAGCGCTGATCATGGGTATTCCGCTCACGCTGGTGCTCACTCCGTTGCTCTATGCGCTCACGCTGATTACGGCAGACATCGTCAATTACTTCTCGCCGCTGCCCGCGGAGTTCTGGAGCAATGTCAACGATCTTTCCAGCATCGCGTACCGCACAGCCGACTACCTGATTAACCAGCGCGGCTCCATGGACGTGAATGAACTCGTGCTGGCTGCCGTGCTGATGCTGGCGCCAGGAATAGTGCTGGCGTTTGTGTTGTGGATGGGCATGCGTATGCTCTTCCGCCACGGAGGAGTGGGCGGCACGCTGGCAAGTCTGAGTGCGCGCCAACCCAATCCGGCGGACCTGAAAGAATTGCAGCTCGCGGACGTGGTCCAGGAAATGGCGATTGCCGCCGGCTTGCCGCCGCCGCGACTGATGCTGCTGGATTCAGCAGGCGCGAATGCGGCTGCGATTGGCACGTCAGCAGCGGATGCACGCATCGTCATTTCAAGACGGCTGATCGACGATCTTGATCGCGACCAGCTGCAGGCGCTCATGGCGCACATGCTCGGGTCCATCAGCAATGGCGATTTGCGTATTGCCTTTACCGTAACCAGCGTTTTCGAAGCCAGTGGGCTGATGGTTGCGATGATCAATGCTCCGTTCGGAAAGCAGTCGCGTAAAACTCTGTGGCGATTATTGCGATACGCATTTCGTCGCGGCGGCACTGACTCCCAGATGGTGGATGCCGGAGAAGTGGGCGATCTGTTGGCAGATACGCTGAACACTGACACTTCTGACGTCGACCAGTTTTTTAACAGCCGGAATGCGGGGCTCATACGTAAATTCTTCCGCGTGCTTCTGTTCCCATTTCTGTTTACCAATATCGCGATCAAGCTGACGCTGTGGGTATTTTTTCAGATACTTCTGGGACCGTGCATGGCATTGTTGTGGCGGACTCGACGTTATCTCGCAGACGCGAGCGCAGTGGAGTTCACCCGCAATCCGGAAGCCCTGGCCACGGCTCTGCAACAGCTCAGCGAAGACAATAATGGTATTGCCGGCGCCGGATGGGCTTCGCACCTTTTTGTGGTGAATCCGAAAGGCGACATCAGCCTGCGCGGCGTTGCGCCCGCTCCAGCCAAACAGGAGAAGATGCTGGAGGCATGGCGCTCAACTGCAAGTACCGGCTACATACCGGCCGCCCGCACTCCCGACGCTGACAGCACGGAATGGAGCCGCGGACGCCTGGAAATGATGGACACAGCCAAAGCCGCGGTTAGCGGTAACGCTTTGGCGGCAACCCGCATGGCGGCTTTCGCCAAACTCATGGGCAGCACTCCGGAGTTCGGCTTTCACGACATTCCTGATGCCGATCGTCTGCAAAAAGATCTTGAAGCTGCCAGGACAGGTGATGCTGCTGCCATTGAGCGCCTGCGTCATTTGCAAGAAGGGCGAATAAAAGACGCGCGAACTCAGGCCGAGGGAACTGGAAGCGTCCGCAGCCAGAGCGGGCTACAGTCTGAAAGTTTTCTTTCATTCCATCCGCCGCTGGGCAAGCGGGCCAAACGATTGCAGAAGATGGGATCGCGCCTGGTTGCGCCGGAGAAGCAGTACGGCTTTGGCTTGAAGATATTCATGTTCGTGCTGTACCTGATCATTGTTCCTTTGTTCACGGCTGTTGGTGTAGTTACGCTGGGAGCAGTTGCGCTGATGATCATGCTGAACCTGATGTTCCTGGGACTGTGGCTCACGGTAATCCACTGGGCATTCGGGCAGGACTGGGTGAGCAATTATCACGGCTTTATGAGATTTGTGGATGAAATAGAGAAAGCTGTCAGTTCCGCCCAGCACAGGCGATGAGAGGGCATGCGATACAGAAATTTCACTCATGCTGAAAACAGTGTTTCAATCTGCAGAGAGTATGTGACCATATTGAAGCGCCTGGTGGTTATGGATATTCACCACTTTTCATCTCGAATGTAGTCGGAGCGCATAGGATAAATGTTTGCGAAGAGGGCTCGCGCCGCCCACGCGCGTCGAGCCCGATGCGGCAGGAGCCTGATGATGCAGCCGGAAAAATTGCAGCTACGGCGGGTTGGAGCGAAGCGACAAGTATTTTAGGAGACAGGTTGTTTCTTTATCTTCTGATAGCCGTCATCGTGCTGTTGCTGGTTTTCCTTTGGAAGACCTACAACGGGCTCATTTCTATGCGCAACAACCTGCATAATGCCTGGTCAGATATTGATGTTCAGCTGACTCGCCGCCATGATCTGGTCCCGAATCTGGTGGAGTCAGTGAAGGGTTACATGGCGCATGAGCGGCAGACTCTGGAGGCCGTTACCGCGGCCCGTTCTGCCGCAATGCAGAGCGGCGGAGACATTGTCACGCGCGGAGTGGCGGAGATGGCTTTGGGAAATGCCGTCGGAAATCTGTTTGCGAAATCGGAAAACTACCCTGAATTGAAAGCCTCACAGAACTTTATTCTTCTGCAGGAACAGATCACATCCACGGAGAACCGCATCGCATTTGCCCGCCAGCATTACAACGAGACGGTCAGGCAGTTCAATACAAGGATCGCCGAATTCCCCAATAACCTGATAGCTGGAGCGTTTGGTTTTGTGCCGGAGAAGCTTTTCGTGATGGATGCAGGCGATCGGGCCAATGTAGCGGTGAAGATGTGAACGAGGTTCCTGAATCAGCGGCACAGAATTCGAAGTCAGCGTCGAGACTGGCGCAGATCGTATTAGGAATTCTGAGCATCCTCACGGGTACCGTGCTTGGCCTGCTCATGGTGCGCGGATTATTGGTTTCCGGCAGCTTAAAGCGCGATGCCTGGAACATCGGTGGTGTGTTTGTATTCTGCCTCCTGGCGGCGTTCCTGGTATGGATTGGAACGCGGGCCGTGCGTCGCGGCCGAGGTCAGATTGTTCCTGCGCCAACGGTCAAATGGGGCAGGATGCTTGGCGGTGTCTGGCTGATCTTCTTTGCCCTTCATTCTCATTTCCATCCGGACGCAAACGCACTCAAAGCTAACAACCCTGGCGAGTCCTTTGGCATGGGGGTGGCGACGATCCTGATGATGGCGGCAGGAATCATGCTGATTGCCAATTCGCTAAAGGTCTTTATGAGCAAGCCATCTCAAGAGAAGGGTGTTTGAAGCATGGCAGCCTTTACCTTCTGAAATCAGCAAACATCAATAGATGCTTACCAGGATTCAGAAATGCAAAAAGCCCGGACTCATCCGGGCTTTTTCTAGAAGCTAATGGCTAGAAGCTAGAAGCTATTTACTTCATCGCTACAAGGCGCGCATTCAAACGGGATTTATACCGTGACGCGGCGTTCTTGTGGATCAGGCCCTTCTTGGCGGCCTTATCGATCGTGGAAACGGTGCCGGAGAACGCGGCTTTGGCGTCTGCGGACTTGCCCGATTGCAGAGCTTCACGGAACTTACGCAGCGAGGTACGCAGCTGAGATGTGTTGGCGCGGTTGCGCGCGGTACGCGTGTGGTCTGGCGGGCGCGTTTCAGCGCCGAAAAATGATTTGCCATGTGGCTTGCTGGTTCCTTCTGGATGTATTTCAGCGGGTCTGCCGAAGAACTTATTTTACTTGTGTTTACCGGTTTTGGTCAATGGAGCCACGGACGCCCGCTTAAGGCGATAGATCCTGGAATAGCGCGCCAGCCCCAGGATGAGGGTTGGAAGTGAAATCCAAAATAGCAGCGTCAGCACCTGGCTGCTGGCCACAATAGCATCCAGATCCCCGCCCGTTTCGCACAGGTCGGTCAGACTGCGATTGCCTCGGGGAAATGTGTAGTATCCCGGTCCGCAACGGGCAATGCCAATATCTGCAAACGGAACAAAGTGATCGATGCAGAACAGTGCGGCTCCCAGAAACAGGCTCCAGGCGATCCAATGGCTTTTGGTTTGGAGTGAGAACATTTTCATGCTTTTAAAGTGGATACGACCGTAGGGATCTCTCGCTCCGCTCGAGATAAACCCCTCAAACCTGCAGCTCGTCCTGCTGCCATTCAGAAGTTGTGACCTTCGGTTCAGAAGCCAGATGAATTACAAGCTGCTCCAGCACCATGCGTTTGCTGGGAGGGTTTGACCGCAGTTGTATGTCTGCGCGAGCGATGAGCCGGATAGCGCGTGTGAGTTCACGACGTGATTTGTAACGTCGCGCCTGTCGGATGATGTCTTCAGCAGCGAAGGGCGGTAAGCGGAAACCCTGCCATAGGGCCTGCCATATCGCTCGCGAGTCGCGTACGTTCTTCTCCAGGATCACCAGCATCTGGCGAAAGGTACGCGAGAGCATATAAAGGTGGCCGATGGCGGCATCGTCGCCGTCACCGGTTGAGAGCAGCGCATCGAGCACTCCAAGCGCGCGGGTCTTGTCCTTCGCCGATATCGCGTCCGTGAGTTCATAAAGCGAACGCTGTTTGGCGGCGAGCACCATGGTCTCCACGTCGCCCAGGGTGATCTGCTTTTTTTCACCCACATAAAGGATGAGCTTTTCCAATTCTCGGCTCACCAGCATCATGTCGGCGCCCAGCGCGTCGATCAGTTCGCGCGCAGCATCCTGCTCCAGCTTCACGCCTTCCTTTTGTGCGTGACTCAGGGCCCAGCGGATGCCGTCACCTTCTTCCACACGCGCCAGTTCCACCAGCGCGCAATACTGGCCAAGGGTTTCGCGGATACGCTCATAACGATCTTTATCCTGCATCTCCATGCGGCGGACGTCAGCGGGAATGCTGAGGTGGTCGGCGACAAAGATGAGCACGGCGGCCGGATTGGGGTCTTTTACATAAGCTTCGATGGCGGCAAATTCTTCGGCATGCGAACCGCGCGTATACAGGTTCTTGACGCCGCGTACAAAGAACACCTGAAAGGGCGCCATCAGTGACGGCGTCTGGGCGCGGTCAAGCACTTCAGCCACGCTCACGTCAGAAAGATCAAGATCATGCATGCTGAAGTCGCGCAGGTCTTCCGGAACCAGATGTGCCAGCAGCGCCTGACGGCACTGGTCGCGAAAGAAGACTTCGTCACCGATAAAGACGTAAGCGGGGCGGAGTTTGCGACCCACAACTTCGGAGACGAATTTCTCTGATGGAGCAAAGCTGCGTCCGGCGGCCACTAGAAGGCCTCCAGAATGTCACTGACCAGAGTGCGGGCAAAATCCTGCGACATGCGTTGCAAAGCGGGCGTCTCTTCTTCAAAGAAACTGGCTACTTCCCGCGAGACCTGATATTGCTCGCGGAAGCTGTAATTCGGATTTTCAAACAATATGTGGCCGGCTTTGTCCGTCAGCGTGACTTTCATCGTGACCGTCACCACGGCGCTGGAGATACGTCCGCTCTGCGCGTCATACGTAAGGGGCGACGCCAGTGCGGAGAGAACCGTGCCTTTGAGAGTGGCGTCAGAATCGGCCGTAGTGGTGACTACGCGATAGCGAGTGCGTCCAATAAATTCACGAACCACGTCCTGGGTGAGTATCTGCTCGATCCGGTAGGTCTGGGTCTGATTGATGAAAATCGGTACGGCCAGGACATGAACATTCTGAGGCAGACGATTGGCCTTGCCGGCAACGTGATATCCGCAGCCGGAGAGAACACCGGCAAGTGCAAGCATTGCCGCCAGCGCTGCGCGTTTTACGGTTCGGGTTCCCAAATTTTCCGCCAGGTTCACTGCACTTTTCCATGAGGCCGCACAGCGGCCAGAGAGTTGGCACAATCAACGGCGGTCAATGCAGACAGGCGGAGATTGTCCACAGCCGCCCAGAGCCAGAATCCATTTTCGCGGGAGGGATCACGACGGACGGCGACCAGGATTTCATCTTTTCCCGCTACATTTACATTGCTGGGCGAATCTTCCAGCGAGCGCGACACAAGAACGTGTTCACCGGCCAGCGCCCGCGAGAAGTCGCCGGCAGAGATGCTTTGCTCCAGTTCGATATAGATTGAGAAGGTATGCGCATGGAAGACCGGCGCCTGTACCAGCATGAGGGCTGGAACGGGAAGATGTTCACCCAGAAGCTTTCGCAAATGACTTATTACGCGGCGCTCCACAACTTCAAGTCCGGTTTCAGCCTGGGGACCGAAGCGTCCCACCATGTTGAAGGCAACCTGGGTATCAAAGACCTTGGTGGGCATCTGCTGGAAGGAGAGCAAGTTCACAGTTTGCTCGTGCAACTCATCCATGCCGCTCCGGCCAAGTTCAGAAACGGGCTCAAAAACCGTGGCTGCGATACGCGTAATGGTACCGGCTTTACGCGCGCGAAGCATGAGCAATGCCAGCGTTGTTGCCGCCGGATGGGCGGTTACCAGAACATTTGAATCCAGAGTTAATTTCGCCGGTTCGCCCAGCCCACGCTCAATCCATGGAGAACTGATGGGTACGCCAGGCTCGTCTTCCAGCGCGTAGGAAAGGTCAACGATGGCGCTCCCGGCTTCGCGGGCCTGCTTCATCGCGCGCTTGGTGAACTTTACATCTGAGGTGAAGAAGGCGAAGTCGACATTTTCAAACTGATCGCGTCCGGCGGGCTGGATAAACGAGATCTCGTCGCCGACCGGCTCAAGCTGTCCGAGCGATTCATTATCGTCCAGCAGGCGAATGTCATGCGCAGGGAAGTTGCGGTCCTCCAGCACTTCTTTCAATTCCTTGCCTTTGAGCGAAGCTGCGCCGACAATCGCAACCCGGAAGAGGTTCTGGTTTTCAGTCTTCATCTTGGTTCGGGAGCTTCCTCATAAGCCGGAGGCGTTGGCTCACTGGGACGCCGGCGGAAAGTAAAGGAGAGACGCGAAATCACGCCGCTCAACATATAGGAAATGGCCACAGTAAAGAGCACATAGCGCGAAAAGAATATGACGGAATACAGAATCAGGCAAATGACAATCAAGACCCAGAAGGGACGACGGTTGCTCAGGTTCAGGTCCTTGAAACTGTAAAAGCGCCAGGTGCTTACCATCAGGAAAGCCACGGCAAGAATCACGGCCATCCATATCAGGGCGAGCCACCAGAAGTTAATGGGTTCGCCGCCCTTGAGGTGGACGGTGGCAGCGATGACGCCGGCGCCGGCCGGTATCGGCATACCAACAAAATATTTTCTGCCCGGACGCCCCGGATTGGAAGGCTTGGGATTGTGCTGGATGTTGAAGCGTGCCAGCCGGCTTGCCCCGGCAACCAGAAAGATGAATGAGGCGATCAATCCAAGCTGCACCACTCTGGCGGGAAATGCCGACGCACCCAGGTCTGCGAGCCAGAGCCAGCGGAACCCCCATACGAACGCCAACACGGCAGGGGCAACGCCAAATGTGATTACATCAGCCAGGGAGTCAAATTCGCGGCCAAAATCGCTGGTCGTGTTCGTCATGCGAGCGATGCGACCATCCAGACCGTCGGCGACGACGGCAATCCCGATGGCCAGTGCAGCGATGTCAAAGTCCCTGGCATCCGTCTGCGATCCACGCATGGTGTGAGCCAACGCGAAGTAGCCCGCGCCAATATTTGCGGCAGTGAAGAGGGAAGGCAGAATGTACATGCCCTTGCGCATGCGCGTTTTCTGTTCCGGCGGAAGCTGGTCTTCCCAGCGACGCATGGGGGTTGGCATTTTCATTGATTCACCCCGATTTCTGAGTCACCCCTGATTTCTGCGCGCCTGATTTTACTGAACTTGTGTCTGCGGGCGCTGGGGGAACATTGCCTGGTTGCGCAATGCGCATGCGCGCCAGCACCGTTGATCCACCCTTCACTCGATCGCCCACGCGCACGTCAAGATCATGAGGCAGTGGGAAGATGACATCCGTGCGCGAACCAAACTTAATCATCCCAACGCGTTGTCCGCGCGCCAGGGTGTCGCCGGCTTTGAAGTCGAAAATGATGCGCCGCGCAATGAGGCCGGCAATCTGCTTGAACATCACCGTCATGCCTTCACCTTCCACGGAAACAATGTTCTGCTCATTGGCGTCAACCGAAGCGGCGTCCATGGCATTGCCGAACTTTCCTCGCTGATAAACAACTTCCCGGATGACGCCGGCGATGGGAGAGCGATTCACATGCACGTCAAAGACATTCAGGAAGATGCTGATGCGCGTGCAAGGCTTGCCATCCATCTGGGTGGGAACAATGTCGGTCACCTTGCCGTCGGCAGGTGAAACCAGCAAACCGGGCTCAGTGGGAATGCGGCGATCTGGATCGCGAAAAAACCACAGGCAGAACACTGCCAGCAGTATGGGGAAAATAGCGAACACGGGAACGGTAAGCCACCACAATATGGCGGCCACCACCAACATCCCCAGAGCATAAAAGATTCCTTCGCGAGCCATCTCCCTGATTATACGAGGTGTCACAAGGCGGGGATTTAACTTACTTGGTGAGCCTGTCTGCCCGGAAAAGATGGCGCTTTGGGGCACAGGGGAGGCAAGGCTTGCCCGGCGGAATATTTTTGCCAAGGTATATTTTCGAGAAACCAGGCCACTCTACTGTTACAAGAGACAAGTTCATCCGTTTACTGCTATTAAAGGCAAAGGGCGCGTCCCGGAAGTCGCGCCCTTTATCTATTTTGACCACTTTTTGAGTTTTGCAGCCGTCGTTCCTACCTCTAAAAGCACAAACCTCTCCTTTTTAGCGCAGAGCACTAAAAAAGAGAGGTATGAAATTCGGGATACCCGGTTTTAAGCGACCTGTGTATGCCCGCGTTTATACTCGCACTCAATACTCTCCATCTGGTCTTTCAGACGGAGTTTGAGCTTCTTTAGACGCACCTCTTCGAGCTTTTCGTCATCGGAGAGATAACGTTGTTCAATCAGGGAGTTGAGACGCAGAGAATATTGGGTGTGTTCCTGGGCCAGCCTACGAAATTCTTCGTGGCCGGCCAGAAGCTGTTCGCGAACGGAATCTACCATCCGGAAGAACCTCCTACCTTGTTTCTTCACGGAACGTTAACACACCACCAGAGCCGGTTCAACGAAATTCCGGGTCGGAAATCAGAAAGAAAGCTTGAGGAGAATGGCATCCTCGGGGGGGCCGGAATAGTAGGATTTTCGACGGCCAATATTGGCAAAACCAAGGTTCTTATACAGTTCCTGGGCCGCTAAATTGGATTCACGCACCTCTAAATGCACCGTTTTCACGGCAGTTCCGGAGGCGTGACTCAGGGTGGCGTGACTTAGAAAACCACGCATCAACTCGGTGGCAAGTCCCTGCCGCCGCAAATCCGGGCTCACAACAATGTTTTCGATCTCCCAATCACCGTCCAGGCCACGTGCGACCAGAAAACCGTTCACCGTTCCAGCTGTCTCGGCCACGAGTAAGCAGCTTTTCTGCACAAGTTTTGGTGCAAAGAGATTTTCATAGTCAGTCAGCGACCAGTGCGCCGCCGAGGCGCTTTGCTGGGCAAGTTCCAGCAATCTGGGAATGTCTTCCGGAGTACCCGAACGCAGTGTGAGCTTCACGTCCGTGCTCCTTTATGAAATATCTCTGCGTCAGAGCGACGAATGTAATTGGCGTCCAATTCTTCCACCGTCACCGTGTCGCCGGCCAGAAGTTTCACCAAGCCAAGCCTGCCGACCAGGGCGCTATCGGGTCGCTGTACAAGTTCCGTCCTGGTCCGTGCTGGCGCAAGCGTGGCGATAGATTCGTCGCTGGTGATGAGGGTTGCTTCCGGATGTTTTTCCAGGTGCTCCAGCAACTCTGTCTGGGACCGCAAAGATTCATCGATCAGCGTGGTGTTGCCTTCGGCCGGATGCGAGAAATAGAGGCCAAGATAGATCTGGCTTCGCCCGGCATCCAGCGCCGCGGCGATTGTGCCTTCCATTTCCGCGAGGCTGGCAAGAGCTTCAAGCAATGAGACGGTGGCGATCGGCTTCCCACTGGCTTCCGCCAGACCTTTAACCGCTCCTAGTCCGACTCGCAATCCCGTGAATGATCCTGGACCTGAGGCCACGGCGAAACCACCAAGATCATGGATGCGAAGGTTGCACTTCGTGAGGAGAGACGCGACGGTGGGGACCAGTTGCGCGGAAAATGTTCCGCCCGCAATGGGCGAGGTTTCCAGCACGCGATACGTATGCGCATCGCCTTCGGCCAGCGTTACGCCGCCGGATTTTCCCGACGTATCAATTCCCAATAAGTACATGGCTTTAAATTCTGTCGCTTCGCTCCAAACCGCTGGAGATTGTTTTTCCAGCGATGGGCGTGAAGGCTCCTATTGCAGCGGGCTCACGCGCGTGGACGGCGCGAGCCCTAAATACTTCTCTATCGCTCCGCTCCAAACCGCTAAGAATCAGGGATGGTGGTCATTATAGTTGGCTCCTGAATCAAGCGGCCCCTCGCAGGCGTACTCGCCGCGAAAAAAGCAGGAGACTTCTACACTCCCGCGGGAGCTTCCTGCACCAGTTCCAGCAATACGCCGCCGGCGCTGGAAGGATGGACAAATACATAAAGATGGCCGCCGGCCCCTACTTTGATTTCTTCAGAGATCAGGCGCGCGCCGGACGCTTTCAGTTGGTCCACTGCCTGAGACAAATCCGGGACATGCAGGGCCACGTGGTGCAAACCCTCACCGCGCTTTTCCAGGAATTTGGCTACAGTGGAATCGGCGCTGGTGGGCTCAAGCAGTTCAATGCGACTATCGCCCAGGGGGATCATGGCGACTTTCACCTTCTCGCCCTCGACAACTTCTTCGTCCGTGATTTCCAGGCCCAGCGCTTCGTAGAATTTCCTGGCGTGAGCCAGCGACTTCACGGCAATTCCCAGATGATCAATGGTATGAGACATAAATTAAAACGACTCCATCGATTTCAAATTTTGAAATTTCAAATTTAAAATCCGAATCTGCTATCTGCTTTCTTCCGCCAATCCGAAATTAGCCACAATTTCTTCCACCAATGAATACGGATCGCGATGGTGTTCAGCGATTTCCGTGGCCAATCGTCCCAGGTCGGATTCCTGAAGACGTTCCGTCATCAATTTCTGCAGCAGAGATTCGCGCAACATCTCCACCAGCCGCTCACGCCAGTTGGAGATTTTTTTCTTGAGCAGCAGGTCTTTCTGCTGCAGGAATTTTTCATATTCCACGATGGTTGCCGCCAGCTCAGGAATGCCTTTGCCGGTAGTGGCGACGGTCTTCACAATCGGCGGCGTCCAACTGTCATTGCGGACGGCCAGACTCTGCATGGCGCGGATTTCCCGTTCAACACGCTCAGCGCCTTCGCGATCGCTCTTGTTGATCACGAAGATGTCGGCAATCTCCATGATGCCGGCTTTGATCGTCTGCACGTCATCG
Source organism: Terriglobia bacterium (assembly GCA_963755365.1). GTDB lineage: Bacteria > Acidobacteriota > Terriglobia > Terriglobales > Acidobacteriaceae > Angelobacter. The sequence goes on along the minus strand of CAVWJV010000020.1, from coordinate 154,386 downwards.
CCCATGCCGGGAACAAGAATCACAACCGTAATGTCAGCCAGACGCACGATGTCGACTTCATCCTGGCCGACGCCTACTGTTTCGATCAAGACAATGTCTTTGCCGCTGGCATCGAGCGCCGTGGCAACATCGGTGGTGGCGCGTGCGAGTCCGCCCAGGCAGCCGCGCGTGGCCATGCTGCGAATGTAGATACCCGGATCAGCGTGATGAGACTGCATGCGGATACGATCACCCAGAATCGCGCCGCCGGTGTACGGGCTGGTGGGATCCACAGCGATAATGCCCACCGTTTTTTCCTGCTGGCGATATTCTCGGGCGAGCTGGTCAACCAGCGTGCTCTTGCCTGCGCCGGGTGCGCCTGTAAGTCCGATCACGCGTGCGCGGCCGCTCAGAGGAAAGAGGGCCTTAAGCAGAGTGACGGAATCAGCATTGCCATCTTCGATAGTACTGATGGCACGCGCCAGGGCACGCACCTCGCCAGAGCGAATGCGATCAACCCAGCTTGTGACGGCAGCGTTCGTCAAAAATCTCAGTCCTTCAATATCTGTCTTGCAATGACTAATCTTTGTATTTCACTGGTGCCTTCGCCAATGGTGCAGAGCTTCACATCGCGATAAAACTTTTCCGCCGGATAGTCTTTGATGAAGCCGTAGCCGCCGTGGATCTGGACGCCTTCATTCGCGCATTTAACGGCCACTTCGCTGGTGTACAGCTTCGCCATCGACGATTCCAGCGTTGTCTTCATGCCTGCATCTTTCATACTGGCCGCCCGCATAGTGAGCAGGCGCGCTGCATCGATCTCCGTGGCCATGTCTGCCAGCTTCCATTGTATGGCCTGAAATTCGCTGATGGCTTTGCCGAACTGCTTGCGCTGCATGGAATATTTCAAAGCCGCTTCATACGCTCCCTGCGCCATGCCCAGACCGAGCGCTGCAATGGAGATGCGGCCGCCATCCAGCACGCGCATGGCATCAATGAAGCCATCGCCTTCCTTGCCGAGGAGCGCATCTTCGGGGACCCAGCAGTCTTCAAAAATCAGCTCCGATGTATCACTGGCGCGCAGGCCAAGCTTGTTCTCTTTTTTGCCGGGACGAAATCCCTTCGTACCTTTTTCAACCACGAATGCTGAAAGACCATGCGTGTGCGCAGTCTTATCGGTCACGGCAATCACCACGGCGATATCGGCATGACCGCCGTTGGTGATGAAAGTCTTGGTGCCGTTTAATACCCAGCCATTTTTTTTGCGCACGGCGTTCATGCGCGCACCGCCGGCATCAGAGCCGGAGTTGGGCTCAGTCAATCCCCAGGCGCCAATGTGCTCTGCCGTCGCCAGTTTGGGAATGTATTTCTTTTTCTGCTCGGCATTGCCGGCCAGATAAATATGGTTCGAACACAAGGAGTTGTGCGCCGCCACGATGATGCCAACCGAGCCATCCACACGCGAGAGTTCCTCAATGGCGATCACGTATTCCACATAGCCCAGACCCGCGCCGCCGAGTTCCGTAGGAAAGATCATCCCCATCACGCCCATCCTGCCGAGTTCTTTGACGACCTCGAGGGGGAACTGGCCGTGTTCGTCCCACTTCATCACGTGGGGAAGGACTTCGCGCTCGGCGAACTCGCGAATTGATTTCTTCAGGTGTAACTGTTCCTCGGTAAGCTGAAAATCCAAGCTGCCTCCTCGCATTACAGACCGGGCGGAGGGGTGGAGTCTCCGCCCAATTCATCTTCTATCCATCACTTTGGGAATCCATCACTTTGGGCAAAACAAATGATTATTTCACAGGATCGCGTTTTCCGGATTGTGGCAAGGCTTTAACCAACATTTGAGCATTTGACGCTGTCAAAGTCCTCGGACGAGGCTCCGTCACTGGGATGGAGAAAACACGAATGTGCGGCGACGCCCGTGTCTTCACTCGCTAAGACCTCTTTGTCGGTGACTTGCCATCGTTAGAATGCATCCAACAAACAACGTCGACCTGATACCAGGCTGCCGGATGATCCGCTAGGAACCTCAACAAGCAGCACGCTTTCGAGCGGCACTTTGCATCCATCCACACCCAGAAGTTGATTCACCGCAAATAGGGCCAGCTTTCCTGACATTAGAAATTTTAATCACCCTCTAATGACTTTTTAATGTTCCAGCAGAAAGGACTGAGAAAGTTGTTCCGGCGAGCCACTCGCCTTGTCTAAGTAGTCAACAGGTTAAGAACACTGCTTGAAGCCACGCGAGCAGGAAGGCCTGGATGCTGGGAACTCCGCATGACACGAATACGAAGTTGAGTTCCTGCCTGGCCAACCGAAATGACACAACCCTGAAGCAGTAGAGCCGTTTCCGGCGGTTCGCCCCACCCTGCTTCGATTGATTTAAAGCAAGAGAAATATCGCACACCGATGAACCTCCAGGAAATCGGCTGGTCATTTGTGCGCAAAAAAGCAGTGAAAAAACAATTGTGCTTACAACAGAACCGGAGAAGAAAAAATGAACGTCCCCAAAATTGCAAGACTGTTATTTGTTCTTATTACGTTTTTTAGCTTTGCTCAATTTGCCGCTGCAGCCGTACCAGCAGCCCCATCCCCCATTGCTCCCGCGGCGGGAGCCAGTGTTTCGTCCCCGCTCAGCATTTCCTGGTCGGCTGTAAGTGATCCCAGCGGCATTATTGCCTATAACTGGCAGGTCAGCGCATCTTCAACGTTTGGTACCGTCGTTGCACAGAACTCCACCATGGGCCCGACACAGGACACAGTGAGCGGTCTGGCGAATGGCACATATTTCTGGCGCGTGCAGGCAGTGAACAGCGCTTTTGTTCAGGGAACATGGTCATCGCCGCGCAGCTTCATCATCAGCGGGACGACTGCGGGAGGCCTCAGTGCTCCTACATTAGATCCGACGCATGCGTACTCGACTTTTCATCCGCGTGAGGTCATTGTTTTTAGCTGGTCACCGGTCCCGGGCGCGGCAAGCTATATTCTTCAGGCTGCCACCGATCCCAGCTTCCCGGTTGCTACGCGTCTTCAGTTCGACAACATTCCCGGGACCACAGCCGCATTTGCTGAAGCCGACGAAGGCGCTTACAGCGCGCGTGTCTTTGCTGTGGATGCCAACGGCGTTTTGAGCGCGCCGTCAAATACCATCTCTTACACGGTCTTTTATAACAATCCAATTTCGGCGCCTCCCACCATCATCTCGCCGACGGGCGGCGGGACTCTTACGTTGCCCATCACATTTAAATGGACGGATGTTCTCAATCCGCAGCCGAGCGGATATGAATTGCAGATTGCCAAAGACGCCAACTTCCAGACCATTGAAGAAGACGATCCGCAGCTGAATAACCCCACGCGGACCGTGCTCTCACTCACGCCGGGCGCAAAATTCTGGCGGGTACGCTCGGCCCAGGGCGATGCTTCTCCAACCACAGCGGCGGTCACCAAATTCTCCGCCAGCGGAAGCTTCACGGTCAGCTCTGCGCCAGCCTCACCGGTCGCGCTGGGCTTTACCGCCAATCCGGTCTATAGCGGTGATACAACGTGGGTTTCTGTGCAGCTATCGAGTGCGGTCGGGCCGGGTGGCGCAGTGATCAACCTGACCAGTTCTGATCCCAACGCAGCGCCCGTACCAGCAACTGTCACTATGCCCGGGAACATTGGCTGGCTGCAGTTCCAGATGCAGGCAGGCCAGGTTGTTTCCTCCACTCCAGTTACCATCACCGCGACGGTGAACGGCGCCAGCGCTACCGGACAACTCACCGTGCTGCCACCATCGCTCAAATCAATTTCGTTCTCCTCGAAGGCGGTCAACGGCGGAGCCCAGCCGGGCGCAACCGTACTCTTTAACGGCTTCGTCCCGCCCAGCGGAGCAACGGTGAACTTCAGCAGCAGCTCTCCTGCGGTACTTGCTCCGGCGTCTGCCACTGCACCCGCAGGTAGCACGCAACTGGGAGTTGGCCTACCCACTACTCCTGTGTCAGCCACCGTCGTTGCCACCATCACTGCAACCTGGAACGGCATAAGCGTCAGCGCTCCTTTGACTCTTACACCTCAAGGTCAACCGGCGTCGATCACATTGAGCCAGTCCTCTATAACCGGAGGAACCGCGGCGTTCGTGACCGTGACTACCGCCGCGCCTGCCACCAGTGATCAGATTTTCCAGGTCACCAGCAGCAGTCCTTCCATCACAGTGCCGAGCTCTCTGTTGTTTCCCCGCGGAGCAACTTCAGCCAGGTTCAACATTTCAACTTCACCCGTAACCAACCTCACGCAGGGAACCATCGCAGTCTCCGGCGGAGGCGTCACACAGTCAGCCGTTCTCACTCTGAATCCTGCACCGCCGGCCCCTGCCACCGCGAACCTGACCGTGACGGCCAGTGGTCGCAGCGGAAACCGAGTGACTTCCAACCCTGCCGGTATCAGCGTTGCAGTAGGTACAACCGGATCGGCGGCGCTGCCCTCCGGCAACCAGGTTACGCTTACCGTTTCCGGCGGCCGAGTGGCGATCTGGACAGGAGCATGCTCAGCCAACAAGACCGCCAGCTGCACATTTACCCTGACCGGAGATTCTTCCGTCAGCGCAAACGTGCAATAACGGTTACGTACCTTGTTTAGCACAATCGAGGTCTGACACAATCGGGCTCCCGTGAGGTTTTTACGATCATGGGAGCCCGGTTGTATTTAGTGCGCTTTTATTTATCGAGCTTCTATTTATCGAGCGTGGACCGGCAATGGCTCCTGACGATAAAGTTTGATGGAATGTTGAACGGCTGAAATCACCAGGATCAGGAGCATTCCGGATATTCCAATCGTCCCGCCAATGCTGAACAGGCGATAGCTGCGGCCAAGCAAATGCACAGTCGACTTCCAGAAATAGGCCACCAGATTACCGACACAGAGCAGCAGTCGAAGTTCGGTAGGACCCATCTTGAAGTATGAGATCTTGAAATCGCCCAGTGTGTATGTGGCCAGATAAACCTCAATGGACAACAGCAGGTAAGCGATCAGAAGACCCAACGCAACTTCAGTTGCCATGTATCCGGATAATCCCAGACCGCCGAGCAAAAAGAAGGCGCTGAAGGCGTCCACAATGTGGTCAACATAAAACCCGTAGCGCGGGCGGCAGTGGTTGCGATAGCGTGCCAGGGTCCCATCCAGGCTGTCACCCAGCCAGTTCAAAGCCAGGCACACCACCACAAGCAGCAAGCCCGCTGGGTTGGTCTTTGACCACCAATAGCCTGCGCCTGCTCCGGCCATCGCCAGAAGTCCGATCACGGTGAGGTGATCAGAGTTAATCCAGGAAGGAGCGTGCGCGGCGAGCCAGACAAGGGTCTTTTTTTCGGCGGTGGCAAGGAAGCTCTGTTGGATTCGACGGGCTTCGCGAAAGTTCTGGCACTGGATTGTTTTGCGACTGGAAGATGAGTCTGGGTAACAGCTTGAATCGTTGACATCGATAACCTCCGCTCTGTTGAGCTGGAAGCCATCTTGAGGGTTTTTACCGGGTACGGCGATGCAGAGCGGCTCTATTTCAGATCATCGCTGCATCATCTGGTAAGTGTATGTACTCACAAGGATTAGCCTTGGCCAAACTCCCGGGACAAGCATGCAGTCGATACTCCGCCCGGGGCAAACTAATCAAGTTTCTGCGCAGACAGCATTTGTTCGAAAGCTCCCGGTTCATCACTGGCCCTTACAATCAGCTGCTGTAACTCCGGGGTGGAACCGGTCAGCACCCAGCTTTTGGAACTGTCCTCACTTGAAGCCGTCATCTGGCTGGCTTGCACGTACTTTTTCTTGATGGCCTTGGCAATCCATTCATCATCCAGAAAACTCAAAGACAGGTTCTTTTCGTGGATATCCACTTTCGCGAACCAGTGTGACGGACGCAACTTCACCTGCAAATCCTGTAACGTGCCCTTGCCCGGTGTTGGTCCCAGCACCTCAATATAAAGTCCATCGCCTATCTTCTGCATCGCAGGTGTGAAACGAGAACTCTTCCTGCTCGAATCCATTTGCAACGTCCTCGATCCGCCATGAAGTGACAGTCTGACTCACAATGTCGAAATATTTCTCGCCGCCCAGGCTCACCAGGTGCACGTCAAACACATCGACCTCCTTGGTTTCTCCATCATCCCAGGTTCTTTCGTAGATCATTACGTATGAGTTATTCGCCCCGCGTTCCAGGCGCAGAACGTCAGTTTCTCCCGGTATGCCCCAGCGCCCCAGAAGGCCCTTGTCGAAAATTATGTTGTTGTCGGAATAGATGGGATTGAGAGATTCAATGGGTTTGCAGCCTGTAAAGAGAGCAACACACACCATCAGGCTCAGCCACGTTGGTTTCATGGAGCCCCATTCTAGCCTCCAGGCTGCCACAATAACTACCGATTGTCTGGAATCGAAAAAGATGGCTTAGAATTTTTCGTGATCAATCTTGCTCAATCCTAGTGATGGCCTGGTTTAATCCGCTCTGTGCACTACAGCACACATCCATGTGCAAGAGCTTTCATAAGTTCCATTTCTGAATTCCGGTATCGCTATGAATTAAAAGTACTTTTGATTTTCATACTGATTGCATTACATTAATTTTCCTAAGGACCAGAGTACCTGCTTGACTCCGAGGGTGAGTCAGCAGACAATCTTTAGCAACTTGGCAAGAACACCCCGCAACTTAGATTGAGCAGGAGTTTTCCCAGGCTTTACGTTTTACCTCAGCAGTAACTGCTCATTCGGAGAAGACATGGATACCCAGGACCCCAGCGTGGCCAGCAAGCCACGCGATGAGAGGCTTTTCGTCGATCGCGCCAATCGCCGTGAGCTTCGCATACCAATTCGCTTTCGCCGTGCAGGAACTGAAGACTGGCTCATGGGTGAAACCATCAATCTGAGCGAGTCCGGATTACTGTTTACGGCCAATGAGCTATTGGAAATCGATACTCGACTTGAGATCACATTCCAGATCTCCGGCACCCCGCTGATTGCCCGCAGTACCCGCGTGGCCCGCATTGTCCGGCGTGTGTTGAGCAACTGGCCGGAAACACGAATCATGTTTGCCGTGGCCTACGCGTCTCAATAAAACCAGCAAGAAAGCCATCATCAACAAAATCCCGTTCTATTAACTGTCTGATCATCAGCATCAGGCACCTGGATACTGTTTAGTTAATCTTCAATCTGAGGTCTTTCGCGGGACAGTCCAGATCACCCGGGCAGCAGCTCCATCATCCAATGAACCTGACCTCGGACCAGGAATCGCCTGGGGAGGTGTCCTCCCGGGAATTGACCCGTGCTGGAAACCGCTTCATAATGCAAGGGTTGATAGCTTTAGCGATGGTGAAGGCATATAAAAATGGACCAACAAGACGATTCCAGCAGGAAGAAACCCTCGTTCGAGAATTTTGGCCGCAAAATCGACCAGGAATTCGGCGACGCCGCTCGGAAAGTGGAGCAGGAGAGCGAACGGGTGATCACCTATCTGAACAACGAAGTGGTGCCGGCCATCCGCAACAACTCGAGCAAAGCCCTGCGCGTAGCCGCGGAGCAGCTGCGCAAGCTGGCCGAGTATATGGACCAAAATCGCTCCAAGTCATAGCGCTGGCATGTTTCATTGCCGTGCTGGCAGGATGCGGAGCAGAGCGCCACAGGCAAGACGCTCGCAACGTGCCACCGCCGCTGCCTCCAGCATCTGCAGACATACCTCGGAACGCCCCTCCGGTACCGACCGCTTCGCCCTTGCCGCCGTCTTCAACTTCCGGCAAATCATCTTCCACAAAAACCAAGCCTCGGACCGTCACTGACCTTCCCAATCCGGATCACCCCAATCCGGACAACAAGGACAACGATTCAGAAGAGGAAATTTCTGTTCCTGCTGATGCCAAAGTGCTGTATCGCGAAGTAGGTTTTGCCAGCTGGTACGGCCCGGGATTTCAGAACCGCCGCGGGGCCAACGGAGAACCCTTTGATACGGAGAAGATGACAGCCGCACATCGCACCCTGCCGCTGAATTCCATCGTCCGTGTTACGGATGTGAAGACCAACGTGTCTGTCCTGGTGCGGATCACCGATCGCGGGCCCTTTGTCGGCGACCGTGTACTGGATCTGTCGCGCGCCGCGGCGCGTAAGCTGAGCGTCTTTCAGCGTGGCACTGCTCTGGTGCGGATTGAGGTACTGGAAACCCCGGCAGACATCGCGAGCGGAGGACGCTGGTGCGTACAGATCGGCGCGTTTCAGGATAAGGACGAAGCAACGCGGCTGAAAGAAAAACTCACGCGGCGCTATCACACTGCCAAGGTCCTTCAGTTCTCCAGCCCCATGGGTGGCGACTGGCTGCGCATACGGGTGGCGGACGATGAAAAAGAACGCGCGGAATCCGTGATGCGGGAAACGCAAACCGACGTACGGAAGTTTCTGGTCAGGCTGGATTGATAGTTCGTTCTTTTCTCGGTCCCCGCTTTGATATATTTTTCCAGAGGAACTTCCATGCGAGGACTAAGTTTTGGCGAACTGCTTGATTACTGCGCCGAAGAGAGCAGTCACTGGCGCGACTTTTTCCAGAAGACGCCCGCGGCCTATGATCTGCCGGCCGACATCGCGGGAACAAAAAACGTCCGCGAAGTTGTGCTCCACATTGTCGCGGTGCAGATGCGGTATGCCGAACGCCTTCTGAATCAGCCCATCACGGAATACGATTCGCTGAGCGCAAAGACGGGTGCAGAGCTGTTTTCCCTTTGCCATAAAAGCCTTGAAGACCTGCGCAGCTTCGCCGTAGCTGCGAATGATCCTGACTGGGACGGCACCCTCACCTTTCCCACGCGCTCTGCCGGTGAACTTACAGCCAGCCGGCGAAAGATTTTTATTCACGCGCTGATGCATGGCGTCCGCCATTGGGCCCAGCTCTCAACCTACCTTCGCCAGAAAGGCTACAAACAGGATTGGGCGCACGATTTCATCTTTTCCACTGTGATGAAATAAAAAGCAATGCTTGCCTCAGTTGCTGAAGCGAGGTTAATTTGATTGCCGCTCACTGTTGCGCTTGATCATTTGCAGCATCTCTCTGCGAATCAGGCCGGAAAAGAAGCCGATCAGAGTCCAGTAGCAACGGAAGAGAAGACGCTCAAATCGTCCATGGCAAAGTACTCTTGTTTCCGTGCTCACAAGGGTTTTGTTTCCATCCAGTAGCAGACGGACGTTCCACGCAGCTTTCCCATAACCCTGTGGAGTGAGAGCTGGAAATTCTGAGGGGTTCCATTGGTGCAGGACGGGAGCATCGGGTCGCCAGAATTTTCCGAAAATGCCCAGAACGATCTCCTGTTCGGGAACGCGTCCGATCTCCTTAAATCCCCCGGCATCGGATTCCGCCATTGAGGCGAGCGTATGCGGCTTGCCGGCGGTGTGGCGTTTCTTGCGACCCAGAGTGCGCAAAGCCATTAAGCGCCGGGCGAGAGGCATCTGAGAGAAATCGGCGTTCATGACCTCATCCCACACGCGTGCCGGGCTGGCAGCTACCTGAATTGAGTATGCAGCCTTCACGTCATACTCCGGCATGAGATCGTCGAGTTTCAAGGCACCCCATCTTAAATAACAAGACCTTCACCAGGTTCCTGGACTTCGCGATTTTTCTGCTACGATTTTGCTCTATGAACGATTGCCTCTTTTGCAAGATCATCGCCGGCAGTATCCCGGGCAAGAAGGTGTATGAAGACGAGCGCGTCTTTGTGTTCGAAGACCTCAAGCCGCAGGCGCCGACGCACGTGTTGATCATTCCCAAAAAACATATCGTTGGTTTAGACCAGGCAAGTGAGGCCGACGCAGAGATTATCGGCTATTGTCAGCTGGTGGCGGCGAAGATCGCACGCGAGCGCGGATTGAAAGATGGTTTCCGCACGGTTTACAACGTTGGGCCTGATGCGGGACAGACTGTGTTTCATCTTCACCTTCATCTGCTGGGCGGAAGGAAGATGAGTTGGCCACCTGGTTAGCACTTAGCATTCAGCAATCAGCATTCGGCCCTGAAGCATCTTTGTCTTCACGCAGGTTTCGCGCAGGCCAAGGGTGCGCAGAATTTCATTTCCGGCGCGATTCATCCATGTCAGCGGTCAAATTCCGCTTGCTTGTTTCGGGCAACAATAAATCCTACTGGCTGAATGCTGACTGCTGAGTGCTAATTGCTGTTTTCCTACGCCGCCCCAATCAACCTTGACGCGCTGGGAAAGGCGCGGCTCCATACCGCGGTGAGCAGGGCAAATTGGGGAAGGAGGCGGGCAAAGCCGTCCACGGTTTCTTCAATTTCGCGCCACTGATTGGCGTCCAGATCTTTGATCAGGGCCTTGTGGTCTTTTACCGGCAGGCCGGTGAGTAATGCGCGCGCACGTTTATTCAGATCTTCGCGCGCGGCCATGAAGGACGAATCGGCCAGAAGCTTTCTGCTATCCAGCCACGCAGACGCCAGATAACCCGGATAGGGCGAGAGCACACGGTAGAGGCTGAAGACACTCTTTGAGCCCGTCATCCGCTTGATTTCAGAATAGATCAGCCAGACGCGCAGGCCGGCTTCACGCTCGTTGGGAACGTGGATATTCACGACCTGGGCCATTGCCGAAACTTGCCTGGTCGCCGTAACGCGTCCACGTTGTCCGCCGGAATAGCCGCGCTGCATCAGGCGGGTAAAGAGCGCCATCTGGGCCGTGGCGCGGGAAAACAAGTTTACGATGCCGCCGATGACGCGAATATCGGCATTGGAAAATTGATCAGAAGCCAGGACCTGCGGCTGGTCAGAGAACGTCCACCCGCCCTGCACGGCGGCGGAGTGAGCAATCTCCTGAAAGGCCTGCGTAGCGGCCTGAAACTCGCGCGAACAAGCCACCGTGTTCAGGTCTTTCCACATGAGCTTGAGATAGCTGGGAACCACCGGCAGCAGCTTGAAGATGGTGGGAACAAAGGGCTGATCAAAGCCACTTTGCACGTCGGCATACAAGCGGCGCAGCTCGGGCGCAACCTCGTGCTCTTCAAAGGCGCGGGTAAATGCCATGGAAATGGGCCTCTGGAGAATTGGACGTCCAATTCAGCAGCTCAGTTGTATGAATTTGGTAAATGTGTAATTTGGTAATTGGGAAAATTAAACAGACTGAGTAAATGAATAATTTAGTAATTGGGTAATCGAATAGATTAGGTAATTCAAAGACAAAAGTCTTTCGCCGTTGCCGGCGCTCAATTTACCCAATTCCCAATTACCCAATTCTCCCTACACTCGGTTGAAGTTTTCGTCGGGTTCGTCTTCCGCGCCGTGACGGCGCAGTATATTGGGCAGATTCTGCGAAAAAGCCGAACGCGGCATAACAACGTCACAACCAGCTTCCTGCGCCTTTACCTTGAGATCGCCCTGGACATGGGAGACAAAGCCAACGATGGACGTGGGCTTTTTGTATTTCGATCGCAATTTGGCAATGACGGTCAGCGGCTTGATGCTGTTGCTGTTCAGATCCACCACGATCAGCGAGGGCTTTTCGTCGGGATTGGTATTGGCAGAAGTCTTTTCAGCGATTTCTTTCTCGGTCTTAACGAATTCAACTTTGACGTTGAGTTTGCGAGACACTTCCTGGATCTTGGCCAGGAAGAAGAGATCGTCTACGAAAGCGAAGATGCGAGTGGGCGCGTCCACACGCTGGCGGAGCGGCTCCATGTTGGCGGTGGGAGCGGCGCCATTGCGGAAGCGATCACCCTGGGCCGGGGCGCCATTCTGGTTGCGATAGCTGTGGTCCATGGGACCAACAAATCCGCCGCCCTGACGACGCTGTGTGCGTCCGCGATTTTGACGGTTGGAGCGGTTTTGTCCGCCGCCACCGCCGGGACGTCCGTGTCCCTGACCGCGCGGGCCATCCTGCTGGCCTTGTCCCTGACCCTGGCCTTGTTGCTGGCCCTGGTTTTGGTTGTTTTGCGAGTGTCCGCCAAAACTGCGTTTACGACGCCGCGGCTTGCGAGGGCCCTGGTGCTGCTGCGGCTGGTTTGGAGCATCATTCATTCGGTTATTACCTGAATCTTTGGTATTTGTGCCGGTCTTTGGAAACGTGGAATCCTGTTTTATGAGCCGTTTGTTCGCCAGGCTTGGTTGGATGAAGCTCCGGCTGAATTCTTCGTGAAATCTTCGTTTTCTCAACGCGTAAGCGTGGAACAAGCCACACCGGAACGGGCGGCAACCTGAAGACTCTGTGATCTTAGCACGAAGCCGGGCTTCCGTCTCTTAAAATTTGCTTTCCATTCGTCCAGAAACATTATCCAGAATTCGGGAAATCGATTAGAGCGCTGGATTTGGAGAATGGTGGGCGCTATAGGATTCGAACCTATGACTTCCACCGTGTGAAGATGGCACTCTACCGCTGAGTTAAGCGCCCACTGGCCTTGGCAGCAACGTCCCTGGTCCGGATGCACAGTGGATAAATGGCATTTTACCAGAAGAGGTTTAAGCCGCCATCCCAGGCGGCTGAAAAGCGCCGATTGGCGTGAATTCCGGGCATGGAATACACTCAGTAGCGGGGTACGCTTCCGCTCTGAAACGGCGCAACTTTACGGTTACGCATGGGTTAAAGAGGGTGTGAGCAGCGTGGCCTTAAAATCGGGTTTTTGGATGCCCACAGCTACCAGCGGGGCGCGGGGTAACGCGGAGATGGCAGCAGGCCAGGCGCTTTATGAATCGTTGACTGACGCGGAGGTAATGCTCCTTGTCGGCAATGACGATAATGCAGCTTTCGATTATCTGGCGCATAAGTTCCATCGCCCGATGATTGCATTCATGTACCGCATGTGCCGCAACCAGGCACTGGCGGAAGAGCTGGCGCAGGAGGTTTTTCTCCGCGTCTATCGCTCACGTAAGAGCTACGCGGCTGAAGCCAAGTTTACGACGTGGCTTTACCGCATTGCCACCAATCTGGCTGTGAACCACGCACGCGACAATAAAGTGGAACGCAGCGGCAAGGTGGTGAGTCTGGATGAACCAGACGATGAAACCGGCACGACGCTGGACGTTGCCGATCCCACGCTGAATGCCGAGGAGGTTATTTTGCGACGGGAACGGCTGGCAGCCATCAAAAAACATGTGATGGCTCTGCCGGAGAAGCAACGTGCTGCCGTGCTCATGCACAAGTATCAGTCTATGGATTACCGCGAGATCGCCGCGGTGTTGAAGTTAAGCGAGTCCGCCACTAAGTCTCTGCTCTTTCGCGCCTATGAAGCGTTGCGAGAGCGGCTCAAGGAATTTGTATGAACTGCAATGATGTTCGGGAAAACCTGATCGATGTACTGGCTGAGGGGCAGACCGCCCCTGAGGTGCTGGCCCACCTCCGCCAGTGCAACGCCTGTACGCAGGAGCTGGAAGGCCTGCGCAGCACCATGGCGTTGATGGATGAATGGGAAGCTCCGGAGCCTTCTCCGTACTTTCTTACGCGCCTGCAGGCGCATGTGAGAGAGGAACGGCAGAAGGAGCCGGTGCGAACCAGTATCTTTGCCTGGCTGCGCAAGCCTGTCATGGCTGCATCACTGGCTGCGGCGCTGATTGTGGGTGGAGTTACCTATCGTTTTGTAATGCCGATGATTGATAACAACACGCCGTCGGTTGACACTGCCGCTGTGACTGATGTTGAGAGTCTGGACAAGAATGCTGATTTGATTGTGAACTCTGACTTGATCGACGAGATGAGCGGCGGTCCGTCAGACGATGTTGCCGAGCCGTAAGCTTCAGATTGGGGTGTTCAGATTTCGGGGGGAGCCGAATCCGTGAACCGGGTCAAACTACTGTCACTTTGTATGTTGTTCCTGCTGGCTGCGCTGGGTGGATCAGCTGCGCTGCACCCGGGCGCACGCCATTCTCTGGCGCCGCCCGGCACAATCCTGCTGCAGTCGTCGGCTACGCCGCAGAAAAATCCCACCAATTCCCCGAAGAATGACAAGAACGCCAAACATCCGCCGAAGCGCCTGGGCGACTGGCTGCAAACCAACAAGGACCTTTCGCCTGAGCAGCAGGAAAAAGCGCTGGAAAGCGATCCAAAATTCAAAAAGCTACCGCCTGACCGGCAGGCAGCGCTGAAAGACCGTCTGAGGAAATTCAATGCGCTGTCACCAGAGCAGCGCCAACGCGCCTTGCAGCGCATGAACTACATGGCCGGACTTTCACCGGACCAGCGTCAACAGCTGCGTGACGCGAATAAAACACTGGAAGCTCTGCCCCCGGACCGCAAGGTGATGGTGCACACGGCTCTTCGCCATCTCCGGAAAATGGATCCGCAGCAACGCGAGGAGACCATGCAGTCTGAGCAGTTTCGCAGCACCTTTTCTGACCAGGAGCAGGGCATTCTGAAGCAGCTCTCCGCCATCAATCCCCAGACCGGGGCCTCCACCGCACCCTCGCCCGGGCAAATGCCGAAATAAGCTTTCAGCCATCGCCAGTTTCAGGCAGCACCTTTGCGCGGCTTGCTAGTTTTTCCGGCTGCCTTTGTCGCCGACTTTCGGCTCTCAGACTCCCGCGCCTTTTCCTCCAGCTCGAGAATCCTCTGCGTTTGCGGATCAGCATTGTTAAACATGCTGTCATTCTCGCGAACATTGCCAGAAACGTGGTCAGCAACGGACGGGCTCAACGCCCCTTCTCTGGTGCTGGTGGATTGCGCAACGTTGTCCCCGCCGGTAGCGTCACTATGATCGGTGCGGACCGGCGTCTCGGCAATGTGAGTCTGGCCCTGGGGATTAGGGCTGGCTTCGTTGAGATGTCCTCCCTGGTCCTGCGACTGCTGCTCTGCTTTCCGCACATCCTTGTCTGGGTTCGCCATGAGTGTTTCTCCGGCTAGATAGGATGGCGAAAAGAGGGCTTTTGATGTCGCGTCTCTCTCCGCAAACCGCTGGAGTGCAAGTTTCGTGGCTGATGAGAGAGCGCTCCTGGAGCGTTGGGCTCGGCGCGCAAGTCGGCCTCGCCCTTATTGGCATCGCCCTTATTGGTTCCGGGAAGCGGCTATTTCTTCGCGTTCTGCTCACGTCGCCGAGCCGCCCAACCTTCTTTGGTTATCTGACGGGTGCGTCCCAAAGCCAGCGAACCTTCGGGGACATCGTCCGTAATGGTGGATCCTGCGGCGACATAAGCCTGCTTACCGATACGCACGGGTGCGACCAGAGTGGAATCACTGCCGACAAACGCCTCATCTTCGATGATGGTGACGTGTTTATGGGTCCCGTCGTAGTTGCAGGTGATGGTGCCGGCGCCGATATTCACGCCTTCGCCAATCTCGGCGTCGCCCAGATAGGTGAGGTGATTGGCCTTGGAGCCTTTACCGATACGTGTCTTTTTAGTTTCAACAAAGTTGCCCACGTGCGCGCCCTCACCAATGTCGCTTTGCGGACGCAGATGTGAGTAAGGACCGAGCAGCGCACCGGATGCGACTTTAGATTGATCGATGATGCACCCGGGACGGACAAGGACCTTGTCACCCAGCTGCGAATCACTGATGACGCTGAAAGATCGTATGCGGCAATCAGAGCCCACGCTGGTCTTGCCGAGCAGCTGGACATAGGGTTCAATGATGGTGTCCGGCTGGATGGTGACGTCAGGATCAATCACGCAGGTTTCCGGACGATAGATGCTCACACCGGCGGCCATCAGCTCATTACATTTCCTCAGACGAAGCGCCGCATCGAGAAATGCGAGTTCGGCGAGAGTGTTGGCGCCCAGAACCTCTGCGGAGTCCGGGGCCTTGAGTGCAACCACGTTGGCCCTGGCTTTCACCAGAAGCGCCGCCATGTCCGTGAGGTAAAACTCCTTATGAGCGTTGTCTGTGCTCAGGCGATCGATGTTGGCAAACAGCGGTTGGGCGGCAAAGGCGTAAATACCGGAATTGATCTCACCTGCTTTCATTTGGGATTTGCTGAGCGCCTTCTGCTCCACAATGGCTTTTACCTTGTCACTGCCGGAGGTCGCGCGAATCACTCGTCCGTAGCCATGAGGGTCGTCGGGTACGGCGGTAAGAATCGTCATGGCAGCTTTTTTTGCCAGATGAAAATCGCGCACTGCCGCAATCGTCTCTGGACGAATCAGCGGTACGTCGCCGGAGAGAACCAGAATGTTGTCATAGCCCTTCACCTGGTCGCGAGCACACATGATGGCGTGACCGGTGCCGCGCTGCTCCGCCTGAAGAACAAACTGCACTCCCATATGCGCGACGGCCTTTTGCACCTTCTCTGCCTGATGTCCGACGATTACATGGATGTCCCGCGCCGGAACAATTCTGGTGGCCGCATGGATGACGTGGGCCAGCAGCGGCTTGCCCGCAATCTCATGGAGGACTTTGGCGCGCCGGGATTTAAGGCGCGTGCCTTTGCCGGCGGCCATGATGACGATTGCGAACCTGGTGGCGGAAGGGTTTTTTTGTGCTGACATCGCGAGAATAGTTTAAATGCGGCGAGGCAGTTACGAGCGGGCGGCGGGGTGAATCATGGTTACTTTGCTGCCGGGACGGTTTTCCGCAAGGCGGATCAGCTCGCGGCATATGCGGTCGGTGGCGTGGCGCACCACTTCACTTTCATCAATGAAATTGCCGGCGACGCATTGCACGCCCAGCGCTTCCACCGCGCCCTGATCGCATTCAACCGGCTCGGCAGATTCTTCTGCGTAACGCGCTTTCATGTCTGCGGAAACAGGCTCAGAGTTGAGCATTGCGTAATGAAACAGGCCGTGTCCACCGTGGGCGTAAATGGCCATGACATGATCGGACGCGCTCATGTGCAGGCTCTCATTGGCTTCCGTCATCAGGTTGCAGATGAAAACCTTGACGGCGCGCGAAGCGGCAATTGCTTCCGGTATTCCGCGCACCAGCAGGTTCGGTATCAGGCTGGTGAACAGAGAGCCCGGACCGATGGTGATCATGTCCGCGTCGGCAATGGCCTGTAATGTTTGCGGCATCGGCTCCGGATCAGCAGGGACGATCTTCAATTCGACAATGCGTTGTTCGCTGGCCGTGATCTTTGTTTCTCCCACAACATGCGAGCCATCATCCATGATGGCTTCCAGCACGACGTTTGCCGATGTGGCGGGAAGGATATGGCCGCGTGTAGCCAGAATTTCAGAGGCTTTCTTCACCGCCACGCCGAAATCGCCGGTCATGGCGGTGAGAGCGGCAAGAAACAAATTGCCAAAGCTGTGGCCTTCGAGATCGCCCGAACTGGAGAAACGATATTGAAAAAGCTTGGAGAGAAGGTTCTCATCTTCCGAGACGGCCACCAGACAGTTGCGAATATCGCCGGGAGGAAGCATGTTCAGTTCACGGCGAAGACGTCCACTGGAACCGCCATCATCACTCACGGTCACAATGGCGGTCAGATCAGAAATGTAAGGGCCGGTGGTCGGCAACTCGGCGGGCGTTGCTGTGTAGCGCTTTAACCCTTTCAGCAGCGTGGAAAGGCCAGTTCCGCCACCAATGGCAACCACGCGAATTCCCTGATTGCGATCAGACCTGTTGGGCATTACTTTGCTTTTTACTTATCGCCTTTTTGCGTCGGTGCCGGAAGGCTGATCCGTTGGTTCCGGATAAAGCAACTCAGTGAACCGCGGATCATCGGCCATGTTCTGGAAGTCAGAATCATTGCGGGCCTGGAAACGGTTCTGTGGATTCATGCGGATGGCGTCACTTAAATGCTTGAGTGAGCTTTCCACCTGCCCAGTAAGGCAGTCGACGACCGCCATACCATAGAAGGCGAAGTCGGCTTTAGGATTCTGCTTCAGGATTTTTTCAAGATGCGTTCTGGCGTTATCGTACTGACCTGAGTTCAGCAGGGACACAGCATAGTCAAAGTGTTCTTCATGACTCTTGAACGTGTTGGTGCCGTCATTCAACTGCTGATTGCAGGTGCTCAGGTGCATGCGCGCGCGGTCAGCCAGTTCTCTGGGACCATTGGCAATGATCTTCTCCAGAAGACCCTTGGCGCGCTCAAATTTATGCTCCTGCATGGCCTTGAGTCCCGCTTCGTAATTTTGCACAGCTTGTGCAAAAGCAGGATCCTGATTGAAAGCAGGTTTAGGCTGCGGGACTGGTGGTTTCTTCGCAGACATCTTCTCTCTAATCCTAACTACTCTTGTTTTGTTTGTGTTAGCGGCCGAACGTTTAACGCTTGCTGCCACTTTCTTTTTCATTCTATTGTGTCCTTGCGGCCCACACCGGAATAGCGGCAAATCAAGGCTGTGGAAATCGGTGGTCAGCTATCCCGAGAGCTTCGGGGCTGCCTAAGGGGTGCAGCCCTTTATACTCAAGATTTTACCACGGGTCAAACTGCACCACAAATGGAGCAAAACTAGTTGACCGGATCGGGATGCTGAAGGTCAATCTGTTTCCAGTCACCACGGATAATACCGTCGCGAATCATGGACGCTGACCAACCCTTCTTAGACATCTTGTAGGTGTAAAGCGCCTCGGAGATACAAGTACCGCATCCGGCGCCGTGCGACCCTTCAAAGCACGAATGGAGATTCTTGTGACCATGATTGCGATCGCAATAGCAATAGCAGGGCATCTGCGTCATCAGGGCAGGCACTTTTGCCGCTGCTTTGTAGGCTTCCTTCTGTGCGGGAGCGGTTTGTCCCATTTCCGCCAGTTGTTGTTGCGTTAAAACAGGTGTAAGCACTTCACCTTTGGCCGGCGGTTTGGAGTTAAAAGCAGGAACCGGCGCAGCATATTGGGCGTGCGTGATTGATACTGCAAAAATGAAGGCGAACACCGCAAGAAGATGTTTCATGGAAGGCTATTTTACTCTAGAATCGGCCAGTCTAAAACCGGCGGCATGGTGACCGGAAGGCACGTACTATAATAGGGCAGGAGCAATCATTACCAGTGGAGACACCTGACCAAACGGCCAGCCAGCCCGGCAGTGCAGCGGAGGCGCCCATCGCGCCGCCCCAGTCACAGGCTGGGCTGAAAATCTTCTACTCATGGATGCGGGACCTGTTCTTCTGCATCGCCTTTTGCTTCTTCTTCATTTTCTTCATTTATCAGCCAGTCAAAGTGGAAGGTGGCAGCATGGAGCCTGGTCTGGAAGACCAGGAACGCATCGTCATCAACCGGCTGGTGTATCGATGGGAAAGCATCACGCGCGGTGACATCATTGTCTTCAGGTATCCACGCGATACGCGGAAAAGCTTCATTAAGCGCGTGATTGGCGTGGGCGGTGATCGTGTGCGGATCTCATTCGGACATGTTTACCTGAACGGCAAGCGCATGGAAGAAGACTACGTTCCGTCAGAGTATCTCGACTCGCGGACATATCCAGAGATAGTGGTGCCTGCCAATTCATACTTTGTTCTGGGCGACCATCGATCGATGTCAAATGACAGCCGCGATTTCGGTCCCGTAGCGCGCAGCTACATCTATGGCAAAGCCGTGTTCGGCTATTGGCCGATGGATAAGCTGGGCTTGCTGCGGTGAAAAACCCCTAACCACAGAGGGCACGAAGGAACACAAAGGAACAGCCAACAAGAGCTGTTCTCTTGCGCTCTCTCCGAACTCGTATCCCGCAATTATTTTGCACTTCCCGTGCCTCCGTTTCTCCATTCGTGAGATTGTCATCTGAACTTCCTTTGTGTACCTTCGTGTCCTTTGTGGTTAAGCAGGTTTGGTTTTTCTCCGTGTCTCTGTGTCTCCGTGGTGAAGATTTGTTTCATAATCGAGTGTAGTTTTTCATCCGTGCGATCGGCGAAAATAAGCAGTGAGGTGTGAATGTTCAAACAACTTAAAGTCAACATCATTCGTAAGTTCGTTCGTAAACGGCTCGGCCGGGACATTGCTCCCATGGAAACGCTCGCAACGCATCCTGATTTTCTGATTGCCTACGCGCAATTCAGTCAGGCGCTGGACAAAATGAATCTGGTCGAGCACAAGTTGAAGGTGCTGGGACAGATTCGCGCGGCCAAGCTGGTTGAGTGCCCGTTTTGAATCGACATCAACTCTGCCGCAGGTAAGGCGGCAGGACTGAGTGATGAACAGATCCGCAATTTGAACTGGTATCGCGAAAGCGATTTGTTTGATGCCGACCAGAAGCTGGTTCTGGAACTGGCGGATGCGATATCAGCAACTCCGGCACAGGTGACGGATGAGATGCGACAGCGTTTGCGCAAACGCTTTTCCACCGCGCAACTGGTGGAGTTGGGCGGAGCGATTGCCTGGGAGAATTATCGTGCACGGTCGAATCGCGTGTTTGGCTTTGGGAGCGAGGGGTTCTATCAATCGAAAGAAAAACCTGCCACGGAGGCACAGAGACACCCAGAGCAGCAGGAACATTTTGCCGCAGATGAACGCAGATAAACGCGGATAAGAACAAAGCTCAACCACAAAGGGCACGAAGGAACACGAAGGAACAGTTGACAACAGGAACTGCTCTTCTTGCGCTTTCTCCGAGTCCATATCCCGCTTTGTTTCTCCGTCAGTGAGATTGTCATCTGCACTTCCTTTGTGTACCTTCGTGCCCTTTGTGGTTAAGCAAGTTTGATTTTCTCCGTGTCTCGGAGATTGGTTTTCCAGGAAATAAAAAGCGCCACCCATGGGGATGGCGCTTTTGTTTTGAGACGAGGGAGTTAGTCGCCGTCAACGCGGCAATTCTGGTCACTACCGCCGTGGCGTTCGCAACGCGCGTCAATGAAAGCATCGAACGGGCGCAGAAACTCGGTGGCACGGAAAGGATCAAACGCCGGTGCGGTGGGGACGATGTTTCCGCCGGATGCGAAGATGTTGAAATTCGGACCCAGGGTTGCGGCTTCCGCATTCAACGTCGCCGGATGCAGATCAGGCCACCGGCCTGTATCCAGGCGAGTGATCAGATTGCTGAGAGCGGTGATGGTCTCCGCCGGAGTGAAGGAGCAATGGCCAGCACGATGGATGAAGGTTTCACGCAGCAGGCGGCTGTTGCCGGCTTCGTGGACCGTGTCGCGATAGGCGTGTTCGTTTTCATTGGAGACGAGTCCGTCGCCTTCGGTGTGCATGGTCAGCACCGGGAAGTGAATATTACCGTTGAAGATGATGTTCTGTTCCAGATACTCAACCGATGCCGGGTTGGCGCTGATGCGAGCGGCTTTGTTCAGGGCTTCCAGATCTGCTTCCAGGCTCAGGCCAGCGGCGGCATACAGCGCAATGACCTCAGCCTTGCTGGTTGATTTTTCGAACTGCTTACGGTAGTCAACTCCAGTGTTCCAGGAAGGATTGCCACCGGCGCGGGCTTCGAGTTCGGCGCGGAAAAGGAAGACGAAAGGGAAGTCAACGTTAGCTGCCCACTGGACCTGGTTCGCGAACTGGCTGGCGAAGTCTGTGGGGGCGGGTTCAGGTGACAGAGGAGTGAACCACCCGGGAGTGTCACCGAGGGCAAAGGACAGAGCCGCTTTTGCACGGCCTTGCGGAGTTGCGATAGCTCCGGCCAGCAGAGCTTCTGAAAGCTGGAAATTCGCTACGCCGGTGGTGATGTTGGTCACCTGCAGTGGACTGCCGAAAGCGACCAGCGTCTTGAAGGCAAAGGCTGAATCAAGCGCCTGGTTCCAGGTGGCAACGCCGCCTGAAAGCACGCCGCACATGGGCAGAGCTGCGTCAAAACGCTCCGGGAAGCGCTGAATCAATCCAGCGGTGATAATGCCGCCCAGCGAGTGTCCCCAGGCAATGGTGCGCGTGGGAGTTCCAACGGTGGCTTTGAACTGATCAAGAACCGCGATCTGGTCTGGCAGAGCTTCATGGATGGCCCAGCCGGTGGTGGCATAGGAGGACCCAGCCAGGGCGAAACCATTGGCCAGCAGGAAGGCGCGCGTGGCGGGATCACCTACGTCAGTGGCCGGATTGTTAGAGCCTGGCGTGACGTAGCCGTGGCTATAAAGCAGCAGTGTGCCATTCCAGTTCGCTGGAACCTCGATGAGGAACTTGGCGCCGTCGGCGAAGGCGCCCGTTTGCGTTGTCTGGGCGATGGCTGTGAATGGAACCAGCAGCAGGGCGAATACTAAAAGACAAAGAGTGATACGCGATTTGCTACGGAACATGGGGGAGTTCTCCTTGACGAACTTAAGTTTTATTGCCAATCGCGAAGGCGCCGAGCGGTGCAGCCGCCGTGCGCCTGGTCCGCGAGAATGCCTCTCATCGTTGATTTGCTTGACGTTTGTTGCTCGTGCTTCGCTGTTTCCATGACCCGGATGATGGTGAATGGTGATTCATTCAATCGACAAAAATAGCTCCACACATGCCTCTGCGCATGTCTGGGTCAGACTTTTGTTTCGTAATTTACGACCATGGGGAACAATTCCCCGGCGTGCCTGGGCAGCCGGCAGAGTGAAGTCGCAGAAGCAGAATTCGCATTCTTAAGGAGTTGCGATTCGAACGATTTGGGCAGCGTCCGAAGGCTTCCAGAAAAAGGCAGAGGATTATCTATTAGGGTATATACCTTTGTCAAAGACATGTTAAAGCCAGCAATTAGCACTTAGCCATTAGCAATTGGCCAAACCAAGAATCAAACCCAAAAGCAGCAGCCCTGAGAACACGAGAAAAGGCCCGACAAATTTCCAGGTTTTGCGCTTTGGCTATTTGCCGTTTGCCATTTGCCAATTGCTGGTTTTTTTAAGTTTCTGCTGGCTTATCCACAAGTCTGGAACACACCTTAGTCTTGGGTCTGTTAAAATTTTTAAAATCCACGTCCCGGAGAAACAATGCAGGCAATTCTCGCGCTGGAAGATGGAAGGATATTCAGCGGCAGAGGCCATGGTGCCAAAGGCGAATGTTACGGAGAAGTAGTTTTCAACACTTCTTTAACCGGCTACCAGGAAATTTTCACCGACCCATCGTATGCCGGGCAGATCGTTGTACTGACCAATCCTCAAATCGGCAACTACGGGACCAATCCCGAAGACAATGAAGCCACCCATCCCTATATTGAAGGGCTGGTAACGCGCGAATTCTCTCCTGTGAGTTCCAACTGGCGTTCGCAGCAGGTGACGGACGAGTATCTGGAAAAATTCAAGATCCCGGTGATCGGGGATATCGATACCCGCGCGCTGGTCCGGCATTTGCGCAACAACGGGGTAATGCGCGGCGTGATCTCGTCGATCGAAACTGATCCCGAGAAACTGGTGGCCAAGGCGCGATCGATCCGCAAGATGGATGGCACGGATCTGGCGCGAGTGGTGACGACCAAGCAGCGCTACCACTGGGAGACGGGTTCGCGACCGTTTGAACCGACGGAAGTTGTGGGCGTGAAGGATGCCACTCCGACCAGACACGTGGTGGCCTACGATTACGGCATCAAGCAGAACATTCTCCGCATGCTGGTGGATGAAGGCTGCCGCGTAACGGTGGTCCCGGCAACCACCAGCGCGGAAGACGTACTCTCATTGAAGCCCGACGGAGTGTTTCTTTCCAACGGACCGGGTGATCCTGAGCCGTGCACGTATGCAGCGGACAATATCCGTCGCCTGATGGGTAAGACGCCGATCTTTGGCATCTGTCTGGGACACCAGTTGGTTGGCCTGGCGCTGGGCGGACGCACATACAAGCTGAAGTTCGGACATCACGGCGGCAATCATCCGGTGAAGCAGCTGGAGACGGGCAAGATTGAAATCACGGCGCACAACCATAACTTTGCCGTTGATCCGGATTCACTGAAGGAATCAGAGATCGTCAAGACGCATATTGATCTGAATGACAACACGCTGGAAGGCATGCGTCACAAAACCGTTCCGCTGTTCACCGTGCAATATCATCCGGAGGCGGCGCCTGGTCCGCATGACTCGAATTATCTGTTCAAGGATTTTATGAAGATGATTGAGGAGTGGAAGGGGTGACGGACTCGCGGCACACGAATTGGTTCAGCAGAGCTGCACTTGTTGGCCTTATCTTGTGCTCGGCCGCGGCCTATGCGTCCAGCACATCCACCCTTATCAAGGGACCGTCATCACTTAAAATCAAAGTCATTGACCATCGTGGCCGACCGGTTCAAGGAGCCGTGATCGTGGTAAATGTATTTCTCGGACACACTCAAGACCATTCCAATGAATACCCTGAATTGTCTCGTTTCGACACGAATGGCCGTGGCGAGGCCATCATCAATAAGCTTCCATCCGGCGATTATGAGATCAGTCTGAGCGAAAGTGTGATCAGGTTTTTTGAACACAGCTTTTACTTTAAAGTGACCAATCACTCTAAAGGACAAGGGCAATTTGTATTTCATTGGCCTCCTCAGGACCGAGTGATTGTTACAAGCACCCTTTCGGGAACGTTGCACACATTGGAAACTACTGCCGGGAAAAACGGAATAGAGACACTTCTCAACCGAGCCAATGGGCTGGTCAAAACTCTTCCTGTCGCCTCCACAAATTTGGCGCTCTTTAAATTCTTCTCAGGTGAAAAGGTTGGGGAAGCCAAAACTGATGAAGAAGGTCGCTTTGATTTGAAAGTCGCGGAAGCTGGGTTGTATTACATGCGCTTCGGCGTCGGTAGTTCGGAAGAAACCATCGTTCTGGAACTGGACAGAGATTTCATCGGCGCCGCTCCGATAATAGACATCCTTATTGAGGACGTAATCGTTAATGGCGATGCTCCGCAATACCGATCTCTCCAAGGCGGAGTGATTCACAAATCTGGAGACCAGCAATAACCATGCCACGCCGTAATGACATCTCAAAGATCCTGATCATCGGCTCCGGGCCGATTGTGATTGGCCAGTCGGCGGAGTTTGATTATTCCGGCACGCAGGCGTGCAAAGCGCTCAAAGCCGAAGGCTATGAAGTGGTGCTGGCTAATTCCAATCCCGCCACCATCATGACCGACCCGAAACGGCCGACCGCACCTACATTGAGCCGCTCACGCGCACTTATCTGGAAGAGATCATCCGTCGTGAAGCCGAGATGATGGAAGGCCAGCCCGGAAAGTTCGCACTGCTGCCGACGGTAGGCGGACAGACGGCGTTAAATCTCGCGGTAGAACTGGCGGATTCCGGCATCCTCGATAAGTACAACGTTGAATTGATCGGCGCGCAGCTTAAGGCCATCAAGAAGGCGGAAGACCGCCTGCTGTTTAAAGATGCAATGAACCGGATTGGCCTGGATGTGCCGCGGTCCGCGTTGATTTCCGGTCGCGTGCAGACCGGCGCTGATGGCGCGAGCATGCAGGAGGGCAACTCCACCACACGCGCACAGGACATTCAATTTGCGGCCGACTTTGCCGAGAAAGTCGGCTTCCCGCTGATTATCCGTCCGTCATTCACGCTGGGCGGCAGCGGCGGCGGCATTGCCTACAATCGCGAAGAGTTTTTTGAGCTGCTGAACCGCGGCGTAAGTCTTTCACCCGTGCATGAAGTGTTGATCGAAGAATCCGTGCTGGGCTGGAAAGAGTACGAACTGGAACTGATGCGTGATGTGGCGGACAACGTCATCATCATCTGCTCGATTGAGAATTTTGATCCCATGGGCGTGCACACCGGTGACTCCATCACCGTGGCGCCGGCGCAGACACTGACTGATCGCGAATATCAGAGGATGCGCGACGCGGCCATCAAGGTCATCCGCGAGATTGGCGTGGAAACCGGCGGCTCAAACATACAATTCGCCGTGGATCCGGCTAACGGACGCATGGTGGTGATTGAAATGAACCCGCGCGTGTCGCGTTCGTCGGCCCTGGCGTCCAAGGCAACGGGCTTTCCCATCGCCAAGATTGCGGCGCGCCTTGCGGTAGGTTACACGCTGGACGAGATTCCCAACGACATCACCAAGAAGACGCCGGCATGTTTTGAACCGACGATTGATTACGTTGTGGCCAAGATTCCCAAATGGCAGTTTGAAAAGTTTCCCGGAACGGACGAATCACTGGGGCCGCAGATGAAGTCCGTGGGCGAGGCCATGGCGATTGGCCGCACCTTCAAAGAAGCCATCATGAAGGGCATACGCTCGCTGGAGACGGGCAAGAAGGTCGGCGCAGAAAAAATCGAACCGCGGATTCTGACTCATCGCCTGGTCACGCCGCATCCGGAGCGCCTTACCTATCTTCGCTACGCGCTGCACCAGGGGATGACAGTGCGTGAACTGCATGCCATGACCGGCATTGACCCATGGTTCCTGTACCAGATGCAGGAGATCACAGCGACGGAGAAACTGGTAGCGGAGCATACGCATTGAGACCTTGCCGCGTGAATTACTGCGCGAGGCCAAACGCATGGGCGCCAGCGATGAACGCATTGCGCTGAGCCTGAAGACCAGCACGCCCAATGTTCGCAAGATGCGCGAAGATCGGGGATTGCGTCCGGTCTACAAGCTGGTGGACACATGCGCGGCGGAGTTTGAAAGCTACACGCCATATCTTTATTCAACCTACGAAGATGAAGACGAAGCGCCTCCCACGCAGAAGAAGAAAGTGATGATCCTGGGCAGCGGGCCCAACCGCATTGGCCAGGGAATTGAGTTTGATTATTGCTGCTGCCATGCGGCGTTCGCGTTGCGCGATGATGGCTTTGAAACCATCATGGTCAACTGCAATCCGGAAACAGTTTCAACCGACTATGACACGAGTGATCGCCTGTACTTCGAGCCGCTGACGTTTGAAGACGTGCTATCTGTGTATCAGCATGAAGCCGCTTCGGGCGCGCCTATCGGCGTGATCGTACAGTTCGGCGGACAGACGCCGCTTAACCTGGCGTTGCCGTTGAAGGCCGCGGGTGTGACGGTGATCGGCACGTCGCCAGAGTCGATTGATCTGGCGGAAGATCGCAAGCGATTTGGCAAGCTGCTGGAAGAGCTCGACATTCCGCAGCCGCCGGGCGCGATGGCGACCAGCGTGGAAGAAGCCGTGGCTGGCGCGCGCAAGGTAACGTATCCGGTGCTGGTGCGGCCGTCTTACGTGCTGGGCGGACGCGCCATGGTGATCGCCTACGACGATGACAGCGTGATCCGCTACATGAAAGAAGCGGTGGAGTATTCGCAGGAAAGGCCGGTACTGGTCGACCACTTCCTGGAAGACGCGATCGAAGTTGATGTGGACGCTTTGTCTGACGGGGAAGACGTGGTGATCGCCGGCATCATGCAGCATATTGAAGAGGCCGGCATACATTCCGGTGATTCTTCGTGCGTGCTGCCTTCGGTGGATCTGGCGGAGAAAGTTCTGAATACCATCCGCGATTACACCTTCAAACTGGCGCGAGCGTTAAAGGTGATTGGGCTGATGAATATTCAGTTCGCCATCCAGAATGAAAAAGTATTTGTGATTGAAGTGAATCCGCGCGCTTCGCGGACCGTGCCGTATGTTTCCAAGGCAACCGGCGTTCCGCTGGCCAAGATTGCCGCTCGCCTGATGAGCGGACGCAAGCTGCATGAATTTCTGCCGGAGAACGTCGCCGCGAAAAAAGATCTGGAGACGGGCGCCGGATACTTTGTTAAGTCGCCGGTGTTCCCATGGTCGAAATTCCCGGGCGTTGATACGGTGCTGGGTCCGGAGATGAAGTCAACCGGCGAGGTGATGGGATCGGCGGAAACATTTGGTGAAGCGTTTGCCAAAGCGCAAATCGCAGCCGGACAGTCATTGCCAACCGAAGGAAGAGTTTTCATCAGCGTAACGGACCGTGACAAAGCGAAGACGATTGAGATTGCACGGCGCTTTATCGACCTGGGTTTCAGCCTGGTCGCCACGCACGGCACGGCCAATCGTCTGGAAAAAGCAGGACTACCGGTGGAGCGTGTTTACAAGGTGAAAGAAGGCCGCCCGAACGTGGTGGACCTGATCAAAGGCGAGCGCGTGCACTTGATCATCAACACGCCGCACGGGCAGGACCCGTGGTTTGACGAGAAAGCCATACGCCGCGCCGCCGTGACCAATCGCGTGCCGACCATTACAACTCTGGCTGCGGCCCGGGCCGCGGCTGAAGGTATTGCCGCGCTGCAGCGGAATGAAACGAATGTGCGGTCGCTGCAGGCATGGCATGGCAGGGAAGGCGAAAGCAGCCGGCGGGATGCGGTGAGCGCTGAAGATTGATTTCCCGGCGGCCCTATTACTATCGCGTAGGCTAACCTCTAAAAACTTTTGACATTGCGCGACCGTTGAGATTCCATGTGTTCAGCAGAGTCACTCATTTTGGGGGTATTGAATGTTTCCTTCTCCGGCCCAGCGCCGTTTTCATGACACGATAACCTTTCGTCTTGCTACAGCCATTTCTTTAGGAGGAATGCTGGCATGGGGTATCTACGACTATCGTGAGACCAATGCCTTCGAACCCGTCTTGTGGACTTTCATTGGCATGGTTGGCGCTCTGTGCGCGTATACGTTCATCTGGGCTGCGGCGCGCAAAATTACATTCCATACCGAAGGAATCTCTTACAAGTCGCTGGTAAGCGACGTTGACATTCCCTGGACAGACATTCGGGAAACCAGGTACAGCCAGACGCCGCTGAATGTGGGAGTCCATTTCGGTCTGATTGGAATGCTGGTGAGTGCCGCCTTCGGAAAAGGGAATAACCAGATGATCAGGAATTTGAAGATCATAGGGCAGCGCCAGATCACCCTTAATTCAAACATCAGCCAGGTTGAAGAAGCGATGCAGATGGTGCTTCAGAAAGTGAACCCCGGAATCAAGGAACAGGCCCAGCGCATGCTGACTTCCGGTGGAACGGTGAGCTTCGGAACTATTGCGCTTTCAACAAGTGGCGTGATCTGGAAAGGCAAGCAGCCGATACCTTACAACGTTATCGCTAAATCCTGTATTGATGGCGCGAACATCAAGATCAAGTCCGAAGGCAAGTGGCTGAATGATATTTCGGTGAACGTAAAGAAAATACCCAACGCTTTTGTGCTGCTGGACATGATTGAAGAAAGGCGGCAGACCCAGGGCATGTCGGCGGTGGCGGCGTCGGCCGGGTTGAGTGCGAGCCGATATTTGTAGGAAAAATGGGGGCTCAAAAAATCCTTCGTGCATGTACTTTCTTACCGTACATGTCCTAAATCGCCCTTGCGGATGTACTAAGTAAAAGCTTCTAATCAGCTTCGCCCAAGAAAGAAATAAAGGAAGCGTTAGGCGAGTCCCTCTTTCCCCCGAGTCGCCGCTGATTTCCTAATTCTCCAGGAGCTTTGCAATGCAGATCGGTGTGTACGGGTGTGGTTATTTAGGCACAGTAGTAGCTGCGTGCCTTGCAGATTTTGGAGTTCCTGTAACGGCCTACGGCAGCGATTCAGTCAATACCACCTTGCTGGCCACTGGCATTTTGCCTTTTCACGAGAAGAACTTAAGTGACATTGTCCGGCGCGGCGTTCGGGCCAGCCGTCTCATGTATTCCACTCACCTGCAGTCGATGGTGCAACGCGCGGAAATCATCTATCTGGCGGAAGATTCGCCTAAAGACATTGAAGCCATTGCCAATGAGATTGCCGCATACGGCATGCATGGGCAGATTCTGGTGCTGGTAACGCCTGTACCGGTGGGAACGGCTCGCCGGGTTGAAGAACGCCTGAAAGCTGCGGGAAAGCAGATGACAGTGGTTTCGCATCCCGTGTTCCTTTCAGAAGGCTGCGCGGTGGAAGATTTCAACTGGCCTGACCGCATCGTCCTGGGCACGACTTCAAACGCCGCAGTAACGGCGCTGAAATCTCTTTATCGTCCGCTGGTGATGCGTGGCGTTCCGGTGATTGTGACGACGCATGAAACGGCCGAGCTGGTGCGCGAAGCGTCCACGGCGTTTCTGGCGACCAAGGTTTCGTTTATCAACGAGCTTTCCAGCTTGTGCGAACGCATTAACGCCGACGCAGTTGATCTCTCGCTGGCCCTCGGCCTGGACAAACGCATTGCGCCTCGCTGCATGCAGCCGGGATCGCTGGGTGGAGCGTTCACTGAGTCTGATATGGATTCGCTGGCGAATCTGGCTCAAGGTTCGGGCGTATCGCTGAAGATTCTTACCGCGGCGCGCGAGGTCAATCGCGAATTCTGCGGACGCATCATGCGTAAGATCAACGGCGCGCTTGAATCAGTGCAAGGCAAGCAGGTTGGCCTGCTCGGTCTGGCTTTCAAGCCGAACACGAATTCGGTGGCCAGCTCAGGCGCCATTCATCTGGCGCGCGCGCTCATGGAAGGCGGAGCGCACGTGAAGGCTTATGATCCAATCGCCATGCCGGACGCGCAACAGGAACTCACCGGCAACGTGCGCTACTGTGATTCGGCTTACTCAGTGGCCGAAGGCGCAGACGCGCTGGTGCTCGGTACTGGCTGGCCGGAATTTCGCTCACTCGATTTCGACCGCATCAAGCGCATCATTCGCCGGCCGATCGTGGTTGACACCAAGAACCTGCTCGATGGTCCACGCATGAAGGCGCTGGGCTTTGAGTATCTGGGTGTTGGTCGCGCCTAAATCTTGCTTTGTGTGAAGAGCCTCTGCTGCAGCAGAGGCTTTTTATTGCGCGTCAGGTTTAGCGAGATGGTTCCTGATAAAGTCCGATGATATTGCCGCCTGGATCGCGGAATCTTGCCGTGAGTTCGGGTGCATCCATGCCGATTTTCTGCACGATCTCGCAACCATTTTGGACTACCGCCGCCACGCTCGCTTCCACGCTGTCGACCATGATGTAGAAGAGAACGCCAGGCGTGGATGCAGGCGAACGGCCTTTCACCCAAGATCCGCTTACCTGGCCGGTTGAGTCGTCAAACGCAATACTGCCATTGGAGCGCGTGCGGATATTCCAGCCGAAAACCCGCTGGTAGAACTCAGAAGAGCGGGCAATGTCGGTTGCGGGTAATTCCACATAACAGATTTTGCCGTTGGTGTTGGTGGGAGACATGCTGGCTCCTTTCGCGCCCGATTGTATCAAGATATTAAATTGGCAGAGGACAATGCAATTGATGATGCAGCAATCTCACGGCGATAATTCCTCCGCCGGCGTAGCCCAGTGGTGAGATTTTCTTGCTGTTTGCGCTATGATTCTTCGCATGTTCCGCTCTCTAATACTTGCCTGCGCCCTTGTCGCGACTGCGTCAGTTGCCCAACAACAGAAAACTCCAGCCAAGCCATTGCCGCAAGGGAACGAAAGCAGCGGCGTGCCTCTGGATGGCGACTGGCGTGGTTCGTCCACATGTCTGGTCACGCCCAGCGCGTGCCATGACGAGGAAGCGCTCTACCAGATCGCGACGGTTGAACCATTCCATTACAGCCTGAAGGCTGACAAAATTGTCGACGGCAAGCCCGTGGAAATGGGTACGGCGGATTGCCACTTCGATCAATCGTCTCAGATTCTGCATTGTGCGTTTCCGAAAGGCTATCTTGATCTCACCCTGACGAACGATCGGATGGAAGGAGCCATGTTCCTGCCAGATAAGACCCGATGGCGTGAAATCAAGCTGAGGAAGCAGCCAAGCAAAACGAGTTGACGCCGAAGTGCAGCAACGTTTCTGGGCGTCGTCCGTCTAAGCTGCCATGAAGACCTTCGCCGTTTTCCTGGTTATTACCGTTCTCTGCGCAAACTGCTTCCCCGCCGATTCACCCATGTTCCGCGGCGACGCGCAACATGCAGGCATTTACAAGGCAGAGGGTGTTCCCGCATTCTCGCGCATCAAATGGAAATTCAAGACGAACGGCTATGTGATTTCGACAGCTGCGGTCGTTGCAGGCACCGCCTATGTAGGCAGCACGGATGGCTTTCTTTATGCCGTAGACACTGAATCCGGTACACAGAAATGGAAGTTCAAGACGGAAGCGCGGATCGTCTCGTCTCCGGCGGTCGCAAATGGCACGGTGTTCTTCAACAGTTATGACGGAAATTTTTATGCCCTGGACATCGTCAGCGGCAAGCTCAAATGGAAATTCGCCAATCCCGGAGAGCATCGATTTACCGCAAAGCACCTGCACGGATCGCTGCCCGCCGGTGAGGCTATGCCTGATCCGTTTGACTGCTATCTTTCATCGCCCGTGATCTGGAATGGCACAGTCTACTTTGGCAGCGGTGACGGTAACGTTTATGCCCTGGCTATTGATTCCGGCAAACAGCTTTGGAAATTTCAGACTGGTGATGTGGTCCACGCTTCTCCGGCCATTGCTGATGGCGTCCTGTTTGTCGGTAGCTGGGACAGCTTTTTTTATGCAATCGACGCAACCACCGGCAAGGAAAAATGGCGCTTCAAGACTGGGGAAGATGCCGATACGCACAACCAGGTGGGAATCCAGTCTTCAGCAGCAGTCGCCAACGGCATCGTGTTCTTCGGATGCCGTGACTCCAACCTTTACGCGCTTGACGCCGCCACAGGCCAGAAGAAATGGGCCTTCAACAACAAGGGCTCGTGGGTCGTCGGGTCTCCGGCCGTTCGGGACAATAAAGTTTATTTTGGCACCTCAGACTCCAAGTTTTTGCACGTTCTTGTCGCGGACTCTGGAGCGCCGGTCTTCTCACTGAAATTTCAGTGGTACCTGTTTTCCTCTCCTGCCATCGCCGGTAACACGCTTTACGTTGGATCGCATGACGGCAAGCTTTATGCCGTTGATCTCAATAGCCAGAAAGTCGCATGGGCTTTCCAGACTGACGCCTCGCGCCAGACGCTTCCAGGCCGTACCAATCCTGACGGGACAATCAATTCCGCTCCCCTGTTCACTGAGAATTTTTACGACGATATGGTTGCGGGTGTGAACAGGGTGTACGCGCAGGGTTCCATCCTTGCGTCGCCGGTTGTGGTGGATAAGGTGGTTTACGTGGGCAGCACTGATGGTTACCTGTACGCTTTAATCTAGGCCCAGGTTTAATCTAGGGCCAGGTTTTCCACGCTCGTCACGCATGTGCCTTTGCCACAGCTATAATATTGTCATCCCATGAAGGCATACGTCACAGTCATGCTCAAGACCACCGTCCTGGATCCTCAGGGCAAGACCATTCACGGCGCGCTCAAAAAGATGGGTTACAAAGGTGTGGGCGAGGTTCGCCAGGGCAAGGTCTTTGAGATCGCCCTGGACGGCGGACTGGATAAAGCCGCCGCTAAGGCCGAAGTTGAGCGAATGGCAAAAGAAGTGCTAACTAACCCTGTGATCGAAGAATTTTCGTATCGGCTGGAAGAATAACTTACCGCGGATTTGCGCGGATGGTCGAGGATCAAAAGCGGAACCTTGCTGAATTTTCAGGGTTTAAGCGTTTTTTCTGTCTTTTGGGACCCTATCGGCATTCACTTGGTTGATAGAGATTTTAGAGAAATTAAGCAGGTTTTTTCATATGTGCGGAATTGTCGGATACGTAGGCAAAAAGGGCGTCGTGCCCGTGATTATTGAAGGGCTGAGAAAGCTTGAGTATCGCGGCTATGACTCGGCGGGAATCGCCGTGGCCGGCAACGGTCACGGTGGCGCAATCCAGGTGCGGCGTGCGGAAGGCAAGCTGCGCAACCTGGAAGAGGTCATTCGCCTTAAGCCGCTGGAAGGCAGCTACGGCATTGGACACACGCGCTGGGCCACTCACGGCCGTCCAACAGAAGAGAACGCGCATCCACATCGTGACTGTACCGGCAAGATCGTGGTGGTTCACAACGGCATTGTTGAAAACTACATGCCTTTAAAGAAGAAGCTGATGGAAGAAGGTCACAAGTTCGTGACCGAAACTGACACGGAAGTGATCGCGCACCTGGTGGAAAGATATCTTTTCCATTCACCCAACGGCCACGAGCCCACGCTGGAATCAGCCGTTCGCAAGGCCGTGCAGCAGCTTACAGGCGTGTTTGCCCTTTCGGTAATTTCTGAAGATGAGCCCAACAAGATCATCGCGGCGCGTAACGGGCCGCCGGTTGTGATTGGTCTGGGCAAGGACGAATATTTTGTTGCCTCTGACGTGCCGGCGATCATGGCCCACACCCGCGACTTATTTTTCCTGCATGACGGTGATCTGGCCGTGCTTACGCCCAGCGGCGTAAAGGTGATGGATTTTGACGGCAATCCTCTTGTGCGTGAGCCCCAGCATATTGCCTGGGACCCGATCATGGCGGAAAAGGGCGGCTACAAGCATTTCATGCTCAAAGAAATCCATGAGCAGCCGCGCGCCGTGCGTGAAACGGCATTGGGCCGCGTCTCCCAGGATACCGGCAAGGTGATCATGGAAGAAATGGAGATCACTGATGCCGAGTTCCGCAACATGACGAAGCTGAATATCGCCGCCTGCGGTACCAGTTGGCATGCCGGACTGGCCGGCAAATACATGATCGAACGCCTGGCTCGCGTGCCGGTGGACGTGGATTATGCCAGCGAGTTTCGTTATCGCGATCCCATCATTTCTAAAAACGATGTGACGCTTCTGATCACGCAGTCGGGTGAAACCGCTGACACGATTGCGGCGCAGCGCGAAGCCAAACAGAAAAGCTCCAAAACGGTGGCTATCTGCAACGTGGTCGGCGCCATGATCGCTCGTGAAGCGTCCGGCACCGTGTACACACACGCTGGTCCGGAAATTGGCGTAGCCTCCACCAAGGCATTCACAGCCCAGCTGACGGCGCTATTCCTTCTGGCACTGCATTTAGGCCAGGTGCGCGGAACCGCGTCTGAGGAGCAGAGCAAAAAGCTGATCAGTGAGTTGCTCAAGGTCCCCGCCAAACTGGAAGGCCTGCTTGGGCGCGAAGCCGAAGTGGAAGAGCTGGCCCGCATCTATTCCAAATCACAGGATTTCCTCTTTCTTGGCCGCGGCATTCACTACCCGATTGCCCTGGAAGGCGCGCTCAAGCTCAAGGAGATTTCCTACATCCACGCGGAAGGCTATCCCGCTGGCGAGATGAAGCACGGCCCCAATGCCCTGATCGATGAGAACCTGCCGGTGGTGGTCATCGCCACGCAGGACCATGACGATCCGACCTCTGTGCTGCGCTATGAGAAGACCATGTCGAACATCAAAGAGGTCACGGCACGCTCCGGGAAGGTGATCGCCATCGCCACCGAAGGTGATGAAGAGATCAAAGAGTCGGTCGATCATGTGATCTACGTTCCCCGGGCGCCGGAGTTGTTATCGCCCATTCTGGAGATTGTTCCCCTGCAATTGCTGGCATATCACATTGCCGTGCGCCGCGGCTGTGACGTTGATCAACCTCGTAATCTGGCGAAATCTGTCACGGTAGAGTAATGCGCTGTTGTCGGTAATGAACAAAGTTTTGCGGAGAAAAATGAAAGCTCTCTAACGTGCCAGTTTGGCCCAAGTGGGCATTTCTGCTGATCGCTTAACACAAAATGACTTGCGCGTGGCCGTAAGCATGGGACTAGAATTGATCCGTGGAAGAAAACATCACAAAGCCGGAATCTTTTTGGTCAAGGCATTCTGGCCTGCTGGCGATTTCCATTGCCCTGGTTGGCTTTACCCTGGGTATGCTGCAGGACATCTTCCTGGTCAGCGAAGGATTTTCACGCTGGAGTCTTATCATTCTCAGCAACATGTTTACCGGATCGATTGCAGGACTTGTTGTTCTATCAATATGCCCGCAATGAAAGAACCCGTCGCGAACTGGTTCGCCAGCGTATGCAGACGATTGTGGAGTTGAATCATCACATCCGCAATGCCTTGCAGGTAATCAAGTTCTGGGGTGTTCAACATCAGAATTGCGTTCTTGATGATGCGCAAGCGCAACTGATGAAGGATTCAGTGGACCGCATTGAATGGGCCTTGCGCGAGGTACTGCCGCGCTATCCGGAACCCACAACAGTCCGCCAGGCTGTGCACGAATCCTCTTCCGCTCCCGCTGAGACGAACGCCCGTGCGACTGCGGTCTACAGCAGCAAAGTCACCGACCAACGAAAGCCTTAAATCATCTTCCTCGAACGTCGCTTGCGCTGTCTCGCGGCCGCCATGTAGTCTTCGTTGCATCGGCCGCGTGAGTCGATTCATCCAATACCGTGAAGTTCCCGTCACCGAGGCGTACCAATTGGGCCAGCTGCTTAAAGCCAACCACATCCCGCGCGAAATGAAGATCTATGTGGACCAGGGCCATCACTTCAACGGCCTTAAACATCTGGTCGCGGTTCGCCGTGTCGCGGGCTTTTTTCGCGAACATTTTGAGAAGGCGGCCTGATCGCGATGCCCACTCTCGTCGCCATGGCTGGTCTGCCCGCAACGGGAAAGAGTACGCTGGCCCGCGCATTGGCCAAAGAACTTGGCGGCGTTGTCCTGGACAAGGACGTGATCCGCGCGGCGCTTTTTCCTCCGCCGCTGATCGAATACTCCTCGCCACAAGACGATTTCTGTATGAGCGTGCTGTTCCAGACAGCACGTTATCTCGTCTCCGCGAAGAAGACCACTCGTGTTTTCGTTGACGGGCGGCCGTTTGCCAGAGCTTCGCAAATCGATCAGCTGGTAACTGAAGCCGGCAGTTTTGGGTATTCGTTGAAGATGATTCTCTGTACATGCTCTGACGCGAATGCCAAAGCTCGGCTCGCCCAGCAGCAACACGTGGCCGGAAACCGAAATTATCGGCTGTATCAAAAACTGCAAAAAGAATTTGAGCCCATCAGCGTCCCGCATTTCGTGGTCAACACTGACGCTCCGCTCGAGGAAGCAGTTTCCTCCGCCCTCGCTTACCTCCGGATCCCCGTAACCGCCGCAATTCCAGCTACTTAGACGCAAAGAAGAACTCTTCAAGCCTTTTAGAAAACGCTCTACCGTTTTTGCAACTTCGCCTTTGACTGCTTCATCTAACAACTTGACAGTAACACACTCAAGTCTCATAATGGACTTTATATTAGAGATTAGGCAATGATTCTAAAGAACTTAGTGGTAGGAGGCAGCAGCAATGGGCAAGATTATCGGTATTGATTTAGGCACTACGAACTCGGTGGTGGCGGTGATGGAAGGCGGTGAACCCAAGGTCATCCCCAATGAAGAAGGTGGACGCACCACACCCTCCATTGTCGGCTTTACCTCATCCGGGGAGCGGCTCGTTGGCCAGGTCGCAAAGCGGCAGGCGATTACCAATCCGCAAAACACGATCTATTCGATCAAACGTTTCATGGGACGGCGTTATGACGAAGTGAACGACGAAATGAAGATGGTGCCGTACAAAGTCGTGCACCAGGGCGATCACGTGGCGATTGTGGCGCAGGGCAAGGAGTACACCCCGCCCCAGATCTCCGCCATGATCCTTCAGAAATTGAAGAAAGCCGCTGAAGATTATCTCGGACAGACGGTAACTGAAGCCGTCATCACGGTTCCGGCATATTTCAATGACGCACAGCGTCAAGCCACGAAAGACGCTGGCAAGATTGCCGGCCTTGATGTAAAGCGCATCGTGAATGAACCCACGGCGGCGGCGCTCGCCTACGGATTGGACAAGAAGAAGGACGAGACGATTGCTGTCTACGACTTCGGTGGTGGTACGTTCGATATCTCCATCCTGGAAGTCGGCGAAGGCGTGATCGAAGTGAAGTCCACCAACGGTGACACACACCTTGGCGGTGACAACATTGACCAGCGCATCGTTGACTGGCTGGTCGACGAATTCAAGAAAGATGAAACGCTTGATTTGCGCAGCAAAGGCAATGAAATGGCTCTGCAGCGTCTGCGTGACGCAGCGGAAAAGGCCAAGATTGAACTTTCCACCACCATGGAAACTGAAATCAACCTTCCGTTCATTACGGCGGATGCAAGTGGTCCCAAGCACCTGGTGAAGAAGCTGACGCGCGCCAAGCTGGAGCAGATGGTGGAAGACATCATTCAGCGCTCGGTAGGGCCGTGCAAACTGGCCATGAAGGACGCAGGCATTGACGCCAGCAAGATCGATGAAGTGGTGCTGGTTGGTGGGCAGACGCGCATGCCTCGCATACAGGCTCTGGTGAAAGATCTGTTCGGCAAAGAGCCGCATCGCGGCGTGAATCCGGACGAGGTGGTCGCCATCGGTGCAGCAGTCCAGGCAGGCGTTCTGGCCGGCGACGTGAAAGATCTGTTGCTGCTGGATGTGACCCCGTTGAGTCTGGCGATTGAAACACTGGGCGGCGTAGCTACGCAGATGATTCCGCGTAACACCACCATCCCTACCCGCAAGACTGAGGTCTTCTCGACGGCGGCAGACAGCCAGACGTCAGTTGAAGTCCATGTGCTGCAGGGTGAGCGCCCAATGGCCAAGGATAACCGTACGCTGGGTAAATTCCACCTTACGGGAATTCCACCGGCTCCACGTGGCGTGCCGCAGGTTGAAGTAACGTTTGATATTGATGCCAACGGCATTCTCAACGTGACGGCCAAGGATCGCGCCACGGGCAAGGACCAGAAGATCACGATTACGTCTTCTTCCGGTCTAAGCAAAGAGGAAGTCGATCGCATGGCCAAGGAAGCCGATGTGCATGCAGCGGAGGACAAGGCCAAGCGTGAAGAGATTGAAGCGCGCAACCAGCTTGACGGGTTCGTTTATAACGTCGAAAAGATGCTGAAAGAGCATGGTGACAAGATTTCCGGCGACGAAAAGGCCAACGTTGAGTCAGCTTTGGCGGAAGCCAAGAAGGCCCAGGAAGGTTCTGACGTGGCCGGGATGAATGCCGCGCGCGAAAAGCTGGTACAGGCTTCGCACAAACTTGCGGAGGTCATGTATAAGTCAGCCGAACCACAGTCCGCTGGAACTCCTGCAGGCGATAGCGCGCAGGGTGGGCCAACGCAAAGCGGCGCTGGGCAATCTGAGAAGAAGGATGAAGGCGTAATTGACGCGGAATACGTGGATGTGGAGCCCAAACACTAACCGGGCTTATACCCACGCATCATTCCCGTTGGGTGCGGGTTAAAAGTAAGTGATACTCGAATTTGCAATTGAGGTGATTGCAGATTGAATTGGGTGATTGAAGACGGCGGCTGTGATAGGCCGCCTTCTTCACAGGAAATTTAAGTACAGAGGTGACTCACGTGAAACAGTTTTTGGTAATGAAGATGGTCGAGGGCTTGAATCATGTAGCAGGATTCATGGCTTTACCTGGCTTCTACACGTTGGAAGCCGCACAGGACTTTGTCAGTGATGCGCGCGACCACGAGCCGGGCGCAATGTACATGATTCAGGAAGTGGGAACGGCGTAAGGCAAGATTGCCAGCATCGCCGGAAATGCCGAAATTACCAAATTGACGGGCATCCGGCGATGTTGTGCCTCCTTGTCATCCTGAGCGGGAGTCGGAGCGAAAGTGACGACGTAGTCGAAGGATCCATGTATTCTGCCTTCGCTAATCTCAAACGCTGCCAGTAAACACAAGCAATCAGGCCTGACCTCAGTCAGGCTGCAAACGGGCCATAAAACCTGGGCTTTAGCCCCTGCGGAGAAATGAAACTCGAATGAGATACATGAAACGAAGCGGTCTAAAGCTCTTTGCCGTGGCGGCTCTTTTGCCTCTCATGGCTTCGGGCGCAACCACTCCACATGCACTAGCGGACGCCACGGCGACCACCATTTACATGTCGGCCGACGACTCGGCAACCGCGAAAGTCCTGGAGCAGCGCGTACGCGATTTCCTGGCCAACGTGCCAAAGAACGACAAGAAAGTCTTTGAAGACTTCTTTGCCGATGATGTGATTTACACCCGCTCGGCCGGCGTAACGGTGAGCAAGGCGGACATCATCACCAACATCGGTGTTCGCGCTTCGAATGAGCCGGAAGCAACGTTTGATTCCGACGATTTCACGGTGCATCCTTACGGAGACTTTGCCGTCGTCAACTTCCGCCTTATCATGCACAACAAGGTGGATGGAAAGCAGGAGACGGCCACCTTCCGTAACACTGGAACGTTCATGAAACGGAATGGCAAATGGCAGGCTGTGGCCTGGCAAGCTACCAAAGTGCCTGCTGACAAGAACGCTGACAAATAGAACACAAGAACAACTATGGCAGCAACGCAGCAAAAGGATTATTACGGAACATTAGGCATCAAGAAAGGCGCCTCGGCGGATGAGATCCGCAAGGCGTTCCGCAAACTTGCGCGTAAATACCATCCGGACGTAAATCCAAATGACAAGAAGGCGGAAGAGAAGTTCAAGGAAATCTCTGAAGCCAACGATGTTTTGAGCGATCCCAAGAAGCGCAAGATTTACGATCAGCTTGGCTTCTACTCTGACAATATCGATCCCGCGGCGGCCGAAGCCTACGCTCGCGGTGGAGGGTTTGGCGCAGGAGGATTCGGGGCAGGTCCCGGATACAACAGTAACAGCGGGCAGTCCACGCCTGGCGGGTTTGACTTCGGCGGCTTTGATTTTTCTGACTTCGCGGGTGGCG
The DNA here is from genome assembly GCA_963755365.1 of Terriglobia bacterium. GTDB lineage: Bacteria > Acidobacteriota > Terriglobia > Terriglobales > Acidobacteriaceae > Angelobacter. The sequence continues at coordinate 114,230 of CAVWJV010000020.1, read as the reverse complement.
GCGCAGGCCGGCAGGCCGGCGGCTCCACCGGCAGCGGCGGCTTTCGTGACATCTTCTCCAGCATCTTCGGCGGTGGCGCTGGCGGCCGTGGTTCCGCCGTGCAACGTGAGCCAGAGCCAGGCAATGACCTTGAATATCAGGTCAACATCGGCTTCTGGGACGCGATCCGCGGCACCGTGCTGAAGCTGAATATCGCACATCTTGAGACCTGTACGAATTGTCATGGAAAGGGAACGGTGGGCACTCCGCAGACCTGTCCTGAGTGCCATGGCAGCGGACAGATTTCGCAGACCAGCGGTCGTATGAAATTCAATACTCCGTGCCCGCGTTGCGGCGGTACCGGCAAGGTTCAGAATACCTGTCCGGTCTGCCATGGCGATGGCGCGGTCGAGGCCACATCTCCGCTGGAAGTCCGGGTAAAACCCGGCACGCGCGACGGCCAGCGCATACGTCTTGCCGGTAAAGGAAACGCCGGTCTGCATGGTGGACCGGCTGGTGATCTCTTTATCATCATCCGCATAGGTGAGCATCCCGTGTTCCGCCGCGATGGCGATGATATCTATGTCACCATCCCGGTCAGCGCCCCTGAAGCGGCTCTGGGCGCCAAGATTGAGGTGCCCACGATTGACGGCAGATCGCAGCTCCGTGTGCCGCCCGGAACTCAAAGCGGCCAGAAGCTGCGCTTGCGGGAAAAAGGCGTGCCCTCGGCCACCAGAGAAGGCGTACGTGGCGATGAGATTGTCGAAGTGAAGATCGTTGTTCCGGAGGCCCGCGATCTAAAGGTCCGTGAATTGTGGCAGGAAATGCAGAAGCTCACGCCGGAAGATCCAAGAGCCGAGTTGTGGCAAAAGGTGTAACGCGACACTAGAAAACAATGGCGAAACGTAAATCCAAAGGCGCGTACATGATTTCCTCGGTCGCGGAGATGTACGGAATCCATCCGCAAACGCTCCGTCTTTACGAGCGCGAAGGCCTGCTTAAACCATCACGAACCGATGGCAACACGCGCCTCTATACCGAAGAAGATCTGCAGCGCCTGGAATTTATCCTGAATCTGGCGCGCGATCTGGGCGTGAACATCGCCGGTATCGCCATCATTCTGCAGATGCGTGAGCGGATGGAGGAGATGAACCGCCAGATGCAGGACTTTGTCCATTTTGTTCAGACCGAAGTCGCTTACCGTGCGGGCCACGCGCAAGCAGACGCCAGTCAGGGCGCCATTGTCCCCATGCGCAAACCGCCGATCACTAAACCGACAATCACAGTTCCTTCGCGCAAACGCTGATAAAGTCTGCAAAAATAAGAAAGCTGGCGCTCCCTTGAGGGCCAGCTTTCATCAAGCTTATTCCGTTCGGACTAGCTCAAATCTTTTTCATCCACGTCCTCTCCGTTAATTGAAACGATGGGTTTTGGCTCAGGCGTGATCTTTCCCATCTTGATGGCTGAAGCAGTTTGTCTTTCGAAGTCCAGCCCCGGATCCTCGGTTGATCGAGCGATCAAATTGCGCAGCTTTTGCGGATAGACCCGCATACGTTGACGGAGGCGACGTTCCGCATCGGTCCATTCTTCACGGGCGCGGTCCACTGCGTGCCGCACTCGGCCCACGCCCTTTGTTTCTATCTTTCGCATGTCCCCGGCGTAGTACATAGCTCTACTCCCCCCTGTTTCCAGAGTCGTCCTTGTTTTAGGATGCCCGGAAGAGGAAGAAGGAAACTGCTGGACAGAGTAGCTGCTCTATTGCGCGGAGTAGCCGCCTGGTAGTTATTTTTTATTTATTTCTGGGTGCTTTCGCGTCTGGCCAGCCAGTCCAGAAAGAGCTGCTCTACCGGTTTGTCTTTGGAGCGGAGCAGATGCCGGATGGTGCGGCCCGTGGCCAGGTGGCAGAGCTCTTCCGCCATATTCTTGACATGGTCGCCTGCGCGCTCCAGAGCATTGGCCATTGAGAGCACGTGCAGGCTCTCCTGGCCGGCCCTGAGCCCTTCATGGTGCTCCGTGTGCCGGACCAGCAGCAGGTTGCGCAGGCGGTCAATCTCGACATCAGAGCGAAGCACATGCAGGGCCTGGTCGACATTGCGCTGCTCAAAGGCCTGGGCCATCTGCACCAGCATGTTCTCCAGCAGGCACGCCATGCGCGTGAGCTGTTCAACATCTTCCATCTCAATGCGGTTGCGGACAATTGCCGACCGTTCCGCAAAGCTGGCAATCAGGTCTCCGACCCGCTCCAGATCGATCATCAGCTTCAGGCATGCCAGCAGCTCGCGAGCCTGTGCTGGCGTGACGCGGGTGATGGTTTCCGCCATGTGCTCATCCAGCTCGCGATCAAGATCATCAAGCTTTTCTTCGCAGTTTCTAACGCCCTGCAATGATGCCGGTGAGCCGTTGATTAAGCCATCAACGGCGTGCGCAACAGACTGTTTGGCCAGCGCGCAGGCCTGCATGGTCAGTTGAGTCAAATAGGATTCCGTGGGTGGCTGGGCGTGGGTGGCTGGCAAAGTTTCGTGCTCACAACTATTGGCTCGAGAGCTCATCGACTACCGCTGACTGCGAGTCTCTTGGGAGACATCACGTTCATAATTTTACTTACCGCTGATTCGACTATAGACGCGCCGAGCCCGGAAAATTCTTACAAATACGTAAAATCTTTGTGAATCAATGCGGGTTCGCCTACTCTGCCCAAAGTTCTGGTATTACTTTGGAACTTCAAAACGATAGCCGGTTCCGCGTACAGTCTTCAGGTAGCGCGGATGTTCAGCATCACGCTCAATCTTTTCCCGCAGCTTGCGTACATAGACGTCCACTGATCGTGGGCTTACGAAGGTTGTTTCCCGCCACACCGCATCAAGGATCTGGTCACGGGTAAAGACGCGGCCGGAATGCTGCGCCAGGTAATGTAGCAATCGGAATTCTGTAGCCGTAGTGGTCACTGTCTGTCCACGCACGCTCAGCGTCATGGCATTGGCGTCAATCTCCAGCTCGCCGGCCTTGATGGATGCAGGCGCCAAAGGCGCTTCGCAACGCCGTAGCACGGCTTTGATGCGTGCGACAAGTTCGCGTGGACTGAACGGCTTGGTGATGTAATCATCGGCGCCCAGTTCCAGACCCAGAATGCGATCGGTCTCTGATGTTTTGGCGGTGAGAAAAACAATGGGTGTGCCGGCCAGCGGCGCGCCTGCCTGCCGTACCTGCCGGCATATATCCAGGCCATCGCCGCCGGGGACCATAATGTCGAGCAGCATGAGCGAAGGCCGTTCTTTTTGCGCATCCGTGATCACGTTGGCCGTGGTTGAAAAGCTGCGCACGCGAAAGCCCGCCGCTTCAAGGTTGTGGCGTACCAGTCTCGCAATATCGAGATCGTCTTCCAACAGGAAAATCTTCTGCTTGCCGGCTCCATCGCCGTCTACAGCAAAATCTCGGATCATGGGTCGTCTTCCACCTAATGCCATCATCTTGCGGAGAGAGTACACAGCGGACGTTAAAGGAGTGTGAAACCAAGGCATTTTTGGAGGAGGTTGGCGGCTCAGGATTTCATCAATCTTTAACGTACGGAGTACCGAGTTTGTTGTAACCGTCTTTTATTTCGGCCATCTTCGTTTGACGAATGGCCGCTTGATTTGGCCGTGCTCGCACCCGCGCAACGCCTAGGGCAGCTCTTGCTGAATGAGGGTGTATAGATGGGAGTTCGGTGAAATCATGAGAAACTTCTAAGGGTAAGCCAAAGGGCTTGAGGAGCTAAAAAGAGAGGTTCCGGTTTGCATCTTGTAAGGGGCAGGCGTAACCTTAAGGGGTTCGCATTAAGTGAACGTGAGTTATTTGAAACTCTCCGTTGAGTTGTATCCACATAACCTCGCAGTCACGCCTTCAATAGCGCGCCTGTTTAGACCGAAGAAGGACCTCATGAAGAACATTTACGTAGGAAACTTGGACTTCAAAGTTACTGAAGACGAGCTCCGCCAGGCATTTTCCGCATACGGCCAGGTTGAGAACGTCACCATTTTGAAGGACCGTGACACAGGCCAGCCGCGAGGTTTTGGATTTGTGGAAATGGCCAATGACGAGGAAGCTGATAAAGCGATCAGCGGAATGAACGGAGCCCAGATCGGCTCACGCGCTCTCAACGTTAACGAAGCCCGTCCTAAAGAAGCACGCGCCGGCGGCGGTGGTGGATTTGGCGGCGGTCGCGGTGGCGGCGGGTTCGGCGGCGGACGCGGCGGCGGCGGCGGAGGCCGTGGCGGCGGTGGCGGCTACGGCGGTGGACGCGGCGGTGGTGGCGGCGGTCGCAACCGTTATTAGCTTTACAACAAACTAAAAAAGGGGAGCTGCAGCCATCTGCATCTCCCCTTTTACATTTCTGTTTGCGAGCGCGTTCTAAACGAACTCGACGTGTGGCTCCTGCGTGATGATTCCGGCGCGATAGCCCATGTTGAGCAGGCGTGATACGGCTTCTTTGCCATCTTCACCATAGTCCAGCGTGCGCGAGTTCACATACATTCCCACAAAGCGATCCGCCATATGTGGATCAAGATCACGGGCAAATTGCATGGCATAAGCTAAAGCTTGTTCGCGATGATCCAGCGCGTGCTGAATGCTGTCACGCAGTGCCTTTTGCACCGTGGCGATCAGGTCAGGACCCAGATCACGGCGAATAGCATTGCCGCCAAGAGGCAGAGGCAGGCCTGTCATCTCATGCCACCACTTGCCCAGATCGATAATCTTGCTCAATCCGGAGCGGTCATAGGTGAGCTGGCCTTCGTGGATGATCAGTCCGGCCTCGTAATTCCCCGCGAGCACCTGGGGGATGATCTGGTCGAAGGGAACCACGGCTGTTTCAATGTCCGGAGCAAACAGCTTGAGCGCCAGATAGGCCGTTGTCATAGTGCCCGGAACTGCCACTTTCATGCGCTTGAGGTCTTCCAGGCCGAAGGCGCGTGGCGCCACCACCATGGGACCGTACTGCTCGCCCACGCTGCCTCCGCAGGACATCAGCGTGTACTTGTCCTGGACGTATGGATAGGCGTGGAAAGAGATGGCGCTCACGTCATAAAAGCCATCCATGGCTTTGCGGTTGAGCGTTTCAATATCTGTCAGCGTGTGGCTGAATTTCAATCCCGGGACACGCACCTTGTTGGTGGCCAGGCCGTAAAACATGAAAGCGTCATCGGAATCAGGGCTATGCGCAATGCTGATTTCTCGAACTTGGGGAACAACGGACGAAGTCGACATAAAAAGTAAATCCTACGTTCACTATTATCGCAGCCCACGCGCTCCAGTGCCTGTGACCGGTGCAAGATTCTCAAATTTTTGTGCTGGATATCGAAGATATGAAAATTAATGCGTATGTTCAGTGGAGGCCGCATGTTCGGCAGTCTCCGCGGCGTGTTCCGGTTGCGGCGGTTCAAGGCTGTTCGCCGGCGTGGGATGAGGGCGGCGCAAGTGCGAGCGCAGTCGCCACCAGGTGGCGCCGATGGCCAGCATGATTGCAACCAGGGAAAGCACCAGAATCGCAAATAAGACCTTCATCAACACTGGTCAAGGATACCAGAGCGGGGTCGCCCAGGAACGCAGGAAAAGGGCCTAGACCCCTACAGGGAATGGCTTAGAATGCGGCTCTGGTTGCGCGGAACGGCCTTCAAACCTGCCTTGCAGCAGTGACATCAATCCGGTGTACCAGTAGCCCAGGACGAACAAGAGAAGGAATGGGATGGTCCAGTAATTCTCGCTGCTGAAAGCGTACGCGCACATCAGGAAGAAGTAAGTTCCAACCAGCAGCTCAAGCCAGGGAACAATGCCGAGCCGGCGACGGTATTGTTGTCCAAGAGCTTTGTCTTTTTTCGATTCCACGCGATATTTCGGCGTGCGTTTGAATGCCGACTTGATGCCCAGAAGAGCTTCCATCACCGCGCGTGTATTGGTGAGCGTGAGCCCGATGCCAAGAGCCATCAGGAATGGCAGGTAAAGGAAAGTGCGAGGCCAGCGCCGGGGAAACAATTCTTTTTGTGATACCAGGTAGAAGCTGGAAATGGAAAACGTTGATGCCAGAAATAGCGGCAGATCAATCAGCAACATCTGGAACCATCCGCCAAATGAGCGGATAATCATGGCCGGCAGCAGCAGGGTGGAAAGAATGATCATCAGCGGGTAGCTGATGTTGGCCGTGAGATGGTAGAAGGCTTCTACCTTGATGCGCCACGGAACATCACTGCGGAATACCAGCGGCAGCACTTTCTTTCCCGTCTGGATCAGGCCCTTGGCCCAGCGCGCCTGCTGGGTTTTGAACGCGGTCATTTCAATGGGCAGCTCCGCCGGGCACTCAATGTCCTGCACATATTTAAACTTCCAGCCTTTGAGCTGCGATCGGTAGGAGAGATCAGTGTCTTCTGTCAGGGTGTCATGCTCCCACCCGCCGGCATCTTCAATGGCCTGGCGACGCCACATGCCTGCGGTGCCGTTAAAGTTGAAGAACACCTTGCTGCGGGAACGGCCACCGTGTTCGAGAATGAAATGTCCATCCAGCAGAATGGCCTCAACTTCGGTCAGGAAGGAGTAATTGCGGTTCAGGTGCGTCCATCGCGTCTGGACCATGCCAATTTCTGGATCGGCAAAGTGATGCACCACGCGCATCAGCCAGTCTTCGGGGGGAACGAAATCAGCGTCAAAGATGGCAATGAACTCGCCTTTTGAAGTGAACATGCCATTCTGCAGCGCGCCGGCTTTAAAGCCTTCACGGTTGGTGCGATGGATGTAGGTGATCGGGTGGCCCAGCGCGGCGTAGCGGTCGACCACGGCCCTGGCGACGGTGACCGTGTCATCGGTTGAATCGTCGAGTACCTGAATGTCCAGCTTGTCCTTGGGATATTCAACCTTGCAGATGGCTTCCACCAGACGATCCACCACGAACTGCTCATTGAAAATCGGCAACTGGATCGTCACCCGCGGCAGCTCGGCAAACTGGGTGGGCGGCTCCGTGGTGCGGTTTTTCCGATTGCGGTAATACATGTACACCAGCACGTAACGATGGATACCGTAGCCGGCCAGGATGACCATCACCACAAAATAGGGGATGAGCAGCATCATGTCGAAAGCGTTGGGAGAGTAGAGGCCCTTGAAGGTCCGGTCCAGGAATTGCGACTTGAAATAGTGTATGAAGCCCTTTTGCTGGGCCGCACCGAGCAGCAATAGACAGTTGGCAAATAGCGGACTCAGAGGAGGTACTCCCAGGGGAATTCAGAAAAGATGATTGTAAATGATAGGAATTGGTAAATGAGTAATTTTGTAATTGAGTAATTGCCGCCAGAAGCAGACCAATTTACCCATTTACCAGATTACCCGCTTACCAAATCTGCGAGCGGTTTGTTTGAGTCGGTTAATTCAGGAAGAACTGTCGATACAACGTGTCTCGCTGTTTGGGCATGAAGCCGGCATCGCGGATCATGCGGCGCAGCTCTTCTTCCGTGGTGCAATTCGCCACGCCCGCCGACCGGACAACGTTTTCTTCCAGCATGACTGATCCAACGTCATTGCCGCCGAAACGCAGACCCATCTGGCAGACCTTTAAGCCTTGCGTTACCCAGCTGGACTGGACGTTCTCGATATTGGAAAGGAACAGACGCGCGACGGCCAGAGTCTTCAAGTATTCCACGGCCGTAGCTTCATCCCAGTGGCGGCCGCCGAAAGCGGTGTTGCCGGGCTGAAAACTCCAGGGGATAAACGCCGTGAATCCGCCGGTTTCTTCCTGAAGATCATAAACGTGCTGGAAATGATTGATGCGCTGCTCCAGCGTTTCACCCACGCCAAACATCATGGTGGCCGTGGTCCGCATGCCGATCTTGTGGGCTGTGCGGTGCACGTTGAGCCAGTCTCCTGTGAGGCACTTCAACCTGGCGATCTTATGGCGGACTTCATCGTCCAGAATTTCGGCGCCTCCGCCGGGAATGGAATCAAGGCCGGCGTCGCGCAGGCGACGGATGGTGTCTTCAATGCTCAAGCCGCTGATTTCGGCAAAATGAATGATTTCGGAAGCGGAGAAGCAGTGCAGGTGCACCTTGGGAAAGCGCTGTTTGATGCCGCTGAGCATCTGCTCATACCACTCGATTTTCAAGTCCGGATGCAGACCGCCCTGCATCAACACGCCGGTGCCCCCAACCTCTACAGTCTCGCGGATCTTCTCGTAGATGGTCTCAAAATCCAGCACGTAACCTTTGCTGCGTCCTGGTCCTTTAATAGGCGCGTAAAAGGCGCAGAAGGTACAGTACTCCGTGCAGAAGTTGGTGTAATTAATGTTGCGATCAATGATGTATGTGACCACGCCTTCAGGATGCAGCTTGCGGCGTTGAGCGTCGGCATCCATGCCGAGACCGATCAGATCGTCCGAGCGGAAATAGTCCAGGGCCTGCTGTTTGGAAAGGGACATGAAACCTACTATTTTACTGGAACCATGCCCCCGCTAACAACGAGCTACGCCGCTTTGGCTGGCTCTTTCGGTTCCGGGATCACCGGCTTGCCTTCGCGCTTGCGCTTCAAGGTCCACCAGATCAGGGCGACTCCGCCCACTATAGCCAGCCCTATTAGCAACCAGAACAGCGGCTGGTAGTATTCGTGGAAAAAACCAAAGATCTGCTTGCTGTACATCGATCCCAGGTAGGCCAGCGCCGTATAACGAATGGCGCGGGCAAGTCCTACGGCGAAGAGAAACTTCCTGGGCGAATACTTGAGCGCTCCGGCGGCCAGCAGAAACGGTGAATAAGGCACCGGCGGCGGCAGCAATCCAGGGATGAATAGGCTGTAAAAGCCGTGTTCTTGAAAACGATTGAAAATCTTGTCGGTTTTCTTTTTCGGAATCTTCTTCTCCAGCGCTTCCTTGCCGCCTTTGCGCCCCACGGCAAAAGTCATATAACCGCCTACCATGCCGCCGATTGTCGCCATGATGGCATAGTAGGGCCACCATGTTGGCTGCTGGGCTGAGAGGATCACGGTGAGAGCGTCCATGCTGCCGGGCAGGGGAATGGGTGAATTGTCGGCAAGACCCAGCAGCACCAGGCCGAGTCCGCCCAGCCTGACCAGCCATGCCCACGGACTAGAAATAAGGATGTAAGGGACCTAGGAGCACAGGTTATTGGATGCAGTAAGCCAGTCAGGAACTCCAAACTCGAAACGGACGTCGCTTCGAAATCCCGGACCACGACGAGGCTGGCACTACATGCTAATTGCGTTACCGGGATATGAGTTCATGCCGCCTTGGCTGATTCCTTGGGCCCAGGGACCACCGGCTTGCCCTCGCGTTTGCGCCTAACCAGCCACCAGATAAGGCCGATTCCGCCTATTACCACAACTCCAATCAACACCCACAAGATCGGCTGATAGAACTGGTGGAAGAAGTCAAAAATCTGCGGGCTGTACCTCGATCCGAAATACGCAAGGGTTGAGTAACGAAGGGTTCGCGCCAGCCCCAGGGCGAGAAAGAACTTTCTGGGAGAATATTGGAGCGCGCCGGCCGCGAGCAGGAAAGGCATGTAAGGTACCGGAGGCGGCAGCAGGCCAGGGATGAAGACACTGTAGAAGCCGTGCTTCTCAAACCCCTTGAAGATTTTCTCCACTTTCTTTTTGGGCAGCCTCTTTTCCAGCGCCTTCTGGCCGCCTTTGCGCCCGACCATAAACGTCATGCACCCGCCGGCCACGCTGCCTATGGTAGCCAACATGCCGTAAAGCGGCCACGACGTGGGTTGCTCAGCCGAGAGGATGATCGTGAGTGCATCCGTGCCGCCGAGCACGGGAACAGGCGAATTATCGGAAAGCCCCAGCAGCATCAGACCAAGTCCACGCAGCTTGAGCAGCCACTCCCAGGTGCTAAAGAGAAGGATGTAAGAGGTTTCGAGCACAACTTATTGGATGCACGTTCATCGAGGCGTAAGCTTGTGCTCCAGAAAGTCCAGTTCCGGTGCCTCCGGCAGGACCTTCATCTCCGCGGCATATTTGTAGAAAAGACGCAGACCTTCAAGGTTTTCCGGGTCAAGACCGTAATCGATGTTCTCAGTCAGGTAACTGCTGATCAGAGGCGCGGGCAGTTCCAGGCGGGGTGACCACTCCTTCGCAATCTCCGGAAGGTGCTTGAGGCCGGTATCGCGAGACTGTTGAAAAATCTGCGGCAGACTTACGTCGCTGCTCACGCTGTTGAGCGCGGCTTTCCGCACGGCCCAGAAGGCGAAGACAAACGGACGTCCGGTCCAGCGCCGCCACTGCTCGGCCAGATCGTAAACGTAGTAGCCATCGGTCCTGGCCTGCAGCGCCGGATCGCCGATCAGAAGCGCGGCATCATGCCATTGCAGCATTTCATCCAGCACGGCTTTCTGGCGACGGAATCCCGGGTTCACGCCGACGAACTTACGCAGAAAAATCTCCACCAGCGCTGCGGACGTGCGCGAAGAATCGTCAGTGGCAACGTTGCGAATTCGTTCCGCAGGAACTTTGCTGACCAGGAGAATTGAGCGCACTACATTTTTGGACGCGATGGCCACATCGGGAATGATGGTGAGACCGGGGATGGTACTGTAGGCTGCCGCAGGGATAATGCCTATGTCGGCCAGGTCCATCTTCAGCTCTTCCGCACATTGCGAAGGCACCGTGTAGGTGATGGAAAAGTTCTCACGAAGCTGCGCTGCGGTCTCGCCATGCTCAAAATCCCACATGAGCGGAGCGGTGTTCAGAAAGCTGATGGCGGAGACTCGTAATGCCATGATGAAAGATATTGTAAACAATCGTGAACTTTCTTTTCCTTGACAGCGTTTCCTCTGTCCGTGTACAGTCCCGCAAGTTTCATGGCAAGTCCAACTACAGGAACATCCAACGCAATTTACTGGCTGGCGCTTTCACTCACGCCGGGTCTGGGCCCAACCCGCGGACGCAAGCTGGTTGACCATTTTGAAAGCATCGGTGACGTGTTTCACGCGACGCTGACCGAACTGGAAGGCCTGAATCTACAAGCGCAATCAGCCCAGCACATCGCTTTGGGTAAGTCGCTGGATATGGCCCATGAGGAGTTTGCCAGGGCGGCCTCCTCGGGCGTGAGCATCATCTGCCGCGAAGACGCAGAATGGCCGGAACGGCTGAGCGAAATCTATGATCCGCCGCTGGTACTCTTTGTTCGCGGCAACGTGGCGGCGCTGGCTGCTCCAGGAATTGGCGTTGTCGGCACGCGGCATCCCACGCCTTATGGCATTGGCATGGCGGAGCGTCTGTCATGCGATCTTTCGGGTCGCGGGCTCATCATTATTAGTGGCATGGCGCGCGGCGTGGATACGGCAGCCCATCGCGGAGTGATCAAAGCAAGGGCCCGCACCGTGGCCGTGTTTGGGACAGGCGTGGATGTGATCTATCCGCGCGAAAATCGCAAGATCGCCGACGGCATCCTGGAATGCAATGGAGCGCTGGTCAGCGAATTTCCGCTTAACACATTTGCCGCTCCGCAGAACTTTCCCATTCGCAACCGGATCATCAGCGGCCTGTCACTGGGCGTTTTGGTGGTGGAAGCCGGTGAGTATAGCGGGACGAGAATCACCGCCCGTTGCGCGCTGGAGCAGAGTCGCGAATTGTTTGCTGTTCCCGGAAATGTCACGTCCCGGAACTCCTGGGGCCCGAATACGCTGATCAAACAGGGAGCCAAGCTAACTGCAACATGGGAAGACGTTTGGGAGGAATTGCCGGCTGACGTGAAACTCCGGCTTGAATCCGATTGGGCGCAACAAGCATCAGACCAGAAGCCCCAAGCTAACAGCCTGTTTAATAATGATGAGCAGCTGACGCCTCGTGAGAAGAAGATTCTCAAGGTGCTGAAGCAGGACGAAATGACTCACATTGATACGATCATTGAAAAACTGGAACCGGAGGTGTCATCGTCAGAAATCTTCGCGGCGTTGTTTGAGCTGGAGTTGAACGGAAAAATCAGACAGATGCCGGGGAAGAATTTTGTAAGAAGCTTCTGAAAAGCGGTATTTGGTTTTTGGTACTTGGTGTTTGGGTGACGAACGAATGAGAAATTACCGAGAGCTTGATGTTTGGGAAAAGTCCCACAAACTGACCTTGGAGCTGTATCGGTTGAGCCGTTCCTTTCCGAGAGAGGAAACATACGGTTTGACATCTCAAATGAGACGAGCCGCTGTGTCGATTGGCGCCAATCTGGCGGAAGGATGCGGCAGAAGAACGAGCCCTGAGCTGGCACGTTTTGTTCGTATCGCGATGGGATCTGCAAGTGAGCTCGATTATCACCTGCTGCTGTGTCGTGAATTCGAGTTTGTCACGGACAGCCAATACCAGCGTAGCGTTGCCGAGTTGACTCGGGTTCGAAAGATGCTTTCAGCCTTGTTGGCAAGCATTGAAGCAAAGCTGGGAGAGCAGGCATATGCGGCTGATTCTGTACCACCAAAAACCAAGTACCAAAGGCCAAGTACCTAGCGCATAGATTGTCGGAGCGAGCCAATCCGTGGTAGCTTCAAACCAACATTAGCGGAATAGGAAACAATTGTCCAAATCACTCGTTATCGTCGAATCGCCCGCCAAGGCGAAGACTATCAATAAATATCTGGGAAAAGACTACGAGGTGGAAGCCTCGCTGGGTCACATCAAGGATCTGCCCAAAAGCAAGCTGGGCGTGGATCTTGAGGGTGACTTTGAGACCGAGTACGACGTAATTCCCGGAAAAGAAAAAGTCGTGGCCAAGCTGAAGAAGATGGCCAAAGACGCGATCGCCATTTATCTGGCGCCTGACCCGGACCGCGAAGGCGAAGCCATTGCCGCGCATCTTGCCGAAGAGCTGACGGAAGGTTTCAGCAAGAAGAAAAAGAACGGCATTCCGGTGCATCGCGTGACCTTCAACGAAATCACCAAGAAGGCCGTGCAGGAAGCATTTCTGCATCCTCGGGAGATAGACCAGAACCTGGTGGACGCGCAGCAGACGCGTCGTGTTCTGGACCGTATCGTGGGATATCAGGTGTCCCCGCTGTTGTGGGACAAGGTCCGGCGTGGGCTTTCCGCCGGTCGCGTACAGACGGTTGCGTTGCGCCTGATTGTGGAACGCGAGCGCGAGATCAAGGCGTTCGAGAAGAAAGAATACTGGACCATCGACGCGCATCTGGGAGCGGCAAGACCGCCGGCGTTCGACGCGCGCTTTGTCGGCCGCGGTGATGAAAAAACGGAAATCCCGAACGGCGAAGAGTCCAAGAAAATTACGGATGCGCTGGAAGCGGCTACCTGGACCGTCAAGACGGTAGAGAAGAAAGAACGCCGCCGCAGCGCTGCACCGCCGTTTACCACCAGTAAGCTGCAACAGGATGGCTCTCGCAAGCTGCGTTTCAGCGTGAAACGCATGATGATGATCGCGCAGCGTTTGTATGAAGGTGTGGAACTGGGCGACGAAGGCTCGGTCGGCCTCATTACTTATATGCGTACCGATTCGGTGCGTGTCTCGAATGACGCTGTCACTGAAGTCCGCGAACTGATCAACTCTGCCTACGGCAAGGAATTTCTGCCGGAAACGCCAAACGTTTACAAGTCGAAGAAAGAAGCGCAGGAAGCGCACGAAGCCATCCGTCCAACTTCCGCTGCGCGCCATCCGGACGAGATCAAGAAATATCTGGGTGAGGACGAATACAAAGTTTACAAACTGATCTGGCAGCGCTTTGTCGCGTCGCAGATGATGCCTGCCGTGTTCGATCAGACCGGTGTCGATATCGAAGCCAAATCAGCCAGTGAGACATTTATCTTCCGCGTGACCGGATCGGTGCTGAAGTTTGAAGGCTTCCTCAAAGTTTACGAAGAGTCCAAGGAAGGCAAGGACGAAGAAGATGAGGCGCTCAAGCACAAGCTGCCGCCGCTGGAAGTAGGCCAGAAGCTGACGCTGAAAGAGATCAAGCCGGAGCAGCATTTCACTGAGCCGCCTCCGCGGTTTAATGAAGCTTCGCTGGTGAAAGAACTGGAAGAACGCGGCATTGGACGGCCATCAACCTACGCGACGATTCTTTCGACCATCCTGGAACGGCAGTATGTGCAGAAGGTCGGCGGAAAGTTTTCGCCAACGGAAACGGGGTTGGTTGTGACCGACCTGCTGGTGAAGAACTTTGCTGAGATCTTCGATCCTGCATACACTGCGCGGCTCGAAGAAGAGCTTGACGAAATCGGTGAAGGCAAAGAACCGTGGAAGCAGGCGCTGGGAGACTTCTACAAAAAGTTCTCCAAAGACCTCCGCTACGCTGAAAAGCACATGGAGAACATCAAGCGGATGGAGAAGCCGACGGAAGAGAAGTGCGAACGTTGCGGCTCTCCGCTGGTTCTCAAATGGGGCAAGCACGGTTCGTTTTACGCCTGCAGCTCTTATAAGAAGGATGATCCGGAAAGCTGCACTTTCACCAAGGAAAATCCCATCAATCTTCCTGAGCTGGACACAGCGGAGATGCCGGAAACCGGCCAGGACGAGTATTGCGAGAACTGCGGTCGCGTGATGGTGTTGAAGCGCGGACGCTTTGGCCAGTTCATGGCGTGCACAGGCTATCCGGATTGCAAGACAACGCGCCGGCTGGACCAAGGCAAACGTGTGCCGGATGTTCCGCTGGAAGAGATCTGCCCGTCATGTAAGACGCGCAACCTGGTATTGCGTCACGGACGCTATGGTGAGTTCATCTCGTGCAGCGGCTATCCGGACTGCAAATACATTAAGCAGAATTTCATCGGCGTAAAGTGCCCGCAGTGCAAAGATGGCGAACTGGTCGAGAAGAAAGCACGTCGCCGCGGCAATACCTTCTACGGGTGCTCGAATTATCCGAATTGCGAGTTTACGTCGGCTTACAAGCCTGTGGCAGAAACATGTCCGAGTTGCGGCAGTCCGTATCTGCTGGAGAAGCATTTGAAGTCTGGCTCCATGCTGATCTGTCCGAACAACACAAAGAAAGCGGCGGATGAGGAAGAGCCAAAACCGAAGCGCGGAAAGAAGGGCAAAGCAGGCACAAAGGAAGAAGTGCCCGCGGCGCCAGTGGTGAAGTGCGACTACGTGAAAGCCATCCCGGCTCCGGAACCGCAAGAAGTGGCATAAAGCAGATTCATTGAGAACAAAAAGGGGGTCCCGCAAACGGGATCCCCCAATTTTTTAGAGCGTTCTTTTCAAGCTTAAGCGGCTTTTTGGGCGGCCGAGAGCTTGCTGGCTAGAATATCGACTTTCTCGATCACTGGAGGCTTGGACAAAAGCTCTCCGGCTTTGGCCATCAATGCAGCTGCAATTGGGCCGTTCAGATGTGCCTGACGGCCATCTTCCGCGGCGAAGGTATCAAAGATTCCAAACGTGCTGGGTCCCAGGCGAAGTGCAAACCATGTGGTTGTTCCCGGCTCCTGCTGCGCGAGTGCCAGGCCGCTACGGAGAAAATTTTCAACATCAGATTCTTTTCCGGCTTTCGCTTCCAGACGTACCAACAGTGCTACTTTTGCGAGATCTGCCATAGTTAAATTCCTCTTTCTATTTAGCTCAGGTTGAAAAAATGGTTTGTTCGAATGCGGAGCCTACAGCGCGGATGTCCAATAACGTGAAGGCTGACGGCTACGTCGATTGGATGCCTGTAAGACTACGCCGGCTGCTAAAAGTTGCACACAGCGGTCAGGATGTCGCAAAATCTAGCGCGAACTTAAATTACGAAATGACCGGTATCCAGCACAAGGGGACACATTCATGCCTAAAAAAGCCACAGCTCAGGACGCGGAAATCATTCTACGCTTGTATGACTTGCGCAGAGAAGCGACCATGCGGATTGCGCGCAAGTTCGTGATTACAGAATTCTGGCCGCAGAGTTATGAAGAGTTTCGTGATGTTCTGCTGGACTATCGCCATGAAAAAAACGCGTTCGCACGCCAGGTGCTCACCTATTGGGACATGGCAGCCGCCATGGTGCTGCAAGGAGCGGTAAGCGAAGATCTTTTCTACGCGTCCAACGTGGAACCGTATTTCATTTTTGCCAAGTTCGGCCCGTATCTGGAACAGCTTCGAAAAGACTATATTTCGCCGGAATTTTTGAAGAACATTGAGGCACTGGCCAATCTGCCCAAAGGCAAGCAGCGGGTGAAATATTTGCGTGCCCGGGTGGCGGCGAGACAGGCACAGATCGCAGCGGCGAAAGCGGCGAAGCAATAGCCCTCAAACTCGGCGAATTCAGTTCAGGAAATGTATTCCTTAATGTACGGGTCTTCGATGTGGCCAAGTTCGAGGGCGGTGCCGTCAAATATGATTTTGCCATCACGCAGAATCATGAAACTGGTGTGAACGTCACGTGGCCTGCCCTCAATCGATTTCATGGAGTTGGTATTGGCGTCGTAGTAGTGGCTGGCCAGCATGAATCCATCCTGAAGGCGATGGCTCACCAGCAGCGCGCTCGTTTTGGCCACGTCCCGCTGCTTCATGATGAGTTCAATGATGGTGGTGGAGGTGATGGGATCCAGGCCGCCGGTGGGTGAATCATAGAGCAGGATTTCCGGGTGAGTGATGATGGCCCGCGCGATACCTACGCGCCTGCGCATGCCGCCGGAGAGTGAGGCTGGGAACATATCCACGGTATGCTCCAGTTCCACGAAACGCAGGGCCTCGCGCACGCGGGCGTCCACTTCTTTTTCAGGAAGATGTTCCTCCATCAGGCGAAACGCAACATTCTCGCGTACGGTAAGAGAATCAAACAGTGCGCTCTCCTGAAAGACAATTCCCACCTGGCTGCGCAGATCGAACAGCTCCTCTTCGGTCATGGCAGTCACGTCATGGCCGAGGACGTAGATGTGTCCTGAGTCAGGCCGCAGCAGTCCCAGGCAGAGCTTGAGGATGGTGCTCTTGCCCGAGCCAGCCACCCCCAGCATCACTTTGGTTTCGCCACGCTTCAGTTCGAAAGAAACCTGGTCCAGTACCTGCAGGTCTTCGAATTGGAGTGAGACATCCTCAAAGATAATGGCTTTGTGAACGGTGTCAGGCTTCGGCCCAGGTTGGATATCGAGTTGAGACAAGGATGGGCTCATCTGAGTTCCAGCAGGAACTGGGTGAGAATCACGTCCACGGCGAGAATGAGCACTGAGGCTGCCACAACGGCCTGCGTGGTGGAACGTCCCACGCCCTGCGTGCCGCCCTTGGTATTGATCCCGTAAAAACAGCCGACAGTCGCGATGATGAAGCCGAAGAATATTGGCTTCACCAGTCCGGTAATCACGTCATTGTAGGTAAGCTGCTGGTATGCAGAGTTCCAATATTGAAAGGTGTCAATACCGAGCTTGAAATAAGAAATGATGTAGCCGCCAACCAGTCCGACGAGGTCAGACAGGATGGTGAGAAAGAAAAGCATGAAAACGGTGGCGACCACTCGCGGCGTAATCAGTTTTTTATAGGGATCAGTGCCGAGAGCGCGCATGGCGTCAATCTGCTCGGTCACTTTCATGGAACCGAGTTCGCTGGCCATACCGGAGGAGTTCCGACCGGCAACCATCAGGCTGGTAAGAACCGGCCCAAGTTCGCGCACCATCGAGAGCGATACCAGCTGGCCGGTGATGGAGATCTGTCCGAAACGTTCCAGCGTAGGCGAATAGTTGAGCGCCAGCACCATTCCGGTGAAAGTTCCGGTGAGCACCACGATGGGCAGCGAACCAAAGCCTATGAGATCTGCCTGTTGGATGGTGTCAGCAAGGTAGCGGGGATGGGCGAAGATGTTCGTGAGGGACCGAACCGACAGGAGGGTATATTCCTGAACGGCCAGAATGCTGCGCTTCACAATATCAGTGGGGGCAGTGAGTTCCATCCCAGCTTCAATATAGCAGAGCGAACGCGTCAGGCCCAATCTCGGAGAAAACATTACATTGCTTCGCTGCAAGAGGTCGAATAGAATCGCAACCGCCTCATGAACTCCCAGCCTGACAGCGAGCCCAAGTCAATCCGGCAGGTCATTCACCGCATGTTGATGTCCAAAGGTCGCCTGGAGGCGCTTACCGACGGCATCTTTGCCATTGCCATGACCTTGCTGGTGCTTGAGCTGAAGGTGCCGGAACTGCCCAAAACGGTTAGCAGCTCAGAACTGCTGCAGCGGCTGGGTGAGGCGGGGCCTGCGTTCTTCAGCTTTCTGGTGTCATTCCTGTATTGCGGGCTGCTCTGGATCATGCATCATCTGGCCATGCACTTCATCCGGCATATACAAATTGCCCTGGTCTGGTTGAACCTGCTTTTCCTGATGTCTATCTCAGTGCTGCCTTTTTCCTGTGCTCTGCTGGGGCATTACCTGAAGAACACGGCGGCCCAGGAAATCTACTTCTGCAATCTGTTTGTGAGCGCGCTGCTGCTCTTTCTGGTTTGGACGTTCGCACGGCGCCGAAAGCTGATTAGCGAGGATGATCCGCGGGCTGTACGGGCGATGAGTCAGCAACTGACGATCTTTCCCGTGGCCATAGCCGCTGGTACCCTGGCTGCGCTGTATCGCCCCATCGCGGGCTTCTGGGGCATGACGCTGGTCCTGCTGGCGCTACGGGTATGGCAGCGCCAGAGTTTCCGCAAGGAGCTTACTGCTCCTTCATTGCCGCAGTCTTCTTCCTGACTTCAATGGTCAACCGCTTGATCTTCTGATTAAGCGTGGAGAGGGGAATATGGAAGCGATCAGCGGCTTCCGTCTGGTTCCAGTTGCACTTCTCCAGCATGTCAACAATCAGGCGGCGCTCGCAGTCTTCCACGATTTCGAAGAGCGAAGCGTCCGGCCGATGTTCAAACATCTGGCCCGGTGAACCGCGGCCTACGATGTGATCAGGCAGCAGGTCGATACCGACAACTGATCCATTGGAGAGCACCACGGCGCGCTCAATCACGTTTTCCAGTTCACGCACATTTCCCGGCCAGCCATAGTCCATCAGCGGCCGCAACGCTTCCGGTGAAATCTGGCGTAGAGGCTTTTCGTTCTCAGTGGAGAACTTGGTTAAAAAGTGATTGACGAGCAGGGGAATGTCGACGGCGCGTCCGCGCAGGGGCGGCAGATCGACGGTAATGACGTTCAGGCGATAAAAGAGATCCTCGCGGAACTTGCCTTCGCGGACCAGAATTTTCAGATCGATGTTGGTCGCAGCGATCACACGTACGTCAACCTGAATCTCATGGACGCCGCCCAGGTGCATGAATTTCTTGTCCTGAAGCACGCGCAGAATTTTGGATTGGGTCTCCATGCTCATGGTGCCGATTTCGTCCAGGAAGATGGTGCCGCCGTCGGCTACTTCAAACAGGCCTTTTTTGGAGGCGATGGCGCTGGTAAACGCGCCTTTGACGTGGCCGAACAACGTTGACTCCAGCAGATCAGTAGGCATGGAGCCCGTGTTGACGGGGACAAAGGGCTGGTTCTTGCGCGGTGAGTTGGCGTGGATCGCTTTGGCGATCAACTCCTTGCCGGTGCCGCTTTCGCCCTGGATGAGTACGGTGGAGCGGCTGGAGGCCACCTGGCCAACCAGATCGAAGATCCGCAGCATGGGATCGCTCTTGCCGATGATGTACTCAAAGCTGTAGCGCTGCTTCAGAGCGCGCTTGAGCTGTTCATTCTGTTCTTCGGCATGGCGACGCGCTACGGCAGCGCGTACGTCGGCCAGCAGCTTTTCATTGTCCCAGGGCTTCTGGATGAAGTTGGTGGCGCCGCTCTGCATGGCGCGTACGGCGTTGTCCACGGTGCCGTAGGCGGTGATCATGATGACAGCAAGTTGCGGATCGCGACTGCGGATGTCGGCGAGGATCTCAAGGCCGTTACGGTCAGGCAATGCGAAATCGAGCAACACCAGGTCAAAGGGGCGATCGCCCAGTTTTACCAGCCCGTCTTCCCCTGTTTCCGCGGATTCCACTGAAAAGCCTTCAAACTCCAGCAGCGTTTCCAATGATTCTCGAATGGCAGATTCGTCGTCAATGATCAGAATTGATCCACTCACCGAATTTTGTACATGAGGTCGGCTTAATAGGGCAGCTTCAGACATTTACGGCCTTCCTGATAAGAGGGAATTCAAGATGAAAAGTGGTGCCTTTGCCAGGAGAGGAATCCACACGAATTTTTCCCGCGTGTTCCTGAATAATTCCATATGTCACGGCAAGTCCAAGTCCGGTGCCGCGTGCCTGGCCTTCACGGGGTGCGTTCTTGGTGGTGAAAAACGGATCATAAATTCGGTTGAGATGCTCGGGCGCAATACCTGTTCCCGTATCGGAGATACTGACCAGAACGGATGTGCCATTGCTGGTTGATATATGAAGCTTGCCGCCTTTACCTGCCATGGCGTCGCGCGCGTTCAGGAAAAGATTGAGGAACACCTGTTGTAATTTGCCGGCATTGCCGTGGATAGTTGGCAGGTCTTCGTAAAACGAAGTGTCGATCTTGATCTGTGATGTCTTGAGCTGGTGTTCCAGCAGGGTCAGAGTTTCGGCAACAATCTTGTTCAGATTGACGTCAGTAAATTCGGTGGCGCTGGTACGGGAAAAGTTGAGCAGGCTATTGACGATCTCTGAGGCGCGGAACGTCTGGCGCGTGATCTTATCGAGCAGCGCCGTGAGTTTGGGGTCGGCACTGATCTGCTTGGAAAGCATCTGGGCATAGCTGGAGATGACCGCAAGCGGCGTATTCACTTCATGGGCTACGCCGGCTGCAAGCAGGCCGATGGATGATAGTTTTTCAGCCTGCGTAAGTTGCGACTCCAGTTCAATGCGTTCGGTGATGTCGTCCACGATGATCAGACGGCCAATCACGCTGAACTTGCGCGTTACCAGCGGCGCAATGGCGATGTTGGCAACACGCGTATCCCCTGCCGGTGTGTTGATCCGGAACTTGTAAAGATTATGGATGCCCGGGTTCTGGCGTACGCGGTAGAACTCTTCCATGAAAGATGCAGGAAAGACTTCACTCAGCTTTTCGCCGAGAACAAGCGAACGAGGCTGGGCGTACATGACTTCCATCTGCGAGTTCCAGGATTCAATCCGGTCTTCCAGATCCACCGCAAGAACGCCGACACTGATGGATTCAACAATGTTCTCGTTGAAGTCCTTCAGGCGTTCGTACTCAGAGGCCTTCTGCTCCAGCGAGGCATAGAGCCGGGCATTCTGAATGGCGATGCCAATGTACCCAGCCAGCGTTTCCAGAAGTTCGACGTCTTCGCTGGAGAGGAAATCACCAGTAACAGTTTTGCCAAAGCCCAGAACGGCGATGGTGCGACCCTGTACGGTGCAGGGAATGTAATAGTTCAGGTTCAGGCGGGCGATGGTCTCGCGAGCGGTAGAGCTTTCCTGCAACGCCTTACGCGTATTGTCAAAGAACATGTGTCCCGCGTAATGTTCCGGACGGTCGACGACCAGGAAGCTGAGATCGAGCGGCATGGATGAGCTATAGGAAATGCCGAATGACTTGAGCATCTCGAATGGCTTGTCTTCATCTCCGGTAGCCATAAAGATGGCCAGCCGCTCCACGCCCAGCGTGCGCGACAGGCGATCGATCACCGAGATCAGCATGGCGCCCAGATCGGTCTCGGAGCTGAGTTCACGGCCGAACTCAATCAGCGTGCGGCGATAGTCATACCGGTTGCGATAGAAGAACTTATCCACGCGTTCCTGGATCCAGTTCTTGAGTGGTTCAAAAGCAAGCGCGGTGATGATGATGGCAGCAATCAGGCCGGCCGGACCGGTGCTGGGCAGGCGTGCGTGCACCACCTCAGCCATACTGCCAATCACAACGAAGTAAGCGCCCACCAGGGCGGCTGTCGCCAGCGTATAAGAAACACCGCGCTTGAAGATCAAGTCCACGTCCATCAGGCGATAACGCACGATGGCGTAGCCGAATGTGAGTGGCAGAAACACCAGAGACAGGACAGAAACCTTCATGGACGGCGTGGCCCGTAATCCGGCCAGGTAGGGCAGCACGTAAAGAAGGGTGAAAGGAGCAATCGCCAGCACCGTGCCGCGGGAGATCCATTTCATCTGCTCGCGTTGCAGTGGTGTGTTGGCGCGGCGATAGCTGTCCCAGAGAACAACTGCGGCAATTGCGAAATAAAGCGCCAGGTAAGACCAGTTGACCTGGTCGATGTGGAATCGAAGTGATTCGCTGGCTTCAAACTGCTGCATCACGAAAATCTGGAGTGAGAGCAGAAGAAGACCGGGCAGATATACAAGGGCCAACAGGAACGGATAGCGTGCTACCACTTTGCGTCTCTCCGGGAAGACCAGCGCAAAGTGCAGGAACAACGCCGGCTGGAGCATCCAGGCGGTCGTATTGGCCCAGAAGATGATCCAGTCAAAAGTGTTTAGTTTGCCTGTGTAGTGGAATGAATAAAGGACAAACGAAACCAGGCAGAAAACATAGAAGTGCGTGGATTTGGGGGCCGTCCAGCGGCGCAGCAGAACATACAGGCCTATGCCAAGGTAGATGAGTGCGATCAGGCGCAGACCGAGATACAAACCGCGGTCCGCGGGAACCAAAATGACTGATGCCTCTGCCCTGGACCCGTTGCGCGCAAAGCTGTAAATGGCAGTCTGCAGTACTCCCACGCGATAGAGTTGCTTCTGGAACGCGGCGTAGCTCGTGACCGGGTGGTCTTCTTCCGCCGGTCTGGAACGCACGCCCAGCAGTTTATCGCCGACTTTGATTCCGGCCTTTTCTGCAGGGCCGCCAGGAGTGAGCCACTGGGCGGTTAGGACGCCGCCTTTTTCCACCCACCATGCGCCGTCCTCAGGGGACGAGAATTGGTTCTCTTTTTGAAAGTTGATGACGGCGAAAGCGATGGTCGCAGCAGTCAAGACAGCCAAAACGACAGCAGACACCCGGATTAGTGAGTCCTTACGCATCCTATGGTCCTGAGAGCCACGGATATACTCGTTTCCGTGGTGGAGAACGCCATTCTCACGTGTTTTATGCAAGTCTTTTGCCATGGCAGGGCCAAACAGCGAAGGAATAAGCCACTTATTCTGATGAGCTTACAAGATTATAGCCGCCTAATTCCGAAATGGATACCAAAAACGGGATTTTGCTGTGATTTTTAATAGGCTCTCTTCCCAAAAGATTGATCCCACAAAAAAATGCGGGTCATCTTAAAGTTAGACGTCCCGCAAGTAGAAGCGACAGAGGCGATATCTATTATTTGGAGGTAAGACCGGTCACGGGCGGTTGCACCCGGAAGCTGATAAGAGCATGGAAATCGAGAGCAGGACGGCGAACCTAAGTGATGGAACAGCGGTGTCCGGCGAAGGGATGCATTTCCTTCACGCTGGAACTGGTGCGCCCCTGCTGTTAATTCACGGCTTGTTTGGGGGATCGTTTTGCTGGCGCTTCAATATTGAATCATTGGCATTTCGCAATTCTGTATTCGCGATTGATCTGCCGGGACTTGGGTTATCAGATGTTCCCCGGGGCGCCAATTGCAGCATGCACGAACAGGCCCGCAGGCTGGTTCAATTTCTCGAGAGAAATGATCTCAGGAAGGTGAATGTTGTGGGTTCATCCTGGGGTGGCGCTGTGACCACGATCCTGGCTTCCATGACGGAGCGTGTATCCGCATTGGTTCTGGCCGCGCCGGTGAATCCATGGTCGAGACAAGGTGAGGAGCGCATACGCTTCTTCCGTGGACTAACGGGCGGTCTGATATTGCGTTGCGGATTGCGCTTTTCGGGACGTTTTCATGCACCGGCCGTGTCCGCTATGTATGGCGATGTCTCAAAGATTCAGCCTGGAACTACCGAGGGCTACTCCAAGCTGGTCTATCGCCCTGGACGCGCGCGCGCCCTTCACAATATTCTGCGCAACTGGGAGACGGATGTTCGTTCCTTGACCGGCGTGATCGCCAAGGTTAAACAGCCTGTGCTACTGGTCTGGGGCGATCGGGATCGCGCCGTGGAACCGGCTTCTGCCCTGCAATTGCAAGAGGCACTGCCACAAGCTGAGCTTGCGGTAATCCCCGGGGCTGGACATTTACCCTCTGAGGAGGTGCCAGAGGTGTTTAACCGTTTGGTGTTGGATTTTTTTCAGCGAGTTTCCAAAGCTGTGCCACACTAACCTACATCGAATTTCCGTGATGCCGACATCAATCAAGACATTTCTGGCCAACCTTGACGGTGAAGCATGGCTCCGCTTCTTTCTTGCGGTTGCCGGACTGGTGCTGGCGTTCACAGCGGCAGTGTTTTCTTCTGCCGCGCGCGAAAGTGGAAACTTGCTGGCCACTGCAATCTTCGCGTCCACCGCTCTGTTCCTGGCTGGACTGGTCGGAGTAACCACTGTGCCGTTTCTGGCCCGGCGAGTGGCTGCGGGCCGGGTTCGAGAAGCCCTGCATTATGAGCTGACGCGTGAAGGTGTGGCGTATCTGGGTGTGGCGCTGGTGATTGGCATCGCCGCGCTTAACACGGGCAACAACCTTCTCTTTATCATTCTGGCAGCCATGCTGGCGGCGATTGTAGTTTCCGGGCTCGCATCGGCGGCAGTTTTACGCCGGCTCGATCTTGACATCATGGTCCCGCGCAATGCCTTTGCCGCCAAGCCGGTGGGTGTGCGTGTGGAACTGCACAATCCAAGAATCGTAGTACCGGCATTCTCCATTAAGGTGCACACGCCGGTGGACAAAAAGAAAAAAACGCCGGGATGGGAATGGCAAAAAACTGAATTCGTTTTCCCTAAACGCCGCAAATGGTTTCGTCTGCCGGATTACACACTGAGAAGGAAATCTCCGCCGCCACGCCAAGCCAAGGTATTGACGCGCCCCGTGTACTTCACGTTCATCGGGCCTAAACGTACCGGAGCCGCGGAAGTAGAGCTGACCTTCCCACGCCGCGGAATGTATAGCCAGGATTCATTCAGTGTGGCAACGCGCTTTCCATTTTCATTCCTGATCAAGAGCCGCAAAGTCACGCTGGAACGTGAGCTGCTTGTGTACCCCGCGCTGCTGCCTTCTGACGATCTGCTTGACGTGCTGCCCATGATCACGGGCGAGTTTGTTTCCCAGTTGCGTGGACGTGGGAGTGAGCTCTACTTGATCCGCGAATACACGCCTCATGATCCCGCACGCTACCTGGACTGGAAAGCCACGGCCAAAACGGGTGAGTTGAAAGTGCGTGAGTTCAGCCGTGAAGATGAACGACGCTTGCGCGTGGTCTTTGACAATCCTGAACCAGGGCGGGTTTCCCCCGCGGCATACGAGAAAGCAGTTTCCATGGCTGCCACGCTGGCCTGCCACTTCAACGGCCAGAACGTGGAGCTTTCTTTCGCTGGTTCAGGGTATAAGAGCAACGAAGATCTCAATGAATTCCTTCGCTATCTCGCCTTGATTCACCCAGCCCGCAGTGAAGAATCAGTTCTGGACGCTCTTCCAGTCTCCACCGACTACAACGTAATACTAACGGCGCGTACTCCTGGAACGCTGCCCAGCGCCTTGTGGGAGAGCTCTTATGTTATCTACATGGATTGACCTATACTCCATTCCACTGCCATATAAGTTCATGGCTTCGCGAATTACCCTGGAACACTCCGCAGCCGGCTATTCAGCTTTCAGCCATCTGGTTTTTCTGCCTATCCTTTATTAGTTACGGCGATAGTCAACCTTTCCGTGTTTTACTAATTTCTTGCTGCTTCCTGTGCCGCAAAGCTCTTGCTCTCCCGATCACGTGCGCTGTCGCGCGATCCCTTTACCTCGGGAACAGTGGCAGCGCCGGCTTTTCGCCTTTCGGTAGCGGTGTTCTGGCCATGTTCATCACCAATGCCAGCATTGTGTAGTAGCCAACCACTCCTGCAAGATCAATCACGCCCTGTTCGCCCAGCTTTGTGACCGCCCAGTGATATGTGTCGTCGCACACGCAGTGATTGGTCAGCAGTTCCGATACAAATTCGTAGATCAGCTGATCCGTTTCATACACGCCTCTCACGCGGCGTCCCTGGGCCAGTTGGGCCAGCAGCTCGGGGTTCACTCCTGCTTTTAGCGCAATCGGATAATGAAGCGCCCATTCATACTCCTGCGAATAATGCCGGGCCGTAATCAGGATGGCGTACTCGCTCACCTTGGGCGGCAGCGTGCTCTTATAGCGCAGATAGTCGCCCATCGCCTTGGCCCGCAGCATCACCTCCGGACTCCTCAGCAGCGGCACAAACGGCCCAAACACCGGTGTGCCTCTGCCCGCCGCAAACTCCTCGGCGGCTTTCTTCTGCGCGTCTGTCATCTTGTCCGCCGGGATCTCCGGCATCCGGTCCGGTGCCATGGTCACCTGGACTTCGCCGGCCCACGTGACCGGTGACTGGCTGGTTGGCGCGCCGGATTGCGTCCCGGGAGCCTGGCCTGCTGCCTGTGGCGATGGTGGCAGATTCGCTGCCTGGTTCGCCATGTCGTTGCCGGCCGCATGCAATACCTCCGCTCCAGCCACTGACGCTGCTACTGCCACTGCACTGCCTACACCTGTCTGTATGAACTTCCTTCGCGAAAATGCCATTGTTATCTCCCCGTTAGCCCCTCAATTTTGAAACCCGATTCTTCCCAAAGCGCTTGCACAGTGCCGGTCTTGACCCTCGACACCTTGGGTCTTAACACGTCCGACATCATAATCGCTTTCGCTTTCCGACTCTTGCCCTTTGTGTTTCCTTCGTGTCCTTTGTGGTTAAAGCTTTTGACTTTCTCAATATCGGCGCAGTCGCGCGGTGACGGCGATCCCGGGCGATTCCTGGCTGCCAATTGCCAATTGCTATTTGCTTTTTGCGCCACTACAGCAAACCACTGATCGAAGACTAATCAGACATAAGGGATGGAGACGTTCTCATATGTCGCTCTGAGTGAGAAATTGAGCAAAGTCACGTAATTTTATTGGGGTTTCATCCAGCTACTCGGGATTAAGATCTCTCTGCGTGTAGAGACCGGCCTTGCTACCGCCCTAAGGAGCAAGTGTGAAGTCTCGTCTTACATACTTCTTTTTGTTGGTTCCCTTTCTCTTAGCTGGATGCGGTTCAATCCCTAAGGTAAATGCTTCATCAGTCGTGCCTCCGAAACCAGCCACCGCTTCCAGCGCTGTAGTGGATTGTTCTCCGCAGGAAATCCCCGTAGCGGCCGAGCAAGGCACAGGTTTTCTGAAAGTGACTTATGGAATGTGCTGGGTCAATGTTACCGGGACGGCGCCGGTTGGAGTCTCTGATCACTTCACATACACGCTTAGATATCCCGTCAACGCTCGCAAAATTGACAACTGGATCGGCACTGCCCAAGGCTCCCAGATCGAAGCCGGTTATGAGATGGTGATTACCACTCCTGATGGCCGGCAGGCGATCATCAATAACGAATTCGATAAGCATCAGGACACCATTGGGAGCCAATGGCGCGAATACAATCTGCCGCTAAATCTTCCTGCGGGGACGGTGTTGAATGTGAACATGAGCCTGGGATTTCCCCATGGAGGAAATGACTGTCCCAACCGCTGTGCCGTCCAAACTGTCTGGTTTTTTAATCACGGAATTGACTAGAGACCTATCCTCAACGCGGCTTTTTTATCCGCAAGCATCCGCGGTAAGATTCTGACTTTTCTCCGTCTCTCTGTGCCTCCGTGGTGGGTGTTAATCGTCGGGATTAAGTGAAAAACTAAGTATTTTACCTTATGCACTAATGGGTTAGAAAGGATTAAGATTGCCTTGCGTGTAGAGACCTGCCTTGCTACCGCCCTGAGGAGCAAGCCAGTGAAATCCCGTCTCACATACTTCTTTTTGTTGGTTCCCTTTCTGTTAGCTGGATGCGGTTCAATCCCTAAGGTAAATGCCTCAGCAGTCGTGGCTCCGAAACCAGCCATCGCTTCCAGCGCTGTAGTGGATTGTTCTCCCCAGGAAATCCCCATAGCGGTCGAGCAGGGCACAGGTTTTCTGAAAGTGACTTATGGAATGTGCTGGGTCAATGTTACCGGGACGGCGCCGGTTGGAGTCTCCGATCACTTTACCTACACGCTGAAATATCCCGTCAACGCTCGCAAACTTGACAATTGGATCGGCACCGCCGAAGGCTCCCAGATCGAAGCCGGTTATGAGATGGTGATCACCACTCCTGATGGCCGGCAGGCGATCATCAATAACGAATTCGATAAGCATCAGGACACCATTGGGAGCCAATGGCGCGAATACAATCTGCCGCTAAATCTTCCTGCGGGGACGGTGTTGAATGTGAACATGAGCCTGGGATTTCCCCATGGAGGAAATGACTGTCCCAACCGCTGTGCCGTCGAAACTGTCTTCTTCTTCAATCACGGGATTGACTAGCGAGCTAAACCATTCCGAACGCCGATCATTTATTCGCGAGCATTTATCCGCGAGCATCCGCGTGAATCCGCGGTAAGAATTCTGACTTATCTGTGTGATCAGTGAAAATCAGTGGTGAGAAACTTCACGCGCGACCTTAATCGCGGGTTACATCTCTTTCCGGATTGTCTTCCTCATAGCCAGACAACAAAATCAATCCTCAAGGGTTCTTGCAAGCATAAGACCTGCGCGTGTGGCGCAGGTTACCCAAAAAGTGCAGGAAACCGAGGGAAGGTTCTGTAATGGCGAAGAAGATTGTTCTCAGCCTTGCGCTGGGATTGGCTTTTGTATATGCGTACGGAGGGGCCCAGCCTGCCCAACAAACGGATCGCGAGCAGCGCTCGCTCGATCAAGAGGCGGCAGCCAATACCTCAGCTGCCGGCCAGAACGTTCACGTAAGCCGTCTACCAATTCGATCATTGCTTTATCCCGGTGCGACCACCAAGATCTATGTCCGCGTAATGCCGTGGTTTGGGGACTCGAAGCACGTTCAGGTGGGCTATCGCTCGGATGACGCCGGCCAGGTCTCCAGTCAGGTACAGGACATGATGTCCCGCGGAATTGATGCGGGGATCGTGGACTGGTACGGACCGGACCACGGCGTAAGCAGCCACTCCACCGATCTCTTATTTCGTGAAAGCCAGGCCCGCGGTTTCGGCTTTGGTATCTCCGTGGATGGCGGGCCCTTGAAAGAATGCATGAAGAAGGGCTGTGACGTTACCGGCTTTTTGCTCTCTGAATTGCAATATGCAGAGCAGAATTACGAACGTTCAAACGTTTATGTCCGCTGGCATGACCGCCCGCTGGTGTTTTTCTTTGATGGAGAGAAGTACCCGGTGGATTGGGGCCGCATTCGCTCCAGCCTTCGTATGAATCCGCTGTTCATCTTCCGCAACTCCGGCGCGTTCGATAACCGGAATGACGATGGAGCTTTTGCCTGGCTGGCTCCGGAAGGGGCAAATACGCAGGATCCCGAGTCCCTGCAATACCTGGAGCGCTTTTATTCGCGAGCGCAGCGCAGCCCGGACAAGTTTGCCGTGGGATCCGTTTATCGCGGGTTCAATGACGAGCGCGCGAGCTGGGGCAGTGGACGGCGCATCGGCGAGAACTGCGGCCAGACGTGGCTGGACACCTTTGGCGAGATCAACCGCCACTACTCGTCCTCAAGACAACTGCCGGCGCTCATGATCGTTACCTGGAATGACTATGAAGAAGGCAGTTCCATTGAACCGGGTATTGGCTGCCCGGCGAACCTCAAGGCCTGGGTGGACGGAAACCGTCTGATGTGGAATTTCAGCGGCAACCGGAACCAGGTGGACCATTTCACCATCTTCGCATCTTCTGACCGCCGAACGCTGGTGAAGGTTGGCGAAGTCGCTCCGGACAAGACCGCCTTTGCTTTGCGCGATCAGGATTTGCGCGGTCAGGATTCACGCGGCGGTGGCTGGCTGTACGTGAAGGCAGTCGGGAGGGCCTCCATGCTGGATACCATCTCTACACCGGTGAACATGCGAGGCGAAAGCGCCAGAGGCAACGATGACGATCGCTGAGGGACGGCTGGCACGGCCTTTCGCGGAAACTGGCAGCGCAGGGGGCGGGGACTGTCCCAGGCTTCCCTGTCCGACGTACACACCAAGTATCCGATTACTCCATCTGTGTTCTACGTCGCACAGCGAAAGATCATCGTCGGCGAACGGGCTCAAAGACGACAACCATCTCCTGCCTGCGTCTCGGGAAAAGTGTTTTATCTTGACATTGCCTCTTATAGAACCCGTCCCGACAAGGACTATGCCGGAGCCCATGCCATGATCAACCACAGTGCTGATAGCGGAGAGGCGGCGATAACGCTCCAAGCTCGGCTCTTACCTTTCCCGAAACACGAGAACACCAGACCAGCAACACTCGTCCACAACCCGACGCGAAGCCAGATAGTAAAGCCCGATAAATCGCTGAACCAGTCGTGTCTCCGGAAGGTCTCGATACTGAAAGCTAGATAAACCAAAAGCGCCAACGACGTAATTAGCACTCCAAGCACAAACAAAAGCTTACGGACGCCATCAACCTGTTGATCCCTTTTCTCCCATGCTCTCCATGCAATGAGCAGTGGCATGAACGGGAGCACCGCAAGACTGATTAAACTCACTATTTGCCGCATCCAACCCCCAGTGTTGCACAGCCCAGGTGTTTGAATACCCCGGCCCTCTCTATCTACACGGAACCCGCGCTGAGTCGGCACTGTGTTGTGCTTCCCAGGTTCAGAAACGAGCATATGGGGTTATGGGGTTAATGATACCGTGAGAAGAACTATGACCTCTGAAAACGAGTTCGTCTCCTGGCTCTCGTTACTTTCGCTGCAACAAAGAGCAAGAGCCCTCACGATCATGTGCTCCAGCCTAACGGTGTCTGCGAGATCCCTGTTCTTTCCCGAGATTATCCCGGGGAACGAGGCCACCATTATCAAATACTTTCAAGGACTGAATGAGCTTCATCACGCGCTAACCAATCAAGTGATGGCATATTTGGATAACGAAGAGTTGTACAGCCCTGAGGGTCTCAGCAATATGTTAAAGGAGGTCGCGACCAAATTTGGGATAGAAGTCTCTCTCGCAACCGCGATTGAATTTGCACGAACCAGGAAAGCCCCCGACGGTCGCGGCATTTGAGCAGTCCAGGGCGGAGACAAACGTAGACATTTTCTGATGTGTTCTTACGGCATGCCCATCAGCTTTTTATCCGCGACCATCCGCGTGAATCCGCGGTAAGAATCGGTGAGTGGTGAGTTAATCCAGTTCCTGCAAGCCCGCGGTCTTTCCGAACACCGTCAGGCTACCCACTAAAGCCAGCGTACACATCCCCGCCAGCGCGTGTCCCGGGCTCATCACCCTCGCCAGCAGTCCCGCGATCAGACTTCCGATCGGCGGCAATCCAAGAAACGCCGTGGAGTAGATGCTCATCACGCGTCCGCGCATGTTGTCGCCGGCTTCATGCTGCAGGATCGTGTTGATGGTCGCCGCCATCATGATCATGAAGTAGCCAGTGGCAGCCAGCATGATTCCCGAGAGCAGGAAGCTGTGCGAAAAGGTAAACAGAATGATCGAGACAAAGAACGCCGCCGCCATACGCACCACAAAGCTGCCGCGTTGCCGCAGCTTGCCCACCCAGGCCAGCGTGATGGCCGCCAGAAATGCACCCACGCCGGTGCAGGCCATCAGCAGTCCCAGGCCGCGTGAGTTGGTATGCAGAATATCGCGGGCAAAGTAGGGAACAAAGGTCAGAAACGGCACCGCCAGCAGGCTGGTGATCCCCGTGATCATGATCAGCGGACGCGTGACCTCGTTGTCCTTCACGTAGGCAAAGCCCTGTTTCAGTTTGTCCCACAGATGGCCTTCCCCGGGAACCTCCCGTTCGGGATAGCGCATGCGGCTCAGGGCAAAGAGCACGGCAAGAAAGCTGAGTCCGTTGAGAAAGAAGTTTCCCGCCACGCCCACGGCTGCCATCGCCAGGCCGCCCAGCGTGGGCCCAATGATGCGTGACAGGTTGAACTGCGCTGAATTCAGCGCGATGGCATTGTCCAGGTCTTCCCTTGGGATCAGTCGCGGCACCAGCGCCTGATAGCTTGGCGTGTTCAGTGACATGGCGATGCCCGTCCCCAGCGCCAGCCAGACAATCTCATGTACGTTGATCACCTTGAAATGGGCCAGCGCAGACATGGCGAACGCAAATGTCATCAGCGCCGACTGCGTCCACATGAGCAGCTTGCGATTGTTCACATGGTCGGCAATCACGCCGCCGATCAGCGCAAAGAAAAGAATTGGTATAGAAGACGCAAAGCCCACCACGCCCAGCCAGAAAGCGGAGTTGGTAAGTTGCAGCACCAGCCAGCCCTGGGCTACGTTCTGCATCCATGTGCCGATGTTTGAAAGAAAGTTTCCCGCCCAGAAAAGACGGAAGTCTTTATGCCGCAGCGCGGAAGCCATGCGCTTGAGGCTGGGTGCGCGATCAGCCTCGGCTGCTGCCGGCAAAATAACTGACGCTGATTTATGTGCCGTGGCTTTGGCCGAAGCGGCGGCAGTGGAGATCATTCTGGCGGACATGCTTTCGCCGGTTCTCGCGTATATGGCCCTGGCGTATCTGGCCCGGACGGCGGTCCGGCGTGCCACTTTTCTTGCCGCGGCGCTCTTACGGCCGCTGATGTTTTCTGAATCTGATGCTGACGTCGCGGGCGAAAAGGTCTGCCGGCTTCAACGTGTCCAGCGATAAAGCCGCCTGGGGAGCGCTCGTTGCCGTGGATACATCCGCACCATCCATAGGATCGCTCTGTAACCCTTGCAACTTTTCTGCTCCGCAGATTCGGATAAACTCTTCACTTAGTGTAAGCTCATTCGTTTTCAACTCTTGGTTACTTTGGTATGGAGACTTGCTGAAACATGTTCAAACATTTCCGCTTCACGATCGTTTTGCCGGCGTTATTGTTTTCATTTTTGTTGACCACCACTTTTGCCCAGCAGACGCAGGATAAAGACAACCAGGGCGCGTCCGCCAAAGTTTTCGGCTTTCGCGATTTCAGCCAGCAATACCAGATTGACCAGAAATTCCTGGCCGTTCCGGACCCCAAGCGGGCTGAGCAGCATTTGAAGATTCTTACCGCAGTGCCTCACATCGCCGGCTCAGTGGAAGACCACAACACGGCGGAGTATGTGCTGAAGCAGTTCCACGTGGCGGGCCTGGAGTCTGAGATCGTGGAATACCGAGTGTGGATGAACCGTCCTGCTGAGATCAGCGTGAGCATCACCGCGCCGGCCAACGTGAAGATGAACGGCCCCACCCGCGAAAAGGTGGAAGGCGACACCATGCCGGATAACTCCAAGGTCGTGATGCCGTTTAACGGATCTTCCCCCTCGGGCGACGTGGAAGCTGACGTGGTTTACGCCAATTACGGCTCGCCGGAAGACTTTAAGAAACTGGAAGACATGAAGATTGACGTGAAAGGGAAGATCGTCATCGTTCGTTACGGACAGAACTTCCGCGGCGTAAAGAGCTTTGTGGCGGAAGAGCATGGCGCCGCCGGCGTCATTATTTATTCTGATCCGCAGGACGACGGCTACTTCAAGGGTGACGTCTATCCTCAGGGGCCGTGGCGTCCGGCCACCGGCGTCCAGCGCGGGTCTATCCAATATATGTTCAAGTATCCCGGTGACCCGACCACGCCGGGCTTCGCCTCCACCACCGATCTGCCGGAAGGCAAACGCCTGAAGCCGGAAACTGCCGCGGACATGCCCAAGATTCCCACCACGCCGCTCTCATATGGCGACGCGCAGCCCATTCTGCAAAACCTCGGCGGCCCGGAATCGCCACGCGACTGGCAGGGTGCGCTTCCGTTTACTTATCACGTGGGTCCCGGGCCGGTGAAAGTAAAGATCCATCTGAAGCAGGACTATCGTTATTACCCCATCTGGGACGTGATCGGCAAAATTCCCGGCACCAAATATCCCAATCAGTGGGTCGTCGTGGGCAACCATCGTGACGCCTGGGTTTACGGCGCGGTTGATCCCAACAGCGGCACCGCTGCCATGCTGGAGACGGTCCACGGATTGAGCGAGCTGTTAAAGTCCGGATGGAAGCCCGAGCGCACCATCGTTTTTGGCAGCTGGGACGCCGAAGAGGAAGGCCTGATCGGTTCCACCGAATGGGGTGAGCAACACGAAAAAGACCTGGCCAACGCGGTCGCGTATTTCAATCTGGATGTGGCGGTAAGCGGCACCAACTTCGGCGCCTCGGCCGTGCCCAGCCTCAAAGGTTTTGTGCGCGACGTAACGCGCTTTGTCCCCAGCCCCAAAGGCGGCATGCTCTACAACGTCTGGCGTGACGAGAAGACCAGACAGCCGGAACGGCGAGACTCGAATCAGGGCAGGCAGCCCAATGCCAAGGTGGAAAACGATGTCCCGGTGGGGGATCTGGGCAGCGGATCAGACTACAGCGTTTTCATACAGCATCTGGGTATCCCGTCTACTGACATGACGTCCAGTGGCCCGTATGGCGTCTATCACTCGGCTTTTGACAACTTTAACTGGTTCAAGAAGTTTGGCGATCCTACCTTTGTCTATGAGCAGGAAATGGCGCGCGTGCTCGGCCTGGAAGCCCTGCACATGGCCGCCGCTGACGTGCTTCCTTACGACTATGAGCTCTATGGTCGCGAGATTTCAGCCTATCTGGACCGTTCCCAGGACAAAGCCAAACAGATGCTTGGGGCGGACGTCATTGACTTCAGCAAAGCCAAGTCGGCCGCTCAGCGCTTTACAGACGCGGGCGCCAAAGTGCTGGCCATCCAGAAGAACCCACCCGCGGATGCGGCCAGGCTGAACCAGGCGCTGATTGGGGCAGAGCGGGCGTTGCTGCTGGAACAGGGCCTGCCGAACCGTCCCTGGTTCCGCCATGCCATCTATGCTCCGGGCCAGTACACCGGTTACGCGGCCGTGGTGGTTCCCGGAGTGAATGAAAGTATTGATGCCAAAAACAAGCAGCTAACGCAGGAGCAGGTGCAGGTGCTGGCAGACGCGTTGAACCGTGCCGCTGCCGTGCTGGAGGGTGTGACGCAATAATGGTGCGGCGCAATAATGATGTAGTTCATGCTGTGACATCGCTCACAGCCGCGATTTCACTGGTCGAATAGGATTAAGCGCGCAGGGGTAACGTTATGGAAGTAACGTTACTCCTCTAAAGCTTACGAAAGGCGTGTCTAAGGTCTTTCGGCGATTTGTGAAATTGCCGGACGCTAGAACAATGATGTACATGAATACGACCGTCAACAAATTTGTACAAGCGCATGATCGTTATATGGAACTGGACAAGATCCGCACGGAATGCACCAACCCCGCCCAGCGGGAATCCGTACACATTGCCATCCTGAAGGCCTATCTGGAAGTACAGTTCCATGCCCGCCAGATCTGTGGGCTGCAATTCGCCGATGGCATGGATTTTGCCGAAGTTAACTAGCATATTTTGCCAGTTGCCGGGTACGAGAGTAACTTGAAACAATCCTCCCTGCCAGACAGCCTGCAGCGTATAATTTGCGTCAAAGTAGACGCCACTCCTGTCTGACGTCCGGGATCTCCCGGACGAAATGTGTACTGTTTCGCCAACGGATGTTGTCTAATAAACAGTACGCTTAAAAATCCTGGCTGACCGGAGCGTCCATGCCGCTGGCACGAATCCTAACCGCTTTCCCAGAACGCGCAGAATCCCTTGCCCAACAACTCAGGGACCACGGCTATACCGTGGAGTTTCTCAGCCCGGAAAAGGCGGGAATGCTGCGTGCCGATCTTGAGATCGATTTTGAAATCTGCGATCAGAAGGTGGTCCTCCGCCGGGCCGCAGAGCTGGCCAACAAACTCCATACCGATATAGCTGTTTCACCGGACGCGCTCCCGGCCAATTTTGCCGCCTCAGACACTCAGATCTACGTGAGCGAGCAGGAGATTGTAGAAGTTCCCAGCCATATACCTGATCCTTTTGTAGAGACATTCCTGGCCCAGGGGGACCGTACCGGACAGATCAACAATCTGGAAAAATCTGAGCACATGATTTCCCTGCCGCCTGACATGCTTGCGTCAGAATCCGCCAAAGCGAACGCCCCGGGCAAGCCATTCCATCGAGCGCGGAGCAGAGTCATATTGAACCTATGCATGCGGAAGCGATTCATGCGCAATCCGTGGAGCCCGGGTCCGATCAACCGCCGGCAGCGCAGTCTTTCCGCAGTGTTGAAGTCCCCATTGTTCCTGACCCGGAGCCGCACGCCGGCTCATTTGGGTTTGAGAAACAAGCATTTGAAAACCAGGCATTCCAAAACCAGGCATTCGAAAACCAGACATTTGAGAGCCAGGCATCGGCGAGCCAGGTAGAAGCAGGCGCCGATGATTTAGCTGACACCGCGAAACCGGAATGGCTGGAGCGGGCCGGCTCACTGGCATCCTCGGCAATGGCCGGAGCAAAACAAACATGTGCGACACTGGCGGCATCGGGGCGTCGCTTAGGCGCCGATTGTATCGAGTGGATTAACGTTCGCCTGGCCGCAGCGCAGGACGCGCGCCATCAACGGCAGATTGAAGCTGAAAAGCAACGTGAGCAGGCGCAGGCACGCGCTGAAGAACTTGAAATTGCCCGCATTGCCGCCGCAGCTCGCTTGCAGGAATTGTTACGCGAACGCGGCGGGCTCACGGATCGCCAACCAGTACCGCCTGCGGCTGAACCGGTCGCGGCGTATCAGCACAATGAAACGCAGCCTGAGTTGGAATCCGCAGCGTTCTACCAGAAGATGCCGGGCTGGTTTGAGAAGTTGAAAGAGCTCGCCCTTACCCGCAAATATGGACAGCAGTGGGAAGCCGTGCTCATGGGCGTGGCGGCAGCTTGCGCGCTATTTGTTGTCGGGGTGGCCGTGAACTCATTCCGCCCGCATGCCGCAATCTCGAATTCGATCACCCAACCTTCGTCTGCTCAACCATCTTCGCCTGCAGCGCCCGTTTCGGCCAGAGTCAACGCCAATTCAGCCAATCAGCCTTATCACGGAGTCACGGTGCAAGGCGGCAAACCTGGTGTAACACTGCTGCCTTCTCCTGCCAAAGCCGGCGCTTCACAACCCGGCGTTCAGGTCGCGGGCAACAAGCCTTCTCCGCGGGAGAGTGATGTAACCGTCCGGCATTTCAACAAGCCAAGTCCGAGTAACGGCGGTGTCGCCAGCGACGTGACGATCCGCCATTTCAACACGCAGCCCAAACCCGCTGCCCATAACACCACGCCAAATGGTGTGAAACGATTCTCTGATCTGGACTAAGTTGTTATCCGCTGCAATCGCTGAGGCTGCAGGCAATCACATATACCAGCACGAACGGCAGATAGAGTGGAATGAGCAGGACCATCATCAGAGTTTCTCGCACACGATGTTCTGGAAACGGCTGGTAGGCGAAGTTATTCTGCGCCACCACCTCATTCTTGTCCACCACTGTAATCGGAATCGCCACCTCTACTTCTTTTTCCCGGATGGGCTCCCCACGGTGCACGACCATCAGTCTGGCTTTTCCCGTCAACGTGTACCCGCCAGGCGCCAGGCTTTTTTCCGCGTGAATTTTAAGCAGAACCGCCGCGCCACTTTGCGTGTAAACAGACTTTCCCTGCTGAGCAGACTCGAACTTCCTGGCGTTGTCCTTCGCATAGCGCACTGAAAATCCCTTGCTCGGATCAAGCTTTAGAGATTTGAGTATCGGACGGTCACCCTCTTCGAGCAGGGTTGGCATGCACTCCAGGCAGTTGGGCGAGGACGGGCTAAGGACCACAGCGATCTCGGCATCGTGTCCACGACGCAGCTTGTTTTCACGGCGGACAAGCTTGATCGCCTGGAGCTGAGGATTGTAGCTGTCCCTGTCAACCAATACCGGCTTTACCGGATCGGATGCCTGTGCGACGCTTGCGTTTGAAACGGTAGAAACGATGAGAATCAGAGCCAAGAGTTGGCGAATCATGTTGCGCTAGCCTCCAGCCCGGAACTCTAGTTCGGACCCGAGAACGGGTGGTAGCGACAATGTGCGACAGGGGAGGAGTGACGTGGAATTACGTGGCCCTGAGCAAACAATGGGTAAGGCGGGCTTTAGGCATGCGGTAGAGCCCAACATTAAAGCACAGCAAAACAATCCCGTCGGCCTGTGATGTTTCGGCTACGAGACGCGAATGGATCTCGCGTCTCTTCGCTCAACATGACAAGGTTTGGATACAACGTCAACCAGAGAATTTCTCTGATGTAGCGAAAGCTACTTCGCCGCCACAATCTTATCCACCAGCGCTGAGTAATCCGTCTTCTCAATCCCGTAAACCCGCTTGTTGAACTCGTCCACTTTTTGCGAGTAGTTCATGGAGCAGAATTTCGGTCCGCACATGGAGCAGAATTTCGCCTCTTTGTAGTAGTCGTCAGAAAGCGTTTCATCATGCATGGAGCGGGCTGTTTCCGGATCAAGTGACAACTCAAACTGCTTTTCCCAGTCAAAGGTATAACGGGCGTAGCTCAGGGCGTTGTCGCGGTCCTGCGCGCCCGGACGATGCCGCGCCACGTCAGCAGCATGAGCAGCAATCTTGTACGCGATGATGCCGTCCTTTACGTCCTTAGCATTGGGTAGCCCAAGATGCTCTTTCGGCGTGACGTAGCAGAGCATGGACGCACCATGCCAGCCGATCAGCGCCGCGCCAATGGCTGAAGTAATGTGGTCGTAGCCCGGAGCAATGTCCGTGACCAGCGGGCCCAGAGTGTAGAACGGAGCGCCGTGGCACCACTCGACCTCTTTGTCTACCTGCTCCTTGATCTTGTCCAGCGGCACGTGGCCTGGACCTTCAATCATCACCTGTACGTCATGTTCCCAGGCTTTGCTGGTCAGCTCGCCGAGCGTGCGCAGTTCAGAGAACTGTGCTTCATCACTGGCATCAGCAATGCAGCCGGGACGCAGTCCATCGCCCAGCGAGTATGACACGTCATACTTCTTCAACACCTTGGTGATGTCGTCAAAGCGTTCGTACAGGAAATTCTGTTTGTGGTGGTGCGCCATCCACTGCGCCAGAATCGCACCGCCGCGGCTCACGATGCCCGTGATCCGTTTTGATATCAAAGGCAGATATTGCACCAGCACGCCGGCGTGTATGGTCATATAGTCCACGCCCTGCTGGGCCTGTTCTTCAATCACTTCCAGCATCAGGTCGGCGCTGAGGTCTTCAATGCGCTTCACGCGCGAGACGGCTTCGTAAATCGGCACCGTGCCAATCGGCACTGGCGAATGCCGCAGGATCTCTTCGCGGATCTCATGGATACCGCCGCCGGTGGAGAGATCCATCACAGTATCCGCACCAAAGTGCACGGCCGTGTGCAGCTTGCGCAGTTCCTCATCCACGTCCGAAGTGATGGATGAATTCCCGATGTTGGCGTTGATCTTGCACAAAGACGCCACGCCGATGGCCATCGGCTCCAACTCAGGGTGGTTGATGTTGGCCGGAATAATCATGCGTCCGGCGGCGATCTCATCACGTAGATGCTCCGGAGTGAGCTTTTCCTTCTCGGCAACGTACAGCATCTCTTCTGTAATCAGTCCTTTACGGGCATAGTGCATCTGAGAGACATTGTCGTCTCCGGACTGGGCCGCCTCAGCCTTACGGCGAGTGATCCATTCCTGGCGAGGTTTTGTGGACGTTGCAGCGGATTTATTGCCGTTTTGTACGCTCATGATGTCACCTTAATGGGGTAGCAAACTCTTTATTATACGCGCAGTGTAACGGGCGAAAACCCTAGTGATACGGCTCACACGTAGTGGTTTCACCCCTTGACCCGGGTTCCTGACAGGGATACCCTTTGAGATACCATGTCCCCATCATCCAAAAAATATGTGAAGTTCGGTTCCGCCATTGCGATTATCGTGATCGCCCTGTCGTACTTGGCGTACACCGGGGTGAAGGAGTCGCAGAGTTATTACGTCACCATTAAAGAACTGCGCGGCATGGGTGATAGCGCGTACACGAAACATCTGCGCGTTTCCGGCAAGGTTAAGCCGGGCACCATCAAACAGTCCGGAACAAACGCTCAGTTCGTGCTGCTTGAGAACGGCTTGGAACTCCCTGTGAGCTACAAAGGATCAGAGCCTCCGCCGGACACCTTCAAAGACGATTCACTCGCCCTGGCCATTGGCGACCTGGGCAAAGATGGCGTTTTCCGCGCCAATGAGTTGCAGGCGAAATGTGCCTCAAAGTATGTGGCGCAGGAAAATGCCGCCTCTCAATCTCCGCAGGCGCCGGCCGCCCAACCACCTGCCGGTCAGATGCCGGCCAAAACGTATTGAGGTCCGGCCGCTGACCAATCAAGCCCTACCCGTTCAGATTGAAAACGTCTCCAAGGTTTATGGGCGCACGGCTGCCGTTAGAAATCTCTCGCTGGAACTCCAGACGGCAAAGTTCTATGTGCTTCGCGGCGAAAACGGCGCAGGCAAGTCCACCCTGCTGCGCATGATTGCCGGTCTGAATGAGCCAACGTC
The DNA here is from genome assembly GCA_963755365.1 of Terriglobia bacterium. Classification (GTDB taxonomy): domain Bacteria; phylum Acidobacteriota; class Terriglobia; order Terriglobales; family Acidobacteriaceae; genus Angelobacter. The sequence continues at coordinate 73,894 of CAVWJV010000020.1, read as the reverse complement.
CGGGAGCATCCACATCTTTGGAATCAAGAACAGAGAAGCCTATGAGCATATGGGCTACATGGCGCACGCGCCGCTTCTCTATGACGAACTTTCCGGCATGGAAAATCTCCGCTACTTTGCCCGGCTGTTTGGAATCAAAAGCGATGCTCCGCTGGCGGAAGCCATTCGCCGCGTAGGTCTTGATCCGGCGCTGGAACGCCGGGTCGCTCAATATTCTCAGGGTATGCGGCAGAGACTCTCACTGGCGCGCGCGATTTTTCATTCACCCCGGCTGCTTCTGCTGGACGAACCTTTTTCCAACGTGGATCCTGATTCAGCCATCGCGATTGCCCAGCTCCTGGCTGGTATGCGCGATGAAGGTAAAACGATTATTCTGGTTACCCACCAGATGGGGCTTCTTTCCAGCCTGGCCGATGAATTCATTCTTCTTTCCCACGGACAGCTTGTGGAACGCGGCTCAATGAAGCCGCAGCAGGTTCACGCATGAATCCGGGAATCCTCCATCTGACTGCCGTGAATGTTCGCAAAGACCTGCGCCTGGAGTGGCGGTCAAAAGACGTTCTCAACTCCATGTTCTTCTTTTGCCTGCTGGTGGTGGTGATCTTCAGTTTCGCCTTTGATCCCTCCGCAGACGAATCACGATTGATGGCCGGTGGCCTGGTGTGGACAGCATTTCTGTTTTCCACCATCACCGCGCTGAATCAGTCATGGGCACGCGAGCTGCGCAACGGCGTGCTGGATGCCTATCGTGTTTCTCCGGCGCCCGCAGAAGCTTTGTTCCTGGGCAAATGCCTGGGTAATTTTTTTCTGGTGCTTTTGCTGGAATGCCTGATGGCCCCGCTGTTTGTGGTCTTCTATAATCTCCGGCCGTTAGGGCCATTCTGGCAATTGGCTGTTATCTTCTTGCTGGGAACATGGGCCCTGGTGGTGAACGGAACGTTTTTCGCGGTGATGTCAATTCGCACTCGCAATCGCGAACTGATGTTGCCGTTGCTTCTATTGCCGGTTTCCATTCCGGCCGTGGCCAGCATGGTGCTGGCAACCACGCAGGTACTTACGGGCGAAACGTCGCCCTATTTACAAATGAAATTTCTGGCAGTGTACTGCCTGGTATTTACCACGGCGTGCTTCCTGCTATTTGATACGGTGTTGAACGCAGAATGAAACCAAAATTATTTTTGCTGTGGTCCTTAATCACGATTGCCCTGCTCGCCTACGCGGTGTATGAAGCCGCTTTCCACGCTCCCATGGAACGCACCATGTTTGAAGCGCAGCGCATCTTTTACTACCACGTGCCTGCCGCTGCCACGGCGTTTGCGCTGTTCATTGTGAACTGCATTGCTTCCATCATTTATTTGTGGAAGCGCAGCCCCAAGGCAGACGCACTGGCCGTTGCCGGAGCCGAAGTTGGCGTAGTCTTCTGCGGCGTAGTGCTCATCACCGGCCCCATCTGGGCACGATACGCGTGGGGCACATTCTGGGTGTGGGACGCGCGACTTACCACCACTCTTCTGTCTGTGGCTGCTGTACATGAGTTATCTCATCCTGCGTAAGAGTTCTGAAGCGGGATCAACCAGCGTGCTGGCCGCGGCGCTGGCGATCATCGCGTCACTGGATATTCCCATCGTCTACATGTCCAACCGCTGGTTCCGGACCAACCATCCGCAGCCTGTGATCTTTAATGACGGTCTCGACCCAAAAATGAAGCTCATTCTCATGTGGAACGTTTTTGCCTTCATGGCCCTCGGCATACTCATCGCATGGTTCCGATACGATCTGGAACGTCTGGCGCAATCCATCAACGCCGCTTATATAAGGAAGGCTGCGCATGCAGGCTTCGCCGTTGGTCTTCCGGCGGTATTTTTGTTTCAGGCTCCAGGCCACTGGCCGCCGATCCGTTATTTCCATGCCGGCGCTCTGGCAGCGTGGATCATCTACCTTGGCTATATCGCAATCCTCATGGCAAAGTTTTCAAGGTTGAAGAAGGAAGAGCGGGAATTGCAGGGATAGAAGACGGTTACTCCGGCAACGGCACATAACTCCCGCTGCGCCTTAGCGTCGCGATCCACTCTTTATGCGGGTGATCCGACGCCATCAATCGTCCAGCTTCTTTCTCCACGTCATACTCCACGCGGCGAATCGACGGCTTTCCGTCATTGATCAGCAAGTAGGACGCTCGTGGGTCGCCATCATACGGTGAGCCTACGCTGCCGCAATTGCAGATCGTCATCTCGCCAACCTTTCTGATAAATGGACGATGAATGTGGCAGTAAACAACCGTGTCCAGCCTTCAAACTGGAGTACGCATCGATAAAAGCCTGATCGTCCGCTGTATCCATCGGCGCACGCCACACATTTCCTGGGCTGGCATGCAGCAGCACAAGATTGTCATGACGCAGCTCTGGTGGAAGTTGGCGCAGCCACTCGAGCCTTTGCTCGCCAATTAACTTCCTGGTCGTGTTGGCGAACTGTTCCAGCGTTGCCAGCAAAGGCTTGAGTTTAGGCGTAGAAGTTTCCATCGCTTTAAGCCCGCTATCGTCCCAGAGCATCTCGTCAGTATTGCCCATCACGCCCGCCCAACTTGCATCGGCGATCAGATCAATCACTTCGGCCGGATTGCAGCCTGCCGTGGCCAGATCACCACCGTGAAAAACAACGTCCGGTTTCTGACGGCGCAGGTCTTCCATGACTGCTTCCATCGCCGTGAGATTTCCGTGTACGTCAGAGATGATGGCGATGCGCATGATGTCTTAAGTTCAGAACTCCGTGATGACAAAACAAGGTGAAGATAACTTCTTACCAATCATTCGAACGGTAATGCAAAGCAACAATACTCCAGGCGAATTACTAGTGCACAAAAAACTTAACCGGACTCACGCTGGCCGATGCCTCCGGATTGTAATAGTCATACAACAGGGAAGGGCCGCTCATGGCTTCCATGCGCATACGCGAATGGAATTGAAAAGTGAAACCGGTCCCGCCCGCGGATGGCCACAGATAGAACACCAGCTTGTCAGGCTGGACCTCATAGCCATCAATCGATCCGGCCTCCTTCGCTTTCTCCAGGGAGGCGCGATCGACGTCCGCGGAGGGAGGCAAGCCAACTTCGGCCACCATCATGCCATAACCCATGAAACCGATTCGTTCTGCTTCCACCCGGCAAGTCACTATATCTTTCAAATCAAGGTCAGTACGGTCAAAGTGGACTTTCAGCCGCAGAGCGCGCGTGTCTCCTCTTGTCACGCTCTCTTCCGCTGTTACGGTTGAACTGCGCGGTGGAACGTAATAGCTTGCCGCCAGCACCACGTTCATGGCGGAAGCAGAACCCGGACGGAGAATCTGCAAATGATTCCGGCCGCCGGCCAGATACTGGTCGAGTTCGAGAATGGTAGGGCCAGTGACGGTTTGCGATGGTGGCAGTTTGATGGTGGCGATTTTTTTGCCATTGTTGGTTACCGTTGCTTCTGACGCAACGCCTGTCTCCAGATTTGGCGGCAGGGCTGCAAGTATTGCTTCAATCACATTTTGCGTGGCCTGAGTGGAATACCACATGGCGTAGCGATCCTTATGGCCAAGCAGATATTGCAGACCGCGGTTGATGTCCTGGGCATTTGCGTGAAGTAGCGTGAGCGCCTCAACGGCAAGTGCTGTCGTCTCCATGCGACCGGCGCTTCCCCAGCCATAAAAAGGAGAGGTATTGGCTTCCAGGTTCCAATAGGTGGCCGGGCCTTCCTGATGAGCCAGCGATGCCAGGGCTAAGTTTGCGCGAGAGATCCGGCTTTCCTGTTCTAAGGTGGCGGCCACGATGGCGTAATTGCCGACGAGGTATGCGTCTTTCCACGAATCAATCTGTTCTTCCAGATAATTCATGGCCAGTGCGATGGCCGCTTCGGCCTGCTTTCTTTCCTTATCGTTGCCGTGCATTCTTGCAGCAGCAAGTGCACGCGTAACATAGGCACTCAGGTTCGGATCGTCTACTCTGCTCTGCTGTCTCCAGTTGTATGCGCGCCAGGCCCCGCTCTTTGATTGTTGTGTCAGCAAGTAGTCACGGGCTTTGACAATGGCATCGTCATCCACGTGAACAAATTCGCCGGCTGCAAGTAAGAAAGCGCAGGACATACGCGGTGAGCGCGATGTCGGCTTCCGATCCGCTCCAGTAGGAAATACTTCCATCCGTTTTTTGCGCATGCTCCAGGAGTTGATATGCGTCCTGCAGGTTCTTGATAGCGTCGACAGCCACAGTGCTTTGCGGACTACCTGTTTCCGGGTGATATTGTCCTGTCTTCTTCAGCGCCTGAAGCAGAAGAAGGTTGGCGTAGCCGATGGATGTAATTTGCTCATTGCATCCGCTGGGGCGTTGCGCCATACCATGCAGAGCATCCAACATGTGGGCGATCAGGTTGGGATAGATTCTCAACTCGGCTTCCGCGGAACCACGAATGGCTTCAGGTGGGACGACAAAATCCAACGAGTCATCAGACGGTCCCAGCAAGTTTACGAGCAGGAGTGAAACCTGCTGGCCATCAGGATGCACCGTGACCTGGCGCTCCACTGCATCACCGGTCTCGGTGTTTCTGGCGCTCACCCGCTGCGTCCCGTTTTTTGTGCTCGCCACGGCGCGGAAGCTGAAAACAGTATTGGCATCACCGTCGGGCGCAATGGTGACACTTTGCCGCGGCGCGGAGAGGATGGAAAACCATGGCTGGGGTTGAAGTTCCGTCTGAACGGTCTGGGTCTTTCCCGAGTAGTTGCGAAACACCACGGGAAGGCTGATGCGGTCACCTTCCGTGAGCACACGCGGAGGATCATGCACGATGAAGAAGGGTTGGAAGGTGCGAAACTCCTTTTCTGCCGTGCCGACCTTCCCTTGCAGAGTTGACGCCATGATCGACATCTTCCACGAGGTGATATTGTCAGCCATGGGAAAGCTGAAGCTGGCGTTGCCCTTTGCGTCACTCACGATCTCCGGTCGCCAAACCAGCGTTTCCGGGAAGTATTGACGCAGGCGTGGAGTGAAAGACTGCTTGTTCACGTCTTCCGCGGGCGTACCTTGTTGCGGCGCTGCTCTCGAAATCACCTGGACGCTGGATGTCTCGACCAGAATAGGCAATGCGGACACCTCGACTGTTGCAATCGCTGCGTTGACCACAAGGCCGGTGTCCACTCTGGTGGTCCCGGCGCTTTGCACGGGTACCTGCAGCACTACGGATGGTCTGAATCCCTGCGCCGTGAACTTGAGCCGAAATATTCCCGTGGGAAGGTCGCGGAACAGATAGGCGCCGGCGGAGTCAGTGATGGTGGTGAATGCCTGTCCGGTATCGTCAGAGGTCGCTGTGATAGAAACGCGTGGCACCACGGCGCCGCTGGCATCCGTCACTACGCCAGAAATCATTCCAGTGCCTCCGCGTGCAGGCGGCTGTCCATGCGTGTGCATGGCGCGAATGTCTTTGCTTGTCATCTCCGTGATCAAGCGGCTGAACTCCGCGACGGCGAAAGATTTGTCCGGCTTGTTATCCGGGCCGTAACTGCTTACAACGATGTATAGCAAGCTGCTGAGTAACAGGAGTGATCTCAGTGCTTTTTTGTGGCTGGCCGGACGCTTGCGAGTAATTGCGTACAACAATCTCGTCTGCGTAACGACTGCGAGTGACGAAACTGTAGTGATAAGGATTGCCCCAGGGGTCGAGCATGCGCTCAGGTGTAAGCTTTGCAGCCTGAACCACAGGCTTCAACTCGTCTTCATTCTCCGGGAACCTGCCGCTGACGGCGAAGTTCTCAGCCAGCGCCTGATTCAGATCCGCTGTCTCCCGTTGAAAGTAATGAATCGATCCGCTCCATTCCAGCACGTCATCATGAGAGCGGAGCAGCTTGCTGTCAAAGCGCTTGTCAGGACCAGCGCTGTCAACGGCAACTATGAAATGCGGGCCGGAGATGGAGAACGAATAACGGTAAGGCGTTCCCCACGGATCACGGATCGAATCGAGATCGATCTGGTGTTTCGCCAGTTCCTGGCGCAAGGCAGGATAGTCACGAATGTATTGTCCGGTCCGCTTGAAGTATCGGATCAGCGCGTCGTCAATCGCTCGGCCAACTTTGCTGAAATATCTCCAGCGAAAAGTCTTTACGGTGAAGTCGTCCGCCGTATTGGCCTGCTTGTCTATGCCGTTGCTCACCAGTGACAACTCGTCGTCCGTTCCGAAGAACGAAAAGACCACGCGATAAGGAATGTCCCATGGATCACGAAGAAGATCAGGATCCATGCCTGCGTCTTTGACGATGCTGCGAAATTCATCCTCTGTTCGCGGATAACTCGGTGGTGGTTAAGTAGCGATGGTCCAGAATGCCTTCAAGCTGTTTGATGCGCACATCTTCGGCGAGCTTGTAGTGATAGCTGGCCTCACTGGTATAGTCGGCGGCGCCGCCGCTCAACGCGACGTCCTCTAAATAAGAGAGCCTTTGCAGCACAAGCTCTGCGGCCAGATCCAAATCAGGTGGGAACGGCTTGACTGGATCAAGGTTCAAGAGATCGCGATAGGTGATGCCGCCTATGCTGGCGTCGTCCCCGTAATAGTCAAGAATAGAAAACCCATACTCGCGTTTGAACTCCTCATCACTACGAACGCGTTCAGCCACGGCGCGATCAAACACCAGAACACCGAGAGCGCTCTGCGCAACCTTGCCATCGGGTGAATCAACATGCACGTTCACGCTTGCGTTGTCACCGGGACGGAACGTTGTCTTAGGCATGCGGACGTCCACGCGAAGCTCCTGAGGAAACGGGTAGATTACAGAGGCCGTTGCCGCGAGCGCGCGATCTGAATCTCGCACGGCCGTAATGGCATGAGCAGTTATGTTGATCTCTCCGCGAAAACGTTCGTCAAATGGTACCGAAAATTCCGCGCGACCGTGGCCCAGGCGGACAACTCTCGAAGCCAGCAACTGACTTTGCGAGTGAATATCAACAATCACTTCGTTAGCATGTGCGTTCGAGTTGATTCTGCCGTTGATTGCGTCTCCAGGATGGTAGAGGGCGTGATCGGTACGCAGGGTCATGAAGTCCTGACCAGAGGAGAAGTCCAGGTCATCACTGTAATAGCCCTTCTGTCCGCGGCCATCAGAGGCGCTTAGCATCAGTCGGTGATTGCCCGTCGGATTTTCCGCCGCGGTAAGGTTCTCCGGCAGCGGAGACAGTTCAACCCGCGCCACGCCGAACTTATTAGTGCGAAACCTGGCGATGGTAACGCGGTGAGAGCTGTCAGGGTGGTCGTCAAACTCTCCGGCGTTGTTGGGTCGGGCCGCGTCGATGGCGCCTGTGACAGACGCCGGTGTCCCGTCCGCGTAGGAACTGGTTACGTACAGCACGAGAGGCTGCTCCGCCGAGCGGGAATAGCCTGAGATTATATAAAGATGGATCGGTTGGCGCGTAACCCTCAGTTTGACGCGGCGCTGCTCCGTGCGTCCACTGGAAAGATCAGTTACGTATGCAGCCAACGTGAGGTCTTGATAACGGCGATACTCCGATTCCTCAAGGTCTGAAAAGCTCTCCTTAAGGGAAACCCGGCCGGTGAATTTGCCGGAGGCATCAAGCTCACCTTCCACTGCGGGTGATTCCTGCACATCCCATTTCTGGTCTCTGGCATTCCATTTCCGTTCTTCCTGCTCCACGATCCTGACTTTGGCGCGCTGTACTGGTTTGCCAAAAAGATAGTCTGCGCTTACCTGGATCTGCGCATCCTGCCCGGGAAGATAGAAGGAACGATCAGGCGCCGCCTTGACCGTAAATTCCGGAAGTTCGTAGCGGCTAACGCGAACATCCGCACCTCCGGACACGTTGTACTGTTCGTCCGGACCTGTTATCTCCGCGCGTATGGAGTAACGATCCAACGGTAGCTTCGCTGGGATATCCCAGTCTGCTGTGGCGACACCAAACTTTGAAGTAGTCACTGTGGTGCGGTAGACTTCCTGACCTTCAGAATCCTGGATGCTCAGCTTGATGCTGGCGCCGGCCCATGCCTGCTTATCAAAACCGAAGGCCAGCAGACGCATATGTAAGGTCTGGCCTGGCTGATAGAGAGGCTTGTCCGTGGTGACAGTCATACTCGACAGCCTGACGAAGCGAAAATCGATTGATTCCGATTCCTGCAGTGAATCACGTCTGGCGGTAGCCGTGATTTCTCCTGTGCTGACGGATGAATCACTGGGCAAATCAAAGATGGTAACTGCGTAACCTGCCTTGTCAGTAACTGCCGTCCGCACGACGGGATGATCTTCATCGTCGTCGATGCTAAGCTCAAACTCGACGGGAACGCCGGGGCAGGGCTTTCCTGTGGATGGATTGTCCACGCGAACCCTCACCGGATATTTTGTTCCGGACAACGCGAAGCGTGAGGCCGTCATGCGAAGCTCAAAAGCATTGCTCATGAGAGGACCCAGCTGAACCATGCCGCGCACCGGGACAAATCCCGGTCCATTTTTGGAAGTGATGACGTAGCGCAAACGCAGCCAGCCTAATGCTGAGGGCGAATCTGAGGGCAGCTGCGCCGGCGCCCACTCAAATTTCTGCGTCGAGTTGCCGGGAACGGCATTGAACGTACCTTCCCTTGATGAGACGGCCGCGCCGTTGATATCGATCATCTCGAGCAGGAACGCGCCATCAATAGGCTGGCCAGTGGAGTTAACAAAGGGCAGTTCTATCTGGGGATTGGGAAGAAGCTGCAGCCGAATATGGTTCTCATCTATCTGCAGCGGAGACGATTGTGCCGCAGCATGATGGAACGTTGAAAACAAGCCGAACAGCAACGCAACCCGCAGGCAGGTCTTGAGCATACGACTTCCCCCTGAGCCAACATGGTCAAAGAACGTGCAGCTACTCTCCTGCTTGCGCCCCGTTTTTGCCATTTTTAGGTGCTGACCACCGGCCGCAAAAGGGTAATCCGGAGGCATCGCTTGTAAGTCCGCGGTGTAGAACCACGTTCCAAGCTGAACCGCATTCGTCACGATACACTATCTGAGATGAGTTCCGACCCTCTCAACTCCCTTGCCCAGGCCTCTTCTTCCTACCTGCGTTCAGCCATGCACCAGCCGATCCACTGGCATGAGTGGGGCAGTGAAGCATTTGAAAAAGCCCAGCAGCAGAACAAGCCTGTGCTCCTGGACGTAGGCGCGGTTTGGTGCCACTGGTGCCACGTGATGGACCGCGAATCGTATGAAGATGCCGAAATCGCGCAGATCATCAATGAGAATTTCATCGCCATCAAAGTTGATCGCGATGAGCGTCCTGACGTGGACAGCCGTTATCAATCGGCAGTACAGGCCATCAGCGGTCAGGGTGGATGGCCGCTCACGGCATTTCTTACTCCGCAGGGCAAGCCGTTTTACGCAGGAACATATTTTCCTCCGCAGGATGTTCAGGGACGTCCCAGCTTTCGTCGAGTGTTGCTGACGCTGGCCCAGGCATTTCGCGAAAAGAACGAGCAGGTGCTGGAATCCGCTGAAAGCGTGATGGCAGTGATCAGCCAGTCTGAAGGACATGAAGGCAAATCTGGATCCCTGCGGCCAACCATCATCGATGGCATGGTTGCTGCCGCCGTCAAGCTGTTTGACGCTGAGCATGGCGGCTTCGGTTCCGCACCAAAATTTCCGCATCCCAGCGCCATGGACATGCTGATCCAGCGCTGCGCTGAGAGCGGCGATCCGCAACTGCTGCACATCATCAGTACCTCGCTGGAAAAGATGGCGCAGGGCGGTGTCTATGACCAGCTTGCCGGAGGCTTCCATCGCTACTCTGTCGACGAGCACTGGATTGTTCCGCATTTTGAAAAGATGTCGTATGACAACTCCGAGCTGCTCAAGAATTATGTTCATGGCTACCAACTCACCGGCAATCCGTTCTTCGCGCACGTGGCCAAAGATATCGTTCGCTGGATGGATGAATGGCTCACGGACCGTGAACATGGCGGCTTTTACGGTTCGCAGGATGCCGACGTTTCTCTGGAAGACGATGGCGACTACTTCACTTGGACGCTCGACGAAGCTGGCGACGCATTGAATGACGACGAGCTTCAGGTGGCCATGCTGCATTATGACATCGGCGAAGTTGGCGAGATGCACCACAACCACGCCAAGAATGTTCTCTACCTGCGCACGCCGATCGCAGAGATTGCGCAACGGCTGAAGAAGACTGAGCAGGAAGTCCAGCAGCTGCTCGATTCGGCCAAAACAAAGAATGCTGGCTGAGCGAGTGAAGCGGCCAACGCCATTTATTGATAAGACCGTTTACGTAAGCTGGAACGCGCTTTGCATTTCTGCCTACCTTAAAGCCGCGCAAGTCCTCAACCTGGAACCAACGCGCAAGTTTGCTCTGCGCTCGCTGGATAGAATCCTTTCTCACGGATGGAATCCACAACGCGGCTTGCAGCACGTGATTGCCTATTCTGATCCCAAGGCAGAGAAGCGCGCTTTGCCTGGCGTGCTCGACGATTACGCGTTCACCGTCATCGCCTGCCTTGATGCCTATGAAGCCAGCGCCGACCTCAGCTACTTCCATTTCGCCGAAAAGATTGCCGCAGCCATGATTGATCGGTTTGAAGACAAGCAGGAAGGCGGCTTCTTTGACATTGCGACTGGTCCGCATGTTGGCGATGGTGTTGTGCTGGGCGCGCTCGCGGCGCGTCGAAAACCTTTGCAGGATTCTCCCACTCCCGCAGGCAATCCGGCTGCAGCCATTGCGCTGTTGCGCTTGCATGCTTACAGCAACAATCCTGACCATCGCAAAGTTGCCGAGCGTACGCTGGCGGCATTCGCCGGAATCGCCGAACACTATGGACTCTTCGCTGCAACCTATGGAATCGCTCTTGATATGTATCTCCATCCGCATACTCAAGTGGTCATCGCCGGAAGCGGAGAGCAGGCAGAAAAGCTCAAAGCCGCGGCAATAGCGCCGTTCTCATTCCACAAATCAGTGCTGCAGTTGCCGGAAGGAGAGCTAGTTCCGCAAATGCTTCCGCCTGCTTTAGCTAATACCATTCCCAACCTGCCGGACATCAGGCAGAAGAAGACTGTGGCAGTGCTATGCAGTAACTTCACTTGTCAGCCGCCGATTACAGATGCGGAGACGCTGGCGAAACAGTTGAGCGAAGCGTTGTCTTTTTCTTTGCCTCGAGTGTGAGCTTGTTTCTTTATACCGAGCGAAGCGAGGGATCCCTATAGTGCTTGAAAGATCTTTGTCGACATCATTGACATATATGGACGACGAACAGATTTTCGACCTGAAGATCCTAGGCCATAACAAGAAGGGCGAGGCCGACTTGCCGCGCCGAGCCCGCTGCAACAGGAGCACGTTGACGCAACCACGGCAAAGCCCTTGAGCGGTTTGGAGCGCAGCGACAAAAACTACGAAAACGCCTCGTCCAGCAACTCCACCACATGCTTGATTGGCTGATTCATGCCGCGTTGTTTCATGCCTGCTCGCAACTGAATCATGCAGCCGACGTTCGCCGTGGCAATCATGTCTGACGTGACCGACTGCACATCATCCATTTTCGCGGCCAGGATTTTCATCGAGAGGTCGGTGTGCGCCACGTTATAAACGCCGGCGCTGCCACAGCATTGATCAGGATGAGGAATCTCCACCAGTTCGCAGCCAATGGCCGTCAGCAGTTCACGAGGCTGTGTGCGAATACGTTGTGCGTTGCCCAGATGGCAAGCGTCCTGATAGGCCACGCGCTGTGCGATTTTCTTTTTCGGCGTACGCAAACCTTGTCCAGCCAGAAACTCCGTCACGTCTTTGGCCTTGGTGACGAATTCCTTCGCGCGGTCGTGATATTCAGCGTCGTCTTCCAGCAGGTCATCATACTCTTTCAGGTTTGATCCGCAACCGGCAGCGTTGGTGACCACGGCGTCATAGTTTCCGGCCAGAAATATGTTGATGTTATGCCGGGCCAGTGCGCGGGCCTCATCACGATAGCCGGCATGCGCATGTAGCGCGCCGCAGCATCCCTGTCCCGCAGGCACGTGGACTTCAAACCCATTTTGCGTGAGCACGCGTAGCGTGGCATTGTTCAGATGTGAAAACGCGACGTTATTAATACATCCGGCAAGAAACGCCACTTTACCGCGCTTCTCGCCCACCGCCTGATGCACCGTGCCAATCTGGTCAAAGAAGAACTTGGAATCAATCTGCGGTGACAGACTTTCCACGTCCGCCATTCCCATCAGCTTGAGCAACCCACTCTTGCGGACCAGCGTCTGCAGGCCTGATCGCTGATAGAAACGCATCAGCGTGGCCACGATCTTCAGTACCGTGAAATTCGAAATGATATGGCGATAGAAAAGATTGCGCACCAGGCGGCTGAAGAACGGACGGTCTGCATTGCGCTCAATCTGCGCGCGTGCCCGCTCTACGATGCGTCCATACTTCACGCCGGAAGGGCAGGCAATCTCGCAGGCCAGGCATCCCAGGCACCGATCGATATGTTCAGTGAAACGACGCGTTGAAATCCATCGCGCCTTCATTCACCTGCAGCACCTGGTAGATGCGTCCGCGCGGAGAATCCATCTCCATGCCCAGCGTCTTGTACGTGGGGCAATGATTCAGGCATAGCCCGCAATGCACGCACGTGGAGAGCAGGTCCAGTGAAGGCTGGTACTTGCCGCCATCAATCGGCTTCAGGCCCTTTGAATGAACGTGCGCTTCAGTTCCCGTACCGTGCTCGCTTGTGCCCTGTTCGGTAATAATCTGGTCAGCCATGATGATTTAGACGATGAAGCGGCCCCTGTTCAGAATATTTTTCGGATCAATCGCGTTCTTCACCGCGCGCATCATGGTGACGTCAGATGTCGAGGTGCCCCACAGATCAAAATGCCCTTTGGCTTCTACCGGACAGTGTGCCACCTCCGCCGACGAACCTTGCGGCAGCATGCCTCGATAGGCCGACACGCAGTTGGCATACTGCATGGCAGAAGGCGGATCCACCGAGAGCGGCACAAAGGCCATCACCAGGTTTCCCGTAGCTGCGCGGCCCACCACGGCAGGAATAAAGTTGTAGTCAGGCGCAACGCGTTGCATCGCATGCAGCGCCGGACCAACGTTCTGTATGGTCAAATGTGTATAGATCACCAGAGCGTTCCGATGCCGCTGGAGCACGTTGTGCTCAAAACCTGCCACCATCGCCCAGAACCGGTCTTCGTTCGCGCCATTCACTTGCGTGGTCACGGCTGAGCCAAGTTCGCGTTCGTAACGTGCCAGCACGTTATCGCTGCCGGTAGCACGCAACGCAACCTGCCACGTAGTTGGCGTCAACGCAACCGGCGCGCTCGGAGCGTAATGGTCCGGATCATTCGGCTTCCGTGCCTCACTCAGATATTCCGGAGCCTGCGGTGAGATCAGCTCCATGCTAAGGAACGTCAATGGCGATTGAAACATCCGCGTGCGGAACTGCAGCGCTTCATCCAGCGACTTGAAGTTGCAGATAAACGACCGCGTCTGCCTCGGCCGGGGAAATACCTTGAACGCGGCACGCGTGATGATGGCCAGTGTGCCGAAGCTGCCATTCATCAGCTTCATCAGGTCATAGCCGGCCACGTTCTTTACCACGCGTCCGCCGCCTTTGGCCACTTTGCCGTCTGCGGTGACGAACTGTACGCCAATACAAAAATCGCGCAGGCCGCCAAATGCATGTTTCAGCGGACCAGTCGCGCCTGTCGCCACGCATCCACCCACGGTCGCATGGTTCAGGTTCGCGGCATCATACGGCAGCCATTGTTCATGTTCACCCAGCGTGCGCTGAAGTTCGCCGAATGTCATCCCGGCATTCACACCAATCGTCAGGTCGCCCGGATCATAATGTTCAATCCCGCCCAGCCTGGTTGTGCTCAGCAGTATGTCAATGCGTTCCGGGACGCCGCCAATATCCTGCTTGGTCATTCCTCCCGCCGGCGCAACAACAAGATTATTGTTGTTGGCAAAAGCCAGCACCTGCGCTGCCTCTTCCGCCGACGCGGGCGCAACCACATGAGCAGGCGTCACGCCATTAATAGAGATGGAGGTCTGCGATTGCGTGACGTTCGCCTCACCTACCAGCGACCCAAGTTCGCGAACCACAGATTCCGATGCGGCCACGGTGCTCATACCGGCAACTCCGCCACGGGTTCCACTTTCGCTGTTGGCAGCGGCCCGCTGATCTCGCGACAGTAATGCAGTTCAGGAATCATCTTCTGCGGATTCAGGATTGAATCCGGATTGTACGCATTCCGCAACTGGATCATCACCGTCAGGTCTTCTTCGGTGAACATGGAAGGCATCAGGTTCATCTTCTCCAGGCCCACGCCGTGTTCGCCCGTAATCGATCCGCCATATTTCAGGCAGCACGCCATAATCTCCTTGGCGGCTTTCTTGCTGTTTTCCTTCTGCACCGGATCGCGGGCATCAAACAGGATCAGCGGATGAAGATTGCCGTCGCCGGCATGGAACACGTTGCCGATAATCAGGCCGTAGAACTGGCTGATGCGTTCAATCTCCGCCAGCGTGGCCGGGACTTTCGTCCGCGGAATCACGCCGTCCTGCGTGTAGTAGGAGGGTGACACGCGACCCACGGCGCCAAACGCCGTCTTGCGGCCCAGCCACAAAAGCTGGCGCTGTTTCTCATCGCGCGCGCGTCTCACCTCGCGGGCCTTCTGCTGCATGCACACCGCGGCCACCGCTTCCGCGGCCTCTTCCACCACCTCGCGCAGGCCCTCAAGTTCAATCAGCAGCACGGCCGCCGCGTCCGTCGGATACCCGGCATGGACATTCTCTTCCACACAGCGCAGCATCCAGCCATCCAGCATCTCCAGCGCCGCCGGAGTCACGCCGCTCTGCGTAATCGCCACCACGGTGTTGGCCGCGTCCTGCACGGAGTTATAAATTCCCAGCAGCGTGGTCACATGCTCGGGCAGCTTGGTCAGCTTGACCGTAATTTCGGTCACAATGCCCATGGTGCCTTCAGAGCCCACAAAGAATCCGGTCAAGTCCAGCCCGGTCGTCTCCTGCGCCTTGCCGCCAAAGCGGACCACCCTTCCATCCGGCAGCACCACTTCCAGTCCGGTCACATGGTTCACCGTCACGCCCAGCGCCAGCGTATGCGGACCGCCGGAGTTCTCCGCCACATTGCCGCCAATGGTGCAGGCCTTCTGGCTGGACGGGTCCGGCGCGTAGTAGTAGCCAAACTTCGCCGTCGCGTTGCTGAGTTCCAGATTCACCACGCCCGGCTGTACCACCGCGCGCTGGTTGGGAACATCGATGTCCAGGATCTTGTTCATCCTGGCCAGTGAGAGCACAATGGCTTCTTTTTTGGCGATAGCCCCGCCGCTCAGCCCGGTCCCGGCGCCGCGCGGCACCACGGGAATCTTGTGCTGTGAGGCCAGCTTCATGATCTGCGCAACCTGTCCGGTGTTCTGGGCAAATACCACGGCCCCCGGACGGCTCTTGTCCACGCCGGCATCATATTCATACATCATGAGCTCTTCCGGCTTGTCCAGCACGGCATCAGCCCCGGCTATTTTCTTGAGTTGGCGAAGTAGGGTGGAGTCCATAAGCGTTGCCGATGATTTTAGTCCTTTGTGGGCCTCCCGTGGAAATTGAGCCGGAGCTCAGGTTGGGGCGGTGTCGGGAGATCGGACTTACCGTTTGCTCCGAAGCTCAAAAGCAAAGCTTCTCCGCAAACAATGGGGCACCCCGCGTTCATGCATGGGAAGGAAAGGGCGAGAGAGGTGGGGCACCCGGCCGGATATTCTAGTAGTCACTTTCAGATCTACGTTTCGCATTTTTCTTGGGAGAGGAATCTTTACGACTATAAACGCCCAATGTGTTCTTAAGTTTAGTCATTGCTCTATTCGCCTGCTCGAGGTGCCGGTCAAGATCGTTGACCGTATCAATTGCTTCGAGATTTGGATTGGCCGCTGGCTCTTCAATTCGCCCAAGCCTGAACATTGTGTTCACTCCATGCACGAGCTCAACGCTGACAAAATTTGAGGAACCGAGCCTCAGTTCTGCAATGCTCTTGGAACTCCTGTTCAAAACCTCAAGCTCCTCAAATGAAATATCAGACAAAGGCGGATCAAGAAGATCGCGAGGCCGCAGCAATTCCCTCAAAACTTTTCTCCCAACACCGTTAGCGCTATTGAGTACTGCAGATTGTGGTGAGATTCCGGCTAATAATCCATACCACGGCAAGACATCGGGGAAGACGTTGGTTAACGGAAATAACAGCCAAAGGTGCTCCAATGATCCGGGACTTATAGCGTTGGCTAGAAACGCGGCGAAGAAACTGCCTATGTCTGGTTCCACCGGGCCGAAACTTAGTTCCCGCAGCCCCGCCTCGAGGACCGATACTCGCCCATCTTTCGGGCCTTGCAGTTTTTCACGCATGCCAATTACTTCTTTCATTCCACGAGAGAGATGCTCCCAGGTAGCCTGGCTTACGATGCCCGTCGAGTTCAGCTCTTCGCAAGCGCGCAAGATAACGGGATGAGGGGGATCCCATATTGGGATGTTAAGAGGTTTATTGAACAAATTGTTCACTCTCGGCGTTATTAGACCAAGAACAGACCAAGCACGCTTCAACGAGGCAGGACTCGGACTCAGAAGTGTGCCGCCAGTGATTTGTCGTGCGCGAATCCATCGATCTGGCAGCGACATTAACAATTCTACCGGGACACCGAGAGCCATCGCGCGTCCAATCGAAAAAGAAAGCGTGGTAAAACAAGACTGGGGAGTCAAGTTTTTCAGGTCGCGCTTTGTCCCCAGATATGATGCGGTTTCAACCAGAGTTAGAGACATGACAGCGTCTTGGAATTGGCCAAGAAATGGGGGCCCTTGCGAAGCCAGAAGCTGATCAAAAAAAGCAGGGTCAACAACTTGGCAAAAAGCGGTAAGAGGTCGCATGTTTGCAACGTAAGTGTTCACCCACGCGAAAAGGTCGTTTTGTAGTTGTCGTGGCGAAACGCATACCGACGGCAGAGCGGGATTTCTCGCTGGATCATATTTCCACACGAGGTCGACATCGTCCAGACTGAACATTCGGGCTGGAATCTGTTCCGTTTCTAACGCATTTATCACGGAAGTCGACCGTTGATTCTGCAGTATTTCGGCCAGCTCTCTGCGGTTAGCTCTCTTGATCCACATTATTTCTTCTTTTTGCCAAAAATTTGGCGCTTTTCTGGGAGCGATTTTGATCCTCGTACCGTTTGAATTGCTTCTGCCAGATAGCCTGGCAATTCTTTGGAATGGTAAATTGAGACCTGAGTTTTGGCACGCGTAATCCCTGTAAAAGCCAAGTTCTTCTGATGCCGGAATTTTACGAGAAGGTCCGCTCCTGGAATATGAACTGCTCTGAACTCTAGACCTTTCGCCGCATGAATTGTGCAAACCACGATGCGCTTTTCGGGAGGAAATGTGATGAAATCGGCCTCACCTTGAACAGTGACTATATCGGCAAATTCGCTTGCTCGAATGAGTCCACCTACTTCAATCACGGTTTCATGCTTTGGACAAAGAACACCCAACAAGTCATTGGGATATGCCGTGTGTTGCAGTTTTAGCGATTGTAAAATACTTGCAACTTGCCCTTCAATCGTTT
Organism: Terriglobia bacterium; assembly: GCA_963755365.1. Taxonomy (GTDB): domain Bacteria; phylum Acidobacteriota; class Terriglobia; order Terriglobales; family Acidobacteriaceae; genus Angelobacter. The sequence continues at coordinate 56,279 of CAVWJV010000020.1, read as the reverse complement.
CGTGCACGAATGGCTGAACGTCAGATGGATTAATATTCTCCTTGTACTGTGACCCTGGTTCCATCGCAGTATATAAATCGGAATCTTTCATGAGGGCATCAGCCACCCTGCAAATCTTTCGACCTATTCTATAGTGAAAATTTAGATCGCGCTCCCCATCGACGACGCTCCTAATAGCGCCGATTGAGTCATCACCAGGGTAAATTTTTTGGCGAGAGTCGGCCACGGCGAACAGATTCGCGCTTAACTGGCTAAACAACTCGATCTCCTCGGGCAAGTAGTCTTGCGCTTCATCTAGCAAGATCGTGTCATAAACGTCTTGCAGTTTCCTGGTTTTTATAAGTTTCCCTACTTCGTCAATCAAAACTTTCCTAAGTTCCTCAAATCCAGTTGGCAACTGTATTCGAACTCCGTATGAGTAAAGCAGATCCTGAAAGAATTTAGTGCTTGTTTTCAGCTTATCAACTGGGAAATCGTACACCGTGCTGCCGGATGCTATGAATTCCTGCAGGGTTCGGGTAAATACGATGATCTGAATGTTTGGGTGCCCTCCGAGATAGAGAAAATTCGCACGCAATAATAAAAGGTTTGACTTTCCTGACCCTGGCGGCCCGAAAATAACATAGCTTTTCCCGACTTCAAGATCGATTATGTCTGACTGCTCAGGGTCGAGGTCACCTAGGTCTAGCCACCAAGTATCACTCATGTTTTCTTTCTACCTTTTCGATTTTTAAAGCAGCCAAAAGGGAAATACTGGATCTGCGGTGAGTTCCATTGCTTTTGCTACCGCTGGGTACAGAACTTTAGCAATGGCCGATCTTATCGCCGAATCGTCATAGACCCCGGTCAGGATCATACGCCACTGCCCATCAAAGGACTTGGGTTCGAGAGTTTGTCCGGAGTCGCACTTAGCTGCTGCTTCGAGTCGGACAACGTCCCCCTCGTGATCAAAGATAGACAGCTTGAACCCGATGCTAATTGGGACCAGCAACCCGGCGGTTTGCCAACGCTTGAAGTGGGCCGCAATTTGCCCTGTCTGGCCATCCGCCCCGGGTAGCTCATTGACAATCGCCGGCGGCAGACCCCCCTCGCCTACCTCCGCTCTAATCTGCTCCCCTACACGCGAAATGAGTTCTGCTAATCGCTGCTGTTCTCTGGCAAGTTTTTGCCATCCCAAGTTTTGCCCAGCTGACGCATTTTCATACGCGGCCAGCGCAGCCCGTCGGCGGATTTGTTCCTTAGCGCTTGCTATCGGATCTACGTCTGATTTCAGAGGATGAAAATCAGACCAACTTACGACTTCGAGCCGCGTCGCGGGATCTTTAACGAGGCAGTTCTTTGCAAGCCGAACGAAGTCGGAGGGATTTCCGCTAGAATCAATCACCGGTTTAAAGTGGAGTATCGCCTGAACTAATTTCGCATAGGGGTCCGTATATTCTTGGAACAAACGCTTTTTCTGCAACAGGTCATGAAGAACAGCCCCAAGCTGATAAAACGTCACAGCCCGATATCCTTCTTTCGACCTTTTTTCGTCACCCAGCAAGAATTCTGGTGAGGCGTATTGTAGCGTCCCGATGAATACCTGCTTTTCTTTGTCAGTCAAGGGCTCCGCAGTTTCTATAGGCCGAATGACCCCCAAATCCAGCAATACGGCCCGGCTAAAATCAGGCAAGATCGCAATGTTGTCGGGTTTGATATCGCGGTGGACTATATCGAGGTTCTCGAGAAACTCTGCTGCACTCGCAATCTGGGAAATGATTGCCCCAATATTTTCTGTTGGGACCTCCTTTAGAACCATACCCAAGTTGGGAGCTTCAAGAAGCTCCATCACTATGAAATGCAGGCCCACATCTGCGGCGAATCCTCCATCGAGTATTTTCACCAAGTTCGGGTGATGTTTACCGACTAAAGAGAGCTCCCGCTTAATCCTTTCATCTTCTTCTTTGCGTCCGAATTTCTGAATAATGTCAGGATCGAATACTTTCACGGCTGCTTCTTCGATCCCTTTTGTTCCTTTAAAAACGAGCGCGGACTTCCCTGAGTTTATGTATGTCGTTAAAACCCAACCATTAAGTACTTTCCCAAGCCATTTGTCGATCAGCTGTTTAGTTTTGTTGTCCACTTTTGCGCCTTTGCGTTAAAAAAGAAGTTTGCCGAAGTAATAGCCGTGAATCAAATAACTAAGATCTCAAAATGTAGACCAAACAATACAGTGTAAAAGTTCATTAATACGTTTCAACATCCCATCGCATAACCAGCGGAAACCCGGACATACGAGGGCGTATCTGAGCTTCGTATTTTATCCGCGTATGGCCCACCCAATCTCACGTTTCTCTAGGCTGTATCAGGCACAGGGGTGCACCACCCCTTTGCGCGAGCAAAGGGTGGTTTGAAACAACAGCTGATGCCGCAAGGTTTGCGACGTTACCTCGAAGACTGAATGAAACCGGAGAAAAACTGGGCCACCAGCGGGCGGGAAATTGTGGGGCGGATGGGGACAGATGGGACGTTGACCTTGCGACCTCAACTCAACGCCAGCAAGAGCATAAAAGCCGACGCTCAAAGGACGCGAAAGAACCCAACGGGCATTTTCGAAGGAATTCCCTGAGACTGCAATTACGCTGCAAACATCCTCGGGATCTCTCGACTACGCCGTCGCGTGCGCTCCGCCTGCGCTCGAGATGACAGAGGGGAAGGGAATCGCCGAGGAGCGACGTCATCGCGCGACATCGCCCGAGAACGGGAAACCCACCCTTTTGCCCCGGAAGAAAAATCACCTTCGTTGCAAAAGGATGGGAACCCGGCCTTATCGCTGTTTCGAGAACAGAAAGCTGCTGAGCGGTTTGGCGCGAAGCGACAGCAATAATGTTGGTCGGGGAGAGAGGCTCTGAGCCTCCGCCCCTCTGGTCCCGGACCGGGACTGGAACACGTCTCGGCATCTCGATAACCAATTAACTTGAAGTTCGTCAGAGAAGAAGCAGGTGCGGGCTTTTCACCTCCTGAGGCATGCGCCGGCGCCAAAGTGAAAACCACTCTTTTACTTCAAAGAGATAATCTTGATTTGAGGCTTTTGCAGATGGCCCCTGTAACGAGACGACAGTTTTTGAAGACCGCCATGCTTGTCAGTGCTTCCGCTGTCTGGGCAAAGCACTTCCCAACAGCATCAACCCTGTCATGGCATGAACGGCGAGATCTCTTTCCGGAGGGAGTCGCGTCGGGAGATCCAAACAGCAATAGCGTTCTATTGTGGACGCGCAGGGCACCCGTGGGCCGACCACAACCATCGCACCTGATGCTGGAGGTGGCGGAAGACCAGGATTTTCACCGGGTAGTGGCGACGCAGAGCGTTCCAATCTCAGCGGAGGCCGATTGGACCTGCCGGGTCCTGGTGGGAGGGCTAAAGCCTGCTCGGGTCTATTGGTATCGTTTTACAGACAGTGATGGAAATGGCAGTCGAATTGGCAGGACACGCACTGCACCGGACGATCATGATCCGCGGCCAGTTCGTTTTGCGTTTGTAAGCTGTCAAAACGCAAACCTCGGCGCGCAAAACGCCTACCGAAGAATGATTTATGAAGACGAACGCGCTCCTGAGGCGGAAAAACTGGGTTTCGTCCTGCACCTTGGCGACTTCATTTATGAGCTGGTGTGGTACCCCGAAGACCGCAAGACATACTACGCCCGTCAAGTACGGGACATAGTCCGTTATCCGAACGGCGAAAAAATACAGGACTTTCACATTCCCACCACTGTGGAAGATTATCGTGCCATCTATAAGGCATATCTGCACGACCCTGAGCTTCAAGATGCGCGTGCACATTTTCCGTTTGTGCCGATGTGGGACAACCATGAATTCAGCTGGCAGGGATGGCAGAGTTTCCAAAAGTTTGGACCGAAGACTTTTCCGGCCCAGACGCGAAAAGTGGCAGCCATGCAGGCGTTCTTTGAGTATCAGCCGGCGCGGATGGTCAAGTCCAGCGGGCCTTCACTGGCCACCTTCGGGGCGCCTAAAGTGGAGAATGCGCCGATCACTAAATTCGACGAGCACGGTCTGGGCCAGGAACCGAACAATCTGGCTGCAATCGGAAGTTTAAGGGGCCATCGCAGTTTGCGCTGGGGCCGCAATCTGGACCTGATCATTACTGACGAGCGAAGCTATCGAACGGAAGACCCGTTCTCTCGTCACGAGACGGACGGCCTGGACGACAAGGACTTCCAGCCTGTTCACCGCACAGGAAGTGATCGAGATTCTGGATGGCGGCCGGGAATACAACAATGGAAAACCTCCCCAAACCATCCGCGTGGGAGAAAAGGAAATCCCCAATTTCCGCAAAGACGAGCCTCCACAAAGCATCTTAGGCGCTGAGCAAAAAGCCTGGTTCCTTGAACAGCTCAGGAATTCAAAAGCAACGTGGAAAATCTGGGGAAGCACGACCGCAACCCTGGAGGAGCGGGTTGATCCCCAGAACCTGCCCGACGGACTGGCGGCCAAAAAGTGGCCCGGAGAGGGCTACGCACTCACGTTGGCCGGCGATGTCTCGACTGCCTTCCTGGAAAAAGGCGAGATCTATGATTTCGTCCGGGAGCACGGCATTACAGGCTTTGCCACCGTGGCAGGCGACCTCCATTCTTTTTGGGCCGGCCGTTCTGCCAAGTCTCTGCCACCCAAGAAGTTTGAACCGGTAGGCCTGGCTTTTGTCACTGGCTCCATTTCAGCCCCGGGAGGATGGGAAGCCGATCAATATCGCTTCCCAAAGGACGAGCCGCTTCGCCCCCTTTGGGTTGGACAAGGGCCCCAGGATCAGGCCCCGCAGCCGATGATCAACATGCTTCTGCGACATGGAGTGCGTTCCTGTCTCGAATACGTGAAGTCTGGCGATATCACCAAGGCGAGAGAACAATCGAATCCGCAAATGTCTCCCCACCTCTCCTTTGTCGATATGGGAGGGCACGGGTATGCAGTGGTCCGCGCCAGCAACGACGATCTGGAGACTGAATTTGTCTGCATCGAGCGCCCCGTCAATCGACACGATCAACCGGACGGCGGCCCCCTGAACTATCGGGTCAGGTTCCGTGCACCCATGTGGCGTAAGGGCGAGACACCGAAGCTGGATACCAAAGTCGTCGAAGGTGATCCAAAGTTTTCCGTGTGATATCGAACCAAAAACTGATTGTAAGAAGAAATGGTTGGGGCGGATGGGGACAGACGGGACGTTCCCCCTTCGACCTCAACTCAACGCCAGCAAGAGCATAAAAGCCAAAACAAGAGCCGACCTTCAAAGCGCGCGAAAGAACCCAACGGGCATTTTCGAAGGAATTCCCTGAGACTGCACTTACGCTGCAAACATCCTCGGGATCTCTCGACTATGCCGTCGCGTGCGCTCCGCCTGCGCTCGAGATGACAGAGGGGAGGGAATCGCCGAGGAGCGACGTCATCGCGCGACATCGCCCGAGAACGGGAAGCCCACCCTTTTGCCCCGAAGAAGAAACACCTTCGCGCGCAAAAGGATGGGGAACCCGGCCTTATCGCCTTATCGTTATCCCTTTCGCGGCTGTTCGACCTGCAGATTGTTGTCCACGGAGAACACGCCGGGCACGCCGTTGGCGCGGATGAAGGCAGTGTCTTTATCCGTCTGGGTACGCACCACGCCTTCCAGGTCCACATGGCCGTTCTTCACAATGATGTGAATTGGCGGTACGGGCTGAATGGAGTAGGTGGAGAGTCGCGCATCACCGAAGACGGCGCGCGCAACCTGGCGCCGGACGCGATCGTCGTTGAACGACGCGGGCAGCACTTCAATCTGGTTATTGACGCTCTGCACGCCTTCCAGGTGTTTGACCCGGCTTTGGGCTTCGCTCTTGATGAAGGCGTTGCGCACCTGGCCGGAGAGGGTCACGGTATCGCCGTCAACGCGGTAGCTGAGATTGTCAAAGATCGTAAGCTCCGGAATCATGGCCAGGGCATGGTGGACCTCGCCGGAAAGCCGCTGCTCAAAACGCTGGTTGTCACCAGGAAGGTCAGTAGTAGAGCTGGCGAAGGCCGGCGCGATCATGCCGAGACCGAGGACGACAGCAAAAAGTAGTTGAGTACCCCTTCTCATAAATTCTCCTTACCACGAGCAAATTAACTTTGTAGTGATTAGAGAAGAGAGGGAGACACAAGGACTCAGCCCATGATCTTTGTTGATGATTATTAACCGATGTTTACGGAGTGGCCGGGTGGCCGGGTGGCCTACCCAATTTCCCGTTTTTCTCTTTTCCGTATGAGGCAATGGGTGCCCCGCCACTTTGTTCAGGACGACAAGATGGATATGAACTTCGCAAGTCTTCTGAAGCGTTTTGACCTCAGCGGCTGAAACCGAATTGAAGACAGTATTTTTGTCTCGAGAGAATTCCCTTTTGCCGCATCGTTGGCAGCAGCATCCTCGGGGTTCCTCTCTCTCCGTCGCGTTCGCTCCGGCTCTCTCGGAATGACAGCCGTTAAATATCATCGTCGCGGACAGCATCCTCTGCTGGCGAAGAATACTAATGTTAGTTCATAGCAAACTTAGCAAAGTTATGCTAAAATCACAAGCGGAAACCCGGGCATTATGGCGGAATTACGACTTTAACTCAAACTAGTTTGCAATATTGGGACGCTTGGGATATCCCAAACTAAGTGCTTTGTTTTCCTAGTTGAGGGTACCCGGGAGGGGGCCAGGAATCGCCGAGATCGCCGTGATCGCGCGACATCGCCGAGATCGGAAGAGCCAAGGATCGGGTGATCGAAGGCAGCAACTGGCAATTGGCAAATAGCAATTGGTAAGACAACACCGGCAAATCCAGGCGATTGGGTGATCTGGCAGTCGTAGAAAGAAGCCCAAATGCATAGATCTTTCGACTGCGCCGCAAGCATGCGCTCCGACTCCGCTCAAGATGACAAGGACCGGGGGCATATTTGGGAATTGGGTAATTTGCGATTGGGTAATTGAACTGCCAAGCATCTGGTGATCGGAAACGCAGCAGACTGGCAATTAGCAAAGCAATTCAGGTAGCGAGCCATTTGGGGGCTGGTGGGCAGGCATTCAAGAGAGCAGGGCGTTGATGGTGGCCTTAAACGAAAAGAGGCGCGATGCATAAGGTAATCGATGGCGGGAAGTTGGAATTTGCGAAAGCCGGTGCGCCGACGTTGAGACGCGGCATGACTACTGGGAGACGCGGTATGACTACTATCGGCGGTGCCAGGCGTTAAGAGCGAATGGGCTGCAATGCAAGGCTCCGGCGATGAAGGACCATGACATCTGCCGGAAGCACGCAGAACAACGGGAGAAGGCGATGCGGGCAGAAAGTCAACGGCGGGATTTTGTTGCCCGTATAAGCGAGAGTCCGGAGGGTGAGGTCTCTGATGCAGTGCGCGTTAACCGGATCATCAGGGATTTAATGCAGGCGATGCTTGACGGGATAATTGATGAGGACACGGCAGGCGCGATGCTGGATGAGATCGCGGTGAAGCAAGGACTGTGACGCGTTCTAAGGCAGATTTGGTGATTGGGAATCAGGGATCTGGTGATCGGGAGATCGGATGATCTGGTGATCGGAAGCCCAGCAATTGGCAATTTGGCAAATAGCAATTGGTAATACAACACCGGCAAATCCAGGCCGATCGGGTGATCGGGTAGTCGGAGAAAGAAGACCAAATGCATAGATCTTTCGACTCCGCCGTCGCATGCGCTCCGGCTCCGCTCAAGATGACAAGAACGCCATATGGGCGGATGGGGAACAGACGGGAGGTTCCCCTTTCGACTTCAACTCAACGCCAGCAAGAGCATAAGAGAAAGCTGACTATCCTCGACCTTTAGCGCCAGTCTAAGCAGTCTGTAACCTGAACGGCCCGTGGCAGTATTCATCTTTTCACAGGATTCTTCCACAATTTCAGGAGGACACATGCTGGCGGATTTGCGAGACGCTTTACGGCAGCTGCGCAAGGCACCTGGATTCACCGCAACAGCTTTGATCACGCTGGCTCTGGGCATCGGAGCCACCACGGCGATCTTTACACTGGTGCACCAGGTAATGTTGAAGTCCCTGCCCGTCACCAAGCCCGGCGAACTGTGGCGAATCGGCGATAAAGATCGCTGCTGCAACTGGGGCGGCTTTACCCAGGGCGATGACGGCGATTTTGCGTTGTTCAGCTGGGAGGCGTACCGCAATTTCCGTGAGCACGCACCGGAATTTGTAGATCTGGCAGCGCTGCAGGCTGGCAACGCGAATCTAGGCGTCCGCAAGGCAGGCTCACAGGCGCCTGTAGATACACGCAACGGCGAGTATGTGTCCGGAAATTTTTTCCGCACGCTCGGCATCCAGCCCTGGATCGGCCGGCTGTTGACAGATGAAGACGACCACGAAGGTGCGCCGCCGGTTGCAGTGATGAGCTATCGCATCTGGCAGGACAAGTATGGATCTGATCCTTCAGTCGTCGGCGCCGGTTACCAGATCAACGGGCATTCCTTCACCATCATTGGCGTTGCCCCGCCTGGATTCTTCGGGGCCAAGCTGGCGGGCTGGGGCATGCCGGATTTCTGGCTGCCCGCCACAACTGAACTGTTACTGGAAGGGAGTTCCGCCCGGCTGAAGAGGCCACAATCCAACTACCTTGACCTGCTGGGAAGAGTCCGTCCGGGAACGGATTCCAAATCGCTCGAAGCAAAATTGCGGGTCATATTCCATAACTGGCTGGCGAGTCACGTTCCTGACATGGAGCCGGGCGAGAAAGAACTGTGGGAAAAGCAGACATTGCATCTGACGCCTGGCGGCGCGGGCGTTGCCTTTCTCAGGGGTGAATACGAAGATGGATTGAAGCTTCTTCTGATCGCTGCCGGATGCGTATTGCTGGTGGCGTGTGGGAACCTGGCGAATCTGATGCTGGCCCGCGGATTGAAGGAGCGCGCACAGACCTCGATCCGCGTAGCCATGGGCGCTTCGCGCACGCGAATCATCCGCAGGTCTCTGGTGGAGTGCGTCACGCTTTCGGCGATCGGTGGAGCACTCGGCATCGCTGTGGCTTACGCTGGAACAAGGTTGATTCTGCATCTGGCTTTTCAGAACGGCCGCCCGGACAACTTTGTCCCCGTCAGTGCAACTCCATCCTTACCCGTGCTGCTCTTCACGCTCGGTGTCTCGTTCCTGACAGGGATCATTTTTGGAATTGCGCCAGCGTGGGTGACCTCGCATGCTGATCCGGTGGAAGCACTACGGGGTATTAACCGTTCACTGGGCGGCGGCCGAGGATGGACGCAGAAGTCTCTGGTCATCGTGCAAGGCGCGGTCTCAGTGGTATTGCTCTCCGTTGCGGCCCTGCTCGGCCAGAGTCTGCGTAACCTGCAGCATCAGGATTTTGGTTTCGAGACGCAGGGCCGATACCTTGTTGATATCAATCCGCGCCTGGCCAACTACAAACTTGAACAGTTGGATCCTTTGTATGTGCAAATCAGGGACCGGCTGCGCAAGGTTTCTGGCGTCCGAATGGTCACGGCCGCGCTTTATGCTCCCATGTCCGGCGACAGCTGGAATGAGGGCATTCGCGTGGAAGGACGACCAGAACCGCCGGCAAAAGAAGATACGGGCTCAGGTTGGGCGATGATAACTCCGGATTTCTTTGACACCATTGGAGCCAAGATTGTGCTGGGGCGTCCGATCACTGATCAGGATACAGCGACGACGCGTAACGTAGCTGTGATCAATGAAGCGTTTGCAAAGAAGTTCTTCAAGGACCAGAATCCGATCGGACAGCACTTCGGGCAGAATCGAATGAAATACTCTGCCACCTACGAAGTCATTGGCGTTTCCAAAGATGTTCGATACATGACATGGGGCTACAGACTGCCGGTTCGCCCGATGTTCTGGTCTGCTGAAGCGCAGACGGTAAAGTATGACGATCCAGCCTTCACCGTCGGCGAGGTTTCGGCACACTTTCTGGGAAACATTGTGATCTGGGCGCCGGGGAATCCGCCTGGAATGGAAGAGCGGGTTCGCAAGGAACTGGCGAGCATCGATCCCAACCTGGTTGTTTATGCCGTAGACCCTTACGACAAAGTCGTGAGCAATGATTTTCAGCAGGAAGCTATGATCGCGACCCTGACATCTCTGTTTGGGACGCTCGGGCTGGTGCTTGCTGCACTCGGCTTGTATGGAGTTCTGTCATACATGGTGGAACAGCGGACCAGTGAGATTGGTCTCCGCATGGCACTCGGTGCGGACCGCCTGCGAATTACCAGGATGGTGGTAAGTGGCGCCTTCCTGCAGATAGGGATTGGACTGGCGATTGGAATTCCCGCAGCCATTGGCGCGGGCAAGCTGATGAATAATCAGCTCTTCGGCGTGAAGCCCTGGGACCCGGTAATGCTCGTTGCGGCAGCACTGATGCTGAGCGTGGCTGCGTTGCTGGCGTCGGCAATCCCAGCCCGTCGCGCGGCTGGCGTGGAGCCAATGGTGGCATTGCGGAACGGGTGACTGCCGCGGATGTGTGATTTGGGAAAAGACGGCGATAAAAGCAGCTCGCGCGTAACTAGATTGAGTAATCCAGGTAATCTGGCAATTGGGAAATTTACGCAATGGAGTGGCGGGCTCTATATCAGGCAATGTCAAGAGAACACTTCTTCTCGGACGCAAGGGAGAGATGTTGCTCCACATTCAGCCTCTTTCGCCGGCGATAATCTTGAAACAATTCTTAACAGTCAACCCGCACGAGCACTTCATCTGATTGGGTGGCTGAGCGAATCTGGAAGAGCAGTTCATTCTCAGCGAATCTATAGGTCATGGGGTGGCGTTAAACACGCTCTCCATGGCGTTTCGGAGAAGCCATAATAATGAAAAGCAAAATCCTAACGCTGTTTGCAGCGGTTCTGTTGTCCACTATCACGGTTGGCGTCGCGCATGCGGAGACGGACGAGATGGTGAAGGCCAACATTCCGTTCAATTTCTACGCCGGGAGCTACATGATGCCGGCCGGAACTTACTCTGTCGGCTTCGACTCGCAGAATAATATCGCTATTATTCGCGATAATGATGATAGCCATGAAGTGTTCCTGCTCGGGATGGTGTCAGATCAAGGGACCGACTCAGCGAAGCTTATCTTCGATCATGTGGGGAACTCGTACTTCCTTCGTGATCTTGAGGCTTTTGAGACTGACGTCAGCTTCCCTGTTCGGAAGGCTGAGATGAAACTTGCCCGCGGCGGTTCGGGGGGTGAGGTCGTAGTCGCAATGAATTAGTTGCACGAACCTGCCTGGAGACCGCTTGCCGGTCTTCAGGCACTTTATGCACTCCAGCAGATTATCTTCTTCCTCCGCTCTCTCTAACTAACTACTACCCTCGGCCCGCAAAAAGGATGAGATTACCGTCGGGATCAGCAAACGATGAATGTGCGAGCGCCCCATGGTTCTGACTTGAGTGTCTGGTGAAATACAACGCCTGCCGTCTGAAACTCAAGGAAGAGCGGCTCTGCGTCATCGAGTGTGATGGTTGCTGAGAGCAGATGCTCTCTATCGCGTAGCTCGGGATTGATGGCGGGTTCGCCCAGAGATCGGAGATTCAACCTGGCTCCGTCGCGGAACACTTGTGCATAGAATGGCGGATCACCATAGATGAAGGCCACCGTAAACCCCAGCTTTTTTGTATAGAACTCACATGAGGTTTCAACATCGGCCACAAAGAGCTGGGGTTCGGCGGCAAGTAGCGTCGCTTTGGACAGAGTTCCGGTGTGTGTATCGTTCATGCGATGGACTCCCTCAGGTCGCATCGATTCTCAATTACGATGCCTGCGACGATGCTAAGCCGCTTCCAGCACTGAAAGTATATTCCCCGCCGGGTCCTTGAACCACGCGATCGTCGGCCCATTCCCGCGAGAAATTCCACGTGCGTCGGTTTTCAAGGTGGGTTCGTCATAGACTTCAAATCGCACGCCGCGCTGGCTCAACTCTTCCACGGTCTTTTCCACGTTGTCGACTGGGAAATTCAGCACTGTGAAGGTGGCAGGCTGGTGATTGGGTTTAGGGTACATCAAAGCTTTGGCGCCGCCGGCGAGGGGCACAACCAGTGTGCCTTCCGGACCGCTGGAAACTTCCAGCCCCAGCGTCTTGCCATAAAATTCCCTGGCTTTCTGAATGTTGTTCACGGAAAAACTGCTGAATGCGTTGGTTACGTCGATCATGGATGCTCTCCTCGGTTTTTGACGTTCCAAAAGACCTTTAGGGTTTTATTTCTTTCGCGCTCTAAAGAGTTTTAGTGTTCTGAGGATTTCTGGTGTCTGAAAGTTTTGTTGTCCTAAAATTCGATGCGGTATCAACCGCCGCGGTTTCCGAATTTGCATTCGGAAACCTGGACAGACGAGACGTTTCCCTTTTGAAAAAGCGGATCAGATCCAACGCAGCTAAAGTCTAAAGCAACGTAGCGCCGTAGGCGCGTTCAGAAGTTAGCCCAGGGCGTGAGCCCTGGGAAGATGGAGTGTAGAGAGACGAGCGCCGTAGGTGCGGCACATCAACCAAAAACGTATTTCGAATCAAATTCGTTTCGGTGTTTGTTGAGTAACGCAGCGAACTACCGAGATTACTGTTTCTTTTCCGGCGTCTTCTTTGTCGTAGTAGCCGGCTTGGCAGCTTTGCCTTTCAACTCCACGATGACCACTTCCATCGCACTATCCCCGGTGTTCTCCGGCAAATGCTTACCCGCTTTGCTGTACTGCGAGTCGCCTGCCTTAACGTTAAATTCCTGCGTTTTCCCGTCGGGAAAAGTGAACTGTCCCTTGGCGTCCGTAAGGAACACCGCAACTGTGTCCGGATGGCTGTGCATCACCGACTTCTCATGCGGGCCGTAATGCGCCTTGAGGACCCGTACCTGAGCGTTTTCGCTCATCACTGTGTAATGCTTGGGATCAACCTTAACGGCGTCCTGGGCGGAGAGGGTTGCTGAAAGACAGACGGCTAAGGCTGCACCGTAAAACGCTGTGCGAAGTTGCATATTACTTCTCCTGGGGGCCCGGATTTGATTCCTGGTACGCAACGCTACTCCCGCAGTTTACTCTTGTCAAATCAAGAGGTTACGAGATCAAACAGCTCAGGGCCATTGACCGCGCGATCGTGAACAAGGGCGAGGCCGACCACGCGCCGAGCCCGCTGCAACAAGGCTGAAGCCAACTGCCAGAACAAATGTTCTTAAAGCGGTGTGGAGCGAAGCGACAAAAGCTAATATTAAAAATATGTGAATTTTTCGTTTCGTCGCTTGTTCTGAGCTGGATGTTCGCGTACAAACGGATAGCTCAGGGAGACATTCCTTTTCATGGCAGATACGCCGTCTTTTGATCTGCAAGTCCGTTCCGGTCAGGTTTCTGGTTCAACCGTCATCTCACCCTCCGGTCCGCTGGTGATGGGCAATCTCTTTCAATTCCAGGATGCGTGGCGTGCCGATGAATCGGCGATTCTGATTTTCGATCTGGGTGGCGTGGTCTACATCGATTCGTCTGCCATTGGTTCTCTGGTCAATTGCCACGTGCATCTATTCAGAAACGGACGCCAGATGGCTCTGGCAGCAGTGAATGATCGTGTGAAGCAGGCCCTGGTCATCACCAAGGTGGCCACGTTATTCCGTTTCTACTCGTCAGTGGAAGAAGCCGAAGCCGCGCTCGCGGCAACTCCGGCGTAACAGCCCCTGATCGCCAACTCTAAAATCGCCGACCACCCCTGCGGCTATTCCCGTCGACAGAAAAAGCCGCAGAAGGTGGCCATCCTGCGAACCGAAATGCGTCTTGTCTTTTCCCTTACATCAACACTCTTCTTTTTTCGATATCAACTTTTAATGAATGATCGTGAGCCCGGTGCCTCCCGGATTTGAATAAGGTGAGCCCGGCACAGCAGACAACCCACCAGTGGTTGGGTTTATGCGGAAGCCGCTGATGAAATTACCGGCAGTTGTGTAGAGGAAATTGCCCGACACATCCATGTCCATGAACAGGCCTGCTCCGGGAAGTTTAAAAGGCGAGCCCGGCACCGGCGTTAGCGTTCCGTTGGAATGGATGATGTATCCCAGAAGGAAGCTCTGGCCGGCCACCTCCTGGGGCGCGTCTATATAGAGGTGTTTGCCATCAGGAGTAACGCTCATGCTGAATCCCAGATGTGCCGGATTCGCAGCCGGCGAAGAAGGCAACTCAGCCAGGGCGCCAGTCGTCTGGTCGATCTTGAATTCTGATACGCCGTCAAAGAACAGGCTGACGTAGTACAAGAAATTGCCGCTGATGGCAACGTCGCCGCCGCAGAAGTTATCCGGCGGGGGACATTGAGTCTGAGAACTCCCGCGAGGCACAAACGGTGCCCCATGAACCTCTGTAAGGGCGCCAGTGGTTGCATTGGATACGTAAGCGTCAATCAGGTTGGCTGTGGCATTCACTATGTAGAGGAAGCGTCCGGTGGGATCAAACCGGAGATTGAGAATTGACGAGGCCCCAACGCCACTGGCAATGGTGGCTGTTGCAACTTCTTTTACCAGAGCGCCGGTGGAAGGATTCATGGTGACGATGTGGACGAGAGCAACGTTGTCGAAATCCTGGATATACGCGAACTTCAAGTCAGGCCGTATCGTAACGAAGGCAAGCCGCTGTCCGTTGGGATCGAAGGGAGATCCCGACAAACGCGCCAGGCCTCCATTGGTGGGTGTTATCACGCGATACTCGGCGATCCCGTCTTCAGTGAAATTCGAAGTTCGCACGGTCCCGTCAATATAAAGAAAATGATGTTTGGGATCGCGGAAGGAGAACTCATTAAAGATTGCCCCAGTCAGGGCTTTGTTCACAACGGTAAGCTGGCCGGTGGTGGAATGGATACGGTATTCACTGAATGGGTTGTTGCTGACGTTCCCCAGCGGAACGAACAGAAATTGATTTGCCGGCGCGGTCACTGCGGCGACAGTTGCGGCGCTGGTGTTCCCGTTGTCCTGGGCCATTGCCGTGATTGCGAAAGCCAGAGTAAGAATGCACGTTAGTTTGAATGTTTGAGCGATAGAGACCTGCATGAACAATCAACCTCATTGACGAGAATGGGGGAACTGAGAGCAGTGATGCTGCTGCTGGATTGCGGGGATGTCTTATGCGATACAGAGCGTCCAGATCTGCCATCGTAATCCCGATTCAATGGTTGGACTTAGGCCGTGTGTAGGGTGTCTGACTCCAACGCACCTCCTGTTGCATCTAATGGGAACGTTCCTGAATTCCGAATTGGAGTTTGAAGCCTGGAGGTTCCATGCCGATCCTTAGATCTTGCACGCAATGCGGTAAACAGAACCGCGTTCCTGCCGAGCATATTGCCGATACTGGGCGCTGCGGAGCGTGTAAGGCGGCGCTGCCTCCAGCCAACGAACCTCTGCAGGTAAATGCTGAGTCGTTCAATGAGATTATTGCCAAGGCGCGCGTTCCAGTGCTGGTCGATTTCTGGGCAAGCTGGTGCGGCCCCTGCCGCATGGCTGCGCCTCAAGTTGAGCAAACGTCCGCCAACATGGCAGGGCGCGCGATCGTACTCAAGGTTGATACTGAGCGTTATCCTGAGCTGGCCGCGCGTTACAAAGTGCAGGGAATCCCCAACTTCACCGTGTTTCGCGATGGCAATCTGGTGATGCAGCAGGCCGGCGTAGTGGACCATTCGGTCATGGAGAGTTGGCTGGAATCGGCTGCGAAGGCTGCGTAAGCGGAAATTTACGTCACTTGCTCCACGGCGGCGTGATTCCGCTCATTCTCGCGTACGCAATCAACTGTCCCATATGCTCATTTGCATGCACGATGATGCGCAGATACATGCCATCCTCGTTGGTATTACGGTCAGCGATATGGACATTTCGCGCCAGGTCCGCCGGCTTCGCCGCCTCATGCGCGGTCTTCACCACATCCATTGACTGCTTGAGCCACTTGATCACGTCTTCCTTGCTCGTGACTGACTTTTCCGCCTTGTCCGCACTCATGTTTTTGAATGCGTCAGGGAACTTGTACTTAGGATCGGTCTGGCTCAACAGGTAAAAGTTGGCGATGGCGATATGCATGTACACCTCTGACGTTGAGCGCACATTCGGCTCGGGACGGAAAGCAAACTTTTCCGCCGGCGTCGCCTCTGCCAACGACACCAGTTGCTGCGTGACGTGTTTCCACTCACCGTCATAGCCCATCCATATGCCTTCCGGAGGCGCCTGCTGGGCGGAGAGTGCGGTTGCAGCAACCAGAGTGAGAAGAAGTAAAAGTGCTTTCATGGGTGACTCCTTTTCATGGTTCTTGATCCCGAATCATTTCTTTCTAATCCCGAGCAGAGCGAGGGATCCCTATGGCCTTAAAAGACGATTGCCATAGTAAACGGTTTGCGTAATAGACACCGGAGAAAAACTTTAGCTCACAGGAATCGCCGCCACGACGGCTGCCAAAAACTCATTACCGCACCACCATGGCTCCCAAGGACAAGGTTTGCTTCTGCTGGCACTCCGTGTCTCCATGGTAGGTTTTTGAAGTTTTGATCTGCGTTTTCCGCGTTCATCTGCGGCAAATAGTTTTTTCTCCTGGCGTGTCCGCGGTGCGCTCTGTGACTAAGGTGTTCCATGGGTAAACCCATGGTAAAATTAATGCTTACTGCGGGTCCCTCCTGCGTTTCCTCAAATGCCGCCATGCCGCGGCGCTGGAAAAATAAACAAGTAAGGGAAAAGTTGTAAATCGCACGCGCGCGGTTGCCGAGTAGGAATCGAAAAGCCGCGATGCCGGGCACGCGCAGAGCGGCGCCGTTCGGGCGCTGGAAAAATTAAGCGGTACGGGCAGGATGTTAGGCGGTTTGCACGCGGAGCGTGCAAGTAAGAAAACGATGCCGGGCACGCGCAGAGCGGCGCTGTTCGGGCGCTGAAAAATTAAAAGGTAAGGAAAGGCACCTAAGCGGTTTGCACGCGCAGCGTGCCTAAATTAACGAAAAGAATGATTTCAGTAAGCAATGTTTCCATGCGCTACGGCGCAAAAATTCTGTTTGAAGAAGTTTCCACGGCGTTCACACCGGGAAAGCGTTACGGTCTTACCGGTCCCAACGGCGCCGGTAAAACCACGTTCATGAACCTGCTCTCCGGCGAATTGGAGCCGCAGAAGGGCAGCGTGGTGCGTCCGCGCAAACTCAGCGTACTCAGCCAGGACCAGTTTGCGTTTGACGCTTTCCGCGTGATTGACACCGTCATCATGGGCAACAAGCGCCTGTGGTCGGCCATGCAGGAACGCGACCATATTTACGAAAAGCCGGAAATGTCGAATGAAGACGGCATGCGCCTGGGCGAACTCGAAGGCGTTGTGGGTGAAGAAGATGGTTACAGCGCCGAAAGCGATGCCGCCATCCTGCTTCAGGGCCTCGACATTCCAGACGAACGTCCACGAGCGTAAGATGAGCGAGCTGCAAGGTGGACAGAAAGTCCGCGTGCTGCTGGCGCAGGCGCTGTTCGGGCACCCCGATGCCCTGCTGCTGGACGAGCCCACCAACCACCTTGATCTTGATTCCATCCACTGGCTCCAGGATTTTCTTGGCCGCTATGACGGTGTGCTCATTACCATCTCGCACGATCGTCACTTTCTGAACAGCGTGTGCACTCACATCGCCGACATCGATTACGAAACCATCATCACTTACACCGGCGGTTATGACGATATGGTCATGGCCAAGACGCAGGTGCGTTCGCAGATTGAATCGCAGAATGCCCAGCGCGAAAAGAAGATCGCGCAGTTAAATGAATTTATCGCGCGCTTCGCTGCCGGCACACGTTCAAGCCAGGTACAGTCACGCAGAAAAGAAGTGGAGCGACTTCAGGTCACAGACCTGGCCCGGTCAAACATTGCACGCCCGTTCCTTAAATTCGAACAGAAGCGTCCTTCCGGTAAGCACATACTGGAGATCGAAGGCGTTTCCAAGGCGTATGGCGACAATCAAGTCATCAGCAACTTCACTGCCAGCGTGTTGCGCGGAGAGAAGATCGGACTCATGGGCCGCAACGGCGTCGGCAAAACAACTTTGCTGAATGCCTTGCTGGCCAGCTCACCCAACACGCCGGAAGCCGAACTGCGCCAGACCAGCCTCTATGACGGTCCACTCATTGATGATGGTAAGGTCCTGTTCGGACATGAAGCGAATGTCGGCTACTTTCCTCAGGACCACAGAACCCTGATTGAGCCCGGACTCACCATCATGGACTGGCTGCGTCAGTTCGATCCCAGCGTCTCCAACGAGGAACTCCGCGGCTTGCTCGGCCAGATGCTCTTCCAGAAAGACGACGCTCTCAAGCGGACTGAGGTACTCTCCGGCGGCGAAGCCGCGCGCGTACTGTTCTGCAAGCTAATGTTGCTTAAGCCCAACGTCCTGGTATTTGATGAGCCCACGAACCACCTTGATCTTGAGTCCATCAACGCTCTGAATATCGCACTGCAGCGTTATCAGGGAACGGTGCTGCTCGTTTCCCACGATCACGATCTGATCGACGAAGTCGCTACTCGCATCTGGCACTTTGATCACGGCGACATAGAAGACTTCAAGGGCACCTATGAGGCCTATCAGACCGTGCACGCGTAAGTCCCTCAGAGAAGAAACTTAACGCGGATTACACGGATGGACGCGGATAAAAGAACCGATTGGTTTTTGATCGATGTATCCGCGTTAATCTGCGGCAAACGGTCCGCGTTTGGGTTTCTCTGTGTCTCCGTGCCTCAGTGGTAGGTTTTCTGATCTGCTTTTCGTCACGGTGAATCGAGCATTGCTAAGTCACTCCTGATTTGACCCCCACTTGGCTCAGGCACCCTTCCATTTATTAATTGCACCTAATGATTTATTAAGATCGCTTAACGATATTCGATCAAGGCTTGGGGAGGAGCCTGCCATCGTGCTCTGTACCGTTCTGTCTATTACTTTTCAAGATGAAATCTCAGAAAAGACGAAACGCGTTCTCGAACAGAACTCCTTTGCCGTGGTGGTAGCGTCTGATTTCAAGCAACTGGAAGAGCTGTGTGTACGCGGAGATTTTCACGTTGCGCTGGTGCAATCTGCAATTCAGCCGAAAGTAAAAAAAGCCATTGGCCGGTTATTGAATGCGAACTGCCCGCAGGTGCCGGTGATTGAGATGTGTCACGGTGATCCGGAGATCGCGGGCGCAGAGCCCGTCTCGTCCGATCAATTTGGTGATATTGTTCCTGCAATCCGAAAGACGATCAATCAGCCAAACCTGAAGAGCGCGTAAGGCTCAAGCCTTCATAGCTAAATACCTGTACGCGCCCAGCGGGGCCAAATACCAAATACCAAATAGCAACAACTATCGTTATCTGTGATTAAACTGATGCGTGCAAAATCCCACGCCAATTCCCACCAGCCAGCCCATCGCTTCACGCGGGCATTTCATCACGATGCTGGGCATTCAGTTCGGGCTGGTTCTGCTGGGATTCTGGATGCAACGCAGTCCGGGCTCATCACCCGTCGCTCTGCCCGGCGCAAATGCAGCTCGCCGCATCTGGCCTTTCTATCTCTGCATCATTGCACTTGAATGGGGACTGGTAGCCACCGTCCGCGGTGCGATGAATGATCGCGGCTTCCGCCTGCGTGATCTCATTAACGGAGCCAGTTTGCCGGACTGGAAAAATCTTCTCCGGGATGTTGTCATTTCTGTGCCATTCTTTTTTCTATGGCAGTACAGCGCACGCTATGTGTCACAGCTGCTCGGGCCGAATCAGGCCAGGTCCATAACCGGACTGCTTCCCCAGGAGCAAAGCGTCATTGAGGCGGCTTTATGGATCGTAGTTTCCATCTCCGCCGGCATCTGTGAAGAGATCGTCTTTCGCGGCTATTTCCAGCATCAGTTTGCGATTTATTCACGCAGCGTTGTGGCTGCCTGTGTGCTTCAGGGATTAGTCTTCGGACTTGGCCATTCCTATCAAGGGGCAAAACAAGCCATCCTCATCTGTGTGCTGGGGATGCTCTATGGCGCGTATGCTGCGTGGCGCAAGAACCTTCGCTCCAACATGATGGTGCATGCCTGGACCGACATTTGGAACGGTTGGCTGAGCAGGCTGGTAAGCTGAAGCTGTGGGTTTAGACTTTCATCCCGAGTGGAACGAGGGATCCCTACCATCACTATGATTTGGTTTTGATTTGTGGAAGGCACTCCGATCACGGCGATGTCGCGCGATGACGGCGATCTCGGCGATCCGAACCTCCTTTGTGTTCCTTCGTGTCCTTTGTGGTTATGGTTTTGTTTAAATCCGCGTCCCTCGCGGAATCCGCGGTAAGAGTTATTTCCCCTCCACCACCGGCAGCTCAATAAAGCTCGCTTCGCCCATCACCGAAGAATGAAAAACTCTTTGCGTCGCCTTGCGATAATCTCCCGGCTTGGCCCAGAAGATATTCGGCACAAACGTCTGCGGGTTGCGATCATATAGCGGGAACCAGCTTGACTGGATCTGCACCATGATCCGGTGTCCGGGCAGGAAGACATGGTTGGCCGTGGGCAGATCAAAGCGGTAGAGCAGCGGCGTATTGGCCGCGATCGGTTTGGCCGTCTCCAGACTTTCACGATAGCGCCCGCGGAAAATGTCCGCGGAAATCATCAGCTGGTAACCGCCCATCTGCGGTTGTTCCGCCACTTCGTCAGGATATAAATCGATGACCTTCACTACCCAGTCTGAATCCGTGCCGCTGGTGGAAGCCACCAGGTTGGCCACGGGTTGTCCGCTGATCTTTACCGGCGAGGTGAGAACGTCTGAAGTAAATACTGCTACGTCCGGACGCCCGGAAGCTTCGCGCTGATCGTCCACCAGCCAGAACGCCCACGTGAACCCTTTATCAACGTCATAGCCAACGGGACGAATCGGCCGCGAGCGGAAGGGAACCGGCTTCGCCGGATCGGAAACATATTCTGTATAGCCAGATGTTTCGCCTGTTGCCGATTGTGGCGCGTTGAAGCCGAGCTTGCCGCCGGCTTGCAGATACAGCGGTGTTGCCTTGACGGCGCAATGTTCGCATTGCGAAGTATTGGTTGGAGGCCAGTTCGTATAAAAGCGCCAGCTGTTGGTCCCGGTTTCAAACGCTGACACCGGCGCCACCTGCTTCGCTGACTCGTCTTTTAAATATCGATCAAGAAATGGCTTCAGGATGTGCTGCCGAAAGTAAAGCCCGGTATCACTGCCGAACCTCAGTGGGCCGAGCGTGCTGGCGTCTTCAATCTCCTGGCCGTGGTGCCATGGGCCGATCACCAGAAAAACTTTGTCATTGGCCGTGTCTTTGGCTTTGATGGCCTTATACACCGCCATGGCGCCGTAAATATCCTCCTGGTCCCACAAGCTGTCCACTATCATCACGGGAATTTTTAACGGCTGCGCGGCAAGAATCTTGTCCATGGCCTGGTCGCGCCAGAAAGAGTCATAGCTGGGATGTTCCAGCACCTTGCGCCAGAAGCCCGTCTGTTCCGCGCCATGTTGCCGGCCCAGTTCGCCGGCAGAACCGCCCTGGAGGTAAACGTCATAGTCGTCAAAATGGTCGCTCCACCACTTGGCTTCATTCTTGCGCGTGGCCACCTGCTCATATATATAAGGCAGGTTCTGGGCGCGAAACGCGCCGTTGTGGAACCAGTCATCACCGCGCCAACCGTCCACCATGGGATTCATCGGCACAGACACTTTCAATGCCGGATGTGGATTCACCAGTGCCATCAGCGGCAGAAAGCCATCGTAAGAAATCCCCAGAATACCTACGCGCCCATTGCATTCGGGAATGTTCTTCACCAGCCAGTCAATGGTGTCATACGTGTCAGTGGAGTGGTCCACCGGCGTGGGATTGAGCGGCCCGTGCAGCGGACGATTCATCACATAGTCGCCCTCCGACTCATACTTGCCGCGCACATCCTGCACTACGCGAATGTATCCGCCGTCCACAATCACGTCCGTGGCATTGTCATAGCCAAACAAATTCGGGCCAAGATGTGAGCTCTGCGCGTGCGTGGTGAGCTCGTCCGCGCTGTAAGGTGTGCGCGTGAGCAGAATGGGCGCGGGCTTTGCCTTCGTCGCCGACCGCGGGACCAGAATCACCGTGTGCAGCTTCACGCCATCGCGCATCGCAATCATCACTTCGCGGCGCTCATGATCGAAGCTCGACGTTGCCGGTTTCAACTCTGCCGGCGTCTCGCTGGGATAGTTGGGATATTTCGGCCGATCAGTCTGGCTCGCCGACGATTTCCCCGGCTGTGCTGTTTGCGCGACTGCCGAAGGCATGATCAGCATTTGGCTGGCCAGCAGAGCACAGCTAAGAATCAACAGGAACGTGGAGCAAGGTCTCAGTGCAGGCAAAAAGTTGTTGGGTTTCATCGGTTCGCGATTATATCCTTTTGCTTTGTCCACGAGGTGCTATTTTCGCTCTGAGACACTGTGACCTATTTCCACGACGCTGTTCTTCCTTGTCATCCTGAGCGGAGCGCCAGAAGAGAATCGATGTACGAAAACAGATGGGCGCGAAGCCGAAGGATCCCGAGGAGGTCGATCGTGCCGATGCCGCAACAGGGAATTTCTACGACGAATTCTCCCCGAGCTTTCTTGCCACTATCCGCGCCTTCCCCGCGTGAGCAAAACAAACGTGTACCATGTCTTCTTACATGTCCTTAGCCGTATCGCCAGCTCCTGAAATCACCATGGCCTCCACCGGCCATCGAGTTCCCGCCATTGACGTACTTCGCGGGCTCTGTATCATCGCCGTTGTACTGCACCACATCAATCTTCGTATTCCGTTCAAGAACAGCGCTTTCGGCGCCATGTTGTCGCCGGCCATCAATCGCGTCCTTTTCTGGGATGGCGCGTACGGCGTCACCGTCTTCTTTGTTATCTCCGGCTTTCTCATCACCACGTGGTCACTCAAGCGCTGGGGCGCACCCGCTCAGATCAACATGCGGCAGTTTTACCGCATGCGCTTTGCCCGCATCATGCCCTGCCTGCTCGCGCTGCTCGGCCTGCTCGCCATTCTTCATCTCACTGGCCGTTACGGATTCGTCATCAACCCGCAGCGAACCACGTTGCCGCGCGCTCTTCTGGCTGCGCTGACCTTTCACGTGAACTGGCTTGAATCCAGTCGCGGATACCTTCCCGGCGCCTGGGACGTTCTCTGGTCTCTGTCCGTGGAAGAAATGTTTTACGTTTTCTTTCCCATTCTCTGCCGGACCACTCGCAATCTCACCGCGTTTATCGCCGTGCTTTCTGGTTTCGTGATCATTGGCCCATTCGCGCGCACCATCCTCACCCACAATTCGCTCTGGCAGGATTATGGCTACCTCGCCTGTATGGACGGCATTGCCCTCGGCTGCATCGCCGCCATTGTCGTTCGCAAGATACAGGCCCGCAAGATCATCTTGCGGTCCCGTGTGCTGGCCGGCTTGCAACTCAGCGGCGCCGCGCTCGCTATCTTTATTATTGCTTTCAGGCAGACTACCTGGACGTTGGGTCTGCCGAAGGCGGGGCTCAACGTCACGGTACTTGAATTCGGCACGGCTCTCATGCTCATCGCCATGCAACTGCGTTTTGAATCCGGGGTTGAATCCTGGTTTGAATCTGGTGTAGCTCGTCCTTATTCCATCCATGCCGTCCTTCGCTGGTTCGGACGCAACAGTTACGAGGTCTATCTCACACACATGCTGGTGGTCTGGCCCATGATGCGGATTTTTTACGATCTGCATCAGCCCATCAATTCCGCACCGCTCTGGTTCCTGGCTATCACAGCTCTCTCGGGCATACTGGGTTACGTGGTAGCAAAGTTCTACTCTGAACCTTTGAACCATAGACTCAGGGCGGAGTCTTAGCCGGGCAGCTCCGCTTTGTCGGGTAAAAAGAGACGATAATGGTATTCTAGTTATCAGTATCCACATCCACGCGTTTCTCTCGCCTGAGTGAGCGTCGAAGCAGAATGAGTGAATCCGGATCCATGAATCCTTCCGCGATTAAAACTACAGAAAAAATTTTCGGCACCGGGGAGATGGCGGATCTCATCCGTGACTTTGACTGGAGTACTACTCCGGTTGGCCCCATTGAGGATTGGCCGGAAGTCCTGCTCATCGCTGTTAACACCATGCTGGCTACGCGTCATCCCATGTTCCTCTGGTGGGGCCCGGAACTCACCCAGTTTTATAACGATGGCTATCGCCCCAGCATCAGGTCAGACAAGCATCCCAAAGCTCTGGGTCAGCCCGGACGCGAATGCTGGCCTGAAGTCTGGCACATCATCGGTCCGCAGATTGAAGGCGTGATGTCGCGCGGCGAATCCACCTGGCATGAAGACGCGCTGGTTCCCATTTGTCGCGACGGCAAACTGGAGGACGTTTACTGGACTTACAGCTACAGCCCGGTGCGCGATGCCCAGGGCGTTATCCGCGGCACGCTGGTAACATGTTCTGAAACCACCGGGCGTGTTCTGGCTGAGCAGGCGCTGCTCACCGAACAGAGACGGTTGCTCAACATGTTCCAGCAGGCGCCGGGTTTTCTGGCCGTTCTGCGTGGCCCCGATCATGTCTTCGAACTCCACAATCCTCCGTACGCGGCAATGCTTGGGCGGAAAGACATCGTTGGTAAATCCATTCTTCAAGCCGTGCCTGAAGCTGCAGCTCAGGGTTTTATCGCCGTATTGGACCACGTTTATGAGACTGGCGAGCCCTTTGTGGCGCATAGCTATCCCATTGATCTCCAGCGCAGCAGCGGTAAGCCAATGGAGCGGCGCTTCCTGGATTTTACCTATCAGGCCATGCACGAAGCGGATGGCAGCATTTCAGGAATCATCGTGCTGGGTGTTGACGTAACTGAGCGGAAGCGCGCCGAAGACGCCTTGCGTAACACGGAAAAACTGGCGGCTGTGGGCAGGCTCGCCGCCAGCATCGCCCACGAAATCAATAATCCTCTGGAGGCAATCACCAACCTTATCTATCTCATCTCCCGTGAACCCATGTCAGAAACGGCAAGCACATATGTTGACCTTGCCCAGCGAGAACTGCGCCGCGTGACCGCCATCGCCACGCAGACGCTCCGGTTCCATCGCCAGACCACCAATGCCTCGGAAACTTCATTGCATGACGTGGCAGAGAGCGCTCTCACGCTTTTTCAAGGCCGAATCAACAACGCCGGTGTGTCCATTGAGCGGCAGTACAAGACCGACAAAAAGATTCATGCCTTTGAAGGTGACCTGCGCCAGGTGTTTGCCAACCTACTGAGCAACGCGCTCGATGCTACCAAACCCGGCGGCAAAATTATCATCCGGCTGCGGGAAGGCCGCAATATAACCACGGGACAGCCTTGTGTACGCCTCACCATCGCCGATACCGGGATCGGCATGCCGCCGGAGACCCGTCAACACATGTTCGAACCATTCTTTACCACCAAAGGGATTACCGGAACCGGCCTTGGCCTTTGGGTGAGTGCTGAAATTCTGGCCAACCATCGGGCCATCACGCGTGTCCGCAGCTCGCAGAATCCTGACTTTCACGGCACCGTGATCTCGATTTCATTTCCGCTGGAGCCGTCTACGTCTTAGCCATCACCGCCAATCCTGCCACGGAGGCACGGAGAAGAAGCAAAACAATCTTGCCGCTGATGAACGCTGATTAACGCTGATTAACGCTGATCAAGCGGCTTTGCATCTTCATCCAATAACTTCCTACCT
This sequence comes from Terriglobia bacterium, assembly GCA_963755365.1. GTDB lineage: Bacteria > Acidobacteriota > Terriglobia > Terriglobales > Acidobacteriaceae > Angelobacter. Next base: position 30,594 of record CAVWJV010000020.1, on the reverse strand, counting down.
TCTCCCAAAACTCCATCCCTTTGTCATCCTGAGCGAAGTCGGAGCGCATGCGACGACGCAGTCGAAGGATCCCGAGGATGCAAGTTGTAACGATGCCGCTTCAGGGAGTTCTTCCCACACTCTATCCCTTGGTCGTCATGAGCAGCTGACCTTCGCGACGTGAGTTGAAAGGTTCAAAGGACGAATGTGCACGGAAGCAACCATGCACTTTAATATTTCGAATGCGCAGCGCCGTAGGCGCGAAATGAAGTTAGCCCAGCCCGTTCCCGAGGCGCGCTCGCGCTGAGGGATTAGGGCTGGGAAAAGTGTGGACGCAGAATACTTCCTTACGCCGTAGGCCGAAGCGACAGCGACCTGCAATTGAAATTAAAGGGTGAGGCCGACTCGCGTGCCGAACCCGCTGCAACGGGAGCATTCAGACAGCAATCAGGAAGAGCAGTTTCCAGCGGTTTGGAGCGGAGCGACAAAAACAAAGCTATGTCCCTTGCCAATAACGAAGGGACATAGCGGATATTTTTGAAATTAACGATTTTAAGATTTAATTGCTAATGAGAGGTTGAATCATCTTGATTGGGGAACCATGATGAGCCGTGAAGAAGATGAGCCGCGAACCGGTCAACAACCTTGGGCTGACGGGCAACGGACAATATTTTTGGCGATCTTCTTGGCCCGCTGCGGGGCGAACTTAACGGTGGGATCGGCGTCTGACTTCACCGCTGCTGTGCCATGGACGTATTCCGCCCACTTCAGGTCATGCCGGACAAATTCATCCAGCGCTGAGGCGGCTACTTCAATCTGTGTGCCATCCGCGAATCTTATTTGCATTGCGCCTCCTGAAAGTCTTTTATTTTGTTCTTATTGGAATAGATGCGGCAGGAGCGCTGACGGGTTCAGAAATGCGTAAGAAAGTAGTAAGAAAAGTTATGCCTTTTGATGCAGAGAATTTTGGCATGGGATCAGTGACGGGGAGGGGCCCGTCGGTTGATCGGGAAATCGAATCCGCTGGGCGCTTTCGACTTAAGGGCTCGGCCGACTTGCGTGCCGAGCCCGAGGTAAAGGGAGCCTTCGCGCAGCGAACACGAGATTCGCTCTCAAGCGGTTTTCGCGAAGCGACGAAAGAGAAGACGAGCCGCGAAGTGGTGAGCGCGCAGAGAGGGACCCCGGGGATGCAAGTTGTGACAACGCAGCTTCAAGACATTCTCTCGTGAATGAGTTTGTCGCCGCCATTGGGTTGAAAGCGAGAGCATCGAGAAAATTCCGTGCATCGGCATGGTTGTACAAACATCCTCGGGGTTCCTCTCGCGCCGTCGCATACGCTCCGCCTTGCTCGGAATGATAGACAGGAGAGCCTGTAATGGTAAGACGACCAATAATATTCGTGTACCAATCGCAAATCATCTATCATCTTCCCCATGAAAATCACCCACACCCTTCTCGTCGCCAGCGTGGTACTTCTAACCGGCATCGCCGCCAGCGCCCAGGACGCAGCTCTCAAATCCAAGGTCGACGCCGTCTTTCCCGAGGCCCAGGCGCTCTATCTGGATCTGCACCAGCATCCGGAGCTCTCCGGACATGAGACGCGCACGGCCCAGGTGATGGCGGAAAAGCTACGCGGCCTGGGCTACGAGGTGACCGAGCACGTTGGCGGCACGGGCGTGGTGGCCATCATGAAGAATGGCGCCGGTCCGGTGGTGATGATGCGCACCGAGATTGACGCCCTGCCGGTGAGCGAAGAAACCGGCCTGCCCTACGCCAGCAAGGTCCGCGCCAAGGACGATAGCGGCCGCGAAGTGGGCGTGATGCACGCCTGCGGTCATGACATACACATGGCCACCCTCTACGGCATGGCGTCCATCATGGCCAAATCCAAAGACACATGGCACGGCACGCTGATGCTCATTGGCCAGCCGGCGGAAGAGACCATTACCGGCGCCAAGGCGATGGTGGCCGACGGCCTGTTCACCAAATTTCCCAAACCGAATATCGGCGTGGCCATGCATGATGAGAACGGCATTGCCGTGGGCCAGGTGGGCGTGACGCCCGGCTACTCCAAGGCCGCCGCCGATTCACTGCGGATTACCGTGTACGGCAAGGGCGGGCACGGGGCGCGTCCGGAAAGCACGATTGATCCGGTGCTGCTGGCCGCGCAGATTGCCGTGCGCCTGCAGACCATTATCTCGCGCGAGATTCATCCCGGTGACGCAGCCGTGATCACCGTGGGCTACATACAGGCCGGCACCAAGAACAACATTATCCCCAATGAAGCGCAGATGGGATTGACCGTTCGCTCGTACAAAGCGGATGTCCGGCAGCATCTGCTGGCCGCGATCAAGCGCATTGCGGACGCGGAGGCCGTGGCCAGCGGCATGGACAAAATGCCCCTGATCGAGAATTACGAATCCACCTCCGCCGTGTACAACGACACCGTCCTGACGCAGCACATGACAGCCGTGCTGGAAAACGTGGTCGGCAAAGGCAACGTGGTGAAGGAAGATCCGCTGATGACTTCGGAGGACTATTCCGTGTACATCGAGCAGGGAATTCCGTCGTTTTATTTCACGCTGGGCGTGGCCGATCCGCAGAAGCTTTCTGCCGCTCGCGCGAGTCATAGAGAGCTGCCCTCAAATCATTCTCCGCTGTTCGCTCCGGTCTATGAGCCGGCGTTGAAGACGGGCATCGCCGCGGAGGTGAGCGTGTTGCGGGACTTGCTCAAGGGTAGCGCAAGTGATGTGGCGAAAGAGACGGAGAAAGCTCCTGGCTACTAGCTTCTGGCTGCTAGAAGAGCTGGTATTTGGTTCTTGGTGTTTGGTGAAAAGCCGTTAGCCATTAGCACTTAGCCATTAGTAAAACAGAGTCAACCAGCTCAACCACAAAGGACACGAAGCAACACGAAGGTATTGGAATGAAATCAAGCGGCATTTTGGTTTTCTCCGTGACTCCGTGGTGAAAAAGGAATTTTGCCGCTGATCAACGCTGATGGGATTTGTCATCCTGAGCGGAGTCGGAGCGCATGCGACGACGAAGTCGAAGGATCTATGTATTTTGTTTGGCCAGCAGCCAGCAGCCAGCAAGCTAGAAGCTAGAAGCTAGAAGCTAGAAGCTCTTGAACCTTGACTCCATCGATCCCTGCAGCGCGAAGTTATAAAAGCGCTTCATGGCGCAGAATTGTACTGATAGCACCATCATTGGCCGGTCGGGCTGGCGCACCAGGCGTTGCGCGGTCTTGAGCGATTGGCTGTTAAGCACGCTGATCCAGGAGAGGCTGTGGGTGCATCCCAGCGAAAGCGCATATTGCTTGGCCACCAGAATCAGTACGGTATGCAGGCCATGCCCGCGCCACGAATTGCTGACGAACGAGTCATAATGCACCATCTCACCCGGCCGCACGATCATGGTGAGATCGAATTCAGGAAGCCAGATGTCGGAGAAGGTGATCCATGTATAGCCGGCGATTCTGATTTGCGGAGCAGTCCTAACGCTTGTGGCGCTTGCGGCGGCAGTCTTCGCGCTTGCGGCAACAGCATTCGCGCTTGTGGCAACCGCCATCCCGGCAAGGTTGTCGCCGCCGGCATTTTGTTCTGTTGTGGTATCGGCAAACGCAACTACCATAACCTGGCCGTTGCGGAATCGTTCCGCAGCCATAGGACAAAGCGAAGCCAGGCCGGGCACGCTATCCAGGTCGAGTTCTGATTTCAGCATTGAGAAGGTAGTTCCCGGGTGGCTGGGCGGCGGCGATCGATGACTGCTGAGAGGACGATGGAAGATGTAGTGAACATCCCACACAAAAATTGGCTTGAAGATCTTGCGGGTTGCGAGAAAAAAGAAGCGGCCAATTCCCTGGTACTTCCAGTGAGTTCGCAACGACTGCAGAATCGTGGACATTTGCTGTATACAGTACTACCGATGCGATATCAGTGTGGCCTGATTGTGAAGGGAAAAAGTCAAAAAGATTTTCGCAACGAGGCTGCGCAAAAAGATGCATATATTTTTCGATTGCATCGCCGCGTGCCCCGCCTTCCTCTTTTCTAAACCTTTACCACAAAAGACACAAAGGAACACAAAGGAAGAAGGCAATTCGGGGTGATGGTGCGATCAAAGATATCGGCGTAGAGACGCAGCTTGCTGCATCTTCAACATCCCAACCTTCAGCACTTGTTGGGTAGTCCATGAATCGAGCGCCGCAGGCGCGGAATTATGTAGCCCAGGCCGTGAGGCCTGGGTGGGCATCAAAATAAATCCGAGCCCCGCAGGGGCGGCACAAACAGAAATGCATAGATCTTTCGACTGCGCCGTCGCATTCGCTCCGACTCCGCTCAAGATGACAAAGGGCTAAATGTTGAATGCTGGATGCTGAGTTCTGTCTGCTTCTACTAATGGCTAAGTGCTAATGGCTAGCGGCTTTTCACCAAATACGAACGCCCGTCTACTCCTCTTCCTCCATAAACCCAAACACTTCCTGCGGCGTAACATTACACATCCACACCGGCGCGAAGCTCAGCCGATGGAGCGGCGTCGGCCCAAACTCTTTCAGCGCCGCCAGATGCTTGGGCGATCGATAGCCCTTGTTCGACGCCAGATCGTATTGCGGATACACGGGCGCCCAGCGCCGGATCATCTCATCACGATGCACCTTGGCGATGATCGACGCGGCGGCAATCGAGATGGAGAGCGCGTCGCCGTGGATGATCTTGGTCTGCGCGCAATCCAGATCAACCTGCACAGCGTCGAGCAGAAGATGGTCCGGCGCAGGCTGTAGTTGTGCGATGGCGTTCTTCATCGCCAGCAGGGACGCCCAGTATATGTTGAGCTGATCAATGCGCGCCACGTCCACCACGCCAACCGCATAAGCGATGGCATGTTCTTTGATGCGCTCAGCCAGTTTTTCCCGCGTGGCCTGGTCAAGAAGTTTGGAATCTCGCAGGCCTTTGATGCGGTAGTCAGGTTCAAGAATCACGGCGGCCGCCACGACCGGCCCAAAGAGTGAGCCTCGGCCCACCTCATCCACTCCGGCAACCAGCTTGGCTCCCGCAGCCCATGCCAGCTTTTCAAATTGCTGTGTGCATTTCAGCCGCTTCAGCAGACGCATCTTCAGCGTGCCTTTGGAATAAGGCAGCCCGGTTCCCGGATTCAACGGTGCCGGCTTTTTATGCTTCTTCTTTTTGGATTTCTTTTTACCGGATTGGGGTGAAGACGGAGGCATTGAGCATCGATGATTGATTCAAGAGATTCAGAGATCACAAGATCAACAGATCCCGAGATCAACAGATTAAAGGGGTTCTTGGGAGAATTGTATATCTTTTGCGGCGATCTCAATCTTTCCCAGCTCCAAACGGAGCGAGTAGAGTACGTGCCCGTCTGCCGTCAGCTTGATGGAGTCATCCAGCACGTCGCCATGGCCGGCAACGTCCTGTCGCTTGGAATCTGAAAACGGCCTGTCGACGGTGTAATGGCTGACGGAGGGAAATTTCAGAGTGATGTGCCGATCACGATGCGCGCCGAGAAGCCGAATGGCAATGTCCAGACTTCGTGGTTGCTTCGGTTCTCCCGAACCGCGTTCCACGATGATGACTTGTTCTACAAGAGCGTCGTGTATGCAGCGACGATCGGTGAGATCGCAATGCCAGGGAGCGAGTGCGTACTTGCGGGCATTCTCCGGCAACTTGGAAGCAATCTGGGCGACATCCTCTTCGTATGTCGCCCAGACTAAAACACGCGTGGGTTGATGGGTCTCAGCTTTTTTCGACACGTTAAAGATAGCTTTAGCTCATCGGCCTCTGTAACTCACCGGCCTCTGTAGCTCACCGGGTGGAGCAGGCATTTATGCCTGCGTTCAAGGATTGGCTCTTCTTCGGCTTCAGCCGCTGAGGTTTGGTCTTTCCTCAAACCGCATGCGGCTTCTGTCCAGCTATCCCTGCTGAGTCAAAGCCAGGCTTATGCTTTTTCAGTCCCTGCCGGTGCGGCTGCCGTAGCCTTCACGCGGGTATCGATCTCGCGCAGGCGGGCAGCTTTGCCTCTGAGTCCGCGGAGATAGAACAGCTTGGCGCGGCGAACCTGGTTTGACTTGAGCACTTCCACTTTGTCCACCACCTTGGAGTTGAACGGGAAAATACGCTCAACGCCGGTGCCAAAGCTCATCTTGCGGACTGTGAAACTGCCGGTGGGCCCGCTGCTGCGCGAAATAACGGTGCCTTCAAATGCCTGCACGCGTTCTTTGTCGCCTTCCTTGATCTTGACCTGAACGCGGACGGTATCGCCGGCATTCACCTGGGGCAGATCTTTACGCTGCAGCTTCGCAGCCAACTTTTCCATGATCGGGTGCTGTGACATGACTTCTTCCTTCTTTTCTCAAGGGACGCAATAACCCTAAAAGATTTTGAATTTAAAATTTCAAATCTAAACTTTTCAATCTCTTGCTTCGCTCAGGCTTTATTTCTGCTTCGCTCGATCTCGGCGATTATCTTCTTATCTTCGGCGCTCAGTTGCTCTTCATTCAGCAAATCCGGCCGGTGTTGCAAAGTCTTTTCCAGCGCCTTGCGGCGTCTCCACTTGCGAATCTGCTCATGGTTGCCGCCCATCAGTACTTCTGGGACCGCCATCCCGCGAAACTCTGCGGGTCGCGTGTAATGCGGATAATCCAGCAAGCCGCCTGATCCGCATGTACTGTCCGGGCCGTCAACCGCGATATTCTGCGTCGCGGTAAAACTTTCCTGCCGGGCAGAAGCTTCATTGCCCAGCGCTCCCGGAACTAATCTGGTCACCGCGTCTACGATTACGGCTGCTCCCAGTTCGCCGCCGCTGAGAACATAGTCTCCGACGGAAATTTCCCGGTCGGCCAATCCCTCTGATACTCGTTCATCCACGCCTTCGTAGCGTCCGCAGATGATCACGACGCGCTCTTTCGCTGCCAGCTCATGCGCCACCGACTGCGTGAACATTGCGCCATGCGGTGAGAGCAGGATCACTGTGTCAGCCGACTTGCCTGCGATTCGTTCATCGCGCCCAGCCACGCCCAGTGACTCCACGCATGTGAACAGCGGTTCCGGCTTCAGCACCATGCCTTCACCACCACCAAACGGACGGTCATCCACCGTGCGATGCTTGTCCGTGGTGGACTCACGCAGATCATGCAACAGGATTTCAATGAGCCCGGCTTCGCGCGCCTTGCGCACAATGCCATAATCCAGAGGTCCGCGAAAAAAGTCCGGAAAAATCGTTACGATCTCGAACTTCATCTCTTGGATCTCAATCCCCGGTGTTTCTATGAACGGCGTTTCTATGAACGCCCTGCCGCTCTTTCTCGTCCTTACTCAGCGGCGCATCCAGTTCCAGCATTCCCGCGGGCAATACCATTTCCACGCGCTTGTGCGGAATGTTTAACTCTTTCAGGAACTCAGCCGCAAAGGGGATCATGTATTCCTTGTTTGCAACCCCACCCTTCACGATCAGCAATGGCGCTTCTCCACTACCGAACTGTACATCGTGGATCCTGCCAACTTCGCGCCCGGCATCAAAGACCGTGCATCCGTTGAGATCGCTCAGATAAATCGAACCTTCTTCCAGTTCGATTCTCTGTTCCAGCGGCACCTGTATCTCACAGCCGATCAGCGTTTCCGCCTGGCTGATTGAATCAACACCGTCCGCCTTCAAAATGATCTGGCCTTTGTGAAACCAGTGGTCGGTCAGTTTGATCTCGCGGCGCCGGTCCTCTTTATCCAGCGCATAATAAGGGCCTGGCTGAGAGAACCGCTCCGGGAAGTCCGTGAGCAACACGGCTGCAACTTCGCCGATGCGCCCCTGCGTCTTGATCACTTTGGCCACAGTGACAAACTCACTGTTGCTGCCGGACTGCGGTATTTTCCCGTCATTCACTGGGGCTACCGAGCCGAATCTTTTAATTTGCCGTACTGCTGATTTGCCATACTGCTGCCGAAGTTAGTCTTCGATGATTTCCAGCGTGTAGCGCTTTTTCAGCTTCATGCTGGCTGCGCCAAGAATGGTGCGGATTGACTTGGCGGTCCGGCCTTGCTTGCCGATGACCTTGCCAAGGTCCGTTGCCGCCACGCGCAATTCCAGCACGGTGGCGTCGCCATCCTCAACCGCCGTTACTTGAACTTCTCCGGGAGCATCTACCAGAGCGTGAGCAATCTGCTCCACCAGTGTACGCACATCGCCGACCGATTCGGTCATAGTGGCATGTCCTTAATCGCTTTGCTTGGGGCCCGTACACTCTTTTAATCTCTTGCTTGTTGCCGGAAAGGCCTAACGATCTTCGTCTTACTAAGCTGCCGTACCCGCCGGGGCTGGGGACTTTGCAAGTAAGCGGGTCAGGGTGTCAGAACACTGCGCACCTTTTGATACCCAGTAATCAATGCGGTCACGTTTCAGGTTTACGGTTGCCGGATTGGTCCGGGGATTATACAAACCCACCACTTCCACGGAGCGGCCATTGCGGGCGCGTTCCTTGTCAATCACAACCACACGATAATAAGGCTGCTTGCGCGCACCTATGCGCGCCAGTCGAATCATTAACACAGTTTTGGGTGAATCCTTTCAGTTTAGGGCCCGGAACAACGGGCAAACCGTTATTATCGCGTAAGTTGCCGTACATTGGCAAGATGGCAGCCCCTCTTCAGGGTCTTTTGATCTCTTCCAGAATATGCGCCAGTACCTTCCTGGCGTCTTCCGGTGTGGAAACCTGAAAGGCATTTACTTTCAATGGTTTCAACATCTTCTGGACGTTTGCCGGGGAACTCGCGTAGATGGGCCGGCGAGCCATGATCTGGTGTCCACCCGCACCCACACCCAGAGAAAGGGGTTGCAATGACATGGGAACGTACTGGATATAGAAAACGCGCACATCATGTCCTTCAGCCATGTAAAGCGGAGGCAGGTTCTGGAAGGAATAGGAGTCCATGGGACTGCCCACAATGATAAAGACTTGCGGACCTTGGCTGTCAGCAGCTTTTCCCATCCGGCGGACGATCTCATCCCGCAGAAATACGGGATCCTGACCACCGTGCTGCACGTTTCTAACGTCGACCACGCCGGGCCCATTGGCTGATTCCAGCGTCAGCTTGAGCTTCTTCCAGTCGACTTCCTTATCGCTCAGGTCATCCTGGGCGAACGTGACTTGCTTCTTCACCAGATCCAGCGCGGCCACCTGCAATGATCCGTTCGCCAATGATAGCTGCGTGAACGCCTTAAAGAGGGGCAGGGCGCCGCGAAGATAAACATGATAAGCATCAAACGATCCGTGAAAATAGTCGGATGGCGTGAAGTCTGCCAGAACCTCCACGTGCAGAGGCTTTGCGGAACTTACCGGCATGTGCAGCCGCCCTTCCATATCGGGGCGGAACATGGAGTCAATGGAATCCGTCAAAGGGTCCCAATACTCAAAGGGTGGCTCGTCTTTCCAGGCCTCGGGCAGCGGATCATTTCTAAGCCTGTCCACGTGAAACATGTTTTGCTCAAAATCATGCTCCCCGGATTTTTTGTCATAGAGGGCTACAGCTACTTTGTAGTCTCCGGGCAGTGCATATGCTCCCCAACTGAACTCCACGTCGCCTTTCGCCAGTTCCGGCTTGAGTGACTGGAGTTCCAGGATGCCGAAATTTCTATGGGCATTGCCGGAGGTGTCCGTCACCTGGACCAGGAGAATTAAATTCCCATCCTGGCGTCGACGGATGAGTTCTGATCCGGGAAGTGCGACGGCAATCGTTGAGACCAGCCTCTGTTGAAATGACAGACCTGAACCTGAAGCAGAGACCTTCCAGGGAATTTGCCGGGCAGGCCCCTGCTTCTCCCACTGCTCGAAAGGGACTTGAGCAAAAAGTTTCTTGCTCAGATCAGGGCCACTTGGCGGATTGGAATCGCCAGTCTGTTGCGCTGGGCCTGACAGGCTGCCGCAAAGCATCACGGCCATGATTGCGATCAATCGAAGCCGGGTAAGGAAAATTGCTGGAAAACCCACAGGGTTCATAAAGCGGGATCCTATACGTTGACAGCATGTTAGGCTGGCCGGCGTCTGGCTTCAAGCAAAATCTTGTCCAATTTCCTTTTTGGAGCGGCCATGCGCAGCCGATTACGGATTGCCCGGAATGGCGTCTAACGGCGACAATGTCTCCCATGCACCTGAAACCAAAGAGGACTTTCAAGGCCTTCGCCTGTGCCGCACTTTCTATCTTGCTGGTCCAATCTTCTTCCTCTGACACCCGGCCGTTGCCGGAGGACCGTGGAGCTCTCCATCTTTATCAGTTGTTGACTCGCCTGAAAACAACGGCCCGGCTCATGCAGGTTGTGGCCCACCCTGATGATGAAGATGGCGGCATGATGACGATGGAATCTCGAGGCCGTGGCTACTCCGTCCTTCTCTTCACCGTCACGCGCGGCGAAGGCGGACAAAATAAGTTCGGTGCTGAGAGCTCTGATGAGTTGGGAATACTGCGCACGCTCGAACTGCTGGAAGCCGACAAATACTACGCTGTTGAACAGCGCTTCAGCACCGTCGTGGACTTCGGCTTCTCCAAGACTGCTGAAGAAACATTCAACAAATGGCACGGACATGACGTTGCTCTGGCTGATCTGGTTCGCGCCATCCGCACATTCCGTCCAGACGTACTCACCAGCCGGTTCAGCGGCACGCCGCGAGACGGTCATGGCAATCATGAGGCTTCTGGTGTGTTGACCCATGAAGCGTTCCGTGCCGCGGGCGATCCAAAAAGATTTCCCGAGCAAATCAAAGAAGGCCTGTTGCCCTGGCAGGCAAAGAAGCTCTATCTGGGGAATCCGCCGCGCATGTTCCAGGGACTCAATGTCGCCGACGAAGATTACAACGTGAAGCTCGATCCAGGTGAGTACTCGCCTCTGCTCGGCATGTCATACTCGCAGTTCGGATTGGAAGGTCTGGCCCATCAGACATCGCAGGGAACTGGTGGCATACGCGTTCCTCCCGGCCATCGCTATACGTATTACAAGCTGATTGATTCAGACGCGCCGCGTTCTTTGAATGCCCATGAGAATGATTTCTTTGCCGGCATCGATGTTACGCTCGTCGGACTGGCGTCACGGCTCGGTTCAGAAGAATCGAAAGCAGGCTTTCTTCGTCCCGCTCTTGAGTCTCTGCAAAAGCGCGTGCAGCAAGCCAGCGATCTCTTCTCCGTTCAGGACCCGTCCGCCTGCGCGCCTCCTTTGCTGGCTGGTGTTCATGAGACTGAGGCGCTGATCAGTCAAATCGATGGTTCTGATATTTCACCTTCCAGCAAAGCCATGCTGCTGACCGAGATGCGCTCCAAGCTCGATCAATTTCAGGCTGCCGCCAATGAAGCTCTCGGTCTGTATTTTGATGTTTCCGTGGATCCTCCCGGCCCGCCGCCGGCGCCGTCGTATTTTCCACGCGGTGAACAAACCATGAGCATGGCCGTACCAGGACAGGATTTCACGCTCACGGCACGCCTCTACAATCGCGGGAAATACACGGTGACCTCAAATGCTGTTCGCATTCTGTTTCCGCAGGGATGGCTGGCGGCTCCGATTCTCGGCGTGAAGATGCAACAGTCGATCGCGCCCGGTGAGTCAGCGTCGTTTCAATTCAAGGTAGGCGTGCCGGATGACGCCAGGTACACGCAGCCTTATTTCACCCGGCGCAACCCGGAAACCGAGACCGTTTACACCATCAGCGATCCAAAACTGGTCACCTTGCCGTGGCCTTCGTATCCCGTGCACGCGGTTGCCAGTTTCTCCACGGAACAAGGCTCCAGTGAAGCAATGGCGGTGGCGAAAATTAAATTTCTTGACCCTACGCTGGGCCAGTCGGAACGCCCGCTGGTAGTCGGTCCGCCAATTTCCGTGCAGCTTACTACGCCGGTCGTGGTCGCCCCGGTCGGCGGAGACAGCAAGCCCGGCATTGGAGTCAGCGTCCGCAGCAATATTCAATCGCCCGTGAAAGCCAAACTGCGTTTGCAGACGCCGCAAGGGTGGAAGGTGGACCCGGAAACCATTGATGTGAGTCTTGATCACGATGGTGACATCAGCAGCTACACCTTTCACGTCACTCCGCAGAACCTGCATGAAGGCACCTATCAGGTGACGGCCAAGGCCGAGTACAACGGCAAGCAATATGCCGAAGGCTTCAAAGTCATCACGCGTCCTGACCTCGACTCATTCAATGCATATCGCCCTGCGACTGAAAACGTGCAGGCGGTGGATGTAAAAGTGCCGGCCAACCTGCGCGTTGGCTACATCATGGGCGCCGGTGATGAGATCCCGGCCGTGCTTAGAAGTCTGGGCGTCAACCTGAACATCATCACGCCGCAAGAGCTCATCTCCGGCGACCTCAGCCGTTATGACACCATCGTGGTCGGCATTCGTGCCTACGATGTCCGCACGGACGTGCGCGAACATAATCGCCGACTGCTGGAATATGCCAATAACGGTGGCACGCTTATCGTCCAGTACAACCAGAGCACCAACATTTTCAATGAGGGCCATTACACTCCTTATCCGGCAACGCTGAGCAATGCGCGCGTGTCCGTGGAAGAGCAGCCGGTGGAGATCCTGGCGCCGGAAGAACGCGTCTTCTCTTATCCCAACAAAATCGCCGCCAAAGACTTTGACGGATGGGTGCAGGAGCGCGGCCTTTATTTCATGTCGCAATGGGACGTGCAGTACAAGCCGCTGCTCGCCTGCAATGATCCCGGCGAACCGTCGCAAAAGGGTGGCTTGCTCATGGCCCACTACGGTAAGGGCATATACATCTATTCCGGATACGCATTTTTCCGTCAGCTGCCTGCTGGTGTGCCCGGCGCGGTCCGTTTGATGGTCAACTTGCTGAGCGCGGGACACTAGTCATAAACCATGCCACACGGGACCCATTGACCGATGACCGAAATTCCCATCACCACCGGCAATGCATCTGAGCCGCAACTGGTTCGCGATGTCGGCTTGCGTGAAGCCACCGCGCTGAACGTGATCGACATGATCGGCGTGGGCCCGTTCATTACCATCCCGCTGATCATCAGCGCCATGCACGGTCCGCAAGCCATGCTGGGATGGATTGTGGGAGCTCTTCTGGCAATGTGTGATGGCCTGGTGTGGGCCGAACTCGGGGCATCCATGCCCAAAGCCGGTGGATCATACGAATATCTGAAGCAGAGCTACGGCGCGCAAAAGCTCGGCCGCATGATGTCATTCCTTTTCGTATGGCAGCTTCTGTTCAGCGCTCCGCTCTCCATCGCCTCAGGCTGCGTGGGCCTGGCCCGATACGCCGTTTACGTCTGGCCATCGCTGGGTCATGTGCTCATCAACCGCACGTTCTCGCTCTTTGGAGTATTTCCGTTTCAGCTTCTCATTACATTCGGAACGTTCGTGGCCATGGCGGTCTGCCTGCTTGCGCTATTTCTTTTGTACCGGCGAATCGCTGTGGTCGGCAGCATGGCGCGTTATCTGTCTGCCGGCGTGCTCGGGGCAATTCTCCTGGTCACCTTCGCCGGACTCACACACTTCAAGGCGTCCCTCGCGTTTAATTTTCCGCCGAACGCATTTGCTGGACTTACACACGGCAGCGGTCTCTATGACTTCCTAACCGGGCTCGGCGCGGCCATGCTGGTTGCCACTTACGATTACTGGGGCTACTACAACGTTGGCTTCATCGGTGGCGAAATCCGCCAGCCGGAACGCAACATCCCGCGCGCCATTATCTATTCCATTCTGCTGGTGGGAACGGTTTATATCGTCATGAACATCAGCATTCTTGGCGTTGTTCCCTGGCAGGAACTCGACGCAGCGGCTGCTTCCGAAACACGTTTCTACGTGGCTTCTCTTGTTTTGCAGCGAACGTTTGGGCACTGGGTCGCAACCTTTGGCACCTTCCTTATTATGTGGACGGCCTTTGCTTCCGTCTTCTCGCTCATGCTGGGATACTCGCGCGTTCCCTATGCCGCTGCCCTTGACGGTAATTATTTCCGGCCTTACGCTCGCCTTCATCCCCGTCATAAGTTCCCCTATGTTTCCCTGTTGACCCTGGGCGGAGTGGCCACGCTCTTTTGTGTCCTGAAGCTGGCTGACTTGATTGCAGCGCTTGTTGTAATCCGGATTATGGTCCAGTTTTTATCGCAGATCGTTGGTCTCTTCCTGCTGCGTGCCCGAAACCCCGGGTTCCCCCGTCCCTTCCGCATGTGGCTTTACCCTGTCCCGGCCGTCATGGCGGCTATGGGCTTTCTTTATGTATTGTTCATGCGGCCCGGGTTTATCCGTGAAATCCGTTTTGCCCTGGTGATTATCGTCCTGGGTGTAGTCATCTACCTGCTGCGTTCGTGGCGGCGCAGGGAATGGCCTTTTTACAATTCGACCGCTCACCAGATAGCTGATGCCAGAGTCCAATGATGTTTAGCGCACAAAGCCGCAATGTCCATCTCCGCATCGCCGAGGCCGATTAGCTCCATGGAAAGTCCGGCACAGGTCCATGCAGCAACAGCTTCGGTAAAATCCGGAGCGCTATCGCCTTTGCGCGACCCGATCTTCCGCACCCTCTGGATTGCCGCCGTCATCTCCTATACCGGAAGCTGGATGCAGAACATCGCCACAGGCTGGTTAATGACCTCACTCACCAGCTCGCCGATGCTCATCTCACTCGTGCAGGTGGCGTTGAGCCTGCCGGTTCTGCTCATTGCGCTTCCTGCCGGCGCCATCGCCGACCTGGTCGATCGTCGAAAATTTCTTCTCATTACGCAAACGTCCATGGTCGGCGCCTCTACTGTGTTGGGGATTCTCACCATTACCAGCACCTGCACCCCGACACTGCTGCTGATCTTTACTTTCCTTCTGGGCGTGGGCGCCGTGATGAACGATCCTGCATGGCAGGCGCTTACTCCTGACCTGGTTCCTCCCGCAAAGCTGGCCAACGCGGTAGCTCTGAACTCTGCAGGTTTCAATATTGCGCGCGCGGTCGGCCCCGCGTTGGGCGGACTGGTCATCGCCACCGCGGGATCCGGCGCTGCCTTTCTCCTGAATGCGGTTTCTTTTTTCGGCGTCATCCTTTTTCTTTATCGCTGGAAGCCTGCCCCGCGTGAGCCGAACAAAATTAAATCCACCATCTCTGGCGCTATGTCCATGGGCCTGCGTTTTGCGCGCCAGGACAAGCGGATCCGGGCATGCCTGGCGCGGACCCTGGCATTCTCGATTTTCGCCAGTGCATTCTGGGCTTTGCTGCCGTTGATCGCCAGTCGCTTTGGCGCAGAAGGTTACGGCACCATGCTTGCCTTCTTCGGACTGGGTGCATTGGGTGGTGCGCTTCTGTTGACTCTGGCGCGTCGCCATTTTTCATTCGACAAAATCACTATTATCGCCACGTTCATATTTGCCGTTGCGCTATGCGGGCTGGTTCGCACCGGCAATCTTTTTATCGCTTCGGCCTTCGCCGCTGCCGCTGGGCTGGCGTGGATCAGCATTCTCGCCACCCTCAACACGGTTGCTCAGACCGCTTGTCCTTCCTGGGTGCGCGCCCGCGTGATCTCAATGTACGTTCTGTTCCTTCAGGGAGGCATGGCGCTGGGCAGCGCTCTTTGGGGTGAAGTGGCGTCCCACACCAGCGTGAAGTTCACTCTTACTTTTGCCGCCGCCGCGTTGATTCTTGGCCTGTTGCTGGCGCCGTGGTATCGCCTGCATGTGAATGGGGATGTAGAAATCCAGGGAGCAAAAAGCTAGCAGGATAGACTCCGTGGTAGAGTTTCGTGGTAACAAAGTGACCCGTCTGTAAGTGATTATTCTATGGAAAGGTTGAACACCATGAAATTGATGTCAAGGTTCTTACCGCTTGCAGCCTTACTCATCATGAGTGCCGGGGCAGCGATCGCACAATCGTCCGGCAGCGCCAAGCCTGCCGCCCGGCGCCGCCACCACCAACCATTGGTTCGGCAATCGATGTTCAGGTCGGCATTCTGGAGCGTGAATTTGTAGGCGCCGCCGAAGCCATGCCGGATGACAAGTTCAACTTTTCGCCCACCGGACTGAATATCAGCGGCAGCGAGTACAAAGGCGTAAAGACGTTTGCCGAAGAAGTTCGCCACGTTGCCGCGACTAATTTCCTGCTATGGGACGCCGTCACCGGCGACAAGCCGCTGATCGAGACGAGTGAAGATAACGGGCCGCCGCAACTCAAAACCAAAGCGGAGATCATCAAGTATCTGAAAGATTCTTTTGCTCTGGGACACAAGGCAGCCAAATCACTCACAGCGGAGAGCGCCGTGGTTCTGGTCCCCAGCCCGTTCGGTCAGGGACAGACCACAAAACTTTTCTGTGCCAGTTTCGCCGTTGCCCATGGCTTTGATCACTACGGCCAGATGGTGGAGTACCTGCGCATGAACGGTATTATTCCGCCCGCGAGTCGCCCGCAGAAATAGATTGTTTGAACGCCTGCGGGATAACGGCGCGTGATATGGTTTCACCCGCGTCCGGCATTCGTTTTGAAATCACTGGAGGAAGAAATTGATGACGTATTTGAGAGCATTTTGTTTGGTAGTCGTCCTGAGTCTGGCCCTTGGACTTTCAGCCCAGGCGCCGGCAGCTGCTTCACCCACGCCCGCTGCGCAGGCCGCGCCTGCTCCAATCACCAGCCTTTCCGCGCTGGTGGACCGGCAGGTCAGCCAATATGAAAAAAATGTGGTGGAAGCCGCCGAAGCCATGCCCGCGGACAAGTTTGATTTCAATCCGGCCAGCCTGAAGATTCCCGGCGCCGCGTATTCTGATGTGCGCAGCTTTGCCACGCTGGTGAAACACACCGCTACGGCGAACTATCGTTTCTGGAGCACACTTACCGGTGACAAAATGCCGGAAAACATCAAAGGTCCCAATGGCCCTGATGATCTCAAGACCAAGGACCAGATCATTCAATTCCTGAAGGACTCGTTTGCGCTGGGACACAAAGCAGCAAAGACCATCACCAATGAGAATGCCCTGGAACAGCTTCCCTTTTTCCGCGGTACACAGGCGCGCCTGCAAATTGCAACGGGCTGCGTAATCCACGCGGCTGATGAATATGGCCAGATGGTGGAATACCTGCGCATGAACGGCATTGTTCCTCCGGCGAGCCGAGGAAATTAGCTGGATGCTTTTTGGGTTCTCTCCCGAGCGTTGTTTCTAAAATCCCGAGCGGAGCGAGGGATCCCTACAAACTGGAAAACTCTGAACACGGAGGAGAAATCCTCCGTGCTTTTATTTTGGTCTTTAGTTTTTACTCCCGTGCGAAGCGAGGCATGAGTTCCTTAAATAGTCGCGTCATCCCGAACGCCGTAAACGAACGCGCGCAGCCTTCAACGCGTGAGTAGGTGTGAGGGACCTTGTGCTTCGACGTTAGAAGAAAAACACAAGGTCCCTCGGTTCGGCTTGCGAGCTAAAGAAAACGCTCGCTTCGCACCGAACCTCGGGATGACGATATGTATTTATGCACTGACAAACTGATCAAAAATCAAAAATCACAAATCACAAATCAACCCAGTTTCTCCAGAATCTCTCCCGGCTCCGGCCGCTCTCGCCAGTCAGTATCCACACGCGCATAGCCGATCTCGCCTGAAGGCTGCACGATGTAGGTTGCCGCCAGCGGAAGTTCCCAGCTCTGGTCGCCGTTGTAGCCGGGAAGCTTGGTCATGATGCTCTCATACATTTTCTGGAGATCGGCAGGGACGCGATACACCAGTCCAAACTGTTTCGCGACACCATTTCCTGCATCGCTCAGAACCGGGAAACCAAGCTTATGCATGTCGCGAGTGAGATAGGAGTGTTTCTGGGTCTGAGGTGAGATCGCGACCAGCGAAGCGCCCACGGCCGCAACCTGCGAGTGGATCTCCTGAAGGGCAGCGAGCTGTGTATTGCAATACGCGCACCACCGCCCGCGATAGAAAACGATTGCCAATGGCCCGTTGCGCAGAAGATCTTCTGAGCGCCAGAGCATCCCATCGCCATCAGGCAGTTCGAATGTTGGAGCAATATCGCCGACCTTCAGCGCCCGGTCAGCAATGCCAGAATGTAAGGTCTCCTTCACCGAACGATCGACTACGGCCAGCCTCTCCGCCGGGACCATGGCGCGCAGCTTGGTGGTGAGCTCTTCGAGTTGGGTTGACAGGGACAAGGAAAAATCCACCACGGAGGCACAGAGACACGGAGGAAACCGAAAAACAACCAAAACCTAATTGGGATTCATTCGCGACAATTCGCGGCCAAAATTACCCAATTACCAAATTACCCATTTACCCAATCCACTACATTCCCGGGAACTTCATGCCCGCCAGCTTTCTTCCAAAGCTGGCCTTGCCCATGTCTTTGAACATCTTTCTCATCTGGGCATATTGGCGCAGGAGCTGGTTCACTTCCTGCACGCTGGTTCCTGATCCTCGAGCAATGCGTTTGCGCCGGCTGCCGTTGATCAGTTCATGATGCAGGCGTTCCTTCTGCGTCATTGAATTGATGATGGCTTCCACACGTCCAAGCTGCCCTTCATCCACGTTGTCTGCGGCCTTCTGCATGTTGGCGAATGGTCCAATGCTGGGCAGCATCTTGATCACGCTTTGCAGCGAACCCAGTTTCTTTACCTGGCGAAGCTGATCGCGAAAATCTTCCAGTGAAAATCCGTCGCCACCCAGCGCTTTCTGGGCGAAAGCCTCGGCTTTTTTCTGGTCGATCGTCTCATGCGCTTTCTCGATGAGCGTCATCACGTCGCCCATGCCCAGAATGCGGCTTACGATGCGGTCCGGATGAAACGGTTCCAGCGCATCATACTTTTCACCTACGCCGATGAACTTGATCGGTTGGCCGGTTACCTGTCGAATCGAGAGCGCAGCGCCGCCGCGAGCGTCGCCGTCCATCTTGGTCAGGACCACGCCGGTGATCGATAGCTTCTTGTGGAACTCTTCCGCCGAAC
This sequence comes from Terriglobia bacterium, assembly GCA_963755365.1. GTDB lineage: Bacteria > Acidobacteriota > Terriglobia > Terriglobales > Acidobacteriaceae > Angelobacter. The sequence goes on along the minus strand of CAVWJV010000020.1, from coordinate 11,687 downwards.
GCACCGCATCCTGTCCGGTCATCGCGTCAGCCACGAACAGGATTTCCTGCGGGTTCAACAGTTTTTTCAGGACCTGCATTTCGCCCATCAGATCGTCATCAATGTGCAGACGTCCTGCGGTATCCACAATCAGGAAATTGCATCCTGAGTTGATGGCTTCTTTGCGGGCTTCCTTCGCCAGGCGCTCGACTGTCGGTGTGTCGGCTTGTTCAACCTTGCCTTCGTACAGGCTGGCCTTGATGGCTTCAGCCACCACTCTCAATTGCTGGCGGGCGGCTGGTCGATACACGTCAACTGACACCAGCATGGGACGATGGCCGCCTTTTTTCAGCCATGCGGCCAGCTTTCCTGACGTGGTGGTTTTACCGGAACCCTGCAAACCGGCCATCAGGATCACCGATGGCGGCTGCGAGGCGAACTTCAACTTGGCCGTGTCTTTGCCCAGAACTTCCACCAGTTCGTCATGGACAATCTTGACTACCTGTTGCGCGGGCGATAACGCGGTGAGCACTTCCTGGCCAACGGCTTTTTCCTGCACCCGATCAATGAACTGCTTGACCACCTTGAAGTTGACGTCGGCTTCCAGCAGCGCCATGCGGATCTCTTTCATCGCTTCCTGGATATTTTCTTCGTTAAGCGTGCCCTGTCCGCGCAGGTTCTTGAATGCACGCTGCAGTTTCTCTTGAAGATTCTCAAACATAGATAATGACCAGTTTTTCGTGGCCGGATAGGTGTTTTCCTGGCCAGTGTGAAATGCCCGCAGACATTGAACATGCCGTGCGAACTTCACCATATTGTATCAGCCACTTTGGCGCCGCGACGGCCATCGTACGCATCCCCGGTATCCCGTGAAGCGTGAAGTCGCGCATATAATGAATATCTGAGGTACAGCCATGGACGCTCCCCGCTCGACCGCTGTCTCCGATTCTCCGTACTGCTGGCCCGATCTGCCTTATAACTCCTGGAAAGATACTCTGGCCACTCTGCACATGTGGTTGCAGATGGCAGGGAAGGTCCAGCTTGCCCTCACTCCGAAGGTGAATCAATGGTGGAATGTGGCTCTGCTGGTAAATCAGCGTGGATTGCGTTCAGCTCCCATCCCTTACGGTAATCGCAGTTTTGAGATGGAGTTTGATTTTTACGAGCACAAACTGATCATCAGCACCAACGATCCTGCTACTCGATCCATTGATCTCGCGCCCCGGACCGTGGCCGATTTCTATCAGGAATTCATGGCGGCGTTGAAGGCCCTGAAGATTGACGTAAAGATCTGGAAGATGCCGGTTGAGATCGCCGATCCCATCGCGTTTGATAAAGACACGGTGCACAAATCTTACGATCGCGCAGCCGTGGAAAAGTTATGGCGCATCCTGCTCTCCACCGATGCCGTGTTCAAGGTTTTCCGTTCGCGATTCGAAGGCAAGTCCAGCCCGGTGCATTTCTTCTGGGGCAGTTTTGATCTGGCTGTCACCCGCTTCTCCGGTAAAAAAGCTCCGGCCCGCAACGATCCCGATCCCGTCCTGCGAAAGATCATGCAGGAAGCGTATTCGCACGAGGTGATCAGCGCCGGCTGGTGGCCCGGCACTGACGAGTTAAACGGTTCCGCTTTTTATTGTTATGCGGCGCCCGAGCCAAAAGGCTTTAAGGAAAACAGAATTCGCCCTGCTGGCGGCTATTATCACACCGGCATCGGCGAGTTTGTGCTGCCGTATGACGCCATCAACAAAGCAGCTTCGCCCAGTGCGGCTCTTCTCGATTTCCTGCAGAGTACATATGAAGCCGGCGCGATCAATGCGTCGTGGAACCGCGATGCTTTGGAACGCCAGGAAACTACCGCGGGAGCGGCGTAAGAATCGCAAACAGCGTGCAGTACATCAAAACCTGACTGATAGCTTCAAGGAGATTTCATGGAAAGCGCTTGCGAGCATCTATCCCACCCAAAAATCACCAAAACAAAGACGCATGTCTGTGAGGAATGCGTGAAAATGGGCGATCAATGGGTCCATCTCCGTCTATGTATGGAATGCGGCCACGTTGGCTGCTGCGATTCATCTAAGAATAAGCACGCCACCAGACATTTTCACTCCACGAAGCACCCTGTGATCCGCTCCATTGAGCCGGGAGAATTCTGGACCTGGTGCTATGTGGACGAAGTAGATGGTGAACTTCGTTGAAAATCTTAACCAGCTCAAAACATCAAAGTTTGTGAGGAGATAGTCCGATGTCGAAAAAAGGCAATCCTGTCCACAGTTCCAAAGTCAGCGCTCAACCCCGTCTCCACCAGAAAGCCGCGGAAATTCAGGCTTATGGCACCGTCAATCTGAACCTTCCCCTGGACCTTGAAGAGCCCGTCCGGCTTGAGAGTACTGAAAACCTGAACCAGCTTCTGGCTGATACCAGCACGCTTCGTGACCTGTATAAGAAATCTCACTGGCAGGTTGCCGGACCAACTTTTTATCAACTGCATTTGTTGTTCGACAAGCATTTTGAAGAGCAGGTGGAGCTGGTTGATGCCATCGCCGAGCGCATTCAATTGCTGGGCGGGGTGAGTCTTGCCATGGCGGCTGACATTGCGGAGACTACTCAGATACCGCGCCCGCCTAAAGGCCGTGAAGAAGTGCCGGTCCAGATATCGCGACTGCTTGACGCTCATCAGATCATCATTGCCGATTGCCGCAAGATGGCCAAACGTGCGCAGGAGATTGGCGATGACGGAACCAATGATCTGGTGGTCAGCCAGGTTCTGCGCACCAATGAACTCCAGTCCTGGTTCATCAGTGAGCATCTGGTGGACATGCCGCTGGTGCGGGCCGTGGACAATGCTGAAAGCGACAAGATCGCTTCCTAGTTCATTCCCGTAACAATAGGAAAATCTCAGACGGCGAAGTCAAAAGCTTCGCCGTCTTCCGGGATGATCACTTTTACTCCCGCAGCCTCAGCTTTTTCCGCCAGCTCACTCCGCGTCACCAGACAATGATTGATGGCCTCCATGTGTACGGCCATGACTTTTGCCTTCGGCGCTGCATGGCAAACATGAATTACATCGGCCGGCATCATGGTGATGGGATCGCCTTCCAGGAACCTTGCTCCGCCCGCGTTTAGAACGATTACATCGGGATGAAAGTGCCTGATGGCATCAGAGACTTCATGGCACCAGATGGTATCTCCAGCGATGTAAACCGTGGGCTCACTTCATTCTGTAAAACGTAGCCGCTGACCGGGGCCATGGCTTTGCCAATGTCGCCTGTGCCGTGTTGCCCACCGGTGCGTGTAATGCATATCTTGCTCCAGTTGCGCGCGTCGTGAACGGCAGCGGCATTTACAAAGTGAGTCGATTCCATCTTAGGCAGGTCTTCCGGCTGGCAAAACAACGGCAGGTCTTTCGCTACCAGCTGGATCGCAGCGTCGTCCCAATGATCGCGATGCGTGTGTGTGACCAGCACGCCATGAACTCCATCAAGCACTTGTTCCACCGGCATCGGAAGAGGAACGAGCGGATTTGGCCGCGGATGCGGTGAATTTTGGATCGCAGCCATGGCGCCGGCGTCGCTTAACATGGGGTCGACCAGAAGGCGCATGTTCGCATAGTCGATCAATAGAGTTGCATGGCGGACGAGTTGGATCCTCATGACTGGAAAATCTCCTTCGCCGCCTGCACTGTATTGCAATGGATGGTAACGGTATCTTCCACGCGATGGGCATAACCTCCGGCATATGTCACCATTACGGGGATGTTGCGGGCTTTGGCGACTTTAAATACAAGCGCGTCGCGCTGCTTCAATCCATCAATGGTCAAGGCGAGACCACCCAACTGATCTTCTTTGTACGGATCGGCGCCGGCGATAAAGCAGATCAGCTCCGGTTCAAAATGCCTGAAGGCCGAACTCAATGCCTGATCCAGCCAGCCTAGATATTCTTCGTCATTAGTTGCGTCAGGAAGATGAACGTCAATGGATGATGGCGGCTTGTAAGCCGGATAATTATGCGCCTGGTGCAGCGATATGGTGAAGACTTCCAGTTCGCCTTGGCTGGGGCCATGGAGGTTGAGATCGCTCGTGGTGCGCCGGAGGTCATGGCGAATGCTTCCGGAACTTGGCAGGTTATTAGGATTTTCCCGCGGCGGAAAGATCGCAGCGGTCCCGTTGCCGTCGTGCACATCCAGATCAACGGTCATGGCGCGCGTCAACCTGCCTTCGTGGTGCATGCGCCTGATGGCCACCGCAACGTCGTGCACCACGCAGAAGCCTTCGCCATGATCGGGAAATGCATGATGAAATCCGCCGCCAATGTTCACGGCTATCCCGCTGCGCAAAGCCAGGTCCGCCGCAAGGATTGATCCGCCGGCCGCCAGCCAGAATGCTTTCACCAGCTCAGGCGAGTAGGGAACTTCCATCTGCATCTCTTCCACCTCGGAGAGTGTTCCCGTCTTCAACTTGCGCACGTACTCGCGCGTGTGCACCAGCAACACATCTTCATCACTGGCGGGCTGTGGCGTCACAAAGTCACTGGCATCTGCCAGTCCCGTTTCCAGCAGACGTTTGTGGATCAGCCGGTATTTCTCCGCGGGAAAAACATGCGCTCCAATGGGCAGGTAATAGTCGTCGCTGTACACCAGTTTGAATGGGAGCATGACTGACCAGAGTAAACCGCGGGGGACTCACCGTGCAAAGCGATTATCAGGTCGCTGACTAAGATCACTTGTGGGTGAGTACCGGTAAATCTCCCGAACCTCTGAATCGACGAGCTTGAATACAAATCGCCTTGTGCGTCATCCAATGTTTGTTGCCGCTGGTTTAGATTTGGAACTCAGGCACAACAGGAGAACCCGGTAGACCATGACTTCAAGAATTGACAAAAACTCCGCTTTCCGTCCTCGATCTGGCTCATCTTCGCCAGGGAGGCACCGTGGCAGACGCCTTTCACAATACGCTCGATCTGGCGCAGCACGCGGAGAAGTGGGGTTATAAGCGTTTCTGGCTGGCGGAACATCACAACATTCCGGGCGTCGCCTGCTCAGCCACCTCCGTGCTGATCGGCTATGTGGCGGCGGGCACCTCCACGATTCGTGTTGGCTCGGGCGGAATCATGCTGCCCAACCACGCGCCGCTGGTGATTGCTGAACAATTCGGCACGCTTGAAGCTCTCTATCCCGGACGCATTGACCTTGGTCTGGGCCGAGCGCCCGGCGGCGACTTCGCCGTAATGCGGGCACTCCGTCGCGGCCTTGGCAGCAATGGCGATGATTTTCCTGAACTACTGGAAGAACTCCGCTCATTTCTGGCGCCGGCAAAGCCCGGCCAGACTGTTCACGCGGTTCCCGGAACCAATTCCAATATTCCCATCTGGCTGCTGGGCTCAAGCGATTTCAGCGCCCGCCTTGCCGCTAAACTCGGCTTGCCTTTCGCCTTCGCCGGACATTTTCAACCGGACGGCATGGTGGAAGCGCTGGAAATCTACCGTCGCAATTTCCGCCCTTCCGATGTGTTAGATCGGCCTTATTCGATGGCTGGTGTCCCCGTAATGGTTGCGGAAACTGACGAGCATGCCCGCTATCTGGCTACCACGCCGCAACAGATGTTCCTGAATCTCATTCGCGGCAATCCCGGCCCGCTGGTACCGCCGGTGGATCACATGGAGTGGAATGCTCTTGAGCGCGCCGCGGTCCAGGCTAAATTCCGCGCGGCGATTTTTGGCAGTCCGGAAACCGTGCGCGAAGGACTGGAGAAATTTCTGGAAGAGACCCAGGTCGATGAGCTGATGGTGGTGAGTAATACCTTTGAACATCGTGACAGGTTGCGGTCGTATGAATTGCTGGCGGAGTTAGCCAATGTTACGAAAACTGCAGGTGAAGTTACTGAAGCGGTCAGCTAAAACCGATCTCATTCATTGTTCTGACAGGAGCGCAGCTTTAGTCGTGCGAGCGATGATTCTTAAGCTGTCATTCCGAAAAATCGGCGTCGTCCCGAGAAAATCACCGTCATCCCGAAGGTCGGTGCGAGCGAGCGTTTTCTTCAGCTCGCAAGCCGACCTGAGGGACCTTGTGTTTGTCTTTCCAGCGGAGAGCCACAAGGTCCCTCCGTCCGACTCACGCGCTGAAAAAAGCGCGCGTTCGCTTAACCGACGTCGGGATGACGATCACAATGCTCGGATCTGTGCCATGCTCCAAGCCAGGTGCGCACTTTTCCCCGTTCTGGTTCCCGGCCCCTGGTTTTGTTAAAATCTATTGGTAATACCTAAAACTTTCCCGTCCTGATTTCCGGAAAAATCCTTGTTTCTGAGAAAGCTACCCACGGGCGAGGAGTGTGCAATCGAGTGAAGCGCGGCAAGACAGCGGTAATTGTCGGCGCCCAATGGGGCGACGAAGGCAAAGGTAAGATCGTAGACGTTCTCTCCCACAGTTTTTCCGTGGTGGCGCGATACGCCGGAGGCCACAACGCCGGCCATACGGTCATCATCCAGGGCAAAAAATTTGTTTTGCAGCTTGTGCCCTGCGGCGTGCTGCGGGATGGATGCCGCGCCGTGATCGGCAATGGCGTGGTGCTTGATCCCATGGCGTTCCTGAAGGAAGTGGGTAAGCTGCGCGAGGCGGGCGTAAAGGTGGATGGCAATCTGTTTATCTCCAACCGCGCCCATGTGATCCTGCCTTACCATCGCATGATTGAAATGGGAGCGGAAAATGCTCCCGGCCGCGTCAAGATCGGCACCACGTCACGCGGCATTGGTCCGGCGTATGAAGACAAGATGGGACGCCGCGGGCTTCGTGTGGCTGACCTGCTGGATTCCACTTTGCTCAAGACGACGATTGAGAATGCCTGCCGCGAAAAGAACATGATCGCGCATGCGCTCTTCAACTCTGAGCCCATTGATGCTGAAGCCATGTATCGCGAGTACGCGGAAGCTGCGGAAAAGATCGCACCCTTCGTCACCGACACGGCTCTGCTGCTGAACAAGGCGATTGCCGCAGGCGAGTCCGTGATGTTTGAAGGCGCACAGGCGACCATGCTCGATATCGACCACGGAACCTATCCGTTTGTGACATCGTCCAGCGCCAGCGCCGGCGGAGCCGTGATCGGTACGGGCGTTCCTCCGAATGCGATTCAAACAGTGATCGGTATCACCAAAGCATATTGCACGCGCGTGGGCGGCGGTCCATTCCCCACGGAGATACAGGGGCCGCTGGCGGAAGATATTCGCAAACGCGGCATGGAATATGGCGCCGTTACCGGGCGTCCACGGCGTTGCGGATGGGTAGATCTCCCGCTGCTTCGTTACGCGCAGATGATCAACGGCGTGAACTGGTGGGTGGTCACCAAGCTTGACGTGCTCGACGAGCTGGACGAAGTGCCCGTATGCGTCGGCTACAAAGTAAATGGCAAAAAGACAGATTCAATCCCCGCGCTTGCCACAGGCTTTGAAACCGTTGAGTGCATCTATGAAAAGATGCCGGGCTGGAAGACATCCACGGAAGGCATCACCGTGTTCGACAAGCTGCCGAAGAAGGCCCAGACCTATTTGCAATTCCTGGAAAAGGAATCGGGCGCGAAGATCGGCATGGTTTCCACCGGGCCAGATCGCGATCAGACCATGTTCATTCCGGAATTTGAAGCCGAGATTATCGGCAAGCAGGATGGCAAAGATCGCCAAGGCTAAGTAATTCGCTGAGGGTTCCTTTCGCAACGTGGAGGATTCAATGATCGTATTGAAAGTCGACATGGTGGTGAAGCCAGGCATGGAAGACAAATGCAAGGAATTGGTCCGCCATCTGCATGAACATTCCCGCAAGGAGCCGGGGTGCGTTCAGTACGTGGGCCATCAGTCCACGGACGATCCTCGCAAATTCATGTTCTACGAAGTCTACAAAGACGAAGCAGCGCTGCAGGCACATCGTGATTCAGCCCACTTCAAGCAATATGTAATTGGCGGCCTGGACGGAATCATGGAAGACAGATCGCGCACTCTGTATCGCGAGGTAAAGTAACTGCCATCCCCGCCAACCGCCTTTCATCTCCGATAAATAGAAAGGGAGCCCGAGTCAGGCTCCCTTTTTTTGCGTTTGCCTGATTCCCGCGCTACTTGACGGTTATCTTATGGACCGCGGAAGTTGACCCGTTGAAGTTTGCGTCACCATCGTATCGAGCGGTGATGGAATGAGTTCCCACGGACAACGAGGGAACAGTGAAGGTAGAAGTCCCGTTGCTAACCGGAATTGCGACGGAGATTTGTGTGCTCCCGTCAAAGAACAGCACAGTACCTGACGCACTGGAAGGATTGATTGTCACCAGGAACGTCACCGGCTTTCCAGGTTTAATGTCGGTATCGCTTTCACCTATTTCCAACTCGACCGTGGTTCTGGCTTTGGAAACGGTCTGAGAAAAGGCGGTGGAGACGGAACCGTTGAAGTTTTCATCGCCACTGTACTGGGCAACGATGGAATGGCTCCCGGCTCCCAGACTGGAGGTGCTGAAGCTTGCCGTTCCGCTGCTGACAGAAATGCTTCCGGTGATTGGAACATTTCCATCAAAGAAGACGACGGTTCCGGTTGTCGAGGTGGGAGCAATTCCGGCGGTGAACGTGAGCGCTGCGCCGAACACTGAAGGATTGGCTCCAGAGCTCAAGACAACGGTGGTGGCGGAATTTGCTTTCAGGTTATTTACGGTCTGCCCGAGAGCCGCCGATATCGTGGCGTTGAACGTAGCATCGCCGCTGTACTGCGCGGTGATGGAGTGACTTCCTACAGGCAATGTTGAAGTGGTGAAGCTGGCTGACCCTGAAGAAAGCGGTATGGCACCGGTAAGAGCTGTTCCGCCATCCAGGAAGATCACGGTACCGGTTGCGGAAGCCGGTGTGACGGTTGCAGTAAAGGTGAGTGAATCTCCTGTGAGAGACGGGTTGGCGCCTGCAGTGCGCACTATCGTCACGCTTGCATTCGGCTTTGTTTACATTTTGAATCAGCGCCGGACTCACTGACGCGCTGAGTTGATTGTTGCCCGTATAACGGGCGGTAATGGAATGCGCTCCCAACGCCAGCCCGGCTGTGCTGAAAGACGCTGCGCCGTTGCTCAATGGAATCGCGTTTGAAATTGGCGTGTTGCCGTCAAGGAACTGGACTGCGCCGCTCGCTGTAGCTGGAATGACAGTGGCGGTGAAAACCAGATCATCGCCCGCGACGGACGGGTTCGAACCAGTGGTTAAGCCGACAGACAGGCTGCTGGCCGTCGTACGCAGAAGGACGGGATTGTTCCGTACGTTCTGAAATATGAACGGCCAGTCGTTCTTGGATGAATCGAACGGGGCATGTGTATCCAGAATCGTGACCACGCCGGGAAACGTTGTAGGCGTGCTATTGCCTTCATAGGCCACAGCGATGTCCGTGGTTCCGTCCTGATTGAAGTCGCCAAGAGCAGGTGCCGGATAGGCGAACAGCCCAATGAGCGCCCACGATTTTGCGACGCTTCCATTGCTTCTGAGCGCCAACAGTTGGGGTGTGCTTCCGGACAAATCAACTAACGAGGTTACGATTTCAGGGAAGCCATCTCCATCAACGTCCCCGATTACGACAGAACCGTACCCGATGATATTGGCCGTAAGCGGCCATGCGCCCGGGAAAAGAGTTCCGTCGCTGTTGAAAAGATAGATCGCGGCTTCGCGAGAGAGCACAATTTCTTCATGCCCGTCGCGATTGAAGTCGCCAACAGCGATGGAAACCGAAGGAAATTGATTTCCGCCTTGAACAGAGACATCCACCGGCCACCCGGGCCGTTCCGATCCGTCTGGCTGGAAAACGTGGAATGTTGCCTGGGGGCCGTTCAAGTTCAAAAGCAGGGTTTCGATTTTGCCATTGTGATCAAGATCGGCAGCAACCATGGCAAAGGGAATTCCCGTTAGTATGGGAGCGTTGAATGGTTTCGGCGTTCCGTCATGACCAAAGAGCCGGCAGTGCATACGTTGTTGAAGTCAGGCCTTCCTGGACGAGCACCTCTTTCGCGCCGTCACCGTCAAAATCGCCGGCGATGACGCGAGTGTGGTTGCGCCACGTCTTTCAAATTGTTCTGGTCCCGTATCTGAATTGGAAAGCCGCTTGCCTGCTGGCCATCTGGTTTCCACGCGAAAACAAAAGCGGTATTGGTATTAAAATCGCTTCCAACCGCAATGCTTTCCAGTTGGAAAGTATTGTTCAAATCGTCCAGCAATAATGGATGGATGGTCAGGTCCACATTCATGCCGGGCGTGAAAATGTCGAAGCTGTTATCCGGGTGAATGACCCGAATCACATTGAAATCCGGCATCACGGCTTCATCACCCGGGAGTCCGTCAATATTTCCGACGGAAGGCTGGTGGAAACTGCCAAACTGATCAAGATTGGTTTTCTGGAAAGAGCCATCCGGATTGAAAACCCAGGACGCGGCAGGAGTGAGGCCCTGATTCGGGCTCTCCATGACCAAACGAAGCGTTCCATCTGGATTGAGCGCCGGCACCACTCCCGAGTTGAAGAAGGGACGAAGATCGAGGGAAATAGGCCAGTTCGCTGATAACAGGTCCGGCTCAAGATAAATTCTGCTGGATACCTGTTCAACGCCGGCGCCATTCACGGTTAGGAGTACGTTGTAAAAGCCGGCTTGGGTGATGGACGAAGTATCCCACATCGCCAGTTGACCGTTGCCAACCGGCGAAAGCCCGTCGCCAGAGAGAGTGATTCCTGTTGATTGAAAATTTGGGTCGTTAGGCCCAGCCCATTGCACTGTGAAATTCTGGAACCCGGGAATCGTCGCAGTGCCGGTGATCGGGAGCAGAATGCCCGGTTTGTACTCTGCTCCGTTGATGGGACTGGTGATTTTGGTAAGGGTCAGAGTGAACTGGGTGCGATCAATGAAGGCCCCGCCGTTTGAATTGAAGGCAGTAAGACGGATGGTGTAAGTCCCGTCAAACAGGTTGCTGGGATCAAGTGCGCCCAAGGTGCCTGTCGCGGGTGTAAAGCTGTTGAAGAAAGGCGTCCAGAAGAAAGGCTGCGTTCCCTGACCGTACTCCAGGACATAACTTGAGAATCCGGTACCCTGGGCGAAACCGGACACAGTGATGGGATCAATGGGACTCGCGCCAAATTGCAGGCCTGTGATTCTCGCTTCGAGCGGATTGGTGACTGCAACCGCAGCGGCGGCGTTGAGGTTGCCGTAACCAAATCGAGTGTCGAAATTATTGGGCGTCGCGGATGAACGAAGTACCTGGCGGACCTGCTCGGTTGAAAACGCAGGGTTCTGCGATAACGCCAGTGCGGCAACGCCGGACACATGCGGCGCGGCCATGCTGGTGCCGTCCAATCGCATATAGCCATCAGCCACGGGAATGCCCAGGAATGTCCCAGCGGCTTGCAGGGAAAGGATGTCCACGCCCGGAGCCGTGACGTCAACCTTGGAGCCGAAGTTTGAGAAAAAGGCGAAGTTGCCAAACGGATCAGAAGCAGCAACTGTAATCGCCTCCGGAGAACTGGCCGGGAAAAAGGTTGATGCGTCCTGACTGAAATTGCCTGCAGCGGCGACAAAGACAGTCCCAAGTCCGGTAGCGAATTGAATCGCCTCTTCAATGGATTGCGAACTCTCCGGTCCGCCCCATGAAGCATTGATAATGTCCGCGCCGTTACTGGCCGCATAAATGATTGCCGGAGCCAGGGTAAAGTCAAATCCTGATCCGGT
>CAVWJV010000019.1:0-56056 GCA_963755365.1 Terriglobia bacterium | reverse complement strand
CCGCCGCGACGCCGCAGTAGCCCAGAAGGCTTCTACCCGACGCCATGGAAACATTCAATTCAGAATGATTCTTGCCGCCGTGCAGCCAGTTCCACCATCCATAAAGCGCAATGGACAGATAGACGAATTGCAGTCCCATGTCGGCATACAAGCCTGACTTGAAGAAGACAAAAACGTAAAAGATATTGTTGGCGATGCCGATCGGCCAGTTCCAGATGTTCTGCCGGATGAGCAGCCATACGCAGAGAATGCCGGTAAGCGATCCCAGAAGTTCGGTCCAGTTAGCGGTCACGTAACTGAGGACTGCACTCCACAGATGATGGGACATTCGGAATCAGGGCTTGCTGGTTTCCTCGCCGGCTTTGTAGATGTATCGAATGGCTGGCTTGTAAATAAGAAGGTTGGATCCGCTGGGGCGGTTTACCTTGATGCAGGACTTGTCATACCACTCGATGATGCCCTGGACCTGCTCGCCGTCCTTGAGCACCAGCACCACGGGGATTTTGCCCTGGATCTGTTTCTGGTAATAGTAGTTTTCTGCGTGCGTTTGTTCTGAAGGACTGTTGCGACGTGGGCCGTTGGATGGCATGCGATCGGTCCGCTCCAGGCGCTCACGCCGCTCTGACACCGGTTCGGTGCGCGGTGCTGGTGAGCTCAGCGACGGACGAATCAGTTTCCGGCTGACAAATTCTTCATTGGCCGTCTCCTGTGCCTGCCGGGCCGCCGTTGCATCCATGGAGTCTTTCATTGGTTTATTTACTCCGTCTCCCATTTCACCGAGAACTGTCCGGACAAGAAACCCAAATAGCAGAAAAGCGGGCAGCTCCGGGAACTAAGTGCGGGTCGTTGGTAGTTAACCTATCACAGCGGGTGGGCAGATTCAATTGACTGGAAGGACAATGCACATCCGCAAATTCAATTGTTTAAGATTTGTAAGCCCGAATGATCGCTGATCAATGACCGATGATCGATGATCAATGATCGACGCTCCATCATCAATGCGTGCCGGCTTGCGACGGCCCCTGCCTCTTTTCCGCCAAGTTACGCCAGGAATCACCTTTCTAAAGAAAGTGCAAATGCGTCCAGTGAAAGCGAGCGCAGCACATTGCGGCGCATGCCGCTCTGCACCTGGCCCAACTGCTGGGTGGCCCGTGCAATCCACTGAAAATCAATGCTCGCCGCCAGTGAATTCAGCTCAGAAACAATATCCGTGTTGCTGACAAGATCCGGCGCGTTCGAAACGATCGCCATGAGGTCCTTCAACAATCCATAGACTGCCGCCAGCAACTGGTCTGTCTTTTCTTTTCCTTCACCGCCGGCGCGATAGACCTCAGTGGTTCGAAACAAATCAGAATGTTCAGCCGATCGAATGGCGGTCGTCAGCAAAATAAGCGCGTCTTTGCGCGACGCCATGTATTCGGCCAGGTCAATCGATCGGGCACGGCCCAGCGCTCCGGCACTCAAACGTGCAGCCAACTGCCGCTGGCGTGCATTCCATTCCGGACGTTCTTTCGCCAGATAGGCTTCCACTTCTTGAAGCGGTAGGGGACTCAGCGTGAAGCTGACGCATCGCGACCGGATGGTGGGAAGCAGCTCGCCGGCGTTCCGTGCCAGAAGGAAGATGGTGGCAAAGTCCGGCGGTTCCTCCAGGACCTTGAGCAGGGCATTCGCCGCTTCCTTCATAAAAGCTGCGTCAGTAAAGATGAAAACGCGCCGCTTCGCCTCGGATGGCCGGTAGCGAATGGTCTCATTTACGTGCCGGACCTGGTCGATCTTAACCATCATCTGCGGGGGATCCGGCGGGATGATCAGCACATCAGGGTGCGGCTGGACCAGGATCCGGGTTTCGCGCTTGTCGGTCTCGCGCAGGCCTTCACGGGCTTCCACGGCCTCGGCAAAGCGGGCGTCCAGATCCAGGGCTTCGCCAATCCTGCGGCAATTCTCGCAGACTCCGCAGAAGTCCGGTAACCCGTCTGTTTGCTTTGGGTTAAGGCAGGTCATGGCACGTGCCATCATCAAGCGCTAGCGTGTATTTGCCTGCTCCCCGCGGTCCGGCCAGAATCACGGCATGTGGAAAGCGTTCGCGTGCCAGCATTTCGCGCAACTGGCGTACCACGTCCGGATTGCCATGAAACTCAGAAAAACCCATCGGCTCGATTGTATCGATTGGAAGCCCATCTTGGCACACCGGTTGCGGCAAAGGGTCATTTTATGCGGGTGTTTGCCGTGTTCAAATCGAAAGCGCTTGATAGAAGCCGCCAAAATTAATCTTTTTAACTGCTTCTTAAGGAACGGACAAGGAAAGAAGGTCAATATAGCTCCAATCCGGTCCCCCAGGGCCTCAACGGAGCGTCACCACCGTGCTCGATCTACTGAAAATGACTGTCTTTGCCTTCGTGCGTTGCTGGCATTGGAAGAAAGGCCCGCTTATTACCTTGCGCGCCAACCAGCCGCGTAAAGGTGTTCCGGGCATTACGGGAACATATTTCGTTTGCCTTACATGTGGGAAAGAGTATGCCTACGACCTGGAAAGAGGGAAGGTAGTTGATTCCGGCCCCAGCCAGATCAAACTGCTGCTCAACAAGGCAACGGAGTTGTCCGCCGGAAAGTAATGAAATCAGCTGCACGGGAGGAACATGAAATGGCGACCCTAATTAAGAAAGTGTTCCGCTGCCGGCACGATCTCGGGACCACCGCGCTCACCTACGGGAATGGCCAGCGTCCGCCCGCTGCGTTTTATACGGCGCACAAAATCATCTGTCTGGATTGCGGCAAAGAACTTCCGTTCGGCTGGCATGAAGTGGATATCATCAGCCACGAAGTGCCGCGATATGAAGCCATGGCGGCGTTTGCTTCCAGCGTGGCGGAGTCCTAGCCGTCATCTAAACTGATTGCTGTGATCCGAAGGATGATCGGAAGGACGATCAGAAAAAAGATGACCGGAAGATTTTTGCTGGCGGCATTCTTCGTCGTTGCCGGCATTTTGCACTTTCTTTTTCCCCAACCCTACATGCGAATGGTCCCGCCGCTCTTGCCATGGCCCATGGCCATTGTCTGGGTAAGCGGTGTAGCTGAAATTCTGGGTGGGATCGGCCTGCTGTTCTCGCCATCGCGACGCCCCGCGGCCTGGGGACTGGTGCTCTTACTGATCGCTGTTTTCCCCGCCAACATTTATATGGCGGTTGCACACGTTCACTATGCAGGATTGCTGGGCAAAAGCTGGGCGCAATGGCTGCGATTGCCATTGCAACTGCCGCTCATCTATTGGGCATGGTGCTATACGCGCGATTGAAAAATCTCGGGCCGACTATCCGTTAGCGCGTTGCTTGATTGGCGCGCTTGATTTCTGTGTCCACGCTTTGCGGATGGCATCAGCCAGCGCATCGCCTTCCTTGGGTGGATTGCTGGGACGTAGTTCCGGTTTCGCATCCGGGAAGTGAAGAACTCTCACGGACTGGTTACGATTTTCACGTCTGGGCTGTTTAGCCATAGTTTCCTTTACAGCGTTGATTGATTTTCTTGTAGTACTGGAAGGCTTGCCAACTTGATCATCAGGCGGTCTTGCCTAATACAGTTTTTTCGCTTTCATTCCGGCTTGGTTCCGGCACATCCACCGCATCAGCGGAATCGATGGGAATATGCCTGGGCGTGTTTGAGACCGGCCGGGCGCCGGCATTCATCTCCAGCGTTGCTTTGATGGTGAACTTCTGGTTGCGAAGTTCCTGCGCACGAGCCTTGATCTGATCACGTGTGACTTTCATTTTTTACAACCCTTCGTAGATTACAAGTCGAAGCGGACGTTCTTGCGCTGTACAGGTTAGACGCATTAGATCGAAAAAGGATGCATTGAGAGCTGAAGATAAACTAGTGAGCGCATTGCACTTAAAATATTCAATGCGCGATTGGAGCCGGCAATTCTCACCCCGGCGTTTTCGTTTTTCTTACACTTTGGGTCTTACTCTTTGGAGACGACGAACGAGGTGGGTGGCTGATCCGCGCGGTTTTCACAATCGCTATGGAGTTTTATAACTGCGGTGAATACGGTTGGAAGAAAAGATATCTTCAAGACCACACCAAACGGCAAGCGCTAGCAGATAAACCGTGCCGGCAATCACTCTCATATGGGTTCGGACCCTTTGCGTAATACTCTTAGTTAGTTGCTGAAAGATCGTGTGTTGGTTGCCGGAATCGCCCTGTTTCGTGGGCGATGAATAGAAACAGGAACAAAGTCAGCTCTGCTCGCGTATTAGACGCATGTCCATAAAACGTATCCGGCGAACCGTGATTTCCATTCTCGCGCTCTATCTGGCAATGGCCGCGATCGGCGGCGTCTTCGTGGCGGAAGCCAGCCTGCATCTCCGCCGGTTGCCCCTTCGGCACCAGCAGGAGTTTGCCGCATTTGTCCGGGATAAATATCAGGCTGAGCTGCAGGAAGTGAGCGTTACGGCGGCCGATTCCATCGTGCTCAAAGGCTGGTATATACATCCCGCGAGCTTCAACGGCAGTTCGGTGGTTCTGCTGCATGGCATTACCGATAACCGTGAAGGCGTGGCTGGATACGGGAAGATGTTTCTCGACCGAGGATATGCCGTTCTGCTGCCTGATGCGCGCGATCACGGTGAAAGTGGCGGAGACATGGCGACTTACGGCATCAGGGAAGCCGACGACATTCACAGGTGGGTCTCCTGGATGTATGAGCATGATCCGCCAGCATGCGTCTATGGCTTTGGCGAGTCATACGGCGCGGCCCTGATGCTACAGTCGCTAGCCACTGAGCCGCGCTACTGCGCCATTGCGGTTGAGAGCTCATTCTCCAGCGCTCGAGAGATGAGTTACGAACGTGTATCTGGGCCTCTGCATGCTGGCCCGTGGTTCGGACATACGATCGGATGGCCGGTCTTGGAATCGGCCGTGATCTATTCGAAGCTTCGTTACCATATGGACCTGCTGCAGCCGAGTCCGCTTGCAGCAGTTCGGCAGTCGCGCGTGCCGGTCCTGCTGATTCACGGTGAGAAAGACAGAAACATCAGTCCACGGCACGGATTTATTCTTGCGAACGCAGCGCCGGACCGGGTGCAATTGTGGATTGTGCCCAACGCCGGCCATACCATGGCGTGGGCGGCAGATCATCTGGGATTTGAGCAGCGCGTGCTGGGATGGTTTGAACTGCACCAACATAAATTCACGCGCAACTAACGAGCCAGAGACCTACATTCAACTTTTCAAGTTTTTCAGCAAACGTTCTTCCACCACGGCGGAGATCTTCGCCTTGACCGCGGCCATGGAATCGCGCGCGTCTACCTCGATTACGCGTTCAGGTTCGCGCCGCGCGATGGCAAGAAATCCGTCCAGTACGCGTTGATGAAATGCTCTGTTTTCTTTTTCGAAGCGGTTTTCGTCGTCCGGCGTATTTTTTGATTGCTCGCGGTTTCGTTTGCGCGCACGGCTGAGATTGTGGTCGAGATCTGAAGTCATCAGTAGCGTCAGGTCCGGTTTGAGGTCATGACACAAGACTTTGTGCAAAGCCAGCACGGATTCGGTCCCCAATTGACGGCCACAACCCTGATAGGCCTCGCTGGAATCGGTAAAGCGGTCGCAGAGGACCCATTGGCCGCGCTGAAGTGCCGGCAGGATCTGTTCATCAATGTGTTGAGCACGATCGGCGAACATGAGCGCAAGTTCAGCCAGCGGTGAAAGTCCCGCCGTGCGCGAACTCAACAGCACGCTGCGCAGGTTCTGTCCCAGGGCTGTCCCGCCCGGTTCGCGTGTGGCAATCACATCCAGGCTGCGTTCACGCAGCCAGGCAGCTAGATTTTCCAGCTGGGTTGACTTGCCAACGCCATCCAGACCTTCAAAAGTGATAAATTTTCCGCGTTGCCGGGGCACGCTAGAGATTTAACCACAAGACACCCTTTTCTCACGATTTTCCTCTCCCGGATATACGCCTTTGTCTTACCATACGCGATAGCGCCGTCGATGGTTCAAAAAAGACGACGGTTCAAACAAGACGATGCTTCAAACAAGACTCTGACGGCGGGAGGGTACACCAATGAGACTCGGTGATGACATTGACGATCATTGTTCAAGTTGCAAGCGGACGACTGACCACTCGATTGTTTCCCTGGTCGGTGAAGAAGTATTAAGGACGCGCTGCCGCACCTGTAACAGTGAGCATAAATATCGCGGCAACAAGAGCCGCAAGAAAGAGATGACGGCCAAGGATGCCTTTGACACTCTTCTGGCGAGCGTGACCGGTGCGACAAAGGACGAGCCCGCGAAAACGTCCAAAGCGAAGAAGAAAAAGTAAACGCCTTCCTTCTCACTTGCGCTGTCTAACCGCAGTCTTTAAGCTGGTTCCGCTTTTTCTGAGCACAATCCTGGAGCACAGTCCTGACCATGAGCATTCTTGCGAAATTGCGCGGAACCGTTGTTTGCATCGTTTTACTTACATCACTTGCCACTCAGACTGCCGTCGCGCAGAAGAAGAAAGCCCCCACACCGGCGCCTGTAGCGCCCTCGCAGCCCATTAAGCTGGTTGTGGATGCAACGCATGCTGGGGAGAAAATTCTGCATGCGCAGGAGCAGATCGCAGTCAAACCCGGACCTGTCACGGTCGTTTTTCCCAAGTGGATTCCGGGTGAGCACGGTCCTACCGGGCCCATTGTCGATCTGACCGGGCTTGAGTTTTTTGCCGGCGCGCAACGGCTCACCTGGCGTCGCGACCTGGTGGAGATGTATGCGTTCCATCTCACGGTTCCCGAAGGCACAACCACCCTGGACGTAAAACTTGATCTGGTGATGCCCGCTCCACCGGAAGGATTTTCATCGGGCGCATCTTCAACCACGCAGCTTGTGATGTTGAGCTGGAACCAGGTGCTGCTGTATCCGGAAAATACCAAGAGTGATGACGTGCAGGTGCAGGCCGCGGTGAAACTGCCGTCGGGATGGCACTATGGAACGGCCCTGCCGGTGGCTAGTGAAGGTGATGGACAGACCAGCTTCAAGACGGTGTCACTGACAACGCTCATCGATTCGCCGGTACTGGCCAGTGCGCACTTTCGCCGCATTCCTCTTTCGCCGCAAGGGCCGATTCAGCACTATCTCGACATGGCGTCAGACAGTGATGCCGCCTTGCAGGTACCACCCGAGTCCGTGGAAGGCTATAAGCGTCTGGTCAATGAAACCGGAGCGTTATTTGGTGCGCGCCATTACAACGAGTATCACTTCCTGCTCACGCTGAGCGACCACACGGCGCACTTCGGGCTGGAGCATCATCAGTCAAGCGATGATCGCGTGGCCGAGCGCACCATGATCGAAGATGCGCCGCGCATGCTTGAGGCGGGATTGTTGCCGCATGAGATGACGCATTCCTGGAATGGAAAATATCGCCGTCCGGCTGGACTGGCCACGCCGAATTACCAGGAGCCGATGAAGGGCGATCTGCTCTGGGTTTATGAAGGGCTCACGGAGTACATCGGGTACATACTGACTGCGCGCGCGGGCCTTTGGACGAAACAGGAGTTCATGGACGAAGCCGCGGAGACGGCGGCCATGCTGGACCACACGCTGGGGCGGAGCTGGCGTCCGTTGCAGGACACGGCGGATGCGGCGCAGATCCTCTATGGCGCGGCACAGGAATTCGAAAGCTGGCGGCGCGGTGTTGACTACTATCCGGAAGGGTTCATGATCTGGCTGGAAGCCGATACGGTGATTCGCCAGCAGACCAATGGAGCAAAGTCGCTGAACGACTTCTGCCGTTTATTCCACGGAGGCAAGAACACGCCACCGGAAGTGGTCCCATACACTTTCGACGATGTGGTTTCCGCCTTGAATCAGATAGCGCCTTACAACTGGTCCAAATTCCTGCGTGATCGTCTGGAGACTTACGGACCAGGCGCGCCCATGGGCGGCATCACCAATGGAGGCTGGAAACTGGTGTATGACGATCAGCCAAGCGAGTACACCAAAGCCATGGAGAAAGACCGCAACTTTGTGGATGCGCGCTTCTCCGTCGGTCTGGCCCTGGACGACAAAGGCCGGATACAGGACGTGATTGCCGGCAGCCCTGCGTGGAAGGCCGGCATATCGCCGGGATCGATGCTAGCTGCGGTCAACGGACGCAAATACAATCCGGACATTCTGCGTGAGGCGCTCAGGGCGGGGAAGCAGTCCGGTTCGAACATCGAACTCATGACCCTGAACGGCGACTTCTACAAAACGTTCAACGTGCCTTACCACGATGGCGAAAAATACGCTCATCTGGTGCGCGATGAATCCAAGCCCGACATGCTGGGCGAGATCATTAAGCCGTTGGCGAAGTAACGGAAATCGGTATTTGGTTCTTGGTATTTGGTAGTTGGCAAAACCAGACTATGGGCCAACCGCCGGTCACACAAGAACCAAATTACCTGTTGGTATTTAGTCGTTGGCAAAGCCAGACGATGAGCCAACCAGCAGTCACACAATCACAAATCACAAATTACCATTCCTTTCAGATCCCCGCAAACATATCCGTCTCAATCTCCATTTTGCGCGGAGTAGCGGCGGCGATCAGGTGAAACTGCTCGGCCTTGCCCCGTTTGTGGATTGTCGCTTCGAAAAAAGGAAACAGCGGCGCCTGCGAGGTGTGGCACTTGAAGGCCGCGATCTTGGTTTCAATTTCCTCGTCAGTGAGTTTGAGTACCAGGTTTGCGGGCGGCAAAGCCACGGGTTGGCGGTCAGGCATGGTGAAGCCGGCAGTGGCGTAATAAAGCTTTTGTGTCTGATGAGGGGAAAGGCCGTTCTTTAACTGGTCGACAAAGCGGTTGCTGCGGCTGGCCCAATTGACAGCCAGCGTGCCGAAGACAGACGCCATGGAATGGTCAGGATGCGCTGTGATGGCGCCCTCTGGTCCCATCATCATCGCCACGTCCGGGCGAATCTCTCGCACACGGCGCGTCAGGTCCGCCACCACGGCAAACAGGTCTTGCTGGTCGAGTTTGCCGTCAGGATAGTTGAGCACCGTACCCTCTTTGATCTTCAGCATCTTGCAGGCGGCGGCAAATTCCTGGCGACGCATGGCGGAAAGCTCCTCGTCAGACCTGGCGCCGCCGCGATGCGTAGCCGCTTGCCCGGGCGTGAGACATATCACGTAGGTTTCCACGCCTTGATTGGCGTAATGCAGGAGAGAGCCGCCAAACCCACCGGCTTCATCGTCAGGGTGCGCGGTAATGCAGAGCAATCGAGGCATCTTCTTTTCAGCTTCACCTTTCTCAACTAATGGCATCCACTAAAGTACGATGCCGCCGCTGCCCACGCAAACCCTTCCTCCGATAAAGCAAGGCAGCGCCAGGAACACACCATGAACGCCGTCGGTTCGATATGGTTCAAGACTTGCAAATGGTTGCCGCTGTTTGTGATCGCAGTAGCAGCCATTGCGATCGCACAGAGAGACATTTCAACTCTCCGCGCAGCCACTCCAGCGGGCACGGAAGTTATTTTATTGAAGCCGTCCGGAGCCATTGTGACGGTTCTGGGGCTGGCGGAATGTCCGGAGATTGCCGGAGCCCAGCAGGTGGACCAGGGATTACGAGCCAAGGTGGTGAGCGCAGACGGCGAACCGCTAAAACGCTTTCCCCGCCATTTCAGCTTTCGCGTGACTGCTTCGCTGCGCAAAACCCTGCTGGAAGAGCCAGGCAGTGTTCTTCAGACGAACGATGAACCATCCCAGATACTGGTTAAGCTCAAATTCAGACTGAAGGCCTATGACGGACTGCACATGCGGGTGATTGAACCGGATTCCAGTTCCATGATCGGCGTTCCGGCAGATATTCCCTATGATGAGCGAATTTATCGCGTGAACTTTGATCTTCCCGCTGATGAGCCAGTGACTGAGCGCTTTGTTCTGGAAGTGATATCGCCCCAGGGAGACCGGCTGGCCCGGTTGCATTTCTCGCTGCTATAGGCTGGCTGGGTGCTTACTTTGGGTACTTATTTAACGACGGCTGGAACAGAGGTGACCGGCGCAGGGGCAGCGATCGGCGCCGGCGAGGGAATGGAGGGCATCCAGCTTCGAATTTGAGGCAGTGCGGCGCGGGCAGCAATTTCCCCGGCTTTCATCAATTCGGGCGCGCGCACAAAGTCGTCATAGCCGAATTCGCCGATCTCCGGTTCAAGCACCAGGTCAGAGGCGGCGCGCCAGGGTCCGCACATCCTGTCCTGGGCGATGGAGAAGCATTGGCCAATCACATCAAACACATGGCGTGGTCCGCGCGGTTTGACCCAATGCGCTGCCAGATGAACCGAGATCACGCGTTCCGCGCCCATCTCACGTAAAGGCATGGCCGGCACGGCATGAGCCAGGAGCCCGTCGACCAGAACACGATCGCCGATCTGTACCGGCTGGAACATTCCAGGATAGGCGCAACTGGCGCGAACCGGGTCAATGAGATCACCGCTGGTAAAAACAGCAGCTTCACCGGTAATGATGTCGGTGGCGGCGACGGCCAATGGAATGCGGAGCTCTTCAAAGGTTTTCACACGCAGCATCTTGCGGAGAAAGATTGCCATCTTGTCATTGCTGAAGAGGCCGAAGCGGGAGAAAGACCAGCGGGAGAAATCCTTGAAGCGAACCAGTGCGGCGATCTCTCCCAGTTCTCTGGCCGAAATGCCACTAGCGTAGGCAGCAGCGATCACCGAGCCAACGCTGGTACCCGCGATAAGGTCCACCGGAATGCCTTCTTCTTCCAGGACCTTGAGAATGCCCACGTGGGCCAGGCCGCGGGCAAAGCCTCCGCCCAGGGCGAGACCAATGCGAGGCATCTGCGGTTGCGGAGCGGGGGGTTCGGTTCCCGTCTGTCGTTTCAGTTCGCGACCAAAGGCCTGTACCGAGCGAACAATCTTATCCAGCGGATTCTTCACCGTGACTCCTGACCTGCTACCATAAAAAACGGTAGCTGCGGCCCGCCTGCATCCTGAGATGCTGCACCACAATGTAAGATGCGGGCAAGTAAATTAAACGATGCAGAGCAGCTTTAGTTCCTTATATATTTCTCTCAAACCATGGTTCCATCCAGTAACGTTAGTAACCCCGTTCAATTCATTGCCTTATGGGTGCGTGTGTCAGCTTGGCCGGCCACACGCCGAAAGAGGCACAACGGCAATGCGGAGGCCGCAGACGCATGTTGCGTGAGTTCTCAGCCGGCGCGCTTGTGTTGCGCCATATGGAAAACCGCTGGTGGGTAGCGGTGATTGAGCCGGGCCGTGATGGCGAACCCGACGACCGCAAAAACACCATCGCCCTGCCCAAAGGAAATATCGATCCCGGCGAACAGCCGCAGGAGGCTGCGATTCGCGAAGTGATGGAAGAAACCGGACTCAAGGTTGAGCCGCTGACCAAAATCGCAGATATCAAATATGTCTATTCGCGGAAATGGTCAGATAACGCGAAGATCTTCAAGATCGTAAGCTTTTTCCTCATGAAATATCAGTCGGGTCGCATCGGTGACATCAAACCGAACATGCAGCATGAGGTCCGGCGGGCATGGTGGATGCCGCTGGAAGAAGCCGCCGCCAGCCTCAGCTATAGCGGGGAAAAGCAGGTAGCCCAGAAGGCGCTGGTCTACGTGGAGAAGCACTTGGAGAAGCTGTAAACGTCACCTTGCCCCTTCACTTCACCAGCCCTACGTTTTGTCATTCCTTAGCCTTACCCTTTTTGACATCCAGCTCCCGAATTCCACCCCTTGTCATTCCGAAGCGAAGCGAGGAATCTGCTGTTCTCCCTCGGTATACGGAAGTAACCAGAAATCCGAACCTCGGCTTGACTGAATGAACGTTCATTCATTATTATTTCCCCGACGCCTTATGTGTGTCTGGACGTGTTTGCCCTGTTTTTGCCCAAGTGCAAGTTCCATATCCAGCCGTTCTGCCCGGAGCGTTTATTGCCATTGCCGACGAGCATCGCCGGACTGCTTCCTGAAAGCTGTTATCATTCTTTACGTTTTCAACCAGTAAATCATCTTCTCTCCTTGCCACACCAAGTTCAGGAGTCGCTCTCATGAGTCATTCCGCAGTTTCTGATCCGATCCAGGCTAATTCATTGAAATCACAAGCTCAGGCAAATGGCTCAGCCGGCAAAGGTCCGCACCAGCGGATCAACAAAGTTGCCGTGCTGGGTGCAGGTACCATGGGCGCGCGCATTGCAGCCCACTTTGCCAACGCCGGCATCCCGTGCGTTCTGCTGGATATTGTCCCCCCTGACGCTGCTCAGAGCACGGACAAAGCTGCCCGCAACAAGATCGTAAGCGCGGGATTGGACGCGGCCATCAAGTCGAAGCCGGCCGCGTTCTTCGAAAAGGGTCTGGACCGTCTGGTGAAGACAGGCAACTTTGATGACGACATGAAGTTGCTGGCCGACGCGGACTGGATCATTGAGGCCGTTGCCGAGAATCTGGAGATCAAACGGTCTCTGCTGAAAAAGGTTGAGGCCGTCCGCAAACCAGGAAGCATTGTCACCACCAACACCAGCGGATTGCCGGTGGCCAGCATCGCCGAAGGCTTCACTGACGATTTCCGCAGGCATTGGTTCGGCACACACTTCTTCAATCCTCCCCGCTATATGCGCCTGCTGGAAATCATTCCGACTCCGGAAGCCGACCCCGCTGCCATCGCCGCCGTCTCATATTTCGGTGACGTCCGGATGGGAAAGGGAATTGTCACTGCCAAGGACACGCCCAACTTTATCGGCAATCGAATTGGCACCTATGCCGGATCTGAACGTCTTCCGCGTGATGCAGGAGATGGACCTCACCATTGAAGAAGTGGACGCGCTGACCTCAAGCGGTGGCTGGACCAGGAACCCTACGTTCCGGACCATCGATCTGGTTGGCCTGGATGTGCTTGCCAGCGTGGTGAAGAACTTCAGCAAGAACGTGCAGGACGAACGCTCAGACCTGAAGCTGCCCGGCTTCTTCGACAAGATGATCGAGCGCAAGCTATTGGGCGATAAGACTAAGGGCGGCTTTTATAAAAAGGTGAAGGGCCCGCAGGGTGAAGAGCGCCAGGTCATTGACTGGAAAACGCTGGAGTATCGTCCGGCGCAAAAGGCCAAGTTCCCGGCGCTGGAGATGGCCAAAAATATTGAAGACATGGGCGAACGTCTCCGTACCATTCTCGCCGGCAATCCCAATGACAAGGCCGTGAAATTCATCTGGACCACTCTCTCCGAGATGTGGAATTACTCCGCCAATCGGATTCCTGAGATTGCCGATTCTGTGGTCGAGATCGACCAGGCCATGCGCATGGGCTTTAACTGGGAGATCGGGCCGTTCGAAGTATGGGACCTGGCAGGAGTGGAAGCCACCGTCGCCAGGATGAAGAGTGAAGGCAAGCCGGTTTCCGCCAATGTGGAAAAGCTGCTGGCTGCCGGCGGAAAGAGCTGGTACATCGACGATCCCAAGGCTCCCTCAGGCCGTGCGTACTTTGATCTGCGCACTGGGAAATATCAACCGGTGCAGGTGGCTGAAGGCGTGTGGTCGGTCTCAGTCGCAAAGAAATCAAACGGCGTAGTGAAGAAGAACGCCGGCGCGTCACTGATTGATCTGGGCGATGGCGTGGGCTGCATTGAATTTCATTCCAAGATGAATGCCCTGGGCGGCGACATTGTTTCCATGGTCACGCAGTCGCTCAAGACAGGCGGCATCGGCGACCAGTTTGAAGCGTTTGTGATCAGCGGCGACTCGGCAAACTTTTCCGTCGGCGCAAATTTGATGATGCTGATGCTGGCCGTGCAGGAAGAAGAGTGGGATGAAGTTGACCTGGCCATCAAGCAATTCCAGGGGATGACTCAGGCCATCAAGTTCTGCTCGCGCCCGGTGGTCACAGCCTCTTTCGGCATGTGTCTGGGCGGCGGCTGCGAAATCAACCTTCATTCCGCCGCACGCCAGCCGCATTCAGAACTCTACATGGGACTGGTGGAAGTTGGTGTCGGGCTGTTGCCGGGTGGCGGTGGCTGCAAAGAGATGCTGCTGCGTGCGATCGACAATGCGCGGGCGATCCGTCCCGATGGTCGCGGCGAATCGGTAGAGATGATGGAAGGTATGAAGCGCATCTTTGAGACCATTGCGACCGCCAAAGTTTCGACCTCTGCCTACGAGGCGCGCACGCTTGGCTTCCTCTCGCCTGGCGACACCATCAGCATGAACCGTGAACGCATCTTGAGTGACGCCAAAGAGAAGGCGCTGGAGCTGGCGAAAGCCGGATACATTGCGCCGGTGCCAAGAATGGACATACCCGCGCCGGGTGAGAACGTGCTCGCGACTTTAAAGCTCGGCATACATCTAATGAAACAGGCGGAGTACATCAGTGACCATGATGTGAAGGTCGCAACCAAGGTGGCGGAGGTTATCTGCGGCGGAAATGTCTCGCCGGGAATGCCAGTGAGTGAGCAGTACATCCTGGATCTGGAGCGCGAAGGATTTAAATCTCTCTGCGGCGAGAAGAAAACGCAGGAGAGGATCCAGTTCACGCTGAAGACAGGGAAGCCGTTGCGCAACTAAAGTTGCGAGCTGCTAGCTTCTGGCTGCAGCCAAGCACGCAACGCGGTGTTTCGCAAATGGTTCAGCGCCGCAGGCGCGAAATTATGTAGCCCAGCGCGTAAGCGCTGGGTAAATGTAAGAAAGAAGTGAGCCCCGCAAGGGGCGGAATAAAAGCCTGTGAAGGCAAGCTAGCCGCAGAGGCTAGGAGCAAAATTATGACCAAAGAAGTAGTCATCGTAAGTTCAGTACGTACGGCGGTTGGCAAATCAGGTAAAGGATCGCTGCGTGTGACGCGGCCGGACGACATGGCAGCCACCGCGATCAAGGGTGCGCTGGAGCGCGTGCCGCAGATCGATCCCAAAGAGATTGAAGACGTCATCATCGGCTGTGCGACTCCGGAAGCCGAACAGGGAATGAACGTCGCTCGCATTGCGTCATTGCGCGCCGGGTTGCCGGTGGAAGTTTCCGCGATGACCATCAATCGCTTCTGCTCTTCCGGCTTGCAGGCTATTTCACTTGCCGCAGATTCCATCATGGCTGGTCGCGCGGAGATCGCGATTGGCGGCGGCGTTGAATCCATGTCAATGATCCCCATGGGCGGCCACAAGGTTTCCGCAAATCCGTGGCTGGTTGGCAACTATCCGGATGCGTACCTCTCCATGGGACTGACCGCCGAACGTCTGGCCAAACGTTTTGGCATCACGCGCGAGCAGGCGGATGAGTTTTCGTTGAACAGCCACAAGAAGGCGTTGGCGGCGATCCAGGCCGGTAAATTCGAAGACGAGATCGTTCCGGTTCCTGTGAGTTTTACCACTCCCAACGGATCGAAGCCCAAGCGGATGGACATCACCTTCAAGGTCGATGAAGGCCCGCGTGCCGACACCACGCTGGAAGCTCTGGCCTCCTTGCGGCCGGCTTTCCATGCCAGGGGAACGGTGACGGCGGGAAACTCGTCACAAACATCGGATGGCGCGGCGGCAAGTGTGCTGATGTCAGCTGACAAAGCGAAGCAGCTCGGCATCAAACCTTTGGCTCGTTTTGTGGCTTTTGCCACGGCGGGCTATAAGCCGGAAGAGATGGGCCTGGGACCGGTGTATGCGATTCCAAAAGTATTGAAGATGGCGGGCCTGAAGCTGGAAGACATTTCCGTGTTCGAGTTGAACGAAGCATTCGCCGCGCAGGCGCTGTCAGTAATCAAGGAAGCCGGGCTGGATATCAACAAGATCAACCCGAACGGCGGCGCAGTGGCCCTGGGGCATCCGCTGGGCTGCACGGGCGCGAAGCTGACGGCGACGATCATCCGCGAATTGAAGCGGACGAACGGCAAATACGGCATTGTGACCATGTGCATTGGCGGCGGGATGGGAGCGGCGGGGATTATTGAGAACGTGCAATGAGTTCTTCACCACAGAGGGCACAGAGGAACACCGAGGAAGAGCGGATCAATGTAATTACCGCGGCCATCATCGGGGCAGCGATGAAAGTACACTCTGCGCTTGGTCCGGGCCTTTTGGAAAGCGCCTATGAAGCCTGTCTTGCGTATGAACTTCGCAAGAGTGGATTTGATGTGAAAACGCAAGTTGAGCTGCCGGTACTATACGAAGGTGTGCGGATAGATCTGGGTTACCGAATCGATATTCTGGTCAATGATCTGGTGATTGTTGAATTGAAGTGTGTTGAGAAATTGGCGCCAGTGCATGAGGCGCAAATTATTTCGTATCTGCGGTTAAGCAAGAAGAATGTTGGGTTAATGATTAATTTTCATGTCCGGCATTTGCGGGACGGAATCAAGAGATTCGTAGAAGGAACAGACTGGAACTAGTTTTTCTCTGTGTTCCTCTGTGCCCTCTGTGGTTAAAAAACAGGAGAGAAGATTTCATGGCAACAGCAACAGTCCCAAACAAAACCAGGCTCGCCGGCGGAAGCTTTTTGATTGAAGAGCACACCACCGCGCAGGTGTTCACCTTGGAAGACCTGAGCGAAGAGCACCAGCAGATTGCGCAGACAACGCAGGAATTTGCCAGGAATGAAGTCCTGCCCAACGTGGAGAAGATTGAGCACAAAGAGTTTGCCGTTACACGGGCTCTGATCCGCAAAGCCTGCGAGATCGGTATTGGCAACGTGGACATTCCGGAAGCTTACGGCGGATCAGACATGGACAAGATTGCGTCGGCCATCATTGCTGAGCATCTTTCCGTGAATGGCAGTTTCAGCGTGGCCTTTGGCGGGCATGTCGGCATCGGCACGTTGCCCATTGTTTATTTCGGCACGCCTGACCAGAAGAAGAAATATCTGCCCAAGCTGGCGTCGGGCGAGTGGGTGGCCGCCTACGCGTTGTCGGAGTCAACTTCGGCATCGGATGCCATGAATCCTCGCACCAAGGCCGTGCTTTCTCCTGACGGTAAAGAGTGGATCCTGAACGGCGAGAAAATGTGGATCACCAACGGCGGCTTTGCCGATGTCTACATCATCTTTGCCAAGGTGGATGGCGAAAAGTTCTCGGCGTTTATCGTGGAGCGCAGTTCGCCCGGCTTCCAGTCAGGCGCGGAAGAGAAGAAGATGGGCATTCGTGGATCTTCCACCACGCCCATCATTCTGAATGACTGCCGCATTCCCAAAGAAAATCTGCTGGGTGAAATCGGCAAGGGAGCTGTGATCGCCTTCAACACGCTGAACATCGGCCGCTACAAGCTGGGCGCCGGCGTTGTTGGCGGATCGCGCAACGCTCTGAACAACTCCATTGGCTACTCCAAACAGCGCAAGGCCTTTGGCAAGAGCCTGGCCGAGTTCGGACTGATCAAGGAAAAGCTCGCCAACATGGCTGCCTTCATCTATACGGGCGAGTCGATGTCCTACCGTACGGTGGGCATGATTGATGCCGCCATGTCAGAGATCGACAAGAACGCGCCTGACGTTTACAAGCAGACCGCCAAGGGAATTGAAGAGTACGCGGTGGAATGCTCCATCCTGAAAGTCTACGGATCGGAGTTGCTTGATTACGTGGTTGACGAAACGGTCCAGGTCTATGGCGGCTATGGATTTGTGGAAGAGTATCCGGCTGAGCGGGCGTATCGCGACTCGCGTGTGAATCGCATCTTTGAAGGCACCAACGAAATCAATCGCATGATCATCACCGGATGGCTGCTGAAGCGGGCCATGAGCGGCCAGCTTGCACTCATGCCGGCCATCAAGAAGCTGATGGATGAAATCATGAGCGGCTCCAGCCCTGATGCGCCGGAAGGTCATCTCTCAGCGGAGCGGCAGATGGTAGCCAACGCCAAGAAAGCCACGCTGATGCTGGCCGGCTCGGCGGCGCAGAAATACATGACTGCCATTGCCGATCAGCAGGAGATTCTGGGCACGATTGCAGATATGGTGATTGAAACCTTTGCCATGGACTCAGTGGTGCTGCGCACGCAGAAATTGATTGAGCGTAATGGTGAAGCGAAATCTCAGCATGCAATTGCCATGACGCAGGTAGCTCTTGTCCGCTCCATGGACAAGATTGAGTCAGCAGGAAAGAAGGTGCTGGCGGCTATTGCTGAAGGCGACATGATGCGCACGCAACTCGTCATTCTCCGCAGGCTGTTCAAATATGAACCTTTCAACACCATCGCCTTAACGCAGCAGATTGCGAACCGGGTGCTGGATGCGGGCAAATACGTGATCGCCTAAAGCCTGAGTACATCAACATCAGACCCTGCTTGCGCCAGTGAGCAGGGTTTTTTCTGGTTTTGCGATTAACGCTTGCGATTAAAGCCGGCTCAATTCGCGAATCATAGCCGCACGTTCCGGCCATTGGGAGATCAAAGCAGCAGCTTCCCCGGAAACGTAATCTTCATAGGCGAAGCCGGGTGACATGGTGGTTCCGAGAAGTGCGTATCGCCCGCCCGGTTTGAGACGCGATCCCTGCCAGACGCCTCCAGAAACTACGTGCTGCAACTTCATGCCATGCGCGATGTCTTGGCCGAGTATAACGATGTCACTGGTCCCGTTGGGATGAAGCTGAAGCGTTTCCACGGGGTCGCCGAGATAGAAGTGAAACATCTCATCGCCCGGCAGTCGATGCATCTCAGAGAAGCTCTCCGGAGTCAGCAAATAGTAGATGGCGGTGTGCAAAGAGCGCTGGCCGTTCTCCGTGGTCACTTCCATGGCGCAGCGGTAGGTTTCGGCGAAGAAGCCGCCCTCTTTGGGATGAGGTTCAAGTTTCAGGATAGTTTTGATCTGGTCGAGACTCAGCATGAAGTTATTTTATGTTGTGGTACCAGGCGAATGCGCCGTAAAAGCCATGCAAGCAAGACGCCTTGCCAAGCGACAACACCATCCATTGTCATCAAAAACGCAGTGAGGAATCTGCTTTATCATTGTGCGTATGAAAAATGAATGTTCACGAATGGCTGATCAGCTTCGTCGCGCGTTTGAAGGAAACGCGTGGCATGGACCTGCGGTAAACGAACTGCTCGCGGGGTTGAGTGCGGCGCAAGCCGTTGCGCATCCGATTGCGTCCGCACATTCCATTTGGGAATTGCTGCTCCACATCGAAGCCTGGGAGCACGTAGCGATTGGCGCAATCAGCGGGACGGCCATGCCCAACCCGATGCCTGATGAGCAGAACTTTCCCAAAGTGAATGCAGCCGACGAGTCCGCGTTCGCGGCCGCGAAGAAGAGCGTCTTCGCCACCAATGAAAAGTTGGCCTCAGCAATCGAGAAATTCGATCCGGCACGTCTGGAAGATACAGTGCCCGGACGGTCGTACGATTTCTACCATCTGTTCCATGGCATGACGCAACATGCTCTTTATCATGCGGGGCAAATCGCGTTATTGAAGAAGGCGGCACAGACAAAAGCTTAGGCGTTGTGTAGCGGACAGCTCTACGGTACATTTGCTTGTAATATGTGCCCAGTGAATTTATCCAAGAACCTCAGCGAAATCGAAGTTGAGTCCACGATTCGTGCCTTCTGGCAATCTTTTGCGGCGAAAAAGTCGGAGCTATGGCAAAGCTTTTATGCGGACATAGCGTTGGTGTTCGGGACCGCCAGTAAGCGTGCTGAGCCGGCGCGGCTGATCGTGTTGCGTCGCCAGCGCGAATATATGGCCAGCAGCACAAGGATGCAGGTTGACGTCAGTAACATTGACGTGGAAATGCTGGGGCCGAACTGCGCTGTGGCCGGCTACATCCTGAAAATGCATGCCGAGCAGGTATCAAAGATGTATGCATCCGGCCACCGGGAGTTGGAAGAACACCTGGAAAATGCCCGAGTGACCCATGTCTTTATGCGATATGAGGATGGCAGCATCAGGATTGTGCACGAGCACGTATCGTCACCGTCCGACATATAGGGAGTCTGGCCAGCTGCCGAATCACATCAACTGGTTTTGACGATTATCTCTGAGGTTGTCTCCTGGGCAGGTGCGCCACCTGTCATTTGCTGGGCCACAATCAACTCGCGAGCAGTAGACCGCAACAGCGGCCAGCGGAGGCCAAAGAAGATGCCGCCGATCACAGAGATGATTCCGCCGATCGCAACCGTCCATGGTGCGCCGATGTTATGAGCGATACTTCCGGCGGTCAAGGCCCCAAACGGCGCCATTCCCATAAACATCATGGAATAGACAGCCATCACGCGTCCGCGGAGCTGGTCAGGGACCATGCTTTGAATGAGCGTATTCGACGATGCCATCTGGATCATGACAAAGAAGCCGACAGGTATCAGCAGAACAGCAGAGAGCCATAGAGTTCGCGAAAAGGAAAAGAGAATCAAGGCGACACCAAAGCTTGAGCATGCCACGGCAATCCAGCGGCCCAAACCCTTGATGGTTTTGCGCATGGCCAGCGTAACAGCGCCACACAAGGCGCCAACGCCGGAACAGCCCATCAGAATTCCCAGGGCTGTAGGACCTCCGTGGAGTATCTTGTCGGCAAACACCGGCATCAGCACGGCGTAAGGCATGGCGGTGAAGCTCACCAGCCCAAGCAGCAGCATGAGCGCGCGTATGGGCCCGGTGCCTCCCACAAATCTGAAACCTTCGATCACGTTCTGAAGCGGCGAGCCCTGAAGGTCAGTGCGGGGACGATCAATCGTCATGATCAGCAGACACACAATCACGGCGATGAAGCTGATGCCGTTGGCGAAAAAGCACCAGCCTTCACCAATGGCGGCAACCACGATTCCAGCCGCTGCCGGTCCAATCACGCGAGCGCCATTGAACATGGAAGAGTTTAAAGCGATGGCATTGATCAGATGCTGGCGTGACACCATGTCTACTACAAAAGCCTGGCGGGCGGGAATGTCAAAGGCGCTCACGATTCCGCCGGCGGTTGCCAACAGGATGATTTGCCATACCGTGACGATATGCGTGAGCGTGAGCGCCGCCAATGCCAGAGCGATAACCATCTGGCAGGACTGGGTAATCACCAGAATGTTGCGCCGGTTGTAGCGATCGGCAATGGTGCCGCCCAATGGCGCCAGCAGGAACACGGGAATCTGGCCGGCGAAAGCCACTGTGCCCAGAAGAAGAGCTGACCCGGTAAGACGATAAACCAGCCAGGACTCAGCAACCTGGTCCATCCACGTGCCGATGAGGGAAATGAGTTGGCCGATAAAGAAGAGCTGATAATTCCGATGTCGCAGGGCGCGGAGGGATTCCGGCCATTTAAATGTACGAGGTGGTTCCTGAGCTGCTTCGCTTTCCATTGGCATGAATTTGGATGCAATCATGAGGCTACTGAACAGCCTCTCTGCTCACCTTAACACAAGCAGCCTACATCAAAATTCTCCCATGACTCTGAAGTTGGATGAGCACGGAATAGCGTAGTGTGGAGAGTACATGCTTTATCCGCTGTGGAAGCGGGCATCCCAGGGAGTTATATCTGTGCGTACGAAAATAAATTGCTTTGCTGCAGGAACGTTGCTGGTGTTGTCAATGATCGTGGGCGCCGGCGCCCAGACACAAACTGATTTTGCCCGCGTCCAGGACGCGCCGTTTACTTCACCCATCACGCCCCGCTATGAGCGCGTGGCTCCGCTCTCGATCCATGCGCAACCTGACTTTCTCAGCCATCCCGGGCTTTCCATGGGAGCGGTGGCAGGCGCGCAGGTATTTCCGCATGGGCTCGCCAATGTAATCTCGGTTCCGAACTTTCAAGGTTCATTTTTTGCTCGCGGGAAAACCTGGCCATTCACCATGATGGGCCATGACCCCGCACTGGGCGGAACTACCAGGGTTCCGACGCGCATCGTTACTATAACGCTGAAACTGCAAAATGCGGACCTGGTGACCACTACCACCGTTTCAGTATTGCCCTTTGTCGGGCCCACCCTCAGATCGCCTGACTTCCAGGATGCAAACTATACCAGCGGCAGTGGAATCCAGTTTACTGATGCCGTGCAACGCGCCGAATTCTTTCATTACATGAAACCTTCATGGCATACCGAGCTTTCTCCCAACGGCGTGGTTGATCACCTTACGCTCAGGGTGCCGCGTTTTGTTAGCGTGACGCTGAATGGCGTCAAGACCCAGGTCAGGACATACTTCACCAGCACCAGCAGTAACGGCCAGCCCGTTGTGTTTTTGCTGGACTCATTTTTCAATCAGCAGATCTTCAACGTAGTAGTAAACGAAATTAATGCCAACCATTTCCGGACCGATGCAATGAACATTGCTCTGTTCCCCAATACGTTTCTTTTCTCGCTGGATAGCTCAGGCGGTCCGGGAGCATGCTGCACGCTTGGCTTTCATACTTTCTTCACGGATGGGGCCACCCCGAAGGAATCACGCTGGGTGTTTGCTTTCGCCAGTTGGATTTCTCCCGGTGTCTTTGGATCGGGCTTCAATGACGTTACAGCTTTGAGCCATGAGATCACGGAGGCTTTTAACGATCCGTTCGTCGACAATGCGGTTCCGGCATGGCAATTTCCCAACTCGCCAGGCACCTGCCAGGACGATCTGGAAACGGGCGATCCAGTGGAAGTGCTGAACAATGCGGTGGTGAACGTCAAGACCGGCGGCCAGATATTCCATCCGCAAACGGAAGCTCTTTTCCAGTGGTTCACCCAGAAAGCGACTTCGGATGCTCTGGGCGGCGCCTTCAGCTATCCGAATACCAAGGCCCTGCCGCACTCAGCCACTCCATTCGGACCCCTGACGTGTCCATAGATAACCGGTCCAATGATAACTAGAGCAACATTAGCTAGAAGTTAACTACTGTCGGCAAAACATTGAAAAGTAAATAGAGACAAGAAATTCAAGGGGCCCTCGTGGGCCCTGTTAACTATCTAAATAGTTATCTGGTGTAGTACTAAGTGATCCCCTTGGAGAATCTGAGTCAAGGCTCCTGATTCCATTTACAGGCACTTGAACTGGGAATAACGTTTACTCCGCAGACTACTACTCTCGACGGTAGTAGTAGTCCATTGTTTGTCTTTTCATCCGAAAAACATCAACACGGAATTGCACTCTCGCCGGAGTAGGAGTATTGTTCTCTGGCTAAGGTTTTACTCTGACCAGCATTTTTGGGATCCCTCCGGTTTCCCCCCAGGAGATATAAATGAAGACCTCTCATGTTCTTTCTGTTTCCTTGCTGTTCCTTGCTGTCTCTTCTCTTCTGTCCTTTGCCCAGGTCGCGCCAGATGGAACCATCACAGTTCCAATTCAACCAACCGTCGTAGATGATTCGGCATTGCAGGGCGCGCAGTTGCAGTTTGACATTCCCAATGCCAACAAGATGTCAGCCGATTCCAAGAATGCGGCCAAGCAGGGAAGAGTTGTTTCAGTCCCTAATTTCAGCAGTTCATTTACGTTCAACGGAAAAGTATTTCCGTTTACCATGGTAGGAAGATCCCCCGAAACGGGTGGCACGACTCAGGTAAAAACGCAGATCATTCCGATCTCATTATTCTTTGACGGATTTGTCGACGCGAATGGAAACAACATTGTCATTGACGTCGCGCCTCTTCTTCCTACAATCCTGAATTCTCCGAACTTCCAAAATGCCGGTTACGAAACAGGCTTTACTCAGTTTGCCGATGCAGTTCAGAGAGCGGAATTTTTCAGCACAGAGGGCAACGACTGGCACACCCTCCTGCTCAACCCAAAGATGCTGACTCCAGTGCAGATTGAAGTTCCCGCAAACACAAGAATCGGGCAGCTTTTCCAGACTAGCGGCACCCATGAGTTATTTGCGGTTATCGACACAGGCTTCTTTATCTCGCAGCTCAATACCATTATTCAGCTGGAAAATCTGGACGTTACAGCACTGCCTATCGCACTGACAAATCGAGTATTCCTTGGCACCAATGCCAACATTAACGCGTGCTGCGTCGTAGGTTTTCACACCGCATTTGACGCGGGCGTACAAGCCAACAAGCAGTTAGTGCAGACGTTTGCATGGGCAAGCTGGGCCGGCACCGGCATCTTCGGTGGCACGTTTCAAGACGTAGTCGCTATGAGCCATGAGATCTCTGAGTGGGCGAATGATCCATTCATCAACAATGCCACCCCCAGCTGGCTGTTCCCGGGTTCCAACACGAGTTGCCAGAGCAACCTGGAAACGGGTGATCCTGTTGAAGTGTTCGCCAACGCCGGCTTCCCGGTTTCCATTAACGGCTTCACCTATCACCCACAGACAGAAGCGTTGCTGCAGTGGTTCTCTCGCAAGAGCCCGTCGGACGCCATTGATGGAGCTTATAGCTTCCCCGATGAAACGATCCTGACGACCCCATCGCGGCAGTGCCCAAGCCGTCCCTAAGCCGAAACCTCATCAAGCCGAGACCTCATCGGTATCAATTAATGATCTACCGCGCCGGAGTTTCAACTCCGGCGTTTTTATTGCCTGAAAGTAATTTGCATCTTTTCCGCTCTGCCTGTTAATCTAATTAACCGAACAGTTAATTCCTCAAAAACTGACGGCTTTGACCCGACAGATAACGTCAAGCTGAAAACAAAGCCATCCCTATGAATAGGATGGACCTTGGTCCACGAATGCAAGCATCTAAACGCCATGAATTCGACGAGAAAGTCGTGATCACAAAACACACCGGCAGCCCCTGGTTTATGGTTCTTTTTTATCTTTTTAATAGCGTTATCAGCAGTACCGGTAAGTGCTCAGGCTCCAGGACAGAACCCATACTCTGCTCCCAGTAGTACGGACCAGAACAGCTCAACGGCGACGCAAACCACCTTCCAGACGCCTCCTTTGAGTGTATTCAGCGGCAGCGCGAGGCTCGACAAAGTTACACCTGATGTCCTTAAGATCTCGATTCTCGACGCTATTGATCGGGGGATACGGCACAATCTTGGCCTGCTGCTTTCGCAGGAACAGACGCAGTCAGCGCGGGCGCAATATCGGCGCAATCTGAGCGCACTGCTGCCGAATGTTTCGGGCCGCGCCACGGATTCGATCCAGCAGATCAATCTGGCGGCGTTTGGTATCCCGCTGCCCGCGGGGTTGACGTCGCCGGTAGTAGGCCCGTTCAACGTGCTGGATGCGCGGGCTGCTTTGTCTCAAACCGTTCTGGATTTCAATGCGCTCAACCGGATGCGCCAGTCGGCGGAAAATGAAAAGGCCGCGAAGTTCACGATGGCCGATGCGCGTGAGCTGGTCGTGCTGGTGGTAGGAAACCAGTATTTGCAGACGCAGGCAGCAGCGTCGCGACTGCAGACTTCGAAGACGCAGTTGCAAACCGCGCAGACAATTTTCAAGCAAACGCAGGACCAGAAAAATGCCGGCGTGGCGGCGGGAATTGACGTACTGCGCGCGCAAGTCCAGATGCAGACACAGCAGCAACGCGTTCTCTCTGCACAGGACCAATATGAGCAGCAGAAAATGGCCATGGCCAGGATCATTGGTTTGCCGGTGGCGCAGAAATTTGAGCTATCGGACCAGGTTCCGTATAGCTCCTCGCCGCCGATTGATGTGGAAAGCGGTTTGAAGCAGGCGTATGAGCAGCGACCGGAATTTCTGGCAGCGCAAGCGCGCAATCATGCGCTGGAACTTGCCGTGAAAGCGGCCAGGGGCGAATTGCTTCCCACCGTTCAGATCAACGGCGACTACGGCGTCCTGGGTAATCATTTTAGCAGTCTGGAAAATACTTATACGTTCGCGGCCGGCGTACGCATTCCAATCTTTCAGGGCGGACGCGCTCATGCCGACGTGGCCCAGGCTGAATCCGATCTTCGTCAGAGCAGGTTGCAGCTGGAAGACCTGCGCAATCGAATTGAAGTGGATGTCCGGTCCGCACTGCTGGATGTAAATACGTCCGCGGAGCAGGTGAGCGTTGCGCAGTCATCCATTGGTCTGGCGGCGGAACAACTCAAGCAGTCGCAAGACAGATTCGCTGCCGGTGTTGCCGGAACACTGGACGTGGTGCAGTCGCAGGAAGCCGTGGCCACAGCGAATGAATCTTACATACAGGCTCTATATCTAAACAACGTTGCGAAATTGACTCTGGCGCGCGCCCTGGGCGTGGCGGAAGAACGGACCAGAGCTTTCCTGGGAGGAAAATAAAGGTGGCTGAACAGACGAAAATCCCGCCGACCTACGAAGAAGAAGAGGACGTAAAAGAGTCTCGTCGCGTGGATCACAATGATGGCGGCCCCGAAGACCGGAGCATGGCAACGGAAAGAGCGCCGGAGAAGAATGTTGGTTTCTTCCGCAAGCATCCTAAAGCAAAGTGGGTGATCCTGCTGGTTGCACTGCTGCTGATTGCCGTGGTGGCGCTCCTTTGGCACTACTATTCGATGCGTGAATCAACTGATGACGCACAGGTTGACGGCCACATCAATCCCATCAGCGCCCGTATCACCGGGACCGCGATACGCGTACTGCATGATGACAATGAAACCGTGCAGGCCGGAACGCTGCTGGTGGAACTTGATCCCAAGGATTACCAGGTTGCAGTTGAGCGGGCCAAAGCCGATCTGGCCAACGCGGAAGCCGGATCCACCGCGGCGCAGGTTGGTATTCCACTCACCACCACCACCAGTTCCAGCCAGTTAGTGGCGGCGGACGCAGGAGTACGCTCGGCCGATCGTGATGTACAAATGGCGCAGGCCCGTGTTCAGGAAGCCCAGGCCAACTACACCAGGGCTGCGGCAGATTTGAAGCGAATGGATCAACTGGTGCAGAAAGATGAAATTTCGCGCCAGCAATATGACGCATCCGTGGCCACCGCGGCCTCTGCCAGAGCAACACTGGACGCGGCCAATGCAGCCGTAGCCAGCGCGGAGAGTCGTGTTGCGCAAGCTCGCGCACAGGCCGACGCAGCCCATACCGTCCCAGATCAGATCAGAGTTACCCGCGCCCGCGCCGGCGCCGCGGTTGCTGATGTGCAGAAATACAAGGCTGCTCTGGAGCAGGCGGAACTCAATCTGCAATACACAAAGATCTATGCACCAGTCACCGGCGTTCTCAGTAAACGCAACGTGGAACCCGGACAGGTGGTGCAGGCAGGACAGCCTTTGTTCTCCATCGTCAACCTGGATGACATCTGGGTGACTGCCAACTTCAAGGAGACGCAGCTGAGGGCGATGCGTCCGGGGCAGCGCGTGGAAGTGGATGTGGATGCCTACGGGAAAAAGTTTGACGGCGCCGTGGAATCCATGCCCGGAGCCACCGGCGCGCGCTTCAGCCTGCTGCCGCCGGAAAACGCGACCGGCAACTACGTAAAAGTAGTGCAGCGAATGCCGGTACGCATTCGCATCAATCCCGGTCAGGACCCGAATCACCTCCTGCGACCTGGCATGTCCGTTGTGCCAGTGGTCTTCGCGAAATAAGGGACGATCCCGCGGAAAAATGGCGACGCAGACGTTCAATCCGACAGCAGGCAGCCGGCTGGAAATAAATCCATGGCTGATTGCCGTCTCCGTCATGCTGGGCACGTTCATGGAGGTGCTGGACACCACCGTGGTAAACGTTTCGCTCCAGCACATTGCCGGCGATCTTTCTGCCAGCACGGACGAAGCTACCTGGGTGCTCACTTCGTATCTGGTGTCCAACGCCATTGTGCTGCCGCTGACCGGATGGCTCTCCAACCAGTTTGGGCGGCGCAATATTCTGCTGATGTCCGTTGGCGGGTTCACGCTGTTTTCGTTTCTCTGCGGTATTGCCCCGAACCTGCCCATGCTGATCCTGTTTCGCGTTCTTCAGGGCGCTACCGGCGGCGGTCTGCAACCACTTTCGCAGGCCATCATGATGGAGGCGTTCCCTCCGGAAAAACGCGGCAAGGCCATGGCATTCTGGGCGCTCGGCATTGTGGTGGCTCCCATGATTGGCCCCGTGCTCGGCGGCTGGATCACTGACAGCTATAGCTGGCGCTGGCTCTTCTACATCAATATTCCGGTTGGTGCGGCTGCCGTGCTGATGGCGCTCGCGTTCATTCACGATCCGCCGTACATCAAGCGCGGTGAAGGCGGCATTGATTACTGGGGCATCGGACTTTTGGCGATCGGCATTGGCTCTTTGCAGGTCCTGCTGGATAAAGGCCAGGAAGATGACTGGTTTGGCTCGCGCTTCATCATCTGGCTCTTCATCGCCAGCGTTCTGGGACTGGGAATTTTCATTTTCCGCGAACTGACAACCGCCCATCCCGTGGTCCATCTCAGCGTATTCAAGAATCGAACGTACAGCACCGGCGTTCTTCTGATGACCGTGATGGGATTTGTGCTTTATGGCAGTACCGTGCTGCTGCCGCTGTGGTTGCAAACCCTGATGGGCTATCCGGCATTGCAGGCAGGCTTTGCCATGCTCCCGCGCGGACTGGGATCATTTCTTTTTATGCCGATCGTGGGCATTCTCATGGGAAAGATTGAGCCGCGTAAGTTGCTGGGGACCGGATTGGTAATCGCCGCCTACAGCATCTATGCGCTCTCACGCCTCAACATGAACGCCGGATACTGGGACATCTTCTGGCCGCAGCTTCTCCAGGGCGCGTCCATGGGACTGCTGTTTGTTCCGCTCACCACCATCACCAATGATCCCATTCCCAAAGAGGAGATGGGCAACGCCACCAGCCTGTTCAACCTGATGCGCAATATCGGCGCCAGTATCGGCATTGCCAGTGTGACCACGCTCACCTCACGCCACATGCAGCAGCATCTCAACGATCTGGGACGCAACGTGACTCAATACAGCCAGATCACCCGTGACATGATGCAAAACATGATGCATGGTTTTATGGCCCAGGGCATGGACCAGGTCACGGCACAAAAGCAGGCTTACGCAGCCATCAACGGCATGGTCACACAGCAGGCGTCCATGCTGGCGTATACCGATGTGTTCTTTATCCTGGCGGTGATGTTCCTTGCCTGTATTCCTCTGATCTTCCTGATGAAGAAGCCAAAGAAGGGCGGCGGCCCGGGCATGGGCGCGCACTAGCTTTTTCTTTATCCCGAGCTGAGCGAGGGATCCCTACAATCTTGAGTAATGTACGGCGAAGCGGCGCTTTTCCGATTCCCGGGCGATGCTCGTGTGGCACAGCCGCCCTCGGCTGTGCGAGTTGTTCTCCATTCGCGCCGCTGATCGACTCCGCGCGCCTCTAAAACTTTTTTTGTATATGCCTTGACACGTATATGCCTTGTGGAGTATATAAAAGAAATGGCATCTGTGTTCGAAATCATTGCCGAGCCCAACCGCCGTGCGATACTGGGCCTTTTGGTCGCGTCACAACAGTCGGTGGGAGAGATCGAGCGCCAGCTTCGTATGCCCCAGCCGGCCGTGTCCAAGCATCTGCGGGTGCTGCGGGACGCCGGCTTCGTGGATTCCACGGTGGACGCACAGCGCCGTCTCTACCGGCTAAAGCCGGAACCATTTCATGAGGTCGATGCCTGGCTGGCTCCATTTCGCCGGTTCTGGTCCGCTCACCTGGATGCTCTGGAACGCCATCTCGACCGCATGGATAAAGATAAAGATAAAGATGAACCAGCGCCGCTGAAGCGGAAAACAAGGAGAAAGACAAGGCGGCCCAAACCGCGAACGTGAGAAAGGAGAAACGAAATGAAAATCAAATTGACCAGCGTATACGTGGATGACCAGGACAAGGCCCTGCGCTTCTATACGGAGATACTGGGCTTTGCCAAAAAGACCGATTTCAGCAATGGCCCATATCGTTGGCTGACTGTGGCTTCGCCTGAAGAGCCGGGCGGCACTGAGCTACAGCTGGCATTGAACAACAACCCTGCAGCTAAAACGTATCAGCAGGCGATATTTCAACAAGGCCAGCCCGCCGTCATGTTCTTCACTGACGACGTCAAGGGCGACTACGAGCGGATCAAGGCCCGCGGCGCCGTGTTTACAATGCCACCCACCGACGTGACCGGTTCGACCATTGCAATGCTGAACGACACCTGCGGCAACCTGGTTCAGCTCACCCAGTTGGCACACTATTCACGCTGAGGAAAACCCGCTGAGGAAAACCTCCTGAGGAAACCCACTGAGGAAAAGAAGATGAGTGATCGCGAACTGTACACACCGGGGCCGGCCAGCGGCGCGCACATACAAAAGGACCGGGGACAAGACAATGAAGAGAAGTGGACTCTCGTCCTGGTAAGAGAGCTGCGCCACTCGCCGAAAAAAGTCTGGCAGGCGCTGACTGACCCGGAGCATTTGCGTGAGTGGGCTCCCTTTGACGCCGATGCGAGCCTGGGTACGGCGGGAAGCACGGTGAAGCTCTCGACGGTCGGCAGGCCCACGCCGAATGTTTCCGAAACAACAGTCAAGCGGGCCGACGCTCCTAATGTTCTTGAGTACAACTGGGGTGGCAATGATATCCGCTGGGAACTGGAAGCCTTTGGCAACGGCACGCGCCTCACGCTGTGGCACAACATTGATCGCCGCTTCATCGCCATGGGTGCTGCCGGGTGGCACATTTGTTTCGATGTTCTGGATCACCTTCTCAGCGGAACGCCCATCGGTCGCATCGTTGCCGGCGACGCGATGAAGTTTAGCTGGCAGCGGCTGCACGCCGAGTACGCAAAGCAGTTCGGTACCAAGCCGTGAATCGAAGTGGGGCCACAAACGTGGGATTACAAACCAGCATCGACCATGCTTTTGGAGACGATCATGAATAGTTCAACGCAACGCACGATTTTTCGCTGGATACACCTCACCTTAAGCATTCCCATACTCGGCTATATTTATAGTCCATTTGAAAAACTGCCAGACTACGCTCCCGCAACCCGGTTTGTCTTCCTTCCTATTATGGTTCTTACGGGATTGTGGATGTGGAAAGGCCATGTTGTTCGCCAACTTATTTCTAAGAGATCGGCCCAGCGATTGTGAACCTCGGCGATAGTGATTCCG
Source organism: Terriglobia bacterium (assembly GCA_963755365.1). GTDB lineage: Bacteria > Acidobacteriota > Terriglobia > Terriglobales > Acidobacteriaceae > Angelobacter. The sequence goes on along the minus strand of CAVWJV010000019.1, from coordinate 25,245 downwards.
GCGTCGAAAGCCTGAGGGTAGATATTGAGCATCGTCACAGATCGGACCGCTTCCGAACGGGCACGTCCCCTGCTTGCCGGCCCTCTACGGCCACAAATTGGGCCATTTACTAACTTTTGCACAATTTTTGCAGGTCGGGGCAGTAATTGACACTATTTCAGCATCTCACTGTCTGGGGGAGCCATAGGTGTCACCCCCAATTCCGAACAGTTAGGCGGCCATGGGGTTCACGGGGGAAATATACGAAACTGGGGTAATTGCTCCGGAAACGGGCATCTACCGCGTAGTGCATTCTATGCATCGGTTACCCCATGAAGTTGTCATTCTCAGAGGACAGCGGTTCCCCAAATGCCAACGCTGCGCGGATTCTGTTCTTTTCGAGCTTGTACACGCCGCCCCAGACCTGTTCCGGCATACGATTTTTATTACGTATGAACTGCCTGTAATTGAAGAAGCAGATTCTGCTAAAGCGGGGTAAAAGCAGGTGGTCCGGCCTTTCTTACAACTTCAGTCTCCCAACAATGCAAGGTGCTCATCCTTTCGTTGTGGCTGTGGAAATCGAGACAAAAAATTCATAGGAAGCGGTGCCGATGGGGAAACGCGTTCCCCCGGTGCTTGCATCACGCTATTGAACAACTAAACCAGCTCTGAGTGTTGTCTATGGATCCGCCACTCTATCAGGAAATTCACGCCACCCCCCTCTCCTTCTTCTCCTCAAAAACACAACTCGTATATGAAAGAAACGAACAACGTTTCTCAACTCATATCTGGCGCCTCTATGGCCTGCAGTGGCTCGTCAACATTCTTTATACGGTCGTGAGGGGCTATGCCATCGCAGGCGCCGACATAATTTTCAAAGCGCAAGAGTTGACAACTTACATCTCAGCGGCGCGAAATGCGTCGGTCGAAAATCAAGGAGACAATTATGAAAATCGTAGTGATCGGCGGTACTGGACTCATTGGATCAAGACTCGTCAACAAGCTTCGTGAGCACGGGGACGAAGCGGTGGCGGCAGCACCCAATACAGGGGTCAACACTATCACGGGCGAAGGACTGGCCGACGCACTGAAAGGCGCATCGGTGGTGGTTGACGTATCGAATTCTCCCTCGTGGGAAGACGCAGAAGTACTGAAGTTCTTCCAAACATCAACGCGTAACCTCCTCACCCATGAAGCTTCCGCAGGCGTAAGACATCACGTTGCGTTATCAATCGTGGGGACACAGCGGCTGGCCGAAAGCGGTTACTTCCGGGCTAAGATTGCGCAGGAGAAATTAATCGAAGAATCTTCCATCCCTTACTCCATCGTGCAGGCGACGCAGTTCTTCGAGTTCCTCAAGGGCCTTGCCGACATATCCACCGATGGCAACAAGGTGCGTTTGCCACATGCGCTTTTCCAGCCGATGGCCGCCGACGATGTCGCAAGCTGCCGTGGGAAGAATTGCAATAGGTCAGCCGGTCAATGGCATCGTCGAAATTGCCGGCCCGGAACAGTTTCGCGTGGACGAACTGGTTCGGCGGCGCCTCGCCGCACTGAAAGATCCCCGCGAAGTCATCGCTGACCCCAAAGCTCTTTACTCTGGGGCGAAACTTAGCGAGAAGACGCTGGTTCCCGGCAAAGACGCGCGACTCGGCCAGACCCGTTTCGAAACCTGGCAGGCTCAGTCAGCACAAATTTCGAGTGCTGCATAGTCCGCCGTAAAGGCGACCACTCGATAGCCCAACTCCAATCGAGGCCGAGTCTGCCTGATTCGGCCTCGCATTGAAATTACCTCGGTCAAGCGAAAGGTTGGTTTATGACGTTCACAAAAATAGTTTTGGCACTGGTATGTCTCATGGCCGGCACGCTGGCTGGACAGGAAGCTAAAGTAACGGAGCTCATGTCGAAAGACCTGACAAACCTTCCTGGCAAAGAAGGCCTGATGATCATCGTGGAATATCCGCCGGGCAGTTCGGACCCCATACATCGCCACAATGCCCATGCGTTTCTTTATGTGCTGGAAGGCTCGATCGTGATGCAGGTGAGAGGCGGAAAGGAAACGACTCTGACACCTGGCCAGACCTTCTACGAAGGCTTGGATGATGTCCACGTGGTTGGGCGGAACGCAAGCAAAACGAAACCAGCTAAATTCGTCGTATTTTTTGTAAAAGACAAAGGCGCTCCGGTGCTGGTTCCCGCCAAGTAACTGCCTGGACGCATCATCGCCATCGCACGTGATCGCCAACAGCAAGAAAACTTACCGCGGATTAACGCGGATGGTCGCGGATCAGAAGAGCTAAACGCAGCAGAATTCGATAATGGGCGTGCTATTGACAGGAAGATCAAGACCTTACCGCTGATTACGCAAATAAACGCTGATTTAAAAGGCAAGACTAAGGTATTGATCTTCCGATCACGGCGTTGTCGCGCGATGACTGCGATCTCGGCGATCCGATCCCTTTGTGTTCCTTCGTGTCCTTTGTGGTTAGTCCTGGCTCTCGCTTGCTGATGTTGCAGGTTACGCTGAACGCAGTAAAATTAGCTGCGAGATCGAGGTGTGCACATGAAAACGCCCGGGGTGGAATCTGCTTCTGCATTGATCGACGCAAAGATCAGGGAACTTGGGGACTGGCGCGGAAAGACGCTGGCGAAAGTGCGCGAAATCATTTACCAGGCAGACCCTGAGATCGCGGAAGAGTGGAAGTGGGCCAAGGCGACATCGCCGGGGACTCCCGTTTTCTCCCACGGCGGCATCGTCTGCACTGGAGAGACATATAAGAACGTCATCAAGATGACATTTGCCAGGGGCGCTGCGTTAAAGGACCCTTCAGGTCTATTCAACTCCAGCCTTGAGGGGAATGTCAGGCGCGCCATTGACATTCACGAAGGCGACAAGATTAATGAGGCGGCGTTGAACGACCTCATCCGCGCTGCCGTGGCGCTCAATCTCAAAAGCAAAAGCAAAACCAAGCCGCAGCCGAAGACGAAGCCGAAGCCGAAGACGAAGACGAAGTCCAAACCTATGCCCCGGCGAGCGGGCAGCAAGCGGACCGGCTAGCGTCATCCGACCTCAGCTAAATTCGAGATTATGTCATGAGCAAAGACATCGCTCGTGGCTGGGGCCATGTTCTTGCAATGCTTTCGTATTCTTCCCCTGCCACGGAAGAGGTGGCGAGTTCGAGTCTCGTTATCCTCGTCACCTTTTCAACCGCTTAAAAATTTCACCTCAAGGAATCTGGACCTAACCAGGGTCCAGGCCCATCGATCATTTTCAATGACCGGCAGCAGCAGACAAGTCCCGCGCCTTACCCAAAGGAACGAATACGGAAATGCTGTGGTTTTTCCACTTACGCAGTATGGCATCCAGTGACCATTCGCCGGGCCCGTTCACTAGCAGAAACATGACCGTCATCAGCTGCGCGTATTCGGAGCGGACCTCATGCAACACAGCCCAGAATCCTGCCTGTGGAGGCACCGGCGGCGGAGCCAGAGGGGACGTTCCCAGATACAACGAAATCTTGGTGGAAAGGATCGCCACAATCATCTCAGCGATAAACGGGATCGCAATCAGCCTGGTGGTCAAACCAGTAAGCAATAGCAATCCACCTCCAATCTCCAGGCCCCCGATGAGGGTGGCCGTCAAGTGCGGAAACGGGATCCCCAGTTTTGTGAAACGGCCCACTCCCTGGTTCGCGTACACAAACTTCAAGAGTCCTTCCCAGAAAAACACTCCTCCTGCCATCAGCCTCAAAAGCAGCGTGGATTTCGGGCCGTCGGTTGGAGGATTCATTAGCCAAAAGTAAATCTTATTCATGTGTTGCTCCTTACAGACCATAACTAAAGCAACTTCATAAATATTCCACGGGAAGTCGCTCTTCTGAACAGGTCAAGCCGATACAGAAGGACAATTGAAGAATTCGATGGAAGGGAGACTGTCGCAAGCCTGACCTCCATTGTTTCGTCAGGCGCACCCGATTTTAGGTTGTGACAAATCCTTTCACATACGTTGCTTCTCGGAGAGGCTGGCGGCTCGCGTGGCTTAGCTGGCACAACTAACAGATGCAAAGCAGCCTGGCGTAAGGCTTAATTGACTTGAAAGATAGTTGTTTAAGAAGATAAATCGCTTTAGAGAAACACGTTCTCCGGTTGAGGACTGTCGAAGTGCGCGAGCTTGCGGCAGTCCTCTATTTCGTCAGCGAAGCGGCGCAAAGAATCCGGGCAACTGACACTACTGCCAGTATTGCTTTAATTCGCTCCTGCCCTAGCATCAAGTGTGCCTGACGTTCACGCCGCCACCGGCCAAACCATCTCACGCTACTATCTTCTGGAGGAACTCGGAAGCGGTGGCATGGGTGTGGTCTATAAGGCCCGTGACAATGAGCTTGGCCGCTTTGTCGCCCTCAAATTCCTTCCTGAAAGCGCAGCTCAGGACCCACAGGCGCTGGAGCGTTTTCACCGGGAAGCACGGGACGCATCTACGCTCAATCACCCCAATATCTGCACGATCTACGAAATTGGGAACCACCAGGGCTGTGCGTTTATCGCTATGGAGTACCTCAATGGCGCAACGCTGAAGCAGGTAATATCCACAGGAGCCGTGGATACCCGGCGTATTGTCTCAATCGCCATTGAGGTAGCCGATGCGCTCGATGCTGCCCACAGTGAAAGCATTGTTCACCGTGACGTGAAACCTGCCAACATCTTTATCACGGCACGAGGGCACGCAAAGATCCTCGACTTCGGGCTGGCAAAGACCATGGTTCCGGCAATGCCCGCAAAACCGATTACCGGGCCGCAGACACAGGGTCTGTCCTATATTCCGGAAGAACACCTCACCAGTCCGGGGACAACTCTGGGAACCCTCGCCTATATGTCTCCTGAGCAAGTAAGGGCAGAGGAGCTGGACGGCCGCACGGATTTGTTTTCCTTCGGTATTGTTCTTTACGAAATGACAACAGGGAGGCTGCCGTTCCAGGGAACCAGCTCGGGTCTCGTCATGGAAGCGATTCTCAACCGTGATCCGGTGGCTCCTATTCGACTTAATCCCGATGTTCCGCCCGCCCTTCAAGAAGTGATCCAAAGAGCCCTGGAGAAGGACTGCGATCTGCGTTATCAACATGCGGCCGACATGCGAGCGGATCTCCAACGAGTGAAACGTGACATCGAGTCCGGAGTGAGAAGTGCGACTGGAGAAATAGAATCATTCTTGCTGCCCACCACAAGTCACCCGTCGCTTATGGGTGAATCGGGTACCAGCAAATCGGCTACCGGCAAATCGGGTGCCAGTAAATCAGCGTCCGGCAAATCTTCCACGGGCTCATCGAAAGCTCATACCTCATCGACACATACGTCTGGATCACATACGTCTGGCACACATGCGTCTGGCCAGCGTAAGCAGCGAGTTCCGAAGGTCATCGACTCGCTCGCGGTCCTGCCATTTGAAAATGCCGGTGGTGACCCTGAGCACGAATACCTCAGTGACGGCATCGCCGGCAGTCTCATCAACATTCTGGCAGGCGTGCCGAAATTGCGAGTGATGGCGCAGAGCACAGTGCTTCGGTATAAGGGCAAAGGAATTGATCCTCTGGACATCGGCCGCGAGTTGAATGTGCGTGCCGTGTTGACAGGAAGAATGATGCAAAGTGGCGGATCTTTGCGCATCGCTGCGGAGTTGGTCGACGTGACGACAGGCTGTCAACTTTGGGGCAGACAATATGATCGCAAGCCTGGCGACATCTTTGCGGTGCAAGACGAGATATCCAACGAGATATCAGAGAAACTGCGGCCTCAATTTACTGCTGCTGAAAGGAAGAAGCTGACCAGACACCACACCGAGGATGCCGCGGCCTACCGGCATTACCTTAAGGGACGTCATCACTGGAACCGGTGGACTGAAGAAGGGTTCTACAAAGCCATCGAGTACTTCCGGCAAGCCATTGAGCAAGATCCTGCCTACGCCCTTCCTTATGCCGGGCTGGCTGACTCCTTTGTGCTTCTTGGGTGGAACAGTTATCTCACCCCAAAGGAAGCATTCCCTCAAGCCCGGGTGGCGGCACTGACTGCCATACGACTCGATCCCGATCTCCCCGAAAGCCACACATCGTTGGCCGCCGTGTTGTGGCTGCACGATTGGAAATGGAACGAAGCGGAAAAAGAATTTATCCGCAGCCTGGAACTCGCCCCAGCTTACCCCACGGCAAACCACTGGTATGCCGAATATTTAATGACCATGGGCCGGCACGATGAAGCTATCGCCAGGATCAGGAATGGTCAGGATCTGGATCCTTTGTCGCTCATCATTAACGTCGCAGTCGGATGGAGCCTCTACAATGCCCGCCGATATGATGAAGGCATCGAACAGCTTCAGCGAACTGCTGAACTGGATCCAAACTATCCTGTCACGCACTGGATTCTCGGCCTGTTGTACAGGAAAACTGGCCGTTATGAGCTGGCGATCAGCGAGGGATTGAAATCAGTCGAACTCTCCAGGGGCAGTCCTTTGATGTCTGCTGCACTGGCGCACACGTACGCGGAAGCCGGCAGAACGCAGGAATCTCAGCAGATCCTTGGGGAACTGACAATACTGGCCAAGCAGAAATATGTCGCGCCGTACTTCTTCGCTGGAATCCACATTGGCCTGGGAGAAAACGACCGCGCCATTGAGTATCTGGAGAAATCATACGAAGAGCATTCCCACTGGCTCATCTATCTTCATTTGGACCCAAGTATGGATGGTTTGCAGGACAATCCATTGCTCCAGGATCTCTTGCGGCGCGTCGGCCTTTCCGGATTGAAGCACGCAGCTTGAGATCCGGCCCTCCGCCTTATTCTGCTCTCCCAATTTCAAGGATGTTAGTCTCAATACTTCGATTCTCGTGCCGGAGTGAGCCTGACCGGTTGGAAAAAGGGGTCGGTGAAAGTCGCAACCTTCAACATCAACAATATCAACAAGCGGCTGGACAACCTCTTAGGATGGCTTTCCAACGCTGAACCGGACGTTGTCTGCCTGCAGGAACTCAAGGCGGAACAGGGAGCATTTCCCATGGCCGCTCTTCGAGCCGTCGGCTATGAAGCAGTCTGGCTAGGGGAGCGTTCATGGAACGGAGTGGCGATTCTGGCACGCAACCACACTCCTGTGCTCACTCGCGCAAGCCTGCCGGGCAATCCTAACGATCATCAGGCCCGCTACATTGAAGCGGCCGTGAATGGACTGCTGATCACCTCGCTCTATCTGCCAAACGGGAACCCGCAGCCCGGCCCGAAATTCGATTACAAGCTGGCCTGGTTTGAGCGGCTGCTTACCCATGCCGCCGGACTCATGTCGACAGGTGTACCTGTAGTGCTGGCCGGTGACTACAACGTTGTGCCGGCTGCACAGGACATATATCCCACCCGATCGCTGGATAACAACGCGTTGATCCAACCTGAAAGCAGGGAATTGTTTGCGCGCCTGCTGGCACAGGGCTGGACTGACGCGATGCGAAAGCTGCAGCCGGAGGGGCCACTCTGGACATTCTGGGATTACAAACGTGAGCGATGGCCGAATGACAAAGGCATGCGGCTCGATCACCTGCTGCTCTCGCCGGAGATGGCGGACCGCATGGTAGAGGGTGGTGTCGACCGATGGGTCCGCGGTGAACCAAACGCCAGCGACCATGCTCCAGCATGGATAGTGCTCGATCGATAAAAAGCGCTGCAGCAAATCAGAAACGAACCTATGATTCGTTCGTATCTTTAATTCGTTCGACCCCTGGACGGGACGCGAGATCGCGCCCCGTAGCGCTGATATTATCGGGTGTTATTGATGCGGATGATCATGGTCATGGTCATCATCCCTATCTCTTTTGTGGTTCTGCCATTGTTCGCCACGGTCCCCGTGTCTGAATCCAGCCTCGTAGGCCCGCCGGTCTTCATCATTCTTCCACTTGTGATTCTTTTGCTTGTGTTTCCCTCCGTCTTTCCAGCCCTGCTGGTAATACTTGTTGCTGACATAGCTGCGTTCATCGCGATTCTGCATGTTGTTATGGTCACGGTCGTGGTCGCGGTCAACGTTCTGATCGCGATGCTGGTCCTGCTGTACCTGTTGATCGCGATGGTCATTATCTTGCGCAACCGCCGGAACTGCCGCAGCGCAACCCAACGCTACAAGCAACGCTAACGCTCCTGACGTAATCTTCATCCATCCTCCGGTATGACAGCACACCTTATCTTTTCGGGGTGGCTGAACAAGTTAAGAGTCCTGCCGGCGGGGGTTGGTTGCCAGCAGCGCATGCTCAAAACTCCCGCAGCTTGGTGAATCTTGCATGCGTGCGAGGGAAACCAACACGGCCAGCGTTCCTATTGATGTACGGCTCGCGGTGTTCGCAGTTATTGGCGGAGCCACGACAGCAAGGAGGCTGTTTTATGTCTGAGACAAAACATCAACTCGTGGATCAAATGGAGAACCTTCGGCGGATCGGGCCGAGGCCCGGGGTGATTCAGATTGTACCCACCCGATCAGTGGTTAGACCGGTTCACATTCATGAGGACGACGCGAATGACCTGGTGACTCGCCCGCTGGCTTCCCCTACAGGGCCGGGAGGCGCGGCCGGCTTCTCCAACAAACACCACAGTCAGATCGCTGTTCCTGAGGTGCACAACATTTACATGGGTACCTTCTGGGGCGACAGAACATTTGTAGAACAGTTCAGCAAAGACATTGTCCAGCGCGGTTATCTGCAACCGCTGAAGGATCTCCATTATGGGACGGGGCCAGGGCATTACAAGGGATCAATCGACGGGCCGTCTCTTTCACCGGGCACTACCTTCCATGACAAAGCTGCACGCGCGGACCTGGGGAAAATGATCGACGCGGGGACCTTGAAGCCTAACAGTAATAGTTTGTACGTGTTGATTCTTCCCGACAAGGTAACTTCGATCATGGACGACGATGGATCAAGTTCATGCAAGGATTTCTGCGGTTACCATGACGCCTTTACGCACAAGGGTATGGAGGTCGCCTACGCGGTCCTTCCGTCCAGCAAATGCAAAGGCTGCGGCGGGCACATTGAGGATTTCACAGCCGTATATGCTCACGAACTTGCTGAAGCGTCTACTGACAAAGTGCCAGGACAGGGTTGGGTTGCCGACGATGGTTCCGAGAATGGAGATCTGGAAGCGTGGATTCTTCTGAAGTGGGGACCGTACACAGTCCAGGGCTACTACACAAATCAGCGCGGCAACACGCTCGGGCCATTTTAACTACTGCAAGGTTCAACCCACTGAAGCTAACAGGTTTCAGCGCGAGAGGGCTGCGAGGCAGCCCTCTTTGCCGTTTCTAAGCAACCTGGATTTCCACCTCTAGTCGAACATTCTTATTCCTGCGTGTGCATTGTGCCCGCTTCGCCGGCGTGTGCGAAGAGTCGCTTCAGTTCCATTTCGGAACTCACAAAATGTTTTCATGCATTTTTCAACTCAGGATTGTGCTCGGCTCCCGTAGATTAACTACCGTATGTAGTTGGTCACAATCCAAAACAGGCCGGAGAAAAACGAATGAGAACATCCCGCCGAATCTGGTTGTTGTTGGTTGTAACGCTCCTGACAATTCCATCTTCACTGCTGGCGCAGTGTGGCGTGGAGCGATGGTCAGTGAAAACCGGAACCGATGCTGATGTCAGTAAAGTCAACCTCAACGCCCCCACCAACACAACCATTACTGCGATGCGGGCATTTACCGCGCCGAATCCGATCCCGCCCAACAACCGCATCACCGGCCCTGAGACCACTCTTTGGGTGATCAACGCCACTCTTACGCAATACAAGCTGGAATCAGATTCTGACTATCACCTGGTAATTCAGGATGCCGCAGGCAATACGATGATCACGGAGATTCCTTCTCCCACCTGCGTGGGCGCGGGAAGCCCGTTTCTGCCCGGCATTACAAATGCCCGATCGGAATTCAACGCCAGGTTCACTCCTACAACCAGTTTTCAAACGGCAAACATCCCGGTGAAAGTCACCGGCGTTGGAATGTTTGACTTCCTGCACGGGCAGACGGGCGTGGCGCCCAACGGGATCGAGTTACACGCGGTGCTCGATATCATCTTTAATCCCGGCACGGGGCCTGATTTCACGGTCAGTACCGCGCCAACCAGTCTTGTCATTGGTCCAGGGAGGCACCGCTTCTGACCACGATATCCACCGCGGGTTCAGGCGGGTTCAATTCCGCGGTAAGCCTTTCTGTTTCGGGATTGCCCGCAGGCGTGACCGCCAGTTTCACTCCGGCTTCCATCGCAGCTCCCGGCACCGGCAACTCCACCCTGCAATTCACTGCCAGCAGTACCGCAACTCCTGGAACGTTTAATGCCACGGTCACTGCCACGGGAGGCGGCCTCACTCATACAGCAACGATCGCGGTAACCGTGAGTGCGGCAGCGTCGCCGAACTTCACGCTGAGTGCATCGCCAACCAGCCTTTCATTGGTACAGGGCACCTCAGGCAGTTCTTCAATCTCAACCACGGTAAGTGGTGGATTCAACTCGGCAGTTTCGCTCTCGGCGTCAGGTTTGCCGGCGGGCGTTACAGCCAGCTTTGCTCCTGCGTCTATTGCCGCTCCCGGCAGTGGCACGTCAACTCTCACGCTCACAGCAAGCGCCACTGCCGCCACCGGCGCCGCAACCGTTACCATAACGGCCACAGGCGGCGGCCTCACTCATACGGCAACCATCGCGGTAACCGTGAGTGCGGCAGCGTCTCCGAACTTCACGCTAAGTGCATCGCCGGCCAGCCTTTCAGTGGTACAGGGCACGTCCGGCAGTTCCTCAATCTCAACCACGGTAAGTGGTGGCTTTAACTCCGCAGTTTCACTTACGGCGTCAGGTTTGCCGGCGGGCGTTACGGCCAGCTTTGCTCCGGCGTCTATTGCCGCTCCCGGCAGTGGCACGTCAACTCTCACGCTCACGGCGAGCGCCACTGCCACCACCGGCTCGTCAACCGTTACCATAACGGCAACCGGAGGTACCGTTACTCATACTGCCACCATTGCACTGACAATTACGGCTTCAGGCGGTGGGGGCACGACGACACAAATCCTTGGCAATCCAGGCTTTGAAAACGGGTCTACGTCTCCTGCCCCCTGGGTAACCACCTCGGGCGTTATCAGCAATTCCGCCAGCGAACCACCACATGGCGGGACCTGGGATGCATGGCTCGACGGCTTTGGATCTGCCCACACTGACACCGTGATGCAGCAAGTCTCCATCGCGGCGAACGCAACGTCGGCCACACTGACTTTCTGGCTGCACGTGGATACTGCGGAAACCACTACCACCACCGCATTCGACACCCTGACGTTGCAGGTGCGCAACAGCTCTGGAACGGTGCTCTCCACGCTGGCGACGTTCTCCAACCTGAACCACGCTACCGGATATCAGCAGAAGACCTTTGACCTGACTTCGTTCAAAGGACAGACCATTCAGATCAATTTCATCGGCACGGAAGACTCCACCTTGCAAACATCTTTTGTGCTGGACGACTTCGCCCTTAATGTCACCACGTCGTCGACCACGACAACTGAATTGATCGGTAACCCTGGTTTTGAGAATGGCGCGGCGACTCCAGCGCCATGGGTGCTTACGTCCACACACACTCCGCTCAACATCATCAATAACTCGGCGAGCGAACCGCCGCACACCGGTACTTTTGACGCCTGGATGCTTGGCTGGGGCACCACTACCACTGACACCGTCATGCAACAGGTGGTAATACCCGCGAACGCTACCGCTGCAACGTTCAGTTTCTGGCTGCATGTGGACACCGCCGAGACATCAACCACAACAGCTTTTGACACTCTGCAGGTCCAGATTCGCAACTCTTCCGGAACCGTGCTCCAGACTTTGGCCACATTCTCCAACCTGGACCACATCACCGGATATCAACAACACACGTTCAATCTCGCATCTTTCGTCGGACAAACGATTCAGGTCATGTTCGTTGGGCAGGAAGACGCCTCATTGAAGACTTCCTTTGTACTCGACGACATTTCACTGAAAGTGACTCAATAGGAGAAACCATGAAGAGATTAATATTCGTCACTTTGTTGCTTTGCGTTGCTGGTGGCCTTTTGTTTGCGCAGCAGGCAGCCAATCTGGATCGTCCCGCGGAACCGAATTTTGTCTTTGACGACGACGGCGGCAAGGCCCAGATTGTTCCTGCCGATCTTTCCTCGGCGGGGCCAAAGTCTTTCCACGGCGGACCTGTGCTGCCGGCCGCCCGGCAGGTGAGTATTTTCCTGGGTTCCGGCTGGGGCGATCAGCAGTTTCGCGGACGCGAAACTGCTCTGGTTGACATTGCAGCAGGCATGGCGACCTCGCATCGGGCGGAACTGCAAAAACACAACGTCAGGACGTTGCGCTCCGCTCCACCCCAGGAAGATTTCAGCGATTTGAGCAAGACGTCACTCAACGATCTGGATATCCAGCGGAAACTCTCTGATTTACTCCAGAGCAAAACCATACCCGCACCCAGCGCAAGCACAGTTTACGTGATCTTCCTTGCGCCGGGAACCAGCTCGACTCTGGGCGGGCATAAAGCTGGAGTGGAGTATGCGGCGTATCACAACTTTGTGAACCTGGAAGCGGGTGAAATCCACTATGTTGTAGTGCCGTTCCATGAAGATGCTGACCGCCACTCAGCGGCGGCGGCGCGGGCATTTACGGAAACGGCTTTGAATCCCAATGGACAGGGCTGGTTTTAGGTAAGCGCTTACGACAACTTCTGGCACGGCATTGCAGCATTGCATCAGCGATGCCGTGTCAGTTCCTGCTTACTTTCTTCGTCGTCTTCTTCTTTTCGTGAACCTGGATGTTGTTTGATCCATAGTTCTACGGTCGATTGCGCTGACTTTCTTTGTGCCACTGACAAAGAAGGCGAGAGTTTCTCTGCTTCCGTTTTGCTGTCCAGGGATCCGAATCGAGCGCCTGTGCTGAACCACCGGAAGGCGCTCACGCGATTCGAGCCGCATTTTGGTTTGAGATAGAGCTTGCCAAGCTCATACATGGCTTTTGGTTCGCCGCCCGCGGCTGCTTCCTGATACCAGTGGATGGCTTGCGCGCAGTCGGCATTGCCTGCGTAGGTGCGTGCCAATTGCAGTTGCGCCGCCGGATTCTCCTGCGTGGCTGCCTTCGCATACCAACGTTGCGCCTCTGCCGGATCTTTTTTGACGCCGGTCCCATCTGCCAGGGCCTGGGCAAGATGCGCCTGCGCTTCCGGATGTCCCTGCGCTGCGGCTTTGCGGTTCCAATCCGCCGCTTGCGCGGGATCGGCGGTTACGCCAAAGCCTCGTTCATACATCAGGGCCAGATCCCGCTGTGCGCGCGGATCGCCCTGCTCAGCCGCCTTTTGCTCCCAGACCAGCGCTTTGGCATAGTCCACGTCGACCCCATGGCCATAAAGGTAAATGCGTCCCAGTTCATATTCCGCCGGCGCATAGCCCTGGTTTGCTGCCCGTTCCAGCCAGTTCATGTTTTCTCTTCGACTGGGCTGCACGTTGCGGCCAAGGTCATAGCAGAAAGCCAGCGCAGTCTGTGCAGAAGGATCATTGGCGTTGGCCTTTTGCTGAACCTTTGCGAAATCCGCGGCGTTGTCTGGGCAAACATCGCCGGTCTGGCCGAAGGCCGCCATCGCAAAACCAAAGAGCGAAGATGAGAAAGAGCGTGTATTTTCGTGACATCGGCAGGGAAGTATAGTTCGTCGCCGAGAGAAGAGGAACAGGGCTTTGACGTTAAAGTGCGGTTAATCCTTTGTTTTTGTCGCTGCGCTCCAAACCGCCTTGAGTACATTTCTCCTGGTTGCCCCATCAGGCTCCCGTGGCAGCGGGCTCGACGCGCGTGGACGGCGCGAGCCCTCCTTTTCGTTGTCGCTGACGCTCGCGAATCCATTCTCAAGCAACAGCAAGAGCACATTCAAGATGATGGCCATGATGCAAACCACGATCAGCGCCATTCGCAGGTAAGACGACGTTGCAACGCTGAGACTCACTCCCGTTCCAAGAGCAATATAAGCAGCCAGACACGCAGGACACTTCGGCAGGAGCACAAGAACCAACGCCGGCCAGGACCACTGGGTGAGAATCAGTGATCGCCGCACACGCGACGACGGAGCGGACATGCGTTCCGTCGTCTCGCGCGCAGGCCTTGTTTGATCAGGAATTGTTTTGCAGCAGGTACTCATTATTTACCTTCATGGGCACAGCATGACGCCGCGGAACTCTTGATTGGTGAAGATGGCTGTGCCGCCAGGTCCTGAGGGTAGCGATCATGATGGCGAACCCATTCCATGGAGAAGGGCAGGGCGTCTTCGTCGCGACCTTTAGGCGCCATGTCCAGGAAGTTGTAAACGCCCAGCAGGATGTCCAGGCCTCGGCCGTAGGTGGAATATGTATGGAAGATGTTGCCTTCATCATCTTTGTAAAACACGCTCAGGCCGGGCGCTTCATCGCTGGGGAAGTTCTGCATCTGGTAGTTGTAATACATGTCTTGCTTGGCCATTTCCTGCTGAGTGAAGGAAACGTTGTAGTCGCGGTTGAAGCCGTTCTCAAACGAGGAAACCCATTGGAAGTTCCATCCCATTCTCTTTTTGAAGGCTTCAATCTGGCTGATGCGCGCCCGCGATACCACGGCAACGCGCACATCACGTGCGGCAAGGTGAGCGAGGCTGCCTTCCAGATGATCGGCCAGCATGGAACAGCTGGGGCATCCTTCTTCCCATCCCGGACCAAACATGAAGTGATAGATCATGAGCTGGCTCTTGCCGCCAAAGAGATCAGAAAAAGTCACATTCCCTTGTGGTCCGTTAAAGACGTAATTCTGCTCCACTTTGACCCAGGGCAGTTCACGACGCAACCTTGTGATCTCATCACGTTGCCGGGTAAATTCTTTTTCCTTTTGCAGCAGCTCTGTTCGAGCGGCCAGCCATTTTTCTTCATTTACAACTGCGTGATTTACGGATTTCTGCGGGACTCATTGTTTGCGACACAAAAGTTTGCGGCATAAAACGTACTCCTTACTCCTATGATTTGGGTTGATTGACTGATTTGTTAGTGCGATCCGCCGGCAATGAGTGTTGGCCGGGCGGGCCGGAAAACGATTTACTTTCTCGTCCGCTTAGGCGGAGGAACTGGTTTGGTTTCCACCTCTTGTTCATTCTGCTCCGCGAGGTCTTTGATCCCGAGTAACTGGCCGGCCCACAACTCCTGGAAGGGGCTGACCCAGCGCTCGTAAATCTGGCGAATCGGAAAAACGTTCAGGGAATTCCATCTTTGCCTTCCTTCTTCGCGCGTGTTGACCAACTCGGCGTCGCGGAGCAGGTCAAGATGCTTCATCACTCCGAACCGTGTGAGATGAGGAAACTTGTCCACGATCTCCGTTGTGGTGCGCGGCTGGTCCTTGAGGAAATCAAGGATGGCGCGCCGCGTTGGATCAGCGAGCGCCTTCCAAACTGGATCAAGTTTGTCTTTGTCCCGCGGCCCTGAAGGCGATTTCGTCACAGATTACTCAGCCGCTTTCTTCATGGCGGCCAGCATATGGTTCCAGCCAGTTCCCACGCCTTTGCGATGTTCGGGATCAATCATGCCAACCGCCCGATGACGAAGTGTGACCCGGCTTCCCGTGGCCGTCTTCTCCACCTTGACTTCCACATGGTTCTGCGCCGGATATGACATGAACATGGGGCCGCTCAGTTCCAGCAGAGTCGGAGGTTTGATCACCTGCACGAAGCCCCAAAGATGGCCAATGCCGTTCCCTCGATCCCGGAACCAGCGCCCACCCGGTTTTGGTTCAATCTGTAGCTGCAGTGATTCTCCGGAAAGGTTGGTGTTGTCCTTGCCCAATTGGTTCAGCATCACGGTAAACACTTTTTCCGGGGCCGCGTTGATATCAATGTGTTGCTCCACGTCCAGGGTCATATCTTCAATCTTCATTTAAGTGCTCCTTTCATCGTTACGTGAGTAAATAGTAACGTAACAAAAAAGTCACGTCAAGCCCCGCGGAACAATTTTTTTGAGTATTGGTGTTTGTCGGGATTAAGGTCTGTAGCTTTACGGGATGCGCGTGTTTTACGCTGCCACAGGACTCGTGGGTTCAGATACGGGAGCCTTGTCTTTGGCGGGCCATGTTCCTGCAAAGCACGCAAGAATATAGATAAAGCCGACAATAGCGAAGCCGGCGGCCAGACTGCGGGTGTGGGCCACGGTGCCAACGATAAAAGACGAGAAGAGCTGCAGGAAAGTGCCGGCAAAGTAAAAGGTGTTCTGCACGCGACCCATGAAATGTTTGGGCACAGACTCCATCATTCCGGTGGTGATGGCCACTCCACCCAGCGCGCGACAGCACCCCATGATGAAGTACACGCATACGGCGGTCACCAGACCAACGGTTACGGTCACGTTGGAGAACGGGAGGCGGTGGCGAAGGTGATCGCCGATGAACGGCAGAGCAACCAGACACGCTCCCAGCAGGCCCATGGTAATGCCAACCGCTTTCCGGTAGCCGATGCTTTGCAGAAGCGCAGGGGTGAGGAAAGCGCACAGGCAAGCGCCGGTGGCCCAGCCAAAGTTAAGCCATCCATAGCCGACTGCGCCCGCATGAAGAATACGATCGCTCAAAGGCGCGGTGATAATGCCTTGCGTAAGCATGCCGCCAATGAACAGTGCCCAGGTCAGTGCCAAGTAATATCGTCCGAGGGCGGAAACGGAGAAATGAAATGCCCTCGCGCAGTTCATGAAAGAACTGGCGAAACGGACTGGCGTGGATAGCGGGTGCATGAGGTTTCACCACGTGTCTTCCGCGACGAACGAAGAGATAGCATGTGAACGAGAGGACGTAGGTCAGGAAATCAATCAGCAGCACTCCGCCGAGGCCGATCTGGTTGTACACAAATCCCACGATCGCGCCTGCAATGAGCCAGCCTCCCTGGAATCCGGCAAGGATAAAGCTGTTGGAACTGGCCAACTCAGATTCTGGCGTAAGCTCCTGAATGAGTGCGTTCATGGTCGGCCAGAACATCCAGAATCCGGCCGCAACCAGAATCGACATTAAATAAACTTCCCAGAGTTTTGCCATGCCATGCAAAGCAAGCACTGCAACGGTCAGCACCACCAGGCCGCGTGCCGCGTCCAGCACCATGACCAGGCGCCTGCGATCTTCACGATCGATAATCACGCCGGTGAAGGGAAGCATGAGCAGAGCGGGAATTGTCTGCAACATGAGCATGGTACCCAGTGCCATTTCAGAGTGCGTGGCTTGCAGGATGTACCAGGTCACGCCGGCTGCGTTCAGTCCGCTGCCGATCATGGAAATCATGTTGGCAGTGAAGATCAGTCGCAACGCGCGATGCTGCAGGATGTTACGCATGTTCTATTCACTTTAGCACTGTGGGGTGTGGAAATTGTGACTTGCGGCGATGCGCTCAGCAGTCCATAATCACAGCCCGTGCATACGCCCAGCGCCAAAACGATCTCAAAGTTTGCTCTACTGGTGAGCACGCTTGGCATGGCTGCGCCTATCGCGTCAGTCAAGCCGTTTCCCGCCTACCATGATGGCGAAAAAATTGTTTTCTCACCCGAGCACACGGGCACAAACCGCCTGGCAAGTTTTGGTCCATGGAATCTGGGCGAACGGTTGAGTGAAGGCAAGCCGCTGGACAAGCGCCTGAATCTTTACGTGGTTGTTCCTGGTGGCCAGTACCATTCCGCGGCGAAACCTGAATACGATCACAACCGCATCGTGAACAAATACACGGTGGACGGCAACGTGCGTGAGTGGGACATCTTCTATTGTTTCGTGATTGATCCCGCACTGAACAGGGACATTCGCAGTGAGAATGATCTGCTGATGGCGGCGCACCAGACGTTCGCGCCGGCCGAAGTGTTTCGCATCAGCGACGCGCCGGCAAAGTCCATGCTGGCGGAAAAGCTAGGCATAACATCGATGTCGGAATTGCGTCACTATCGCCGCAAAGGCGGCGGGTTGCCGCGCGTACTGATCGTGCCGGCGAGACTCGCGGTGCGTGCCACAGCGGAACAGTCTGATGTGATCATCACGCACTTTTCCCGGTAATCGCCAACGCCTCTCCATTTATACTGGGAACGAATTATCCATTGAGGAAATAAAACTGCTCCCCTTTATTCACATTGGCAACTTCGACTTGCCGACGTTCGGCCTGTTCATGTGCTTCGCGTTCATCGCGGGGTATCTGGCGCTGGCGGCGGAAATCCGGCGCCGGCGACTGGCGATTGATCCCTACAACGTGGTGGCTTTCGTGGCCATTGCCGGCATTCTGGGAGCAAAGATCTGGCACATCATTGATACTCCGGAAGACCGTCTCACGACCGCGATCATCGGAAATGTCGGAAGTCTCATCACCTGGTTCCGCTCCGGCTTTGCCTGGTTCGGTGGCTTCGTCGGCGGGATTGTAACTTTGCTGTATCTGGGAAAGCATTACAAACTGAATCCCATTCGAATGCTCGACATCGCCAGCCCGGCAGCTGCGATTGGCTATGCTGTTGGACGTATCGGATGCCTGGTATCTGGCGACGGCGATTACGGCAAACCAACGTCCTGGTCATGGCCATGGGGAATGGCGTTTCCCCATGGACAGGTTCCCACCACCACCAAATGTGTCGAGGCTGGCTGGCCGGCAAACTGCAATGTCTATCCCACGCCCATTTATGAGTTTCTTGCCGGTACTTTGATCTTCTGGTATCTCTGGCGCCGCGCCAGGAAACCGATGCCGGCAGGACTGTTGACGGGTGAATTCCTGGTGTTAAGCGGAGCAGAGCGCTTCCTGGTGGAGTTCATACGCATCAATCCGCATGTGATCCTTGGCATGAGTAACGCGCAATTCACGGCGCTGCTCTCCATGTTTGCCGGAGCAATTCTAATGCTGATCGCAAGTAGAAAAACAGAAGCGGCTGCGGCAGCCTGACTCACGTGAGCTTTGGTTCACTATTTACCGGATAAGTCGTTTGGTGAGAGCTCGTTTTTTGATAACTCCCAGGCCTTGGCATATTTCCAGCTCACATACATGGCATGGTTCATCAAAACCAGAAGGCCGACTTTCCCATCGCGGAAGCCTCCACGGAAAAAATAGCTATAGATAAATCGGACCAGTGGGCGCAGCACGATGTTGACAAAGCTGAACCCGACTTTGCCTTTGGCCACCACCATCTCCGCTCCAAGGGAAGAGTAACGGTTCTGATGTTCCAGAAAATCTTCAAGATTCTTGTATGCGTGGTGATAAAGATCGCCCTGCAGATGGCCTTTCTCCTCCGGCATCTTCATGTCTTCATGTACGGGCCGCAATTCGAATTGGGTTGAGCCTCGTTTTACCAGACGCAGTTTGGGGTCGGGATAATATCCGCATCGCCTGAGCCACGTTCCAAAGTAAATATTCCGCCGGTTGATCATGTAGCCGTTAAATTCGGGCGTCTTACCTGAACTTAAGAGCGAGAGAATGCTTCTTGCCAGTTCAGGACTCACTTCTTCATCTGCGTCCAGAGAAAGGATCCATTCACTGCCGGCCTTGGCCAGCGAGGAGTTTTTCTGCACGGCGAACCCCTTCCATGGCTCCACGAATACCCTGGCGCCGCGGGCCTGAGCAAGAGACACAGTCGCGTCAGTGCTTCCGGAGTCCACGATAATAATTTCGTCGGCAATCTCCTTCACGCTCTCCAGCGTGCGGACGATGTTGGCTTCTTCGTTGAACGTAATAATGCAGACGGAGAGTGTCATGGCCCGAAGCATAACAGGGCGGGGTCATTTCGCAAAAAACCATTGAGCAGCGGCGGTTTGCCGGGTACTCCCCGGAAAACGTATGACATCCCGCGCGTCTATCTAGCGGGACTTGGTGAGATCGTTGGAGAGGACGTTTGCCTTGAGGGCGAGATTTCTGGCGCGGGCTGGGTCGTTGTCTTTCAGCGCCTGGCGGCTTTGGGTAACGAAATTCCTGATTTGAGAAACCGCGGACTCTTCATCAGACGATAGCGTGCGTTTTCCCAGATTATTGAGATTCGTCTCAGTGCTTTGCAGCAGCTGCTCAGCAGAATTCCGGTCTCTTACGGCATCATTGGCGGAAATTGTAGGCGCAATGACCCCTTCCGGAATGGACTTTGCTTCCGTCGTAGAATCAGTTTTTTTCGTGTTTCCCTGTGTTGCCGTGTCGCTGTTCGATCTCGTGGAAGGAGATGGTTTGCTGATATGAGGCTTTTTCTTTGGGGTCGTGGACTGTGCCTCAGCCACAGCCGGTGTTGGTTCCGGCGTCGGTTCCGGTGTTGATGGCACGGAACTTTTTTGCGCGTCCGGGGTCGGCGTAGGGGTAGGCGCTCCCGAGATCGGGCGTTCCCTGGGCACTACCAGGACAGGCTTTTTCTGGCTGCATCCACAAAAAACCACCAGGATGGAAGCCAAGGCGAGCACTACCGTTTTTAGACGAAGCGGCGTCATGCTTTACTGACTGAATCTTCTGATTGTACGCGACTTGGTTCTCCTTTTGCAGGTTCAGCCAAAGGAAAGCGCAAGTAAAAGGTTGTACCATGCCCGGCAACGGACGTAAATTCCAGCGATCCGTGATGCAATTGCACCACCCGATATGCCATGGCAAGGCCAATGCCGCTGCCACCCTTTTTGGTTGTGAAATACAGGTTAAAAACTTTATCGCGAATGTCAGTGGGGATTCCCGGCCCCTGGTCGCGGATGGTCAGCAGAACGGTGTCTGGTTCGCGTTTCAGTGACAGACGAAGTTCGCCGCCTTCCGGCATAGCCTGCACGCCGTTAATGACGATATTGAGGACGGCCTGTTTCACCAGGTCAGCATCCACGCGGGTGGTCAGTACTTCCATTCCCGGCTGACGCTCAATTTTCACCCGATGTTGTTCCGCGGCAGGATTGGCCAGCATGACCACTTCATCGACCAGTTTGCGAAGATCGATTTCGTTCAGCCGAAGTTCCACGGGCCGCGTAAAGTCAACCAGGGTCTGTACTACACGGTCAAGGCGTTGAATTTCGCTGCTGATCACATCAATGTGGCGCTTGGTGTCCGGATCAATCTCCCTGAGCTTCTGGCGCATCACTTCCAGATGGACAACAATGGCGTTGATGGGATTCTTGACTTCATGGGCCACGCCGGATGTGAGCCGCCCAATGGCAGCCAGGCGCCGGGACAACTCAATTTCATCCTCGATTCTGTGGACAGACTCAGCATCTCGCAACGTCAGCAGAGCGCCGATGCGCTCTCCGCGCTCTTCAATGAAGTCCATGGATATCTGGATCTGGCGTCCGTGCTCGCCTTCAATTTCTTCCTGAATGACTGGTGTGCGCGATTGAAATGCCTCCAGAATTGAGCGGCCAAGCTGGGTCTTGCTGGAAAAAATCTCGTCCGGGCGACAGCCGAGCATATCTCCGCGCGGCTTGCCAATGAACCGCTCCGCGGAAGCGCTGACCAGTACCGCGCGATAGTCGCTGGTGAACAGCATGACGCCGTCCTGAAGGTTGGCCATCATCTGGTCCAGGTTCTCTTTCAGCGCAGAGAACACTTCTTTTACGTCGCGGACCTGACGCCCTAAACGCTCGATCTTATGTGAGACAACACCGTACTCGTCCGATCTCCCCGTCTCGATTTCCGCCGGGACCGCGTGACCCGATGCCAAAGCGTCCAGTCGTTTGCTGATCTGCGTAAGCGGACGCAGTGCAACCGTGGAGACCAGGGCAGAAATGATCAACGAGAGCAGGATCGCAGTCACAGAAACTGCGATGGCCCGCCTGATAGAAGGATTAATCTCATCTCGCAGAAGAGTGGTGGAAACCCCAAGCCGGACTTCGCCGAACGCTCCTCCATCCAGTCGTTGCAATCCAATACGTTGTTCATAGACCCGCCGAGGCCCATAGATGATTTTGAGCTTATCGCGAATCCGTGCGTGTACCAGATTGTTCAGATCTTCACGGCGGGGAAGTGTCTTGCCCAGCATGGCGGGATTGGAGTGGGAAAGGACCCGGCCGGATGGATCTGTGATGGCCACGTCCAGAAATGCATCTTGACCGCCGGTCCAGGATTCCAGAAGGGAATTCACCGCCGAATCAGTTTCCAGCAGATCAATCAAGACGGCGTTCACCTGCTTGGGATCACTCAGGTCGATCCTGGCATCGGTCAAATCTACCTGCAGTGATGTCCGTGCGACAGCTACTACTTGAGTGGCATTAGACTTGGACTGCTTTGCCTAGATCAGCAATGCGTTGATTGATGACTTCATAGAGGTAGAGCGCCGACAAAGAAGTCACGATGACTACCACCATGAGGGTGATCGCGATGACTAGCTTGGTCTTTAGGCGCATTGAAGGCATCCAGGTAGCTTAGCTCGCGGCTTCGTTGGCAAGCCCGGAGCCGGCGCCATACTCCTTAAGCTTATTGTGCAACGTTTTCAGGCTGATTCCCAGAATTTCCGCTGCCCGGGTCTTGTTATTATTGGTGGCCGCAAGGGTCTTCAGAATGAGGGCTTTTTCGGCGTCGCCCACGGTTGTTCCCACCTGTAAACGGATTCCTTCACCATCGGAAGATGCGGTCTTCATCCCAGTGCTGCCAAAATTAGGCGGCAGATGCCGCTGATCAATCACTTTGCCGTCACAAACAATCACCGCCCGCTCCAGAGTGTTTCTGACTTCGCGTATATTCCCGGGCCAGTTGTAGCCCTGAAACAGATTCAATACGACCCCTGTAACGCCAGCAACGTCACGTCCGTGCTTGTTATTCATGTCTGTCAGCAGGGCTTCCACCAGCTGAGGAAGATCGTCTTTGTGATCGCGCAGCGGAGGCATGTGGATGTTAAAGACATTCAGGCGGTAATAAAGATCGCCGCGCAATTCCCCTTTGGCAACAGCATCTTCCGGAACCTTGTTCGTTGCCGCCAGAACACGCACGTCAACGGGGGTTTCCACCTTGCTTCCCAGACGCCGCAACTTACGGTCTTCAAGCACGCGCAGCAATTTCGCCTGAGTCGCGGCGGGCATTTCGCCAATTTCATCCAGCAGAAGCGTGCCTTCTTCGGCCAGTTCAAAGCAGCCCGCGCGGCGTTCCAGCGCCCCGGTAAAAGCGCCTTTCTCGTGGCCAAAGATTTCGCTCTCAATCAATGTTTCAGGAATCGCTGAACAGTTGATGGCTACAAACGGTTTGTTTTTGCGCGGACTCATGTCATGGATCGCGCGCGCCACCATTTCCTTACCCGTGCCGCTTTCGCCTGTGATCAGGACTGACGCCGTGCTGGGAGCCACCATTTCAATCAGGTGGAAGATCTCCTGCATGGCTTTGGAGGAGCCCACCATCTGGCCGAAAAGCCCGGTGTCGCGCAGTTTGCGGCGCGTGGCTTCCAGTTCCAGAGAGGTGCCGCGCTGTCTGGCGGCATTTTGAAGAATTTGTTTGAGCCGCGCCGGATCCACCGGTTTCTGGATAAAGTCATAGGCGCCGGCTTTCATTGCGTCTACCGCCACATCGATGCTTCCCTGGGCGGTGAGCAGAACCACCGCGACAGGCTGTGGCTGATCGGCCAGCCGTTGCAGCAGCTCCATGCCGTCCATACGAGGCATCTTGAAGTCGGTGACAACAATGCCCGGAAACCAGGTAGCGACTTTTTCCAGGCCTTCCAAGCCGTCCTTGGCCGTGTCCGTGCGATAGCCCCAGGCCGAAATAAGCTCGGCCAGCCCGGAACGTTCGTTCTCTTCGTCCTCCACGATGAGGACCTTTTCCTGTGTGGTCACCGTCTATCCCCTTGCTGAGAGATTACACCAGTTGGTCAATTTGCCGCTGAACTGCCTAAGTTTAGATGTACTCGGACTGCCGCTGAACCGCTTAAGCTTAGATGTGCTCGGACTGTGAAAGGGCACGCTTCTCTGGATAATCGTGCATTGACCGTTTAAATCTATGGCGGGAAGGAGCACAATATAATCAGTAGTCGGCGGAATCAGGGTACTTTTTTTCCAAGGAGCGGGATATGAATCGCTGCTCAATAGTTTTTTCTGTCATCACGTACGCAGCCAGTCTCGGTATGGCCGCGCCCCTCTCGGCGACGCAGGTTTCCTCTACTGAACAGACCGCCAAGCAGCCAGCCAGCGAGCCGGCACCAGCAGTAAACGCCACTCCGGCGTCGGAGAATCCCTCCGGTATTGTAAAAGGTACAACTTTGGTGGCCGAGTTTTCGCATGGAATCGACTCAAAGAAGGTGAAAGCAGGCGATAAGATCAAGGCCGTCCTGACCCAGGCTTTGGTCCTGAAGGGGCAGATAGCTGCGCCCGCCGAATCCAAACTTGTTGGACATATCACGGAAGTAAAAGCAAGTACTGACGCTGATCCGGAATCGCATCTGGGTGTTATTTTCGACAAAGTAATGCTGAAGGACCATCACGATTTGGCAATCCAGGCGGAAGTGCAGGCTCTGGTTGCCCCGGTGGCCAGACGTTCGCGGGTGGATGAACCAGATCAGATGATGCCGCCCACGGTGGTGGCTCAAGGGAGTCCAAACAGCAATGGACGTGCTGGATCGCGGTCCTCGAGTTCAGGAGCAGGCCAAACTACCCTTGGGGCACTCAATTCCATGGGCGCCACACCGACCGTACAAAATACCCCTGGTAGTGGTGTAACCCCGATTGATCTCTCTAAGGCGAAGGTCGCCCCGAAACTCAACGCCAGCACTGGCATGCGGGGTGTTTATGGCATTAAGAACATCACGCTCGGCCCGGCATTCCGTCATCCCGCGCTGATCGTGTCGAAGACATCGAACGTGAAGCTGGAAAACGGGACGCAGATGATCCTTGTTGTCATTGAATAATGGCTGCAGGCATTTCAGGAAACACTCCTGTTGTCGCTGCGCTCCAAACCGCTTTACGCGCGAATCCCGAGGTCGCGCTAAGAATGCTCCTGTAACCACGGGCTCGGCACTTGAGTCGGCCTCTTATTCTGAGATTCCAAAAATGCCTTAAAACCCGAAGGATTGTTTGCTATCCACTCTGATTCTCCTTCAAGGTAATCGCTTGGCCTTCAGTAACTTGTTGCTGCAGAATCAGCATGTCACCCTTAAAGCGCATGCAGCGTTCCAGCCAATTCATCACTATCCAGCTTTTATTTTTGTTCGGCCTTTGCCTGCATGCCGCTTACGCTCGCGCACAGGCGTGGCAACCTCTGGGCCCGGACGGTGGTACTGTCCGTAGCCTTACCATTGATCCCGCCAACCCTGACCGGATCTTCCTCGGC
>CAVWJV010000018.1:0-55511 GCA_963755365.1 Terriglobia bacterium | reverse complement strand
GCATTACCGACCTACGAGCAGAGCAACTGACGGGAATGCCACAGCTACGAATATCCATTGACCGTCCCGCCGTGGCGCGAGTCGGACTGACTCCCGGCGATGTAGTTCGTGCTGTTCGGATAGGACTAGCCGGAGAAGAAGAGTCAGAAATATGGGTTGGGCAGCGGCGCTTCGACCTGGTGCTGCGGCTAGCCGATGAAAAGCGGAACACTCCGAATGCAATCAATACGCTGCTGATAGACGGTCATGACGGCTCCCGCATTCCGCTAGGGCAGCTTGCCACGATTGAACAGACGTTTGGGCCAGGTTCCATATTGCGGGAGGCGGGCACAAGACGTATCGCCGTTGAGGCAGGAGTATCAGGCCGTGATCTCGGAAGTACAGCCGCAGACGTTCGTGATCGGTTGTCAGCACAACTGCAACTCCCAACTGGGTACTTCTTTGATGTTGGTGGGAAGGTGGAAAGCCAGGAACGGGCCAGCCGATCTCTAACGATTGCAATCGCCATCGCATTGCTGGCTGTCTTTCTGCTGCTCTATCTGGCTCTGGATTCCGTTCTTGATGCCGACCTGATACTGGCGTCATTGCCCGTAGCATTCGTCGGAAGCATCGTTGCGCTTCTCATCAGCGGCGACACTGGAACGTATCATCGCTGGTGGGCCTCATCGGGCTGTTTGGAATCGCTGTTCAGAACGGTCTTGTGCTGGTGACGCAAACGCGGTCCTTGATCGTCCACGGCAAAACCTTTGAAGTCGCAGTGCGAGAAGCAAGCATTGGCAGAGTCCGTCCAAAAATCATGACCGCTGCAACGGCAATTCTTGGCCTGTTGCCGATTCTGCTCCTTCGCTTGCATGGCACCGAAATCGAGTCGACCGCTTGCCGTCGTCATGACAGGTGGTCTGATCACATCAACCGTTTTCACCCTCCTTGCATTGCCCACGTTTTACGTTTCCGTCCACAAACCGAGCAGTCGCTTCATTTTCCCGCGAGAGACCGCTCTTGTGCCAATTGGACGCGATGCGACAGAGATTCGTAAACATGAGATCTGGTAGAACAAAGAGGTCTCAACAGCGAAGGATACGCCTTTCGAAACAGGAGAAAGTGCAGGTAATGATTCTTGCGCTCGTACTCGTTCTCGCATTCCTGATCGCGATGGCCTTTGGAGTGATGACAACGCGTAGATAATGACTCGAAAACCGGGTACAGACGTAACCTTTTCTTAGTTTCGCCTGCCTTCGCGAGCGCGGGCATCAATCCGGCTCGGAACATGCCTTGCCGGATCGACGCCCTTCAAAATAATCCCGACGCCGCCCGCATTCCCCACTACAACTTCGACACATTATTACTGTTGGTATTGGCGACCAATTTAGCAGTCAGCAGTCAGCACACAGCATTCAGCCGGGAAACTTTAGTTTCCTGGCCACGAGTTCGGTCACGGTATTGCGGGCAGCAAACTTAAGATTAGTTGTTTTGATGGGCGCTGTGAGGCATAGTGAGGCAGGGATCGCCGAGAGCGCCGTCATCGCGCGACATCGCGCGAGATCGGAAAAACAACACCCACCACGGAGGCACGGAGACACGGAGAAAGGCGAAGGCTTTATTGGGGTGGATTGGGGTGAAGTCTACGCCAAATTGGGATGATTGGGATCGGGGACGGGGGGTACCCCCCTCCCGGGATTGGGTAATTGAAAAGCGGAAACCGGGTAACTGCAAAGGACACGAAGGAACGCACCGAGATCGCGATCGACGATCGCCCGAGATCGGAAAAACAACACCCACCACGGAGGCACGGAGACACGGAGAAAGGCGAAGGCTTTATTGGGGTGGATTGGGGTGAAGTCTACGCCAAATTGGGATGACTGGGATCGGGGACGGGGGGTACCCCCTCCCGGGATCGGGTAATCGGGTAATCTGGTAATCGGGTAATTGAAAGCCGGAAAACCTTACCGCTGATGAACACTGATAACGCTGATTTACAGTGATCGGAAAGTAAACACGACAGGCAATCATCTTTTAAATGCCTATGGATTGGTGCAGCGATGTGAATATACAAGCTAGCTGTCGAAACGTTTGTGTATGTCCCTTTGTCAAAAAACGGCTGCTGGCCCTTGCGACATGGCCTATTAAAAACTTCTTAAAAAACTCCTTGACTGCAAAACTAGCTAGTAGTAGATTTGCGCCCGTTGTAAAAAGCTTTTGCATTCCAAACTGCTTCTCTATAGCGCTCAAGGTCTTGGTATTTCATCTGCACCTACCCATTTGCAGACCAAGTCCAGCCAGCTTGAAATAGCTGTCTTTCTCCTTGGAGCGAGTTCGTGCCCACGCAAGACAATCCGGTCATCCATTCCCTTCAGGCCTATCTCTGCCACGGGAGTCCCTGCGATAGAACTGCGTGTTCCACTACAACTTCGGGGAAATAAAGCTAAGGGATCGACGTTTGCTGTGTGAAGGTGCACCACGGCCTCACGTCCCCATTTCCGCGAGCCGCGCATCGAAGTCTTGCGCGTAGAAGTTGAAGTTTGTGGCGATTTGGCTGAGGCCGGTTCAGTCAAGGAATCACCAAGGAGCAAAATATGGGTCGCAAGAACGACGGACAAGATGGCATGTGGTTAGGTCCAAACGCCGATCCCCGCCGCCTCCGAGATGCAGAAAACGCCCGCAAAAATCGCGCCGAGATCACAAAGGCCTTGTCACACGGTCAGATCTCACGGCGTGATCTGGTCAAGTGGGGATTGTTCACATCAGCAGGGATCATGGCGCCGATTGGCGGTCTCAATCCCTTTGTAAGCGTCACTCAACGCGCAGGCTGTCACTCCTGCAGACAACAACGGTTGCAGTCCAATTCCCACAGGGCTGCCCGCCAGTCCTACCTTCAACCAGCAGCCCTTCACCCAGGCGATGCCACGTTTCGATGTGTTGCCGCGGAACGCAGTTTCTACCCTGAACCCAGCACCGCAGGCGCAGTCCAACCAGACACAACAGCCGGTCGATCCCAATCTGGTCGGCGGGCAAACCGGATTGACAGGACCGATCGAAGGCCGTCCCCCGGGCGCCAATTGGGCCCATCAGGGATTTGCTCAATTCCCGCCGCAGGTGGCAGTTGAAATCACAACCAAGGAAGTCACCACCAACACGACATATAACCCGGGCGTAACCTCCGATCTCAATTCCGGGATTAATCCCTTAACGCCCATTCCTCCGAAGTTTCATCCCAACTTTCCCGTGCAGAACGGGAACCGGGTTTGGACGTTCAATGGCACATTTCCTCCCAAGCTGCTGCAGGTGCGTTACGGCGAACCGGTTCTGAACCGCCACCATAACGCCTTGACCACCAACATCACGAACAACGGCGGTTTCGGACGGTTTACGCTCACCACACACGAGCACAACGCTCACCACGGAGCCGAGAACGACGGTTTCACCGGAGCCTATTTCTGGCCTAATCAGTTCTACGACTATCACTATCCGTGGGTGCTGGCGGGATTCCGCAGCGTCAACACCGGAGCCACAGATCCGCGGGCGGGCGGTCCGGCCGACAACGGCGGTATCAACAAGGTCCCGGGCGACTGGCACGAGACCATGAGCACCCACTGGTTCCACGATCACATGTTCACCTTCACCGACCAGAACGTGTACAAGTGCAACGCTGGAATGAACAACATATACAGCTCTCTCGATCGCGGCAACGAGAGCATTAACGATGGCACCAATCTCCGGATGCCCAGCGGCACCTCGAAGAGCTGGGGCAACCTGGACTTTGACGTCAACCTGATGCTGGCCGATAAGGCCTGGGACCACAACGGTCAGATGACGATGGACACGATGAACTTTGACGGCTTCCTGGCCGATCAGATGACGGTCAACTTTGCCTGGAAGCCTTTCTTCAACGTGTACGCCCGGCGCTACCGATTCCGCATCCTGAACGCCAGCGTCTCGCGCTTCTTTGCACTGGCCTTGAGCGACAGCTCTGGCTTTGTGCAGATCGCGAACGACGGCAACCTGCTCCCGCGGACAGCGAACCTCACGAAGACGGACCAGCTCGGCATCGCTGAGCGATACGACATCGTGATCGACTTCTCCCGCTACAGGGCGGGGACAACCGTCGATCTGGTGAACCTGCAGCAAATGGTGGACGGAAAGTTACCCGGTCCGGTGCTCAGCGTGGCGCAGGCAACCAACGGCACGTCGTGCGATCCTTGCGTCGGCCGTTTCCTGCGTTTCGTCATTATTGGCCCGCCACCACAAGCGGACCAGAGCGTTGATCCTTCCGGAAACGGACAGGGCATCGTGCTGATCCCCAATCCCCCGCTACCGAACGTCGTACGCAGGCGCATGTTCCAGTTCCAGGATAACGGTTCCCAGGACCAGAACGATCCCGTCACAACCTACACCGGATCTGGCCAGTGGGGCATCGAAACTGACAACAACTCCAACGGCAGTAGTATCGCGCCCCTGGATGACACGGGGGGAACGTTGAAGGCGGATTACGGCCGCGTCTCTTCGCAGCCCGGGTACGGCACCTGTGAAGAATGGACTCTGCAAGGCGGGTCTGGCTGGGACCACCCCATCCATATCCATTTTGAAGAGGGCCAGATCCAGTCGCGGGACGGAAACCCGCCGTCTTTGGCGGAGAGCGGGCGGAAGGATGTCTACCGCTTGCGCCCCAACGGGACGGTGGTCATCCGCATGCAGTTCCGCGATTGGGGCGGCATGTTCATGGAACACTGCCACAACACCATGCATGAAGACAATGCCATGCTGTTGCGGTGGGACATCGGATCGGGAGGTCCGTTCCTGAACCCATTGCCGACTCCAATCTCCAAACCGACCGGCGTCACCTTCCAATCGCCGGACGAAATCCTGCCGAACGCTTGATCTAACTCCCGGCGCTCGCCACCAGCGGGCGCCGGGACCCAAACAAAATCAGGTAATCGGATAATTTTGTAATTCATTCAATTGTTACTTGAGGCAGATGTGGGCGCAGAGTCCATGGGGAGTGCAACATGTTGAGCAAGAGTTGGATACTTCGTACAGGAGCCGGGATAGTTTGCATCATTGCTCTGGTCCTTCGCTGGCCTGCACATATGGTCGCGGCGGATGGTCCGGACAGAAGCCATTTTCCTAACGTCGAACTTATCACGCAGGATGGCAAGAAAGTTCATTTCTACGACGATCTGATCAAGGGCAAGATCGTGGCCATCGACATGATCTACACCAGCTGCCAGTATTCCTGCCCGCTGGAGACCGCGCGTCTGGTGCAGGTGCAGAAGAAGCTTGGCGACCGCGTGGGCCAGGACATCTTCTTTTACTCCATCAGCATTGATCCCGCACACGACACGCCCGAGGTGTTGAAGGCGTACAAGGAGAAGTACAAGATCGGCCCGGGCTGGACTTTTCTGACCGGCAGGAAGGAAGACATCGACTTCCTCAGCAAGCGGCTCGGCTTGTACTCCGATCCATCGATCAATACCGACGGCCACCTGGCGCATCTGTTGATCGGCAACGAGGCAACGGGGGAGTGGATACGCGGCTCGGCCCTGGACAATCCCTCGTTCCAGGCGCGCATGATCGGTGACTTTCTTGACAATAACCGGCATTTGAATCCGTCCGAGGCCAAGAGCACAGCCGACGGCCGGCCGCTCGAAAACTTTGATCGCGGTCAGTACCTCTTTGGACGCGATTGCCTTCCTTGCCACACCATCGGCCATGGCGACAAGCTCGGGCCCGACCTGCTGGGCGTGACTCGGACGCGCGAACACGAATGGCTGGTCCGCATGATCCAAAAACCGGAACAACTTCTGAACGGACAAGATCCGATCGGCACAGCTCTCTTGAAAAAATACAACAACCTGCGCATGCCCAACTTGAGCGTCAGCGACGCGGAGAGGGATTACCTCATCGAGTACACGGAAGCGCAGACTGTGGCTCGTGAGAAAGAAGCCGCGGCAAGCAACAGCGGAGAAGTGAAATCAGCTCCAGCCGCGGGCACGTCGCCCCATCGCTAGCTACGCCGTAGCGGGCGGTCCGAACCAGGTGGTCAGCGCGTCGGCCAGACTTCAGCCCAAGCTGACGTTTTCCGATCACTGTAAATCAGTGCTATCACTGTTAATCAGCGGTAAGGTTTCGCCAATTGCTAATCGCCATTTGCTCTTCTCTGATCCGCGACCATCCGCGCTAATCCGCGGTAAGACGTTTTGGATCAGTGTTACCCGTGCAAATCGCTGGCTGCTGGGTGCTGAATTCCTCAAGCTGCGGAGATCTGCGTCCCTCTTCTCGCGACAGCGTTGTGCGCTGACGCCGGGGTTGAGAACAGAGCTGTCAGGCCTTCCGCCAATGTTGGGTGAGTCAGCACCGCATCGCGCAACGCTGTGTAGGGCAGCCCGGCTATCATGGCAACCTGGACGACGGCCAGGATCTCCCCGGCACCAACACCGAAGGCCGTGAATCCAAGGATGCGATCACTATCAGCTTCCACCAGCGCCTTCAGGAAGCCGCGAGTTTCGGAGAGTGTGCGGGCCCGCAGGTTGGCTTCCATCGGGACCTTGAAAAGTCGATATGGAATTCCCTTCACCGTTGCTTCGGTTTCATTCAGGCCGATACGAGCAAGCTCAGGGTCCGTAAACAGACAATATGGAACTTGCCTGCCGGTGGTCACGCGGTTGCCGCCGGTCAGATTGGAATGGACCACGCGGAAATCGTCGTGGCTGATATGTGTGAACTGCGGGCTGCCAGCAACCTCGCCGATCGCCCAGACTCCCTGCGCTGTCGTCTGCAACCGCTCGTTGACCTTGATGTATCCACGGTCGGTCAGTTCAACACCGGCTAACTCCAATCCAAGTCCCTCGGTGTTTGGAGTGCGTCCTGTTGCCACAAGCAGGTGAGTACCTGTCAGCGTCTGATCGGTTCCATTCTGTTCGAAGACAATGGTCACCGAGTCTCCCGATTTTCCAGACACGCTTTTGATAATTGCGTTCAGATGAACATCGATGCCCTCGTCGTCAAGCAGGCCGTTAAGAGCCGCACACACGTCTTCGTCTTCTTTGGACATCAATCGTTCATTGCGATCAATCACACTCACTTTGCTGCCGAATCGCCGCATGGCCTGTGAAAGCTCTACTCCCACGTAGCCACCGCCGATAACCAGCAGATGTTCTGGGACCTGGCCTAATTCGAGCGCCTCAATGTGCGTGAGCGGTTGGGCTTCAGCAAGACCAGGAATTGCCTCCAACGTGGCCCGTGTGCCGGTGCTTACGATCACATCAGTGCCGCGGAGTTGGCGCGTGCTCCCGTCGGCGAGTGTCACCTCCACAGTCCTGGGAGCAACGAAGCGCCCGGCGCCCAAAATGAACTGGCCGCCTGTCTTCCGGTAATTCTCCATGTACATCTCGTTCAGGCCCGCTACCATTTTGCGCTTGCGGTCTCGCACGCCAGACATCTCGATGGTGAAGCCATCGTGAACAATGCCAAACTCTTTGCTGCGGCGAAAGTAGTCCACTACTTTCGCACTATGGATAATGTTCTTGCTGGGAAGGCAGGCAATATTAGGGCATGAGCCGCCAATATACTTGCGATCGACAACTGCGACGCGCTTGCCTTCGCCGGCAAACGTCCACGCAGCCACGGTCGCGCCCGTGCCGCCACCGAGAATCACCAGATCAAATTCTTCCGGCTGCGACTTCTTGAGATCATGGGCGGATGGAGAGGTCTTGATGCTCTTCATGCGACTTTTCCTTTCTGAGCAATGGGCTCAGTCTTGGCTTGCATCGATTTGACGAGATCGGCGGCTGATGCTCCTTCCAGCGACAGTCCGTAGCCAACTTCCCGCACCAAACGCTCCTTCAAAGGTTGAATAAAATGTATCCGAGTATTGCGGCGCGTCACTTCCGGAGCTTTCAGGTACAGCTCTGCCAATTCCCTTGCCCGGCTGAGCGCTTTACCGTTCGGCACAACCTCGCTAACCACTCCCCATTCGTATGCCGTGCGCGCTGTCACCGGTTGTGGGTTCAGCAGGAAAGCCTCTGCCCGTCCTGCTCCAGCGCGATAGCTCCAGGCAGTAAAAATTCCATCGCCTGGCACAATGCCTCCGGCAAAGTGCGGAATATCGTGGAAGGTCGCACCTTCGGCTGCCACAATCACACTGGCAAGCAGGGCATACTCGGAGTGCACATGAGCTCGTCCCTCGATAGCCGCGATCATTGGAACGCGTATGTTGGCTATATTTTCCACAATCTGAACGCCCTCATCGTGGACCTGGCTCCAGACGGCGGGATCGGCGACGTTGCCGAAGGACGAAAAATCGATAGAAGGAATAAACTCGCCTCCCGCTCCCGTCAGTATTACGATCTTGTTGGCCCGATCTTGTGCAATCCGATAAAACGCATCCACAAACTCCGTATGATCTTGTGCCGTGAAAGTGAATGACCCGTCGCTGCTGTGAAATTCGGCAACCAGGACACCTTCGGAGTCCCGAGTCAGTTTCAGGCTGCGATAAGCAGCTAAGTAGTCGTGTTGATTCCCTTGCATAAGATCTCCTCTCTAAACTTGGTGTTGGCGTGATGCATGATGGAAGATGCAGCGTTGATTGTTAGCGTGGTGGAGCTTGGCGCAATATGGCGCGGCGCCCCGGCGGACTCGAAGAAATACCTCCCCGGCCGCCAGCATGCCCATCGCAGGAGCTATGAAATAGACCCAGAGTGCGTGCCAATACTTCGCGTGAAGTGCTGAGCCGAATGTGCGTGCCGGGTTCGTGCTCATGCCGGACAGCGGTGCTTCGAATGTGTAGTAGGTCGCCAATAGCATGCCCACAAAATATGCGGTGTATGGCGCGAGTCTTTTGTGATTGGTGGCGAACAACACTGTGATCATCAGAATGAAAGAGATTGCCAGTTCGGCCATGAACGCCACACTGCTTCCGTACACGCCCGGCGCTGTCACCGCATAACGTACGGCATGATTGCCAAGCGCGCCTCGTAACGCATATCTGGCCAGAGCAACACCGCTGATGGCGCCCGAGGAACTGGGCGATCACATAGAACCACGCGTCCCAAAATTCAACTTTTCCCAGTCGATAAAAAGTGAGGGTGATTGCCGGATTGAAATGCCCTCCTGAGCGTTTGCCCCAGGGTGAGATCACAATCGCAATGGCAGTTGCACCCATCACCAATCCCATGAGCACGCCGCGAGCAACGCCGCTGGAAACAGACTGCTGCACAATCGACGCGGGGTGCTGTAGCAACGTGGCAGCCACGCATGCAATGAAAAGGTAGAAACCCATCTCACACACTTCCATCAGGTATTCCGGCCAATGGTGACGTAAGCTGGCAATTGCGCTTAATCCATCTGATCGTCGAAGAGCGATTGAGAGACGCTGTACGCTGATGATCGTCACCGTCATGTCCCGGATTTGTTATGAGCGTTTTGAATGACGCGCCAAAGTTTTCATTCTACATCCTGGGAAAATCGGTTGCCTGCCCTCGACTTGTCATGCCGGGTACTCGGAGTCCCCAGTTTGGTCCTCCAACCAAACGAAGGTGGGAAATTCTATCGACGGTATCGCTTCTCATTGTGATATTTTCTCTAAACCATCGATGCGACTTAAAACCTTCATCGTTATATCTTCCATTGCGTCTGGCGCAATGTTTGTAGGTCTGTTTGTCCTACAGGCAATCATGCCCGGAATAGCCGAACGCTGGGTAAACCAGGGAATCGAAATAAGTGTTACACAGAGGATTCTGTTCAGCGTTTCTGTATTCTGGTCCAGGTTCTGGTGGTTGGCATGGCCGTTTGTGGCTGGCGTAGTGTTTGCTTTTGTTGGAGTAGTAGCGCTTTCTCAGCGCGCACTGCTAAACAAGTCGGCAACAGATAGCCCGGACTGACCACTCCCGGTCCTGAGCTCGCGGGTCTATCTAGCGATCCGGAAAGTTCCGTTCGGCTTTGTGCACCCCGCAGACGCACCGCCTTTTACGGCTAAGCCAGCTTACGGCGTGAGAAAACTTATCCTCTTGCTCATTACCCGGCATTTCCTCCGACGCTACCCACAGCGCTCTCGGAAACGTATTGGCCCATTATCTTCCACCCATCTCCGGTTTAATCCGCGCTCATCCGCGTTCATCCGCGGTAAGGTTTCGCTTTGCCAGCACCAATTCCCCAGCCGAACTATAATAGAAAGATTCAGCCTCCCTCGCCGGGCACACACTGTGAACGCCGAGCAAGCTGGGCTTGGTGACGATGTCTCTTTCCCCGAACGAAAACATAGTTGTCCGCGGCGCCCGCGTCCATAACCTCAAGAACATTGATTTTGAGGTGCCTCACAATGCCATGACAGTTGTGACCGGTGTCTCCGGTTCCGGCAAGTCTTCCCTGGCCTTTGACACCATTTATGCTGAAGGCCAGCGCCGCTATGTGGAATCGCTTTCCGCTTATGCCCGACAGTTTTTGGAGCGGATAGAGAAGCCTGACGTTGATCTGATCGACGGCATTGCTCCGGCCATCGCCATCCGGCAGAAAAACACCACGCGGAACCCGCGATCCACCGTCGCCACGGCCACCGAGATCTACGACTATCTCCGCCTGCTCTACGCGCGCGTCGGCCGCACGTTTTGCATCGTCTGCGGACAGGAAGTAAAGAAAGACACGGTGGACGAGATCGCGCAGACCATCCTTGGTCTCGGCGAAGGCACGCGCATCAACGTTCTGTTTCCGGTGAAACACACGGCAGCATTGCATGCTGCTTCTCTTCATAAAACCGCCGCACAGTCCGGAGCCGCACAAGCCAATTCCGCAACTGCAGGGGCTTCGGAGGTAAAAACCAAAAAGCCGCGCGGCAAGAAGGCACAGGCTGAAGCCAAAGCCGCTGAAGAAGCCGCCGGCACCGCGCTGCGTGAGCGTCTGTTTGATCTGCGCAAGAAAGGCTACAACCGTCTTTTCCAGAAAGGCCAGGTGTTTGATTTCTCCACGCCGGAATCGCTGCTGGACATCGACTTCAAGCAAGATGTTTACATTCTCGTCGACCGCATCGCCGTTGCCCCCGACCAGCGTTCACGCATCGTGGACGGCATTGAGCAGGGATTCCGAGAATCGGGCGAGATAGTCTTTCAAACCGCGCCCCGCAATAACGACGGCGACGCAAGCGCAAATAATGAAACCCCACAGCAATTCCGTTTCTCCAACAAGTTCGAATGCAAGAACTGCCACATTGCTTATCAGGAACCTGAGCCACGACTGTTCTCCTTCAACAATCCGTTTGGCGCGTGTCCGCGCTGCCAGGGTTTCGGCAACACCATTGATTTCGACATGAACCTGGTTATCCCGGACGTGAACAAGACCATCGCGGAAGGTCCGGTTGAGCCCTGGAGCAAGCCAAAATATCGCACTCTGCAAACCGAGCTGCGGCGTTTTGCCAAGACCAAAGACATTCCCACCGACGTCCCCTGGGCTGACCTGACGCGCGAACAGCAAGCCATGGTCATGGAAGGCGAAGGTAAGTTTCCCGGCATACAGGGCTTCTTCGCCATGCTGGAACGCAAGAAGTACAAGCTTCATGTCCGGGTTTTCCTGAGCCGGTATCGCGGATATGCGCAATGCCCCGACTGCGGCGGTGGCCGTCTGCGCAAGGAAGCACTTCAAGTAAAACTTGAAGGTAAGAATATTCGCGAAACCACCTCGATGACTGTGGAAGAATCATTAAACTTCTTCCAGAACCTGAAGTTATCCAGAGAACATGCTGATATTGCTGGCAAAATACTGGACCAGATTCGTGAACGCCTGAAGTTCCTGAATGATGTTGGCCTGGAATACCTGACGCTCGATCGTATGGCCGCCACGCTCTCCGGTGGCGAAGCTCAGCGCATTCAACTCGCCACGTCTCTCGGTTCGCGACTGGTCGGCGCACTCTACGTTCTCGACGAACCTTCCATCGGCCTGCACAGTCGTGATACCGAGCGGCTGATCCATATCCTTCACGAACTGCGCAATCTGGGGAACACGATCCTGGTCGTTGAGCATGATCCGGAAGTCATGGCTGCATCGGATCGCATTCTTGACCTCGGTCCTGGAGCAGGTGAAAACGGCGGCCGCATGATGGCCGCGGCTCCGTATGAACAACTGAAAAAACTCACCAGTTCCCTCACCGGACGCTACCTCAGCGGCGAGCTGCGCATACAGATACCGCAAAACCGTCGCAGCGTGGGGACGCCCATGATTCGCATTGAGGGAGCCCGCGCACACAATCTGAAAAACATAAACGTCGATATCCCTCTGGGCATGCTGGTAGCGGTGACCGGGGTTTCCGGATCGGGCAAGTCAACTCTGGTGCATGACGTCCTTTATCAGGCGCTGGCTGCGGAAAAAGGAATCACCGCGGGCGCCGGACCTGCGCTGAATGGCTACCGCAAAGTCAACGGTGGACAGTATGTGGCTGACGTGGTGCTGGTGGACCAGTCTCCCATCGGCCGCACGCCGCGATCGAACCCAGTCACATATATCAAGGCCTTTGATGCCATTCGCGACGTCTTTGCCTCCGTCCCGGATGCGCATCGCCGCGGCTATGCCGCCGGCCATTTCTCTTTCAACATCCCCGGCGGGCGCTGCGAAACCTGCCAGGGCGATGGCACCGTCACCGTGGAAATGCAGTTTCTGGCAGACGTGGAACTCATCTGTGAAGACTGCAAGGGCACGCGCTACAAGCCGGGCGTGCTTGACGTGCGCTTCAAAGGCAAGAACATACATGAAGTCCTGAACCTCACCGTTCGTGAAGCCATGCATTTCTTCTCCGGGCAGCAGAAAATCACTGACAAGCTGCGCGTGCTGGAAGAAGTTGGCCTCGGCTATCTCCGGCTCGGCCAGTCCGCCACAACTCTCAGCGGCGGCGAGGCCCAGCGAATGAAGCTGGCGGCCCACCTGATCCCGGCAGGGCGTCCGCGAAACTTTGAAGCCGTGACCGACGAAGAAAAAGAAGAGCGTAAGCGTGCTCGCGCCGGCAAAGGAACACTCTATATCTTTGACGAGCCCACCACCGGCCTCCATTTTGACGATGTAAGCAAGCTGCTGTCGGCATTTCGCAAGCTGATCGAGGCAGGCGGATCAGTGCTGGTGATCGAACACAATATGGATGTAATCAAGACCGCCGACTGGATCATTGATCTTGGTCCCGAAGGCGGCGGTCGCGGCGGCGAGGTGGTGGTTACAGGGCCGCCTGAAACAGTCGCGAAATCTAAAAAGTCGTATACAGGAAAGTGGCTGGCGCGCGTTCTTAAAGGTGATGGTCAGGAATCGAATGGTCACAAGTAGCCGGCTTTTCTTTGCGCAGGACCGCCCATCGGACAATCGCCGCCGTCGTCCTAGTGATGCTCGTGGCTCTGCCTCTCTTCGTCATCTCGCTGCCTGGAACCATCAGCGCGCAGAAGGCTGCGACCTCGCACCGAATCATCGCGGCAGTCCGCTCAGCCGCATGCCGATGCGTTGGCCGAAGCCGAAACTCTTCTGCAAAAGCAGCAGTATGCTGAGGCCGAGCAGAGGCTGACCGGCATGGTCAGCGACTCGGCTAAAGATAGTCAGGCGGAAAATCCTCAGGCATGGTTCGATCTGGGCTTTGCCCAAAGCCATCTGGAAAAAACCAAGGAAGCCGTGGCTTCCTATCGCAAGGCAGTCCAACTTTCACCAAAATGGTTTGAAGCCAACCTGAATCTCGGCGTCGCGCTGGCCAGGTTGAATGACTTCCCTGCCGCCACGCCTGTCCTGCAACATGCGGTCACGCTCAAACCGATCACCGGCGGCAATAAAGCCTTGAGCGGAGCGTGGCTGGCTTTGGGGCAGGTCCTGGAAAAACAGGTTTCAGAGAAAGCGGCTTCGGAAAAGAATGATGCCGCCCGGGCCGCAGCCGCCGCCTATGACAAGGCCCTGGAGTTGGATCCGGCGCAGCCCGCTCTGACGCTTGACGCAGGACGCATGCTGCAAGCGGCCAACGATCTGCCCGGCGCTGAAGCGCACTTTAAGAAATCAGCAGAGGCCGGCGACCCACAGGGCATGGTGCTCCTGATCAATCTGCTGACTCAGCAGAAGCGCTATCCCGACGCGGAAATCTGGCTGACCCGGTACGTGGAGAAGGATCCACGCGACTCCAAGGCAAGGTTGCAACTGGGAAAGTTTCTGGCATCGCAGGGCAAACTTCAGGAAGCGATTGCCGTATTGCAGGTTCCCAATCCCCAGGCAGGTGACGGGAAAAAGACCGGTGACGAGAAAAGCACTGCCCCACCGGACAGTAATCCTGAGATCGATCGTGAGCTTGCCGAGCTCTACTTGCAGACCAGACAATATTCGCAGGCAGAACCGCTCTTTCGCGCACTGGCAAAGAACAACCCCTCCAACCCGGACCTGCATTTTGGATTGGGCGTAGCCGTTTTACATCAGCTGAAGTATGCTGAAGCAGAAAGCGAGTTGATCCAGACACTCAAGCTCAAACCCGATTACGGTGAAGCGTACGGTTATCTGGCGGACGCCGCGCGGGAAAACAAGCATTATGAACTGGCGATTCGCGCCCTGGATGCGCGGGCCAAATTTCTGCCGGAGGATGCGCGCAGTTATTTCATTCGCGCCACTTCGTTTGACAGTTTGCATATGTTCAAACAGGCAGCGGAGAATTACAAAAAGTTCCTGGCTATTGCGGGCGGCAAATTCCCGGACCAGGAGTTTCAGGCAAGACACAGGCTCAAGGCGATACAGCCAGAGTAAAACCGACTAGAGGAGCACAGCCAAATTCATGCGACGAGCAGCCTCAATCCTGGTCATACTCATGTTGTCGGCCGCAATGCATGGCAAGGACCAGAAAACGTTGGACCAGTTGCGTGCCGAGGCGGAGAAGGCCAGCGGAGGCCATCAGGCAATGCTCTACGCGCAACTTGCCGAACGCCTGGTGGAACAGGCTGACCAGCAATTTATCCAGGGAGAATCGGTCAAGGGCCAGGCGACTGTTCAGGAGATCCTGAATGTTGCTACCAAGGCACGCGATGGCGGCGTAAGCTCACGGCGAAAGCTCAAGGAAACGGAGATCCATCTTCGCCAGACGCAGCGGCATCTGGAAAATGTGCGGCGCACGCTCTCCGCCGAAGATCGGCCCGAAGTGGAAGCAGTTGAAAAACAATTGTCCGACTACCGCCAGGACCTGCTGAACGCCATGTTCTCTTCCAAGGAAAAGAAATAGTAAAGAAAAACGAAGAATAGAAATGAAAATCACCCGCAAGCTCATCATCGTCTTTCTGCTTCTGAGTGCGGTTGCGTTCGCCCGGCGGCGCGATCCTTTGACGGATGCCGAGAGCGATCAATTACGCGAGGCCCGGCAGGAGCCCGCGAAAGTGCTGAAGCTCTTTGGCAAATTTGCCGATGCGCGCCTGGACGCCATTAACGAATCGCTCAATAATCCGCAAAAGACCCGCGAACGTCCGGCCACGGTTCACGATCTGCTGGATGACTTCGCCTCCATCGTGGACGAGATCAATGACAATCTGGATATGTATCAGGAAAACAATCGTCTGGATAACGATCAGCGCAAGCAATATCGCAAGGGATTAAAAGAGCTGGTTGTGGATGAAGGCAAACTGCGTGCGCGTCTGCGCAGCCTGCAACACGATGTGGAAAACGATCCCAAACTCAAAGCAGAATCGCAGGCTTATATCTTTGCGTTACAGGACGCCGATGCGGCGCTGAAAAACAGCCTGGATACTGCGAAGCAATACCTGACGGAAAAAGAAGAAGAGAAACCGCAAAAGAAATAACAGACTTGAATTCAAACGACCCAACTCAACCCGCCGCCGAGTCGAAACACCGCCCGCCCTCCGGAAAAGGACTCTTGCATCCCGGCATCAAGCATCTTTTCGAGGAAGTCTACCGTGA
This sequence comes from Terriglobia bacterium, assembly GCA_963755365.1. Taxonomy (GTDB): domain Bacteria; phylum Acidobacteriota; class Terriglobia; order Terriglobales; family Acidobacteriaceae; genus Angelobacter. Next base: position 39,626 of record CAVWJV010000018.1, on the reverse strand, counting down.
GCTGCGTCCGCGGGCGCCCATGCCCGAATTTGACGTTCGTTTTTTCGCCTTCAGCAACCTGAACAACACCATCCGTCTGCGACAGGGAAAAATATTGGTTCGCCTGTCTGACCTTCTGGAAGGCGCGCCTGATTCCGTGCTGCACGCCATCCTGCACATCCTGATCGCCAAGCTGTACCGCAAGGAGATTGACCCGGCGCACGCCGCTCGCTATCGCAAATTCTCCGGCAGTGAAGCCATTGCATCCAAAATGCACCTGATCCGCCAGATACGCGGACGCAAGCGCATGGCCGGCGTTCAGGGCGAGCATTATCATCTGGAAGAAATTTTCGAAGATCTGAATCAGCGCTTCTTTCACGGCCTGATGGCGCGTCCACAACTTACCTGGAGCAATAATCAGTCACGCTACAGCCTGGGACACTATGATCCCGCGCACAACACCATTGTCGTCAGCCGGATTTTTGATGGGTCTGGCGTCCCTCGATACGCCATTGAATATCTGCTGTATCACGAGATGCTTCATCTTCGGCATCCGGTGAAGATGCGCGGCAGCAGGCGCTGCGTGCACTCGCGGGCCTTCCAGGAAGATGAAAAGCTTTTTCCTCAGCTCAAAGAAGCAAAGGAATTTTTAAGGCGGATGTAAGAGGTCGCAAGCATGCGCCCCTATCCCAGCACTGGTTGCGCAACGTGCCCGACTTCGTGAAGCAGCTGCGAAAGCTGCCTGGCGGTCGCCTGGACCCGGAAAAGTTCGCGGCTACCCGTGGCCAACCGCAGCTTATAAGGCTGCTCGCCGGTCATGTAATCGCAGTCTTTCCCCTCGGCCAGGGTTTCGCAGGTGACATGATGAATCAGTGACAGTGAGGGCGAATGTTTTGCCAGCCTGGAATTGAACCATCCGGTATAAAGCCGGCGAACATCACCATCACGCAATGTCACCAGCGCCGCGCCCAGCTCAGTTCCCCTCTGCAGGGTAAATATCTCAAACAAGTCTGGCTGTAGCAGTGCCGCGTTCACAACAAATTCAATTCGTTCGGGATCGTGAAACAGGCTTTGCGGGTCTTGTTCGGCCTTCATCTGATAAATGGTGCGGAGCAATCGAGGGCACTCGCCATCGTAACGACGGACTTCATAACCCAACGCCGCCAGGCGACGCAGATTACGCGGCAACCTTATGTGCGCGCCGCAAAATTCGTCCGCGTTCGTGTCACTGCATCGCACCAGGGGAGCGCCCGCAAAAGGTGTATAGCTGAGCACGGGCATGAGGCGAGCCACACGTTCCCGCATCGCGACAATATCCAGAGGCATGTGCAGCCTTGCCAGTTCCGCAAAGGCGGCACACAGAGCGCCATCATCGCCGGCGTGAAGAAACGCCCGGTAATCAAACAGCTCTTCGCCCAGCAAACGTATGACTACATCGCGCAGGCGGATGACCGCGGGGATAATCGCGATTCCGTGGTCGCTCATCGCGCACACCACATGCGGAACTTCCCTGCCGGCGAACATCCTGGCGGCAAGCAGGTTCAGGTCAAAATTCTGGAAGACCGTGCAGTCGGAATCGGGCAGCAGTTCTTCCCAAACCGGGCGCAGATTGAGAAGCTCTTGCGCGGTCGTGGCGATGCGCACCTTGTACACTGAAGTTTAGACGCCTGTTTCTACACGAAGGATGCCGGATTAAATATTTAAGCGTGGCAGTGCTTCACTCCGCTAACCGTTGCTTTTTCAACTTGTTGACTACCGCAACCGCTGGTGCGTACAATCATATTGAAAATGAAATTGAAATTCATTTTCAATTAGACCTGAGAGAACCCATCTCCCATTTATGTTTCAAGCCCTGGTAGTTACGCTGCGGGAAGGCGTTGAAGCCGCTTTGATTGTCGGCATCACACTGGTGTATCTAGTCAGAATCGGCCGCCCTGACCTGCGCAAGACCGTCTATGCGGCTCTGGTCACTGCCCTGCTGGGAAGCATCGCTGGCGGGGTGGTCCTATCCTACTTGCCGATCAATGAAGACAAAGTAGAAGGCTGGGTCATGCTGGTGGCTGCCCTTTTCGTGATCACCATGGTCATTTTCATGATGCGCACGGCCCGCAAGCTTAAAGGCGAGATCGAAACCAAAGTCGGATCTCTGGCATCCGACGGCGGTTCTAAATGGGGCCTGTTTGCTTTCATCTTCCTCATGGTCTTTCGCGAAGGCGTAGAGACGGTCGTCATCCTCTCGGGTGTAAGTCTGGATACCACCGAACTCATGAGTTTCCTTGGCACCCTCATGGGGGTGGCGCTGGCCGTTGTCTTCGGTGTCATGTTCGTCAAGGGCAGCGTGCGCGTTGATCTGAGAAAGTTCTTCCGCGTTACCACCGTCATTCTCTTCTTTGTTGCGGCCCAGTTGATCATCTCCGGGCTGCATGAGCTCTCGGAAAGCGGCGTACTTCCCTCCAGCAAACGTGAGATGGCGATGATCGGGCCCATCGTGCGCAATGATTACTTCTTCTCCATCACCATGCTGGCGTTGGTCGTCCTGATGGTCTTAATGGAGTACCGCCGGCGCAAGCCGGCATCCGGACCAACCGCGGGCGGACCGGGATCAAAGGCCGAAGAACGTAAAGCCGAATTCACCGCCCGCCGTGAACGTTTCTGGGCCAGCGCAGTCATGGCCACGGCCTTCGTCTTTATCTTTATGGTTACGGCTGAGTTCATATACGCCAAGAGCACCACCGCTTTGTCGGACGCGACACCCATTACCTTTGACGCCACGGGCAGCGCCACCATCACGACGAAAACTCTGGCCGAAGGCGACCTGGCGCGCTACTCTGCCAATGTTGACGGCGTGAACATGCGCTTTCTGCTCTATCGCAAGCCCGACGGTAAGGTGGCCTCGCTCTTTGACGCCTGTCAGATCTGCGGCTCCGTCGGCTTTTACAAGGGTGCTCAGGGATTGATCTGTAAGAACTGCGCCGCACCCATTAACTCCCAGAGTGTCGGCCAGGAGGGCGGCTGCAATCCCATTCCGCTGCACACAACGCAGAACGGCGATTCCGTTGTGATCAATATCGCTGACCTCAAACCCCAACTCGCCCAATTCTCTCACTGACATGTTCTTTCGCCTGCTTTTTGAATCATTCCGCCGGCAAAAGCGACGCAAGAGCGTGGCGCTCCTGGCCATTGCTCTCGGCATGACCATTGCCACGGCCATGATCGCCGTGGGCAATGACGTGGGTGACAAGATCAATGAAGACTTGCGTCGTAACGGCGGCAATCTTGTCCTCACTCCCATGGAAGACACGCTGGACGTCAACCTCGGCGGAGTCGATCTCAAGCCCGCCAGCGAAGGCGCATTCATCGCTGAGTCTGATCTGCCGAAATTGAAAGGCATCTTCTGGGGACATAACATTCGCAGCTTCGTTCCCTACCTCTCGTCTCCCGAAAAGATCATCGCCGGCGGCCGCTCGCTTAACGCCGAACTGATCGGCACGTACTTCGATCAGAAGCTGCATTACGGCAAAGACGACTTCACCACCGGCGTGCGCAGCATGAGTGGCCTATGGAAAGTGCAGGGCGAATGGCCGGAAGATTATGCAGCCTGGCCAGAGCACGCGACGCCTGGCGTTCTCGCCGGCAGCAAGCTGGCCGAAGAAAACAACCTCTCAGCGGGCGAGGATATCGAGATCGCAGGCAAAAAGCTGCATATCATTGGCATCGTGAACACCGGTGGCGTGGAAGATCGTGCGATCGTCGCGCCGTTGCACATTGTGCAGACCATCCTCGGCCAGCCGAATAAAGTTCGCCGCGTTGTAGTCAGCGCACTTACCAAACCGGAAGACGCGTTTGCCCGTCGCGATCCCAACACGCTTTCACCGGAGGCACGCGACCGCTGGTATTGCTCGCCTTACGCCAACTCCATCGCCTTCCAGATTCATGAAACTCTTCCCAACGTTCGCGTTGACCAGATTCGTCAGGTCGAACAGAACCAGGGGAAGGTCCTGAGCCGTATCTCCGGCATGATGCTTCTGCTGACTGTGGCTGCGTTTCTGGCGTCGGCGCTGGCAGTCTCAGCGGCGATGGCCGGCACCATCCTTGAGCGCCGCAATGAAGTTGGACTCATGAAATCTCTCGGCGCCAGTGACGCCACGGTGGCTTCCCTCTTTCTCACTGAAGCTGGCCTGCTGGCCCTCGCAGGTGGCCTCATCGGCTTCCTTGCAGGTGTTGTCCTCGCCCATCGCGTTGGACAAACCGTTTTTGGCTCGGCCATCAACGTCCAGCCCGTGGTCCTCGCCGTCGTTATCTGCGCTGCTCTCTTAGTCACCTTCGTCGGCAGCATCAGCGCCGTTCGCAAGGCCATGCAGTTTGATCCCGCGGTTGTTCTGCGAGGTGACGCATGAGGCTCAACCGCAACCGTCTCTTTTTCCGACTGCTGCTTAAGTCCGTGTGGGTCCGCAAAGACCGGGCCTTGACCGCGCTCATCTCGGTGGCTGTGGTCGCCACCATCGCCACCTCGGCTCTCACCGTTTACTACGACCTGGAAAGCAAGCTCAGCCGCGAATTCACTCGCTTCGGCGCCAACGTAGTAATTACTGATAAAGCCGCCATGAATCAGCAGGAACTGGATAAGATCTCGTTCCTGCTCGACGGCAGAGGCGAAGCGGTCCCGGTTGCCTATGCCATCGCCACCGCCCCGGACGGTTCCAGGCTTGTGGTGGGCGGAGCCGATCTGAAACGGCTCATGCAGCTGAATTCCTGGTGGTCAATCACCGGCGGCGACAAGTCAACCATTGACGCTGCGCATACTGCTCTGGTCGGCGCTCGTGTAGAAGACAAGCTGGCTCGCGGCGAAGCACTGAGCATTAAATTGGGCAATGCGAAATTAGGCGATGCGAAGTTAGGCAACCCGAAGTTAGGAAACAACGACAGGTCAATCGGACCACACCTGGTCTTTCGTTCCGGCTCGGATGACGACAGCCGCATCTATATCGACCTGCCCACCTTTATTGCATGGACTGGCGTTCAACCCAACACCGCTCTGCTCCGCGTCAACGGCAAGCCGCGGGAGATTCAATCCATGATTGACCGTCTTAGTGCGGCCCTGCCACAGGCGGAAGTCAAACCGGTCCGCCAGATCACGCAGGCGCAAACATCGGTGATCGGCAAGACTCGTTCTGTCGTATTCGCCGCCTCTGCGATCGTGCTGGTCTTGATCATGCTCACCATGATCGCCACTTTCACCAGCTCCGTACTTGAGCGGCGCAAGGATTTTGCCGTCATGAAAGCTCTCGGCGCGTCCAACCGAACCGTAAACATTATGTTCGCCTCGGAAGCGGCGATGCAGGCGCTTGCCGGAGCAACCGTCGGATATCTCTTCGGCTGCGGCATCGCATTCTGGATAGGTAAAGCAAACTTTGAAGCCGCCATATTGCCTCAGCCAATGCTATTGTTGCCAGTGTTGCTGGGCAGCATCTTGCTGGCGCTGGGTGCTGCCACCGCACCATTGCGGTTATTGCAACAGATTCAGCCGGCTGGGATACTCAGAGGCGAATAATGCCCATCGAGCTCAAGAATGTAACCCGGGTCTACAAGAGCAACGTTGAAGTACGCGCGCTCGACTCTGTCTCACTCACCGTGGCCCCCGGTGAATGGCTCGCCATCATGGGCCCTTCTGGCTCCGGTAAATCGACACTGGTCAACCTGATTGGCTGCCTGGACCAGCCCAGCAGCGGTGAAGTCTGGATTCACGGAACTAACATTTCGCAGATGTCGCCGGCGGAACTCAATCGCTTCCGCGCCGAGAAAATCGGCTTCATCTTCCAGCAGTTTCATCTCATCCCGTATCTGACGGCGCTGGAAAATATCATGCTGGCGCAATACTTCCACAGCATGACGGACAAAGCCGAGGCCCTCGCCGCGCTCGACCGTGTTGGCCTCATTGACCGTGCTGATCACCTGCCGGCGCAGCTGTCCGGCGGTGAACAGCAGCGCGTATGTATTGCCCGCGCTCTCATCAATGATCCTCACATCGTCCTGGCTGACGAGCCCACCGGCAATCTGGACGCCGAGAACGAGGAGCTGGTGCTGCGGCAGCTGCGCGAACTCCATGCCCAGGGCCGCACCATCATCATGGTCACCCACGATCCTGACGTCGCTCGACTGGCCGACCGTTTGCTGGAACTCCATCATGGCAAGATCAAGTCGCATGAGACGTTTCCCATGAATGACGATGAGCAGTTTGACGAGGTTTTGGAAGAACTCTGGGTACTGGCAGAAAATGGCGAGCTCGCCGAACTGGGTCGCGTCCAGGTCGAAGGCTCCCTGCCAATGCCTCTGGCGCTCGAGAGAATGCAGGGCCAGGGCCTAGTTGATTTGGAAGACCACACCAACGCTCCGCATTCGCACAAGATGGTCTTGAATCGCTGCCATGTTGCCTTCCGTCCGCCCACAAGCTCTGAAGATCATGGGGATCGGATGATCATCTTCACGGAAAAAGGACGGCGTCGGGCAGAAGACGTCATTCGCCGTCACCGCCTGGCCGAAGTTTTGTTCACACATACCTTCCAGGTGGAAGACGAAAAGGAAATCGCCGAGCAAGCCTGCAGGTTCGAACACATACTCTCGCCTGACGCCACGGACCGCATCTGCACCTTCCTGGGACATCCACGCACATGTCCGCATGGCAGCCTCATTCCGGCCGGACCATGCTGTCTGGCCGCGCGGGCCGGCGAACTGCTCGATCCAAAACTCTTCGCCGAAAAGAAATAAAAACGGGAGAGGTTTCCCTCTCCCGTCACCCTTAACCACAAAACTACTTTTCTAGAACAGTCTGAAGTCCACTTCCAGCGTCATGGCCACGGCCACAGGTTGACCGTTACGTTTCCCTGGCTCAAACAGCCATGTGCGGACTTTTTCCAGAGCTTTCTGGTCCAATCCCATTCCCAGGCTGCGGACCACTTTCAGGTTGCGCGGCCGTCCATCCGGGCCGATCACTGCCGACAGCGTGACTGTTCCCTGATACTTTGCTTTGCGTGCTTCCTCAGAGAAGTCAGGTTCCGGCGTGAACTTTGCCACTGGAGGAGTTACGCCGATGTCACCCAGCGAATAGATGCCACCGCCAAAACCGCCACCCTGTCCTGGACCATGTCCGGGACCGGTGCCTGAACCAATACCGTTGCTGCTACCGGACCCAATGCCGCCGCCCGATCCCGGACCATTCGAAGCAGGTCCGCTCACGCGTGCTGACATCGGATTGCCCAGGTTCGGCATGTTTGGATTGTCTGGCAGCTTCACGTTCGGAGGCGCAACCACCGTCGGCTCCATCGCCAGCTTAGGCTTCATGTTCTTGATTTCTACGGTCGGCGGAGTGAACTGCTCCGGAGCAACCTTGGGCAGTCTGCCCTTGGATTCGAAAATTTTGGCGTGTTCACCACCGCCACCGCCACCAGCCAGGACCTTCACTGTCTGTTTTGGCGCCATCACCGGTTGATAGTCGGTTAACGGTGGAGCAATCAACGTTACGTGCTCTTCCGGTTTGATGAACGAGTGCGGGGTATGCAAGCTGATGTAGGAAGCCACCAGCAACGCAGCAATGAAAAACACGTGAACTGTCAGCGAACCGGTTGCGGCCTTCTTCGGGCTGCGATGGGTCCAGATGTCCCTTACCTGCACTGGACGCGATGTCAGTCGTAACGGTGGAAGTTTCTCTGGGAACAATGAGTCTTTGATATTGCGCAACAAAGAACCCAGCATGGAACGATGCATCTCGGGAAGTAGAGTGAGACGCGGTGCTTCGCCGTAATAGCTTCTCGTGGGACGCGGAATAATGATCTGATTCGCCATGGGTTCGACCGATACTTCCTTCACTCGACCACCAAATCCATGTGGTCTGGATACACACATAACAAGATGAGCGAATTAAGATGCAAGTTGCTTTATTTCATTCTCATAAACAGCTTTTCATGTGTAAAAGTTCTGTGAGCTATGCAAAACCTATGTGAACTTTGCAAACTTATGTGATTCTCGTCTGCGTTTTTTGGTTTCACAACTGTCAGAAAGCCTTAAAAAATAACAGAGACATGCATGAAGAATGTGGAAATGTGTCTCATCATGCGGCTGATAAGTTCGTGTAAATGCTCTGTTTTATAATGAAGTTGCAAAGACAAAACACACCGGAGAATTGATGCCCACGCCGCTGGATCCAAAGAAGACGTTGAATCTTCCTAAAACCGATTTTCCCATGAAGGCCGGTCTGGCTCAGAATGAGCCCAAATGGCTGGAAAAATGGGACAAAGAGGACATTTACGGAAAAATTCGCGCCTCGCGCACCGGCAAACCGGTATACCTTCTTCATGATGGCCCACCGTACGCCAATGGAGCGATCCATGAGGGCCACGCGCTGAATAAATGCCTGAAAGATTTCGTGGTAAAGTCCCGGACCATGGCGGGCTTTGATTCACCTTACGTGCCCGGCTGGGATTGTCACGGCCTTCCTATTGAAATCAAAGTGGATGAGTCTCTCGGCCGCAAGAAGTTGGAGATGGCGCCCATTGATGTGCGCAAAGCATGTCGTCAATATGCACAAAAATATTTAGACATCCAGCGTGAGCAATTCAAGCGACTCGGCATCTTCGGACGCTGGAATCAGCCCTACTCCACCATGGATCCGCAGTATGAGTCCGCGATCGTTCGCACTCTGTACGACTTTCTTGAGAATGGCGCTGTCTACAAAGGACTGAAGCCGGTTTACTGGTGCATCCGCGATAAGACTGCCCTGGCGGAAGCAGAAGTTGAATATGAACAGCACACAAGCCCCAGCGTCTGGGTGAAGTACGCTCTTACCAGCGATCCTGCCCAGATCGATCCCAGGCTCGCGGGCAGGCAGGTAAACACCATTATCTGGACCACCACGCCGTGGACACTGCCCGCTTCCATGGCCGTGGCCTTCCACCCCGATCTTGAATACGTTGCCCTGGAACATGAGGGGCAGGTTTACATCGTGGCGGAAGCGCTGGCCCAAGCCACCGCGGAAGCCGTCGCCTTTACCAACCCGGAAGTGACTGCTCGTTTTCCCGGTAAGAAGCTTGACCGAGTCACCTTCGCGCATCCGTTTCTTGATCGCTCGATTCTCGGCGTACTCGCCAACTATGTAACCACTGAGCAGGGCACCGGCGCGGTCCACACCGCCCCGTCCCACGGTGCGGACGACTTTTACACCGGTGTGAAATACAAGCTGGATCAGACGTGCAATGTCGACGAAGCCGGACGCCTTCACAACGGACTGCCTGAATATGAAGGCCTTACGGTCTTCAAGGCCAACCAGCCGATCGTGGAATTGCTGAAGTCTCGCGGCGTTCTCATGGCGGAACAGAAGATCGAGCATTCTTATCCGCATTGCTGGCGCTGTCATAATCCGGTGATCTTCCGTGCCACCGACCAGTGGTTCATCTCCATGGAAGCCAGGGTGGAGGACAGCACCCTGCGGCAGCGCTCACTGGACGAGATCAAGAAAGTGAAGTGGATTCCCGCATGGGGTGAAGAGCGCATCAGCAACATGATCGCCACGCGTCCTGATTGGTGTATCTCCCGCCAGCGCATCTGGGGCGTTCCCATTGCAGTCTTCTTTTGTGAAGCCTGCGGCAAGCTTCTGGAATCGAAAGAAGTGAACAAGGCAGTGGTCGATCTATTCGGCCGCGAGGGCGCTGACTCCTGGTACACGCGCGCCGCTGGTGAAATCTTGCCCGCCGGCACCAAATGCGAGTGCGGCGGCACCACGTTCCGCAAGGAGAATGACATCATCGACGTGTGGTTTGAGTCCGGATCAAGTCAGGCCGCCGTCCTGGGACGCGAACCCGGCTTGCCCTGGCCTGCCGATCTCTACCTGGAAGGCGGCGATCAATATCGCGGCTGGTTCCACTCATCTCTGTTGTGCGCTGTCGGTACTCGCGGACGTTCGCCCTACAAGGCCGTAGCAACCCACGGCTGGACGCTCGATCCGCAGGGTCGCGCCACCTCCAAATCATTGGGAAATGGCATCGATCCGGTCAAGATTGCCGGTAACCTTGGCGCAGAAGTAATCCGCATGTGGGTTGCGTCCGTCGATTTTCAGGAGGACGTCACCGTTTCGCAGGATCTGATGGACCGCGTCGCCAAGACGTACACCAAGCTGCGTAATACATTTCGATACTTCGTAAGCAATCTTTACGATTTTGAACCTGAAAAAGACGCGCTTCCCTTCAACCAGTTGCATCCACTGGATCAGTACATGCTTCTGCGCACGGCGGAAATCTCTGAGAGTGTGCAGAAGTGGTATGAGAGCTTTGAGTTTCACCGTATCTTCCACCAGCTGAATGAGTTCTGCACCGTGGACCTGAGCGCCGTTTATTTCGATGTCCTCAAGGACCGGCTCTATACCGCCGCTCCGGCGTCTCGTGCCCGGCGTTCCGGTCAGACAGCCGTATGGCGGATCGGCGAGGCCTTGGTAAGGCTGGTTGCGCCCATCATGACCTTTACAGCCGACGAAGTATGGAAGTTCCTGCCTAAGGTCTCCGGCCGGCCAGACAGCGTTCACGTGGCGTACTTCCCCGCTTCCCGAGAGATCACGGGAGACGGAGTTGATGCCGCTGCGGCCAAAACTGTCAGAGCTGACTTTGACACGTTGATGAAGGTCCGCGATGAGGTCAATAAGGCACTGGAGGTCCCGCGCAAGGAAAAGCTTATTGGCACCGGACTGGAGGCGGCGGTCACCATTCATGCCCCGCAGGACGTTTACAACGTGCTCAGCAAGTATCCCAATGACCTCCGTTTTCTCCTGCTGGTTTCCCAGGCAGAAATTAAACTGGCCGGCAACGGGAACCCGGGCGAGCACTTTGCACGTAGATGTAACTAAGGCGCCGGGGGAGAAGTGTGATCGTTGCTGGAACTACTCAACCCAGGTTGGCAAGAGCCAGCGTTACCCGACCGTCTGCGAGCGCTGCCTGGCAGTATTGGAAGAATTGGAAAAAAACGACGTGGAAAAGAACCAACCCGTTGAACGTGCTTTATAGAGCTTCTGAACTATGCGTAGGTATCACTTATTGATTGCCGCGATTGTCGTGATGGTTGATCGCCTGACCAAGGCGGTGGTGGCCGACCGTATTACCCTGCATGACAGTGTTGACATTGTCCCGGGCATCTTCCGTCTCACACACGTCCAGAACCAGGGCGCAGCCTTTGGCCTGTTTTCTGATTCTGCTTTTCCCTGGAAAGTAGCCCTGCTGATTCTGTTTTCGCTGGCTGCTCTGGCTGTGGTCTCTACCCTGCTCTGGAAAAACGGCAACGCTCTGAATGCCACCGCCATCGCGCTCTCACTGGTCTTCGGCGGCGCAGTCGGTAATCTCTGGGACCGCGTGGCCAGCGGCCGCGTCATTGACTTCCTGGATTTCTACGTCGGCCAGCATCATTGGCCCGCCTTCAACATCGCCGACAGCGCCATCGTGGTGGGAGCTCTCCTTCTTTTAAGCGAAATCTTCATGGCCCCGCAGGAAGAAAAAGTCGTCAGTTCCCAATAGTTCCTGTCGCTTCATAAGTTTTGTCGCTTCGCTCCACACCGCCTTAGAGCTGCGTTGCTGGTTACTGCGGCGTGCGCTTGTAGCAGCGGGCTCGACGCGCGTGGACGGCGCGAGCCCTTTTTCGCTTCGCGAAAACCGCTGAGTTGACCTACCTGGTTACTGCTTGCAGGCTCCATACTACGGGCGCGCGTTGTTCGTGCTCGCTTCGCGAAATCTCACCGCTTGTGAGTGTCACTGATGGTCACGGCAGCGTGCTCCTGTTGCTACGGGCTCGGTGCGTGTTCTGCCTCGCCCTTACGAAACTCTCACCCTCTTTCCATCTCTTCCTACGATGTTTTAAGCTGTCCTAGCTCTTTCACCTAATGCGTAAACATCAATTCCTCATTGTCGCCGCCGTAGTCGCACTCGACCGTCTGACCAAGTGGCTGGTCATCCAACGCCTGCCGGAAGCCCATGAGGTGTCCATCATCCCCGGCTTGTTTCAGCTCTCGCACTGGGAGAACACCGGCGCTGCCTTCAGCATGTTCGCAGATTCCTCTTCTCCCTGGCGGACGCTGGGGCTGATCGGCTTCTCACTGGTCGCCTTGCTGGTGATTGGGTTCCTGCTGTGGAAGAGTGGCAGCATTCTTAACGTGAACACGATCGCGCTCACGTTGATCATGGGGGGAGCGCTGGGCAACTTGTGGGACCGTGTCGGCAAAGGCACGGTAACGGACTTTCTCGACTTTTACCTCGGCCAGCACCACTGGCCCCCATTCAACGTCGCCGACAGCGCCATCGTGGTCGGCTCCATACTTCTGATCTGGAAGGTCATGCTGGGCCCGCAGCGCGAGATCAATCGTTAACTTCTCGTGACGATGTCGTTTCGAGGAGTTCTCACAAAAACACAATTCCCTCGTCATCCCGAACCCCGTTAATGAGGCAGAGCACTTTCATCAGACGCCGAATGGGGTGAGCGACCTTGCGCTCTGCCGATCAGGAACGAACACAAGGTCCCTCGGGGCGGCTTGCGAGCTGAAGAAAACGCTCGCGTCGCTGACGCCCTTCGGGATGACGGTCTTTTGGTTGGAAAGTTGTTGTGCCGAAAACTACGCGCGGCTACGGTCGCTCATTCTCTGCCACGCTCTTGCTCTCCGCCTTTGACGGATACAGCAGTTTGTAAAGCACGGCATTTCGCATGATGGCCTGCACGTATTCCCGTGTCTCGGTAAACGGAATCGACTCCACAAATTCTTCCACACTCTTGAAGTTTCCGTTTTTGCGCCACTCATCCACACGTTCTTCGCCGGCGTTGTAAGCGGCCAGCGCATATTCCACCTGGCCGTCATAGTGGTCCACCATGTGTTTGAAGTAGCGCGTGCCCAGCTGAAGATTGGTATTTGCCACCAACAGTTCGTCGCTGTTGAAGTGGTGTATCTTCATCTCTTTCGCCAGGTTCTTTCCCACGGTCGGCAGCAACTGCATCAGTCCCATGGCATTGGCAGGGGAGATCGCGTTGGGATTGAACTCAGACTCCTGCCGGATCAGCGAAGCCACCAGATAGGGGTCAAGGTGATTGGTGGTGGCATCACGGCGCAACTCATCCCAGAACGGACGCGGGAACAGCCCTTCCCATACCGGGCGCGGAATCTGGCTGACTTCGGCCGAAAAGTAACCGGGCACTGCCCGCTTCAGGCTTTCAATGGCGCGTATGTAGCTTCCCTGATCGCCATACACTTCAGCCAATGATTTCGCCAGCCATGGTGGCGATCCGGCGCTGGCCGATTGCAGCTCTTTCACTGCAAAGTCATACAGCGCACCGTTGGCCAGAAGCTGCGCCTTCTGCACGTGCAGATTGTCTTCTGGCGCATCCCAGTTCCGTGGCGGTGTGGCGACTGCGGGCAGCCTGGCCAAAGCAACCGCAGTGCCGGCTTCATCGAATCCAAGCCTGGCCAGACGTGCGCGCGCAAGGTTGGCGTAGTAATAATAACGATAATTGTCTGAAAGCTTTTCGAAGTAGGCGCGAGCGACCGCTTTGTCGCCTTCGTCTTCAGCGATGCGACCTCGCCAGTAAACCGCTGCCGGGACTTCATTCGACGTGGGATAAAGTGTCAGCTGCTCATCAAACAGCCGCTTGGCGTCATCCTTCCTGCCCAGACGATAGTCCAGCCACGCTGTCTTCCAGTGTGCGTAAGGAGAAAAGCGTCCATTCTGCTGGCGCTGGTAAATCTCCGCATAGAATTTGGCCCCGCTATCAAAATCATTCTTGAGCATGTACATGTTGCCCGCGGAAAGCAGCGCTTCCTGAAACCACGGACTGTCCGGCGCAAAACTACGCAGCTGCGCCACGTAATCGGCATGCTTGCTGCGGTCGTCTTTATCGCGCGATACTTCCGCCAAAAAGTAGAGCGCCTGGGCTTTGGCATCACTCGTGGCAGCCTGGTTCTGGGCCAGGTTCTCAAACAGATGCTCCGCATCATCACGCTTGCGTGCGCGGTAGAGGGCGGCGCCGTATTGCGCCTGCATGGATGCCATCTTGTCGGGCGGCGCCTGCTCCAGCAGTCCGCTTAACTCATTCACGGTGTCCTGATAACGACGTGCCTTAAATAGCAGATCGGCCCGTGTGCGCCGCTGTTCAAACGTTCCTACTGGACTCGGCTCGCCCAGCCCGCGCAACTCGGTTGCCGCCAGATCAGCCTCCGCGCTGGCTGGCATTTCAAAATAGATTCCGTGGAAGGTCGCGGCCGCCTTTACGGCATCATTGGCCTTGGCATAGGCGCGGCCCAAAACCAGTTCCATATCGGCCTTGGCCGGCTGACGATGCTTCTCCAGATACGCCGCAGCTTTCTCCGCCTGATTGGTGGCGATCAGCGCATTCGCATACAGCAGACTGACTTCGTGGAGATTGAGTGAATCGGGATACTTTTGCTCAAAGCTTTCCAGGGTCTTGATCACCTCTTCCTGGTTGCCTTCACCCTGCCATGCTGACGCCCGCAGCCAGTCAAGATAATCGCCCAGCAGCGGTGAGATCTCCTCCGCATGCTGCCATGCCTCGCGTGCCGACGGATAATCCTTGTCGAGATAATGAGCGTACCCCAGCACGGTCCATGCCAGCGGGCCGGCATCATCCTTGCGATGGCGATGCGCGTAGTCCTGCACTCCGGCATAAGCTTCCGGCGTGCGATTCTCGAGCAACTGCTGCGCCATCGGTTTCAGATCAGCCGACGCAACAAACGCCCGATTGATGTGCTTGAGCTTGCTGGCGGATCCCGCTTTGCTGGCAGATTTCTTCTGGGCAGCCGCCGTCTTTTTCTTTGCGCTGGTCTTTTTGGAAGTTTGTCCCTGGACGCTGGCGATGAGGAACAGCAATGCAAGAAAACAGAATAAAGTTTTAGCTCTGACAACCACAATTTCCCTTCAAAATTAATTCCTGCACATCAGTGCGGGAAACTGGCTCCCATCAGCGAGACATCACTGTCCGCCAGAATCCGAATCAATTCCTGCGTAAAATAATCGGCCGCAGCTACCGGACTGTCACCATAACGCTTGTCATAAGTCGCGCGACTCTTCTCAATGTCTTCCCGCAGGCGATCGTATAGATCGTGGTTCTGCTTACCTTGCGCCACTTTGGGCTGGTTATAAAGCTTGATCTCTTCCACCAGCAGCTTGGCAAAACGCTTCGCCTTCTTGTGTTGATCAGATTCATCGCCGTCCGGAGTAGATGGCTGGGCCATCGGCGTGGCAATGGCTGCAGCAGCCATCGGCGAGCCCGCTGCGCCCGCGGCAGCAGAAACCATGGCACTGCTTGTAGTCGCTCCCGTGTACGCTGGCTGGCCGTCATCCATCGGCATCGGCATCGATGCATCCGGCCGCGGAGGTTCCAGTCTTGCGTAACGCACTCACTTCCAGCCATAGCGCGGCAAAACGGGTCAGGGTGGTCATCGCGGATGCGTCCATGGTGCCCTGGGCTGACAGGCCGCCATCGGCATAGATCACGGCGGCAACTTTATCTTTCACCACCAGCGGCAGCACCACACAGTTGTTCTGTGAAGGTGCGCTCATCATCTCGGCAAAGTCCTGGTCAAAATCTGTAATCGAACCGGCCGCAATCGATCTTCCCTGCACCGCTTCACCCGCAAGTCCGCTTGAAGAATCCAGACTTACATTTCGGACGGCGTCATTGTCTTCAAAACCAATTCCCTGCCATCCATTGATCGCTCCGCCTTTGACGACAAACAGCGCTACCCGTCCTGCAAACCGTGCCGTACCTTCCAGCAAATGCCGTAGTATTTCCGATTGTGAGGTCCCTTCCTGGATGGCAGTCACTGCGCCACTCAAAAGGTCAGTTGGCGAGGCGCCCCGAGCCGGGTTAAGAAGCTCCAGCTCTTCGGTGGCGCGACGGGCAATCTCGCCCCGAAGCTTAGGCAGAACGGTGTCCAGCACCTCTGCGACCACTTCTTCGATGATGGATTGAATTTCAGACGGACGTGGCATTCTTCTCTATTATTTCTACGCGTTTAGCCGCGATTATAAGGTTTACCAGATCGCTGTCAATCTGCGAGGTTACTGAAGTGACCGCCTCTAGTATCTTAGTAGTGTCGCTGGCCTTAAGCCAACCAGCACTGCATTGATTCAAGGCCAAAAATGGAGGTCCCTAAGATGAAACACGGAGTTCTGCTGCTGGTTGTGTTGATGGCTGTCATGCCAGGCCCGCTCGGTTCACAAGCCAGACAGAAGGCTGCCACGCCGATCGTCAGTTCGCCGGAAGAGATCGCCAAATCAATCCAGAAACTGGAGAGTGACCTGCGTATCGCCACCATGAAGGGCGAAGCTTCCTTTTTTGAGGAGCACCTCGCAGACGGCTATGTGGAGACTGACGCTACCGGCAAGGTCAGCACCCGGGCTGACATCATCAAGCTCTATCGCAACACCCAGCCGGAATACGACTCTTGGAACCTGAGCGAAGGCACTGCCCAGACCTTTCATGGCAACACCGTCATTCTCACAGGCAAGCTTGATCTGGAAGGCAAAGTGGACGGCAAAAGCGTTTCCGGCTCCTTCCGCTTTACCCGTATCTGGATCAAAGACGGGCTAGACTGGAAGCTGGCCGCGGAACAGATGACGAGCATTGCGGGATAGGTCTTGTTCTTTATCCCGAGTGCAACGAGGGATCCCTACGGACGGCAGGGATTTTCCGGCGAAGATCATGTCGACGTAGAGACGTGGCATGCCACGTCTCCAATCGTTCAGAAATCGCGGTACCCTACTCCACTACCAGCTTCGCCACCATGTCCTCATGATGGGGTCCGCAGATCACGCCGCATACGACCTTGAACTCGCCTTTGTTCTGGGGCGTAAAGGTAATTTTCGTAGTTCGTCCGGGCTGAACAGACTCTTTGATCCCCAGGTCGGGAACGTCCAGTCCATGCTGCACGTCAGCCGTTGTCACATCCAGCTCCACAGGTTCGCCACTCTTCACGCGGATGACGTTGGGCTGGATCTCATATTTCTTCATCAGCACGTTGATCTGCTGTCCTGGAGCCTGGGCCGCCTTCTGGCAACCTGCGCAGAGAACCAGTACACTGATGAATACAGGGATAACGATCGAGATCTTTTTCATAGCTGATGTTTTCATAGTTGATGATGAGTGCCACTTTTGTGACGTTTGGACATCACATGGGCCGGGAAGTTTTTTATTTCCTTTCGCCCTCCCAGCCGTCAAAACATAGTAAATTATTTTGAGTCGGAGTTTCATGGCAACCATCCAAAAGAAAGCCGAGGAAGGTATCACTGAAGAGCTGGCGCTGGTGCACGCTGCTAAAGCGGGCGACCTTGAAGCGTTCAGCCAATTGGTGACACGGTATGACCGGAATATCTTCCGTATCGCGCAGCACATTACGCATAACGAGGAAGACGCCCAGGACGTAGTCCAGGACGCATTCCTCAAGGCTTATACGAACCTTGCTCAGTTCCAGGAGAATTCAAAGTTCTATACCTGGCTGGTAAGGATCGCAGTCAATGAAGCCTTGATGAAGCTGCGCAAACGGCGAAACGATCGGACCGTTTCGCTGGATGAGGACGTGGAGACCGAAGAGGGTTCCATGCCGCGGGAAGTCGCGGACTGGTCGCCCAATCCGGAGCAGTTGTACGGACAGTCTGAATTAGGAGACATCCTGAAGAAGACCATCCAGGGGCTGCCACCGGGCTTTCGCACCGTCTTTGTGTTACGCGATGTTGAAGGTTTGTCCACGGAGGAAACGGCGGAAATGCTGGATTTGAGCGTACCTGCGGTAAAGTCTCGACTCCTGCGCGCCCGTTTGCAGCTTCGTGAACGCCTGGCAAGGTATTTCAAGGCTAAGAAAGATGGAGATGGCAACCAGTGAAATGCAATGACTTCCTAAAGGAACTGTCTGATTACTTGGACGGTCGAATCACCGAAGACCTTAAGACTGAATTGGACGAACATCTGCATTGGTGCCACGAATGCCACGTGGTCATGAATACCACCAAAAAGACCATTGAAATTTACCGTGACAACCAGATTTACGAGCTTCCCACCAGCCTCAGAACCCGCCTCCATGACGCGATTATGAAAAAATGTCGCGGCCAACAGACAAAAAAGGACGTCTAAAAAAGCTCAAGGTCCAAACTGGACACTGAAAACAAAGGACTTATATTTTAGTGCCAAATTGGGTGTATGCAGCTAAGTTTCCAAACAGCAGCTTCGAACCTTTTTAAGCAGCCCTGAATCTAATATTCAGAGTACGACAGATATGTGATTTATGTGTACCATAGGTCACTGTACTGTAGTACACTGTGCTCGGTAGCAGTTGGGCTTCCGGGTGGTTTTTGTTAGACCAGATCCAAACGGGGTGTGATTTATGGCGAGTTTGCTTGACGTGCTGTTCGGATGTCACCACAAGAATTTCAGCTTCCCGATTACCAAGAAACCAGGTCAGCGCCGGTCTGAAGTGGCCGCATTGACCGGCACATATGTTTGCTGCCTCGATTGCGGTAAAGAGTTTG
Source organism: Terriglobia bacterium (assembly GCA_963755365.1). Taxonomy (GTDB): domain Bacteria; phylum Acidobacteriota; class Terriglobia; order Terriglobales; family Acidobacteriaceae; genus Angelobacter. Next base: position 21,096 of record CAVWJV010000018.1, on the reverse strand, counting down.
CGTATGACTGGCAGGAGATGAAGGTTATTGAGGGCGTTCCTCGACGGTTTAAGACTGTAGCCGCCAGCGCTGCTGAGTCTTTCGCCAGCAAATAAGATTTCGAACAGCTCGGTGCTGTTTGCAAGCAGTTTCCAGCCAAGGCTATTACAGCAAAGGTGATGGAATCAGGTTCTCTGCATCGTCTGGAGCCAAAGTTCTGGCCGGATCCAGAGAACCTCGACGCAAGTAAGAGCTTCGCCCCGCAAAGAATCACTGGTTGATTATGCATCTAGAATCAAATGAGCCGCTTACGCAATCCCGAGGGGTAGTAAAGCGGCTTTTTGCATTTTCCCCATTGCCCAACCGCGATCTGATTCAATTCAGAGTTCACACACATTTTACTTCTTAACCCGGACCATTCGTGGCATGATGACTGGTAACAGCAGTAAAGGTAAAGGAGAACGGATGACTCCTACTTCCGGTAAACAGATATCAAAGGCCATGGGAACATTTTGGAGGAAAGTCAGCGCGCTTAACATCAAGCTGGTTCAATCCACGTGCCCACAATGCAATTCATTTGTCGGAGCCAGTCCAAGCCCTGAGGTGCTTTCCCTGGTGGAAAACATGCATCACTGCTCTGGATTGATTGCTTCGCCTCCAGTCGCTATCAGGCCCTGAACTTCAGACAATGCCCGCATGGTCGGGTATTAAAAGTCTTTCGTCTGGAACTGCGGTTCCAGCACCAGTTTCGACCATAATTTAATTTCCACACGAAAACAGGCGGCCCGAGAGCCGCCTGATTTATTTCGTTTTGAAGGTATAACGCCGGGCTAATTGTTATCGCGGCGCTTCAACGTCGGGCGATCGTCATCCTTCTGGTCGCCGTTCTTGTCCTTCGAGGAAGTGCTTGCGCTGCGCCGCAAGCTCGGTTTGTTCGGGTTAGTATCGTCTATCTTGCGACGGTTCTCAATCGATGCCAGGCGTGATTTCACGTCGTTAAATTCAGATGTGGTTTCAATGTACTGGTCTTTGCCCGGCAGAATGGTGGCAATCTCTTCCTGCGTCTTCTGGATGCGATCAGGAGTCTGCGGGTGCGTTGCGAACGCCTTTGCCAGCGATCCCGGCTTCTTCTTTTCCTGCGCCTGGATCTTCTCAAAGAAGTTCACAAACTCGTTCGGGTCATAGCCGGCTTTGTACATGTACTGCACGCCCAGATAATCGGCTTCGGCTTCAAAGCCGCGGGAGAAGCTGAGGAACGTCAGCGGCAAACCAATGCCGGCCGCTTCACGGGCCGCGTAGCCGATGCCGCCGCCCACAAAGATCAGCGGTATCGTCATGATGTTGGCCAGCTGTGAACGGGTGGCTCCGCGCGTTGCGTGACGGGCGCAAACGTGAGCAATCTCATGGGCCATCACTCCCGCGAGTTCGGCTTCATCGTCAGCGGCCAGAATCAATCCGGAGTTAACGTAGAAGAAGCCGCCCGGCAGAGCCATGGCGTTGATTTCATCGGCGTCCACCACCTTGATGGTGAAAGGCACTTTTGCATCTGAATTGCGGACCAGGTTCTGCCCCACGCGATTCACATATTCATTGACCACCGGGTCCTGAATCAGCTTCATGCTCTGCTCAATCTGCTGGGCATACTGCTTGCCCATCTTGATTTCGCTTTCCGTGGAATACCAGTCCATGCCGCCGAGCTTGCGGTTGCCGATGGCATCAACGTCATTCTTACTGCCATCATGCTTGATCTTCTTGTCTTTCTTGTCCTTCTTGTCTTTGTCCGTGTCGCTGGCCTGATCGTTGCTCGCGGATTGATCGTCAGCCGATGTCGTGGAGGCCGGGGTCTGCTGGGATTTATCGTCACCCGACGTCGTATTGGCCGGGGTCTGCTGCGTCTTGTCGCCGGCGGGCTGCTGTTGTTGCGATTGATCAGACGCCTGTGGCTGTGCCGTTTGCGGCTGCGATGCTTGTGTCTGGGACGCTTGATCGGAAGGCTGCGTTTTCTGTTTGTCGTCCTGCGCTAACGCTGCAACAGATAAGCTGGTTAGAGCCAGGATGGAAGACAGCAGCAGAGCTCGAATTTTCATAGGCACACACTCCTGCAAGGACCGGGCCTCACGGCGATGTCAATACATTCATTATACCGCTGGCACACCTATAACCTTGGATATAATCCCGGAACGATTGGATGCTGCTTTCTTGCAGCAATTTCGCCAACCATTCCATCAGGAATCGGTAAAGTCCCTGTAAAACAGCGTTTACATGCACAGTTTTCAGGTTGAGGATCTCTCAGGTTCATCTCTCATGTAGATGATCTCTTACGTAGACGAAGACTGCGGACTGTTGGCTTTCAGATGCAGGATCTCCACTCGCTCAGCCCGCCATTCGCCAGCCTTGTCCTGATTGGCAATCACACGGATTTCCTGGCCCACTTCCAGACAATCCATGCGACAGCTATGACGTTGAGCAGCCGGAATGGCGCTCCCAAACTCGATCCGAGCATGCGACACTTCCACGTGCCGCAATAGGTGGTTGCGTCCCTGGACAAAGATCCACCCGGGTGTCGCAGGCAGTGATGTGGGCGGATCTACCACGGTACCCTGGAACATACCTGCCGTACTCCAACCCGCGGCAGGCATCAATACCAGTCCCGTTATCAGTACCACCACCCAGCTACAGCGCATATCTCTTCAGATGCCGGAGCACCTTGTGGCGTTCTTCCTTAGTCGTAATATTCCAGTCCCAGATGGGTAATGAGCTGTTCGCCCCGGAGATAGCGCAAGGTGTTCTTGAGCTTCATGAGTTGGATGAACAGATCATGTTCCGGATAAAGGCCCGGGGCCGTCATCGGAGACTTCAAGTAGAAGCTGAGCCACTCCTGCACTCCCAGACCGGCAAGCTCTTCGCAACGCTTGGCCAGGTCCAGGAACAGCACCAAATCAAGCGCGATGGGAGCCGCCAGAATCGAATCGCGGCACAGGAAATCGACCTTGATCTGCATGGGATAGCCCAGCCAGCCAAAGATATCGATATTGTCCCAACCTTCTTTGTTATCACCACGCGGCGGATAATAATTGATGCGCACTTTGTGGTAAAAGTCCTTGTAAAGCTGGGGATAAAGTTCAGGCTGAAGAATCTGGTCCAGCACAGAGAGCTTCGATTCTTCCTTGGTTTTGAATGACCCCGGATCTTCCAGCACTTCGCCATCGCGATTGCCCAGAATATTGGTTGAGAACCAACCACTCAGTCCCAGCATGCGGGCTTTGAAGCCCGGCGCCAGGATCGTCTTCATCAACGTCTGCCCGGTCTTAAAATCCTTGCCGGCGATGGGAGCTTTGTTTTTCTTGGATAACTCCATCATGACAGGGAGATCAACCGTCAGGTTCGGCGCACCGTTGGCGAATGGAACGCCCTCTGAGAGGGCGGCATACGCGTAAATCATGGAAGGCGCAATGTTCTCATCGTTCTTTTCCATGCCTTCTTCAAAGGCCTTGACGGAAGCGTGCACTGGAGTGGGCGTGAGGTAGATTTCCGTGGAACCGCACCAGATCATCACCAGCCGCTCCGCGCCCGATTCCTTCTTGAACGCCTTAATGTCTTCGCGCAACTGGTTGGCCAGGTCCAGCTTGTTCTTGCCTTTCTTCACATGCTGGCCGTCCAGCATCTTCACATAGTTGCGATCGAACACCGCCTTGCGTGGCTTGATCGACGTCATGAACGGCTTGATCTGATTGAGCAGGTCTTTCTCCAGGACAGCGGCATGCATGGCCGCTTCATAGGCGTCTTCTTCAAAAATGTCCCAGGCGGTGAACACCATGTCATTGAGATCGGCCAGAGGAACAAATTCCTTGATCTTGGGTGACCGGCCTTCCGTGCGTTTTCCCAGACGGATGGTCCCCATTTGCGTCAACGAGCCCACCGGCTGGGCAATGCCTTTACGAACCGCTTCTACGCCAGCCATGAACGTGGTTGCCACTGCGCCCATGCCGCAGATCATTACGCCCAGCTTGCCCTTGGCTGGCGCTATTTTGATTTCTTTCGTTTCTTCCGAGGAGGATTTGGGTGCCATTAACTTTGCGACCATCCTAATAAAGATCTTGGTATAAACGTCACTTCCGAGCGCTCGCGCAACCAATAAAATGACGCGAAGCCGAAATTATTTTCGGCCCCCGGGGACGCTGCCAGCAACGCCCCATAACGAACCAGACTGTCATTGCAAACCCGTTATCTTCTCGCATTCAGCACGGTTTTGTAAACCGTTGAATACTGAAGCGTCAGGTTATGAGGCTGAAGCCTGCATCCTGTTCTTCCAATGGGAGCGAACGAACCAGAAAATTCCTGCCAGAAGAATGGCGATGATTACGGCATCGAGCCGATGCAGCCACTGCTTGAGACGGGGATCGCTGTCCCAGTGCTCGCCCAGCTTCATCCCTACCCACGCCAGCACAAAGCACCACGGCCAAGAGCCAACGAAGGTATAGATGTGAAACCGCGCACGCGGCATACGCGCGATACCCGCAGGCAGCGCGATAAACGTTCTGATCACCGGCAGCAATCGTCCGATAAACACCGCGGCCGCCCCGAACTTATGAAAGAACCGGTCAGCCATGTCGAGATCGTGACGGTTGATCCAGATGTAACTTCCATATCGCTCCACCAGAGGACGCCCGCCATAGTGGCCGATCTCATAGGCAATCACCGATCCCAGGTTGCACCCAATCGCACCGGCCGTTGCGACCAGGAAAAGGCTGAGCCGTCCTGTATAAACCAGGTATCCGGCAAACGGCATGATGATCTCTGAAGGCAGAGGAATACACGCCGACTCAATCGCCATCAGCGCTACCACGCCGAAATATCCCGTACTGGAGATCACGCCAATAATGATCTTGGCCAGCACTGCAATGATTTTTTCTGTCATTCGGTGGGTTTACTCATTCAATGGCCGGTGCTCATTCGAAACGGTTGTTAATTCGATGCAGTTGCTCTTGCGATGGGAATGCCTTCGGGGCCGGGGTCAGAATTCCTGCGAATCCTGCGTGAACGTATAACCAGGGAGACTCATCCCCTCATCCATGCGGGAAACCTTCACGCGTATGCTCTCCGCATCCGGCGCGTCCTTGCTGGCCGGACGCAGCATCGCGTACTGGGTAAACAGCTCGCTGTAAACCTTGGTCACAAGGAAGTTGGCGCCGCTCTCATCACTGCGCCATACCTGCCCTGCCTGAACAGTTTTGACCATAAGAGACAGAGTACTGACTGCCCCGCGATAAGGTCAATGGCAGCGAACCACAAACAGCACATGGAGCCGTCGCTTTGCCAGAAAACGGGTATCAAGTGAGCAAAGCGCCGCAACCTCAAGAGAGTGCTCGACGGAGGCATTCTATTCAGCCGTCCCTGGCGGGACTAGTCATGTCCTTTTCCGTTTACCCGGCACTTGCTTCGCGGCGTGCCGGGCTACTCTCATTCGCGCCTGCGGCGCTCTAGCCAATGCTTGGTGGGTCAGCAAGATTCTTGTTTGGTGGCGTTAACGGCCCGGAGCGCAATGCGAATCTTCGCCTTCCGGCAGCCGCTTCACTCGCTCTTTTCAGCACCGTCACCGAGAAATCCTCTCGATGGATGATGCTGGAGCGCACCGGTCCGGAGCAGGCATTAGTATGCCTGCGGCTAACCACGGAAAAACCGGCTTCAGCCGCTGAGGGCAGCCCCCAACTCACTCTGGCAACTTTCCGCTGAACAGCTCTTCCATCTTCGCTGCCGGCACTCTCACACCGACATAGAAGCTGCCAAAGATGGCATACATGGCGCTCACTTCGTCAAAGCGCATTTCATAGATCAGTTTCTTGAAGATCACGGGATCATCGGCAAACAAATCAACGCCCCACTCCCAATTGTCGAAGCCAATCGATCCGGTAATGATCTGCCTGACTGTCCCCGCATATCGACGGCCCACCATGCCATGCTCTTCCATCTGGCGCTGGCGTTCTTCAATTGGCAGGCTGTACCAGTTCTTGTCTTCGCCACGGCGACGGTCCATAGGATAAAAGCAGACATAGCGCGCAGGCGGTATCTGCGGAAATAATCGTGGACGCATCGCCTCCGTCTGCCGCTCCGTCGTATCGTTGACCGCCGCGTCCCACTCCGGCGAATGCGGGACAATTCCCTTCTCCTGCAATGTCCGATAGAGCTTGAGCGACGACTCGTACAATCCCAGTTCCACCACCGACACATACGACGTGGTCTGTTCCAGATAATCATTCAGCCGCAGCCGCGCGATCTCCAGTTCCACGTGTTTCAGATGATCAAAAGAATTGCGGAAATGGATCAGCATCAGGTCGGCTTTATGTCCCAGCATGGAAAACAACGCGCTCTGTCCGTTGACATGCGTCTCCAGCTTGGTAAGGGCAGTACCGGCTTCCGCCAGAATTTCATGCTGCTGCGCCGCCGGGAGTTTACGCCACTCCGCCCAGCGAAAATGAAACATCTGGTGCAGTACGCTGGAGCCTTCCAGCGTGATTGGGACTCCGTATATGTTTTCCGATTGTGTCCGCGTCTCTGCCTTGCCTGTGGATGCCATGCTTTTCCTCTGTTGTGATTGTAGCCCGGGTGCTTTAATTTTATTCTGCTATGCCCACCGCTCAACGCAAGGCCGCAAAATCTTCTGGCGCAAAAAAGTCCGCCGTAAAACCCAAATCCAGCGCCAACGCTTCCGCACCAAAGCTATGGCCAGCAAAACCAGGACCGCCAAAGCTGGCTCGAAGGCGAGCGGCAAAAAGCCTTCAGCCATCCACTCTGGAGTAACCGCTTCCAAAGGTTACAATCCTGTGGCTCCAGAGCGCGTGCAGGAAATCCTTGCTCGTCTGGATCAACTCTATCCCAACGCTACCTGTGCACTCACGCACAAAAACGCATGGGAGCTGCTGGTGGCCACCATTCTCTCCGCGCAGTGCACGGATGCCACAGTCAACAAAGTAACGCCGTTGATCTTCAGCAAGTATCCCACACCCCAGGCATTCGCCGCGATTACCCCGGAACAGCTCGAACCGGACATCCGACCAACCGGCTTCTTCCGCAATAAGGCCAAATCAGTCGTAGGAGCGGCAAAGGAAGTAGTCGCGAACTTTGGCGGTGAGGTTCCCAATGAAATGGACAAACTCCTGAGCCTGCCGGGTGTCGCGCGCAAGACCGCCAATGTCGTCCTGGGCACGTGGTTCAAGATTGGCGTTGGAGTAGTGGTCGATACCCATGTGCACCGCATCTCGCGACGCCTTGAACTCACCAAAAGCAATGATGCTAAAAACATCGAACAGGATCTGATGAAAGTGATCCCGCAAGCTCGTTGGATTGACTATTCGCACCTCATCATCCATCACGGGCGCGCCCTGTGTATCGCCCGTAAGCCTAAGTGCGCCGATTGCAGCCTGGAAAACACTCTGTCACGCAGCCGACAAGACGTGGTCAACAGTGGAGATACATAAGAACGCCACGCCGGGTTAGCTGACATCCACCACGGAGGCACGGAGGCACGGAGAAATGCTCAAACAAATTTTATCGATCGCCATCTCATTGGCCGCTGCATTTGCGTCCGCACAAACGTCCACGGCTCCCGCCTTCATCACTGACCCGGCCCAGATCACGTCCAAAGAAAAGTTCGACGTGCAGCAACTCAGCCTGGACAAACTATTTATGACGCGCGTTATCCGGGCGAGCACATGGTCGCCGGACGGGAAACAGATCGCGTTTGTCAGCAATCTCAGCGGCCGCGACAATCTCTGGCTGGTCTCATCCCAAAGCGGATGGCCCACCCAGCTAACCGCCAGTGATCAGCGGCAGGAATCCCCTGCCTGGTCGCCCAACGGTCGCTGGATCGCGTACGGCTCTGATAAAGATGGCGATGAACAGTGGGACATCTTCATCGTCTCGCCCAGCAGCGGACAGGTGATCAACCTGACCAACACACCGGCCGTATCCGAAGAGAACTTTCTATGGTCGCCTGACAGTGAGCGCCTGGCGTATAGCGTGAAGGCCAAAGAAGCCCCAAATTACGAGATCGACGTCATGGAGGTGGCGACAAAAAAAGTTACCCACCTCACCACGAACACGCCGCCAGACTTGAATAACACTCCCGCCACCTGGTCGCACGACGGTAAATGGCTGGTCTTCAACCAGAGTGACGCCGCCGGTAAAAACTCCAACATCTTTATCGCGGACGCGGCCACCGGTAAAGCGACGAACCTGACGTCACACACCGGTGACAAAGTTTATTCAGCATCCGACATATCGCCCGATGGCAAGACCATTCTGCTTACGTCGAATGCAGGCAATGGTTTTTTCAATGCTGCCTTACTGGACATTGCCACGAAGAAGGTCACGTCGCTGACGGAAGACAAGTGGGAAATCAATTCCGGTCAGTTTTCGCCGGACGGTAAGATCCTGACATGGACAAAGAATGCGGACGGCAATTCTGATATTTTTACCTTCGATCTCGCTACGCGGCAACCGCATGCTCTGTCTCTTCCTAAAGGCATCAATACTCTGGCCGGATCAGACACCGCTTTTTCCGGCAAGAATGCCGGCGCTCTGCGTTTGATCATCAACCATAATGGGCCCGTCGCGCCCAATGATGTCTGGGTCTATGATTTCGCTACCGGAAAGACCCACCAGGTAACGTACTCACTGTCGGCCGGCGTGCGCAGTGAAGATATGGTGGCGCCTTTCCTGGTCCACTATCCCAGCAAGGACGGCAAGTTCCAGATCTCAGCTTTCGTTTATGTCCCCTTCGGTGCCCAGCGCAATGGCAAGAACGCCGCGATCGTATCTATCCACGGCGGTCCGGACGCGCAGGTGATCAACAACTTCAATCGCAACATACAGTTTCTGGTGAACCAGGGATTCTTTGTGATTGCACCGAACTATCGCGGCTCCAGCGGCTATGGAAAAGAATTTTCTGACGCCAACCTGCATGACATGGGCGGCGGCGATCTGGAAGACGTTATCTCTGCCGCTGACTGGCTCATCAAGACCGGCTTTATAGACACAAAGAAAATCGCCGTCATGGGAGGAAGTTACGGCGGCTACCTAAGCATGATGGCCGTAACCAAGGCTCCCGATCGCTGGGCTGCCGGCGTTCCGATTGTGCCCTTTGTGAACTGGTTTACCGAAATTGAAAATGAAGACCCGGCGCTGCGCCAGTATGACATGGCAACCATGGGCGATCCCGCAAAAGACAAAGCTCGATTGCAGGAGCGATCGCCCATTAATTTTGTCGACCAGATCAAAGCCCCTCTTCTTCTGCTAGCTGGCGGACACGACCCGCGTTGTCCGCGAACGGAAGCTGAACAGGTGGCGTCCGCGGTGAAGAAACGTGGCGGTGTGGTGGAATTGAAAGTCTACGAAAACGAAGGCCACGGCTTTGCCAAGATTGAAAACCAGATTGACTCCTACATCCGCATTTCGGACTTTCTCAAGAAGTATCTGCCGCCGGAGAAGTGTGGGTGCAATGTGTATGACTGAAGTCAGCAGTCATCAATTTGGCAAATCAGCACTCAGCATTCAGCATTCAACCGTCAGCCGCCAAGCATCGACTAGGTGCCTGCATGGCGAAGTGAACCCCAATAGCAGATAATTGGCCAATCCCATGGACCCGAAGCAATGCTATGACGATCTTGCCTCCCACTATCATCTATTGTTCGAAAACTGGGAGAAGTCCATCGAACGCCAGGCTTCTATACTCGGCCCGATTCTAGATCGAGAATGCGGGCCGTCGAATGTCACTCGCGTTCTGGATGTTGCCTGCGGCATAGGAACGCAGTCGCTCGGTCTGGCCAGACTTGGATTCCAGATCACCGGTTGTGATTTCAGTCCAGCGGCGATAGAACGTGCACGCCGTGAAGCTTCTCAACGAAATCTGAATATTCAACTTCTCAGTCGCCAACATGCTGGACCTCACCGGTCTCGTACCATCCAAGTTCGACGCTGTGATCTGCATGGACAACGCTTTCCCCCATCTGGAAAATTCGGAGCAACTGATTCAGGCAGCAATGCAATGCCGGTCTAAGCTGCGTCCCAATGGGTTGTTCATGGCCAGCATCCGCAATTACGATCTCTTGATCGAAGAAAGACCAACCGTGCAGGGCCCATTCTTTTATTCCGATCAGGGGCAACGCAGAATAGTTTTTCAAGTCTGGGATTGGCTCGATGAGCGCCGGTACATCTTTCACCTGCACATCACGCGCATGGTCGAAAACGAGTGGCAGACCTTTCATACCACCGCGGTCTATCGCGCGTTACTGAGGCAGGAATTATCCGAAGCATTGAATCAAGCGGGATTCACGAACATTCGCTGGCTGCTTCCCGCAGAAAGCGGGTTCTATCAACCGCTGGTCATGGCGAGAGCGAATTAGCATTCAGCATTCAGCAACTAATCATTCCCCAGCAACCGCTTCAGCAATTCCTGCGACGCCATCTTATGCACGTGCTCGGTAATCGCGAAAACCAGCCCGGGCATGGTGTATTCGCGGGCCTCAATTGCCGGAGGGAATCCGGCGTCACTCAAAGTCTTGGACGTGACCGGGCCAATCGACGCCAGCCATATCGCCCGCAACGTTGGCTCATACTTCTTGCCCAACAGATCCAGAAAATTCGTCGCCGTGGACGAACTGGTAAAGGTCACAATATCCGGAAGCTGCGTATCGTCTTTGAAGAGCTTTTGGATTTTCGCTTTGGCGCCGGCAGGAACCTTCGTCTCATATGCCTCGGCGATATCCACCTTCGCTCCGGCTTTGCGCAGTTCATTCGGCAGAACATCTCGCGCAACCTTCGCTCGCGCCAGCAGTACGCGTTTCCCTTCCGTCTTGCCGCGCAATGCGTCCACCACCGCCTCAGCCACATATTTCTCCGGCGTCACCGCAACTTTCAGTCCCTGATCTTCAATGGCTTTGCTGGTCGCGGGACCAATGGCCGCGATCTGCAGATGCTTCAACTTGCTGGCGGAAATTTTCAGCTTCTTCAGACGCTCCACCATTGCCTCAACGCCATTTACGCTCGTCAGAATCAACCAGTCGTAGTCAGATATTTTCTTCAATCCGGCATCCAGGGCCTTGAAGCTGCTGGGAGGCTTGATCTCAATGGTGGGAACTTCTATTACGTCGGCGCCGAGTTCGCGCAACGGTTTGGCCAGGCCGCCAGACTGTTTGCCGGCGCGCGTGATCAATATGCGCCAGCCAATCAGCGGTTTGTTCGGGTCACCGTTCATGTGTCTTGAATTAACTCATGGCTGATTGGGAACAGCCACCTCTTCCTTGTACACATCTTCCAGAATCTTGTCCGCGCCCATCTTCAGCAGCTTTTGCGCGGTCTCCCTTCCCAGTTGCACCGGATCGCTGCCCTTGGCCGTCTGCCGCAGGATCTTGCTCCCATCAGGACGGCCCACCATCGCCCTCAGATTGAGCACGCCTTCCACCGCCTCGGCGAACGCCCCTATCGGCACCTGACATCCACCACCCAGACTTCCCAGCAGGGCGCGTTCACACTCAATCGCGCGGCGCGTTTCCGCATGGTTGAGGAACTCAAGATACTTGCGGGTCTCGGTATCATCGGTGCGGGTCTCAATCGCCAGAGCACCCTGGCCCACCGCCGAACACATAACCTCTGCATCAATGCGCGAACGGACAAAACTATCCAGGCCCAGGCGATGCACGCCGGCAGCGGCAAGAATGATGGCATCGTATTCGCCCGACTCAAGCTTCCGCAGCCGGGTGTCGACATTGCCGCGCAGAGGAAAAATCTCCAGGTCCTTACGCAACGCCTTCAGCTGGCATTGCCGGCGCAGGCTGCTGGTTCCCACCTTCGCTTCCCGCGGCAACGCCTCAATCGATGAATATTTCACTGAGATAAAGGCATCACGCGGGTCTTCGCGCTTCATGATCGCGGCCAGCGTGAACTGCGGGTGCAGTTCCGTGGGAACATCTTTCAGGCTGTGTACGGCAAGATCAATGCGTTTATCCGCCAGCGCCTCTTCAATCTCCTTGGTGAACATGCCCTTGGTGCCCACTTTAGCCAGAGAAACGTCAAGAATCTTATCGCCGGTGGTCTTGATGATCTCAATCTCAACCGTGTGGCCCTGTTCGCGGAGAAGAGCCGAGACATGGTTCGCCTGCCAGAGCGCCAGTTTGGATCCGCGTGAACCAATGCGTAGGTTGGCCATCTTTAATTGCCCATCTCTAGATTGCCCATCTTAGGGTTTGGGCTTCCCGTTGTTGGAATTGGTATTCAAGTTGAAAATACGTCGCACCATCTCGTGGATGGTCTGCGCTTCCGGATGCGCCGCTGAAGATTTTAGCGTGGTGATGGGCGTGTGCAACAGCTTGTTGATAATGCCGCGCGTCATGGCCTCAATCGCCGCTTCCTGCTCCGGCGTGATCGTTCCCAGCTTGCCGCGTATGCGGTCAATCTCCGCCTGGCGAATGGTCTCGCAATATTCCTGCAGGGAAAGAATCGTGGGCACCATCTCCAGCGACTTCATGCGCGTGGCAAAGCGGTCCACTTCGAACTCAATGATCTTCTCTGCCCGCTCAGCTTCCTTCTGACGCTCCGCGCTGTTATTGCTGGCCACGGACTGGAGATCGTCCACGTCATAGACAAACAAGCCATCCAGCTTGTTGACTTCTGGAGCGACGTTGCGTGGCACCGCAATGTCGATAAAGAACACCGGGCGGTTGCGGCGTTCACGGCGCAGTCGCTCGCCGTGTTCCTTGCGGAAGATCGGCTCGGTGGCTCCGGTAGAGGTCAAGATAATGTCAGCATGGTCGGCCGTGTCATAAATGCGTTCGAATGGAATAGCTTCGCCGCCGAAAGCTTCGGCCAGGTTCACCGCGCGTTCGTACGTACGATTGCTGACGATGATCTTCTCCGCTCCGTGGGCGATCAAATGCCGGGCCGCCAACTCAGCCATCTTGCCGGCGCCGATCAGATAGACCGTTTTGCCCTTCAGCGTGCCGAAGATTCTCTCCGCCAGTTGCACGGCCACGGACGCAATCGATACCGACGAACTGCCGATCGCCGTCTCTGTGCGAACTTTTTTAGCCACGGCAAAGGCACGCGAGAGCAGAGCCTCCAGCGCTGAATGCACAGCGCCCAGTCCGCGGGCAACGGCATAAGCTTCTTTCACCTGACCCAGAATCTGCGGCTCGCCCACGACCATGGAGTCCAGACTGGAAGCCACCCGGAAGACGTGGCGCACCGCATCGCGTTCGGAAAACTCGTAAAGATGGGAGTGCATACTGTCCTGGCTCACGCCAAAGTAGCTGCTGAGGAACTTGCGCAGGTCAGCGCTCTGGCTGGTGCTGGCAATCACCTCCACGCGATTACACGTTGAGATCAGCATGCCTTCATCCACCCCGGGCTGCTTCACCAACTCGCCAATCGCCCCGGGCAACTGCTCCTCAGACACAGCCAGCCGCTCGCGCAAATCCAGCGGTGCGCTCTTGTGGTTCACGCCGATGAGCTGAAAGTTCATTGGGCAATAAACCTGTGTACATGGCTGAGGCTGTTGGCGGCCCAGGCTAAAACAGCCGTTCCAAACGCAACGGTCGCCATATACGCCGCGCGGCGTCCTCGCCATCCGGCGCTCCATCGCGTATAGAGCAGGACCATATAGACCACCCAGCTCAATATGGAGATGAGGATCTTGGCGTCAAGGAAATATTGTGTACCCACACGCGCTTCAGCCACGATGGCGCCCGAAATCAGACCCAGCGTCATGAACGGAAAGCCCCAGATCAGGCTCTTGTAGCCGATGTCATCCATTACCGCCAATGCCGGCAAGCGAGACCATATGCCGCTGGCGTTTTTGGATTTCAGCGTCTTCTCCTGAATCAGGTAAAGAATGCTGGCGATAAAGCTGAACAGAAGCGCCGAGTAACCGATCAGAATGAGAACAACGTGTATGTAGATCCACTGCCTGCTGACAAACAGTGGGGTGGAGGAATCACCAGGCGTGGAATGGCTGGCCGCCGAAAGCGTTAATAAGAACACGATTGGAAAAACAGCAAGCCCGGGCGACGTGGCTTTGTATCGCACATACATCACGAAGAAGAACACCATGAGCAGGAACGCCAGCAAAGATTCCATCTCATGCATGGACGAGGGCGCCCACACGCCGCTCATCATGGCGTTTTCAACCAGCGCCACCAGATGAAAGATTGCCCCGAGCCCCACCGCCGGAATGGTGATGTTGGTCAGGACCTTCTTGCCGCCCCATAGAGCGGACAGGGCATACAGAAGTCCGACCGCGTACAACGATAAAGCCACTCGTAACCAGAACAGGGGCATAGGGTTAAAGAATAAAGTATTAAAGACTTAAAGGAGATTATGCCATCTTAAGTCACAGCCGCGTGTGAGAAAGAGCACGGGAATAGTCGTTGGTAATTAGTATTTGGTATTTGGCAAAACCCGGTGGGAACGTTGGCTTCGCTCGAGGCCAACAAATAAACCATTTAGAATCAATTACATGAAAGACCATGGCTTGCTCTATTCCCAAGGATTCTCAGGAGGCCGAGATGGCAATTTGCGTTCAGACACCAATTACCAAGTACCAAAAACCAAATACCGCTAACCAAATACCAACTACCGCCTCATCTCGTTTCCAGCTTTTTCAACCGTTCCGCGGCCACCTCTGATGAGATCGGCGTGTAATACACCTCTTTCAGGAAATATGGCTTGGCCCGGGTGGAGAGTATGGGAAGAATCTCCATGTGCCAGTGATAGTCCTCGTCCACCGTCTTCCAGTATTGCAGCGTATGCGATTTCTGGTAGGTATTCGGCACAGTGTGCAGGACCATGTGAAAGCTCTCCGCAATACTCATCACGCGCTGAAAGGTGTGGCGTATCAGGGCTGCCAGATCGTTGATTCCACCAGATCGCGCAAGGATGGAACGCTCAAATGATGATTCATGCTTCCGCGGCATGATCCACATCTCGTAGGGCATACGTGAGGCGAACGGACACAGCGCCACATAGTTCCCAATCGACTCCACAATCCGCAGCGGCAGGCGCAGCTCCTGGTTCAGGGTGTCACAGAATACGCAGCGCTCTTTGTCGTAATAGTAGTCACGCGACGCGCGCAGCTCATACAGCACACGCCGCGGCACAAACGTGGTGGCCGTGATCTCTGATACGGGGTGGTCGAACTCCTGTCCCGCGGCCGGCCCGTAATTCTTGAACATGGTCACGTACTTGAATCGGGTGTCATTCTTCAGGTCCTGTATGCGCTGCGCGGCCAGATGGAGGAACTGTGCAATCTCAGCGTCGGACGAATTCCACAACTCCATGTCATGACGAATGCTCTGCAGCAGAACTTCATGAGCACCCACCGTATTCATGGCGTCATAAATGCCTTCGGCCCGGCGATGGGGTTCGCCTTCAATCCGGTATAACGGAGCAGGATGCACCATCGCCATGACCGGCGCTGCGCCGTCACTGGAGTTCATGGTGGTAATCACCTGCGGCGCGTTGGTTGAGCCCGGACAAAATGGACAGTATCCGGGCTGCGGCTGCCGTTCCGTCTCGTCGCCGACAATCACCCACGATCGTGTAATGGGGTCCTTACGCAGTTCCATGCTAAGTCTAGTAAACAGAGCGTATCGAAAGAGGTCAAGACGCTTAGCGCTTGCCCCAAGGTTCGCTTCTCTGCCTGCGGAAGAACCTGGTCGAGCCAGGGGGTTTCCAAGCCGCACTCTGTCAGGCGATATCGGAAATTCGTCAATCGCTCAGGCGAGTACTTTTCAATGCAATTTCAATCCAAATCAGCACTGCGACTCGCGGCAACGTTGGGTCAGGCGATGATGAGTTGGGCGATGTTTTTCTGTCTGGATGACTGATGGTGCATTCAGCGCGCACAAAGCCGCCATATCCGGCAAAGCTTACCTCTTTAAGAATATTCACAAGTACCTGCCGATTCTCCTGCAACTCCGAAGGCATGTGAATACATCTTTACATTCGGATTCCACGAGGAGCTTCAATTGGTGCTTGCAAATCTTAAACTTAGAGCGACCTTAGCCGTATTACTGATAATTGCTTTTACATCCACTGTCGCTCTTGCGCAAAGCTCTCCCTCAGCTTTGGATCAGCACGAGGCAAGCAGCAACTATGTACGATCGTATTCGGTGTCCACCGCCAGAGAAGCGTTCAACGCCGAAGGACTCGCAGAACCAACTCTGGTACCGGCGCCGGCTGAAGAGACGAATGTCATAAATCAAACAGCCGGCACACCATCCCGGGCCAATGAATCGAGCGGCCACGGAGTGGTCTTGCGCAGCGTCAATCGCACGCTACAAGATCAGAAAGAACTCTACGCCGCACCGTTCAAACGACAAAATCTGAAATGGGACGTACTATTCCTCGCCGGCACGGCCGCGTTAATCGCCACTGACCGGCAATCAGCACGCGCCATCTCAGACGATAACATCAATACTTTTCGCAACGTCTCCAACACCGCCATCGCCGGGCTCAGCGTGGCGCTGGGAGGAATTTTCGTGGTGGGCCTGACCGGCGATCATCCGCACGCCCACGAAACCGGCATGCTCGGCCTGGAAGCGCTGGTCAACACTTTCGTGGTCTACGCTCCGATGCAGTTTATCTTTGGCCGTGAACGGCCCACGGAAGGGACAGGCAACGGACGTTTCTTCGTCAACCGCGGATTCAACACCTCATTCCCCGGCGGACACGGTATGTTTGCCATGTCGATGGCGACGATCATCGCGCATGAATATCGCAAGCCATGGGTTGAAGTCCTGGCGTACGGCGCAGCCGCAGCCGTTGCAGCCGGCCGCATCGGCGCCAAGATGCATTTCAATTCAGACATTCTGGTAGGCAGTTCGCTGGGATTCCTGATCAGCCGGCATATCTTCTACGCCCATTGCGATCCCGAGGTAAGCGATGGGTGCCACCGGTAATTTTAGAGACCTGGCAGATTTTGATTTCGACCCGGAATTGGTATTCGAATAATGCCGCCCCTCGCGGGGCTCGTCAATATCAACCATGCATTCCCAGCGCTTACGCGCTGGGCTACATAATGTCGCGCCTGCGGCGCTTGGAGCATAGATGACCTCAAGACGGCGAAAGGTCAAAGGAAGACCTAGTGCGACCGAGAATGGACACAACAAAGACCTAAAGATATGGTTCTTGTAGTTTTTGCTGGCTTCGTGGAAGAGCAGCAATTGGATCATCTTCACTCTTCAAACATGAATGGACATTGTCTACCCCAGCGGCGTATTTCCATGACGTTCTAAGCATCAACCTTGAATGCACTCCAGGACTGCCCATCCTGAGAGCGCCGCAGGCGCGACATTATGTAGCCCAGCGCGTAAGCGCTGGGAAAGCATGGTTTATGATGTTGAGCCCCGGAGGGGCGGCACATGTCTCACAGTTTCAGCAAAAACCATGTTCACCTCGTCTTCAGCACCAAGGACCGCGTCCGAACTATCTCCGAAACCATGCAGCCCGAAATGTGGTCCTACCTCGCCGGCATTTGCCGCAATCAGGATATGGTGTCCCTCGCTATCGGCGGTGTAGCAGACCACGCTCATTTGCTTTTTCATTTGCCGCCAACTCTCAGCTTGGCCAAAGCGATCTCTCTGCTAAAGGCCAATTCTTCCCTATGGATGAATGATCGCGGAATCAAATTCGCGTGGCAGGAAGGTTATGGAGCATTTAGTGTAAGCGCGTCAAACCTCGCAACCGTAAGTCGCTACATTCGGAATCAGAAAATACATCACCGGAAATTCACCTTTGAAGAGGAATTTCTGACACTGCTTCGAAAACACAAGGTCGATTTCGACCCACAATCCGTATTCGGGTAATGCCGCCCCTGCCGGGGCTTACAAATACCAACCATGCTTTCCCAGCGCTTACGCGCTGGGCTACATAATGTCGCGCCTGCGGCGCTGAAACGCTGGGCTAAATAATGGCGCGTCTGCGGCGCTTGGAACATGGATACAATGGCAAAAGATCAAAGTAAGACCTTGTGCAAAGGTATGATGGCGCAGCAGAGTCAGGAGCAATCATGGCCGATCAAGCACCACTCAAATACGTCTTTTATATTGCCGCTCCGCCGGATAAGGTGTGGGAAGGCTTTGTTTCACCCGAGTCGAACCGCATTATTTTCTCGGGAGCTGAGTTTCAGGCTGACCTGAAACCTGGGGGCGAGATCGCATGGGTGGGCCCCGGGCCGGATGGTAAACCCGTGAGCTATGTGCGCGGAAAAATCCTACGACTTGAGCCTCCACGAGTTTTTCAGTACACATTCGCAATGGGCCAAAATGACAAGGCGTCCCGCGCAACCATCGAACTTGTCGCGGAGACCGAAGCCACTCAAGTAACGGTAACGCATGATCAGTGGGCTGAAGACGACACCACTTAC
Organism: Terriglobia bacterium; assembly: GCA_963755365.1. GTDB lineage: Bacteria > Acidobacteriota > Terriglobia > Terriglobales > Acidobacteriaceae > Angelobacter. The sequence continues at coordinate 2,702 of CAVWJV010000018.1, read as the reverse complement.
AATGCCTGCGCCGATGGATGGCCACGTATTCTTTCGCGCTTGAAGACCCTGCTTGAAACCGGAAAGACATTCAAGCCTCATTAAAAAGAGCTTCGTGCAAAGATAGTTTCGGAGTGCTGCTGCGTTATAATCCCTTCACCAGCCAATGACTCAGTGTTGCCCTGAAACTGAGCAGTTCCCTCGATGACCGAAGCCTCGACACCGCTGATGCGGCAGTATGCCGCCATCAAGAAACAACATCCCAATGCCCTGCTCTTCTTCCGTCTGGGAGATTTCTACGAACTCTTCTTTGAAGACGCCGTCATCGCCGCCAAAGAACTTCAGATCACGCTGACATCGCGCAACAAGGAAAAAGACCAGGCCATCCCGATGTGCGGCGTGCCGTATCACGCGGCGGAAGGCTATCTCTCCAAACTGCTGCGCAAGGGATTCAAGGTTGCCATCTGCGAGCAGATGGAAGATCCCAAGGTGGCGAAGAAACTGGTGCGGCGCGAAGTCACTCGGGTGATGACGCCGGGTACGGCCATCGACTCCAGCGTCGGAGCCGAGGACAACAACTTTCTCGCTGCGCTGGCCCGCGCATCGTCTCCGGGAAGTGCTGGCGCTGCGGTCGGTCTAGCGGCACTGGATCTTTCTACAGGAGAGTTTCGTGCCACCGAATTTCGCGGCCCGGACGCCGAGCGACGCATTCTGGAAGAGCTGCAACAGCTTCGCCCACGAGAAGTTCTCTATCCCAGCGGATTGCCGCTGTTTGATCGGGCGCCGCTGATCGAGAGCGCCGCTCTCGATCAGCGGCGCCCCATCAAACAGCGGCAATCCGCTGGACCCTCGTGGGCGAACTGCTGCAGCTCTTCCACTGCGTAGCTGTGACACGAAACTCTCCTGTAGAAAGATCCAGTGCAACGCTGAACCGACCGCAGCGCAGGCACTTCCCGGAGACGATGCACAGGCCACGCAGCGAGAAAGTTGTTGCTGGAGCCATGGCCGATACCACGTCATCACCCGAGTGACTTCGCGCACAGCCAGTTTCTTCGCCACCTTGGGATCTTCCATCTGCTCGCAGATGGCAACCTGAAATACCCAGCTGCACAGCGGTTTGAATGTGTCGGCTCGTGATATGGCACGCCGCACCGTATTTTTCCTTGTTGCGCGATGTCGGTGGTGCTATTGGCGGCGATGACGGCGTCTTCAAAAAGATTCGTAGAAATCTCCCAGACGGAAGAAGAGCAGGGCATAGGGATGTCTTCTTCTTGATCGCGGCATTCTGCCGGCATGTCGAGGCTACTCGGTCATCGAGGGAACTGCTGAGTTTCAAGAGCAATTTTATGGCTGAATCTGCTGATTGGCTGCGTGGTATAACGCGGCACACTCCGAAACTATCTTTTCACGAAGCTCTTTTTAATGAGGCTTGAATGTCTTTCCCGTTTCAAGCAGGGTCTTCAAGCGCGAAAGAAATACGTGGCCATCCATGGCCGGGCATTGTAAGTGGTGTCGTCTTCAGCCCACTGATCATGCGTTACCGTTACTTGAGTGGCTTCGGTCTCCGCGACAAGTTCGATGGTTGCGCGGGACGCCTTGTAGTTTTGGCCCATTGCGAATGTGTACTGAAAAACTCGTGGAGGCTCCATTTGGTAGGATTTTTCCGCGCACATAGCTCACGGGTTGCATTCGGTTCGATCTCGCCCCCAGGTTTCAGGTCAGCCTGAAACTTTTTGCCGAGAAAATAATGCGGTTCAACTCGGGTGAAACAAAGCCTTCCCACACCTTATCCGGCGGAGCGGCAATATAAAAGACGTATTTGAGTGGTGCTTGAATCAGGCCATGGACGCGTAACTCTGCTGCGCCATCATACCTTTGCACAAGGTCTTCTTTGATCTTTTGCCATTGTATCCATGTTCCAAGCGCCGCAGACGCGCCATTTCTAGCCCAGCGTTTCAGCGCCGCAGGCGCGACATTATGTAGCCCAGCGCGTAAGCGCTGGGAAAGCATGGTTGGTATTTGTAAGCCCCGGCAGGGGCGGCATTACCCGAATACGGATTGTGGGTCGAAATCGACTTTGTGTTTTCGAAGCAGTGTCAGAAATTCCTCTTCAAAGGTGAATTTCCGGTGATGTATTTTCTGATTCCGAATGTAGCGACTTACGGTTGCGAGGTTTGACGCGCTTACACTAAATGCTCCATAACCTTCCTGCCACGCGAATTTGATTCCGCGATCATTCATCCATAGGGAAGAATTGGCCTTTAGCAGAGAGATCGCTTTGGCCAAGCTGAGAGTTGGCGGCAAATGAAAAAGCAAATGAGCGTGGTCTGCTACACCGCCGATAGCGAGGGACACCATATCCTGATTGCGGCAAATGCCGACGAGGTAGGACCACGTTTGGGCTGCATGGTTTCGGAGATAGTTCGGACGCGGTCCTTGGTGCTGAAGACGAGGTGAACATGGTTTTTGCTGAAACTTGTGAGACATGTGCCGCCCCTCCGGGGCTCAACATCATAAACCATGCTTTCCCAGCGCTTACGCGCTGGGCTACATAATGTCGCGCCTGCGGCGCTCTCAGGATGGGCAGTCCTGGAGTGCATTCAAGGTTGATGCTTCCGAACATTCATGGAAATACGCCGCTGGGGTAGACAATGTCCATTCATGTTTGAAGAGTGAAGATGATCCAATTGCTGCTCTTCCACGAAGAAGCCAGCAAAAACTAC
>CAVWJV010000017.1:0-39123 GCA_963755365.1 Terriglobia bacterium | reverse complement strand
AAGCCACCCTCGGCTATACCAACCATACGCTTCTGCCGGAAGCTCTGGAACGCTGGCCTGTTTCTTTGATGGAGCACGTGCTGCCCCGGCACATGGAAATCATCTTCGGCATCAATCACCAGTTTCTGCGTGAGGTCACGCGCGTCTGGCCCGGTGATGTAGACCGGATGAATCGCATGTCAATCATTGAAGAAGGTCCGGAGAAGCAGGTGCGTATGGCGCATCTGGCAATTGTGGGCAGCCACGCCATCAACGGTGTATCCAAACTGCATTCAGAGTTGCTCAAGACTTCATTAGTGCCGGACTTCGCCAAACTGTGGCCGGAGCGTTTCAGCAACAAGACCAACGGTGTGGCCCCGCGGCGCTGGATTTTGAAGGCCAATCCCGGGCTGTCGTCCCTTCTCACGCGGACCGTGGGCGAAGGCTGGATCACTGACCTGGAACAGATTCGCGGTATTGAAAAGTTCGCGGGTGACGCTGCTTTCCAGAATGAATTTTTGGCAATAAAGCGTCGCTGCAAGGAACGCATGGCCCGTGAAATCCTGGATAGCACGGCCGTGCTTGTGGACCCCGACTCTTTGTTTGACGTTCAGGTTAAACGCATACACGAATACAAACGGCAGCTCCTCAACGTGATGCGCATCATTCATGAGTATCTGGCAATCGTTGAAGATGGTGTCGAGCCCAGGGTGCCGCGTACATATTTGTTCGCCGGCAAGGCCGCGCCTGGTTATTGGGCCGCCAAACAGATCATCAAGCTGATCAACAATGTGGCCAACGTGGTCAACTCTGACGAACGTGTTCGCAGCATGATGAAGGTCGTGTTCGTCCCCGACTATCGCGTATCTCTGGCCGAACTCATCATGCCCGCGGCAGACCTGAGCCAGCAGATTTCCACCGCCGGCATGGAGGCTTCCGGCACCGGCAACATGAAGCTCTCAATGAATGGCGCGCTCACTCTGGGCACTATGGATGGCGCAAACATTGAAATTGCTGATGCGGTTGGGCTGGAAAATTTCTATACCTTTGGTCTCAGCCCTGAGGACGTGAAGTGGTATCAGGAGCACGGGAACTACAATCCTCGCGAACTTAGCTCCACGGATGAAAGGTTGCGGCGCGTGATGGAATCTCTGTCCACGGATCGATTCTCATCCGGCGAGCCGGGCCTGTTCCGTTGGATTGTTGATGAAATCCTGGATCGCGGTGATCGTTACTTCCTCATGGCTGATCTTCCCTCGTATCTTGAAGCCAGTGGCCGCGCTGATGCCGACTATCAGAACGCCAGCGTCTGGGCCAGCAGGGCCATCCTGAACGTGGCCCGCATTGGTACTTTCTCCAGCGATCGGACCATCGCTGAATATGCCCGCGACATCTGGCATATTCAACCTGCCATCGGCACCATGGCCGATCTTCCATTCAGCAAGGTTCCTTTCAGCAAGGAACAGGTGAGCACGGAAGTTTCGCGCTAATTGTTCTTAACCCGAGTGGCTGGTTCTTAATCCCGAGTGGAACGAGGGATCCCTATCGTCTACTGGACTGCCAGTGAAGGTCACCTCTCTTGATTTCAATCTCGAGCGATCATTTTCAAGCCTGTCATTCCGAGCGAGCCGGAGCGCACGCGACGGCGAGAGAGGAACCCCGAGGATGTTAATTGTGACGACACAACATCAGGGAATTCTCTCGAAACAAAAATAAGGCCATCCCGAATCCGCGTCAGCGAGCGCGCGCATTCATCAGCGCGTGTGCGGGGTGTGGGATCTTGTGCTTCCTTGCGCATGAGCAAGGTGAAACGCCAATGAACAAGCGAAAGAGGACCCCTAGCCCCCAAACCCATTCCTGCTCTTGCGGATGATCTCCGCATAAATGCCGGCACTTGGCCGCGGACGCCTTTCCTGGGTCTTCGGGTCCAGCTCGATCAACCCAAATCGCAGATGCCAGCCTTCGTTCCACTCAAAGTTGTCCGTGAGGCTCCAGTGGAAGTAGCCGCGAAGATCGGCCCCCGCGCGAAGCAGCGTTTTCATTTGCTCAACACTGGAATGAAGCAGCCACGGACGTATGCGGTCACTGCGGTCCGGCACACCATTCTCAAGAATAAAGACGGGCTTGCCGAACGGCAGAAAGTGCACCACCGCTTTGCTCAGCCCGCGCGGGTAGGCCTCGCCGTAAGGCAGCTCCACACCGCGATCGCCCTGCGGCTTGTGCGGCGGCACGGATATCTTGAAGAACATCGTCTTCCAGCTCTTAAGGCTGAATCCCGCGCGCAGCCGGCTGTAGTAATTAATGCCGACGTAATCGCAGGTGCCTTTCACCTCCGGCAGGGAATCGCCAAACTTGTTCAGAGGAAAAGGTGCGCGGCCGTCCAGAATGCTGCCGGAGAAGTTGTCATTAAAGCGGCGCGCTATAAACTTGCTGAGCCATTTATCAATGCGCGATTTCTTCCTCTTTGGCTTGAACACTACGTAGTGCTGCGCCCATCCCACATTCGCATCCGGTTGTATGTCATGGATCTTGCGATACGCCGCTGCGTGAGAAAGGCACAGATTGCGGGTGACGAAGGCAAGCTGTAAAGCTCTGCCTTTGCGTCCAGGCGGAAATTCGCCAAGAAAATATCCCAGCGAAACATAGACGTTGGGCTCATTGAAGGTGCACCAGTCAGAACAAAGGTCGCCCAGCGCTTTCACCACCATGGCGCTGTAACGTTCAAACAGCGTCACCGACTTTCGTGAGGCGAATCCGCCGAGATCTTCAAACCAGATTGGATTGGTGAAATGATGCAGCGTGACAAACGGTCGCACGCCGCGTTCATGCAGGGCGATCAACATGGCACGGTAGCGTTCCAGGGCAGCCTGGTCAAATTCGCCTTCGCGCGGCTCAATCCGGCTCCACTCCACGGAAAGGCGCAGGGCGTTCACGCCCAGGGATTTTGCCAGGTCGAAATCTTTTTCGGCATTGTTCCACCAGTCACAGGCAAGCCCAACCGCGTCGCCGGACTTGATGCGCCCGTGCTTCTCCCAGGCAGACCACTGGTTGTTGGTACCGCCCTCCACCTGATGGGAGGATGTGGCGACGCCCCATAAAAAGTTGGCGGGAAAATCGTGATGGCTATGCTGTTCGGTTTCGATTTCCATCCTTAATGGATTCTAGACCTTCTGCCGCCAGTAGCCCTGATCATGCAGGAAATATCCATCATTGAACGTATTCAGCGCGGTCTTGAGGAACAAACCAAGGATCTTGAAGTATCCCATGTTGCGGAAACGGCGATTGGTGGTGTGTATGCGGCCGCGCACGATCCCAAAGCGATGGTTTGCCACTTTCTTGCTCAATAGATAATCTTCCGCGTAGAGAGCGCTTTCATTGAAGCTGCCCAGCTTTTCAAACGTGGCGCGGTCAAACAGCATGAACATCCCGGTGCTGAACGGCATCACCATGGTCGATCCGTACTGCACAATGTTATTGCCGATGTAAAGCAGGTTGTCGCGCAGAGTCCCATTGCTGCACCAGATGTTCGTGGTGACGCAGTGCAGCTTGCGTCTTTCCATCAACTCCATGGTGCGTCGCAGCAGAGTCGGGTCTTTCAGTTCCATGTCTGCGTCGATAAACAGAACGTAAGGCGTATCAGCCATGCGGGCGCCGGCGTTTCTTCCCACGGAGGGCAGGCCGCCGGGTATGACCTGAATGTTGAGTTGGCGCGCGAATGACATGGCCAGCTCCGGCGTGCCATCCGTGGATCCTGCGTCAGCGACAAGTACTCTAGTCGTAGACAGGAGTGAGTAATCCTGCCTGCATAGCGATTCCAGCAGAGTCGGAAGAAGACGCAACTCGTTCTTCGCCGGGATCACGATCGTCAATTTCTCCTGGGACATATTCATGGATAGATACCCCTTCCTGGTCGACTGTGATGTAAGTGCATCGCAGGTCAACCCACGCGCCGGAGTTGTAATATTGCACTCCGTCCCGCTCGGTTGAGAGCGGTGCATGCGTGTGTCCACAAAAAATGCGCTCAGCACCGGCTTGTTTTCCGTGACTGAGCGCGCCTTGTGCTACCTGCGCTGATAGGCGCAGCCATCTTGTGTTGAGACGGTCAAGGTAGCGGGCAAACTGCTTGTTTTTCGAATCAATTTTCTGCAGCCAGAGAAAAACAAGCTGTCCAAAATGGGTAATACGGAAATTCCTGATGGCAAAGCTGTCAAACTGATGACCGTGTATGGCCATGTGTTTTTTCCCGGCGTACGTCCATTCATACTCCTGAAACACGCGTATGCCCACCAGGTGTGACATCACTTCGGTCAGGCCATGATCGTGGTTGCCTTCAACCCATACCACTTCAATCTCATTTTTCGGGTTGGACAGTTTGCGGATATAGCCGAGGAACTTCCAGTGCTCTTTGGTCAATCGGCTGAAGTTCAGGTCGGCGAACATGTCGCCCAGCAGGATCAGGCGGCGAAATTGAATCGACCGGAGGAAATCCAGCGCGTCGCCGGCCCGGCTCAGGTCTGATCCCATATGCAGGTCAGAGATAATGACCGTGTCAACAAGCTTATCCTGCATGCACTACATTTGTAGCAATGGGAGTTTTCAACCTGATGAAAGGCAAGTTAAATGACTGTGAATAGAATCAGTTGGTTGCGGCTAACTGCTTAACTGTCAATGTCAGGTATCTGTGGAAATACCGGATAAGAATCGCTTGAAATCGCTTAGTGGCTGCGCGTGAGTGATGAATTGTCATTCTGAGCGGAGTCGGAGCACCCGCGACGACGTAGTCGAAGGATCCCGAGGATGCCGTCCGTGACCTCCCGAACGCAGCGTTTTTTTTTACCCTCTCGGTGTGCAGCCGGGGACATAGCTTACATTTCAGACCGGGCACATACTTTACACTTTCGGTCCGGTTTTTGGGGTTTGGTTCTTCCTTCTCGCGGGGTGGAGCAGGCATTTATGCCTGCGGTTAACCGATCGACAAGACTTCGGCTTCAGCCGCTGAGGTTAGGCAATGCCGCTGAGTTTTGGAAAAGGGCGAGGCCGTCCACGCGCCGAGCCCGCTGCACCAAGGCACGTCAGAAACACCCAAGAGAAACAATCTTAAAGCGGTTTGGAGCGAAGCGACAGAAATAACGAAGTCAAGGCCTGTTCGCAAAATCCCGCAGCAGGTACAGAATTCCACCCAACGCTGCAAGCACGGCGATAAAGTAGGCAGCAATCATCTGGCTGCCAGAATGCTGCTCACCGTTGCCGGACATATAGGTCGATGGTCCAGTTGTTTGACCGGGTCCAGATCCATATGCGGGCTGAGCGACCACCGGTCGACTCATAAAGAGCATGTTTACCAGCATGCCGCCGGCGACGAAGTAAAACACCTTTTCGTCCACGGCGTATCCCAGACCAATGGCCGTGGCCATCACCATCACTTTCTCAACACGATTCAGCGGCATGGCGGCGCCCGCTCCGTCCAATACCCAGATGGGAATCAGGTTCAAGGCGTTAAGCCACGCACCGGTTTTTGCCAGAGCGGCCCAGATTGGGTCGCCAGTCTTCATAAAGATCAATGCGCAGGCGGCAGACGATAAGAATCCGGCGAGCGGCCCAGCCAGGCTCACGGCGGCACGCGTTTCCAGACTCACGCCCATGCCTTGCCACTTTACATACGCGCCCAATCCAGGCAGAAACATTGGCATGTCCGCAGGAAGTCCGCGACGCTTAACTTCTATATAGTGGCCCATCTCATGGCAAAAGATCAGCAGGGCAAAGCCTATGCCGAATTTGGCTCCCCAAAAAGACCAGTACAAACCAATGAACGCGGCAAAGCTGAAAAGAAATTTGAACGCAAACAAGAATCCCTTGAATTTGGCAAGAAGAACCGCAATCGGCGCTAGCGGTCCCAGCCGCTTGGCCCATTTGGTTTGCGCATTGGGATCTTTCGGGCGATGTGCTTCGTAACCCGTTTTCTGAAGTTCGTCTACATGCCCGCGAATCCACTCTGCCTGCTTGGAATCTGCCGGCAATAGCGGCAGCACCGCCAGCCATTGCTGGCGTGCGAGCTCATGATCGCCGCGGGCTTCGGTGGCGCGGGCCACGGCTGCGAGCTGCTCCATCTGGTCGCCATGGACCAGCGTGCGGCAGTAATCGCACACAGTGGCGCCGGGCGAAAGGGGCGCGGAGCAATTTCTGCAGGTTACTTGCAGGCCTGAAGTTGATGACGACACGATAACCTTATTTTACGCTGAAGCGCCTGTAGCGGCAGGCGCGGAGACCTGGTATGGCCCTTCGACCGCAAGGTTTACCTTGGCCGCCGTCATCTGCCAGGCAAAACGCATTCCCACAAACAGGATGACCAGCCCAATCAATCCTCCCATTCCTTCCGCAAGCTCAAGAAATGGCGATGCCAGGCCAATCAGGGCTAATTGCCCGAGCGCCATGAACAAAGTCGCCATTGGAGAGCGATTTGAGTTGGCATCCTGCGAAGGACTTGATGCCTGATCGCTCGGCTGAGCATCATCGGCGCCGCTGGGTGAGCTGGTGGCGTTGCTGGTAGTCTGTGTTGTGGCTTGCTTATGTTCCGTTCCGCGATGGTAGAGAAGCGCAATCGGGATCGCCGCCATTGATACAGCGGCATAGGTCAGGACTACCGCGGCGATCTGGTATTTGCGTCCTCCGATATTCCCTGAACCTATCATCATGGCTTTGCCGACCATCCAACCTACCGCCAGCGAGAGGTAGCCTATCTGGATTCCGGTCACAATAGAGAAGCCTGCATAGGCGATAAGCCCGGCAGCGAAGCCGCCCAATCCGAATAAGATTGCCTTGACAAAGGCTGCATGGCTGTCGCGTGGAATGCCGCGTCTAACGCGGTCGGCGCAGCTATCGCAGACCATGGCGCCATTTGCGCGGTAGTAAGTGCCGGTGATTGGCTTCTGGCACATTTTGCAGGTGTCGGCGTTCGCTGATTTTCCGAACTCCGCAATACTGAATTGGGGCGCCGGGTTAGGGTTTGTTAGGTCTGACATGGCGACAGACGATACCACAGCTACTACAAACAGAGAAGCTGAATATTTATTTCAACTATGACCATAGTTCAGTCTTAGGCAACAATTGTCGGCGGCAGTCTGCACTTCATGTTTGTGCCCGGGTTGAACCCTGCTGGATTGGAACCTGCTCCATGTTCTGCTTGGAGTTTCCAGGCCGCGACTCGACCTAATGCTATTCCAGCTCCGCTGAAATCACATACTCCGCGGCTGACATATCCCATGACACCTGCAGCACATTCGGCTTGCAGCAGACCTGGCAGTCTTCCACATAATTCTGTTTCGAACCAGCCGACGAATCCACGACCGTAACGTTCCACTCACCGCAACCGGCACACTGAAATCCGCTTTCCACCGGAACATTATTTCAGACGGAAGTTTTTTAGCGCCACCATTTCTGCAGACGTGAGTACCAGAACGCGATTCAAACGGTGCGCAATTAAAAGACTGCCGATTCACCAGAGCGCCATTCAAAGCTGCGCGCTTCAATCTCGCCGTCGGCTGGTGTGTAAGCTGCTGGCGGGCTGGCCCTGTGTTACACTAAAAATCGACTTCGGGGACATCCTTCCTGACTCTCTCGTACGGTCCGCACGATCAGTACACACCGAGGGCGCGTAGCTCAACTGGCAGAGCAACTGACTCTTAATCAGTAGGTTGAAGGTTCGATTCCTTCCGCGCTCACCAACTTTGGTTATCAATCAGTTGAAGGGCAGTTGAAGGGTTCACAGTCGAACTCCCATCGCAATTGGTAGCAACACCGCTCTGGGCAAAACTCAAAGGAGAGAGACTCCTATTGGATTGTCTCGCCAAGGGGAGTCTGAGTACCACCCGTAGGAACGGCCAAATGGTCATTCGAACCGAGTGTCCAAACATGGGCGAGGGCCTCCGGAAGATCCGCTCCGCAAAGATCAATTGGTATGCTCTTTCCGTAGGGGCGCTTGCGCGCTAACGATTGGTGACTGGCGCTCATAGCGCATTGTGACTTTTCCAACCTGGCGCAGGTGACTACGGGTGCCTATTCTAGCGCCAGTCTTGGTCAACGAACAGCGGTTATCTATGCGCGTTCACGCCAACAAACTCCTAGTTATCGGTGTCTATTTCACGATAGCCTGTATTTCCGAGGACACGATGCCACGTACCATAATTACGCTCCTTGCGTTTTCGTTAGCAGCTTCGTTCGCTACATCACAAGTGACGCCTCAAACACATAGTCAGGCCGTAAACGTCATCGAGGATCTCCTTAAGTTCCCCGCGCCCGTGCCACAAAACTTAACGGAAGGTCGGCCCGAAAATCCGAAGTTCTCCTGGAACTCTCCACCTTCTGACGATTCGCCACTCGACGTTCTCGGGCTCTACTGGGGTCACATAGACACTTCAATAAGCGCGAATGCGTCAGAGCAAACACGGAGTCGGTTGCTGGAAGCGTGCATCCAAAAGCCTGAATTCACAGCTTCGCTATTGCAGCTCCTTCCCCAGGCGCCTCAAGCGCAAGATGCGATCAAACGGATCTATGATGAAAACGCCGAGCGTCTCAGCGAAGGTTGGCGGGATGCGGTGAAGAAGTACCTCAAGCTTAATTCGAAATACTTTCGCGGGGAGCTCGTTGCGGACGCATTAGCGGCGGTTGATGATTCAGAGGGAGGGTACGTCGAGAACGAGGCTGAGATAAAGACGCTCGCACGCCTCGACTGGCCAAAAGCAGAGCCGATTCTAAAGAAGTTCGCGGCCGGTCCAATGCCCCGACGTGCAGTTCTTGCGAAGACCATGCTCTACCGGCACTACGGTCCGCAGGACGAAAATGGCGCCGCACTCTTCTATGATCTTAAGAGCGTCGTCGAAAACAGGAAAGCTCTTGGATATTCTCGTGATCTAGCTGCGGACGCCCTGCTGTCATCCGAGTGGCAAGGCCGTGAAGAATGGTTCTTTAAGCTATTCAATGATCCGACACTGCGCAACCTACATGACGGTACCTTGCGGCATCCGTTGGTCGATCGAGTCGGAGATAATCCCGACCACTGGATCCCCATTGTGACAAGAATGATTGGGGATCCGGAGCGCGCTGTTCATGACAATGCAGTTGAGTGTTTGATTCAGTTCCAACTTCGGAATGCGAGGAAAGATGCACTTACGCCATTATTGCCGTGGCTCTCAAATCCCAAGTGGTCATCGGCCAGTGACCGGCTGCGCTTGATTCAAAGCGTGGATGAGTTGGACATGCGAGACAGTGTGCCGGGGCTAATAGCCGTTCTCAATCAGCACGTTGATGAGGCCGAACGAGCTTATGCTGCGGACTCCCTGATTCATTTCCGAGATGCGAGAGCGATTTCTGATCTTCGGCGTGGAATGCCGTCGATTGTCGATGCGCACTATCGCCGCATGTTTATAACAGCGTTGATAGCCGCCGGAGGACTATCGGATCAAGAGGCGGCCGTTGACATCGAAGGCTATGCCGCTATGGAGAGCACGAGGGAAGGAGCGCAGTCGCTTGAGAAGGCAGATTACGCCTGGCCCAAGGTGCCTTTGCCAGTTCCAGTTAGCATCGGCCAGTACTTGGCCGAACGCGAAGCTCCGACCGAAGGAACGATGAGAGTGCTGCTTTCTCGCGCAAACGATCTGGATTCATCGAATAAGGTCCTCGCAGATTTGTTGCGGGACATCATCCATCGTTGGCCGTCGACCGTTGGGGATCGCGACATCGCAGAGAGGATTCAACAAGGGACGGCTTCTGCAAGGAGCATTGCGCACGCTGTGCGACGTCGTGATACTTTTGCGAAGAACGGTTTCGATCTGATTGCCGGTTCAGCCAACGCGGCTGGAGTGCCCGCAGGAGTCTTTGCGGTGCTCTCCGGAGACAAACAGCGGGAAATCGCAGTTCTCCAAGGTGCCGACGCGGCAGCAATTGCCTCGTTGCTTGCAGGTGCTCGCCTAATACGTGAGCCGCTGCCGCTCGACCAGGTTGCCCGACATTACAACTCTGGTGAGTCTCAACTTGAGCGCGTTGCCGGCGCTTACCTGACTGCTGAAGACAGCCGAAGGGCGCGGGAGATATTAAGCTCGAAGTCGAAAGGCCTCGTCATAGTAGGCGCCCGACAAGGAGGAGGTGACCCCGGCCATCACTCGTACACCGATTTCGATAACCGGGAAGCTGAGCTTCTCTCTTTGGTGTCGCGAGACGGCGCGTATGACGAAGTGTTTGCCCTCCTTACTGCGGGTTATTGGGGCGATGGCGGGCAGACCGTGGTCGCTCGCAAAGCTGATTCGTTCACGATCATTTTCTATGACGACGCTGCCCGACGTTACCGCCGGTTCGTAACCAATAAAGAGTTCGAGCAGCTCACATCTTTCGTTGACTCGGAAAGGGTCGACGATCTTAGCCCTCTCGCGCAGATGGTGTTCGACGGAATGCAGTACGAATACGTTCACCTCACGAAAACTCAAGGCCGTCGAGTATTTATGAACAACCCCGGCGCATCCGATTCAGGCGGTTCGGTTTACGACAGGCTCTGCGGGGTGTTTTACAAGCTCTTGGGAGCGGAGCGGCTCGCGCTTGAATACCTCGATCTGAAGAAGCTTCCCGGGTTCGAAGTCGTCGTGGCCGACGAGAGATTCCATGTAATGGGCTTCTGGAAGGAAGGAGCTACTGAGAGATTCAGAATCTATCCGGGACGCGACCGGGGCAGCGCAGCAATGGCATTCTCTAACTTGGGCTCAGTGCGGATAGCTTCGCGCGTTCCCAAGTCAGAGGGTCCGATTTGGGTGTCGATTGTCGAAGGGGCAATGGCAGTGGCACCTGCGCCCTCTCTGTTCCCACCAGAAAACCCGAATTCGGCAGTGCCAGCCGAATTCGAGAAAGAGAACGAACAACGCCGCAAGACGTCATCGCTGGCGATGTTGTCGCGCGGTGCCGTTGCGTATCGGGTTGGAGAGATTCATGACAAGCGTGGCTTCTGGAGATTTGAAGCAGGAAAAGCGCCGAAGTTGCTTGTGGCAGGAGACGTGCTCTCTCCGGCGGTTAGTAACGACGGCAAGTGGGCTCTCCTCGCCAAGAGCAGCAAGTCCTCGGCTAATCCCAATGTTCTAGTTAGAGTAAATCTATCTTCTGGAGAAATGCTTCGCGTCTACGTACCTGAGGCCGACACGCTGGAGCCCGTTGCATACGTGCCCGAGCAGCGTCGTTTCTTGGCTTATCGCGCTAAAGATATACCTGCGGACAGTCACAAGCCAGTCGGACCTGACACTCCTGAGTATTGGCTCATTGATCCTGAGACTGGCAAGGGAGAAATCACTTTCGCTGAGATTAGACCTCTAACGCACGTAGGTGCACGACCTCTACAGCCTGCGAGCAAAGGTGGCCAGTATTGGGCGGCGATTCCTATGGAGAGTGGACGCGGAACAGATATCGGATGGTTCGATGCGCAGGCGCTGAAATTCACTCCGCTGATGCACGTGCCACAGCTGAGTTTGCACAGCTCGAGCACTTTGGATCGATGAGCCAGCTAAGGCCGCGTACATCGTTTACAACTCTCATCTACTGCGGCTCTTTATCGAACCAATGTGAAGTAGCGAAATACAAGTTGTTAACCGTGCTAGAGGCAGCTGAACGGTTGGCGATCAAACCGCCAACTGTCAGGCTCGGATTCTTCGGGGCATTCACCTGGAAGTCGTCAAGGGGGGCGATCTGTGTGCATCAGCTGGCAAACACTTGACGCCGACGTCGTAAGAGAAATCGGGAATCGCGAGATCGGTAAGTCCCAAATCTAAAAAAGCCCTCAGTCGTGAAACGACCAAGGGCCTCACCAATGCTCAACCGGCGTCTAATTACGACCGTGGTCACGGTTTTGACCATGATCAAAGTCGAAAAGGTCGAACAAATCGCCGATGGCTGGCATGTTGCGCGGCACGTAGACGCGATCACCGTCCTGCTTCGGATTGGGCAGATTGTCGCGGCTACGGTCACTGAGCGTTGTATTGAGCATCCAGTTCCGTTCAACGAATTTCACGAAAGAAGAATGCTCGTTATAGGTGTGGCTGACATGGCCTCCGGTTGAGAAGGGCGAAACCGCGATCATGGGAATGCGCGGACCGGTGCCGAAGAAATCCACCGGCTGGATAAAGCCTGAGTCGTAGTAGCCGCCACCCTCGTCCACGGTAACGAAGATCGCGGTCTCGGCCCATTGTTCCTTGTTGCTTTGCGCCAGTTCAATGATGTTCCTCGCGAAAGCTTCAAAGAGGCCCCACTTGGAGGAAGCAGGATGGCCGTCCATCAGTCCGTCGGGCTTCACATATGAGACTGCGGGAAGGGTGCCGTTGGTGAGGTCGGTGAAAAGATCGGTTACATCCCGCATGTGGTCCGCGACCATGCTCGGATAGCTGGCCTCGTACTCAAACGGGTTGCAGATATTGCAATAGGCATCCAGCGGGCCGCCTGTTCCTGACACATTGAAGCCGCCGCCGTAATATTTCCACGGGATGTTGGAAGCGCTGAGCACGTCGCCGATACTCCGTTGCAACGTCTGCGGGACAATAAGTCCGCCCTGGGGCAGCCCTTTCGGCGTGAAGGCGGGATTGACGTTGACTGCCTGCCAAAACTCGCCCGGTCCGCACTTCGTGTCCAGCGCGTACGGCAACTTGCTCAGATAGTCTGCAATAGCGCCGATGCCCGGCTGGCTCGGGTCGGAACAGTTGAACCACTGCGCCCGCAGTGTGTAGAGGTTAAGCGTTCCAGCCTGGGGATCGGGATTATAGATGCGGTTCGCAGGCGGAGTTGCGGGGTTGCCCTTGCCATCGCTGAAGAACACCTGATCGGCGAAGCCCAGCGGCTGGCTATCCGGACCGGTGCCACCCAATACCGGCTGGTGATAGTTGTCGCTCATCGTGTACTCGTCGGCAAGCAACTTGAATAATGGAGCATCGCCGTTCTGCATGTTGAAGAACGCCATCGTCTGGCCGGTGTCATGGGGTGTGCCGTTCGGGGGCGTGCTGTAAGTGGTTGTAATCGCAGACTGCAAATCGTGCAGACAGCCTGTCGGATTGTCCTTCGAGACGTGCTCTGCATCAATCGCGCAGTCCACCTGTTGAACCATCTGGAAGTACTGATGGATGGTGTCGCCGGTAAAGGCATCGAAGGGCATGTTCGGGCCGGTCATCTGGAACGGACCCGGCGGCAGATTGTTGACATTGGCGATGCGAACGTCTGGACCGAGCGTTACGTTCAATCCCGTGCCGCCCGTACCCAGAAGGAATTCGTCCGCAGGCGCCAGGCCAGGATCGACCAAACCGAGGAACGGTGACACTTTGCCAACGCCAGCTAGATCAGGCGCCGGCAGCACAGCGTAAAGCTGCTTCTGTGCCATATCGGCACTGCTGAAGAATTTGTCGCCATTCGGAGGCGCCACGATCTGGAACTGGTGGGCCTTCGCGAAATTCGGGCCCGGAGTGCCGTCTTCATTGATAATGCGTTCCGAAAGAAGGTTCAATACCTTCTCTTCTCCATGTCGTGGTTTGTAAGTGGCGAAAAGATGATCGAAGCTGCGGTTTTCGCCCACAATGATAATGACGTGTTTGATAGGCGTAGCGGTGGGGATTTTATCGACGGCTTTGTCCGGATCAGTTTGGGCCCGGGCCGATGACCCAAAGCCTGAAACCAACAACGCCAGGATGGACGCGCAAGCAATAGTTTTCGCTCGCCAGGTTCTTGTGTCACTACAACGCATGCTTTCCTCCTGAGATTGAAATCAACCTCGCGGAAGTTTAGGCCAGCAACTATGATGTGCGGATTTACACGCGATAGAAATTGCGTTAAATTTGCCAGCTATGGCGAGACTAACTTGGGCTGGACAGGACAGCCTCATTTTTTAGAAAACTTCTCGAGTAATTTATTCGTTGAGGGATTGGTGCGTCATCGAACTCTCGTGTTTCGCCGGCAAGTGGTTTCCATACCCAGCGAATCTACTCTAACTAAGTTTCGGTTGTGCCTTTGCATTCCTGGCTACTACGCATCAAATCGCAATCAATTCATGAACAGCGCTTTGACAGCAGGGGAGATAGCCCGACGGTTAACGGGGAATGCTCAGCTCTTAATCAGTAGGTTAAAGGTTCAGATTCCTTCCGCGCTCACCAGGAACTTCTTCTTTGACAACTCGACTCCAAGCATCTCACTCCATGAGGAACTGACGATTGAAAGGAGAATCCCCATATGTTCTTACGTATGAAACGAGATTTCATTCTCACTGTGGCTGCCTGCCTTGCTCTCGCGACCTCTGTGTTCGCCTTTGCGGCAAATGTACAGCAAGGCGAAAAGAAGGCCGCCGGCAAGACCGTAACCGGCTGTCTCCAAAAAGGAGACGAGGCTGATGAATTCAGTCTTACCGGAGATGACGGAAAGCGTTACGACCTCCGCAGCTCCGCTGTAAAGCTCGGCGCTCATGTTGGCCACAAGGTAACTGTTACTGGCAGCTTCAAGCCAGAAGGGAAAGAAAAGGACGAAGACGAAGCCAAGGAAGGCGGAAAGAAAGAAGCCGGCGATATTCAGGTCAAGAGCCTGAAGATGGTCAGCAGTTCGTGTAAATGAAGAACTCTCTAAAAGTGCTGGACTGAGAGGCTAGAGGCAATCTTCCCGAAATGGCGGTTCGCCCGGCTTCTGCCGGACGATCACGACAATCTTGTCGTCAGAGCAGGCGCCCCATTCAGTTGGTCACCCTGGCTATGGCCCGGACAACACACCCTGGAACCACGGCATCTCCACCAAGGAATACGCCTGGAAACGCGATCAGTCCTGAGCTGCTCGTGTACCAAGGGGGAATACTAAATTGTCGGATGGCGGCATCCCGCTCTGAGAAACCAGCTTCCATATTGAGGATGTCTGACGATAACCGTTTGTGAGGTTCAAATGAAACGTCTTGCTTTGATTGGCACCCTTCTCCTGACTCTTACTACCATTCTTCTGGCCATGGACAGCGACAAGGAAAAAGAGCGCGTCACAGAATCAGGAAACGTAATGAAAGAAATTATGGCCACGCCGGACAAGGGCATTCCGGGGAGCGTTCTTGATGGCAGCAAGTGTGTGATCGTCCTCCCTTCGGTGAAGAAAGGAGCCATCGGGGTTGGGGGCAGTTATGGTCGCGGGGTCATGACGTGCCGGAGCGGAGAAGATTTTAAGGGGCCATGGAGTGCTCCGGTCATGATGGCGTCCAGTGCCGCCAGCGTTGGTTTTCAGTTGGGCGGGGAGGCCACGGATTTCGTCATTCTTGTGTTGAATGATGGGGGAGCGCGTTCCATGTTGCACAATAAAGTCAAACTTGGGGCTGATGCCAGCATAGCTGCGGGTCCCGTGGGTAGAACCAGCGAAGCTTCCACCAATGCCAGCATGAAAGCCCAAATGCTCTCCTACTCACGGTCGCGCGGAGTATTCGGCGGCGTTTCGTTATCAGGTGCAACGCTGCGACCCGACGGAGATGCCAATGACAACCTTTATGGCAAAAAGGTAACATCAGATCAAATCGTTAAAGGACAGGGGATCACAATGCCTGAGGTAGCCAAGCCGCTTATCGAAACTCTTACCACGGCTACCACCAAGAAATAGAGTGTGTTTGCCCGCCTGCATGCAGGTTCAAGCGCCTGGAAAAACCAATGAAATAAAAAAGCGCCGGAGAAATCCGGCGCTTCTGTTTTGAAAGCGGTTGATGGTTAAGGCAGGACGTAACGCAGGCTGACGTAGCCCTGCATCAGGTGAGCGTTCTTGGGTTGGCCAGCAGCCACGAACCAGGGGGCGCGGGTGATGTAAGAAGCTTGCAGAACCGTCAGCACGGAACCGAATTGCGGGTTCTTCCAGAACGTCTGGATGAAGTCCACGGTGCCTTCCTGGATCGCCTTGTTCTGAACGGTAGGACTTGCCTGACCTGCGCCTCCGAAGCCAATGATCGGCTTCACCGCGCCGGCAGCGCTTAAGTCAGGAAATGCATTACGCGCGAAATAAGCTCCACCATAATAAGCGCCGACTTGGGACTTGGGACCCATCTGGATTTCCGTGCCCAGAAGGATATCGCCGGCATGGATTGGAGACAAATGAGCGTCGCAACCGCCGGTAGCGCCTGTGAGGCAGGCTCCGCCGGCCACTGCGGCAACGGGAACCACCACAACCTGGGGACCCATGCCGATCATGTAACGGCCAGTGCCTGGACCGTACATGCCGCTGGCGAGGAACCGGACATTCTTCACCACCTCAATGTTGGCCGCGCCAAGGAGGCCGCCGCCAATCAGTGAATGCGTTACGATCGCTGCACCCGCCAGTGAAGGCGTTACGGCAACCTTCGCGGTCGTCATGAGACCGCCGGCTTCAAAGTGGAAGTGGTGCGAGCCGCCCATGATGGTGGAGTCATAAGCGAACTTGGTGATGATGTCCGGAGAAAGGTTGGGGACGCCCGCAACGGCAGCGTTATCAAGTTGGGTACCCAGCGCGGTGGCGAATTGAGCCGGGAATGCCACTTCGGCGCCCTGACCCACAAACTGCTGCGGGTTCTGCGCTTCCACGGCCCAGACGAACTTATCACTGAAGTGGTAGCCGAAGCGGATGGCTGCGGCGCGGGTGTAGTTCAAGCCAACGTGGGTCTGCGCGTCTTCACCGATAGTCACAGCGAGATCAGCTGGCGCGGGTGAAATGCCAACGCGGTTGGGTGTCTGCAGGCCCCAGGTCTGACCGGCCAGCAGTTCAATCTTTCCGCGTTTGAAATCTGCCCAATAAAGCCGAGCGCGCATCGTGTGCGGGTTCGAAGTAACAAAAACGTTCGCGGCGTCGTTACCGTTGAAATCGGCTTCCACGTACCCGGTAATGTCGCTGCCATGGTACTTTGACGTAACTTTCAAATTGATGCGCGAATATTGCCCGGTGGAACGATACTCGGTCAGGCGGCCCGCCGGAGTGTTGCTGAATGGAATGGCCCAGAAGTTGGTCGCGGCAACGTTACCGGTATTGGTGCTGCGGAAAACGTTCTCAAAATCAAGGAAACCGCCGGGAGTAAATTCTGCTCCGCCGATCCGGAACGAAAGCGGCGACTCTTTCGGTTTGTCTGCATCGCTCTGGATGTTCGGGGTGTTATTGACTGGAGCGTTGTTGGTAAGAGCAGCGTTTTCGACGTGGGGAGCAACTGTCGTTTTCGCGTCCAGCGCTTTCGTCAACGATTCAATCTGCTGTTGTTGCTGAGCAATCTGCTTCTGCTGTGCGGCAATGGCCTCACGCATGGCTTTCAGATCGTCTGCAACTGTGGAACTGCTTGGCGGGTTCGCCTGCGCCAGCGCCATTCCGGACGCCAACACGAGGAAACAGAATCTGCCGATACTTTTCATTTTTGGATCTCCTCGCTCACTCTCATCACGATAGAATTCATGACCCTTCCGGAATTTGTTCGGGTCCGGCTGCACCCGACACTAGCTTTGCTTTTGGTGTCAGAAAATGCGGCGACTATTTATACCATTGAGTTTCGCTCATGTGTTAATAAAACTGCCCAAGTTCATTGTCGTTTAACCTGAATGAAACATTGCGCCACTCTTGGGCCAAAGTACTGATTGAATTGGTCTTGCACCTCAGCGTGTAAAAAAAAGTAAACGACTCTACCACGCACCTCGGCGCGTACTGACTTCCGTATCTCCGGCCGCCATTCCCTCCAATAATTGGAATGAATTTGATGTATATGCGGTTCCAGGGAGCACAGTAAAACGATCCAAATCAGGGCTGAACGGGGAGTTCCGGGGTCTAGTCGAGCGACTGCTTCATTGAATGAAATTGACTAATAATGTCCGTGTTGAAGGGCCTTCTGCCGCTAGTTTCGCGGGCGGTTCCCGCTAACACCACTACCGTCCAACCGACAGTTTGAAGTCAAAATTGTTTCTTGCTTGCCCGGACCCGGATTTTTGGGAAACCCTTTCGCTCGGTCGCGCCCGGCAAACGCCGATCTCTTAACCAAACTTTGCACTGGGAAAAATGGTTTTGCGCACGGGTCTGTCAACGTCCATCTGTACGGCCTGCCGGATACGCTTTTCGGTCGCACACGGAATTTCTTTTTGCCCGACAGATCATGTAAAGCGCAGGCGCGCTTTCATGGCGGGAAACACCTGTGGGAAGAGCATATTCGATTTCACCTGAAGAAATTGATGCCGTGAAATTTCACTCATAAATCCATGCACCCGTAATCCACACGAACGGTTTTTTCGTGCGAACGTCACTGCATAAAACGCTGTATGGGCATGGGTTAAACCCGGTACCTGGCCGATCGGACCTGGGCAGACACACACCTTAGTCCTTTCCCATGAATGGTTTAGGCGTGTCCCAATTCGGCACCTCCGGAGGAATAAAGACCTGAAAAGTATTGTGAATAGAACAATCTACGAATAAGATTTACGACTGCCGATAGTTTTGACGCACACACCCGCCTGCTTCCGATCGTCAATCCGCAAGGCACATAGCACCAAAGGAGACTTCGAATGTCGAGAACGCGTGGTCCCGCGTGGTTGTTGTTGTGTATCTGCTTCATGCTGCTGACCCTGTCCGCAATGGCTCAGGTTCCCCAAACAAATATCAATGAAAGTGAAACCCAACTGCCCAACCACATTCTGATTGTGCGTGGCAGCTTGCATAACGATGTCTCCCCCGCCGTGCGCGATCTGCCGAAGCTTGATCAGACAGCCGCGCATGTTCAACAGGAAGCCGAGCCGGCGCGTCGCATTCCATTGCCGCCAGGCCTGAAGCCAGCCACCGAGCCCGATCCTGTTTGGCAGAGAACAACTACCCCTGGCGGAGTTAACGGTCTAAACACGGCAGTCACTCCATTCGTGTCCACTACGCCTGGTCTAAGTTTTGATGGTATAGGCGTAGGTTTCCCGGGATTCACCGTGGGCAGTGCGCCTCCAGACACTAACGGCGCCGCAGGTGCCACACAATACGTCCAGTGGGTCAACAGCTCATTCGCTGTATTCAATAAATCCACCGGCGCAATCATCTCAGGACCAACTGCCGGTAATTCGCTGTGGTCAGGTTTCGGCGGAGGCTGCCAGACCAATAATGACGGCGATCCCGTCGTGATCTATGACAAGCTGGCCAATCGCTGGATCTTCTCTCAATTCTCGGTGAGCACAACGCCGTTCCTGCAGTGCGTGGCGGTTTCAACCACCTCGGACGCAACCGGCACCTACAATCGCTACTCCTTCTCTTATTCGGGCTTCGACGATTATCCGAAGATGGGCGTTTGGTCTGATGGCTACTACCAGACATTTAATATGTTCAACGCTGCCGGGACTGCATTTCTGGGTTCCGACATCTGCGCTTACAACCGCACCGCGATGTTAGCCGGACAGCCTGCCACACAGGTCTGCTTCCAGCAGGGATCATCCATCGGCGGCGTACTGCCGGCCGATCTTGATGGCACCACGGCGCCACCCGCTGGTTCACCGAATTATCTTGTGTTCTTCGGCACCAACAACCTCAACCTGTTCAAGTTCCACGTGGACTTCACCACGCCGGCCAACTCCACGTTGACTGGTCCCACAGTGATTCCGGTGGCCGCGTTCACTGCGCTTTGTAATGGCGGTACCTGCGTACCTCAATCCGGCACCACGAACAAGCTTGATTCGCTGGCTGACCGTCTGATGTTCCGTCTGGCTTATCGCAACCTGGGCACGAAAGAAGCTCTGGTCGTAAACCACTCGGTAACGGCCGGCAGCAGTGGCGGCGTGCGCTGGTATGAGATTGACAATCCAGGTGGCACACCAACAGTCGCCCAGCAGAGTACTTTTGCGCCTGACACCAAGTTCCGCTGGATGGGCAGCGTTGCCATGGATCACTCCGGCAATATGGCCATGGGATACAGCGTATCGAGCAGTACGCAGAACCCGGCCATTGCAATTACCGGGCGTCTGGCAACTGATCCCACCAGTACCATGCAGGCGGAAACCAGCATCATTGCCGGCACCGGCTCACAAACTGGGACCTTGACGCGTTGGGGCGATTACAGCGCAATGTCTGTTGATCCCGTGGACGATTGCACCTTCTGGTACACAACCGAGTACCTGAAAGCAAGCGGAACGTTCAACTGGAGCACACGCATTGCGAACTTTAAGTTCGCGGGTTGCGGCGGCGTGGCCAATCCTGATTACTCGTTGGCAGCTTCACCTTCCAGCCTTACGGTGACGCAAGGCAGCAGCGGGAACAGCACGGTCACGGTAACGCCGGTTAACGGCTTTACAGGAAGCGTCACGTTGTCAGCGTCTGGTCTGCCTGCGGGCGTGACGGCGACGTTCGGCACCAATCCCACAACCTCAACCAGCGTTGTGACGTTTACTGCCAGCTCAACAGCAACCACAGGGACGTCAAACGTTACGATTACTGGTACGTCTGGCACGCTGACGCACACCACCACCGTGGCTCTCACAGTAAACGCTGCGGCGACTCCGAACTTCTCACTTTCCGCTTCACCCACTAGCGTCACCGTCACGCAGGGTGGCAGCGGCAACAGCACCATTACTGAGACGCCTTCTGGCGGCTTCACCGGCGCGGTCACGTTGTCCGCATCTGGTCTGCCTGCTGGCGTAACAGCCACGTTCGGTACCAACCCCACCACATCCACCAGCGTAGTGACGTTTACTGCCAGCTCAACGGCAACCACCGGTACGTCAACCGTAACCATCACGGGCACGTCCGGCACGCTGACGCACACCACCACCGTTTCGCTCACGGTGAATGCTGTAGCAACCCCTGACTTCTCACTCTCGGCTTCACCTTCGAGCTTGACCGTGAGACAGGGCACCAGCGGCACCAGCACCATCACAGAGACGCCTTCGGGTGGCTTTACCGGTAGCGTTACCTTGTCGGCTTCCGGATTGCCTTCCGGCGTAACCGCTACGTTTGGCACCAACCCGACAACGTCAACCAGCGTTGTGACCTTTACCGCCAGCAGCACGGCGACAGTAGGCACAGCAACGGTCACCATCACCGGGACCTCCGGCACACTGACTCACACAACAGCCGTGGCGCTGACCATCAGCTCGGCAGCGGCGACGCAACTCGATCGTCAATCCTGGCTTTGAGAACTCCACGGCAGCTCCATGGACTCTGACTGCCGGTGTGCTCAATACCTCTACCGCGGAACCGCCACACAGCGGAGTCAAGGATGCCTGGCTGGATGGTTACGGAACCACGCACACCGATACTGCCGCCCAGACCATTACCATTCCTTCAACCGCAACCACGGCGACTCTGACGTTCTGGCTGCACATTGATACGGCTGAAACTACAACCACCACCGCGTTTGACACCCTGAGGGTCCAGGTGCTGAACACGTCTGGCACGGTACTTTCAACTCTGGCCACGTTCTCCAATTTGAACAAGGCTGCCGGTTATCAGCAGCGCTCGTTCGACGTGACCGCCTTCAAAGGCCAGACCATCCAGATCAAGTTCACGGGCACCGAAGACGTCAGCTTGCAAACCTCGTTCGTCATTGACGATGTGAACGTCAACGTTCAATAACGCACGACTCGAAAATGTAGTTTGAAATGAAGAACCGGGGCCGCCAGCGCGGTCCCGGTTTTTATGCGCCTCTTTTTATGTGCCGATTTTTATATGCCGGTTTTCATATGTTTGGACATCAAGAAGGCATCCGGCGAGCTTGCCGTCTGGTATGATCTCGCCGCTGTCTTTTCATCGATCATCGGAGTTTTCATCATTGACCTGGGGGCATGATGCCGCGAGTGTTGAAGGGAATTATCTCTGCGTTTGTGACTTTGATTTCAATCTCTGTCTTGGTTTCCCAGGCGCCCAAAACGGGGTCTTCAGTGCATACCTTTCCGGGACGGAACGGGATTGCTCTTATCGCGATGGGGCAGAACGGATTTGCTCTCGCTGCTGACGGTGCGCAATACAATGCCGACGGCACCATAAGCCAGACTCAAAAAATTCTTCAGGTTGGGAAAATGGGCGCCGTGATTTTTGCCGGCAAGTCTTCGCAACAGGACCCCGTAACTCGCGCGGTAAGGGAAGAATTTAATCCGCTGCGGATCGCCACACCGTGGCTGGAAAAACATCCAGACGTTTCCATTGACCAGGCAAGCATCGAGCTGGGAACCATCCTTTCCGATGCGGCCAACAAGTATTTCTCCAAACGTGTGACTGCAAAAGACGCGAATAAGCCGGCGTTCGCTGCAATCTTTGTCGGGTATGCGAACGGGCAGCCATTCATGAAAGGGAACCGCTATTTCCTGCCGGCAGCACCAGGAAAAAACATGCGGGCTGAAATCATCACCGCTATGCCGAACCCAGGTGATATATGGATGCTGGGATTAACCAGGGCCGCGCAGGAGCTGATGACGGGAAAATCTGCCGCTGCCCTGAGTAAGCCCAAAGGCGAGCCTGCAGTTGAGAAGCTGCGCAGTGCCAAACCTGATGAACTTTCTGCCCAGGATTATGCCCGTGCGTTTAGCACTGTTCTGACGGCGGCTGAATCATCTGAAGGCAGGAAGTTTGATCCTGGTCCAGCGCTTGTCGGCGGACCCAATCGCGTAGCAACCATCACCAGTAAAGAGGGATTCGCCCTGCAATAAGCGCTATCGAACCTGGCCTGCGGCAACAAGCGGTGTTGTCACCGCTTCCATCTGCACCGCAATACCGCTCAGCACGGCATTGCCTGAGAGCGGATCGCGCAGGTTTTCATCCACAATCGCATTGAGGTTGGCTCCGGGGTTATTCGCCGCCACGCCCATTCGCGTGTCTGAAAGATCATGTCCCCAGCCGTGCGGCAGGCTGATCACGCCTTGCATCATCTCGTCGCTGAGTTCCACCTCTACTTCAATGGCATGGCCATCGCGAAGAATGCGTGCCTTATCTCCATTGCCAAGGTGAAACCTTTGTGCGTCCGCGGGATTCATCAGCGCGGTGCAATGGATGCTCTTGGCGAGCACAGGTAGGTTGTGCATCCAGCTGTTGTTGGTATGAAGCTGGCGACGGCCAATCACCACCAGCTCCGGCACTGGCTGTGAGAGATCGCTGGCCGGCCGCTTCAAGTCTTCCAGCAGCATGGGCGGCGCAAGTTCGATTTTGCCGGATGGCGTGCGCAGAACTTCAGGGATACGCGGCGTTAAAGGTCCAAGATCAATTCCATCCTGCGCCGCCATCACTTTGTTCAGATTCAGTCCGCCGAATTTTAACCCAAAGTTATCCCCGTAAGGTCCGGCGCGCAGACCCAGGTCCAGCAGGCGGTCCGGTCCTTTGCGATGCGCCACAGCCTTCATCACCAATCCGGTCATGGGGCCGGCGAAGCGACGGACGTCTTCATCAAGCAGCGAATCGTCAAGCGCGTTTAAGTCCGCGTTGGCGCCCCTGCCCTGCACAATGGCAATCAGTCGCAGCAGTATTTCCCACTCGGCAGGTTGATCGCTAGGCGCTGAAAATACCGGTGCGCTGTAGCGCGCGTGATTGCGGTAGGAAATCTGCGAGAAGGCCACGTCATAATGCATCTCTTCCAGCGGCGAAAGTCCGGGAAGAATCACGTCAGCATGGCGCGTGGTCTCATTAACGTAAATGTCGAGTGCGACCATGAAATCCAATTGATCAAGCGCAGCCGAGAGACGCCGACCATTGGGCGATGAAAGAACATTGTTGCTGGCCACGGAGATCAAGGCCTTGATCTGGCCAGGGCCCGGTGTGTCAATTTCTTCAGCCAGGCAGCTCATGGGAAATTCGCCGAAGACTTCCGGCGCGCCGGAGACTCGGCTCTTGCGGCGGCCGGTCACCACCCCTTTACCAGATCCGCTCTTGCCCATGCTGTTGGCCTGAAGCGCTGCGGCTTTGGGGAACATGGCTCCGCCCGGCTGGTCAAAATGGCCGGTGAGAATATTCAGAACATCAACCAGCCAGCTACACAGCGTTCCATATTCCTGCGTACAGGTGCCGATACGGCCGTACACGGCAGCACGCTCGGCGGCGGCAGAATTCTCTGGCCAGTGATCGGATGGTTGCCGCGTCGACTCCGCAGCGCGATGCCACCTCTTCCGCTGAAAAATTCGCAACCGCTTC
The DNA here is from genome assembly GCA_963755365.1 of Terriglobia bacterium. Classification (GTDB taxonomy): domain Bacteria; phylum Acidobacteriota; class Terriglobia; order Terriglobales; family Acidobacteriaceae; genus Angelobacter. Next base: position 15,054 of record CAVWJV010000017.1, on the reverse strand, counting down.
CTTTACCTGTTCAACTCCGTTCACGTGTGCGGCCAGCCGGCCCAGGTTCACTAACTTTTCTTCAAACAGCGTGTGCGTCAGCCCCATAAGAAAGAAAACATCGGCGCCCGGCCGAATAAAGACGTGCTGGTCAGCGGCTTTGGCTGTCTCCGTGCGACGCGGATCGATGACCACAATCTTCCCGCCGCGTGCGCGGAGCGCTTTCGCTTTGTCACGGAAATTGGGAACGGTCCAGAGGCTCCCGTTGGATACCATGGGATTGCCGCCCAGGATCATCAGAAAATCGGTGCGTTCTATATCCGGGACAGGGAATGAGAGCCAGTCGCCAAACATCAATCCGTTGGAAAGCTGCTTGGGCATCTGGTCAAGTGTGGAGGCGGAATAAACGTTATGCGTTCCCAGTGCGCGTCCGAGCCGGGGAACGTAAAGCAGCAATCCCGTCTTATGCACCACCGGATTACCCAGAACCAGCGCCACCGAGTCCCTTCCGTGTTGAGCGATGATCGGCGGCAGGCGGCGTTCAATCTCAGCGAAGGCTTCATACCAGGTGGCTTCCACGAATTTGCCATCACGTTTGATCAGCGGTTTGCGCAGGCGGTCAGGATCCTCATGCAGGTCCTTGAGGGCCACGCCCTTGGGGCATATGTAGCCTGCGGAGAAAACGTCACGATCATTGCCGCGAATTCGCTTGACCTTGCCTTCTTCCACGGTTAGTTCCAGGCCGCAACAGGCTTCACAGAAAGGACAGATTCGCTGATGAATAGTTTCGCCGGACAAAGGTGTCATGGTCGCTCACTCCACGGGGCGTGCAAACTAGCTCATTCGAAAGACACCTTATTCTAACTTCAGTGCGCATCACAGTGGAACAATCTGCTCTACTTGGGCTTTCCCGGCAAGTAGTAGAAGCGCACGACCAGAAGAATGGCAAGCGCGACCGAACCTATCAGCAAATCAATGGTGGTGACATCGGTGGCTACAAGTCGCCGCGCGATCACGAACATAACTACTTCCACGGCGGCGCTGGCCCGGTGAAAGAGCAGAAGCAGAGCCAGTTCGCCGGCAATCGCGGCCAGCAGAATGTCCTGCAGCACCTGGTGGAGGACCTGATACTCGTCTGCCGGATGACCACAATTTGGGAAAACCGTGGATGACCATCACGACGGCGGCAATCGAAGCAGCAGCCATCAACAGAACTGCCAATAGCGTGAGAAACAGGTGGATGTACTTGGCTACCTGCTCATTGAGCTTTCCCTCCAGGAAGGCAGGTGCTCCAAGATTTTTCTCGTCGTCCGCGTTGTCTTCCGGCATTCCTGGATTTTCTCCCGTGCACTGCCACTAGTGTGAGGTACTCAGATAGAGACAGGATGCCTGCGCACACCAGTCCTTCCGTACAATGGTGCGGCGATGCTCACCTTTGCGGGATTTGTCACACTCACCATTTGGGCTTATTTGCTGCTGGGACATGGAAATTTCTGGCGTATCAGCCGGTCGCTTCCGTGGCCGGTGCGCGGAGCGCTGGAGCCGGTCTCCGTGGTTGCGGTGGTCCCTGCCCGCAATGAAGCGGATGTGGTGGCAGAGTGTGTGACTTCGCTGATCCGCCAAAGTTTCCCGGTCCGTCTGGTACTAGTTGACGACAACAGTACGGACGGCACCGCTGACATTGCCAGGGCCGCCGCACGGGCCGCTGGAGCAGAAGACCAACTCAACGTCGTGGCAGGAGCGCCTTTGCCGCCGGGTTGGTCAGGGAAGCTGTGGGCCGTGCATCAGGGAGTGATGAAGGCGAATGAGTTCACGCCCGATTATCTTCTGCTCACGGATGCAGACATACGCCACTCGCGCGAAAATGTGGCGATGCTGGCGACGCTGGCCCAGGAAGGCCGATTCGACCTGGTCTCATTCATGGTCAGGCTGCATTGCCTGACCTTTGCGGAGAAAGCCCTGATCCCTGCGTTCGTGTTCTTCTTCTTTATGCTGTATCCGCCGGAGTGGATTCGCGATGCCCGGCGAAAGACGGCCGGTGCGGCTGGTGGATGCATGTTCATCCGTCGTGAAGCTCTGGAGAAGGCAGGTGGTGTTGAATCTATCCGCAATGAGATCATCGACGATTGCGCGCTGGCCAGCCGCGTTCGCCAGGGCGGAGGCAAAGTGTGGCTGGGAGTTGCACCGGAGACGGAGAGCATCCGCCCTTATGGAACTTTTGCTGATATTGGCGCCATGATCTCGCGCAGCGCGTTCAATCAGCTCCATCATTCCGTGCTGCTGTTATTGCTTTGCCTGGTCGCTCTCACCATCACCTATCTTCTTCCACTTGCTCTCCTGCTCAGCGGACGTGCGAACCCGGCATGGTCCGGCGCCGCAAGCTGGGCGCTGATGGCCGCTTGCTTTTGGCCGACGATAAAGTTCTATCGCCTTAACCCATTGTGGTCGCTTGCGCTTCCCGCGATCGCCATCTTCTATATGGGCGCTACGGTACATTCGGCCTTCCTGTACTGGATGGGAAAAGGCGGACGCTGGAAAGGCCGCGTGCAAGACCCCGGTGGCAACAAAATCTGAATCGGGCGTCGCAATCGAAATAAACGGGTATGTTCAGCGAATGAAGAATGAAAGAGGACTAGTTCACGAGAGCTTTGGCGGTTCGACCGGATTCTGGGGCTTGGTTAGCTGGCTCCGTTTCGGTCTCGATCCTGGTGATCTTGATTCCGACGGCGGCGAAAATCTTCTCTTTGGGAACCGCGCCGCGTTGTGACGCCAGGGCGTGGACCTCAGCCAGCTTCTCGGGCGAGGTCTGTACGGCCGCGGGATCACGGTGTCGCATGGTCCAGATCCAGCTACAGAGAGAAATTGCATAAGCGAACTGGCCAAACCCGGATGCGATGTCCATGACCCGTTCGTTGGTGGGATAAATGATGATGATGAAGCGGACGGCCGATTGTACTGTCAGGTACAAGACAAAAGCGACTGCGATTTCAGCCACGCTTGACTGCCACGTAACCCCCAAAGCGCGCGCCTGAACGATCAGGAGCCATAACAGCGTGGCATCCGCGAGAAAGACAGTTCTTTCAACAGTCAGCGCCGGACCCCAGGTGAGGTCTGCCGTGGATCCAACCCATACTGAAAGGGTGATCGCGGCTGAGATTCCAACCGCGGCCTTAAATCCGAACCGTGCGACAACGCTTCCGGGCAGAGTGTCAAACGGCTCCAGCATCTTCACCATAATCTCAAAGACAACCAGGATGAGAGTAATGGCTTCCACCACAGCCGAGCCACCATAGATAACCCGGTAGGTGTCTACGCTGCCGAACAACGCCGCAAAAATTCCTGCCACTGAACCCAGGGTCATGCAGAAAAGGTAGTAGCTAAAAGCCTTCCAGTGAGCGAAATAGCCCCTCTTCAGCACCGTCCAGCAGGCAAGAAACTGTAAGGCGGTACTGAGAAACAACAGAGCGTAAACGCTTAAGGAATAATTGTTGTTCATCAATTAATCTTGCTGCTCGCCACCTGTAAGTTTGGGCCTTGGCGGCGGTAACGCCGAATTTTGAGTCGGCCCCGATCCTTCAAGCAGAGATCCTATCAGAGATACTAGCGCGGATATCAGACCAAAATCCATATGGAGAACTCCCTTAGATCACCTTAGATGTTGCGGTCATTGGTGATTCTGATTTCGACGTTTTCAAGCCATTTGCCGGGATTTTCCTCAGGGGTGAACAAGGCCCGGCAGAGCCCAGAAACATCCGTCGCTATTATCGAGGGAGATACCTCCCTAGGCCATATCCCCTAAGGGATGGATAGGCACTGACCTTTGGTTTGGGCGATCAGTGGGAGCTGAAGGGCGCGGTGCTTCGTAAGTCATTGTTATGCAATGAGAAATTCGGAATTGATGGCTGGGTTTCTAAGGGTTAAGCCTTAATGGCACGGGTACTTATTTACCACTCTGGTTCGCTACCTTAGGAATGGTTGCGTACCTACGCCGCTCGAGCCGTCCCTGATTGCTTCCTCTTCCTTGCTGCGCTTTGCGCCCTGCCGGGACAGAGACGCGCTGCGCCGATTGCCCCGTGGCCTCTAAAGCTCTACCTTTTTTGGGGGCCCTCAGTGCCACACCGGCACGCCGGGCCTTTGATAGTCCGATGGCAATGGCTTGTTTGGTTGATTTGGCGCCGTGTTTGCCTTCACGGATGTGGTCTATCTCTTCCCGGACAAATTCTCCGGCTTGCGTGTCTCGCCCCCTTTGCATGCCGCCGAAGCCGGGGCAGGATTGCTGTTTGCTTCAACAGCTCCGGTTGGACACGCAGCTGATCGTGCAACTATGCTTTCGTCATGGTTATGGATTCAGTGCGTCTGATCACCTTTGATTGTTACGGCACGCTCATTGACTGGGAGACGGGCATACTGAAAGCGATGCGTCCTCTGTTTGGCAACCATGACACTGCACGCGACATAGAACTCCTTGCGCTTTATGGTGACGTGGAACTGGAGTTGGAGTCAGGTTCTTACATGCCGTACCGGCAGGTTCTTTCGGATACCATCCAGGAAATGGGCCGGCGTTTTGACTTGAGAATCACGCAAGAGGATGGCGAGCGTTTTGCTGAATCCCTCATCACCTGGGAACCATTCCCGGATACAGTTGCGGCCTTGCAGCGGCTTGCTACCAGGTATCGCCTGGGCGTAATTTCCAACACGGATGATGATCTTTTTGCGGAGACAAAGAAGAAGCTGGTTGTGGATTTTGACCCCCTGATTACGGCCCAGCAGGTAAAGAGCTACAAGCCGTCGCACAGAAATTTCGAAGAAATGCTCCGGCGGGCGGCTCTTCCCAAAGAGCAAATTCTGCATGCGGCACAGAGCGTATTGCATGATGTTATTCCGGGGACTGAGCTGGGACTCCGCACGGTCTGGGTAAACCGCCCGTCGATTCGTCCGGGAGCAGGGGCCGCTAAAGCAGCTGTGAGTCAACCAACATTTGAAGTCCACAGCATGGCTGCCTTGGCTGACCTGATGCTTGGCTGAACTGATGCTGGCATAACCTCGTACAGGGAATCAGGCGGCAAGTTGAGGCGGAAACAATACCGGCTCCAGTAAAACCTGGCGCGTCTCTTCTGAGGTAAGTCGTTCGTCGGCAGAGTAAAACTCCACGGTCCCGCGACGGGACTGGCGCATGGACAGGATGCCGCCTTCGGGCGCGCCAGCGGTGCTGCTGCTGGTTGGCTTGTAATCGTAACGGACTACTTGCGCGTCAAAATCGGCGCTGATCTCAAGTTCCAGACCGGATTCTGAGTACAGCACGCGATAAGTATCATCGCCGGAGCTGGAAAATTCCGCGCCACTATGCTGCGCGCTGAATTCCTCGACGTCAGCTTTTAACTCGTCTCCCAGTTGGCTCCAGCGCTGCCGTGCTGCTTCCACGAAAGGAGAAGGCTTGTCGTTTGTTGACGCGTCCCGTCTGCGATAGTTCTCAATCCATCCCATGTTCCAGTCGGATGAACGGTTCTGTTCAGCGGATGCTTTGATACGCCTGCGAACAGCTGACGGCTAGGGGCTGCCTGCGTGCGTATGGGCGCGTCTCTTTCGTTATTGATACAACCTGAAATACCGGATGCTTTGTCATCCTGAGCGGAATCGGAGCGAATGCGACGATGAAGTCGAAGGATCTATGTATTTTGTTTCTTGCTTACAAATGCGCAACCACGATCCACAAATTACAAATTCTTTTTGTGCCTGAAGGCTCTCTCGCCATCCGCGTAAGTTGCAACGATTTGCCCTGCGCCGCGAAGCTTGTATTTGTAGGTGAGCAGCCCCTCCAGTCCGACTGGGCCACGGGCATGCAGCTTGCTGTTGCTGATGCCGATCTCCGCGCCCAGACCGTAACGAAAGCCGTCTGCGAAACGAGTGGACGCATTGTGAAAAACGCTGGCGGCATCAACGGCATTCATAAACAGTTCGGCAGTGGCAATATCTTCGGTGACGATGCATTCGGTGTGGCGCGATCCGTAGGTGTCAATGTGGTCCATGGCTTCCTGAGCGTTCTCCACCACCTTGACTGTAATTCGCAAATCGCCGTATTCGGTGTGCCAGTCTTCTTCCGTAGCGCTCGCGATCGGCAGTCCGGCGCAGAGGGCGAGCGTTTTCTCACAGCCCCGTACTTCCACTCCAGCTTTGAATAACGCCTGAACCAACGCTGGCATATATGCCGCGGCGATTTCCTGATGGACCAGAACTTTTTCAACGGCGTTGCATGCGGCGGCGTACTGGATTTTTGCGTCAATGATCACGTTGGTCGCCAGCGACTGGTTGGCAGCCGAGTCCACGTAGATATGACATATGCCGCTGCCGTGTCCGAGTACGGGGACGCGGCTGTTGCGGAAAACAAAATTGACGAACTCGGTTGAGCCGCGCGGTACGATCAGATCGATTTCGCGATCCATCTGCAAGATCTGCATGACCTCTTCACGGTCTTCCAGTGCGCATATCACGTCCGCGAGAGAGGGACTGTGTTTTCGGAGGGCGTCACTCCAGATGGAGACCAGAGCCCGGTTGCTGTTCCGCGCCTCGGCTCCGCCTTTGAGGACAAGGCCGTTGCCGGTCTTGATGGCCAGCGAGCTCACCTGCGGAACCGCATCCGGCCGCGATTCAAAGACCACGGCGATCACGCCGAGCGGGCAGGGAACTTTTTCCAGAACCAGTTGATCGTCGAGCTCGGTGACGGCTAGCGAGTGGCCCATCGGATCAGGCAAGGCGGCCACGTCACGAACGCGGGCAGCCATGTCTTTTATTCCGGCGACAGAGGTTTTCAGTCGCCTGGCCAGAGAAGCTGAGGCCTTGCCGGCCGAAACTTCACGATCGAGCGCTGCGACGTCCTGCTGGTTCGCTGCCAGGATTTCATCGCAACGCGTTTCAAGCTGAGCGGCGGCGGCGAGCAGAATTCGATTACGTTCTTCGGAAGAAAGCCGAGCCAGTTCACGCGCGGCGCGGCGCGTGAGCCGGACCTGATCGCGAAGCTGCCCGCCAGGAGCGTCAGTCTTATCTTTATGTTGCATATTTTATTTTGAACGTCGCGCCCCTTCTCTTCTTCTTCGGCTTCCTCTGTTGCGTCGGCAGCAGCATCGTTCAGAAGAAGATTTTCGCGTCGGACCAGAACGCCTCGCACGGAGCCGGCAGTGGACATAAGCATGCCGGCAAGTTGATGGGCGTCCATTTCGGCAATGCCCTTGCCGATGGTGCGGTCTGCTTCATCATGAATGGCAATCACCTGTCCAGTGCTCCAGGGGCCACGAAAAGAAGTTACGCCGGAGGCCAGCAGGCTTGCGCGCCGATTCTGTACGGCAGAAACTGCGTTGGCGTTAATGGTGACATTTCCGCGGACGGTCGTGGCAAAGGCCAGCCAGCGTCTTTTGCCGGCCATGCGTGAGCCGGGCAGAAAGAGCGTGCCAACAGGCTTGCCGCTAAAAATTTCTTCCAGAACGCCGGGTGTCTTTCCATTTGCGATGACGACCATACCACCGGAATGCATGGCAATCTCAGCCGCGTCGAGTTTGGCGGCCATGCCTCCGCGCCCCACGGATGATTTGCCTTTCGCGGAACCACGGATTGCGGAAGAAAGCTCGGTCACCACAGGAACAATGTTGGAGGGAATGGAGCCCAGGGCGGCATCGCGCCACAATCCGTCGACATTGGATAGAAGTATGAGAGCATCACCATCCAGCTTGCTCAGGACGAGTGCAGCCAGGCGATCATTATCGCGAAACACCGGTGCCTGCTCCGTCCAGATGTTCGTTACCGTGTCATTTTCATTGACTACGGGAACGGCACCCAGCTTCAACAGCTTCTCAAATGTCTGGCGAAGAATCTTGTAACGATTCAGGTCAGTGAAGTCGTCTTCAGTGACCAGGATCTGAGCGGGCGTGAGGCCATGAGGACGAAAGGCCTCGGCGTAGGCTTCCATGAGCTTGCATTGTCCCACGGCGGCACAGGCGCGGGTAATGCTGGCATCGCGCAGTCTGCTGCGATGGACGTTGAGCGCAACGGCTCCGAGAGTTACGGCGCCAGAGCTAACCAGGACGACCTGTCGACCATCGCGAACAAGTGTGGCGATGCTGGCGGCCACGGCTGTGACCAGACGCTGATCGAATTCCTGCTCTGCACTGCAGACCACGGCCGTGCCAACTTTCACCACGATGCGGCGCGCGCTGGTTAACAGAGAGCGGGGATCAGGTAACGGTTTCGAATTGGGAGGGGTTATGGCCACGTGATCTGATTGAGACTGATTGTCGCCTGTCGGCAGAGACAAGGCAAGAAGGTAGGCCAAAAGGTAAAAACCCCGCTGCGCGGCAGCGGGGATACGTTTGCTATTGCCCTAAAAGATCACTCAACTCTATGGCCGTTGCAGTGTCCGCTCAACACACGGGAATGTGGGACAAAACCCTGCCACGGTCAGGTTGATGATGACCATGTTTGCCTGACTATAGCGGAGAAAAGCGCCCGAATCAATGCGGGAATTGGGCACTGAAAAAACGTGCGATAGGCCAATACTTCGCCTTATCAAAGCAAAGAAACGTTAAGCAGGAACTCTCAATTCCGCAGTCTTATGTAAGGAAGCGTACAAGTCACAGACAAAAGTTAACTTCCGGGTGTCTCACTGTTTACTCGAACCGCTCTCAACCGCGTGTTTAAGCCTATAGAAGCCGCAGAAGATGCAAGAAGCGGCCTCGGGGGCAAACAATGAAACTCTTCAAGAACAAATGGTTAGTCATTGCAGGGTTGCTGGTGGCAATCGTCGCGTCGACGGCTTTCAAGCTGGAAAGCAAAAAAGACGCCACAGTACCTCACCGAGAAAGTCCAGCAGGGCGACATACAAAACGTGGTCCAGGCCACGGGCACCATCAATGCCGTTACCACGGTGCAGGTGGATCTCAGGTCTCTGGAACCATTCAGACGCTCTATGCCGACTTTAACTCACATGTGAAGAAGGACCAAGTAGTGGCGCGTATTGATCCGTCCTTATTTCATGGCGCGCTGCTTCAGGCGAAGGCAGATCTGGCTGATGGGCAAGCCAACTTAATCGCTGCCAAGGCGAATTTAGAAAAAGCCAAGGCCGCTTCGGCGCAAGCCAAACTGGATTTTGATCGCTATACCTCACTGGCGAGGGATGGTGTGGTGCCGACCAGCAGCTCGATACTGCCAGGGCCACTTATCAAACCGACGATGCCGAAGTTGGCGCAGCCCAGGCACAAGTAACCCAGGCTGCGGCGCAGGTGCAGCAGAAAGTAGCCGCTGTAACCGTGGCGCAGACCAATCTGGACCACACCATCATCCGTTCCCCCATCGATGGAACGGTGGTAGCCCGGAGCGTTGATGTGGGACAGACGGTTGCTGCTTCATTGCAGGCGCCAACGCTGTTCACCATCGCGCAGGACTTGACCAAGATGCAGGTCTACGTGAGCACCGATGAAAGCGACGTAGGTGCGATCCAGGCTGGTCAGGAAGTCAACTTTAACGTGGATGCTTTCCACGCAGAAATTCAAGGGGAAAAGTCTCTGCCGTACGCCTGAACGCGACGACGGTCCAGAACGTGGTCACATACACGACCATCGTGGACTTTGATAATCCCGAACTGAAGTTGTTTCCGGTAGATGACCGCCTACGTAAATATCCCGGTAGCGACGGCGAATGACGTAGTGAAGGTGCCTAACGGAGCGCTGCGCTATACGCCATGACGGCAGACCAATTGACGGCGGCGTACGCAAAGAGCGGAATCACCGCAGGCTGGCAAGGGACGTAAGGCTGGTCAGCAGGCGCAAGGTGTTATCCTGCAACTCTGGGTGTGATCTGGAAGATGGACGCAGACAAGCAGGTTGAACCGGTGCAGATCAAGCTGGGCATCACGCCGATCACACCACCACGGAAGTTGCGCAGGTGGTGAAAGGCACGCTGAATGCCGGCGATCAGGTGATCACTGGCTTGAATGGTCCGCCGGCGAAAGCGGCGGGAACCACGGCAGCGCCAGGCAATGGCGAACACGTGGCGGAGCGTCCGGCGGAATGCGAAGTGGGCCTGTAATCGGCCACTCGTGTAGGCGGCATTTCGCAGTCAGCATTTCGCAATCAGCAGTTAACGAATCGGAGGAGTTATGGCAACGCTGGCACAGGTAGAACGAATAGAGAACCCGGTAGAGGAACTTCAGGTTCCTGTGATCGCGGTGAAGGCGTGCACAAGTATTACGACCTGGGAGAAACCAAGGTCCACGCGCTGCGCGGTGTCGATCTGAAGATTGAGGCAGGCGAGTTCGTGGCGATCATGGGATCCAGCGGCAGCGGCAAATCTACTTTCATGAATATGCTGGGCTGCTTGGATAAGCCCACCAGCGGAAACTACATTCTGGAGGCACCGATGTTTCCGGCCTGGATAAGAAAGCGCTGGCGGCGGTCAGGAACCAGAAGCTGGGCTTTGTGTTTCAGGGTTTCAACCTGCTTTCTCGCACCACGGCGTTGGAGAACGTTGAGCTGCCAACGCTGTATGCCAAGCTGGAGAAAAATTCCAGGGCGGCGCGGGCGAAAGAGATGCTGGAACTGGTTGGGCTGGGTGAAAGGCTGGATCACTTCCCGTCTCAACTCTCCGGTGGACAGCAGCAGCGTGTGGCGATTGCGCGCGCCCTGGTGAACAAACCGGCAATCCTGCTGGCCGATGAGCCCACGGGAAACCTCGACAGCCGGACGTCCGTGGAGATTATGCAGATCTTTCAGGAGCTGAATGACCAGGCTCTACCATTGTGCTGGTAACACACGAACCAGATGTCGCGCAGTTTGCGCGCCGGATCGTGGTGTTCAAAGACGGCAAGATCAGGCATGACGATGCGGTCGCGAAGCGTCCGCGGGCGGCTGATGTGCTGAAAAGTATGCCGGCCATTGATGAAGAATTGAATTTCGGCGATCTTTCGGTACTGGCAATTTTTGCAATTACATATTGGGGGCAATATGGATTTTCTGAGCGATTTTAAAAATAGCGAATCCACCCTTAACCCGTAAGCAAGACGCGTTCGACTCTTGACCATGTTGGGCATCATCATCGGCGTGGGTGCGGTGATCGCCACCGTGGGATTCTGCCAGGGTGCGCAACAGCAGGTGCAGGACCAGATCGCTTCCATGGGAACAAACCTGCTCTATATCAGTTCAGGAAGCGTCAGTAGGTGGAATCCGGCTGGGCGGCGGAGCCACTAAAACCCTGGTGAATGATGACATGAAGGCCATTCTGCAACAGGTGCCATCTATCAGCATGGTCGCGCCGGGAGCAGGATCCAGCGCACAAGTGGTCTTCGATAACACGAACTGGTCAACCCGCATTACCGGCACGGAGCCGCAATATTTTGACATTCGCAACTGGGCCTTCGCCCAGGGCCGGCAACTTCTCGCAGGATGATGTCACGCGGGCAACGAACGTGGTGGTTCTCGGGGCCACGGTACAACAGAATTTGTTCGGAACCAGTAATCCCGTGGGCCAAACGGTCCGCATCGGGACCCTGCCATTTCAGGTGGTTGAAGTGCCTGCCATGCAAAGGCGGTAGTCCCGTCTGGGACAGGACCAGGACGACGGCGTTTACGTGCCGATCAGCACGTTGCAAAAGAAAATCACCGGTCAGGATTGGCTGCAATACATCATGGCGTCTGCCACGTCTCAGCCTGCAAGTTACGCGGCGCAGAACCAGATCACGTCACTGTTGCGTGATCGTCACCGCATTCGCACAGGCAGGATGACGACTTCACCGTACGCAACCTGGCGGATGTGGCCCAGCTCGCTGACGAGTCTTCCAAGGTGATGACCCTGTTGCTGGCGTCCATCGCCGGTGTTTCGCTGATCGTGGGCGGTATCGGCATCATGAACATCATGCTCGTATCGGTCACGGAACGCACGCGGGAGATCGGCATACGAATCGCGATCGGCGCCACGGGCCGGACGTTCTGAGCCAGTTTCTCATCGAATCCGTGGTGTTGAGTTGCCGGCGGGCTCATCGGCATCCTGTTGGGGTGGCAGCCAGCATGCCATCGCCGGCTTCGGGGTGGAGCATCCTGATCTCAATGCCGGTCCTGCTGCCGCCTTCTTCTCAACGGCGGTGGGAATTTTCTTCGGCTTCTATCCGGCGCGCAAAGCCGCCCTGCTGGATCCGATAGAAGCCCTGCGTTACGAGTGAGAGTTGCCCCCCTTGCTCGATTGAATTGGCCCGGGACTGTCACTAGTCCGGGCCAATTTTTTGAACGAACGATAATCAGGCAGCGTTGATTTTCTGAGCAATTCCAGTGAGCAAGACTTCCAGTTCGCAAAGGAGACTTTCGTCAAGGTCGAGATTAGCGGCACGTAGCGCCTGGGCCGGGTTCTCTTGGAACAGGAAAGCGTTTTTGGGCGAACCTTGAAGCCAGGCGTTTCAGCCTGTCTTCGCATTTGTGCAGGGCTCTCAATAACGGATCGGCATGGTTCATTGGGGGTGGCTCAATCCTTAAATTTTTTGGAAAATCTACACATCGGCCCGATCGACAAAAGACAGGGTTGTCAAACTTAGAACCGCAAACTTTGGATCAGCGGAACGGTTTTTTAAGGTTTCTCTACAATATTTCTGTCACCATCCAAACCTCTGATCAATCATGTGTTTCGCCGCCTCGATCCGAAGAACCGAAAACACTTTGGCGGCGTAATCATGTCAGAACAAGTAAATAAGGCCGCTTTTTCCACAGTACTTTTTCCAAAGAATGATCTTTACAAAACCACATTGTGCTTATCCGACTATTGGTTTTGAGGGGTGTTTCTACTGATAGCAGTTAAATTTCAAACGACCCGAATCAGATTTTAATGTGGGTTTGGGCCAAACGGAGGATTTATGAAAAGTTTAAGAATGTTGCTGATCGGTGCGGCATTGATCACGGGCGGATCCGCGTTGGCCTCGGCCCAGCCAATCGAAAATCACAATTGGGCATACAGTAATCACGACCGAGACCATGACAGGGACCGCGACAGAGATCGAGATCGCCGTGAGGTTAGGGATCGGGATGACCAGCGCAGATTTGATCGCGATGACTACCGCGGACGCGATCGCGATGATCGCCGTGTGTACGAGCAGCGACTCATGCATGGGGACGGGTACCGCTGGGTCTACTAAGCGCGGCCTGATCTGAACGCTGCAGATCAAATAACAGACGTTAACTCTCGAGAGCAAGAAGGCGGAGCACATTGTGTTCCGCCTTTTTATTTCAACAAACAAGGGCCCGGTTTTTAGCCGGGCCCTGAAAGTTTTCCAAAGGATATTCGATTGTAGAAGGATTAACGGTGGTCCATTTCGCCCACAACCACAATATTGCCATCGAGGTCGACGAAAATGGCCCGCGTGCTATCGATTACATAGACCCCCAGGTTCTGTGGTGCCAGACTTGTGGAAAAGGTCATAGGCCCGCGTCCATTGGCTGCAATGGAGTAGGTGCCAGTAAGACTCGTTCCGGTGCTGAGGCTGCCAAAGTTGTTGATGTCAATGATGCCGGTTAAGCCGCCAGTACCATTGGCGGTGAATTCGGAAATCGCGTCCAAAGGCCCCGAGGTAGAGACGCCGGTAAAGCCCATGGCATAACTGCCGTTGACACTGGCGGAACTCAGGGCGCCGGTCTGCAGGAAAGCGACGCCGCTGGCGATTAAGCCGGTGTCAGTCTCCAGGATCTGAATTCCATTTGTCGTGGGGTAGAAAGCGAGGTTTACCGGACCCAGGCCGGTGGGCAGAAGCGCAGTGCCCCGGCCATTTGCGGCGATCGTATATGTGCCATTAAAGGTGAGACCTGTGTTGACGATGCCACCGTCATTCACGTCCTCAACGCCGCGGAGATGGCTCCGGCGCCATTGGATGTGAGGACGCCTCCAGCAGCAAAGGGATTGGAGAGGTCCGCGCCCGCCAGGAAAAGGCAAACGAACCGTTCAGTGTGACATTTGAGAACGTGCCAATCTGGCGGAAGGCATCGCCTGCAAGAACTGGTATGACATCAGTCTCCACCAGTTTGATGTGATTAGCGTCGACCACGTAGAAGGCGAAATTCAGCACTCCGCTGGCGGTGTTGAAGCTGGCAGTGCCGCGGCCATTCGTCGCCACGGTAAGTGAACCGCCGGTGATCGGCGCGGCTAGAAGGATTGCGCCATCGTCAGAAGAGTCTTCATGCCGCTGACTACGGTGCCTGCGGTGTTGGTCACAACGGAGCCGACGGCTGCAAATGGATTGCTGGCGTTATCAATGCCGGAAAGATCGAATAAACTGGCCTGCCAGCGCAGCAGTGGTAAATGCCCCTGGGTTCTGTAAATCCATGGAACCGCTGCCGTTGGCTACTACTTTAAGCGAGTAAAGACGAAGGTTCGATGGCGTTGACAGGATACAGCGACGGTCGAAGTGCCTGGCGGAACTATTAAGAGTGACTACACCGCTACCGTCTGATTGTGTCGTATGTCCCGGTGAGAGCGATATTCGTCAAGGGGCTGGGGACCCGGTTTATATCCATGACGCCGCTGGTGATAACGCCTGAACCATTCGCAGCTAGACTACCGGCGATGGCGAAGAAGCCGTTGGCGTCATTTCCGGAGAAAGAGAAGGCATACGTGCCATTGATATTGGCGTTGCTGAATCCGCCCGTGGGAGTTGGAGTGCTGTTCACACTGCTGCCGCCGCATCCGGCCGCAAACAAAATGAACAAAGTGGCTAGAGCCAGAAAGCCAATACGTTTACATCCCTGCATAGTGAGTCACCTGACTGATAAAAGGTTACCGCTTCAATTTGACCTGACGTTGGTTGGACTGGCTGGATTATAGTGAGCATACCATCTCGTTCGCGGATCCCATTGTCGCTCTATAGACGCCTGCGGACAAAAACAGTTCGCCTCTTGAACGGAACGCCTGTCCAAAAGATTTAAGACCAAAGATTCACTCTGGGCTTGATTGTCGGTTTGCGCTGTCACCAGTGAACCCGAAATTTAGCATCTTGACTTTAAAAAACTGGTAAGCAGGCCGTAAAGATTTGTAAAAAAAGGATTTATAAGAGAGATAACTTAG
>CAVWJV010000016.1:0-129099 GCA_963755365.1 Terriglobia bacterium | reverse complement strand
CTACGGCATTCCAACCGTCGTTCTTCGCATGTCGTGTATTGCCGGGCCAAGGCAGTTTGGTACGGAGGACCAGGGATGGGTGGCGCATTTTCTATATTCCGCCCTGCAGCAGAAGCCAATTGTCATCTATGGCGACGGGCGCCAGGTGCGTGACGTGCTCTGTGTCCACGATCTTGTCCGCGCAATTGACTTGTTATGGTCATCACAAGCAACCACTGCGGGCCAGATCTATAACATCGGCGGCGGTCTGCAGAACACCACGTCACTACGAGAACTCGTCACCCAGATCGAAAAGCTGACTGGACAGGAACTCGAGATCACCGCGGCTGCGTCACGTCCCGGAGATCAGCGTGTCTATATCACCGACTTCACTCAATTGCGGCTCGCGACAGGGTGGAGTCCTGAAATCAACATTCCTGAAACGTTGCGAATGCTTAAGGCCTTCTGGCAAAAGAACCACCACGTCCTGACGGGAATGGCCGCGCCGCTTACGCAGTTGGAAAAAATCGCGGCAGAACCATCCGGGAGCGTTGCTTGAAGTTTGCGCTGGTCAATCCGAATTGGAATTTCAAGGGCTCAACTTATTTTGGCTGCCCTGACGCGCATGTGCCGCTGGAACTGCTATTTGCCCATGATCAGGTGCTGGCATCCGGGCATGAGGCGCTGGTGGTGGATGCGCAGACGGAGAATCTGTCACTGGAGGAATCTAAGTACAGAATCAACGCGTTCGGACCGGATTTCCTGGTTATCCCAACGGCTCCCTCCTATTTGTTCTGGCGATGTCCTCCACCTGAGCTGCGTGTACCCATGGAATGGTTTCAAGGGTTGAATAGCCGTGCCGTTAAGGTGGCGATTGGGCCCCACCCGTCGGCAACGCCGGCGGCTACTCTGCGTAAGCTTAGCTGTGATGTGGTGCTACGCGGGGAGCCGGACCAGACGATTTCACAGCTCGCGGACCAGCCGTGGAGTGAGGTTGTGGGCTGCTGTTACCGGGAGGATGCAGGTATTCACGTTTCGCCGACTTTTGGCGTGACCGATATGAGGGCGTCGGGACCTCTCAATTTCCGGAATTATGCGGTTGAGAGGCATAGCCACCGCCATCACGTGTTTACCCAGGATCATGGCATTGGAGCAGAGCTGGAATTTGCACGCGGCTGCCCGTGGTCGTGCACATTCTGCAATAAGACGTTATTTCGCAATAAGTTTCGGGAACGCACCGTAGAAGCCGTGTTAAGCGAAGTCGACACTCTCATCCAGAGGGGAGTGCAGTATATCTACTTCATCGACGAAATCTTCGGCGTCGGCAAGAGCGTGCGGAAGCTGCTGGAGGGAATTGCAGAGCGCCCGGTGAAGATCGGGTTTCAGACCCGGATCGACCTCTGGGATGAAGAAAGCCTGGACCTGCTTGGCCGGGCCCACTGTATCTCCATGGAATGCGGTATTGAGTCGATTACCGAGGCAGGTCGCGAAGAACTTAACAAGAATTGCCGGATTAAGACTGACCGGATCAGTGAATTACTGATTTATGCCCGCGGCCGGGTCCCCTGGGTGCAGGCCAATCTGATTTTGACTGAGAAGGACGATCGCAAGCAGATTCAGAAGTGGCAGGCGCATCTAAGATCAAGGGGCGTTTGGGTGAGCGAGCCAGTACCCATGTTTCCGTTTCCGGGAAGTCCGCTGTATCAGCAAACTTTTGGTGCTCAACCCGACGATGTGGCGTGGGAACGAGCGCACGATTTCTATATCAGAACGTTTGCGCAAAAGGGATACAGCGATATCCAGGAGCAGAAACCAGTCCCGCTAAAGGAACTGGAAGATGCATATCTTGATCACCGCTGATACGCTCGGCGGTGTCTGGACATATACACAGGAACTGGTCAAAGGTCTGGCCAGGTCCGGCGTTAAGATAACGCTGGTCAGCTTCGGCGATATTCCGTCCGACGGGCAGGCGCGTTGGATGGAAGGCGTCCGCGGGCTGGATTACCGCCCTACTGCCTTCAAAGTGGAGTGGATGCAGAATTGTGAAGAGGACATGGAGTCTTCTTCTGCCTACCTGCTCGAAATCGTCCGCGAAGTCCAACCTGATCTTCTTCATTTCAGCCAGTACTACTACGGAGCGCTGCCGTGTGACGTGCCGCGCATAGTGGTCGCACACAGTGATGTTCTGAGCTGGTGGTCATCTGTGCATCAGACGCTTCCGGCAGAATCAGCGTGGTTGCGCTGGTATCGTGAGGCGGTGTCGAAGGGATTGGCCGAAGCGAACTGCGTAGTTGCGCCTTCACGGTGGATGCTTGAGCAGATCAACAGGTTCTATCTGAAGCCGGCCCGAGGCGAAGTGGTTTACAACGGCCGCACGCCTTCGTTGTTTAATCCAGGCGCGCAAAAGAACGGCGAGACAATTTCGGTTGGACGCTTGTGGGACAGCGGCAAGAACGCAGCTTTATTACTGCGTGAACCCATGCCGGGAACAGTGCGCATTGTGGGAGCTGAGCGCCATCCTGAAACAAACACTGATGCTTTCGTGATGGAAGAAATTCGCGGGAACATTCATCTGGAACCGCAACAGAACGATCGCGGGCTGGCAGAGATGCTGGCTGTATCTTCTATCTACGCCGCTACTTCCCAGTACGAGCCTTTCGGACTCGCTCCTCTGGAGGCTGCGCTTTCCCATTGCGCCATCGTGGCCAGTGACATTCCCACTTTCCGCGAGCTATGGGGTGATTCGGCGGTGTACTTCCGCAACAATGATGCAACGCATCTTTGCCAGAAGCTGGTGACCCTGAACGAGGATGCAGCAACGCGCGAAGCGATGGCTGATAAGGCATACCAGCATGCCTGCCGGAATTACAACGCAACCCGAATGGTGAGTGCGTACATGGACCTGTATCATTCGCTGGTTCCTGAGCGCATTGGAGCACGATGAATCAGCAACTCAGCATCGCACTCTTTTCCCACTCTCTGGTCTCTGACTGGAACCATGGCAACGCGCACTTCCTGCGTGGACTCATGCGCGAACTGGTGCGCATGGGACACAGCGTTCGATGCTATGAGGAATTGGGTAGCTGGTCACTGAGCAATCTGGTGCGCGAGGAAGGCGAAAAGGCGATTTTCTCCATCGATGGTTTCCGCCACGCCTATCCTGAACTGGACATCCGCTTTTATCAATCGTCGGAAGCATCCTTCCCGCAGTTTCTGGAAGACGAGTTAATGGATGCAGATATCGTTTTGATTCACGAATGGAACGATCCTTTTGTGGTCAACAGCGTCCTGGGCGTGAAAAAGAAGTGCGGTTTCAAAGCCCTGTTCCATGACACCCACCATCGAGCGTATACGCGAGCCGCAGAAATCCTGAAATTTGATCTCCATCTTCTGGATGGCGTTCTGGCGTTTGGCGAAGCCATCCGGCGCATCTATGCAGATGGTTTTGGCGTTTCCAAATGCTGGACGCTCCATGAAGCCGCAGATGTGGAATATTTCAAGCCACTGGACCATGCACAAGAGATCGATATCGTGTGGATTGGCAATTGGGGTGACGAGGAACGCACGCGGGAACTGGACGAGTTCCTGGTTGAGCCGGCTGCAGCCATGCCGGAGAGGAAGACGGTGGTGCATGGTGTGCGATATCCGGAAGATGCAATTGCCCGGCTGTCCGCGGCTGGAATTGAGTATCGAGGTTATGTTCCCAACCTGCTTTCGCCAGCGGTGTATGCAAGTTCATCCGTTACGCTTCATGTCCCTCGCCGCCAATATGCGAATGGCCTGAGCGGCATTCCCACCATCCGCGTATTTGAGGCACTGGCATGCGGCGTGCCTCTGGTGTGTGCTCCATGGATCGATGAAGAAAACCTGTTTCAGCCAGGGCGGGATTTTTTATTAGTAAACAACGGCCAGGAAATGAAGGATACTTTGACCGTTCTCTTGCGCGACGCCAGCGCAAGGCGGCAACTTGCTGAACAAGGCGTGAAGACAATTCGTGAGCGCCATACATGCGCGCACAGGGCCCAGCAGTTGATATCCATTTACGAGGAAATCGCATGAAGATTTTCGTGTTCGGTTCCAGCATCACATCGTGCTACTGGAACGGCGCAGCCACGTATTATCGCGGAATTTACCGCCAGATCAGCCGCCTTGGACATCAGGTCACGTTCGCTGAACCGGATGTTTATGGCCGCCAGCAAAATGCCGATCAGGGAGATTTTTCTTACGTTCGCTCCATTGTCTATAAGAGCGAGGAACAGCTTCATGCGCTGCTCAGATCATCCTGTGACAGTGACCTGGTGATCAAGCACAGTGGCGTGGGAGCATTTGATGAACTGCTGGAAGAGCGAGTGCTCCACTGCCGCACGGGAATGACACGCGTTGCCTTTTGGGACGTGGACGCTCCTGCCACCCTTGCGCGGGTGGAGAGCAATCATGAAGATCCATTCTGGCGGCACATCCCGGAGTACGACTTCATCTTTACCTATGGCGGCGGCGCCTGCCGTGGTGGACCACTATCTGCGCCTGGGTGCTGCCCAATGCATACCGATCTATAACGCTCTGGACCCTGACATACATCATCCGGTGAAGCCTGACGCCGAAGTTGCATGCGATTTGCTGTTCATTGGCAATCGCCTGCCCGACCGTGAGCAGCGTGTTGAGGAGTTTTTCTTCCGCGCCGCCGAACTTGCGCCCCGTTGTAAATTCATTCTGGGCGGCGAAGGCTGGGGCAACAAGAAGATGCCGAAGAATGTTCGCTGGATCGGGCATGTGGGGACACATGATCACAATCGCCTGAACAGCTCGGCACGCATAGTGTTGAATATCAACCGCGATTCCATGGCCGGCGTGGGATTTTCTCCGCCCACCCGCGTTTTTGAGGCCGCGGGAGCCGCAGCGTGCCTCATTACGGACGAATGGGAGGGAATTGATCAATTCTTCGCTCCCGACCGGGAGATTCTGGTGGCGGCAAATGCTGAGGATGTTGTGCGTCACCTGACTCAAACTTCGGACGAGCGGGCATACGACATTGGCGTGAGCATGCGTGAGCGCGCGATCCGGCAACATACCTATCAGCTGCGCGCAGAGGAATTCGTCGATGCACTGACAGATTGGCGTGCCGTGGCGGCCTGATCGGCGGAGTAACACATGAAAATCACGATCTTTGGATTGTCGATTACCTCATCCTGGGGCAATGGGCACGCCACTACATTCAGAGCACTATGCAGCGCGTTACACGCACGCGGCCACCGCATTGTGTTCTTCGAAAGAGAAGTGGAATGGTACCAGAACAATCGTGATCTTCCCGAACCGCCTTTTTGCTCAATGCGATTTTATGACGACTGGAAAACGGTACTCCCGATCGTTCGCAGAGAGTTGCGCGATTCTGACGTTGCGATTGTGGGATCGTATTTTCCTGACGGGATCGCGGCGCTGGATGAGGTGCTTGAATCCGGCGCGCAGGTCAAAACGTTTTACGACATCGACACGCCAATCACAATCAGATCACTCAGGCAGGATGCCGCGACGGACTATTTACTGCCGCGGCATTTGCCCGAACTGGACATCTATTTCAGCTTTACCGGCGGGCCGCTCCTGAGGGAGATTGAAAATGATTTCGGTGCTCCTCTGGCCCTGCCGCTTTATTGTTCCGTTGATCCAAAACGTCACCAGCCGCTTTCACCAAGTGCCGATTTCGCTTGCGACCTGAGCTATATGGGCACCTATGCTCCAGACCGGCAGCCGAAGATAGATGATCTGCTCCTGGGACCCGCGGCCGCGCTGCCCGATTGCGGATTTATTGTGGCAGGACCGCAGTATCCTGACTCGCTTCAGTGGCCGGTGAATGTGCAGAGGATCACTCATCTCAATCCGGTACATCATGCGCTGTTTTATTCCTCCTCGCGGATGACACTGAATGTAACGCGGCGTGAAATGGTGATGGCTGGTTTTTCACCGTCAGTAAGACTGTTTGAGGCGGCGGCGTGCGGCGCTGCCATCATTTCCGACAATTGGCCCGGACTGGACACTTTCTTCACTCCAGGAAAAGAAATTCTTCTCCCCGTGGATGGCCGCGATGTGGCGCGTTACATTCTCAATTACTCTGAGCGCGAATTGAAAGCAATTGGACACGCAGCGCGCGAACGGGTGCTTGCAGCTCACACCAGCGAGGCAAGGGCCGTGGAAGTTGAACGGGCTGTCCAAATTGCGGCAAGCAGCTCGCGCGCGGCAAAACAAAAAGCTTAGAAACGAAAATCGTGGAAACTAACTTCTAAAAGCCAAGGGCTAAGCGTACTAAGCGCATTTGGAGTTCCACGCGGAGAAAACACGCGGCTGGATACGTGCATCCTTAAGTAGGCACCTTGAAACCCAAGCCATGAGAATAGCGATTGTAGCGCCTCCGTTTATCTCAATTCCTCCGAAGAAATACGGGGGTACTGAGCTGTTTATCGCAGAGTTGGCGGGTGGCCTGGCCAAGAAGGGCGCGGATATTACGCTGTACACGAACGGAGAATCCACACTTCCGGTCCCAATGAAGTGGTTATATGAAGAGGGTGAGTGGCCGATCGCAGGGGAAGCTGAGGCGAATCTCAAATCGCTCAATCACGCCTCATGGGCGGTGGAAGATGCGATCCGCGATGGAGCGGACATCATTCATGTGAATAATGCTCCAGGCCTATGCCTGTCCCGCTTCAGCGAAATTCCTTTTGTCTACACCGTACACCATGCGTATGAGAAGATGCTGGACGACTACTACGCGAATTTTCCGCAGGTGACATTCACCACGATCAGCGATTTTCAGGGCAAGAGGCTAAGCGTGCCCAAGATCAAGACGATCCATCACGGAATTGATCTTTCAAATTATCAATATCGGGAAGAGAAAGAACCATACTTGTGTTTCCTCGGGCGGATCGCGCCACAGAAAGGAACACATTTAGCCATCCAGATTGCACAGGAAGCCGGTATTCCCTTGAAAATTGCCGGAGAGGTCCAACCCGTCTACCGTCCGTATTACGAGCAACAGATCAAGCCCCATATTGATGGGAAGTTCATTGAGTACATAGGCGAAGTGGGGCTTGCGGAGAAAAATGTGCTGCTGGGTAATTCCATGGCAATGCTGTTTCCAATTGAGTGGGATGAACCGTTCGGATTAGTTCTGGTTGAATCCATGGCATGCGGGACGCAGGTATTAGCGCTGCCCGGTGGATCAGTGAAAGAAATTGTCAAAGAAGGCTACGGCGGCAGAGTGCGCGACACCGCCAAAGAACTGGCCGTATGTGCAAAGAACCTGGATGTTGCGCCGGCCACAGTGCGGGGCTATGTGGAGGAATTCTTCTCGGCCGAACGCATGGTTGATGATTACTTCGAGCTGTTCACCACCATCATCAATGACAACGCAATTCCGGACAATATCAGCCAAGTGGCATAAGCAACAATTATCACCCGAGCGCAAGCCAGAATAAGGATAGACAACGATGAGCGCAAAGGTAGTGATTCCCCAGAATGAACTAATCGAAATCCCGTCACCTTACCCGGAGCCCCGGGTCGCGTACCAAAATGCGGAGCCGCGCAAGACCAACAACCTGACGTTGATCGATGGAAAGACGTTTCTATCCACAACGATGGCGGGCGATATCATGCCGCCAGGGGCGCCCGACTCGGGATTCTTCCTCGACGACACACGCTTCCTGAGCCGTCTGGAACTGCGCGTGGGCGGATACCGCACGGTAGTGCTCTCTTCCAGCACGGAGCAGACGTTTGCTTCACAAATTGAATTGACCACGGGCCAGAGCACTCTCAGGGACAGCTATGAAATTCCTGAGAACACGGTGCACATCCGTCGCGAACAACTGCTCAGCTCAGACACGTTGTATGACTACCTGACATTTGAGAATTTCAACTTCCACGAACTTGAGCTCAACATTGAGCTGGCATATGAAGCCGATTTCATGGACGTTTTTCAGGTGCGGGGCGTTGCGAGAGGGGAACCAGGACACTACTATCTCCCGATCGTAAACGGTGACTCAATCATATTTCACTATCTGGGACGCGACAATATTGCGCGTGACACGATCATTCATCTCTCGCCGCAACCTGATTCAGTAGACGGTACTACGGGTCGCTGGCGGCTGCGATTGCCGCCGTTTAAGCGTTTCCAGTTACAAACCACGGTTGTGCCGCAAGTGGAAGGCAAGCGTTCCCGCGCACAGCGGCCGGATTTTGGCCAGCAGCTTCGCCAGCGCAGAGATGCCTTTGCGGAGTGGGAGTCACACTCTACGCATTTCAGTTCCAGCAATCGCATCTTTGATCAGTTGCTGGGCACTGCGAAAGGTGATTTTCATGCGTTGCAGATTCCCGAGGGAAAAGAGCACGTGATTGCTGCGGGGATTCCATGGTTTGCAACCATGTTCGGTCGCGATTCCCTGATTGCGGCGTATCAGTCACTCTTTCTCAATCCACAGCTTGCGGTGGAAACGTTGCGGGTCCTGGCCAGGTACCAGGGAAAAGAGAAGAACGACTGGCGCGACGAAGAACCGGGCAAGATCCTGCATGAGTATCGCGATGGGGAAATGACCCGCGCGGGCGAGATGCCCTTTGGACCCTATTACGGATCAGTGGATGCCACGCCCCTATGGCTTATTCTTTTGAGCGAAACATTCAACTGGACTGCCGATGAGCAGCTGGTCATGGACATGCTTCCGCACGCCCACCGAGCTCTGGAATGGATTGATCAGCACGGCGATCTGGATGGCGATGGATTCGTTGAATACCAAAGACGCTCCCCGCGAGGGCTGGCTAATCAAGGATGGAAGGATTCCTGGGACGCCATTCTGCATCGTGATGGAGAACAGGCAAAGGCGCCCATCGCGCTTTGTGAGGTCCAGGGATATGTATACGAAGCCAAGTATCGGATGGCTTCATTGTTGCGCAGCTTTGGTGACATCCGTACGGCTGACCGGCTAAAGCGCGAAGCTACGGAGATGGCAAAGCGTTTCGAGAAAGCTTACTGGATGCCGTCGCGAGGGTTTTATGCTCTGGCGCTGGATGCGAACAAGAAACAATGCCAGGTGATCTCGTCTAACCCCGGACATTTACTTTTCACGCGGATGATTTCGCAAGACAGGGCAAGGGCGGTTACACAGCAGTTCATGAAGCCCTCCATGTTTACCGGCTGGGGCTGGCGCACCATGTCACAGGAAGAGCGCGTGTTCAATCCGCTAAGCTACCACCGCGGATCGGTGTGGCCGCATGACAATGCAATCACGGCGCACGGGATGGCATTGTATGAATTTCGTGAGCCGGCGAACAAGCTTTTCACCGCGTTGTTTCAAGCCGCAACCAATTTCCGTGACTACCGCCTGCCGGAGCTGTTCTGCGGTATCGAACGCAGGGAATTTGATTATCCTGTGCAGTATCCCGTATCGTGTTCCCCGCAGGCATGGGCATCCGGAGCCGCGTTTCTCATTCTGATGTCAGTGCTGGGGATCCGTCCGAGCGCGCACAGGAAAGAACTGAATATAGTGAATCCGACGTTGCCGGAGTTTCTGGACTCACTCAAAGTGCGTAACATGCGCGTGGGTGACACCAGAGTCGGGCTGGATTTTGAGCGCCGCGGCGAACGCACATTCTGCAATATCGTGGACATTGAAGGCGACAAGCTCCTGGTGAATGTGGCTTTTAAAAAGAGCAAGTAGGTCATGACTGCTTGCGTCCGGGCGCGGCACCATATAGATTTATTTCGACGTTGAACTTCTCATTGGACCAACCCCTGGAGGAACAAGCATGGCAATTAATATCCTGGCCAAGAAAAATGGCCCATATCTGGTAACAGGCGATCTAGGCGAGCTGAAGATCACGGACGCTGACGGCAACAGCTTTGATATCGCGGGAAAGACAGCCGTAGCCCTGTGCCGCTGTGGCGGATCCACGAATAAACCATTCTGCGATGGCCAGCACTCCAAGATCGGTTTTCAGGCGGCTGAAGCTGCGGTTAAACAAGAGGGATAGCCATCAAGTCTGAACAGCCCGGCCATTGTAAGTTCTTACAGTAGTTGCGCCACACTCATCAGGTCACAATCTGTTAGGACTGATTAATGTGGCGTGAGTTCAATCGGCGAGGTAAGCTGCTGTTATTGCTGGCGCTTGTGACCGCAGGCCACGGCCAAACCAAGCAACAGCCGAAGGATGAGATTAACGTCAACTGGCTTTACGGAGCATACGTTCCTAAAGACGTTCCATTGACTTCGCTCACCGGAAAGCAAAGGTTTAAGCTCTACCTAAGGCAGACTTACACAACGCCCGGCATTTACGCTAAGACAGTTTTTTTCACTATACGCGATCAAAGCGCGGATTCTCCGCCAGATTGGGACCGCGATGCCGGTGGGTTCGTCAAGAGATATGCTTCCCGTCAAGGACAGTTCATCATCCAGAATTCGTTGCAGGCGTTGGGAAATGCCGCCGTTGGATGGGAACCTCGTTACGAGCGCTGCCGATGCGACGGATTCTGGTTGCGCACGCGTCATGCGGCGGTCCGAAATTTCGTGACCTATGCCAGCGATGAAAAGTCTTTGCGTCCACAACTGATGCCTTTTGCGGCTGCTTTTGGAGCAGGAGCGATTGCCGCTCGCTGGCAACCGAACAATCCTAGCCCGACGATCAGAGGCTATCAGGCCGCCATCACGCAAGTCTTCGTGGGCGTAGGCGCCAATTGGCTCGGCGAATTCATGCCCGACATTCTTAAAAAGGTACGCAGGAAAAAATAGAAAGCCTGCCGTTTGGGCCATGGTCGCGGGATTTTGCGCCACGGTTACCAAAGACCCGCGACGAAGCGCACTTCGTAGCGGACCCATAATGCGGGTACGCTAGCAGCACTGACCCTGCACTTGCTTTTGGCCAATCTTAGGCTACACGCTGCACTCCGCGCGACGAGGGGGGAAGTTCCATGGATTTTCACGGGCACTCCGTCCCGGTCTCCACGCTGGTGAACCTGATTCCAGTGCTGGCAACCGTGGTAACAACTATTTTGAGCATTATCCTGGCACGCGCGAATCTTCGTTACGCTCATGCGGCAGATCGGACGGTGGAACTGGCGCACGAGCAGTTTGAGCGCGAGTGGGCGCCAGAGCTGCATATCCGCCTGGAGCGCGCCGGCGCCACCGATGCCAAGATCATCGTGACGAACCTGGCCAAAACGTCAGTGTTGCTGCAGATCGTTCAGTTTCGAAACATCGCCGGGCCGTTGCCGCTGGAGAAGCAGCAGTTGAATGATCCGCTAATCGGCGGAACAGCGTGGACAAGCCATCTGGGTGAGCGGATATTAAACCTGACAGGCAAGGAGTTCGCCGGGCCGGTTGGAGCATCTGTAAGTTTCTATGCGGCCGGCCGGCTCTTTCGCACCGATTGGTTTCGTTTCAAAGTTGAAGTGCGCGGCGGGCGATTTGAAAAGATTGAACCAGTTACATTGCCGGCGCGTCGAGTGCGCGTGCTGGAACCACATAAGGTGCGTCGTTTCCGCAAACCGCTGGTGACCGATGTGGCGCAGGAGTTGGTGGGCGCGACCAAGAGGCAGGAGTAGGCGGGCATGGCAGGATCGCAGGTTGTCATCGGGACAAAGGTTTAGTACAAGAAAGATCGGCGATGGCTTGTTGATTTTGAAGCCCTGATAGTCTGCACAGGATTACATTTGATAAGTCCGTAGATCCCTCGCTCCGCTCGGGATGAAGAAAGAGAGCAGCAACCTAATGGATTGTTTTCATCTTACGCGACATGTAGTCCATCAGCAGATACTGGCCGAGGTTTTGAGGCGTGGTGAAGTAGGCCTTGCCCCGGCACATCTCGGTGACTTTCTGCACGAACTGCACCAGGCCATAATCTGAAGCCAGCATGAATGTGTTAATCATGATGCCGGCGCGTTTGCAGCGCGAAACTTCTTCCAGTGTCTGGCTTACGACAAGCGGATCAAGGCCAAAAGCATTCTTGTAAATGCGACCGTCTTCCAGGGTGAGGGCGGAGGGCTTGCCGTCAGTGATCATGACGATCTGCTTCATGTCCTTTTTCTGGCGCTGCAAGATGCGTTGCGACAGCCGCAGACCCTCACGAGTGTTGGTGTAATAAGGGCCGACCTTTACGCGCGCCAGCTGAGAGACAGGCATCTCTTCAGCGGAGTCATGAAAAAGAACGAGAGAAAGCGAATCACCGGGGAACTGAGTTCGAATGAGATGACCCAGCGCCATGGCCACTTTCTTGGCCGGAGTAAACCGGTCTTCACCATAAAGGATCATGCTGTGCGAACAATCCAGCATCACAACTGTGGCGCAAGATGATTGGTATTCGCACTGGTGGACGCGAAGATCAGAGTATTCGATGTTCAGCGGCAGATGCAGACCTTCACGCTGGATGGCAGATGAGAGTGTTTCCGTGATGTCGAGATTGATGGTGTCACCAAACTCGTACTGCCTGGAAGCCCCGCTGGTTTCAATGCCGGTAGCCAGATCGCGCGTGTCATGGCGGCCAAAACTAGAGCGTCCCAGCGAGCCGAGCAGATCGCGCAGAGTCTTGAACCCGAGAAAATCGAGACTCTTATCCGTGATTTCAAACTTCACTTCACTCTGATTTTCGCCGGTCTGGCCGGGAGCGCTGGACGGCCGCGCTGGATCCGGCGGCTGGTCCACGGAGATGTAATCTTCCTGCTGCATGCGATCGATGAGCTTTTCGATCAGTTCCTCCATGGTGCCGTCCATCTGCATCTGGTCCAGACGTTCACGCATCTCCTGATCGAGGAAATCACCGGACTCCAGCGCCTGCTGAATCGCCTGACGCAGCGCCTCCAGAGAGTGCTCGTCCATCTGCTGGAAGTAGGAGTACTGGCTCTCAAAGCCGGACTCAAGCATGTAATCAGAGAGCGCGCTGAGCAGGTCTTCCATGCTCATTTCGTCGGCCAGGTCACCCACGTATTTGGAGAATTTGGTGTATTTCATAAGAACAGCTGCTAGCTAGTAGCTGCTAGCTACTAGGTTGTAACGTATCCCTCGCTTCGCACGGGATTAAAACCTACAACCAAAAACCACAACAGAGTCCAGAATCCCGACTCAATAGGGATCCCTCACTCCGCTCGGGATTGAAAACAAAAAGCGAGAACCACCCGTCAGTTATATGGCCGCCGGCCACGGAACTTCTCGCGAGGATCTTCCTCTTCGCGTTCATAGGTACGTTCTGTGCGCTTCGGTTGCGTGTCCGCCTGGAACACTCTCTCTTCTGTCCGGCCAATACGGCGATGCGCGTGCAGCCCTTCCAAAACGAATTCCGCCGCGGAAACCAGCACTTCAGGCTTTTCTTTTGCCTTGATGCCAACGGGAGCCAGTTTTTCCGTGAGTCCCTGAATATTTTTGATGCCGTCCAGGACTTCCTGCGCTCCCGCGATATCAGACAATTTGATTTCGCCGCCGAGCTCGAACCACTGCACTACCTGCTGCATGTTCAGGTCTTTGAAATAGACGTCATAGGTCTTCGCTACGGCAACGCGGATCAGTTCACGAGCCACAGTGTCAGCGCCCTTCATCTCGCCTTCGTATTCCAGCTCAAGCTTTCCCGTAATGGAAGGGAGCGCCGCATAGATATCGCCGACGCGGGGAACGATGGACTGTTCAGCGTTGCGCAAGGCACGACGCTCGGCATTGGAGATCACGTTCTCCAGAACCGAGATGGGAAGACGCTGGCTGACGCCCGACCGCTTGTCGATCTTCTTGTCTTCGCGGGCAAGGAAGGCCACACGCTCAATCACTTCGCGAACGTATTTGGGAATGTGCAATTCGAGCCCATCACGCAGAGCCCAGGCTTCCTGCTCGGTGATGCTGATACCTTCTTCCAGCGAACTGGGATAGTGCGTACGGATTTCAGAGCCGATGCGGTCTTTCAGCGGCGTAA
This sequence comes from Terriglobia bacterium, assembly GCA_963755365.1. Lineage (GTDB taxonomy): Bacteria > Acidobacteriota > Terriglobia > Terriglobales > Acidobacteriaceae > Angelobacter. The sequence continues at coordinate 115,197 of CAVWJV010000016.1, read as the reverse complement.
CGATCTTGCCGCGGGCCGTGTAGTCCTCTGGATTGGCACTGAAGACCAGCGCGACGTCAAGGTTGAGCCGGATCGGATAGCCCTTAATCTGGACGTCACCTTCCTGCATGATATTGAAGAGACCGACCTGAATTTTGCCGGCAAGGTCAGGCAATTCATTGATGGCGAAGATGCCGCGGTTGGCGCGCGGAAGCAGTCCGTAATGGACGGTGAATTCGCTGCCCAGCTCATGACCACCGCGAGCTGCTTTGATGGGGTCGATGTCGCCAATCAGATCGGCGATGGTGACATCCGGCGTTGCCAGTTTCTCGACGTAACGATCATCGGGCGTGAGCCACGCAATGGGAGTGCTGTCACCTTTTTCGGCCAGCAGCATCCGGCAAGGCTTGCAGATGGGGTCGTAAGGATTATCGTGGATCTCGCATCCGGCAATGAACGGCGTCTGGGGATCGAGAAGAGTGGTAAGCGCGCGAAGGATACGGCTCTTGGCCTGGCCGCGCAGCCCAAGCAAAATGAAATTATGACGTGACAGTACTGCGTTAATAAGTTGAGGAACTACGGTGTCTTCATAACCGATAATTCCCGGGAAGATAGTTGCACCCGAGCGAATACGGGCAATCAGGTTCTCCCTGAGTTCGTCTTTGGTTTTGCGTGCCCGGAGTCTCTGTTCGGAAAAAGTACTTTTCCTGAGCTCGCCCAAGGTAGTCGGAAGATTCATGAAGGGGCCTCTGGCGTTAAATTATACGCCTCGATTAAATCGTTCCGTTTTTGATGTGCGACGAATGGCCTGCGATTCATCTTCTGCGATGCTGGCGGCGTTAGTGTACGTGACCGTTGCTGCCGGCCTTTTCGCGGGCGCGCATGTTTTTTTCCAGTTTGGGAATAGTGGCGCGATAGTATTCCACCAGAGTCTCAATCCTCTCGGCTTCCGACTTCATTTCGAGGATAGTCTGCTTGAAATCAAGATCGACGGGCAATTCCCGGGCGAGCTCAAACGAGATGGGCCGGTTATCACGATCGACCTCAGCGCTCTGGCCCAGAACTTCCAGGAATTGTTCGTGCAGTTCGATGGCTGTCTCGGTTTCAGCTTCGGTGGGCTGGGCAGGTTCATCATCGTCAAACCAAGTGACTTCCGCCTGAAGAAAGGGACGATCATGATTGAGTTCTACAATGGCAAAGCGTTGTTTGCCACGCGTGTCAATGTCCATCCGCCCATCTTCGTATTCTTTAGAGATAGTCACTACGACCGCGGTGCATCCCACTTCAGCCACTGCGTTTTCCCGCGCGCGCACCAGGCCGAACGGCTTTTTCTGCTCCATGCACTCGGTGATCATCTCGCGATAACGGGGTTCGAAAATATGGAGAGGTAATGGAGCTCCGGGGAAGAGCACCAGTTCAAGCGGAAATATGGGCAGTAGGCTCACTTAAATATTCTATCGCAGGCGTATGCAAGACGAACTGCGCGGCGGGGGCGCGTTGCCAGTTGAACCCGGTGTCTCGCTCACCAAATCCTGTTCATGCCATCTAAGGATCCAGAGGACTCGTCGCAATGAAATTTTCACCTTTTGTAGCGCTGCTAACGTGCTTGTTGATTCTTTGTGTGGCGTCTGAATCTCGCGCCCAAAGCACGCCGCCCGGATCTCCCGAACAGATCAGGAATGACCTGGTAAGAATTGAGCAGGAGATTGGACAGGCGAATCTGGATTGCGATTACAAGTACTTTGATCGGATTGAAGGCGAAGATTTCCTGTTCACTGATGCGAATGGCGGCTTGACTGACAAGAAACAGGACATGGCCGGCGAAAAGGATTGCCGGAAACATGATGGCAAGTATGAAGTCAGTGAACCCCTTGTGCGTATCTACGGAAGCACTGCGGTGGTAACCGGCCAGGTGACGACGACAGCAAATAATAAAGAAGGAAAGACAGTGGTCCGTCGAAGCCGGTTTACCGATGTATTTGTCTGGCGACATGAACGCTGGGAACTGGTGGCGGGACATTCATCGCGTATTCCGGAACCCAAATCATAAAAAGTTGAATCGTCAACGACCTGAATTTACTCTTCCGAATGCTCCTCTGTTTCTCAGAATGGAAAACATGAACCGTACCTTCGCCTGTGTTCTGCTGCTCCTGGCCGGCATCAGCATGGCTTCTGCTCAAACTGCTACGCCGTCTCCCACTCCACCACTGCTCAAGCCTGACGATCGCCTGAAAATGGATTTGCTGCTGGTGGTTGCGCATCCTGACGATGAAACCGGCGTGGTGCCTTATCTGGTGCAACTTATGGACCAGCACAAGCGCGTTGCTGTGATCTACACAACGCACGGTGAAGCCGGGCATAACAACATGGGGCCGGAGCGGGCGCAGTCATTGGGCGCGGTTCGTGAATTGGAGTTGCGACATGCACTGGAAAGCGTGGGGATTAATAACGTCTGGTTTTTGAGCGGACGCGACACCCCGAGCCAGAACGTTCTGGAGTCATTGTCGAACTGGCACCACGGCGAGGTGCAGGAAGAGTTGATCAGGATGGTGCGAGTGACACGCCCTGAGGTGATTCTTGCCTGGATGCCTGGATTTTTTATCGGTGAAAACCATGGTGACCACCAGGCCGCTGGTGTGCTGGCCACGGAAGCATTCGATATGGCCGGCGATCCGGCGGTGTATCCCGCACAACTTTCGGGGCCGGTGAAGGTGAATGAAACACTGCTGGATGGATTACAGCCCTGGCAGGCAAAGAAGCTTTATTACTTTCCTGATTCCGGCGGCAGCACTGACTTCAAGAATACCGGTCCAACCTATAAAACGAATGGCGTTTCTGCCGCGCTGAAGCTCCCTTACTGGCGCACGGGTTTCGAAACCTTCAAATACCACATGACGCAATATCGCAGATATATCGAAGGCCTGAAGAAGATGGATGAGAAGCAGGTCGCGGAGCAGGAGAAGAACTGGGGCGGAGATGGCAGTTTTACGCTGGGCAAATCGCATGTGCCGGGCAAGGTGACGGACGACGTGTTTGCCGGAATCTCTCCAGCGCCGATTCCGTTTGCTCCGGTGGTAAGAGAGACCGGCGAGCCGCTGCCGGCGGTTTCCGCGGAGTTAGGCGGACCGTGGCGATTCTATGAAAGCTTTTGGCGTGCGCACGGGCTGACGAAGCTGCCGAAACCGGCGAATCCTGAGATCGCCATCAAGTATGGTGCGACGCTGCTTATTCCGCTGGACCTTCATAATCATACGGAGAGCGCCAAGGCGATGAAGATTTCTTTGATCACTCCGGATGGCTGGACGACGCAGAGCGGCACCGGGAGCGTGGTGCTCGATCCGGGAGGCGATTACTTCTGGCAGCTGACCGCGGAAGCTCCCAGGGCCGAAACCAAAGCGATGCAGGAGATTGAATGTCGAGTGGAAGCCGATGGCAAGACCCTGACGGCCATCAAGCTGTCAGTTCGATTGGTGCATGGTGGTTTGCCGCAGAACTGAACGCAAACCAGCTTGACTTAGCACGGTTGACCCACTACAAAGTCTCTCCATGAGTGTTTCTCAGGGAAAACTGCAAGGCAAAGTAGCGTTGATTACCGGCGCGTCCATGGGTATTGGCGAGGCGATAGCGCAGCTGTTTTTGCGCGAAGGCGCCAAGGTTGTCCTGTGTGCACGCGACTTGCCCCGGACTGAGGCGGCCGTACAGCGCATTGGCGGCACAGCAGTGAATGCGCTGGCCCTGAGCTGCGACGTGAGTCAGGGTGAGCAGGTTCGCGCCACTGTCCAGGCTGCGATGCAGAAGTTTGGCCGCATTGACATTCTGGTGAACAATGCCGGCTTCGGGCTGAATGATTCTGTCGAGAAGCTGGACATGGGCAATCTGCGCGCACTGTTCGATACCAATTACTTCGGCGTGATGGAGTGCATGCAAGCGGTGATCCCGATCATGCGGCAGCAGGGCGGTGGAGACATCGTGAACATCTCGTCTGTCTCTGGACATATCTGCGTGCCCTATATGTCGGGTTATGGCGCCACCAAGCACGCGTTGAATGCTTTGGGGAAGGCTGCGCGCATGGAACTGCAACGCTATAACATCAACGTGCTCACGGTGTGTCCAGGCTATATCGCGACTGATTTCGCAAAGAATATGGTGCAGGGAAGCAATGCGCAGCGCGTCGGCAGCTCAGTTAAATATGGCGTGGGTCCTGACGTGGTGGCAAAGGACACGCTGAATGGCCTATTGAAGCGCAAGAGACAGGTGGTGACGCCGTGGTATTACTGGCTGTTCATCAAGCTGCATGAGAATGCGCCGGCATTGGTTGAGAGAACGCTCAAACGGAACATGAAACCCACGTCAGAGGTGATTGCGGAGGCAGTGGGGAAGGGGAAGTAAACCGGTAATTGGTAATTGGTGAAATCTCTTTTCATGTCGCTTCACTGCGTTGCGCTCCGGCCTCCGGCAGGAAGGAAGCTTCTGGCTTCTGCCTTACCCAGGCCTTATTCCTCAGCGCGACTTTTCTTCGAAAAGTGTCGCGCCTTCGGAAACGACCTGGGCTACATAATGCCGGGCCTTCGGCCCTTCTACTGCTTGTCCGCCTGCAATAGCGGGCCTGTAGGTGGGATCCAAACGCAGGGCCAAACGGTAAGGTCATTTTGTAGAGAATAGGGATCCCTCGCTCGCTCGGGATAAAAAACAAAGCTCGCGCTCGGGAGAAAGACAACATCACACTCAGAATGTGAGATGACTAGGCGATTTCTTCCAGCATTCCTGACATTTCCGACAAAGCATGTTTGTTGCCGGTGCGCCTGGCGGCTTCAACGCCACTTTCCAGCATCTTCCTGGCCTCGGGACGGCGTCCGATGCGTTCCAGAGTCTGTGCGGCCATGAAGTAGCCGTTGGTGTAGTCAGGATGCTGCTTGAGCAGGTTGTTGAACTCTGCCAGGGCTTTGTCAGTCTGCCCGGCTTTGGAGTACTCCATGGCCAGCCCGTAGCGCGCAAAAGCATCATTGGGGTTCTGTTCCAGAAAGGTTGCGAGCATTTCCATACGGCTGGGTTCTGTCATGGCAGAAAAATTGTACACAATCCACAGCCAAGGGGGCTAAGATGGATTTGCGTGGCCTGCCCCTATTTCTATCCCGTGGAAAGATCGTTTGCCATTGGCTGGGCGTTTCCTGCCCGCTTGCCCCTGGGCGCCGGTTATTGCGGCACCTGTCGCGCCGGTGGGATGGAAGTAACGCCTACCAATACCGAACAGCGCGATTACTGCAACCTTGGTTATGCCAAGGGCTGTGAGAGGATGCCGGAAGATCGCTACGCGGATTGCGTACGGTTCGCGTTGAGCAGGGATGACGGTACCAGGATCGCCCTTCAGTTTGTGTATGAACGCTCACACGAACCGCGTGCGACACGGCGTGGTTGAGTATGACTGCGTGGCGCATGCGTGGACGGTTTCACTGGATGATGTGGTGGTGCAGCGCCAGGCAGAATGTTATCTGGCTACATATCTGGAAAGACGGCCTCGCGCGAAAGGTCCTTCCCCCCGCGACTAAGGCGCTCTGGGCGGCAATTGTGGTCCATGCATGGCCTGCCCGCTTCCTGCGCTAACGATAGAATAATTCCATGAATACTGACGGTAATTTGAAGCCGCGCTTTGTGCGCGAATCGCAATCGCAGACGGCGGAAGTAGTCCTGCCCAATGACACCAATCAGCTTGGCAACCTGCTGGGCGGACGGTTGATGCATTTGATTGATATCGCCGGAGCCATGGCCGCGCATCGTCATGCGTTGAGCCATATGGTGACTGCGTCCATGGACCATATTGATTTCCTGCTGCCGGTGCATATTGGTGAGTTGCTGATTTTGAAATCGTCAGTCAATCGCGTGTTCAATACGTCGCTTGAGATTGGTGTTAAGTGCTGGACGGAGAATTACCTGGCGGGGACCACGCGGCACGTTGCATCGGCTTATCTGACGTTTGTGGCGGTGGATGAGCAAGGCAACCGGCGTTCGGCGCCACCAGTGATTCCAGAGACGGACGAAGAAAAACGTCGCTATGAAGATGCCGGCCGGCGGCGCGCGTTACGGAATCAGGAGATTGAAAGACGCAAACTGGTGGCGAAGGAAAGATGAGATCGGGAATTGTGCCGCCCCTCCGGGGCTCTCATTCATAAAACATTCCCCCCAGCGCTCACGCGCTGGGCAACATAATGACGCGCCTGCGGCGCTTAGTGCATGGGCTGCCGTCAAGGCCTACGGAAGACCGCGGCAGCACGCCGATGTGAGTGTGTCAGGAGCTAGTTGGTGATACGCCATGTGCGCATCAGAAATCGCGACGTCGTTCTTTAGGTCACCCAAGCTTCAGGTCCTCCAAGCTTGCGATCATCCGAGTAGACACGCACATAATCCGCTTCCCGTATAATCAAGGTTTACTCTCCATCCGAAAGGGTTCTCATTGGCACACGGACACACGCACGGAGCTCCGCAGCCGGGTCCATTCCCGCTGCCAGGAGTAAAAAATATTGTTGCTGTTGGATCGGGCAAGGGCGGAGTTGGAAAGACCACCATTGCGGTAAACCTGGCGGTGGCGCTGGCCAAGATGGGGCACCGCACGGGATTGCTGGATGCTGATGTCTATGGTCCTAACGTGCCGCTGATGATGAACACCAATATGCAGCCACGCGTGCTGGGCGAGAATCGCATTGAACCTTTGGTGAACTTTGGCGTGAGAGTGATATCGGTCGGCCTGCTGAATCCGGGCGACAAGCCTCTGGTGTGGCGTGGGCCCATGCTGCATTCCATCATCCGGCAATTCCTGCAGCAGGTGGAGTGGGGCGAACTGGATTATCTGGTCGTGGATCTGCCTCCGGGTACCGGTGACGTGGTGATTTCGCTCTTCCAGACGGTCCCGCTGACCGGCGCTGTGGTGGTTTCAACGCCTTCGGATGTGTCCCTGCAGGACGGACGCAAGGCCATCGAGATGTTTCGTACGGCTCGGGTGGACATACTGGGGCTGGTGGAAAACATGAGCCACTTCATGTGCCCGCATTGCCATCAGGAGATCGATATCTTCTCCAAGGGCGGCGTAGCCAAGACGGCGGTTCAGTTCGGCGTGCCATTCCTGGGATCCATTGAACTTGATCCCGATATCCGCAAGGGTGGCGACAGCGGCAAGCCCGTGGCGCTGGATGGGGAAGACTCGCCGCATGCCAAGTCACTGTTTGAGTTCGCGAAGAACGTGGTCGCGCGTGTGGAAGAGGTCAAGAAGACCAGCGCACCGGGTGATGTGATTCAGGTGCAATAAGAACCAAGCCATTGGCCATTAGCCATTGGCAATTAGCCTGATCCCTAATTCTTCAAAATCTTCTATCCTGCCAGACGTCTGGAGGTTGTTTCCGGTACCGGGAACGTCTTTAATCGCCAGCTAGCGTTGTGTAAAGCTGTGGCATAATCGGGAATATCCTCTTTCCCGGGCGGACTCGTTTTTCCCGGATCGCTTGTGGAGAAGCGGGGCAGCTGAATGCGAAGTCGCAAAAGCCCGCTGGAGTATTACCGCACGCTAGGCCTTCAGCCGGGCGCGTCAAAAAAAGAACTGCGCACGGCATATCTGCGTCTGGTGAAAGAATGCCATCCTGACCGGTTTGCCCTGAACCCGGAAGCACAGTCTCTGGCCCAGGAAAAGCTCAAGGCGGTCAACGAAGCGTATTCTTTTCTTCGCCATTACCAGCCCGACGGCGTTTACGAAGTCTGGACATATCCCAAAGGCTCGACAGCGCAATGGCAAGAATATCGTCGACGCACCAGCTATGAACCTCCGATCGCTGATCCCTATGAAGGAGACTACCAGTACCGGCCCGTTGGCGGATCCGGCAAAGGGGTCAAGTTTGCATGGATATTGCTGGCCCTGATCTCGCTAAACGGGTTGCGATACGCCATTTATCCAACAGCCTCCGGGATTGCTGGATCGAGAATTGCGGGACACCAGAACGTGGCGGAACCAGCTTCACAAACCGTTCCGCACGAGCACAAAACGCCCCAATGCCATGCAGGTCGTGTTTCTGGGAGAAGAAAGCCGAGGTGACTGGGCATCAGCGAAGCGGCTGATTCCATACTTCTTCCAGGGATCAACCAAGGAAGACGTTTATCGGGTGCAGGGAATACCCGACTGGTCGAACGAGACGGAATGGCACTATGGCGATTCAAGGGTTTACTTTGCGGGAGATGGTGTGCAGCGCTGGAAGAGCGGCGCCGGAACTCCTTTGAAGGTCCTCAATTTGGGGCATGCGGATTCAGGACAGGCGGACAGCGGAAAGGTTCTGACGATGGGCGCTACGCCGGTAGACGTCCTTTCGATTCAGGGCGCGCCGGACTCGGTTTCAGAGAGCTATTGGGAGGACGCCAAGGGACGGGTTACGAAGACCTCACTTTGGCATTATGGATCCTCAAAAATCGAGTTTTCTGAGGGCAAAATCATCGGATGGGATATTGGAGCTGGCTCGCCGTTAAAGGTAAAGGATTGACCAGCCAGCTGCCGAAGTGTAGAACCGGTTACCTCCTCATTTAGCACTCTCACATGCCAAGTGCTATCTTGACAACAACGCACTAATATTTCTACAATGTAACCAGCCGTGTTGTCTCCAATCAACATCTAAGCTGATGGAAACAAACGGCTTGCTGTATTTTTATGGCCAACTCAGGACATATCGGTCCGCGGGAACGAGAGATTCTCACTGCAATTATCGAAACCTACATCACCAGCGGAGAGCCGGTAGGATCGCGCACACTTTCGCGGCAGAATAAGGATGGACTAAGCCCGGCAACCATTCGAAATGTAATGGCTGACCTGGTGGATGCCGGTTTTCTGGAGCAGCCGCATACCTCGGCCGGTCGCGTACCGACCGCACAAGCTTACCGCTACTACGTTGACCAGATTTCCGGGAAGGCGCTGATCTCGCCTGCCGACCAGAGCTTAATTTCTGCGACCCTTCAGGACACGGTGGACATCCAACAGTTTCTGGAGAGGACGTCGCATGTGTTGTCACTGGTTTCAAGTGGAGTGGGCGTAGCGATTGCGAAGACCGGACAACAGAACGCGCTGGAACATGTGCATTTTTCGCGCCAGGGGCCAAACAAGGTCCTGGCTGTGGTGGTAACCAAGTCCGGCGTAGTGCACGATCGCATGATGAAGCTGGACCGGGACCTGAGTCAGGTTGAACTGGATACCGCAGCGAACTACATCAACGTTAACTTCCGCGGGTGGACCGTTGACAAGCTGAAGGCGGAGATCGCCAAGCGGATTGAACATGAGCGCAGCGAGTATGACCAGCTCATGCAGAATTTGAAAGAGCTATACAAAAGCGGCGCGCTGGCCGCAGGTGAACCTTCCCGCAACATCTTTGTGGAAGGCGTGGCCAACCTTGTGGCCAAGCAGGAAGATCGCGAGCAGTTGCGCGAGATGTTGAAAACGCTGGAAGAAAAAGAACGGGTGGCGGAGTTGCTCTCAGCCTATCTGGACACGCAGCAGGAAGCCGTGCGTGTGGTGATTGGCCTGGAAGAGACAGTTCCGGAGATGAGAAATTTTGTGCTGATCGGCGCGCCCGCTCGCGTCGGCGATGAGATGCTGGGATCACTGGCTGTGATTGGACCCACCAGAATGGATTACCAGCACACCATTACGGCGGTTTCCTATATCGCGCAGCTTTTTGACAAGCTGCTGAATGGAAATGCGTGAAGAAAATCCCCATTAGAAGACCAGGTGCAGTTGACATGAGTAAGTCCAACGGACAAGTAGAAATCAATCTTGAGGAGCAGCAGAAGCACGATCCGGAACACGAGCTTCCGGCAGCTGATGAAGGTGAAATATTGAGCGATAAAGCAGCGTCGAACGTGGCGGAGATCAGCCAGGCTTCAAACAAGCAGACCAGCTCCGATCTGGAGAAAGCACTGGCCGAGCGCGACAACCTGCTGGACCGGCTGGCACGTTTGCAGGCTGAGTTCGATAACTACCGCAAACGGGCGGCCAGGGAAAATGAAGACTTTCGGGCGTACGCAGTCTCAGATGCAGCTCGAGCTTTGCTGCCGGTGATCGATAGCTTTGGTCTGGCCCTGAAGAATGCACAGGCCAAGCCGGAAGACCTGCGCACGGGCGTGGAACTGATCTACAAGCAACTGGGCGACGTGCTGCAGAAGTTGAATGTACAGCGGGTGGCAGCCCAGGGAGAGCCGTTTGATCCGCGTGTGCATGAAGCCATTGAGATGGTGGCAAGCGACGAAGTCCCGGATAACCATGTGCTGGAAGAATTGCAACCTGGGTATCGAATCAAGGACCGGCTGCTGCGACCGGCGATGGTGCGGGTGGCGAAGGGGAAATAGCACTTAGCAGTCAGCACTCAGCATTCAGCCAGGTTAAAGTCTCGATCGCTTGGGATGTTTCGGCTAAGTCCTTTAGATCTTTGGGGTGGGGTAGGCGAGAAATCGCCGACATCGACGAGATCGCGCGACATCGCCGAGATCGGAAAGAAGGAAGCTGGCCAAGCATCGGGTGATCTGGTAATCGGGTGATCTGGTGATCGGAAAAGCAACGATCGCTTGGGATGAATCGCGTAAGTCCTTTAGATCTTGGGATGACCGGGGTGGGGGTAGGGCCATTCAAATCGCCGACATCGCCGTGATCGCACGACATCACCGAGATCGGGAGGGCAAAACCTTACCGCTGATTACACGGATTGCATAGTTGAGCGCAGATAATGCTTTTTTGCCGTGGATAAAACTTGATAAACGCAGAAGATCGCGGATAGGGAACCCGACTTAGTCCACTGAAAACCCAGCAATTCATTGAGAGCAAAATGAAGTTCCGGAACTTATATTGATTGTGACAGAGGAAGATTTGGCGACACAGGCAAAACGAGATTACTACGAAATATTGAGCGTGACCCGCACGGCGACTGAGCAGGAGATCAAGAGCTCATATCGCAAGCTGGCCATGCAATACCACCCTGACCGCAATCCCGGTGATCACGCCGCGGAAGAAAAGTTCAAAGAGTGCACAGAAGCTTACGCCGTGTTGATGGACGCAGAGAAGCGCCAGCGCTATGACCAGTTTGGACATGCCGGTGTCGGAAACGGGAATGGCTTCGGTGGATTTGATCCCAGCAACTTCCAGGATTTTGGCGATGTCTTTGGCGATATCTTCAGTGACTTTTTTGGGGTGAACGTTGGTGGAGGGCGTGGCCGAGGCCGCCAGCAGCGTGGTGGTGATGCGCGCGCTGATTTGCACCTTACGTTTGAAGAAGCGGCGTTCGGCAAGAAGGCGCAGGTAAAAGTGCGTCGCTATGAGCCGTGTGAGCACTGCAAGGGCACGGGTTCTTCCACTAACAAAGGCCCTTCCGCCTGCTCTACCTGCGGTGGTCGCGGACAGGTGCGCTACCAGCAGGGCTTCTTTTCAGTGGCCCGCACATGCCCGACGTGCCAGGGACTGGGCCGGGTGATTTCCGATCCATGCAGCAAGTGCAAGGGCGAGACGCGCATGATGCGCGAGCATGCCATCGACATCACGGTACCCGCGGGTGTGGAAGACGGCACAAGGATCCGCTATCAGGAACAGGGAGATTCCGGGCCGTACGGAGCTGCATCGGGCGATCTGTATATCGTTCTGCATGTGAAGCCGCATTCCTTTTTTGAGCGCGAAGGCAAAGACCTGTATTGTTCAGTGCCAATTTCGTTTTCGCAGGCGGCACTGGGGACGGAAATCGTCATCCCAACTCTGGATGGCGAGCACAAGCTGAAGATTCCCGAGGGAACGCAGACAGGGACCACTTTGCGCGTGAAGGGCAAGGGAGTGCCGGCACTGCAACAATCGGGCAAAGGCGATCTGTTCGTCCAAATCAGAGTGCAGACCCCATCCAAACTCAGCAAGAAACAGCGTGAACTTCTGGAAGAGCTGGGTAACGCTTCCGTGATGGAGAACAAGCCGGAACCACGAAGCCTGTTTGAAAAGGTAAAAGAAATTTTTGGGTAGATACTACATCTGGTTCATCATAGTTGTAGCAGGGCTGGCTGGCGCGATCCGGCTGGCGCTTCCCATGCGATTCGCCGAGTTGCAACTTGCGTCACTCAAGAAATCCACGCCAACCAGGATGCGCTGGCGCGCGATGCTGTTTGTGGTGGGCGGATTAATCTTCGGATCACTTTATTTCAGCCCATGGGGCCACCAGGCATGGATCGTGATTGGCACCGTGTTTTCTCTCCTGAGCGCCGCTGAAGCTTTCTTTCAAACCCAGTTTCCAACCATGGATGCGCTGGTGTTCCAAAGCCGGCTGCTGGGAATCCTGTACCTTGGCCTGGCTGCTGCCGCCTACGTGATGCTTGGCCGGGTATGACGCGCCGTCGATGGATCGCCGACAAGGTTGAAGGCGACCGCGCCTTCCTTCTGGACAATAACGCAAATCATTTGTTCCGGGTGCTGCGAGCGCAAGCAGGCCAGGAGTATGACGTGGTGGCGGACGGCGTAGCGCGTCTTGGCACGATTACGTTTGCATCGCCGGACAAGGTGGAGTTTCACCTGGGCGAAGAGATTGCCGGCGAGGCCCTGCCCGAAATCAGCGTGTATCTTTCCATCTTCAAGTTTGACCACATGGAGTGGGCGATAGAGAAGCTCACCGAGCTGGGTGTGACGCGTATCGTGCCTATGGTCGCCACGCGGACGTCGCAGCATCTGATCAAAGCGGCAGAGAAACGGGTGGAGCGCTGGCGCAAGATCGCCAAAGAAGCGTCGCAACAGGCGCGCAGGGTGTCGCCACCGGAGATCGGGGATTCGGTGAAGCTTGAGAAAGCTGTGGCAGCGGTGACTGGCGCACGCATTGTCCTTTCCGAATTGGAAGAGAGTGTTGCTCTCAAAGCGGCACTGGCGGGGAAACGGCCTCCAGTGGCGATGGCCTTTGGTCCGGAAGGTGGATGGACGGAAGAAGAGATCGAGCTTTTCAAGAATCACGGATGGCAATCGGCTAGGTTGGGTCATACCATCCTGCGGGCAGAGACGGCGGCGATTGCGGCCGTTGCGGTGACAGTGGCTGAGATTGGTACGTAACACACGTTCCCACCTTCTTTTCCACAAAGAATTGTTTTAGACGTACGATTCCAGTTGCACCCTTCGCTTTATATTCGTCATAATGCCAAAACACATGCCGTCGAGCACGTTCTCCCCGAATCCGAAGCAAAAAGAAGCGATAGAGCATGTGTCCGGGCCGATGCTGGTGTTGGCTGGCGCCGGTACGGGTAAGACCACCGTGCTGGTGGAACGTATTGCCCGGCTGATTGAGCAGGGACATGCGAAGCCCGAAGAGATTCTGGCTATCACGTTTACTGAGAACGCCGCTGCCGAGCTGAAGGAACGCGTGGAAAAGCGGCTCAAGCGCAAAGCGCCCATTTTTGCCGGAACCTTCAACGCGTACTGCTACAGCATTCTTCAGCGCAACGGAAAGGGCTTTTACACACTTGTTCCGGAAGATGTGTATGTATTTCTTCGCCAGCGGGTGAAGCACCTGGAACTGGAACGCTTTATCAAGGCGTCTGACCTGGGACAGTTTCTCAAGGACCTGCGGGCATTCTTTGATCGCTGCCATGAAGAGCTGGTGTCGCCCGAGGAGTTTCAGACGTTCGTGGATGGTCTTTCCACTGGGACAGGGCTGCCTCGCAACTGTAAAGCCAAGGAAGTTGATGAGATGGGCCAGGCAGAGATATTGCTGCGCTGGCGTGAAATTGCCCGGGCGTACACGCACTCCATGCGGTTGCTGGAGAGCGACGGCCTGGGAACATTCGGCATGCAGATCAGCAAAGCTGTACGCCTGCTGCAAGCCGATGCAGGATTGCTGGAAGCCGAGCGCAAGAAGGCGCGGTTCATCCTGATTGACGAATTTCAGGACTGCAATTCGAGCAATATCACGCTGGCGGAGCTGCTGGCGGGCGGCGAGAAGAACATATTCGTTGTCGGCGATCCCGACCAGGCGATCTATCGCTTTCGCGGCGCATCGAGCGCGGCCTTTGAGGAGTTCCAGAGCCGTTTTCCTGCTACTCGAGGTCTCACGCTGGATGAGAACCAGCGATCGCGAGGAAATATCCTGCGCGTGGCGTACGCAGCGATTGCGCAGAACCCGGCAGTGCCGTCTTTGGGCGATCACGTCAAGTTTAAGCGGGCCCCGTTGCAGTCCGCTCGTGATCTTCGCGAACAGCAGAATGGTTTTTTCGTTTTCGACGAGCAGGTCAGCGTAGCCATCAGCCAGTCCAATGAACTGGAAGCCGCCGACATCGCAAGCGAGATCGAGCACGTGAGGAGCAATGCGCGTCCAGGTGATAAGAACACGCTGGCTGTGCTCTATCGCCAGCATATCCATCGCGAAAAACTGATGGAGGAGCTGGCGGCCCGGGACATTCCATTCATCGTGATCGGCATGAACGTGATGGAAACGGGTCCGGTGCGCGATTTGCTGGCTCTGGCGCGTGCCGTTGTCCAATCCAGGTGACGGTGAAGGGCTGTTTCGCGTATGTGCTCTGGTGAAGTTCAATATCGTTGCCGAAGAGCTGAGGGAAAAGCTGGCCGGCGGCGGCAGCCAGAAGTCGCTGCGCGGGGTCCTACAGACGATGGAGTCCGGTCGTTTGGTGCTGGAAGCCGTGAAGAACGCGCGTGAGTTCGTGCAGCTAGAGGAACTCCGTGCCGCAGCGGCGCTTAAATTCCTGGCCAGGGAATTCGGATTGGCTTACGAAGAACCAGCGCTGCAGGCTGTTTTGCGATTCGCCACCACGTGGGAAAAGAAACCGTTTCTGGAAAGTGGATCACTGCAGGAATTTCTTGACTACCTGAAGTATTTCGATCAGGCGGGCGGCGTGATTCCGACTTTATACCGAAGAGCAGATGGACGAGCTGCAGCGGGAGAATCCGGATGCCGTCCAGTTGATGAGCGTACATGCCGCCAAAGGGCTGGAATTTACACACGTGTGGCTGATGCGTGTGACGTCCAATTCATTTCCTGCCAGCTTCAAAGAAACGCTATTCGAATTCCCGGCAGCGCTGCGGGGGGCCATCGCCGTGGGTGAAGGGAAGGAAGTGCACGAGCAGGAAGAGCGAAGGCTTTTTTACGTTGCCATTACGCGCGCCCGTGACCAGCTCCGCATTGCCACGCGTGCAGGTCGCGGAAAAGACAAGACACCGCCAGGATACATGCGACCTCTCATGCTTGATCCCACATTGAAGGGTATTTTGGCTGCGCGTATGGTCAGCGCGCCAGCGGCCGCGCGAGAGAGTGCTGAGGTGTCAAAGCTTGAATCGTGGCTGCGCATGCCTCCGGCATTTGATACTCACGAGCTGGCGCTCAGCGCGAATTCGGTCCAGAACTATTCCACATGTCCGATGAAGTTCAAGCTGCTGCGTGACTGGAAGATCCCCGGCGATGCCGCTGCGGCAATGCAGTATGGAAACGCCGTCCACACGGTGCTCAAACACTACTACGATCCCGCGCCACACGCGCCGGCAGATGACCACAGACGACCTGGTCAGCCGCCTTTAAGAGTCGAGTTCGCCAAATCCTTTCATCGAAGACCAGATGCAGAAGCAGATGTATGAAGACCAGGGCGAAGTCCAGTTGCGAGCCCTGGTGGCCGCCGCGCCACGCGGATCGTCTGAGGTGCTGGATACCGAGCGCAAGATCAATTTCAAGCTGGGCAAGCTGGAGTTGATCGGGCGGATTGACCGTATCGACAGGATCGACGGTAATGCGGTCAAGGTGGTCGACTACAAGACAGGCACTCCCAAAGATGCCCGCTTTGCCGATGACAGCCTGCAGCTCTCGATCTATGCCATGGGCGTGCGCCAGATGGGATTGGAACCACGTGAGCTGGTGCTGCTGAACCTTGCTGACGGGGGCGAGGTGAAGACCTTCCGCACGTCGAAGCAATTGGAAACAGCCCAGCAGAAGATTGAAGAAGTGGCAGAAGGAATTGCGGCTGGAGATTTTGAACCTAAGCCCGGATCACATTGCGTGTGGTGCGAATTCAAGAAGCTGTGTCCGGTGACGGAGCAGCGGGTGTTTATTCCGGTGTCGAGTCTGGAGAAGGCGGCAGGAGCTTAGCACGATTCCGGCTCGTGTGAGGTTTCGGCGAACAGAAGTCATGGCCTCGCCGGTGGCAACGCACTGTTATCTTCGTCATCATCAAAGTCGAGTGTGAGGTTCCGCGTGGTGGTATCAATGATGTTGATTGGCGGCAGTTCGTCGGTGACGGGCGCGCCGAGTTCAGAGAACTTTCTGGCTGACACCATCACACGAGTTTCCAGCGAGCCGACAGCTTTGTTGTACGATTCCACGGCCTTGTCCAGACCACGACCAACGGCTTCAAAGTGAGTACCCAGACTCCGCAGTCGATCATGGAGTTCTTTTCCCAGGCTGCTGATCTCTTTCGCGTTGCGCGCAAGCTTTTCCTGGTTCCATCCGAACGCGATGGCTTTTAGCAATGCGATGAGAGTGGTCGGCGAAGCAGGGATCACTCGCTGGGTAACTCCGAATTCAATGAGCGTTGGGTCTTGTTCAAGAGCTGCGCTGAAAAAAGTCTCGCCGGGAAGGAACATGACGACAAATTCCGGACTGGCTTCAAACTGTTCCCAATAACCTTTGGAACTGAGTTGCGTGAGATGCGTTCGGACCTGCTGCGCGTGTTGTCTGAGCTTGGCCAGGCGAAGAGCTTCATCCGTGCTGTCAATGGCATCAAGGTAGGCCAGCAGAGGCGTCTTGGCATCGACAACCACGTTCTTGCCGCCGGGAAGCTTGATCACCAGGTCAGGCCGCAGACGGCCGTTGCTGGTACTGATAGTTTCCTGTTCGGAGAAATCACAATAGGAAAGCATGCCGGCGATCTCAACCACTCGGCGGAGCTGAATTTCTCCCCAGCGTCCGCGGACCGTTGGCGTACGCAAGGCCTTTACCAGATTGCCGGTTTCAGTTTGCAGCTTTTCCTGTGTGCCGATCAAAGAACGGACCTGTGCGGTGAGGTCGCCATAGGCTTCACTGCGATCTTTTTCAATCTGCTGGATCTGGCTTTCAACCTTTTTCAGCGACTCGCCGATTGGCGCCACCAGGTTGGCAACAGCTTCCTGCCTTAATTTCAGGTCTCCGCTGGCCTCGGTTTGAAATCGTTCCAGGCTTGTCCTGGCCAGTTCCAGAAAGGCCCGGTTATTGCTTTTGAGTGCTTCGGCAGAGAGCGCCTGAAAGGCTTCGCGAAGATCGAGGGTAGCGCGGTCAAGCAATTCAATTTTTTCGTCATTGGCTTTGCGCACATGTTCGAGCGTGGCTTCCAGGGTAGCGCGACGGTTGTTGAGATCGGCGTTCGCGTTGGACAGCTTCTGGGCTTCGGCGCGAGAGAGGTTCAAATCGTTCTGAACCGCGGAAAGACGGACATCGAGAACCTGAGTACGGGATCGAGTAAGCAGCCACGAGATCAGATAACCAATGGCGGCGCCGAAGATGATGAATGCGATAGAGGAGAAAACCATATCTCATCAGCGATTCTATTATGTCCGCTGACGCAGTGCGATTCTTTCGTATTTCTTCATCCCCGAGCGTTTTTCTTCATCTCCTCGCAAAAGCGAGGGATCCCTATCCGCTCCAAGCATTCCCGCCAAAGAGTCGACTTCGCATGAGCGCCATGTGTAAAGAATGTCATGAAACCCTGGTCTCTCCTGTCGGCGCGAATGTAACTTTAAGTTGCCATCAAAGGAGAGAATCCATACCGCGCAGATTGCGGACGGCGAATACTGCAGCAGAATTGAGGTGATGGAGAATCTTACCGGAAAAAACTAAGGGGAGCGCTTTCGCGTTCCCCCTGGTTTTTTGATTGAAGAGCCAGTTATTTCTTCTTGGCTTTCTTCTTTGCCTTTTTCTTAGTTGCCATGTTTCTATTCTCCCTTTCCATTTTTCATGGATGTGCGGTTAATTAAGTGAAAAACCGCAATTGATGATTGTATAGATTCATCCAATTTCGAAGTCAAGCAAAAAATGCAAGCGATGTTGCCCAATGATCGACGGGGAGACATCGGTTTGGAGGATCAGTGCATCGGCGGCAAACCTTTTTGCGCGAATAAGCGAAGCAAGAAACCCGAAAAAGCATCGTGCCATGCGTGTGCCATCATGGCCGGGCGCAAACTTTTCGTCATCTGAGAGAGTATTCCGAACATCGCACCGAAGACTGCGATGAGCACCATGCGGCGAGTACCTTCGTAACCGTGACCGCCTCCGAAAATGATGGCGGAAGACACAAGGCCGACATAAACGTTCCCGCTGAGGATGCCAATTTGCTGTTGGAGATATCCGCGAAAGATAATTTCCTCCACGAATCCCGCTGTGCAACTGAGAGCAACCCAGACGATGAGACCAATGCCGCTTTGTGGCGCCAGCATCTGCGCCAGACGTTTTGCCTCTTCCACATGGGCCCCTTTGGAAAGACCCAAAGCATACCCGAGACCAGCAAGGACCAGGGATGCACCAATCCAGAAACCCGCGGCAATCAGCAGGTCGATGAAGAACGCCTCGAGCGTGGCCCATTTGCCCCCGATGAGGTCGCGAATTTTCTTTTTATTCAGGCGCAGGCCAAACGCGATCAGGCCAAGGAGAACGAACTCAATGACAATGGTGAACGAATACTGAACGATGCGCGCCTTTTCCGTGACCGAGCTGAGATCATGTGGAGAAAGTTTGGAAGTGAAGCGGGCCGTAACATAGGAATTCAGCAGCAGCACAATGATAATTAGCACTGTGTGCCAAATTGGCGCCAGTAGACCTTTTTCCGGCTGAACCGGCATCGAGGGCAGAGATGTTACCGGCTGGCCAGTATTTGGATCGAACGCTGCCGGGACCGACTGAGATTCATTTGTCATAGATTGTGGAGCGCTTTCGCACCCGCCCTCATCTTATAATGAAAGGTTTGTAATCGCACTAAGGGAGATTTTATGGAAGACGTGGTCATTATCGGCGGCGTGCGCACGCCCATCGCAAAATTCCAGGGCGCACTGGAGAGCTTTTCCGCGCCGCAACTTGGCGCCATCGCCGTGCGCGAGTCAGTCAAACGGGCGAAGATCAAACCAGAGCAGGTGGATGAATGCATCATGGGTTTGGTGGTGGCTGCCGGACTAGGGCAGAATCCGGCACGGCAAGCAGCTTTGAATGGCGGTCTGGCTCCCGAAGTGGGAGCGATGACCATCAACAAGGTATGCGGGTCAGGACTGAAGGCTGTGGCCCTGGCAACGCAAGCTATCCAGACCGGCAACGCTGAGATTGTGGTGGCGGGCGGCATGGAATCAATGACCAACGCACCATATCTACTCCCGCAGGCACGCAAAGGTTACAGGCTGGGCAACTCACAAATCATCGATTCCGTGGTGAATGATGGCTTGTGGGACATTTACAACAACTATCACATGGGCATGACGGGCGAGAACGTGGCCGAGAAGTACGGCGTTACGCGCGCACAGATGGATGAGTATGCCGTGAACTCACATCGCAAGGCAGTGCAGGCGTGGAGCGAATGCCGCTTCAAGAGCCAGGTGGTCCCGGTCGAACTGCCGGCAAAGAAAAAGGGCGAAGCTCCGGTGATCTTCGACAAAGACGAAGGTCCACGCGCTGATACCACGGCCCAAGCCCTGGGAAATCTGAAACCAGTCTTCAAGAAAGATGGAACGGTCACTGCAGGCAACGCTTCCACGATGAATGACGGATCCGCGGCGGTTGTAGTGACGTCAGCCGCGAACGCGAAGAAACTCGGCGCCGATGCCATGGTTCATGTTGTGGCGCAGGCGACAAGCGGCGTGGCTCCGGAATGGGTGATGATGGCGCCCGTGGATGGCATTCGCAAGATCTGGGCCAAGACAGGATGGAAACCGGACGAAGTGGATCTGTACGAAATCAATGAAGCATTTGCGGTGCAGTCGGTGGCGGTGATCAAGGAGCTTGGGATTGATCCGGAAAAGGTAAATGTGAATGGTGGAGCTGTAGCCTTGGGACATCCCATCGGCGCCAGTGGCTGTCGCGTGCTGGTTACATTGATGTATGAACTGATCCGCCGAAACGGCAAGCGAGGCATCGCTGCATTGTGCCTCGGCGGGGGAAATTCAGTGGCGTTGGCTGTTGAACGGCGCTAGGTTTTCTAATTCAACAAAAATTGCCGCGACAATGAATCAGGGTCGCGGCTTTTTTGTTTTGAGAAGTAAAGGCTAGCCGCCGGATTCATCCACCAGCATCTTATGCAGCCGGCGATAGAGATGCTGGATGGTTTCATAGAGCTCTGAGACGCCCAGCGTGAATTGGTTGATGCTGGTGGAATCAATGTCAGCTGTGACATTGTGGGCGAGCTTGCCCAGCATCTGCATGCGTTCGCCTTCGAGCTGAGGGAGGACCTCAAACGGGTCACCGCCCCGGGTCTGCAAATCCACCCATTGCTGCAGGGTCCATGCGGTCTGGCGTATGTGGCCGATCGCGTCATGAAACTGGGCGAGCAAACGGGGATCCACGCGTTCTTTGACCAGTTCCTGCTCCAGGCCATTGAGATCATTCACGGATTCAGAAATACGTTGCGAAAGAGAATTCATATTGGATTCTGCCGCTGGAGCCGCAGCGGCGGATGAAGCGGGAATGCGTACTGAAGCTCCGGTAAAGTTTGTGGCTATCGGCCGCGGTGGCGTTGTCAATGGAGAGGGCTTGCGAATCGGATCTTCCGCCACGACCACGCGGTTTTCTTTGGGGCGCATGTCCTGGTTGCCGGCTAATGTGCCCACCAGAAATTCCAGCTTTTGCTGATCATCTGACGAGAGGTGAAGAAACTCCAACCCCATGCCCACGGCGTGATGTGACGCTTTGACGCGAGCACGCCCGCGAATGAGCGTGTCAGACACCTTGATGGTAAATACCATTTCATTGCCCACGGGCTCGGGAGAGTGGCTTTCCACATAACAGCCTTCAAGGCTAATGTCGGTCAGGTTGCCGAATATTGCGGGTACACCTTCACTACGCCGCATTTCCACGCCGCCCTTGCAGTGATACCGCGTCGACTTTCTCCTGCTGGATGGCATTTCGAACATATGACTCCTAAGCGTCCGCTTGAAACAAAAATCGTGACCGTCTTACTGTTCTCGTCCAGCCCGTGCATTTCCCCGTGAGGGAGTTGACCTGAGAGTCCATCGCATCCCGATCTTTCGGTTCCGGCACAGGAAGAGACTTCGATAGTACTTTCAATGCCACGTGGATTCAATGGAAACATACACTTCGGTAACCGCGGTCAGTGGGGAATAACGTTCGAAGAGGAGAGCCAATCCCTGCGATCAAGGCAGGTTTTTACCGGAATGCACGGAATACTTACAGAAACAGCTCTGGTCTTGCTAAAATCCAGCGCAGGCAAAGGAAAAGAGAAACCATGCTCTTTAAAACGCAGAGCGCTGCGGTGTATGGAATTGACGCCAACATTATCGAAGTGGAAGTGGATGTCAGCCCTAACCGCCAGCCGGAAGACAACTTTCAGACCGTTGGCCTGCCGGACGCTGCTGTTCGCGAAAGCCGCCAGCGGATTCGGGCCGCCCTGCGCAACTGCGGTTATGAAGTCCCGCCCACAACCATCACCATCAATCTGGCGCCAGCCGATATCAAGAAGGAAGGTTCTGGTTTCGATCTGCCGATGGCCATGGGCATCCTTGGCGCTTATGGCGGACTGATTAAAAAGGAACTGACCGAATATGTGATGGTCGGCGAACTATCGCTGGATGGTGGACTGCGTGGCGTGCGCGGCGCTCTGCCCATTGCCGTGGCAGCGCGTGCCAAAAAGATCCCGAATTTGATTGTGCCGGAGGTCAATGCCCGTGAAGCGGCCGTGGTGGCCGGCGTGAATGTTTATCCGGTCAAATCGCTGGTGGAAGTGGTGAACCTGCTTAACAGCGGCAACGGTATCCAGCCGATCAAGGTAGACACGCAACAGATGCTCGGCGGTGAGATTGTCTCTGCCGCAGACTTCAAGGAAGTTCGCGGTCAATTCACTGCCAAACGAGCACTGGAGATTGCCAGTGCGGGCGGGCATAACATTCTGATGATAGGCCCTCCGGGCTCCGGCAAGACCATGCTGGCCAAGCGCATCCCTGGAATCCTTCCTCCGCTTACTTTTGAAGAAGCTCTGGAGACCACCAAGATTCATAGCGTGGCCGGAGTGCTGGACGCGACCTCGGGACTCGTTGGCATCAGGCCGTTTCGGGCTCCGCACCACACCATTTCTGACGCTGGGCTGATCGGCGGCGGAATGATTCCCCGGCCAGGCGAGGTGTCACTGGCGCACAACGGCGTTCTATTCCTTGACGAGCTTCCGGAATTTCCGCGCAATGTGCTTGAAGTAATGCGCCAGCCCCTGGAAGACGGCAATGTGTGCATTGCGCGTGCTTCTATGTCGCTTACATTTCCAGCGCGGTTCATGCTGGCGGCGGCGATGAATCCATGCCCTTGTGGGTACCACGGATCGGCGCAGCGCGAATGCCCGTGCTCGCCGCAGATGATTCAGCGCTATGTGTCCAAGATCTCCGGACCGCTGATGGACCGCATCGACATTCATATTGATGTACCGGCCGTGAACTACAAGGAACTGCGCAGCAGTGACAGCAAGATCGAAAGCTCAGCCCAGATTCGAGAGCGCGTGATCCGCGCCCGCGAAATCCAGCTCAACCGCTTTGCCGCAGCCGGAGAACGCGTTTACTGTAACGCTCAGATGGGCGCCCGGCAGATTCGCACCTATTGCGATCTGGGTACCGATAGCGAGCGCATGCTGGAACGAGCCATGCAACAGCAGGGACTCAGCGCCCGCGCACACGATCGTATTTTGAAAGTCGCAAGGACTATCGCCGACCTGGAGGCTGCGCCGGAGATCGAGAGCAAGCATATAGCTGAGGCTATACAGTATCGAACGCTGGATCGAACTTACTGGGCGTAAAGTTGCAGCGCTGGTTCCGGTAGAATGTCATACGTTCTTATTGCAAAGGAAGGGAATCCGCACATGTCAGCTCCGCAGCTTACGCCGGACCAGGCCAAATTCTTGTTTACCGTCAACATTCAAATCATCAAGAACGAGCACGCCACGACCAAAAAGATCATTGAGGCCATTCCGCTCGATAAGGGCGACTACCGCCCTGACAGCGTTTCCAAGTCCGCGCTGGAACTGGCGTGGCATATCGTTGCAGCGGAAAAGAGATTCCTGGCGGGTATTCCCACCGGAGAATTTGATTTCACGCCGATTAATCGTCCGGAAAACATTCGGAACTCCGCTGACATTGCTGCCTGGTATGAAGGAACATTCAAAGCAAACCTTGCCGCGCTGGAAGCAGCGAGCGGCGAACAGCTTGCCAGGCTTATCGATTTCCGTGGTATGTTCCAGATTCCCGCGGTTGGCTTTCTGACATTGTCACAGAACCATTCCATTCACCATCGCGGACAACTTTCCACTTACCTTCGTCCCATGGGCGCCAAAGTTCCGGCTATCTATGGTGAAAGCTATGACACCAGCCAGGCAAAAGCTACGGCAAAAGCCAGCTAGGCATTCGACTTCTCGGGTTATTCATCTGCTTTCCTCGCGATGGGTACTCCCGGGACTACAAAACCGGGAGAATAGTGCCTCGCTTAGCACAGATTCAGACGAAGTTCCTGCCAGAAGTTCCCCTCGCTTTTGGCCCTCCCCTTAATGACCTTGAGTTCTTAGCGATCCGTGAACATCTTGGACTTCATTGTTTTAAATGGGATTATCAGGTGGGGGACTCTTGTACTCTCTTTCGTCAACCTCTGCTGATGCGAAGAGAAACGTGGATTGAGTTGGCCCAACTTGCCGAAAATCTTGAACGCGAGTTGCTCATGGCGGAGCGCGAACTTCTCCATCGTCCGGAACTCCAGGAAAAACTCGGGTTGCCATTACCGATTAAACGGATATTGGCGTCGAATGAGCGCGCTCAGACCAACGTCGGCCCTGTTCGTACGCTCCGATTTGATTTTCATTACACGCCAGGCGGCTGGTGTGTTTCTGAAGTGAATAGTGACGTTCCTGGAGGCTACACTGAAGCTTCTTGTTTTCCGCAGCTCATGTCACGCCACTACGCGGGAGTTCGGCCTGCTGGTAACCCCATCGAACATTGGACCAATCTCGTGACAGAATTTATCGGCTGTGGCAAAATCGTTGCCTTCCTGTCCGCCGCCGGTTTTCTTGAAGACCAGCAGGTGACTGCTTTCCTTGCATCGCATCTTCAACACTTTGGTTTAACCACCTTTCTTCTGCATCATCCTAGTCAACTTCGGTGGCACAAAAGCTCTGCCTTTGCACTGGACTCGTCAGGCAGACATGTTCCCGTCGATTTAGTCGTTCGTTTCTATCAAGGGGAATGGCTTTCGCAGCTCAATGCCACTTCAGGATGGCAAAACCTCTTTACGGAAGTGAAAACGCCCGTCATCAATCCTGGTTTCGCGCTTCTTGCGGAGAGTAAGAGGTTACCCTTGATTTGGGACCAACTATCTGTCTCCATTCCGAACTGGAAAAAATTGCTTCCGGAGTGCCGTGAGGTGGGCGATTGCGACTGGGAACGCAGTAGCGATTGGGTGATGAAGGCTTGCCTTGCCAACAACGGCGATTCCGTTTACATGCATTCTCATTTTTCCGATTCAGAATGGCGAAACTTATGCAGCAAAATAAAACGCCATCCAGAACGTTGGGTTGCGCAGCGCAAGTTTGACGTCGTCCCAATTCAGACAGCGGCGGGCGAAGTATTCCCCTGCATCGGCGTGTATACCATCAACGGGGAGGCCTGCGGGGCCTACGTTCGCGCCTCGCGGAACAAAATCATTGACTACGCAGCCTGCGACGTCGCTTTGCTTGTGCAGGACTGAATACACCGCTATAAATAAACACTCATGCTTAGCAAGGAAGACTGCTATAGAGCGTGGGCTCCTCCGGGTGCCCGGTGGTCGCAGTGGGTCAAGCCAGTGCTCTTTTCATTCGTGGGCGCACGGCTCATTGAAAATTCGACCAACGACGCTGGCAGCAAAATGAGAGCGGTCTTACCCGTCAGTGAGAGGTCTGCCTACGTCCTGGAACTACGGGGGCCGGAAGGCGTCTATCGGGGAGTTGAACTCGCACGTCATGGGTACCAGCCGGTACCACTCTACAATGCGCTGCCTTTCCCCATAAGCGAAGTAAACAAAGATCCAGTCGAGCGAAGCAAAACCACGGTGGCAGTCGAGCGAATCCTCGCTGCACTCTGTGAGCAAGCTGTCGCGCTCGGACTATGTAACTTAGCCGGTGATGCGCCGCCAGCATTTCTTCTGGACGCAAATCGCCGGAAGGCCTTTAACCAGGTTTCTCCCGGAGTTTTTGACAACCGTTCGGTTTGTTTTACCACTGACTTTCCGTCAGCCGGCACTCTGTCAAATAACGGCATCAAGCGTGTCATTCTCGTTCGAGAGTCGAACAAAATAGAGCCGGATCTTTTAGAGGTTTTGCTAGGTTGGCAGCAATCTGGTATCGATATCCTTGCTGCAAGAATCTCAGACTCGGAACCACCAACGCCAATCGCCCTTCGAAAACCGTCCATTTTTCAACGCCTTTGGTACAAGATGCTGGTATCGTTCGGCACTCGGCGCGGTGAACTGGGCGCATTCGGAGGGATCATTCCATCATCGTCGGGTTAATCTACAATTTTCGAACGTGAAAGCCCCATCCCACTCCGGAGGGAATGGGATGGGTTTGCTTCAATACAAAACCTCTTATCCCGCCGCTGCCAGTTCATACAAATACTCCACAAAGCTCATCACCGCGCCGTCCATTCCCTGGACTTTCGGATTGCTCGACTCAATCACGTAGTATTCGTTCGGTGCATGCGCGCCGCTGCCGTGACCAAGTCCAAAGTGTCCTGCGGGCAGGTGAAGCGGATCGCCGGTAAACACGTAGCCTGGCCATGAGCCTGCATTTCGCGGAAGCATCACGGGATCAATCCCGCCACGTTTCAATACCGATTTCTGCGCGTTGATCAAGGCAGCATTGGTCGGTGTGCTGGTCGGATCGTAGCCGCCTGTCATGTTCACCTCAATGTCGCCAAATCCTTTCTTTGCCAGATGAGACTTCAAAGCCGCAAGCGCTTCGTCAGCCTTCATGTCCGGCACCAGGCGCATGTCGATCTTGGCTACGGCACGATGCGGCAATACCGTTTTTCCGCCGGGACCGGTGTAGCCGCCGACCAAGCCTTCGATATTCACGGTTGGGCGTGACATCAACAACTCCAGCGATTCTTCAAAGCTCACATCATGCACCCAGTGATCGACGCCCAGGGATTTCTTGGCGCCGGCTTCATCGATGCGCCTGGCTGCCGTGGCAATCATTGCTTTTTCTTCCGGTGATATGGGACGCGCCTTATCGGCAAAGCCGGGAATCGCCGGATCATTGCCGTCGGCCGAGACCAGTGTATTCAGAGCCTGCACCAGATGCCATGCCGGGGAATCAAGCCGGGCCTTGTTGCTGGAGTGAACGTCAGACTTGGGTCCGCGTCCCCATTTTTCGCCACTGGACACCAATTCCAACTCAACTACACCCTTGGCGCCGAGTGTGATCGTCACCTGGCCGTCCGGCGCCTGCGTTGCAGCAGGCATAAATATTCCGGCGCACTTTTTCAATGCTGCCGAGGGTTTCCGGGCGCCGCACAATCTGCGGGAAATGCGGGGAGCCGATCTCTTCTTCGCCTTCGGCCACAAACACAAAGTTCACCGGAGGCTTGTGTCCTGAATCTTTGATCGCGTGCAGCGCCGCCAGAAACGATGCTTCCGGACCTTTCTGGTTCACGGCGCCGCGTCCGACTACGCATTTGCCAAATCCAGGCTTATCCACCAGGCGCGCTTCAAACGGCGGCGACGACCACTCCGATGGATCAACCTGCTTTACGTCATACATGAAATACAAGCCAAATGTTTTCGGCGCTCCGGCATCCAGCGTGGCAAAGACGCCGGGCTGTCCGTCTGTGGGGACCTTGCTCACGGACTGGAAGCCTGCTTCACGCAGCATCTGCATCATCAATTCGCAACCTTCATTCATACCGCGATTTTCAGCGGCAATCGAAGGCTGGCGAATCCATGTCTGTAGCCGTTCCACCGCCTGTGTATGGTTTTTCTCAATCTGAGCGCGGATGGGAGCAAGATCGCTTTGACCAGCAGCCTGCGTGTACGCCGAAGCGTCAAAGCCGGAGAAAACTTCACCCGTGGCCCAGCGCGGCGCGGCCATCATGGCAGCAGTGGCGCCTGCGGAGGCGAGAAATTTGCGACGATCGAATATGTTCCTGAAGTCTTTCTCGATATCATTGTTGGTTTCTTTCGACATGTTTTGCTCTCCTGGCTCAGGTTTGGCTGCCAAAAATCCAGCTTCTCTGAAGTTATTAACCGGGCAGGTTACCATAGGGTATTGCCTGTAGGTTTTTGGTGGCCTGGTGCATGACTTGCAGTAATATACGGTTCACTGGCCGGAAGTTCTATAGTTCCCATAGCATTAAATTTCAAAAGCCTGCTTCGCAGCACCCTATGCCTCAAGTTGGAACTGAGCGTGGTCGCAGGAGTTCTCGTGTCCTTGTGTCGCTTGCTCTGGCAGTTTCCGGCCAGAAGAGCGATGGTTCGCACGTAAGCGGATCGGCCGAGACCATCCTGGTAAATCGTCATGGAGCCAGAATTCGCTCCACCGTGCCGCTGGAGCCGCGGATGGAAGTCCGCGTCGCCATGCTCGCGCCTTACAAATGGCGCGTCGGTCAGGTGGTGTGGGCTGATTCGCATGACAGCGAATATGGCATTGAGCTGCATCGCCCGGAAAACTTCTGGGGAATTTACTTCCCGCCGGAAGACTGGGAACTGGGTGTGCCTGCCGTAACCGTATACGGCGGCGCGGAAATCCAGGGAGCTTCACAACCCCGAAGCGCGCAAACCAAAGTACCGGAAACTTCGTCTGAACCAAATGCTCTCCTGGTACCGGAAGGCGGCACCATCGCAATTCTGCGCGGCATCGCCAGTAATGGCATACCTTTCCAGGAGCGCGACCTCATCCTTCCCGTGGGTGAACGCAATGCAACTATGCTGATTGGTCCCATGGTGGAACTGGGCCAGAAGCTGAGCGTCATCTTCAGCAAGAACTGCACGGAAACAGCCACCGTGACCGCGGTTTCGCACAGTCGCGAATACGACCGTTGGCGCATATGGATGGAATTCTCCCGCATTAAGCTGGCCGCCAGAATGGACAGCTAGGCTTTCTCTTCCAGCAGTAAGAGGATTTTTTCCTTCTTCATCCCGCACTCCGCTTATACTCTTGCGTTCGCAAATTTCTTTCCTGACAAACGTTGCATCCCAAGGAGCTTTCCCAGCATGAAGCTGACGCGGTCTTTCGCTCTGATCATTTTCGTCATTGCAAGTTTGACTCTGATTGCGCAAACCGCGCCCAAGCCGGCTCTTAAACCAGTGTATGTCCGCGCCGGACGGCTTTTTGACGCCACGTCTGACAATGTTCGGGAAAACGTTATCATCACCATCCTTGGCGACCGCATACAGAGTGTCGGTCCTGCAGGTTCGGTCAGCATCCCGGCCGGCTCCGTCGTGATTGATCTTTCGCATGAGACTGTTCTTCCTGGGCTCATCGACTGCCACACGCACCTGGGCGCGCGTGCTGATCGCTACGATGAAATCTACCGCTTCAAGGACACGCCGTTTCAATCCGCTTTTGCCGGCGTGGTAAATGCCCGCAGAACCCTGGAAGCCGGTTTTACTTCGGTGCGTGACGTGGGCTCTGAGCCATTTCTAGCCGTTGACTTGCGCAACTCGATCAATGAAGGCTTCATACCCGGTCCTCGTATCGTTGCCAGCGGCCCAGCCATTTCGATTACCGGCGGCCACGGCGATCTGAATAACTATTCGCCGCAAACGCGTGTCAGCATGTTTCCCGCGGAGCACGACTTCGCCATCGCCGACGGCGTTGACCAGATACGCCACGTGGTACGTGCGCAGGTGAAGTACGGCGTGGACGTGATCAAGATCCTGGCGACAGGTGGCGTTCTTTCCAAAGGCGATAGCCCGGGCGCTCCGCAATTCACGTTCGAAGAACTCAAAGCAGCGGCGGATGAAGCCCACATGGCAGGCAGGAAAATTGCCGCTCACGCCCACGGTACGCAAGGCATCAAGAATGCCATTCTCGCCGGCATTGATTCCATCGAGCACGCCAGCCTGATCGACGATGAAGGCATCCGCCTGGCCAAGGAACACGGAACTTACCTTGACATGGACATCTACAACGACGATTACATCCTGGGCAAAGCCATCGAGTTCGGATTGCCCAAAGAGAATGTCGAGAAAGAGAAGATGATTGGCCGTTTGCAGCGCGAAAATTTTGAACGCGCAGTCAAAGCCGGCGCCAAGATGGCATTTGGCACCGACGCCGGAGTTTATCCGCACGGTGACAACGCAAAGCAGTTTTACTATATGGTGAAATTTGGCATGACTCCCGCACAGGCAATCCGCGCTGCCACCAGCAATGCTGCCGATCTCATTGGCCGCGCCAGGGACGTGGGAACGGTGGAGTCCGGCAAATTCGCCGACCTTATCGCCGTGACTTCTGATCCATTGCAGGACGTCCGCGCACTGGAAAACGTGAGCTTCGTCATGAAGGGCGGCGTTGTGGTGAAGGAAGCGACGGTCAATAAAGCGGTGCGGTAGAACGCCGGGCGGATCGACAATCGACTGGTCGGCCCAAGCTTTCGGCAAGGTTTTGCCCTTCCGATCTCGGCGAGGTCGTGCGATGACGGCGATCGCGGCGATAGGCATGCCCACACTTCCGGCTATTGTCTACAATCTTTGATCAGGAGGCAGCAATGCGCCCGATTATTCTTTGCGTCATTTTTCTTTGTTCATCGTGTTGGCTGGTGGCACAGGGCACACAGGAGAAGCCAGCGCCGGAAAAGACCCAGGTTCAGACCCGAAGCGCCTCACCATCGCTCAGCGACGACGATATAACTGCAATGCGTGAAGACATTGCCCGCATGCGGGGGATTGTGTCACAAATGGAAACCAATCTGGCATTTGTCGACACCACTCAATCGCCTTTAAAACACCAATTCCAGTTGGAAATCGATATGTGGAACATCGTGATCAATGAAATGGAGCGCCGGCTCAGGCCGCTTAAAAAATAGGCCTCAGCGGACGGCCGGCGAAGTACCGGCCGAATTTGCCGGTCAGATTTGTTGTTATAGAGGGTACAATGTCCCGCACAATGTCATGCCTTGGTTCTCTTGTGCCGAGAATCGGGGTGCATGGAGAAGGGGACTGCTCGCCTGTAATTTAACATGACCCAATCGGAATCTGGGCCGGAACAGAGGCGCTGGAGCCGTCATAAGATTGACGTGCGCCTGAAGGCCTCCTGCAAGCTGGACGGCAAGCCAATCACCACGTTTGGACGGGCCAACACGCTCAGCCAGGGTGGAATGGGCGCGTATATACCGCTCACTCTGGCTATTGGAACCGGCCTTCTGCTTGAACTTACGTTTCCTTATTCTTCCGTCGAAGTGAAGATCAACGCCGTGGTCAGGAGCTGCGAAGGATTCCGCTATGGCCTGGAATTCATGGATCTCCGCGATGAACTGCGTACCATCATCGTAGCCAATTGCAATGCCTCGCCCTTATTACAACAGTAGACATCGCCGCCAATGGTATTCATGTTGGCTGCCTTACATACTGATTCGGTCATTGCATCCATCAACTTAGACGGGTACACTGCTCCTCATAATTTGAAACCGCACCTGGGTGTTGCATTCTGAACTTTCATTCCTTAATGGCATAGGAAAGTCGCAAGCGCCTTTGTGTAAATCCTTTGGAGTTCTCCCCCAATGTGCAAGAAATTCTGGACCACCATTTTGGTGGCTGTATTACTGTCTTTACCCCTCACGGCCCAGTCAGTTACCACCGGTAGAAGCACGCGTCCGAAAGTCCGCACGGTAACGGCTTTTATTCACCTTGACCGGAAAAATTATCGCGAACAGGTCAACCTCGCGCTGCGTGCACTTCACATTATTCAGGACCAGTTGATTGGCGCGGGCTATGAAGTGGAGACCATCCGCATCAGCACACAGCCGTTTACGCAGATCGTGCGTGGCCTGTCTCCCGCACAGGCGCTGAGTTTCTTTCGTGACTATGACAAGCTGGCCCAGCAGGAAGGATTTACTCCGGACATTGGCCCGGCGATGCTGCGCGATTCTGACGATCCTACGGAGGCTGAGCTGCTGGCGCAGATCATCGCCGGCACACAGACCATCAATGGCTTTGTGGTGGTCGGTGATGCATCGGGAATCCACTGGAACGGAATTCACGCCGCTGCTCGCGCAATCAAATATCTTGAAGATCATACTGACCGGGGAGAAGGGAACTTTCGTTTCGCCTCAGGTTCATTCGCTCCCACGAACGCTCCGTTTTTTCCGGTTTCGTCCGCGCAAAGCCCTCAGCGAGGCTTTGCCATCGGACTGGAATCGGCCGGCATCGTGAACCAGGTTTTTTCGTCGGCGGGTGGAGATCTGGTGGCCGCGGGTGAGCAGCTTACAGCCAAACTCGGGGCCGAGGCCGCGCAGGTTGAGAAGATTGCCCGCCAGATGGAAAAGCAGACCGGGTTTACCTACTTTGGCATTGATCTCACGCCGGTTCCGCTGAAAGATGTCTCCATTGGCGCCGCGATTGAGGCACTCCTGAGAGGGCCCATTGGTTCGCCGGGTACCTTGAGCGTGACGTACACCATTACGTCCGCATTGAAGCGCATCCCTGTTCTGCAAACCGGTTACAGCGGCCTTATGCTTCCCGTGCTGGAGGATTCAGCGCTCGCCCGGCGATGGGAGGCGGGAAGAATCAATCGTGATGCTTTGCTTTCGTATTCCGCGGTGTGCAGCGCTGGACTAGATGCAATTCCGCTGCCAGGCGACGTTTCATCGCAGGAACTGGAAAACATCATTGCCGATGTCGCCAGTCTCTCCGTGAAGTGGCATAAGCCGCTGTCGGCACGTCTGCTGCCTGCACCTGGAAAAAAAGTTGGCGAGATGACCGACTTTACCAGCCAGTACCTGGAGAACATCAGAATTCGGTAAGCGCGACTTGTTGAAACACGATTAGTTGAAGCCAGGCTTTCATCCTGGCGCGACATATCGGGCAGGCGTAGAATTAACTTGTCGTCATGACTTCAACAAGCATAGTGATTGCCATTGTGGTCGTAGTTGTTGGACTATCGATCCGTCTGCTACTGCTGGGAACGTCCGCTGCGCGTCTGGGATTCCTTCCCCAGAAATGGCAGCGCTGGTTTCTGGGAAACTCTTCAAATCGCGGCAGCCGCTAGAACAGCCCAATGACGCTTCAGATGAAAACGCAATGCGAAAAGTGTCACCAGACACTCGCGCCAGCGGGTGTTGCGTTTATCTGCACCTTTGAATGTACGTTCTGTGCGGCGTGTGCAACCGCGATGGAGACCGTCTGCCCGAACTGTGGTGGTGAACTGGTCCGAAGGCCACGCAAGAAGAGTTAGCTGGCGACCCTGAGAGAAAGTCCGCCTTGATCTGCGGTAAGGTTTTCACCACTTCATCCGTTCCCGCAATCCCGTGATATGAGCGAGATGATGATTGCCATGCCAGCTGTAAAGCGCCAGCAAACGGTCCAGGGTTTGTACACCTGATTCTGGATGGTTCAGTTTGCGTTGGAAGTCATCGGCACGCATGCCGCGGAGCAGATTCACCCAGCGTATATGGAGCGCATCCAGGAGCGCGAGTGAGACTTCAATCGATGTCACTTCCGAATCTTTCAGCCGTGCCCATGCTGCCTCTTCGTACGGCTTAATGGTGGGAATATTTTCGGTCAATGCCAGTTTAAATCGGACGTAGGCGTTCATGTGGCTATCCGGAACGTGGTGTGCAAGCTGCCGGACCGTCCACCCGCCTTCCCGGTAAGGAGTGTCGAGTTGTTTTTGGTCCAGGCCGGCAAGGGCCCGGCGAAACCTGGCCGGCAGGGAGGCAATTTGCTCCAAATGATGGTTCCTGCTTTCGGGCGTTGGGGTGGGATCAGGGGTAAAAGGACCGATGGGATAACGTGGATCGCTCATATTGCCTCTTAAATTAAAGTTCAGGGCCCGGCTGGCTAAACATTGGCATATGTATATTTACATGAAGATATTAAAGGACTTACAGCAACAAAAACGATGAAAAAAATCTTGACGCAATTGACATTTGCCTTTACCGTAGAGCATTCCAAGTGAGCGTCGCAGCGAACCTTGATTCTTTCCGGGAACCAGCCGCTTTAACAAAGATTAAGATTTTTTTGCAACGCAATACGCATAAGTTGCGTCTATATATCGCATAAGGGTCTCTGGTAATTCCCATCAAAAATGGTGTTGTGCCTGCCGCTCTGGGCACTACGTACTATTGCAAGATGTGCTCTGCATGTGTGACCTGTACTTATAAGTTATTGAATTTATAGCAATTATTGAAATCTAGAAGGAGAAAATGATGCGTTCAAACCTCATCCATGACGCGCTCTCGACCGTGCAAAACCGCTATCTTTTGTGCCAGCTGGTCTCCAAGGCGACGCGGAAATTCCACAAGCCCAATACTCGAATTCAAGAGACTATGAATGACGTTTTTGTGCGTGTGGGTGATGCCGACGAGACCGATACCGTTATCAACGTACCCAGCGTCAAAGTTGCGGAACCGCAGCGTCGCGCTGCATAATACTCTTTCCTGAAATCCCGCCGGACCTGGCCGTCTGGCGGGTCCTCAGGTTAGACCTGAGGTTGTATCTCTCGCCTGCTGAGACCCAGCGTTCACAAAATCCTTCCTGAAATCTTTCAAGAAAAATCCCGTAGGTGACAAATGACAATTGCGGAACTCAAAGAAAAAAATATCACCGAGCTTACCAAGATCGCGCGCACCCTTGACCTGCCTGGCGCCAGCGGTCTTCGCAAGCAGGACCTCATCTTCAAAATCCTGCAGGCTCAGAGTGAAAAAGAAGGCCATATTTTTGCCGAAGGCGTATTGGAAATACTGCCTGACGGCTACGGCTTCCTCCGCTCCCCTGATTACAACTACCTTCCCGGACCTGACGATATCTACGTCTCGCCCTCTCAGATCCGCAAATTCGACCTTAAAACCGGCGACACCATCAGCGGCCAGGTTCGTCCGCCCCACGAAGGCGAAAAATATTTTGCTCTGGTGAAGATCGAGGCGGTCAATTTCGAATCGCCTGAAGAAGCTCGTAACAAGATTCTGTTTGATAACCTCACGCCTCTTTATCCCCAGGAGCGCCTGAAACTTGAGACTGTGCGTGAGAACGTGAGCGCCCGCGTGATGGACCTGCTCACTCCGGTGGGCAAAGGCCAGCGCGGCTTGATTGTCGCTCCGCCCCGCACCGGTAAGACCATGCTGTTGCAGAACGTGGCCAACTCCATCACCACCAATCATCCGGAAGTCGTACTGATAGTTCTGCTGATTGATGAGCGCCCGGAAGAAGTGACGGACATGCAGCGCTCGGTAAAAGGCGAGGTCATTTCCTCCACCTTTGACGAACCCGCCGCCCGGCACGTACAGGTGGCGGAGATGGTGATTGAGAAAGCCAAGCGCCTGGTGGAACACAAGCGTGACGTGGTTATCCTGCTTGACTCGATTACGCGACTCGCGCGAGCTTACAACACCATTGTTCCGCCTTCCGGCAAAGTGCTCTCCGGCGGTGTGGATTCCAACGCTCTTCAGCGGCCAAAGCGTTTCTTCGGCGCTGCCCGCAACATTGAAGAAGGCGGATCTTTGACCATCATCGCCACCGCCCTGGTTGAAACCGGTTCGCGCATGGATGATGTGATCTTTGAAGAATTCAAAGGCACCGGCAACATGGAAATCATCCTGGACCGCAAGTTGGTGGATAAGCGCGTGTTCCCGGCCATCGACATTCAGCGTTCCGGTACGCGAAAAGAGGAACTGCTGATTCCGAAAGAAGATCTGGCTCGCATATGGGTGCTGCGCAAGGTACTGAACCCGCTCTCACCTGTCGAAGCCATGGAATTGCTGATCGACAAACTGGGCAAGACTCGCTCCAATGCTGAGTTCCTGTCCAACATGAGCTCGATCTAGCACAGGCCTCGATTTAGCATAGGCTAGGTTGAATCCGGCCGCGATATCCTGTTGGGTCCGAATCTGAACGCGATGGTTCAGAACCCAGCAAGAAATCGCGGCCTCCTTTTTGAACAGAGCAGTGTCCCAACAGCTCTCCTCATAGGACACTGGCCTTTCGCTTTTTTGAGGGAACCAGCCCCGTTATTCCAGTCCAGTGGGTATTTGCTTTATTTTGCTGAAATGACAAGGGTTGGTGTACTCACGGCAGATTGGCAGGAACACCTTAGGGCGTGGGTCCATGTGTCCTGAGATGCCGCTAACTTGTGGTACTCTGTAGCCATTACAAGACAACTTCCCCGTCAATCGGCACCACGTGGCGCAAAATAGAAAATCCGCCTTCCAGATTTCCTACGTAACCATCACCTATCGCAGCGTGCTGATGGGCATTCTGGGCGTATTTGGGGTAGCGCTTGCCGTGATGTACTTTGCTTTCCCTGAAACCACCGATCGTGTCGTTTCAGCCGGTGAGTCCAGTATGGAAAAGCTGTTGATGAAGGTGGGCATCGGCTCCGGCGGAGGCGGGATCACCATTGATCCGGGTCCACAGCAGGCGCACTTCACAAACATCGATGGAGCGGTACGGGTGAGAAAGGCCAGCAGCAACACCTGGGTCAACGCCGACTACAACGTGACGCTGGAACACAATGATGCCATCCAGACCACAGGCGAAGGCATCGCCAAGGTCGTCTTTACTGACGGTACCAGCTATACGGTTAAGCCCGATTCTCTGATCGTGATCCAGGAGAATTCAGTTACTGCCAGCTCTGACACACGAGTAGCCGTGAAGTTGACCACTGGAACAGTGGATCTGGCTACTCCCAATGCCATGAGCAGGGGTTCAAAGTCTCAAATCAACGTGGGAGATGCCACCGCAACTTTTGCTCCGGACACCAGTGCCCAGGCATCCAGCGATCCCACAACCAATCAGCAGGATCTTACCGTGAAGCACGGTGGTGCGGATGTGAACCGCGGAGCACTCAGCGAACACCTTGGAGACAACGAAAAGGCCAGTTTCCCCTCCGACTCCTCGGAAATCGTGAAATCGAAACTCATCGGACCGCCCCAGCTGGTTGACCCTCGCGACAAGGACACCAGGCGGCTTGATCCCAAGAGTAAAGGCGTGACCTTCGCCTGGGCGGCGGAATCAGGCGCTCACGGCTATCACATCAGGATTTCCCGCAATCAGTTCCTCAAGGGCAGCATGGTGGCTGACGAACGGAACTGGCCGCACACGGAGTATGTGAAAAATCTGGAGCCCGGTGATTATTACTGGGCGGTCCAGTCAGTGGGTGAAAATGGGCGCGAATCACTGGCCAGCCCCATCAATTTTGTGCGCGTGGTGCAGAAAGGCGATGCCGGGGCCACCATTGTGCTTGAGGTTGATAGCCTGATACAGCACGGTAAGATTTTTGAAATTCGCGGGCACACGGAGCCAGGTGCTCGCGTGATGGTAAATGGCCAGGAGGCGCTGGTTGGTCCGGAAGGGAAGTTCAGCCACTTCACCAACTCTCTGCCGCTGGGCGAGAACTTGATTACTATTACGGCACAGAACACTAAAGGCGGGTACAACATCGTCCCGAAGACGGTGAATATCCAGTAAAATCCTTATTGCCACGATGTCAGTTTTGTTTGAAAGTAGTATGTTCCCACACAGGTCCTTGAGGTAAGCACGGTCGGTCTTTTCTGGGAGAGACGATTGGCGCCCACCGTCCCCAGGCCCACCTCGGTGGCGAAGAGAATTCGGTAAAAGTTAAGAAGAAAGAAGCGGGTATGTCGTCTAACGGTTTTAAATCAGAAAATTCGCGCATTCACAATTTGCGCTCGCTGTTCAGCATGTTCTCCAGCGATCTTGCCATTGATCTGGGAACGGCCAACACACTGGTATATGCCAAAGGCAAAGGCATCGTGGTCAACGAGCCTTCCATCGTGGCCATTAACAAGAACACCGGTGAAGTGGAAGCCGTGGGAAAAGAAGCCAAGGAGATGCTGGGACGTACTCCGGGCAACATTGTGGCCATCAAGCCGATGAAGGACGGCGTGATCGCCGACTTCAAGGTCACGGAAAAAATGTTGAACTACTTCATCCAGAAGGCGCATAACCGCAAGATGCTGGTGCATCCGCGTATCGTCATCGGCGTGCCTTCAGAGATCACGCAGGTGGAAAAGCGCGCCGTCATGGACTCTGCCTACCGCGCCAAGGCCAGTGAAGTCCATCTTGTGGAACAGGCCATGGTCGCGGCCATTGGAGCGGGTCTGCCCATTACCGAGCCCAGCGGCAACATGGTGGTTGACATCGGCGGCGGTACTACGGACATCGCCGTCATCTCGCTGAGCGGTATCGTGTACTCGCGCTCGGTGCGTATGGCTGGTAATCAGATGGATGAATCCATCATGAATTACCTCAAACGCAAATACAATTTGCTGATTGGCGAACGCACGGCCGAAACCATCAAGATTGAAATTGGCTCGGCTTATCCTCTGGACAAGCCGCTCACCATGGAGATCAAGGGCCGCAACCTGATTGAAGGCGTGCCCAAGACCATCACCATTGATGACAGCGAAATTCGTGAAGCACTTTCCGAATGCATCAGCACCATCATGAACGCGATCCGCGTTGCTCTAGAACGTACGCCTCCTGAGTTGAGCGCCGACATCAGTGATCGCGGCATTGTTCTCACCGGCGGCGGCGCACTGTTGAAGAACCTTGATAAACGCATTCGCGAAGAAACCGGTCTGCCGGTTTCCATCGCCGACGATCCGCTGGCCAGCGTGGTACTGGGCACCGGGAAAATGCTCAGCGATTTCAAGTTGTTGCGGAAGATTTCGATCGACTAAGCGTATGCGGGGCGGATTTGACAGGTCCGCCCCCGCCAGCGCTTGCAACCGCGAAAGCACAGGCACCGACCCTCCTCGTTAAAGCATGGAAAATTTCTTTATCCGGTACAAAAACCCGCTCGTCCTGATGGCCATCCTGTTTGTTCAGGTGGTCGCACTGGCGACGCAGGTCAAGCGCGAAGGCCAGCACGCGTCGGCAAATTCCGGAGGCACACGCCTGATTCGGGTTTGGACGGTCACAGCCATCACGCCTTTCGAAAGGGCCGTTGTCTCGACCGGACATTTTTTCCGGCGCAACTGGAGTAACTACGTTGATCTCCATAACGCGCGCAAAGAAAATCGCGAACTCAAGGACGAAGTGGCGCGCCTGAAGCTGGAGCAGGTCCGCTACAAGCAGGATGCTGAACAGGCGCAGCGACTTCAGGCTCTTCTTGGATTCAAACAGAATTATGTGGGCCAGATCATGGCGGCACAGGTCATTGCCACCAGCGGCACGGAGCTGTCTCGGTTAATCACCATTGACAAGGGCTCCAACGATCACTTGAAGGTGGACATGGCCGTGATCACGCCGGACGGAATAGTCGGCAAGATAAAAGAGGTAGGTCCGCTTAGTTCGCAAGTGCTCCTGATCAATGATCGTGATAGCGGCGCGGGTGTCATTCTGCAGGGCTCACGCTTGCAAGGCATACTTCGCGGTTCACCTCTGGGTGAACTGCGGGTGTGGGACGTGATGTCGGATGAGAGCATCCAGGTTGGCGAACAGGTCATTACCAGCGGTGGCGACCGCATTTATCCCAAGGGTGTACCCGTTGGCACGGTCTCAAGCGTATCTCCGGACCACGACAATGATCCGTTTCTTGCCATCAAGATCAAGCCCGCTGCCGACCTGGCCCGGCTCGAAGAAGTTTTGGTTGTGACCAAAAGCGCTGAAGAGCTTCCGAATCTTGCCGCAGGAACAAATCAGGTCCGCGCTGCGGATATCCTGGCCCAGCGTCTTCCCAGTGTGAACAAACCGGATGCTGCTGCCAAGGACGCTGCGAACAAAGCAGGCTCCGCGAAACCGGTAGCCAGTCCATCACCCGTTGCGGCTGTGCCTTTGAGTGCAAAACCATCGGCCACGCCGGCGAGTGCAAAACCATCGGCCACGCCGGCGAGCGCACAACCATCAGCCACGCCGGTATCTGGCCCAGGCAAGCAAGCCACCTCACCAAGCAGCAATGCGCCGGCCGTCGGCACAAATTCGCCGCCGAAGCCCGCTTCCGCAAATCCGGCTTCACCAACTCCCGCAGCTCCGAAAACGACTGCGCCGAAAACTGTGGGGGTGAAACCAACAGGGACGGCCACCAATCCTGACGGATTGCCGGTGGCGTCGCCGAGCCCAACGCCAAAGCCCAAGCCGCCAGTGAAGAAGCCAAAAGCAGAAGCCACGCCAACGCCGGCAGCTACCGACCAGCCGGAAAGCAAGCCGCCGGATACACAAACTCCGACGTCGGAAACGGAGAAGCCGCCGCGATGAGTTACGCCTCCGTTTCGCTGACATCTCGTGAGGAAATTGAAGTTCACCGGTTTGGCTGGGCAGCCTCGATTCTGGTTCCGCTGGCTGCCATCTTCGTTCAGGTTTCCTTCAGCCGCCAGCTTCCGTTCATCAGGGTTTTTGATCTTCCGTTGCTGGTAACAATCTTCTTTGCCGTGGCGCGGCGCCGTCCCATACCGGGCATCTTTACCGGCGCTTTGATCGGAACAGTCCAGGACGCCCTGGCTGGTTCCCCGATTGGGTTGAACGGGATCGCCAAGACCATCGTTGGGTATCTGGCATCCTCGCTCGGTGTAAAGCTGGACGTGGATAATCCTGGTTCGCGGTTCCTGATGACCTTTGTCTTTTATCTGGTCCACCGCATTGTCTATGTCGTGATTGCGCTGGCGCTGGTGGGAGCCAATGAGCCCTTCTTGTGGTCACATACCCTGGTGGCGGCATTGGCCAACGCGCTCCTTGCTGTGGTGCTTTTTGCCCTTTTTGATCGCATGAAGCAGCGCCCCTGACCCGGTAAGCCTGGGTCCGCGGTAGAGCTAGCGTAGTGGAACTAAGCCCTTCAGTAACCAGGATCGGGTCTTAGACCTACTCTGCTTTTGTGTGAAATGCGGTACTCTAATCACAGGGCCCCTTCAGCCAATTTAAAACAAGAGTTCTGCTGGAAGATGGCAGAACCAAACAGGTATGTCCGGTCGCGAAGAAAAAATACCGCCGCTGAAACTCACGGTTGTACAGTACGTCATCCTTGTGATTTTTCTTGTGCTCTCGTACGGTCTCTGGACCCTCCAGGTGCGCAAGAGTGATGAGTATCTTTCGCGCGCGGAACAGAACCGCATACGCAAGGTCCCCATTCTGGCGCCGCGGGGTAAATTGCTCGACCGTGACGGACAGATTATCGTCGACAACTATCCATCATTTTCCGCTCTGCTTCTCCGCGATCAGCTGCGCGACCTGAACGCTGACGCTGCGAGGATCGGTGACGGGCTGCACATTCCTCCGGAAGAAATTCGCGAAAAGGTCCGCCGTTATCAGCTTGCGCGCAAGCCGGCCTTTGAACCCATCATCATCAAAGACGACATCACGCCGGACGAGCGCGCCTTCATTGAATCGCATCGCGATGAATTTCCTGAGCTGGAAACTTTGATGGTGCATCGGCGTCTCTATCCGGAAAACGGGTTCATGGCGCATTTGATTGGATACGTGGGTGAAGTCAGTGAAGACATGCTCAACACGTCGCGATTCGAGCTTTATCAGAAGGGCGACATTGTGGGCCAATCCGGCGTTGAACTTTTTTATAACGATTATCTGATGGGCAAAGATGGCTCGCGCCGCGTACTGGTCGATAGCAAAGGCAAGGAAGTCGGCCGTCCCAAGGATGCGAATATCCCCGCCGAGCCCGGACACAAACTTAAGCTGACCATCGACATTGATGTTCAGAAAGCGGCCGAGCAGGCACTGGACGGGAAGAACGGCGCGGTTGTCGCCATGGATCCTCGCAACGGTGAGATTCTGGCCATGGTTAGCCGCCCAACATTCAATCCTAACGATTTCGCCGTACGCATCTCCCGCGACGAATGGAACAAGCTGAGCACTGATCCAAATCACCCGCTGCTGAACAAGGCGATTCAGGCGCAGCTTGCGCCGGGATCGGTCTTCAAGATCATCATGTCAGTTGCCGGAACGCAGGAAGGAATTGCGCAAAACCTGCATGTGAACTGCCCCGGCGGCGGAACGTTTTATGGTCGTTACTTTAAGTGCTGGGTAGCAGCCGAACATCGCGTCCACGGGGCCGTGGATCTTACCAAGGGCATTTATCAGTCTTGCGACGTTTTCTTTTACACCCTGGCGGAACGGCTTGGTATAGAACGAATCGCGAAATGGGCGAGTGCGCTCGGATTAGGCAAGAAGACCGGGATCGATCTTCCAAATGAAGTCAGCGGCACCATGCCGTCAGAAGAGTGGAAGATGAAGACCTTCCACCAAAAGTGGATTGTTTCCGAAGCAATTTCCGTGGGTATTGGCCAGGGAGCTGTGGCAACCACGCCAATTCAGCTTGCTCGTGCCATCGGTGGCATTGCAAGTGGCGGGATGCTCTACCGTCCGCACGTGGTTAATCCTGAAGACCTTCCCCCGGAGTACCGAACGATTGCTGCCTCCAACCTCCCTGACTCGGTGAAGGTCCCTATTGATCCGGACAGCTGGGTGACCATCACCAATGCAATGGCGGGCGTGGTAACGCCCCCGTCCCCCGAGGTGCCGATGGGGGGCACTGCATACAGTGCTCACCTGCAGGGCATTGATTTTGCGGGTAAGACCGGAAGCGCTCAGGTAGTGAGCAACGCCTTCCGCAAAAATCGTGGAGGCGACGCCAAACAGTTCAATGACAACAGCTGGTTTGTGGGAGTAACACCGCGCCGCAATCCGGAGATTGTGGTTGCGGTTCTGTTTGAAGGCGGCGAACACGGCAAACTGGCTGCGCGTCTGGCAGCGCAGGTGGTCAAGGCTTACGTGGAGAAGCAACGGAAACTGCGCAATAATCCTATGTTGTTCAGTGACAAAGCGGATCCGGGCGCGGTGCCGATCGGTGGAGTATGGAACACGCCTTCGCCCGCGGATGAGCATGAGGGAGCAGCCGCCCAGGCGAACGCTTCCGCTGACGGTAATAGCGGGGACCACCTTCAGGGAGGAACCCTGCTGGTAAAAATGCCGCCGGCGAAGTTGTCGCCAGTGCATCGAGTTGAAGTCAGAAAGCCGAACCTGACCCTTGCAGTGGGAACGGCGGGTGAAGAATGAAATCGTTCCGCGACTTCGATTGGCTGCTGCTGGCATTTGTCCTAATCATCTGCTCGCTGGGAGTGCTGGAGATTTACAGCAGTACCTACGGAACAAAATTCGCCGCCACCACAGGCACGCCGCTTTACGTAAAACAGATCTACTGGATTCTGGGCGGCATGGTGTTAATGTTTGTCGTCAGCAAAATCAGTCATCAATTCCTGCTGGAAAATGCGCACTGGTTTTATATCGCGTCTTTTATCTCTTTGCTGGCGGTGGCGTTTTTTGGAAAGAAATATCTGGGTGCGCGGCGCTGGATTCAACTACCTGGAGGCGTGCACTTCCAGCCTTCAGAATGGGTGAAACTGGTGCTGATTCTGGCGATGGCCAAATATTTCAGTGAAGAGAATGACCAGGACGCTTCGCTGAGTGACGTGGTCAAAGGCGGACTGATTGTGCTGGTTCCCATGCTGCTGGTGTTGAAGCAGCCTGACATGGGCACGGCATTGACCTACGTGCCGGTGGCGCTCATGGGATTATTTCTGGGTGGTATACAGTTTCGTCATGCGGCAGTGATACTTCTGGTGGCAGGCGTGCTGGCCCCGGGCGTCTGGCACTATGGACTCAAGCCTTATCAGAAACAGCGCCTGACTACGTTCATGCATCCCGAGGCCGATTCGCAAAAGTCGGGGTATCAACTTGAGCAATCCAAGATTGCCGTGGGACATGGAGGTATCTGGGGACGCGGAATACGCGGTGGATCGCAGACTCAGGGGGCTTTTCTGCCCGAACCGCACACTGATTTTATCTTTGCTGCGTGGTCAGAGGAGCACGGCTTTGTGGGAGCAGTTGCGTTACTGCTGCTATACTTTATACTGTTGATGCGTTTGGTCCACAACGCCCAGACGGCGCCTGACCGTGCCGGAGGGTTCGTGGTGATGGGTGTGGTGGCAGTACTGCTGTTCCACATTCTGGTAAACGCGGGAATGGTGGTTGGGTATATGCCCGTCACCGGAATTCCGTTACCCCTGATGAGCTACGGTGGTTCGTCACTCTTGTTCATGTTTCTGGCGCTGGGGATTGTGATGAATATTCGGATGCGCCGGTTCGTGAACTGACCGTAACGGTTTCCAGAAACAGCGCCCTGGGGGGCGCTTTGAGAATAAGAATTCAAAACGTAAGCCTTCACGTGGAACGAAGGCACCGGCCCACGAAGCGAGCCGGAGAGTAAAGTCAGAGAGCATGACCGGGCAGGGAACGGCCCCGCGATTTACGCAGTGTGGCCACTACCCCGGAAAATGATAGGTGCCAAGATTTT
The DNA here is from genome assembly GCA_963755365.1 of Terriglobia bacterium. GTDB lineage: Bacteria > Acidobacteriota > Terriglobia > Terriglobales > Acidobacteriaceae > Angelobacter. Next base: position 71,532 of record CAVWJV010000016.1, on the reverse strand, counting down.
TCAAACAAGTCATATGCAGTCTGCAGGGGCCCAAACCCGGGGTTCATCCCCAGGGGCAATCACGCATCGCTGCCTAAAAACAAGATTGAATCCGCGCACTCACCTCGCAGCAGGCATTGCTACGGCAAAGCCTTTTTGCCTTGTGTCTTTGAAACAGTCTCCGCAATAGAACGCTTCTCCCGGGCCGGGTAATACCCGGAGAGAAATCGATGTCGAAAGAATTATTTGTCTCTTCTACGCCGCATGAAACAAAAGTCGCGGTGGTGGAAGAAGACCTGCTTACAGAAATCTATTACGAGCGCGAAAACGAATACACGCTCGCCGGCTCCATCTATAAAGGTCGTGTCACACGCGTGCTGCCGGGCATGCAATCCGCCTTCGTCAACATTGGCCTGGAACGCGACGCTTTCCTTTACGTCTCTGACTTTCTGCTGGAAGAAGAAGACGATACCGACGGGCTGGAACAGGTAGTCTCCCGCAGCCGCCCCGTCATTACTGACCCACAGGCTGGCGCAGACGAAAATCGTGGTCCCATTGAAGCGCAGGATGCATTTCCTCCCGTCACTATGGGCGATGAAGTATCTGGAGAAGAGTCGTCTGCCGAAGAGCAGGATGAAGCTCCTGGCGAAGAAGGCCAGAATCGCGAGGGCGCCCGAAAATGGCGCGGACGCAGGCGCCGTCGTGGCCGGGGCGGACGTTATGATCGGGAAGAACAGCGCCCAGCTGCGGCTCCACAACAGGAAAATCGGGCGGAGTCTACGACTGAAAATCATCCAGAGTCGCGTCCTGAACCTTCGCAGGAATCGCGTTCGGAATCACGTCATGATGTGCGAAATGACGCGCAGCGGCAGGACACGCCGCGTCATGACCGTCACGATCGTGAGCCGCGTCGCGACAGCCGCTACAGCAATCGCAATGAACCGGAAGCCGATCTGGAACCGATCGTCCTGCCCGGCGAATCCATTTCCAAATATCAGCCGCCCTCAGCGCATCCCGCGGCAGAGGTAAGACAAAGCACGCCGGTAAGAACTTCGCGTCCGTCCACCGAGTTTTCCATTGATCCTTCGCAGTTCACCGCGGGATCCATGACCCTTCCTGGCGAATCCATTTCCAAGTACAAGGGCGATGAACCGCACACGTCCGCAAACGTGCCATCTGAAGCTCTGGCTCAACACAACGCTCCAACCCATGAACATGAGCGCGGCTTTCTTCAGGACGCTGCTTCCGCAGGGCCTGTGCCTCATCAGGCGGTAGCCAGCGCCCATCATGAGCAAAGCGTAGCAGTGGCAGCCGTGCCTGATGCACTTTCGTCCCTTCAGGACGAAGACAACCTGGAAGGTGACCGTCAGGCAAAGCACGAAGCCGAGCGTTTCGCGCCCATGAAGGTCACTCCGGTTTTCACCGGCGACGATGCCGATGTGGAAGAATTTGACGAAGTTGAAGTCGACGTAGCCGACGTGACACAGCAATCTCCAGAAAAGCATCATCAGCCAGCCGCGTCAGCAGACGCCGCCGCTGTGGCGAAAGCCTCACCAGCGACGACCTCGGAAGCGGCGCCAGAAATCGATTCCGCAATCACCAATGCGCCAGTCTCTATTCCACCCGCGGAAAATGAAACACCGGCGGAGCAGCCATGGAAAGCCAGTGGTCGCGGGGTAGTGGAAGAAGAAGTCATCGAAGAAGAAGAAGGCGACCTTCCTGCCTACGAAGACGATCTTGATCTGGGTGAATTCGAAGAACTGGAAGAAGAAAACCTTGTTCCCATGGGCCGTGAGCTCACGGAAGCCGTGCGTGATGCGCATATCAACGAACACGCCACCGGACAGTATGAAGCGGAAGGTCTGGAAGAAAACGGCGACGACAGCGACGACGCTGATGACGATTTTGACGAAGAAGAAGGACATCCCGCCACCCTCATGCTCAGCGATGCCGGCGAGGGCGAGGTTGATGAATTTGAAGCCAGCGAACAAACCGAAGAAGGCGCGGATGGCACGCAGGTGGAGCGTCGTACGGCCGGCGGTGGTCAACACCAGCGTTCTGACCGGCGGCCGAATGACCGGCGTGGACGCGGTGACCAGCGTCGTCCGGGACGTCGTGTTCGCGGACGCCGTCCGCACACTCCTCAGCGCCAGCTTCCAGCCATCAGTGATCTGCTGAAAGAAGGCCAGGAGATTCTGGTCCAGATTGCAAAAGAGCCTATTGCCAAGAAGGGCGCTCGTATAACCAGTCACATCGCTCTGCCGGGACGCTATCTGGTATTCATGCCGACCGTGCACCACACGGGCGTCTCAAGAAAGATTGCGTCTGAAGAGGAACGGCATCGCCTGAAGCGGATTGTAACCAGCGAACGCGGTGACTCAACCGGCGGCTTCATTGTGCGTACCGCAGCCGCGGGAGCCAATGAAGATGATCTGCGCGCCGATATCCGCTTCCTCATCAATCTGTGGACGGAGATCAAGGGCCGTGCGGAATCGTCCAAAGCCCCGGCGCTCATCTACCATGACCTCAATCTGGTCGAGCGTATCCTGCGCGATCAGGTCACCACCAGCTTCTCTTCCATCTGGGCGGATACGGAGCAGGAATACGAACGCATCCTGCGCTTTGTCAGCCGCTTCCAGCCTTCGCTGGTGCGCCGCGTAAAGCTCTACAGCAAAGAGACCCCGCTGTTCGAACAGTTCAACATCACTGACGAAGTCAACAAGGCGCTGAAGTCAAAAGTCTGGCTGAAGAGCGGTGGCTACATCGTTATCAACCAGACGGAAGCGCTGGTCGCTATCGATATCAACACCGGCAAGTATGTTGGCAAGACCGCCCGTCTTGAGGACACCATCGTAAAGACCAACCTGGACGCGATCCGTGAGATCGTGCGTCAGATCCGGCTCCGCGATCTTGGCGGCATTATTGTGATCGATTTCATCGACATGGATGAACGCAAGAACCGCCAGAAAGTCATGCAGGCGCTGGAAGAGGCGCTCAAATCCGATCGTGCGCCATCCAAGGTCCTGCAGTTTAACGACTTTGGACTGGTTGCCATCACGCGCAAGCGCGTAAAACAGTCGCTGGAACGGACCCTGGGACAGCCTTGCCCCACATGCCAGGCCACCGGCATGATCAAATCTGTCACTACCGTGTGCAATGAGATCTACATAGAGATGCGAAAAATGTCCCGCCATTTTGAGCGTGACGTCATGCTGCGGGTAAGCCCTGAGGTCGCCAAGTCACTGAAAGCCAGTGGCGGCAAGTGGGTCCAGGAAATGGAGGACCTGACCAAGCGAACGATTCTGGTCAAGTCAGACCCGTTGTTGCATCCGGAACAGTTTGACATTCAGTAGGACTCGTTTCAATCTGCTAAAAGACAAACCGGACTGTTAAAATCAGTCCGGTTTGGCTCTATAGCTTTGCTTTCCGCTGCATTTTTGCGATAAAGTTCGTGTTCCTTGCGGACATGAGTAAAAATTTTAAAGGTAGTCCTAAAGAAGAGCGGGCCCTGGGCAGTTACGTCAAGCTGGCGCGCGCAGCCAACACCGTCCTGGCATTTTCGCGTGAAGGACTCGATCAAGCAGGCCTCACAACCAGCCAGTTTGCGGTCCTTGAAGCACTCTTTCATGTTGGCCCGCTTTGTCTGGGCGATCTGGCGCGGCGCATTCTCACCAGCAGTGGCAATCTGACGCTGGTGATCGACAACCTGGAAAAGCGTAAACTGGCGAAACGACAGCAGCAGGGCCGTGACAAACGCTTTGTCCTGGCCAGCATCACGCCCGCCGGCCGCAAGCTCATTGGACGTATCTTCCCTGAGCATTCGCAACGTATCGTCGAAGTGATGAACCGCCTATCGCCCGCCGAGCAGGAGCAACTCGGGAAGCTCTGTCGTAAACTCGGCACCGGTGAAGAACAATCCTGATTCTGGCCTGACTTGGATCATGCTATCTTGGTTGCTCTCATGACCCTGCTTACATTCCTCTTTGCCGTAGCCATTTTTCTGGGAAGCTTTCTGCTGTTTCTCATTGAACCGATCGCAGGCAAAAAATTACTGCCTTTGCTGGGAGGCTCGGCCGCGGTCTGGACGACCTGCCTGGTTTTCTTTCAGACGGCCCTGCTGGGCGGCTATTTGCTGGCACATTGGATGGCCACCAGGCTGCGTCCGCGGGCTCAGGCCGTTGTCTACTCAGGACTTCTGGTCGCTGCCCTGGTCCAGAGTATCTTCAGTCTGCGTTCTGAATTGCATGCATCCACGTTGCACCCCGTGCTGAGCGTATTCCTGTTGCTGAGCGGACTCATCGGTCTGCCTTTTCTGGTCTTATCAGCGACCAACCCGCTCCTTCAATCGTGGTTCGCGCGAAGTTTCACCTTCGCAGGTCAAACCGGCAGTTCAGGCTCACCCGGACATGTGGTCCCGCCGTATCGCCTGTTCGCGCTTTCAAACTTCGGTTCGCTGCTGGCCCTGGTTGTTTATCCGTGGCTGGTGGAGCCGAAATTCAGCCTGCGGGCGCAAAGCTCAGTGTGGCTTGCCGGATTCTTTCTGCTCGTTACCGCCTGTATCAGCATTGCTTCACTGCGGGCCAGCCGGGCACGGGAACGCATAGCTTCAGCGATTGCGCTTCCAACTGTTTCCGGCGGCAGCCCATCAGGTACTGATGCAGACACACCTGGCACCCGCGATCGCATCTTGTGGCTGCTGCTGCCGGCTTGCGGATCGGTTCTGTTGTGTTCGTTTACCAACCACCTCAGCCAGAACGTTGCCGCCATCCCGCTTCTTTGGATTCTTCCGCTGATCGCCTATCTGCTCAGCTTTGTCTGGGCATTCAACGGGCCCCGTTCGTACCCTCGTCACGTCATGCTCGTCTTACTGGCAATTTTCATGGGAATGCTTGGCTATCTTCTCTATGACACGCGGTTCAGTATGCCGCTGACGATTACTATCATTTTGTACTGTGTGACTTTGTTGGTTGCATGCGTGGTGTGCCACGGAGAACTCTATCGGCTTCGTCCTTCGCCCGAACATGCGACTTCTTTCTACCTGCTTATCGCAGGTGGTGGCGCGCTGGGATCGGTCCTGGTTGGCATCATTGCTCCATTGACCCTGAATGGTAACTATGAACTGGCCTGCGGATTCGTATTTACCGCGGTCATGGTCCTGGTGGTTACCTGGGCATCAGGTATCTTCCCGCGACTATTCTGGGCCGCTGCCATAGTTGGGGCGGTCGCGTTAATCGTTGTGCAGGTCCGTCATGATCGAGAAGATGCCATTGTGCAGGTGCGGAATTTTTACGGCACGCTACGCGTCACGCAGACCACGGAACCGCCCGATCCGACCTATACGCGAATGCTGATGCACGGTACCATCCAGCATGGCACCCAGATTTTCAGTGACGATCTTCGCAAGACTCCCACCAGTTACTATGCCCATGAATCGGGCGTTGGTCTGGCCATCGATAACTGCTGCATTGGCAGGCCACGGCGTATTGGAGTGATCGGGCTGGGATCGGGAACAATCGCGGCTTATGGACAAAAAGGCGATGTGATTCGATTCTATGACATCAATCCCCAGGTAGAGCCGATCGCCCGGAATGTCTTCAGCTATATCCGTGAATCGGGAGCCAAAATCGATGTAGTTCGTGGCGACGCTCGCCTTTCGCTGGCTGCCGAGCCGCCCCAGCACTACGATGTGCTGGTGGTGGATGCCTTCTCCGGTGACGCCATCCCCGTCCACTTGCTCACGGCCGAAGCCATTCAGCTTTATCTCAGACACCTGAATCCCGGTGGCATCCTGGCCGTACATGTGTCCAACCTGTTTCTGAATTTACCGCCGGTGGTGCAAGAGGAAGCCGAACACGCAGGACTCCACTCGCTTCTGGTATCGTCCCCAGATGATGACGATGTGGGCGCTTACAGCTCCGACTGGGTCCTGGTCACCGCGGACCAGGATTTCCTCGCTCGCAAAGAGATCGCTGAAGCTGGTGCGCCAATCAACCAAATCGCCAGCCTTCGCCTGTGGACGGACGACTACAACAGCCTGCTTCCTTTGCTGAAACACCAGGAATTTAAGTTCGAAAAATAGCACCGCGCCCTTCCTGAAAATGTCTGTCACAGGAGCTGAGGGCTCGATTAGACCCAATAAAACCGCGCCTGCTTGCGTACGTGAAACTATTTTGATATCAAAGCATCTAAACAGTCGATTCGAGAATAACGGGCCCGGCGCGAATCCGGCCCGTGCCGCGGCACATGCTTGCGGCGGAGGGAAGGGAAGCCATGATTCAGATTCGACGGGGCAAAGAACGCGGCCATGCCAACCATGGGTGGCTGGACACGTATCATTCATTTTCATTTTCTGATTATTACGATCCAAAATTTATGGGCTTTCGCAGCCTGCGCGTGATCAATGAAGACTGGGTCAAGCCGGGGTTTGGATTTCCCACGCATCCACATCGCGATATGGAAATCATCACCTATGTACTGGAAGGATCACTGGAGCACAAAGACAGCATGGGAACAGGTTCGGTGATCCGTCCCGGTGAGATACAGAAAATGAGCGCCGGTACAGGGGTACGCCACAGCGAGTTCAATCATTCGAAAGACGAACCCGTGCATCTTTACCAGATATGGATCCTGCCGGAGAAAGAAGGCCTGAAGCCGATGTATGAGCAAAAGGAAATTCCGGCGGAAGAGAAACAGGGCAAGCTAAAGTTGATTGCTTCGCCAGACCCCGGCGAAGGTGCGGTGCAGTTGTCACAGGATGCGCAGCTATACACAATCCAACTTGATGCCGGGACGCAGGTTGAACACAAGCTGGATGAAGGACGTTACGCGTGGGTGCAGGTCACGCGGGGCACGGTAAATGTTGGCGGGAATGAGCTTAAAGCCGGCGACGGCGCCGCCCTGGCGCAAGAGAAGGTGGTCCAGTTGGCGGGTGCAAAAGATGGGGGAGAAGTGCTGCTGTTCGATCTGGCGTGAGTTGGTCACAATTCCAGAGTCAAGGGCTTCGGCGTAGGGCCGAGGCCCTTATTTTTTGCCGCCACTAACCTTTGGACGAACGATTCGTCAAAACTTCTATCTACACCTTGACTATCTACAATCGTCATTGTAGATAATCATAGTATGGGAAAACCAAGTGATCTGGTGCAGGGGACCCTGGACCTGCTGATTATGAAGACGCTGTCACTCGAGCCTAAGCACGGATGGGCGATCGCAAAGCGGATTGAGCAGATGTCGAACGAAGTATTGCAGGTCCAGCAGGGATCGTTATATCCGGCGCTGCACCGGCTTGAACAGCAGGGCTGGATTCGGGGCAAGTGGAGCGAGAGTGAGACCGGGAGGCAGGTCAAGTTCTATTCATTGACGGCGCCTGGCAGAGCGAAACTCGAAAAAGAAAAAGAAAGCTGGAAACGCCTGTCAACCGCCATTGATCTGGTTGTTGATAGCCTGTGAGGTGATAAATGCGCTGGTTCCATCGTTTGCAGATGTTCTTCCTGACGCTGGTCGAGCGCAAGCGCGAAACGGTGCGCCTGAACGACGAGCTCGCGTTTCACTTGGAACAACAGATTGCCGAGAACGTAAGCCTGGGCATGGTTCCGGAAGAGGCGCGCAGACAGGCGATGCTCCGGTTTGGAAACCCCACTGTGCTTAGCGAGGACACTCGCTCCACGTGGAGCGCGCATTGGTTTGAAGGATTGTGGCGAGATCTGCGCTATGGCGTTCGCACGCTCATGCGTACACCAGGCTTTTCAGCCACTGCCATTCTGGTGATGGCATTGGGAATTGGAGCAACCACTTCGCTGTTCACGGTGGTTCGCTCAGTGCTGTTGAAGCCGCTGCCGTTTCGTGAAGCCGACAAACTGGTGATGCTGTATGAGCATTTTCGGCATGCCAATTGGCGTCATTCCCCTGTGTCTCCCGCTGATTTCAAAGATTGGCGCGATGAAACCCACGGTTTTCAGGAGATGGCGGCGTGGCGCCACTATGGCGCCAACTTGAGCGGCGATCACGGTGAATTGCCGGAAGTTGTGCATGCGGCCGCGGGCTCATGGAACCTTTTTTCAGTTTTGGGAGTTGAACCGGCGCTGGGCCGGACCTTTCTGCCTGACGAAGACCGGGACGGCGCGGAAGATGTAGTCATGCTTTCCTGGAGCCTTTTTCAGAGCAGGTTCAGCGGCGATCGAACGATCATCGGTAAACAGATACGCATGGACGCGAAACCATACACCGTGGTGGGCGTCTTGCCTGCGCAGTTTTCCTATCCTGACCCTTCCGTGAAATTGTGGATTCCGTATTCCTCGGCGTTTACCGAACAGGAGTTGCACCAGCATGACAATCACCAGAGCATGGTGATCGCTCGCATCAAGGACAAAGGACAGTTGACGGCAGCGTTAAGGGAAGTGAGCGCCCTGCAATATCAGATCCACATGCAAAACCAGGGCAAACCGGTGGCCGAAGAGGTTCTCGGCCGGCCGCTGATTGATGACGTAGTGGATGACGCAAAAACGCCTCTGCTGGTACTGATGGGTGCGGTGGGCTGCATGCTGCTGATTGCCTGCCTGAACCTGTCCAATCTTCTGGTGGCGCGCAGCGCTGCACGAAGAAAAGAAGTGGCCATTCGCGGCGCCCTGGGCGGCAGCCGAAGAAAGCTTATCCAGGAACAATTGACGGAGAGCCTGTTGATCTGTGCGGCCGGCGGCGCGGTTGGAGTATTGCTTTCGTTCTCCGCAACAGCCTGGATTGCCGGACATTGGAAAGACCTTCCTCGCGCGGATGCAGTTAAGACGGACGCCACGGTTCTGGTATTTTCAGTTTCCATCGTGATGGTTGCAGCCTTGCTATCCGGGCTGATCCCGGCAATCTCTTCCACCGGCAAAGGACTCCTCGCAGGGTTGCAGGACTCGTCACGCTCCGTCCGCGGAAGCGTGTCACGGGCATCTCTGCGGAAACTGCTCCTGACGGGAGAAATTGCTCTAACGGTGGTCCTGTTGATCGCTGCCGGACTGCTCTTCAGAAGTTTTATTCAGTTAAAAGCGTCTGACCTGGGCTGCATCACTCAGAACGTGTTGACCATGAGATACGGGCTGCCGGAAGAGCAATATGACAAAGCCGAAAAGGTGACTGCATTCCATGAGGAATTGTTGACGAGGGTGCGTGCCTTACCCGGAGTGCAGGCCGCGGGACTTGTCTCAACAGCTCCGGGAGCCGGATATGAAGGCGACGATACCTTTACGATCCCAGAACATCCGAGCCAGGGACCAAGCGTGGAACTGAATGCGTTAGTCCGCAAAGCCGATCCCGGATATTTCAGCGCTCTTGGCATTCCTGTTTTGAGCGGACATGTTTTTGAAAACCAGGACAGGTTGGAAAGCGCACACCGTGTGATTTTGAGCAGGAAATTCGCCGAGCAGTTCTTTCCCGGAGAATCACCGCTGGGCAAACACGTGAAGATTGCATTCCGGGGCGACAAGCCTGGTACCTACGAAATCATAGGAGTTGTGGGTGACACTCTGCATGTGTTTGGAGAGCCCATCAAGGCCATTATTTATCGGGCGATTCTCAGCGGGGACCCTCACCTCGATTCGATGGCGACGATCGTGATACGCACAACCGCGGAACCGCTGCTCATGGCCAATGCCGTCCAGAAACAGCTCTCGGCGCTGAATCCGGAGCTTCCGGTCTACAGTGTTCTGACCCTGCAGCAGGTGATCGGAAAAGCGACTGCAAGTCAGAGTTTCAGTGCATCGCTGGTGCTTTCATTCGCGGTGCTGTCCTTGATGCTGGCCGCCGTGGGCCTGTATGGAGTGCTTTCATTCCTGGTAACACAACGATCGTCGGAAATCGGAATCCGCATGGCGTTAGGAGCGCAGCGCGGTGAAGTGCTGCGCCTGGTGCTTGTGGATGGAATGACGCCTGTCGCGATAGGTCTGGTCCTCGGTCTGATGGGAGGATTTGCCGCCGGGACCTTGATCAAGTCACTCCTGTACGGGACGCGTCCACTTGATCCAGGGGTTTTTGCGGCGATGATCGGCAGCCTGTTGCTGACTTCGCTGATTGCAAGCGCTGTGCCGGCTTTGCGCGCATGCAGGATTGAACCAACACAGGCTCTGCGAATTGAATAAAGGGTGCGTTGCTAATTGCAGTGCCGGCCAGGCTCTCTGAAAATACCAGATTTCATGCCCGGCAAGGCCGTGGATTGCGTGTGTTAAACCGGGTCACTCTGGGAAGTTTGCGGCAGTAATGACCCAGAAAACCGGACAAAACGCATGCGTTCGCGGCCTTGGTCAGGCCCTGATCTTAATTACCTTGGGTGTAACCCATTAGGCCAGTCATGCGGCCTTAGTAACAAAGCAGGGGAATTCAAGCATCGTCTGCATCAATACCACTACGCATTGTGGTGCTACAACCATTGCGCCTCAGGATTTTGATTTCCAATCGGCCAAAAGCAGGTACTAGACCTAAAGATATACCGGAAACAGGGGTAGAAACCGGAACTTACCTATTGACCTCATGAATTAAGCCGGATATAACTCGCTTCGACCACAAGATTTCCCCCCGAGAAGACAAAGAGTATTTCCCCACAGGCCCTGGTGAGGCCAACAACCCACCATGGAGAGGCTACGTTTATGGCGGCAGATTCGCGTGAAGTGATGAACATTAGGCAGGCTTCGCAGTATCTGGGAGTCAGTCCTGACACGCTGTACAAATACGTGACCGAGGAAAAGATACCTGCGTTCAAGCTCGGGAATCGCTGGAAATTCAAGAAAACGATCCTTGACCAGTGGATGGAACAGAAGAGCACCATGAACATGGGCGGTGCCAAGAAGAAGCCCAGAGCGGCCAAAGCGGCAGTAGGTAGATAGAACTCGGAACAGGAATTAAGGCGACAAAAGGACAAGGCGGACGGCATGTTTGGATCAGGTAAATCGATTGTCGGATTGGACATAGGTTCCAGCAGCATCAAGGCGATTGAACTGAAACGCTCCAAGGGCGAGATCATGGTTTCGCACCTGGGCGTGGAACCTCTGGCCAGTGACATTGTGGTGGATTCCATGATCGTCGACTCGGGCAGCGTCTCCAGCGCGATCAGCAAAATTTTCACGCAGCACAATATCAAGAGCAAGAGCGTGGCCACCTCGGTGAGCGGACACTCGGTGATCGTGAAGCCCATCAAAGTGCAGCCCATGACGGAAGGCGAACTTGCCGAAGGCATTACCACCGAAGCCTCCCAGCATATTCCTTTCGACATTTCTGACGTAAACCTGGATTTCGAAATTCTCAATCCCGGCGATACGGGCCCGCAGATGGACGTGCTGCTGGTGGCAGTGAAGAAAGACAAGATCCTGAATTACACCAATGTTCTTTCACTGGCCGGTAAAACGCCGTCGGTGGTGGACATTGATGCCTTCGCGCTGCAGAACTGCTACGAGTACAACTACAACCCTTCGCCGGATTCCACGGTGGCGCTGCTGAACCTGGGCGCCAGCGTAATGAACATCAACATCGTGAAGGGGACCACGCCGCTGTTCACCAGAGACGTGAGCGTTGGCGGCAACCAGTACACGGATTCGTTGCAGAAGGAACTGGACCTGAGCTTTGATGACGCGGAGTCGCTCAAACTGGGCCGTCGCATCGGGACAGTCAGCGAGGACGCCAAACAACCCATCCTGCAACAGGTGACGGAAATCATCGTTCTGGAAATTCAGAAGACGTTTGACTTCTTCCGCGCAACGGCTTCCGGCGAACACATTGAGCGTGTCTACCTGGCCGGCGGATCATCCAAGGTGCCTGGACTGGTAGAGGCGCTGCGGCAGGAGTTCTCACTGCCGGTAGAGATTCTCAATCCGTTTAAGCAGATCGTTCCTCCTTCCGATTCACTGGAGAACGAGATTCTGGAACAGAATCCCGGACAGCTGGCCGTGGCTGTCGGTTTGGCACTCAGGAGCTTTGAAAACCTATGATTCGCATTAACCTGCTTGGAGTTCCCCGAAAAACGCGCGGTAAGCGCGCTTCCACCTCGGTGTCAATGCCCGGTGAAGGCTCAAGCTCAATGGTCCTTGGGTTGATTGTGTTTCTGGGCCTGTTTGCCGCCATGGCGTTCTCCTACATGTGGGTGACGAAGCAGCATGAGTCGCTGCAGAAAGATCTGCAGCGTGCCATCGCGGAAAACCAGCGCCTGGCAGACGTGAAAGCGAAGTACGAAGCGAGCAAACGTAAAGCTGATCTGTTCGAGCGCCGTGTGAGAGTGATTGACGAACTCAAGGAAGCGCAAAAAGGTCCGATGAATCTGTTGAACCTGGTGGCCGATACCGTCAACAAAACAGACGCCGTCTGGCTTGATGCCATGACGGATGACGGCAAGGCGCTGGATTTCACCGGCATGGCGCTGAGTGCGGACGCAGTAGCGGACTTAATGTCCAATCTCCGCAAGACCGGCGCTTTCAAGACTGTGGAGATTAAAGAGACATCGCAGGATTCCAGCGTGAAGGAGTTGCAGGCCTTCAAGTTTGAACTGATCTGCGAAATTATCAGATCCAGCAAAGTGCAATCCAAGTCATAACGAAGAATTCTGATTCGTAAGTCGGGACGGTTGGTATATGGCTAAATTCGGTGAAATGTCGTTTGCAGCGCGCCTGGGAGTTCTTGTTCTGGCGGCCTTGATTGTCGGAGTGGCGTATTACTACGTGTATCTCAATCCGCAGATACAGGCCAATGCCGAGATCAAAACCAAGATCACGGACAAGAACCGTGAGAATGAACAGCTGCGGCAGTTCGAGCCAAAATTGGCGGATTTGAACCGGCAAATGGCGATCCTGCAACAGCAGATGGAAATCCAGAAGAAGATTGTTCCGGATGATAAGGACGCTGACCAGTTCATCCGCCTGCTGCATGACACCGCGTCAACGGCCGGCATTGAAATCCGGCGTTACGCATCCATGCCGGTGGCCAACCATGAGTTCTACAGTGATGTTCCGTTCTCCATTGACATTGACGGACCGTATTACTCGGTCCTTAACTTCTTTCAGCGCGTTGCAGAACTTGAGCGCATCGTGAACATTGACAACCTGCAGATGTCCAACACAAAAACTACCAGCCCCTCCAAGGTGAAGGGCACGTACCAGTATGCGCCCGGAGAAACTGTGGTTGCCAGCTGCACGGCGACAACATTCTTCAGTCATGAAGCCGATCAGGCGGCACCAGCACCAGCACCGGCCAAGCCAGGACAGGCTCCAGCGGCAGCGGCCGCTCCTGCGAAGTAGAAGGGACTGAAGGGGTGAAGGGAACTACGATGAAGCTGATCAAAACTTTCGCGATAGCCACAGTGCTGGTTGCAGCAGCAATCGGGCAGAGTAATACGGGCGCCGGGCAGCCCAAAGCAGTTCCGTCCCCGTCCCCGACTCCGGCAAAGCGGCGGCTGCCGCTGCCAAAGGGCAGGCTACTCCTGCGGCGGCAAAGCAGCCGGCTGCTGACCAAGACTGCTCCTGCAACTAAAGCTTCGCCCGCGACAGCTGCGCCCGCGACAAAGACCGCGCCGGGAACAGTGAAGACAGGAACGATCACGCCTGCAGCGGGCGCGAAGACACCAGCCACCACGACGCCAGCTACGTCCACGGCGGCAACTAAGCCGGGCACTCAGGCGACGCCAGTTAAGCCAGCGAACGCTGCTCCGCCAGCAAAGACGGTAGCCGTTGCACCTGGTGCGAAGAAAGCTCCTGTCAGTCCGGATACAAAGAAGGTTGCAGCCAAGACGACTACGCCGAAGGCGACTATCCCGAAGGCGACTATCCCGAAAACGACAGCTACCAAGAAAGTTGCGGCGACCAGGCCTGCCAAGCCCGTGAAAGCTTCTGTTGTGGAGTCAAAGACGGTGCCAGCACCACCTCTTGAGAAGAAGGGTCCAGCCAAGCTGATGGGTGCAGCCGGCCGCAGAGATCCATTTATCAGCCCGATTCGTGCAGTCAGCAGTGGAACTCCAACCGGCAATTGCACCAGCGGTAAACGCTGCCTGGCGATTCCGGAATTGATTCTGCAGGGAACGGTCCGCGACATCAGCGGCAAGATGATGGCGATCGTGATAACCAGTAACCACCGGACTTACACACTGCGGGAAAATGATCAGGTTTTCAACGGCAGCGTGGAGAAGATCACCAGTGATTCGATCATTTTTCGCGAGTTCGTACGGGACGCAGTTGGCCGCGAAAGCGCCAGGGAAGTAGTAAAGAAATTGAGCCCCACCAGCTAGACCGGCATGGGGTGCAAGCAGGGCAAGATCAGCATTTGTGGGATAGGGACGTAATAATTCAAGCATTGATACGCGGCTGACACTGCGATTCAGTGGGATCAAGACGCGCACGTCCAGCGGAAATATTGACCGCAACGTGGGGAGACAAACAGATGAGGCTAAGACAACTGCTAGGAATCACCCTGTTGGCCGTGGTCACCATGGCAACAGCTTCCGCATCGCAACTGTCGGGAGTCCTGGTGAAAAATCACGAGAATGCCGGAGAGATCACCATTCTCGCGACCGGAACATTCACTCATACCGAGTCCCGGCCATCGGACAACCTGATCCTGGTCGATCTGGCAGGAGTTTCGCTTCCCAATCCTGATGCCAAGGTCCACACCGTTTTCGCTCCGGGTGTGCGTTCCTATCGCATTCAGAGCTACCGCTCGCCATCTGGCGAAGAAGTGGCTCGGGTTGAGATAGCGCTCATCAAAGGCGCGAAAGTAACCGTGAATGAGGTAGAAGGGGGCGTGCGTCTCAACGTCACCGGAGCGCCGGCTCGCGTACCTTCGAAGGAAGATATTGCGGCCGCGGCCAGTGCTGTTCACGCCAGCGCTCCCTCGACCATTGCTCGTGTGCAGGGAATCTCAGTTTCCCGGGGCACGGATGGATTGAACGTGGAGATCAGCGGCAACGGTCCTCTCACGGCCAAGACCATGAAGCTAACTGGTCCGGACCGGCTGGTCATCGATATTCCGAACTCGCTGCTGGACGGACGCCCGCGTGACATCGCGGTCAACAGCAATGGCATCAAGTCAGTCCGCGCCGCTCGCTATGAGTCGGCACCGCCTGTTACCCGCGTGGTTGTGGATCTGGCTGCGATGCAGAATTTTGACGTGGTTCCGGAAGGCAACAAGCTGGTATTGAAAATGCGTGATGGGTCCAGCGCCCGTCCAACGCGGCCGACAGAGAACACGGAAGTGGCCGTTGCAACGGCTGCGCCTGCTGTGAAGCCGGTTGCGATCGCCTCAGCAGCCAGCCCTGTTCAGGAAGAAGCCAAGCCGGCAGCGCCAGCGCAAAATCTGGTGATCGTGAATCCGACGTTTTCCCCCAAGAAAGATGTTGCTGAAGGCCAGAAACCAGAACAGACACTGGTGGAGCCGACTCCGTCCAAAGCTGACGTAGCGGCATCACGCTTCTCACATGAAACAACCAACGTGGCATCTGTTAACAAAGCCCCGTTCCAAGCCAGCGCAAAACTCGGCGCTCCGGTAACTGCCATCAATGCGGCGCTGATGCAACAACAGGCAACAGCTGCTCCAGTTGCAACCACGGCTGTGAGCACCTGCACCACCGGTCACTATAACGGCGAACCGATCGGTATGAACTTCAAGGACCTGGACCTGAAAGACTTCTTCCGTGTGATTCACGAAATCAGCGGACTGAATGTGGTTCTTGACCCGGCCGTGAAGGGTTCTGTAACCATTGTGCTGGATGACGTACCGTGGGACCAGGCTCTGGCCATCGTGCTGAACAACAATGGACTCGAGTGCCAGCTCCAGGGTAACGTTCTCCGCATTGCAACGCTGGAAACGTTGAAGACTGAAGCGGAAGCGCGTCGCGCCCAGCAGGATGCTCAAGCTCTCGCGGTGCCCAAGCAGACCATCACCCGTTACCTGAGCTACGGTCAGTCCAAGGACGCGGTCATCATCGTCAAGAAATTTCTTTCGCCCCGCGGTGACGTTGTTGCCGATCCACGCAGCAATGCTCTGATCATTGAAGATATACCCGCGGCACTGGAAAAGATCGACCCCCTGCTTCGCACTCTGGATCGCAAGACTCCTGAAGTTGAAATCGAGGCGCGCGTAGTTGCTTCCACCAGAACGTTCGCACGCGATATCGGCACGCAGCTTGGGTTCGGCTATGGATCGGGCAACAACGCGGTCGGCGGCGCAACGGCTGACAGTCCAATCAAAGAAACCTTTCCCACAGGTGTCGTCCCGCGTTTTATTCAGGGAACCACCGCCGGTACCATTCCCCTGTTCTCTGACCTGGGAGCATCGGCGCCCAGCAGCGGCATCCAATTTATCAATTCCACGCTTGGGTTCCGGCTTGACTTCATCCTGACGATGGCTGAAAGCCGCGGCTTGCTGAAGATCCTGTCACGCCCGCATATCACCACACAGAACAATATTCTGGCTCTGATCAAACAGGGTACGCGTGTTCCTATCGTTACCAATCAGCAGTTGGGCGGCCCGCCAACAGTGCAATATGTGGACGCTTTCCTGCGCTTGAGCGTGACCCCGCAGATTACCGCGGAGAACACGATCTTCCTGAACGTTGATGTGGAAAATACGGTCCCCGATTTCACCCGCGTCACCGGTGCTCAGTTGAACCCAACGCTCAACCAGCAACAGGCCACTACTCAGGTGCTGGTGGCAGACGGCGGCACCGTCGTAATCGGCGGCGTGGTCCAGACACAGAACAACCTGGCCATCGCACAAGTGCCTCTGCTCGGCAGCATTCCGATCCTGGGCAATCTGTTTAAGCATCAGACCGTGAACACTTCAACACAGGAACTGATCTTCTTCATCACACCGAAGATCATCCAAACCTAGCGCTACACTCCTTGAAAACCCCCAGCTGCGGCTGGGGGTTCTTTTTTCCTTCATCGCCGAGAAGCTGGAACATATGAGTCCGGTAATTCTGCCCATTTAGAATCAAAGAATATGGATTACTTAGCGCGTCAAAAGCGTTTGGCAGCCAGACTTCGCGAAATTGGAGTCCCATCACTCCTGGTGACGCATTTACCGAACATACGCTATCTTTGCGGATTCACCGGTAGTGCAGGAGTGTTACTGGTGGTGGCGGGCCAGCGCGGGCAGCGCTGTACCTTCTTTACGGATGGCCGGTACACGCAGCAGGCAGCAGACGAAGTTTCAGGCGTGCGCGTGGTGATAGGCAAAAGGCCGGCGTTGACGGAGGCATCTGAAGCTGCTGTTAAGGGCCAGGTAAAGATCCTGGGCTTTGAAGCGGAGCAACTGCAATACGTCACATTCCAGCAGTTGAGTCATGCTTTGAAAGGAAAGGTCAAACTCAAGCCTACTACCGGACTGGTTGAACAGCTGCGTCTTATCAAGGACGCGGCCGAAATCGAGCAGATTCGGGCCGCCGTGTTGCTCGGATCCAGCCTGTTTCAACCCGCGCTCGAGGCCATTCGCCCCGGCGTGTCCGAGACCGCCGTCGCTGGAGAACTGGAATTGCAAGCCCGGCGTGCAGGCGCTGAAAAGATGTCGTTTGACACCATCGTGGCCTCCGGCAGCCGTTCCGCTCTGCCGCATGGTCGCGCATCAGGGCAGGCCATCCCTGACTCTGGATTTATTATCCTCGATTACGGTGTTATACTCGCGGGTTACTGTTCTGACATGACTCGTACCGTGCATGTGGGGCCTGTTTCGGCTGCTCATCGCCGCATGTATCAGGCTGTAAAGGATGCGCAACTCGCTTCGATTGCAGCTGTCCGGCCGGGCGTGGAAGCGGGCAAAGTGGACCAGACGGGTCGCGATGTGCTGAAAAAAGCGGGGTTCGATGCGTTCTTCACCCACTCCACCGGGCACGGAGTGGGAATTGAGATTCATGAGCAGCCTCGGATTGCGAAAGGTCAAATGGCTGCGCTGGAACCGGGAATGGTCATAACGATCGAGCCTGGTATCTACATACCCGATGACGGCGGCGTTCGCATAGAAGACATGGTTCTGGTGACGCAAACGGGGCATGAGGTGCTGACCCCGACAGAGAAAGACCTGATCACGTTGTAGCCCCGGAGATCAACATACATTCATGAATCAAAAAGAGCTGAAAGAGCTGATCGAGTTCCTGATCGAAAAAGACATCGCTGAATTTGAGTTGGAGCGGGGCGACGTTAAGGTCAGAATCAAGCGGGGAGCGGATGCTCTGACCGCTCCGGTGATCTCCCATATCACGGCAGTGCCTTCCGGGGCGATGCCACCCCCAGTTGCTTACGCACCGCCAGCGGGACATCCACCCGCCGCTCCACCTGCGCCGGCAGTCCCGGCTCCCGAACCACAGGAAGAGCTACACATTGTTAAGTCGCCGATTGTGGGGACGTACTATGAGTCGCCGGCTCCGGGCGCTCCTCCGTTTATCAAACCTGGCGACGTTGTCTCGGCTGGCCAGGTGCTTTGCATCATTGAAGCCATGAAGCTCATGAATGAGATCGAATCCGATGCTTCCGGTGAAATTGTCAAAATGCTCGCATCCAATGGAAAGCCGGTGGAGTACGGCCAGCCACTCTTTGCCATTCGAATCGGCAAGTGAGTTTTATCAAGGGCGAGGCCGGAGTCGCGCCGAGCCCGCGGCACAAGTGCTAAACGGCTCGATGGCGGAAAAGAGTGCAGAAGCGGTTTGGAGCGAAGCGACATAAATAATGTTTAAAAAGATATTGATTGCGAACCGCGGCGAAATTGCCTTACGCGTCATTTGCGCCTGCAAAGAGCTGGGCGTGAAGACAGTGGCCGTGTACAGTGATGCTGACCGCAACTCGCTCCACGTACGCTTTGCCGACGAGGCCATCTGCATCGGTCCACCACGCTCTTCAGAAAGCTATCTGAATATTCCTGCTGTCATTAGCGCGGCTGAGATCACCGGTGTGGATGCCATCCACCCTGGTTACGGGTTGCTGAGTGAAAATGCAAACTTCGCCGAGGTCTGCGAAACCAGCCACATCAAATTCATTGGACCGCCGCCGGAAGTCATCCGCCTGATGGGCGAAAAGGAAAAGGCGCGTCAGGCGATGAAGAAGACCAATGTGCCGATTCTTCCCGGGTCAGATGGCGTGATCGCCAGCGCCGACGAAGCGAAGGAGTGGGCGCAGCAGATCGGATTCCCGGTGATCGTAAAGGCCTCTGCGGGCGGTGGCGGACGTGGCATGCGCGTCATCCGCAAGGAAGAAGAACTGGAAAATTTCTTCAACTCCGCGCAGGCCGAAGCTGCCGCTGCGTTCGGCAACGGCAATCTCTACATGGAGAAGTTCATTGAGCGGCCGCGGCATATTGAATTCCAGGTGCTGGGTGATAATTTTGGCAGGGTCATCAGCCTGGGTGAGCGTGAATGCAGCATCCAGCGCCGCCACCAGAAGCTGATGGAAGAATCCCCTTCTCTGCAGGTCACGGAAGAGTTGCGCCAGCAGATCGGCGCCAAGCTGTCTGAGTGCCTCTCGGAAATCGGTTATGTGAATGCCGGCACGGTCG
Source organism: Terriglobia bacterium (assembly GCA_963755365.1). Lineage (GTDB taxonomy): Bacteria > Acidobacteriota > Terriglobia > Terriglobales > Acidobacteriaceae > Angelobacter. The sequence goes on along the minus strand of CAVWJV010000016.1, from coordinate 52,065 downwards.
AGTTTCTAATGGATGAAGACGGCAGCCTGCACTTCATTGAAATGAACACGCGCATTCAGGTAGAGCATCCTGTCACGGAGATGGTAACTGGCATCGATCTGGTGAAGTCGCAGATTCTGCTTTCCTGCGGCTACAAAATGGAAGAGATCATTCCTCGGCTGGACCGCAAAGGCCAGCGCGGACACGCCATTGAGTGTCGCATCAATGCCGAACACCCGGAGAAATTTACGCCGTCCGCGGGCAAGATCAAAACTTTCCATACGCCCGGAGGCCTGGGTATTCGCGTGGATACCGCCGCGTATGCTGAAGGTGTGATCCCTCCTTACTATGATTCGCTGATTGCCAAGCTGATCAGCCATGGGAAAGACCGGGCTGAAGCGATCATGCGCATGCGTCGCGCTTTAGAAATGTTTATCGTGGAGGGAATCCATACCACCATTCCGCTCCATCGCCAGATCATGGCCGATCCTGACTTCCAGGCCGGAAACTTCGATACCAAATACATGGAACGCTTCCTGGCCAAGCTGAATGAGGACCGCGCGAGAGTGCTTGCCGACGCGACGACGGTCTGATGGTATTTGAAATTTAAAATTTCGAATTGAGAATTTCAAATCCGTGCACATTTCAAACGACATTGTCGTCTCGCCTCTCTACCCCATCCTTGATTTTTCCTGCTTTGCCGCGAAGACTGATCCTATCGTCGCCATGCTCCGCTTTGCAGAAGAGCTACTGACTGCTGGGGCTACTATCATTCAATATCGAGACAAGCATTCATCGGCACTGACATTCCTAAGCAACGCACGCGAGCTTCGCCGCCTCACCCTGAACCGTGCAAGACTTATCATTAATGACAGGGTTGATCTGGCGCTGGGGTGTGAAGCCGATGGCGTCCACCTTGGGCAGGACGATCTTTCGCCGGCCACCGCCCGCAAGATATTCGACCAGGTGAATGACGGGAGAACCCGGGTCATTGGTTTCTCCACTCACAATCTCGCACAGCTCAAAGAAGCCGGCTCAATGCCGACCGACTACATAGCGGTGGGCCCGGTCTTTGCGACGGCTTCAAAAGCCAATCCTGATCCCGTGATTGGACTGGACGGAGTCCGCCACGCGCGAAAGGCTACAGCGAAGCCCTTAGTTGCGATCGGAGGAATCACGCGCTTGAACGCGCAACAGGTCAGGGAGGCGGGTGCCGACTCGGTGGCCGTGATTGCTGACCTTCTGGACGCCCCAGCAAAAGCAGTTGAGGATTTTCTGCGCGTTTTGGGGTAAAACATACAAAGCAAATATGCCGACATCTGCAGAGCTAAGCTCCAAGACGCCACCCGGCGGCTCGTCCACCGGAAGCAATCCTGAATTGATCAAAGGTCTGGGACTTACCAGCGCTACCACACTGGTCATGGGCTCCATGATCGGCTCTGGCATCTTCATTGTGTCAGCGGAAATCTCGCGCGAAGTCAATTCGCCGGGATTGCTGATCATGGCCTGGGTTGTTACCGGCTTTCTGACGATCGTGGGCGCACTCTCCTATGGCGAACTGGCGGCGATGATGCCCAAGGCCGGCGGACAGTATGTCTATTTACGTGAGTCGCTTGGCCCACTCTGGGGATTTCTCTATGGGTGGACGCTCTTTCTGGTGATACAAACCGGAACCATCGCCGCAGTGGGCGTCGCTTTCGGAAAATTTCTGGGACACTTCTTTCCAGCCGTCACTGCGAGTCACTGGCTGATAGGGCCATTCCATGTTGGCGTGTGGCAGCCGTTCGGAATCGCTCTTGGCGGCATGGATATGGGGCTCAACACCCAGAACCTGTCGGGAATTATCGTCGTAATCTTTCTAACAGCCCTGAATACATTTGGGCTGAAGACCGGCGCGCTGGTGCAAAATGTATTCACCATTGCCAAGGTTTCCGCGCTTGCCGCCCTGGTATTCGCCGGCATTCTGGTCGGGCGCAACGCCCATGCGGTGGCAGCGAACTTTTCTGATTTTTGGCGGCTGAACCTTCCCCACTCCGCCAGCGGTCTGGCGGTGGGACCATTTGTGGGCGTGCTGACAATCCTGGCAGTGGCGCAGGTAGGCTCGCTGTTTTCCGCCGATGCATGGAATAACGTGACGTTTACCGCGGGCGAGGTGCAAAACCCCAGACGCAACCTGCCTTTATCGCTGGCGATCGGCACCGGTGTGGTGATCCTGCTCTACATTGCAGCCAACTTTATCTATCTGAATGTGCTTCCGCTCAACGGCGATCCCAACGGCGCAGACGTGATGGCTCGCGGCATCAAGTTCGCCACTTCAGATCGCGTGGGAACAGCTGCATTGCAACAGATGTTTGGCGCACGTGCTGAAGGCCTGATGGCCATCGCCATCCTGATATCCACGTTCGGATGCTGTAACGGACTCATCCTCTCCGGCGCTCGCGTTTACTACGCCATGGCCAAAGATGGCCTGTTCTTTAAAGCTACCGGCCAGGTTGATCCCAAACACAAAACCCCAAAAAATGCGTTGATTGTGCAGGGTATCTGGACTTGTGTTCTGTGCCTTTCCGGCACCTATAACGATTTACTCAATTACGTGATCTTTGCTGTCCTGGTCTTTTACATTCTGACCATCGCGGGATTATTCGTTTTGCGGCGTACGCAGCCGAACGCAGAGCGCCCCTATCGCGCCGTCGGCTATCCCATTCTGCCTGCTGTTTATATTGTGATGGCTTTGTTTATTGATGTCGTATTATTGCGCTATAAACCGCAATATACATGGCCTGGTTTGATTATTGTGCTGTTGGGAATACCGGTGTACCTGATCTGGTCACGCCGCAATTCTGTACCAGCACAGGTTTAAGAATTCAAAGGAGAATCTCTGCATGGCCAATTTACTGGCTACCAAGCCGATGGATGTGTTGCTCGCCGAATCGAAAGAGGAGAACGAGCACAGTCTGAAACGGGCACTGGGACCGATCAATCTCATTACCCTCGGCATCGGCGCAATTATCGGCGCCGGAATTTTCGTTCTCACAGGCGCGGCAGCTGCTCAATATGGCGGCCCCGGAATTGTGCTTTCTTACATTTTTGCCGGAACCGGATGCGTCTTTGCCGGCCTGTGCTATGCAGAGTTTGCAGCTCTCATTCCGATTGCCGGTTCAGCCTACACGTACGGCTACGCCACTCTGGGTGAGATCTTCGCATGGATCATCGGTTGGGACCTGATTCTGGAATATGCGTTTGGTGCGGCCACAGTTGCCTCAGGATGGGCGGGGACGATCGTTGCATTCTTCCAGGGATTTGGCATCAATCTTCCTCCCACGCTGACGAACGTACCCGGCACGCAAATGATCTTGTATCAGAGCAAATGGATGCCTCTGAACACGATTCAAAAGACCCTTACGGATTCGGGAATTGATTGGCACACACTGCCGCACGTTACCGCTATATTCAACCTGGTAGCGTTTCTGGGTATTCTGATGGTCACCACCGTTCTGGTGATCGGCATTAAGGAGTCGGCGAATTTCAATTCCGCCATCGTATTCGTAAAGCTGGCCGCCGTTCTCATCTTCATTGCTGTCGCCGGCAACTACGTCTCTCATCACATGGCGCAGGCCAAAGCCAACTGGACGCCTTTCATTCCTGCCCAATACCGGCACGTACGGACATTTATGGCTGGTCGGGTATTGCGCGCGGCGCCGCCGTCGTCTTCTTTGCTTACATTGGATTTGATGCGGTTTCCACCGCCGCGCAGGAAGCCAAGAACCCGCAGAAAGACATGCCGATCGGCATTCTGGGATCGCTCGGCGTCTGCACCGTCCTTTATATCATCGTCTCCCTGCTGCTGACCGGTGTGGTGCACTACACACAGCTCAACGTTGCCGCACCGGTTGTCGTTGGCAATGTCTCTGGTGGCGTCTGGTGGGGAAGTCTGCTGGTGAACATCGGTGCTATCTGCAGGTCTTAGCACCGTGATGCTGGTAATGTTGCTGGGGCAATCGCGCGTGTTCTACTCCATGTCGCGCGACGGTTTGCTATGGAAGTGGGCAGGGGAAATCCATCCGAAATTCCGCACTCCCTGGAAATCCACCATCATCGTGGGCATCTTCGTTGCCTTCTTTGCCGCGTTGATTCCGATTGGAATTCTCGGCGAACTGGTCAGCATTGGGACCCTGCTGGCGTTCGTAATCGTGTGTGCGCGGCGTCTGGGTGCTGCGCCGCAAACGTCCGGACATGCCGCGTCCGTTCAAGACGCCATGGGTGCCGTTTACTCCCATTGCCGGCATGCTGGCTGCGTTCTGGCTGATGCGTTCGCTTCCCGCGACACCTGGCTTCGTCTGGTCATCTGGCTGATCATTGGCATGGTGATCTATTTCAGCTACGGACGCCATCACAGCAAGGTGCAAAAAGGACCAGCAACCGCGCTGCAATCCCAAGCTTCAAGTAAATAACCATTTGTTCTGATTCATAAACGCCCTCCGCTACGGCGGAGGGTTTTTGTTTTAGAATAGCCAGTCTTTTTTGCGATCAAGCACGTCTCATTCTCAAACGAGCCTGAACGAAGGGATCCGCATGGCCAACCTGTTTGCCACCAAACCGCTGAAAACGATTCTTGATGAAGCCCATGAAACCGGCGAGCACAGCCTGCGTCGCGCTCTGGGACCGACGAACCTGATTACGCTCGGCATTGGAGCGATCATCGGCACGGGAATTTTCGTGATCACGGGAACTGCGACAGCCGAACATGCCGGTCCAGCCATCATTCTGTCTTTTATTTTTGCCGCGCTGGGCTGCGTGTTTGCCGGACTCTGCTATGCCGAGTTTGCTTCACTCATCCCCGTGGCAGGCTCTGCTTACACTTATGGCTACGCAACGCTGGGTGAAATATTTGCCTGGATTATCGGCTGGGACCTGGTGCTGGAATATGCCTTCGGCGCGGCTACTGTGGCTTCCGGTTGGAGCGGATATCTCATCAGCCTTCTCGGCGATTTTGGAATCAAATTGCCTGCGTCGCTGGCAGGTACGCGCTGGGACGAATTCATCTACTACAACAATCACTGGGAACCGGTGAAACTGCTGATGCCTAAGTTGGCGGCCGCTGGAATCGATCCGGCGTCTCTTCCACATACTTTTGGGACGTTCAATCTTTTTGGCTTTCTGGCGATTCTGCTCGCCACGGTGATCCTGGTCATCGGCATCAAGGAATCGGCCAACTTCAATTCCGGGATTGTGATTGTGAAGGTCTGCGTGCTGATCATCTTTGTGGTGATCGGCGCTAACTACCTCATGAAGCATCCCAGCCTTACAGCCACGAACTGGCATCCCTTTATTCCGCCGAATGCCGGCTCGTTCGGGCAGTTTGGCTGGTCGGGCATATTGCGGGCAGCCGGCATCATTTTCTTTGCGTACATCGGATTCGATGCGGTATCTACCGCAGCCCAGGAAGCGAAAGATCCCGCCAAGGACATGCCAATCGGCATTCTGGGATCGCTGGTCATCTGCACCATCCTCTATATAGTGGTGGCCGCCGTGCTGACCGGGCTGGTCCCATATCACAACCTGGATGTGCGCGATCCACTGGCCGTGGGCATTGATTCCACCGGCGTCAAATGGGGCAGCCTGCTGGTGAAAATCGGCGCCCTCATGGGGCTGAGCAGCACGATTGTGGTGATGTTGCTTGGCCAATCGCGCGTCTTTTTCTCCATGTCAAAAGATGGCCTGTTGCCGGCGCTGTTCAGCAATGTGCACCCAAAGTTCCGGACGCCATGGATATCTTCGCTGACGGTGGGAACGTTTGTCGCGGCGCTGGCAGCGTCTCTGCCCATCAACGTGCTGGATGAAATGGTCAGTATTGGAACATTGCTGGCATTCGTGATTGTGTGCGCCGGCGTGTGGCTGATTCGCCGTCGCAATCCGGACCTCCCGCGTCCGTTCAAAACGCCTTGGGTACCCTTCGTGCCGATCATGGGCATTCTGATTTCCCTGGCCATGATGCTCAGCCTGACCGGTCTTACGTGGATCCGCCTTGCTGTATGGCTGGTGATCGGGATGGTGTTGTACTTCACTTATGGACGTCATCACAGCCGTGTGCAGCGGGGCGTCTAGATATAGTTGGTTGTGTAAGCGATCGTTGAATCTCGTTGTTTCTGAAATCCCGAACGCAGTGAGGATCGCTATCAGTTCAATCGACAGCTGGCTTTGAACTTAGCTCAAATTCTTTGCTGCCCTTAGAATCATCGTAGCCATAGGGATCCCTCTCCCGCGTTGCGGGATCGGGATGTAAGAAAAAGCCATAGGGATCGCTCTCCCGCGTTGCGGGATCGGGATTTGAGAAAACCGTGCCTACGCTGAACCTGCAAAGTTTTCGACTGCTCAAGATATGCACACTCGCTGTGCTGGCCCTCACGGTCGTGGGCACAGTGGGGTTTCACTACATTGAGCACTGGAGCTGGTTTGACAGTCTCTATATGGTGATGATCACGCTCAGCACCATCGGTTATCAAGAGGTCCACGAGCTCTCGCACCGCGGGCGCATTTTCAATCTCGGTCTTATCGTCGCGGGCGTGGCACTGATGTTTGTGATGATCGGAGCACTCACGCAGGCTTTGCTAGAATTCGAGTTGGTCAAGGTTTTTGGAAGGCGACGTATGCAGCGTGAAGTGGCCAGCCTGAAAGATCATTACATTATCTGCGGCGCCGGACGCGTGGGCATGAGTGTGGCGCATGAGTTGGCACGCAATCCCTGCCCGTTTGTGATCATTGAGAATGACGAAAAGATAGCTGCCGGGATGGACCCGAGATGGCTGGTGCATATTGGAGACGCAGCCAGCGAGAAAACCCTGCGCGAAGCAGGTATTGAACACGCGCTGGGTATGGTGGCCGCCGCCAGTACGGATGCCACCAATATTTATGTGGTGCTTACGGCGCGTGGCCTGAACCCGCGCCTGAAAATCATCGCTCGCGCCAGTGAGGAACGTGCAGAAAAGCATCTCAGGACGGCCGGAGCTGACGTTGTGATTTCTCCTTATTCTTCTGCCGGACATCGTATTGCCCAGAGCTTTATTCGTCCCAAGGTGCTGGATTTTCTGGATCTGGCAACTTCACGATCGGGATCGCTGGAGATGATCATTGAAGAGATCAGGATTGGCCAGGGATCACCGCTGTCAACGGCTACGGTCGGCAGCTCCGGCGTTCATCACCGCTTTGGCATTATGATCCTGGCCATTCGCCGGTCGGATGGAGAGACGCGTTTCAATCCCAAAGCAGAAGATTCCATCCGCGCCGGCGACTATCTCATCGCAATGGGCGAACCGCAGCAACTGGCTAAACTGGAAAATCTGGCCGCATCCGGATCGGCATCGTGAAGATTGTTACCGCAGCGGAGATGCGCGAGATTGACCGCCTGACTACCGAGAAGTATGGCGTGCCTTCGCTCACCTTGATGGAAAATGCCGGAAGCGCGGTGGCGGACTTCGCGCAAAAGCATTTTGAATTCAATTCCGTGTGCGTGGTCTGTGGCAAGGGCAATAACGGTGGCGATGGATTTGTTGCCGCCCGCAAGCTGAGTGAAGCGGGGAAAGAAGTCTCCGTCATCATTTTGGCCAATGCCGCGGGTGACCTGCGAGGCGATGCGGCGGAGATGTTCAAGAAGCTTTCGATTGCGCCGCTGTGGATATCGCAAGAGAAGGATTTTGAAAAAGCTGAAGTTCAGGCGCGCTTCAATGCCGATCTGATTGTGGATGCCATTCTGGGGACTGGCTTCATCCCGCCTGTGAAGGGAATTGCCGCAAAAGCGATTTCTCTGATCAACCGAGCAACAGGCTGGGTCTTAGCCGTGGATGTTCCTTCGGGTGTGAGCGCCGATGCAGGTGAGGCGAACTGCTGCAGGGGATTTCATTGTCGCTGATGGAGTTATCACATTTACAGCGCCGAAGCGATTCCACGTTTTCGGACGGCCCACGGAAGGACCAATGGCCGTCGTCGAAATTGGTTCACCCGCAGAGCTTGTGCTGGAGCAAGTCCGCTGGGAGGGCAGGACGTTTTCTCCATCGGCGAACTGGCCCAGGCATTCCCCTCGAGAAGTCCTGATGCGCACAAAGGCGAATTCGGGCACGTTGTAGTCATTGGCGGCTCGCGTGGGGAAAGCGGGCGCTGCTGCCATGGCGGGGATGGCCGCCTTGGCGGCCGGTGCGGGGCTGGTGACCGTGGCTAGCGCGAAGTCCGTGCAGCCGACCATCGCAGGCTTCGCTCCTGAGTTGATGACTGTCGCATTGCCCGAGACCAGCGAGGGATCTTTGGCGATGGCGGCATTTCCGAGCTACAGGAACTGATCGCAGAAAAGGATTGTCTGGCCATTGGGCCTGGGCTCTCTCGAAGTCCGGAGACAGCGGGACTGGTTCGTAAGCTGGTTGCGTCCACAAGCGTGTCCCGATGGTGCTTGGATGCTGATGGGCTGAACGCTTTCAGCGAACACGTGACAGAGCTAAGCGGCACACTCGGCGAGGGCGAAGCCAAATTCAAACGACCCTCGTATTAACGCCTCATCCCGGAGAGATGTCGCGCCTGCTAGGTGGTGTCGGAACCGCACAAGTAGAAGGGTGAACCGGCTCAATGTGGCCCGCACTTTCGCGCGGGATCATGATCTTATGTTGGTCTTAAAAGGGCACCGGACCCTGATTGCAAGTCCTGACGGATCGGCTGTAGTGAATGTTACGGGAAATCCCGGCATGGCCAAGGGCGGAGCCGGCGATGTTCTGACCGGGATTGTGGCCGCGCTGGTGGCGCGATATTCGGGACAAGGAATGCTTGGAATCAGCTTTGGGCATGATGTTTCGCCGAGATGGCGTCTGTGCGGCGGTCCAGAAATTCCATGAGACTCACGACCAGGAGCTTGGAATGGCGTTATGGAAAATAAGCGCAGCGTTGATTCTGCACGAGTGCAGCTTCATAGCCTTTTCGTGGCTATTGCAGTCGGCTTGCACGGGCTGGCCGGTGACCTGGCGCGAGAACTCCAGGTGAGTATTCCATGTCTGCTACGCAGATCATTCAGAGCATCGGAAGCGCCATTAGCTGATTCACGGGACAAAGATTCTCGATTCGCTTATCTGCAAAGATGAAGATTTTCACTTCCCATTCTGCTGAAGAAACCACCGCACTTGGCCGCAAGATTGCTGCTGAGATCGAACCGGGATCCATCGTGCTGCTGCGCGGTGATCTTGGGGCAGGGAAGACGACGATGGTGAAAGGCGTTGCGGAATATTTTCACGCAGCGGAAGCTGAGGCCGTAACCAGTCCGACGTTTACTTTGATTCAGGAATATCGCGGCCGGGAAGTCATGCTTTATCACATTGATCTCTATCGTATTGATACGCAAAGGGAACTTGACACTCTGGCGCTCGATGATCTGATGGAGCCGAATACGATCCTGCTGATCGAGTGGGGAGAAAAGTTTGCCCGCTTTGCAAAAGAACGTGATGTGGAGATTGCGATTGAGCATCTGGGCGGGGATGAGAGAAGGATTGTGGTGAATGCAGCAAATCGGTAGTTGGTTATTGGTACTTGGTTAGTTCGCCTTCGCGTAGGGAAACACTTTCGTTCGAACGCAGGGATTCCTCACTGCACTCGAGATAAAATCACAAGTCACAAATCAATAAATCACAATTCGCAATTCACAAGAGATTAATTCGAATCTGTAGGGATCTCTCTCTTACGCTCGAGATTAAAACAAGAAATACGCTCGAGATTAAGAGAAGAAAACCAAAATTAATCAGCTCCGCCTGGCGGAGTCTTCTTGAGGGTCATCCAAATCAGCCAGCCGCCGTTGAGAACGAACAGCAGAATTGCCGGCAGCATGAATTGCCGCACAGGGATGCGCGCGAAGGCCGCGTAAATGACTCCTGCAATGATCAGGAGGTCGATGATTACGTAGACGCCAAGAATCGCGATCCGTGACATGCGATTAAAAGCCCATGATGTTGTAGCCGCAATCGACGTAGATGGTTTCGCCGGTGATCCCCGATCCAAGGTCAGAACAGAGGAACAGGGCCGTATCGCCGACTTCTTTTACGTCGACATTACGTTTCAGTGGCGCGTGTTCAGCGTGGTTCTTCATCATGGTTCCTAAGTCGCCGACGCCGCGCGCGGCCAGAGTTTTGATGGGACCGGCCGAGATCGCATTCACGCGAATCTTTTTCGGTCCAACGCTGTTGGCAAGATAACGTACTGTGGCCTCTAGTGCCGCCTTAGCTACTCCCATCACGTTGTAACCGGGGACCACTCTGTCTGCGCCAAGATAGCTGAGCGTCACCACGCTGCCGCCCTGGGTCATGAGAGGAGCGGCAGCTCTGGTTACAGCAATTAGTGTGTAGACACTCACGTCATGAGCAAGTCTGAATCCTTCACGGCTGGTATTCAGGAAGTCGCCTTTCAGGTCCTCAGCCTGTGCGTGAGCAACGCAGTGGGCCAGAGCGTCAAGCCGGCCAAATTTTTGCTTGATCTGGTCGAATAACTGGAAAATTTCGGAGTCATTGGAAAGATCGCACTGGAAAGCCTCAGCGCCGGGCAGGGACTGGATCAGATCATGAGCTTCCTGCTTCATGCGTTCATTCTGGTAGGTGATGGCCAGTCTGGCTCCGGCTGCGCTCAGACTCTGGGCAATGGCCCAGGCGATGCTCCTTTTATTAGCCACGCCAAAAACGATTGCATTCTTCCCCTGCATATTCAGCATGTTGTCTTTATCCTCTCAGCAACCTGAAACTCAAAAGGATAACAGGAACCGGGCAATGAAGTGTTTGGCCGGGGCATCAGGGCACGCTGTAATACTTAAGAACAATAGAAAGGTCTTTTTGCGCATGGCAAAATGGTTTGAGATCGAAGGAAATGCCGTCCATGTTTACTCTTAAGGTTCGGGGATCAGAGCGTAAAGATGCGACGGTGGCGACCTATTTCTAAGAAACCTATGGACAAACCAAGCATGAAGGTTCTAAGATTCTCTCCAAATTTTTGAACCCCAACAGCCTGATGGTTGGGCTGGATTTTTTTGCTCGTTCATCAAAAATTCGCCAGGTGCTTTGTTTAGGTACTCACCGGCCGTGATCGCCCAAGAGGAGGCAACCACTATGGGCTTGTCTAGACGTGAGTTTTTCAAAGTTGGAACCGGCGGCGCAGCAGCAGCGCTACTTTTAGGATTTGACGCCAGACCGGCCCTTGCGCAAGCGAAAGAACTCAAGATTGCGCGCACAACCGAAACCCGCTCAACCTGTCCTTATTGCTCCGTAAGCTGCGGGGTGATCATCCATACGCTGGGTGACAAGGCCAAAAACGTGACCGCGCAGGTGGTGCATGTGGAAGGTGATCCTGACCATCCCATTAACCGCGGTACGCTGTGCCCGAAGGGCGCATCCCTTTATCAGGACATTCTGAACGAGCGCCGGCTGCTGAAGCCGCAAGTGCGCCGACCGGGATCCACCCAGTGGGAAGACATCTCCTGGGATAAAGCCTATGAAGAGATCGGGCGTCACATCAAGAAGACGCGCGACGACGGCTTTATTGAGAAGGACAAAGACGGCAAGACCGTGAATCGTTGCGAGAACATCGCATTCAACGGTGGCTGTACTGATACCAACGAATTCAACTATCTGGTCGTAAAGACCATGCGCAGCCTGGGGGTCTGCTACCTGGAAAACCAGGCCCGTGTTTGACACGGTCCAACGGTCTCCAGTTTGGGGCCCACATTCGGACGCGGCGCAATGACAAATGGCTGGGTTGACATCAAGAACACAGACATGATGTTGATCATGGGTGGCAATCCGGCTGAAAACCATCCTTGCGGTTTCAAATGGGTAGTGGAGGCGAAGAAGGTTCGCAACGCCAAGGTAATCGTGGTTGATCCACGCTTCCAGCGGACAGCCTCACAGGCGGATATTTTCTGCCAGATCCGTGCAGGATCAGATATTGCTTTCCTGTCTGGACTGCTCAACTATGCCATTCAGAATAACCGCTTCAACAAAGAGTATCTGGTGAATTACACCAACGCTGCGTTGATCATTAAAAAGGGATTCAAGCTGCCGGAAGACGGTATGTTTTCCGGATTTGACGCAGCGGCGATGAAGTATGACGTTTCGTCCTGGAACTATGAAGAGGGCGGAAACGCGACGGGTACGGCTGCCGCCGCCATTGCCGCAGGTGATGGCCCGGCCACGGCAGATTCTGCCAAGCAGGCCGCACCTGGAAATCCAGCTTCGAACGGCGCGAAAGCTGCCGGTCCTCGTGGAGCTGAAGGCCAGGGCATGCAGGGCATGGGACCAGGATCGGCCAAAGGTGCGATCGGCGCAGCGCCGGCAGCTCCGGCACTGCCTCCCAACACTGCGTATGACACTTCTCTTGAGCACCCGCGGTGCGTGTTCCAGTTGTTGAAGAAACACGTCTCGCGGTATACGCCTGAAGTTGTCGAGAACATCACTGGCATTCCTGCTGATCAATGCAAGAAGTCGTGGGAAATGTTTACCTCCGTGCGCAAAGACGGAGACATGAAGAAAGTCGCCACCATCATTTACGCAGTCGGCTGGACCCAGCATACCTTCGGTACGCAGATTATCCGCACCGCGGCCATGATCCAGCTGCTGATGGGCAACGTGGGACGTGCCGGCGGCGGCGTGAACGCGCTTCGCGGTCACTCCAACATCCAGGGCGCAACCGATATGGCTGGAATCTTTGATAACCTGCCCGGTTATCTAAAGGTACCCACGCCGGCTGATACGGACTTCAACGCTTACATCACACGCATCACGCCGAAAGCTTCCAAACCGAAAGAGTGGGACTCGTTCAACTATTGGTCCAACACTCCCAAGTTTGCGGTCTCTTTCCTCAAAGCGATGTACGGCGACGCTGCCACGAAGGAAAACGATTGGGCCTTCCACTATCTTCCCAAAATCGATCGCAAGTACTCATGGGTGGAACAGTGGGATGCTACCTATCGCGGCAACGTGAAGGGTGTGCTGAGCTTCGGCATGAACGGCGTTGCCATCGGCCCGAATTCTCAGAAGAACATTGACGGGTTAAAGAAAGCGGACTGGCTCGTAGTCGGCGAAATTTATCCTGACGAAACCAGCAGCTTCTGGGAGTCGCCGGGAATCACCGAAGACGAGAAAAAGCAGATTAAGACGGAAGTCTATCGTCTTCCTTGCGCAGGCTTCGCTGAAAAAGATGGGACTTTCGTCAATTCAGCGCGCTGGCTGCAATGGAAGTGGGCAGCAGTTCCCACGCCGGGCGACGCCAAACTGGACCAGGAAATCATTGCACGCATATTCCTTAAGGTAAGAGAGCTGTACCAGAAGGAAGGCGGCAAGTTCCCTGATGCCATTCTGAACGCCGACTGGAAATACAGCAACCCGAACAATCCTTCACTGTCGGAAGTAGCCAAAGAGATCAACGGCAAGACCTTCGTTGATGCGCATGATGACAAGCAGACGCCTACAGACTGGAAGGCCGGGAACCAACTGCCTGGCTTTGCGTGGCTGAAAGACGATGGCACCACGTCCTGCGGAAACTGGCTGTATTGCGGTTCGTGGCCGGAGTCGGGCTCCAATACGCAGCGCCGCAATAACGACGATCCCTCAGGCCTGGGCATACACCCGCAGTGGGGCTGGTCATGGCCGGCGAATCGTCGCGTGCTTTACAACCGCGCTTCGTGCGATCTCAACGGAAAGCCGTGGGACCCGACACGCAAGCAGGTCTGGTGGAATGAGGCGGCGCAGAAGTGGGTGGGCAATGATGTGCCTGACTTCAAGGCTGATTCCAAACCCTCGGACCATATGGGACCGTTCATCATGAATCCGGAAGGCGTCGGACGCTTGTTCGTACCGCTGGCCGGCTTGGCTGATGGGCCTTTCCCTGAGCACTATGAGCCGATCGAGAGCCCGCTGGTGAACCCGCTTCACCCCAACCAGTCCAACAGTCCTGTGGTGAAGAAGTTCAAGACAGACATGGACAAGTACGGGACCACGCAGGGTGGCTACAACATCGTTTGCACCACGTACCGCCTGACCGAGCATTATCACTACTGGACCAAGAACAACCCGGTGAACATGCAGCTTGTTCCTGAGCCTTTCATTGAAATTCCTGCCGAACTTGCAGATGAAATGGGTCTTAAAGGCGGCGAGAAGATGAAGGTCAGCAGCGCCCGAAGCAGCTATTACGCCAAGGCCATGGTTACGAGGCGTATTAAGCCGATGATGATCGGTGGCAAAAAGACCTATCAGATCGGAATACCAATTCACTGGGGATACAAAGGAATTGGCGACGGACGCGCTGAAGCAGATCGCGGCCCCCTCAATAACCTTTCACCCACGGTGATTGACCCCAACGCATACACACCGGAATTCAAAGGATTCCTGGTGAAACTGGAAAAAGCCTAAGGAGCTGCCATGAGCAACGGATCAATGGAAATCAAACAGATATCCGGCCATCGTGGCGGCACTCCGGGTGGCGGCGATTACCGTCAATCGGATGGCCAAAACCACTTTGGCGCTACTCGCGACTACGACGTATGCAAGCTGGTGGATACCACCACTTGCATCGGCTGCAAAGCCTGCGAAGTCGCATGTCTCGAATGGAACGGATATGACTTCCAGGAGACCACTTTCGACAACACTTACCAGACCATGCCGGACACGGCATGGAACTTCTGGAATCTGATCCGCTTCAATGAAGTGGTAAATGACGATAATTCCGTGAGCTGGCTGATGCGCAAGGACCAGTGCATGCACTGTGCTGATCCTGGCTGCCTCACCGCCTGCCCGGCTGACGGCGCCATCGTGCAATATCAGAACGGCATCGTCGACTTCAATCAGGCGAACTGTATCGGCTGCGAATATTGCGTTACCGGTTGCCCATTCAACATTCCCAAATTCAACTCGGCCACTAAGAAGGTGTACAAATGCACCCTCTGCTCTGACCGCGTTGGGGCGGGCCTGGAGCCGGCATGCATCAAGTCATGTCCCACGGGCTGCCTGCACTTTGGCAGCAAGGAAGACATGCTGGACCTGGCCAACAAGCGTTCTGCTCAATTGCACGCGAACACTTCCTACAAGAACGCAGGTGTCTACGATCCTGAAGGAGTGGGCGGTACGCACGTTATCTACGTGCTTCATGACAAGGACAATCCCGAGAAATACGGCGGCCTGCCTAAAAATCCGACAGTTCCTTTCTTCGTGACGATGTGGAAAGGACCGCTGAAGTGGCTGGGCGGCATAGCCATGGGCCTGGGCATCGCGGCGGTGTTTGGTCATTACGTCCGTTACGGACCAAAGCAGGTGGATGAAGATTTGGGCGAAGGGGGAATCCGCAAATGAGCAGCAACATTGTAGTTCGCCACGGCACCGATCTTCGTGAGAACGAGGTGGTTCGCTACACACTGGTGGAGCGCATGTGCCACTGGGTTGCGGGGATCAGTTATCTCTACCTCCTGGCCTCCGGTCTGGCGTTATTCACTCCTTATCTCTACTGGCTCGCCTATGTTCTTGGTGGCGGACCCACGATTCGCTTCTGGCACCCATGGGTAGGCCTGATATTTGTCGCCGGGGTCTTGTGGATGCACAAGCTGTGGGGCGGCGACATGAAGACCACAAGGGAAGACCTGGAGTGGCGCAAGACGGTCAAGGCTTACATCACCAACGATGATGCTCATGTCGCGCCGGCAGGTCATTTCAACTCCGGGCAGAAGCAGTTTTACTGGATCATGCTCTATGGCGGCCTGTTGCTGCTCGTCACCGGCGTCGTCATGTGGTTCGCTGAACTGATGCCACGCAATGCTCACTGGGTGCTGCCAATCATCGTATTCCTGCACTGCGTTGGCGCTCTGGCCACCATCGGCGCGTTCATTATTCATGTTTACATGGGCATTTTCTTTGTACCAGGCGGATTGCACGGCATTATTTTCGGTCGCGTATCCACGGCATGGGTTAAAACCCATCACCGGCTCTGGTATGACAAGGCGGTGAAAGAAAACCGTACTCGCGTTTCCAGCACCAGCTTTAAGGGAGACCGTTGAAACCTTCGTATTGGGACCTTCGCATTGAGCGGGCAGGTGAACTTTCACGGAAGCATCCAGTCATGTCAGAGTTGCTGGCGTTTTATGCTCATGTGGCCCGCTTTCAAAAATCTATCTACGAAAAGCTTGGCTCTGCGCAGGACCATAACATCGCGGTCCTGCTTCCTTTTTGTGCGCCTCTTCTCACTCTGATTAAACGGGTTGGATCGGCGCCGCTGAAAGATGCGGCTGAGTCGATGACAAAGATATCGCCTGAAGACTGGCAGGAACTTCTTACCTGTGTCTGGCAACATGAAGCTTCCGCCGTCGAAGTGGCTCCGGAATACCTGTTATTTGCCAAGATAGTTCTTCAGCCTTACGCGGAATTCCTGGCGCATACGGCATCTGGTATCCCGGAGAACATTCTGTCGCGGGTTTGCCCATTCTGCGGCGCTCGACCGCAGGTGGCGGTGATGCGTCCTGAGGGTGACGGCGGGAAACGGTCTCTGATCTGCTCAGTATGTTCCACTGAATGGAATTTCAGACGCCTGGTTTGTCCGGGCTGCGGTGAAGAGAAGAAAGAAAATCTCCCGGTCTTTATCGCTGAAGGCATCGACTATGTGCGCATCGATGCCTGTGACACGTGCAAGACCTATATCAAATCCATCGACATGACCAGGGATGGACGTGCCGTTCCGGTGGTGGATGAGTTGGCGACTACATCACTCAATCTGTGGGCGCAGGAGAAGAACTATCAGAAAGTTGAGTTGAATCTTTTTGGTGTCTGAGAACGGAATTTATGGACGTTGCGAATGTAAAATGCCCGGCCGGAGCCGGGCATTTTCATTGAAGGGCTTTATTTGGCGGCGGGGGATTGCGGTGTGCTCGCCGCAGCAAACTTCACATACTTCACGCCCAGCAACTGGCCCGCCGGATCGAAATCAAAGCTGTAGTAAGCGTGGCCCAATACAGCGCATGTCCGGCAGCCGTCTTTAATTGAATAGGGAACAACAAAGCGTTGATTGGAGTTGTCGAGAGTCGTCATTTCCGGTGAGGTACCAGGTGCTCGCTCCGAATCGTCCAATAACATGCTGGCGCTGGCGTGGTTTTCACGCAGCGCGATGTACTGCTGATCTTTTTCCATCTGGCTTTCGGGCAGCAGGTCAGGATTGTCCACGTTGATGAGAGAGGGGACGCCGTTCAGCAAGAGCCATGCGTGCCTGGCCTCCGAGGCGGCAGGGAAGTAGGCATACCCAAGATCAACTGAATCCACGGGGCGGAAATCCTGGAGCACGGCGACCACGCCATTATTCTGATCGGCAAACTGCCGGGTGAAGGACACAGCCTCATCGGGCGCTCCCAAGTCAGACATCTGTTTGATGAAACATTGCGCGTAACCGGGAGTATTCGCGTTGCAATTCTGATTGATGTGAACCATTTCTTCAGGAGTGGGGTCCCAGATGGCAGACTCACTTACCTGTTCATCTGAATCTTCACTGGCCTGCACTTCCATGAACACGATCCAGGCCGCTGTACAAACGATCAAAATCGCCAGGGGAAACTTAAATCTGAGGAAGGTCTTCATACTCGTCCTCATTCCGTCGAAATTCATTGTGCCCAATGTCCCAATCCAACCGGCGTCCATTGAGTGAACTCTACTTGAACCCCGGAGACTCTGCTTCCTGCAGAAACACAGGATCAGGGCAAATGTTGCTGTCTACAAACATACCAGCGCTGTCAAAGGGAAATTGTAAAATCGATGAGTTTTACCATTCTTAACCCAGAGTACATCGGGGTAGATTGCGGGCAAATAAGCAGGTCTAACCGCCATCAGAGTAACTGGAGTCACAATCTCTCATGCAATGTTCGCGTCTTTTCTCAAGAATCAAGTATCTGGTAAGGCTTTTGATTGCTGGATATTTTGTGTGTGTTTCTGCGCAAGCGGGCGCTCCGGGTTCAAGGCAGAATCCGATTACGGGAAGCCAGGTTTTTGCTGACTACAGCCAGCAAAAGCCCGGCGTTTTCCGCAAAATCACTCTGGCCGATTTACCCGAGCCACATAGCACCAAGTCCGTGGACAATGGACCCGATGAAGCAACGCGGCCAGCGAACGCGTGGCCGCAGGCGCCAGCCGGTTTCAAGGTGGAGCTCTACGCGGCAGAGCTCGACTATCCTCGCCTTCTTCGCGTTGCGCCCAATGGAGACATCTTTCTCGCGGAAAGCCATACCGGTGAGATCAAAGTATTTCGGGGTGTGACCAGGGATGGAAAGGCGGAGCAGTCACAGGTTTTCGCCAACGGACTGCGGCAGCCGTTTGGAATTGCCTTTTATCCATCGGGAAAAGACCCGCAATGGATTTACGTTGGCAACACGGATTCTGTAGTTCGCTTTCCTTATCACAGCGGCGACCTCAAAGCACATGGCGCCAGCCAGAAAATTGCCGACTTGCCGGGTGGCGGACGGCTGCGCGGCGGCGGCCATTGGACCCGTGATATCGCATTTTCCAAAGACGACAAGAAGATGTATGTGTCGGTTGGGTCGCACTCGAACAACGACGATTCGGATACGCATCCCGAAGAAAAAGAACGTGCCGATATTCTGGAGTTCAATCCGGATGGATCGGGCAGGCGCATTTACGCTTCCGGCCTGCGCAATGCCGTGGGGATTGCGGTTAATCCGGTTACCGGCGAACTCTGGGCATCCACCAATGAACGCGATGAACTGGGTGACAACCTCCCGCCGGACTACATCACGCACGTTCAAGAGGGTGGCTTTTACGGATGGCCGTGGTACTACATGGGAGGACACCAGGACCCGAGACACGCTGGTAAACATCCGGAATTGAAAGACAAGGTGATCACCCCGGATGTGCTGGTGCAACCGCACTTCGCGTCTCTGGAACTGACTTTTTACAACGGCAAACAGTTTCCGGCTGAGTTTCAGGGAGACATCTTTGCGGCTGAGCACGGATCATGGAATCGTAGCCGGCGCAATGGCTATGAAGTGGTGCGAGTGCCTCTGAAGAACGGCAAGGCTGAAGGAAGCTATGAAGATTTCCTGACCGGCTTCACTACGCCGGACGGCAAAGTATGGGGCAGGCCGGTTGGAGTGGCCGTGGGAAACGATGGATCGCTATTTGTGAGCGATGACGTTTCCAAGAGCGTGTGGCGTGTCAGCTATCTTGGACAATAAGACTTGAGACTGGCGAAAATCCTGGAAGGACATGACCGTGCCTGACCAAGGCTTAACAGAGATTTACAAATCCGTTGTTTATAATGACGCGGAAACAACGATTCCAAAAGTCTCCGGTGAATTCGTCAAAACCCGGAAGTTCATGGGAACGAGAGGCAGCGCTTATTTCAGCAATAAGGAATATTCTCCCAGGTCCAGAGCAGGCTGATACTCCACTGCGAATTAACAACAGCATAAAACGATGGTTCGCTGATTTTGCCGTTATTGCTGTCGCCATCATCGTGTTTGTGGGGTGCATTATTTCTCCACCCAGCTTGATGGATGACGTTGACGCAGCCCATGGTCAGCTTGCGCGCAACATGCTGAAAACGGGCGACTGGGTTATTCCGCAGCTTGATGGCGTGGCGTACATGGAGAAGGCTCCTCTGCCTTACTGGCTGATTGCCCTGAGCTATACCATCTTTGGCGTGCATGACTGGGCGGCAAGGATTCCGTTTGCTTTGGGCGCCGTGCTGCTTTGCTGGGTAACGTTTCGTTACGGTCGTTGGGCTTTTTCCGAGCAAGCCGGCATGTATGCCGGACTGGCGCTGGCGACGTCTGTCGGATTGTTTCTTTTTACACGGATTCTTATTCCCGACGCCCTGTTGACCCTGTGTGTGACGCTTTGTTTCTGGTCATTTCAGCGCGCAATGAATGACGACGGAAGCGAACTTCATCCACGCCGATGGGCTGCGCTGATGGCCGCCAGCATGGCAGTTGGGCGTGATGCTTAAGGGCTTGATTGCCCTGGTGATTCCCGTGGGCGGTCTGGTTTGCTATCTGCTTTTCACCCGACAGCTCTTTCAACGGGAGACATGGAAGCGCATTCACCCTTTCAGCGGATTGCTGATTTTCCTGGTGATTGCCGCTCCCTGGCATGTGGCGGCCAGTTTGAGGATGCCGCCTTATCTTGACTTCACCATGCACAGCTCGCCTGCCGAATATCATGGGTTCTTCTGGTTTTACTTCATGAACGAACATGTGTTGCGCTTTCTGGGGCTGCGTTATCCTCACGACTACAACACGGTTCCACGGCTTACATTCTGGCTGTTAAATCTGCTATGGCTGTTTCCCTGGAGCTTCTACCTGATCGGCGCCGGGAAATTCAGCTATCGCGTGGAGGACCGGCGTCGATCCGGCGTCCGATCGTGCAAACCGTACGCGCCTGCTGGCAGTCTGCTGGGTTGGCTTCCTTTTACTGTTTTTTACGTTCTCCACCACACAAGAGTATTACTCCATGCCCATCTATCCGGCGCTGGCTCTTCTGCTGTCGTCAGCCATGGAAGCGGACAATCGATGGACGAGGCTGGCGACGCGTGCCATCGCTGTCGTCGCAACTATCGGCGCGGCGATTGGAATGGCAGTCCTTTATGCTGTCCGCAATGTGCATGTCAGTGGAGACATTTCATCTGCACTGGAACAGCACCCCAGCGCTTATACCCTGTCGCTGGGGCACATGGGCGATCTCACTCTGCGTTCGTTCGCTTATCTTCGCATGCCGCTTGCGCTGGCCTGTCTGGCTTTTCTGATTGGTGCCGCAGGTTGCTGGGTATGGGCCGGTCGCCGCTCGTTTCTTGCTGTGCTGGTCATGATGGTGATGTTCTTCCACGCCAGCCGAATGGCCCTGACTGTGTTTGATCCGTACTTATCTTCCCGGCCGCTGGCACAGGCTTTGTTGAATTCTCCCCAAGGCCAGTTGATTGTTGATGGAGCGTATTATCCTTTTTCATCGGTCATTTTTTATGCGGACCAGACGGCACTGCTGCTGAATGGACGAACCAATAACCTGGAGTACGGATCCTATGCTCCCGGAGCGCCTCAGATATTCATTGATGACGAGGTTTTCCTGGGGTGCTGGCAGGGTGGTTCGAGGTATTATCTGGTAGCCGACAAAGCACAGATGGAACATCTGAAGCAACTTGCTGGAGCGGAAAACTTGTTCGAGGTGGCCGCCTCAGGAGGCAAGTTCCTGTTCAGTAATCAGCCGGTAAAGAGGGCTGAAGGGACTCAATTTCGGGGGAGTGTGCGGAACTTATGGTAATTGTCGCGGGATTGCTGGCACTTTTGCTGGCAGGTGCGCTCGTTTATTGCGTGCTGGTCATCATTGCCGCCTATCGCTACCACGCCGTGCAGCCACCACCGCCAGGCAACCAGCCTCCAGTCAGCATTTTGCGGCCGCTCTGTGGTATTGACGAAAGTCTTGAAGACAATCTGCGCAGTTGCTTCAACCAGTTATATCCCGAATTCGAAATCGTCATGGCGGTGCATACGCCGGGCGATCTGGCGGCGCCGGTAGCGGAGAATCTGATCCGCGAATACGCCGGACGCGTTAGCGCACGATTGATTGTCACGGGTGAGTCCACCATACCAAACGCTAAATCGTACAGTTTGAACCGTATGGTTCGCGAGGCGAAGTACGAAGTTCTGGTTATGTCCGATAGCGACGTATGGGCTGAACCTGATTTGTTGTCCCGGGTCGCCCGCGAATTTCAAAATCCGCGAGTCGGATTGGTTACGTGCCCATATCTGGCTGTGCCGGGCAAGAGTATCTGGTCGCGTCTTGAAGCGATTGGCATGAATACTGAACTTCTGGGCGGCGTGCTTGTGGCGCGCATGCTGGAGGGAATGCGGTTCGCCCTGGGACCCACGCTCGCCATACGCCGCAATGTTCTCGATGCAATGGGCGGGTTCGGTTACCTGCAGGAATTTCTTGCCGAAGACTTTGTCATTGGCCAGCGCACGGCTGAACTTGGTCATGAAGTGGTGCTGTCGTCGTCCATTATCCAACACCGCATCGGCAGCCAGGGGATGGTGAAAAATCTCAAGCATCGCCTGCGTTGGGCCCGCAGTACGCGCCGCTCTCGCCCAGCCGGATACTGGGGACAACTCTTTACTTATCCACTCCCCCTAGCGTTACTTCTCTGGGGCGTATGGCCGGCAGCATGGCCAGCGTTGTTGTTGACCGCAATGGTGCGTTCCGCCGCGGCCGCGGCCACCGCCACGTATATCCTTAAAGACCCGCTCACGCGAAAGCAATGGTGGTTGCTGCCGATACAGGATATTTTGGGTTTCTTCGTGTGGATGGGCGGATTCCTGGGGGACACGATCATCTGGCGGGACCGCAAGTGCACAGTTCTTCGCGACGGACGGCTGCATGTGAATCCGTAAGCCGGCAAACACTACTCCGCAGCGGTATCGATCATCAGCGATGAATCTCTGGCCATGAAATAAAAACCCCCAGCACGCGCCGGGGGTTCTTGAGAAAGCCGTTCTACCAGGAATTTACTTGCTGGCGGAGCAGCTGCTCGAGATCATTTTCACTTTCTTTACGGTGAAGGTGCTGCCTGAGCTCGATCCCGCGCTCCCGCTGGAGCTGCTGGGGCTGGAAGAAGATGCTCCCATGCTGGAACCTGAATCAGAACCTTTTGCCGGAGTACCCGAAATACGGACCTGATGACCAACGTGGTCGCTCAATTTTGATGTGTCACCAGCGAGCGTGTAGGTCTTGCCACTGGCGGAGTCAGTCAACGTGAAATTGCCGGCGGAACCAGCCAGGCATCCCTCAATGGAATTACCGGAACTATCAGACGACGTTGTTGTTTGCGTGGTCTGAGTTGTAGTGGTGCTTGAAGATGAACTGTCAGGCGTCTGGCTGGAAGGAGAAGAGCTGGACGGTGACGTGCTTGATGGGGAAGAGCTCTGCGGAGAGCTGCTCTGTGACGGCGAAGAGCTGGATGGGTACGAGCTCGACGGCGAAGTGCTCGAAGGCGAAGTGCTCTGGGTTGAGCTGCTGGGGCTTGTAGCCGACGGCGAGCTTTGCGATTGCGAGCTGCTGGTGTCCGGTGTTGTAGGCTGCGACGAACCACTGCTCTGCGCAACCACCCACATCGAAGACAGCAACAGAATTGCTGTGATCAGATAAGCCTTTTTCATTTACGTCCTCCTGGTGCATTCCGGCCTTGCTCTGGCCTTGAGTGATTGAAGTGGCAAGACGTTAGAGTAGGGCAATGGACGGAGGGTTTGCCTGTAATTCAGGGCAAACCCGAAAGAGAGACGGTAGTACTAAGACGGATTACAGTGTGGTTTGAATGCCGGCCGTTAGAGAGAGGGGAGAACTCATGCCGCCTGAGTGGTTTTTACCAGCTTGGAAAGAGCGGTCTTCGCCTTCTTCTCTGCCTCTGCCCTGGTGGGAGCATCACCGGACCCGAGTTTTTCCTCAGCCGGTTTTACGCGATAAAGCGTGAAACGCCAAGTGGACCGCAATTGTGTTTGCGGATCAATGGGCTGTTCCAAATCATAAGCAAAGTCTCCTTCATGAATGCGCATACATTTTTCCTTCCTGCTGCCCGAAGTTTTGTAGAAACTTGCGGAAGCCTCATCTGCCTAGATGCGCGCAAGAGCGTTACGGATGAAAAAGGTTTCTGCGAGAAGAAGTAAAAACTTTGTTGTCGTGAAGGCCGAGGATCGGTTTAGTTGGTTTTTCTTGCCTGTGAGCGGGGAGCATTGATGTGGTCATTTCCCACGGGAGCCACGGTTGCAGATACGGCGCCGCCATCTTTCTCCAGCAGTTGATAGGCCTGAGCCATGGTAAGTCCATCGGGCATTCGGCGGAACTCGCTCTTTACTTCATGCTGTTTGACGTTGATATTTTTGAAGAAAATCGCATGGCCGGACATATTTACATCGAGGCCCACGATTTCCCAGTGTCCCGGCGCCACCTCGCGTTGGGTCACGCGGAAGGTCCCGCCTTTGCTCAGGCGGGCCAGCAGGCCCCAGCCAAAGGTCACATCTTCAAACAGTTTCCCATCAATGCGTGCCATTCGGCGCTGGACCGGTTCAATCAACATGCTTCCGCTCATGGAGCGAAACACCTTCAGATCCCGATTGGGCGGATCATAATCGGCTTTGGGATAAAAGGTGAGCCGCACCATGCCGTCTTCCATCCCGTCGTACTTGAAATCAAAGGCGTCCGGGATGGCCTTGAACATCTGTTGGCCTTTATCGTTATCGTCTTTTACCCGTTTGGCTCGCTGGGCCCGTTCTTCTTCGCTATTCAGCAGCTTTTGCATGCGCTCTTCATCCTGCTTGCGTTCTTCGGCCGTCAGCGGTTGTCCTCGCAGTAGCAGTGTACGGGCCAGTTCGCCCTGGCCGGTTTCGACCACATCGCGATCGTAATTGTTCTTTTCGTCTTCACGATGAAACCGATAGCGCCAGTGAGTATGATCATTGGTCTCGGCTTCAATGCTGTGATAGATGGCGTCGCGAACGAACAGATTGGGATCCGCGGGAAGCTCCGGACTGGCTTTTTGCTGATGGCTCGAGGGCGTGTTTGGCGGGGATGGAATCTGTGTGGACAACAACGCAGGCGTTGCGATGGCTCCGAGTGCCGTTCCCAATACACACACCCGAATTGCAGTACCCCATTCCATATAAAAACTTTTTGAGCCAGTGATGGTGTTAGACGCCAGAGCACCGGCTTATGGTTGCTATTTTAACAGTGTTTGAAGCAGGCAAGACCTGACACTTCTATCGGATCATTCAGCCGGGATGAGCTTTGTTCCTCAAACCACTCTCGCAGGAACAGAATTGTTCGGCGATGTTTTGTGAAATAAAAAAATTAAGGGGCGGCTATTGGGGCCACCCCTTTTGTGGTCAACCTTGTGGGAAAAGGCAGTCCCATTGGCTCGTAAGTCGTGACTGAGAAGCCGTTGTTCCCCTGGTTTCAGCTTCGCTGCCGCGACATTTCCGCACAGGTCGACACGTTACTAAAATGCAAATAGATGGCCAAACCTGCGCGAAATTACCCAAGCCGGCTGCGTCTTTCGTAAGTGCTAGAAATTAAAGCGCATTGCGTTACGAAAAGTTTGGTTATCTATTTAGTTACTGTTTGTCATACGAGATCGGCGAAAAAATTGAGAATGGCTGTGCCATCGTTGAGCACTGGTTTGCCTTTCGGATGCACACCTTGAGTAACTATTTCCGCAGCAAAACAAGCAGTAGACTGTTTCGCACAAGATAACTGATTACCTGGATGTAGACGTGGGTCACGGTTCGTTGCCGCTGAAGCAGAGTCCGCGGTTCAAATGACCTTCGCAAAAAAGGAATAAATCCCTCGGCAATGTTGTGAGCCGAGCGAGAGAGCCGCAGATGGTACGAGCAGGCCCAGAGGAGATACCTGCGGCGTGGTGAACTGCAAGCGAGACATCAAGCAAAGGACACAAAGTCATGTGGAAAGCTAGACCCGAGGACAATAATCCAATGAGCACGAACCAGGCGCAGGGAGTATCTTCAGCAGCTTCGTCCAATGCCGCCGCCAGCGCGACGACATCGAACTTCAACACGCCCCCAAAAGATAGTTCAAAGGTTAATAACACCTTCTCTGACCGGGCCGACGTGGGCCACATCGGAAAATCCGTGGTTATCCGCGGCGAATTGACCGGAAACGAAGATCTGTACCTTGATGGCGAGATCGAAGGAAACATCGATTTGCGCGATCATAAGCTTGTCATTGGACCGAATGGCAAGATCAAGGCCACCATTACGGCGCGCGACATTGTATTGCACGGCCGCGTCGAGGGAAATGTCGCCGCCACTGAACGCGTGGAACTGAAAAAGTCCTGCACGTTGATTGGCGACGTCAGTACTTCTCGAATTGTGATTGAAGACGGCGCGTTCTTCAAAGGCGCCATCGACATCAAAGAAGATCGCGAACATAAGACTGATTCACGTAAGGCGTCCGCTTCCGCCATGTCGTCTTCGAGCAGCAGTTTTAGTTCGCCGACCACCTACAGCGCCAGTTCCGGTTCTCAGGGTTCCTTTTCGGAACATAAATAGGTTAGGATATGGGGAGCATGAGCTCCCCCAATCACAGTTTCGCGCGGTGGTTTAAAGGCTCGGGGCCTACGGACAAGAAGCCGTCGGATGAACCCAAAGCCGCACCACGGACCAGCCGGCGCTCAATTGGATTGGGAGAGTTCATGCGCAGCCTGAAGGGGACGGGCGAAGAGAAACTCAGTGTCCTCGATCTTGGATCCACTTCTCCGGCGAACATCGCCTTTCTCACCGATCTTGGTTTACGCGTTTATACCGAGGACGTTCTTCGTGCCTGCAAAGACCAGGACTATCTGGTCCGCGATGGAGACGGGAATGAGAGCTTTGACGTGGAGAAGTTCTTTAAAGAGAACCTTTCGTATCCTGAAAACCAGTTTGACGCGGTCCTGGTATGGGACGCCACGGACTATCTGCCAGAACCCCTGGTAAAGCCGCTGGTTGACCGTATTTACGCCCTATTGAAGCCACATGGGACTTTGCTCGCCTTTTTCCACGACAAGGACGCAGGGCCCGATATGCCGTATTGCCGATACCATATCGTTCAGCCAGACACGCTGGAGTTGGAAACACGGCCCAGCCAGCGCTTACAACGAGTCTTTAACAATCGCCACGTGGAAAATCTGTTCAAGGACTTTGCTTCCCGCAAGTTTTTCCTCGGGCGGGATAATTTTCGCGAAGTCATCGTGGTCCGTTAGGCGACTTCCGTCCCCAGCTACTCGTAATTTTTACTTGTCAGCTCTGATTCAAATCCCATGCAAGTGCTCAATGTTGGCATCAGAATACCCACAATTGAGTTTTCGGCTATAAGTTGCCTGACCACTTAATCCTTTTGAGGGGTCGCCAGTCCAAGGCGATATTCATGTAAACACCTTATAATCAATAGATTAGCTTTAACTGCAATTCTTGACAGGAGGGAACGTTCTTTGGGCAGACGGATTGCTGTAGAGAAAGGCAGTACGACTTGGAAGCGATTTTAAAAGACCCTCTCCCAGGGGGCAGAAAAAGAGGTAGATCAAATATGGCTAGCTACCAAAGTTTTATCGGCAATATTAATCTTGTATTTTCCGCGGTGGAGACTCAGAAAGCCAATTATCGCAAGATCTACGAAGAGAACTGCCACAGAATTTATTCTCTCAGTTTCTGGATGACGGACAACGAACTGGTTGCCGAACAACTTTTGAATAACACTTTCCTGCGGGCGTTCGCTAGTTGCGACGAACCCAAGACAGAAAGCATTGATCATGCCTTCCTGACCGAGATGCGCGAGATGTTCGCGATCGGCTCATTGACTCTTACGGCTTTGCCGCAGAGCGAGACCGCCAGCATCGTTGGCAACATGAAACGCGTTCATCTTGAGCGTGCTGTCGTGCAGCTTCCGGCAACGGAGAAGCTGATCTTTCTGTATCACGATGTGGAAGGCTACGACCACGAACAGATTTCACGGCTCATCGGCGTCAGCAAAGAAGAATCGATGTTCGGGCTCCATCAGGCGCGAATGACAATTCGCGCTCTGGTTGCCCAAATGCAGTAATTTGTAAAGCGGTTGCGCTTCATCTCCTCTCTCCTTATTGTCTCCGCCCCTCGTTTACGAGGGGCTTTTTTCTCGTGATGAGGAAAGAGCAGCTACTTTGTATCTCCGGACGATATGTTTTTCTGAAGAGATGTTTATTTATGTAAAATTTGGATATAAGGGAAACTTTTCTCGCCCAATATCGTCTATGGTAGTAACTACATACGCAGTACCCCCACGTGGGCGCCGCCCCTATACCGGCGCCCACTATTCATTTCCGGGCAATACCGAATGTTTCTTTCACTTCTTTCACAGATACAAATTGCTGCGCAGCCCTAAATGCCCGTGGTACCGTCGCGGGCAACAAAGCGCTTATACTACTGCTCTAAGAAAAAGGGGCAATTAGGCAGAAATCTTATCGGCAAAAAAATCTTAGAGAATTCAATCACAGCATTTGTTGATCAAGCAGTCGTCAAAACAAGCGATCGTCAAACAAGTATTCTTTGAGGAGGCATCATGGACTGGAAGAAGGCACTTATTTATGGTTCGCTGGCAGCAGGAGTGATCGTATTCTTAACCGGTCGGCGACCTGTGGGACTGGCGATTGCCGGTATCGGCCTGGCGACCCTTGCCTCAGAGAATCCGGAGAAGTTCGAAGAGCTGTGGCGCCGTGCGCCAGAGTTTCTGGAAAAGGGAAGCAAGTATGTGGATGTTGCCGCGAGTTTCCTGGAGCGCATGGGAGAGCACCAGGGCGGGTTCCGGAACATGCCGGTGGCGGGTGGCACACGCTACTGATAGAGAATTTAGAGGTTCACGCGCACCAAAAAAGATAATCCCCGGATAGCCGTTTAGCTGTCCGGGGGATATCTCAAACCAAGTTGAAATCCCACCCTCTATGTCGCCGTTTCCCCCAGGTTTTACGACTTCACAAAGGATTTCATTCCTCTTGAATTGGGTTAAGGTAGCGTCAGTATCCAGCTACTCACGCTTTTCAGAAATTCATGGAATCGCTTAACGATGGCCGAAATTGACCTTAGGGCCAGAGGATCCTTACTGACATCTCCCATGGTCGCGAATTCATCTCACCGATAGACGTGAATGCGTCTTGGCTCGCCGACCATGTACCCACCAAAAGAAATAATCTGCTCGCTGCTTTTGCTTTGTGTTTCACTTCCGCTGGCATGTCAGGAGAGCCATCAGAGCGAACCTGTCACGGGTGTTTTGTTTCTGCGGTCAACCTTCGCACACGGTTATCGTCACGGTTATGAGGCGGGCTACCACCAGGGAAATATTGATATCAACATGGCGCGTCCCTCCAAGACGAAGTTCTCTGACTTACGCGGAATCCCCCTGGGCTATCAATCCGGGTTTGGTCCACGCAACTCCTTCCTTTATGGCTTTCAATACGGCTTGATGGCTGGTTATAGCGATGGATACGCCGGACGGGAGTTTCGTGCGATATCGACTTTGCGACTGGCTGCGGCGGAACTCGATTCCCCTTCGTCTCAATTGAAAGCAGGCAGTTCACTCTTCGACAAGGGACTCATTTTTGGATACGAAGATGGGTTTGGGCAAAAGCCGGCAAAAAAGTTGGAAAAAATGCCGGAACGGCCGTCTGGCCCTGGCTCTTGCGAGAAGGCACAGGCCACAGAAGAACCGGCGGCTGGAGAGACACCGGATTACTGCGAAGGCTATCGACGAGGTCTGGTTCTTGGCCAGAAGGATGCATTCGCAGCCCGTGACGAACACGGTCTACTGGAAGCTAGCAAGTAACCCCTCAGCAGAACACCTCAACTTGCACTCTTTATCCCGGGACATGTACTCTGCTTAAGAATAGGCAGGGGCTAAAGTTCATGATACTTTCAGGTTGCCGGGAGTAAGATTTTGCATACAATTCCTATAAATCCGTTGAGCAGTCGCCACCGTCCAGAAGGAGTTTCAATGAAGGTAGCCACGTCCAAGAAGACAATGATCCGTATTGCTGTGGTGGAAAGCGATCCGCTACGTTTTATTGGACTGAAGTCCCTGTTTGATACGGAACAGGACCTGGAGTTGATTTCGTGCAGTCTGGCTGAACTCGGACCGCGCAAGGACATCGACCTGGTGCTCCTTGGTACACGTGCAGGACAGAATCTTTTCGATGTGATGGCTGGCCTTAAAGCGGCGCGGCCTGACCTGCGAATCATTGTCACTGGAAGCGGCGCTGACGATGAAACGATCCTGAAAGCGCTTGCTGCCGGCGCCAAAGGGTACGTGGATGAAGCGGCTTCGCCTGCCGAATTTATTCAGGCAATGCGCATTGTTCATCAGGGTTCGGTGTGGGCCCCGCGGCGCGTGCTTTCGATTTTCATTGAACGCGTAACATCGTCTCCAGGACGCATTTTCCCCGCCGGCCGTGTGACGTTTACGGACCGCGAGAAGGAAGTGCTTGAATTGCTTGTTGCCGGACGTTCCAACAAAGAAATCGGATCAGTTCTTGGTATTGAAGAACGTACGGTGAAAGCACACGTTGCCAAGTTGATGCGTAAAGTGGGAGTCCAGAATCGAATTGCATTGTCAGTGCACGCGATCACGCACTCTCTGGTGACTTCCTCAAAATAGGACAAAAACAATTTCCATGTTTGACAAAAGCCTGCTTACGCAGGCTTTTTTGTTGCTGCAGGCTGATCTGTTGCCCGACATCGCGAGGGTCGCCAGGTCCTTTTGGCGGGCGCTTATACGCTCAAAGGAAGGCCGGGCGAGCTGAGTGGTGGCTCGAGGTACGGCTCCTTTAAGTACATGTCCTGGAAGCCACGCCCGGCTGCACCCCAGTTACTTGCTGGTAATAAGGGCCGGGCTCATACTCTCTTCACCTACCACAGAACCTGGGAGACGGGGGTTGGACACGGTCACGAGGGTCGCCGTATCCAACCCTTTATAATTTTCCAGCATCTCTCCTTAAAGCTCTCATGGTCTACAATCGTCCTGCGAGGAATCCAATGAAAAGATTTTTCTGTGGTCTGATGTGTGCGTTTTTGATTAGCGGTTTCACTTTTGCCTCTGAAAGCGCCCAAAGCCGGGCCGAAGCAGCAGCCACGGTGCTCAACGAAATCATGGCTGCACCAGACAATGGTATTCCGGTGGAAATCCTCAACTCAGCTAAATGCGTGGCCGTGGTTCCCAATCTGGTGAAAGGAGGGTTTGTGGTTGGCGGATCACATGGACGTGGCATGGCCACCTGCAAGCTGAGCAACGGCAGCTGGACGCCCCCAGCACCCCTCACGATGACAGGGGGTAGTATCGGGTTTCAGATCGGCTTACAAGGCGTTGACCTGATCATGATGATCATGAATGACCGCGGAATGCAGGCACTGCTAACGAACAACTTCAAAATTGGCGCCGATGCTTCAGCGGCGGCTGGACCGGTCGGCCGCCACGTTGAAGGCTCGACCGATTGGAAGCTCAGGGCTGAAATACTCACTTATTCGCGCGCTCGTGGACTCTTTGCCGGAATAACCGTGAATGGTTCTACCATTGGTCAAGACGAAGCCGCCACGCGTGAGTTGTACGGAAAATTCGTTCCTTTCAAGACAATCCTGACTGGGGCTGTCGATATGCCTCGGGGTGGCGGCGAACCGTTTGTTGCCGCTGTACGCAAGGCTGTAGCTGGCGCAAACAGCTCTTCAGCCAACGCATCATCTCCTAGCACCCCATCGTCCAGTACACCAGTGAACCCGCCGCCGACCACACCGACGCCTGCACCGGCACCGGCTCCTGTTTCCACTCCCATGCCCGCGCCAGCCACAGACAGCACTGCGGCGCCGGCGGCATCGCCTACACCTCCGCCATTGTTTTAGGCGTGAGATATTGAATTGTTATGGTGAAGGGGAGCCTGTCCGGCTCCCTTTTTCAATGGTCGCACTCAAGTTGATATCAGCCATTCCAAGTTAAAAATTGAATTATTTTCGGCGCGATGGTACCGTCCAATATTCTTCCCTCATGCGCTATCGCCTGGAATATGCGCCAGTCTGGCTACTGGCAAATCTAATTCGCTGGTTACCCAGGCCATTGGCGCGCGGCCTATGTATCTCCGTGGGCCTGTTGATTTACACACTCCATGGACGGTTACGCACGGTTGGGATGCGCAACCTGGATCTGGCATTTCCCGCAAAGAGCAAAAAAGAGAAGCAAAAGATATTGCGAACTCTTTTCATTGGCTTGGGCCGCCAACTGGCTGAGTTCTGTCTTTTTCCGCGTTATACCCGAGAGAACGTTACGAGCGTGGCAGTGTACGAAGGCTTTGAAAACTTTGCCAATGCGCACGCAAGGGGAAAGGGCGTGGTAATTCTCACCGCTCATATCGGCGGATGGGAAGTGAGTTCGTTCTGCCCATTCGCTGTATGGTCATCCCATGAACATTGTGGTGCGTCCGCTGGACAATCCATATGTGGATCGTATGGTGGCGCGTTACCGGACCATGCACGGCAATCGCACGTTTTCCAAACAGGAATATGCTCGCGGGCTGATCAAGGCACTGAAGAAGGGGCGAGGTTGTGGGGATCCTGATGGACACCAACATGACTCCTCCGCAGGGCGCATTCGTGGATTTTTTTGGTGTGCCGGCATGCACGGCCACAGGATTGGCGCGCGTGGCACTACATACTGACGCTGCCGTAGTGCCGGGCTTTTGCGTGTGGGACAGAGAACTTGGCAAATACAAGATATGCTTTGAACCGGCGTTGAAGTTGATTCGCACCGGTGACGATGAGGCTGACGTCATCGTCAATACGGCGGCATTCAACAAGGCAATTGAAAAGTATGTGGTGCGATATCCGGAGCAGTGGTTGTGGGTGCATCGCCGGTGGAAGACCAGGCCACCGGGCGAGAAGAGCATTTATTAAACCTGGTACTTGTCTCAAAACTGGACACAATGCGGCAGATCAACAAAATACATAGATCCTTCGACTCGTCGTCGCATTCGCTCCGACTTCGCTCAGGATGACAAATCGGCTGTGAGCTCTAGGCGGGTGCGATCGGTAATCCAAACGAAAATACTGAGCCGTGGCCGAGCTGGCTGGTGACTTCAATTCTGCCGCCGTGGGCTTCCACGATTGACTTCACAATCGCCAACCCGAGCCCGGTACCCTGCACGCGATAGCGCTGGCTCTGTCCGCGATAGAACTTGTCAAAGATCATGGACCGCTCCAGATCATCAATACCGGAACCACGATCGGCGACGCTGGTAATCAGCCGATCACCTTTCACTTCTGCGCTGACGAAGATGGGCGAGCCAGGTTCGGAATACTTGGCGGCGTTTTCCAGCAGATGCTGCAACACTTTCCTGATCCAGGTGAGGTCCATGACTACAGGCGGAAGCCGTTCAGGCAGCCTGACTTCAATGGGATGACTGGCAGTGACATTTTTCGCCTCCGCCATAGCCGCATCTATGGCATCTTCGATGGGAAGAATACGCATTTCCAGCTTTACCTCCCGTGCATCAAGCTGCGCCATCTCCACGGCTTCACCCACCAGCCGGTTGAGGCGATCACTTTCTTCGTTGATCACGGTGAGTAATTCTTCCTGGTCGTCGCGTTTGAGAGATGCCCCGGACAAAAGTGTCGTGACCGAGGCCTTGATGGCGGTGAGTGGAGTGCGGAACTCATGGGTGACGGAATCCAATAACGCTGCACGAAGACGGTCACTCTCTTTTGACGCCTGATTGCGGCTGAGTTCCTCGGTGGCGCGTGCGTGTTCGACAGCGGTGGCGATCAGGCTGCCAATGGCTTCGAGCGTTTGATGCCTGACCACTTCACCAACCACGCCGAATGAGCCTACGTTGCGAATTCCCATACGCAGAGGCGCGATGGCCAGGCGGCGGTCAACATCCATGAAGATTTCACCGCGCGCGGCAACTTCTCTCAATTCATGCACGGGAATTTCCTGTCGCTCAGGGTCGGAGCGGTAGGCCTGATCTTTCTGGGTGATATAGACGGCTGCATGAGACGCATCAAAAGATTCCATCAGAAACCGAGGAACCGATTGCAACAGGCCCAGCACATTGCCGGAGACAAGCAATTGCTGGCTGAAGGTGTAAAGTCGTTCAACATCCTGCCGGCGGAGCTGAGCTTCTTCTGTCTGGCGGCGGGCACGTTCGCTCAGATTGCTGGCGATCACGGATGTAGTGAAGAAGGCAAGCAGGGCCACCCAGTTTTGCGAATCGGCGATGGTGAACGTGCCGACCGGGGGAAGAAAGAAGAAATTAAAGCAGACCGCGGCGGCGATGGACATGGGCAATGCGTAACGCAAGCCCCAGGACGCGGCGATGGCAAGGACTGACAGCAAAAGTGTGACGGCGACGGTGGCAGGATTGACGTGCAGCCATTTCGCGTATACAAGAACGATCAGTGACAGAAGAGCGACGCAGGTGATGACACGGAGAATCGCTCGCGGAGAAAGTTTCACGCGGTGATTGTACCGGGGATTTACGTAACATGCATCGTGCGGACGGGCTTCGAGTTTGCTGAACACCGAGTTTGCTGAACATTGAGTTTGCTGAACATCGAGTTGGCTGAACAAAAGGACCCGTGTGCCCAAGACCCCTGAACAATGGCTGGAACAGACTGCTCCGGAAAAGAAAGCCGGCATCTTCAAGTTGTTTCTTGGCTACGCACCCGGAGTGGGCAAGACGTACAACATGATGAGTGAGGCCATTCGCCGCTGCAAACGCGGGGAAGACGTGATCATAGGCGCGGTGGAGACGCACGGTCGAAAAGGCGTGATTGAACTGATTGGACAAATGGAGCGCGTACCGCCCCGCAGTCTGGAGTACAAAGGCACCATGTTTCAGGAAATGGACGTAGACGCGATCCTGGCGCGCAAGCCGCAGGTGGTGCTGGTGGATGAACTGGCGCACACGAATATCGAAGGGAGCAAGCACAAGAAGAGATATGAAGACGTGCTTGAACTTCTGGAAGCGAAGATCGACGTTCTTTCAACCATGAACATACAGCACCTGGAGAGTGTGACCCCGATGGTGCAGAACATTACGGGGATCCAGGTGCGTGAGACGGTGCCGACTGGGTGCTGGAGAGAGCCAATGAGGTTGTGGTGGCTGACCTAACACCTGAGGCGTTGCAAACGCGTATGCGTCGCGGGGATATTTATCCGCTGGAACGGAGCGAGAAGGCGCTGGCCAACTTCTTCCGCGCCGGGAATCTTCTGGCGTTACGGGAGTTGGCGTTGCGCCAGGTAGCCCATTCGGTTGACCGGAGTCTTGAATCATATCTGCAACGTAAGAAGATCGACCAGAATTGGGGCGTTAGCGAGCGGGTGGCGGTATGCATCAGTTCGAATCCGGCGTCACAGCAGTTGATTGCCAGGGGAGCGCGTCTGGCAGAAGCCCTGGATGCGGAGTTTTTTGTGGTGCACGTGGAGCGCGGAGGCGAAGGAAGGTCTGATGCGCGTAACCGTTCGCTGGCGGCCAATGTTCGTTTTGCCGAAAATCTGGGCGCAAAGGTGATTCAGCTTGAGGGCGCCATCATCGCAACGTCAGTGGCTGAGTTCGTGCGCGAGCACAAAATTACGCAGGTTATTTTTGGCCGGTCGGCCGGACAGGGCTGGCGCAAGTATCTATATCTGGCGGTAATCAACCGCTTTCTCGCAAACGCACCCAGTGTTGACGTTCATATCGTTACCCAACAGGAGCACGATTGATGGCGGAGCGCAGCCGCATCCTGGTGGTTGACGATGAAACCCAGATCTCACGCGTGTTGAAAACCACATTGAGCACGCAAGGATATGAGGTCAAGACGGCGGCCAACGGTGAGGCGGGTTTTGACGCAATCACCGATTGGCTGCCAGACCTGCTGATCACGGACTTGTCCATGCCGGGCATGAGCGGAATTGAGCTATGCCGCGCGGTACGCGAGCGATCGAACATTCCGATTATTGTTCTGTCTGTGCGCGGAGAAGAGAAGACCAAGATTGAAGCGCTGGATGCGGGCGCGGATGATTACGTTACCAAGCCGTTCAGCGTGAATGAACTGCTGGCCCGGGTACGCGCGAATCTAAGGCGTGTAACGGTGAACGAAGACGAAATGAACACGCCCATTGAAGAGGGCGCGTTTCATATCGCGCCTGAATCCAGACAGGTAAAAGTCTCCGGCAAAGAGGTCCATCTAACGCCGAAGGAATTTGATCTGCTGGTGTTCATGGCGCGCCATCCCAACAAGGTGCTCACGCACCGGGTATTGTTGAATGCGGTCTGGGGAAGTGAAAGTGTTCATCAGCCGGAATACCTTCGCGTCTTTATCAACCAATTGCGCAAGAAAATTGAGCCCGGTGAAACGCCGAAGTACATTGTGACCGATCCCTGGGTCGGCTATCGCTTCCTGCCGACAGGCGAAACCTCTAAAGTACACGCCTGATCAAACATTAGCCCCACACGCTTCCTGGCGTGCCCTGCGCCAACCAAATCAATCCTTATAAAACATTTACGGTTCCCAAAGCCTTTCCTTATGCGCGCTGAAATTAAATATTCATAGTCAGATGCAGTGTGACTTGACCTCACATGACGAGGGCCAGCAATCCTGCGCCCGGGGGCAAAACAGATGACTCGTACTTATGAAAGCCAACACTTGCGTCTGGCGAAGACTCTCTGGTGTCTTCATGATTTGTTTTGTGATTGGCGCGTTGCCAAAGCACAGGACGGGACTTCCACACCAAACACGATTTCTCCAGCACCATGACAACCGCGAGGCTGATTCGCCGGACGACAAAAAGTCCAGCGCAACTCCGGCACCGCCAGCCGATCCGAATGCAGCATTGATCGATGAACTGGAAAAAATGAGCGCACGCATTGCTGAACTGGAAGCAAGACTTAAGGCGAAGCTAGCATCATCCCCGGTAAAGAGGCGGACGTGGCGAATCAACGTCGCGAGCGATGGCGAGCTGAATTGCCACGTAGCAAATACGCCATCAGCGAACGTGACAAGCGCTCCGGCGAGCAATCGCCAACGAAAAGCCCCCATAAAGCCCGACTCCATCCGCGCCGTTCGCTTTTGCCGACTGGACATGGCTTAACGGCAATGCGCGCACCAAAAACCCGGTGTGGGACTCAAAATTCTTCACCCCGGAAATACGCTTCGATGCGAATTACATCAGCAGCTTCAATCATCCCCAGGATGACAGCCTGGGAGGATCGACCGAGACCTTTCGCTCCAACGAAGTTCAAATCGAGCAGATCAGCTTCGGCGGCGATTTCCACTATGAGAATGTCCGGGCAAGAATCCTGACGATGGGAGGGATGTTCGGTGTCACCACGCCACGCAACGATGCCAGCCCGGGGCGCGGGCAGTGGGACCTCCGCGGTGCGTACAAATATTTTTCTGAAGCCAACGGCTGGTTATCACTTCAACGTGAACCATGGGCTCAACGTCGATGCAGGAATTTTCGTTTCCTACATCGGCCTTTTCAGCTATTACAACTTTGACAACTGGGCCTACCAGCCGTCGTATGTGTCATCCAATACTCCGTGGTTCTTCAACGGCGTCAGGATTCAATGGTTTCCCACCGACAAGTTGAAGATCGAGCCCTGGATCATCAATGGCTGGCAATCCTACGGCAGACTGGGCAGCAAGCCAGGCCTGGGAGGGCAGATCTTGTGGCGTCCGACGGGCTGGCTCTCCGTGGTCTCCAACAATTACGGAATGGGTGAAGATACGCTGGGCAACGGCAATGGGCAGTTTGGCCGCTCCCGCATCCACACCGACAACAGTGTCGAAGTGAAATATTACGACCGGCCAGAGCAATTTCTCGACAAGATGGCCTTCTCGCTTACCGGAGACCTGGGATGCGAATACGGCGGCAAGGGAACAGCCGTTGGCGCTCAGGGACAGACCATCATTCTCAACACGAATTGTTTTCACGATACCCCCACCAGCCGCAAGCAGACCTTCGCCGGGTGGATGGCGTACAACCGCTTCTGGTTCAAGAAAGACATTTATGCAGTGACAGTGGGAGGCGGTGCGATGGATAACCCCGGTCGCTACCTCACCCTGTTGCCGCCGATCAATGGGGCCGATGCCATCAGCGGCTCGCCGTATTTCACGCAGAACCCCGGCGATCCGTACAAGGCCTGGGACACCTCACTTACTTTCGACTGGATGCCCAGGGAGTACATCACGTTCCGCACTGAGTACGGGTATCGCCATGCGAATGTCCCGTACTGGTCGGGACGCGGTGGAATAACTCCAGGTGTTAACATACTTTTACCAGCGTAATCCCCAATCCGAACGCAGGCTCGATTGTGCCGGGTACGTTGTTCGTACCAGGTCCGACCCTGTCCGCGACGCCGGGCTTCAGGTGTGTGGCGGCAGCAGGTTTCTGTCCTGACCTGAGGAACGACGAAGCCTCGATGCGATTTGCGGTAATGGTGAAGTTCTAGCGCCCGGATCGGGGCCAATGCTTCTCTCCGGGGCGCCCTATCACGGCGGCGGCCCAGAGATGAATTTGATGCCGTGACCTGCTGGGGTACCAAACATGGACCTGTTAATGGTTGCGTTTACGTTGGCGTTCTTCATTGTCGCACTGGCCTATACGTGGGCGTGTGAGCGGCTGAAATGAGGAACTTATGAGTATGGAAAACATTGTGATGCTGGTAATTACGGCAATGCTCATGGTGTATCTGGTGTATGCGCTACTGCGTCCGGAGAAGTTCTGATGACATTGAATGGATGGTTTCAAATTCTGTTCTTTTCCGCCGCCGTGCTGCTGGTGACGAAACCCGCCGGCATCTTCATGGCGCGGGTCTTCAGCGGAGAACGAACATTTCTTGATCCGGTGTTGCGTCCCGTGGAGCGGCTGATTTACCGGCTCACGCGGGTGGACGAAACAGCACGAAATGCGCTGGACGGAATATTCGGCGTGCGATGCTGCTGTTCAGCGGTGTCTCCATGCTGGTGCTGTACCTGATCCAGCGTACGCAACACTTGCTGCCGTTTAATCCGCAGAAGTTTGCAGCGGTTCCGGCGGACCTGGCATTTAATACCGCAGCGTCATTCACGACGAATACCAACTGGCAGTTCTATAGCGGTGAACAGACCATGAGCTACCTGACGCAAATGGCTGGTCTGGCGTATCACAACTTTGCGTCGGCAGCGGTTGGGATCGCGCTGGCGGTGGCCTTCATCCGCGGCATCGCGCGAAGAGAAAAGCAGACGCTGGGGAATTTCTGGGTGGATACGACGCGGGCAACGCTCTGGGTGCTGCTGCCCGCATGCGTGATCTATGCGCTGCTGCTGGTGTCACAGGGCGTGATCCAGAACTTCAAGCCCTACACAACGGTGAAGCTGGTGGAAGCGCAGCAGGTCGCGAAAGTGGCGCCGGATGGTAAACCAGTGCTGGGACCTGACGGCAAGCCGGCAATGGATACCGGAAGTGAGCAAGTGATTGCGCAGGGGCCGGTCGCGTCGCAGGAAGCGATCAAGATGCTGGGAACGAATGGCGGCGGCTTCATGGGCGCGAATAGCGCGCATCCGTTTGAAAATCCCACGCCGTTCACCAACTTCCTGGAGATGTTCTCCATTTTCATTATTCCCGCGGGCCTTACGTACACGCTGGGACGGATGACGGGATCGCAACGGCACGGTTGGGCCGTATTCGCGGCGATGGCATTGTTGTTTTTTGCCGGCGTGACGACGGCTTACTGGGCTGAGGCGCGAGGCAATCCACTTGCTGGCCGGCGTCAATCAGACGGCATCTGCAACGCAGGCCGGCGGCAACATGGAAGGCAAGGAGGTCCGCTTTGGCATCGCCAATTCTGCACTCTTCGCCACAGTGACAACGGATGCAAGCTGCGGCGCGGTGAACAGCATGCATGATTCGTTCACTCCTCTTGGCGGCATGGTGCCGCTGGTGAACATCATGCTGGGTGAGGTGGTGTTTGGCGGCGTGGGCGCGGGCATGTATGGCGTGCTGGTGTTTGTGGTGCTGGCTGTATTCATTGCAGGACTGATGGTGGGTCGCACCCCGGAATACATGGGCAAGAAGATTGAAGCCTATGACGTGAAGATGGCCATGCTCTATGCGCTGATCTTTCCACTGTCGATTCTGGTTTTTGCCGCGGATTTCGTCTTTGTTGCCGAAATTCGGGCTGGCCACGCTTGCGTAACGCTGGGCCGCATGGGCTGTCAGAGATTTTGTACGCGTTCACGTCGGCAACCGGAAATAACGGATCAGCTTTTGCCGGGTTGGGAGCGAACCGCTGGTACAACCTGACTGTCGGCTTTGCGACATTGATTGGACGATTCCTGATGATCATCCCAATGCTGGCGATTGCCGGCAACCTGGCGGGAAAGAAAACATCGCCGCCGACGCAAGGGACGTTTCCAGTGACGACCCCGCTGTTCAGCGTTTTGCTGGTAAGTGTGATTCTGATTGTGGGTGCGCTTACGTTCTTTCCGGCATTGAGCCTGGGGCCGATTCTGGAGCACTTGCAGATGTACGCAGGAAGGACTTTCTAAATGAGCAAGACAAAATCAAAGTCGCTCTGGGATGCAAAGATTGTCCGGCAGGCGCTGGTGGATGCGCTCGTCAAGCTTGATCCGCGGAAGATGATGCGCAATCCGGTCATGTTCGTGGTAGAAATCGGCAGCGTGCTCACGACCGTACTCCTTGTGCGCGATGCAATGGCGCACAAGCCGGGATTCGGCTTCGATCTGCAAATTACTTTGTGGCTGTGGTTCACGGTGCTGTTCGCCAACTTTGCCGAAGCCATGGCAGAGGGACGAGGCAAGGCGCAGGCAGACACATTGCGTAAAGCCAAGTCAGAGACGATTGCGCATCGCCTGTTGCCCGATGGCGGCCATGAGGACGTGGCGGGATCGAAGCTCAGGGTGGGCGATATTGTGTGTGATCTCAGCCGGAGACACGATTCCAGGCGACGGCGACATTATTGAAGGCGTGGCGTCAGTGGATGAGTCGGCCATCACGGGCGAGTCAGCGCCGGTGATTCGTGAATCCGGCGGCGACCGTTCGGCGGTGACCGGCGGCACGCGCGTCTTGTCTGACCAGATCAAGGTGAAGATCAGCGCCAACGCCGGCGAGACATTTCTTGATCGCATGATTGCGCTGGTGGAGGGCGCCGAGCGTCAGAAGACCCCGAATGAGATCGCGCTTAACATTCTGCTGGCGGGCCTGACTCTGATCTTCCTGCTTGCCGTGGTGACGCTGCAGCCTTTTGCCATTTACTCGCAGGCGCCGCAATCGATTTTTGTGCTGGTGTCACTGCTTGTGTGTTTGATTCCTACAACGATTGGCGCGCTTCTGTCAGCCATCGGCATCGCCGGTATGGACCGGCTGGTACAACACAACGTGCTGGCGATGTCCGGCCGGGCGGTAGAGGCCGCAGGCGACGTCAACACATTGCTTCTGGACAAAACGGGAACGATCACGCTGGGCAATCGCCAGGCTGCTGAGTTTGTGGGCGCACCGGGCGTGAGCAACGACCAATTGGCGGACGCGGCGCAGCTTTCATCACTGCCGGACGAAACGCCGGAAGGCCGTTCGATTGTTGTGCTGGCCAAGGAGCGTTTCGGATTGCGTGGCCGCGACCTGGCGAATATGCAGGCGCGATTTGTCCCTTTCACGGCGCAGACGCGCATGTCCGGCGTGGATTTTGACGGGCGGATCATCCGCAAAGGCGCAGCCGACGCGATTGAAAATTATCTCAGGCAAAATGATAGCGCGATGCCGGCGGAACTACGAGCGACGGTGGACACTATTTCGCGGTCGGGCGGAACGCCGCTGGTTGTGGTGGAAAACAATCGCGCTCTGGGAGTGATTCACCTGAAAGACATTGTGAAGGGCGGCATGCGGGAGCGCTTTGCGCATTTGCGGGCCATGGGCATCAAGACGGTGATGATTACCGGCGACAATCCTCTTACGGCTGCGGCCATTGCCCGCGAGGCCGGTGTGGATGATTTTCTGGCCCAAGCGACTCCCAAAGACAAGATGGACCTTATCAAGCGCGAGCAGAGTGAGGGAAAGCTGGTGGCCATGACAGGCGACGGTACCAATGATGCACCGGCACTGGCGCAAGCCGACGTGGGCGTGGCCATGAACACCGGCACGCAGGCCGCCAAAGAAGCCGGCAATATGGTGGACCTGGATTCCAATCCGACCAAGCTGATTGAAATTGTCGGCATCGGGAAGCAGTTGCTGATGACGAGAGGATCGCTCACGACTTTCTCCATTGCAAATGACGTGGCCAAGTATTTTGCGATCATCCCGGCCATGTTTGCGGCCACGTTCCCGGTGTTGAACAGCCTGAACGTGATGCGCCTGGCCACGCCGCAATCGGCAATACTTTCGGCGGTGATCTTTAATGCCCTGGTGATCATTGCTCTCAT
Source organism: Terriglobia bacterium (assembly GCA_963755365.1). GTDB lineage: Bacteria > Acidobacteriota > Terriglobia > Terriglobales > Acidobacteriaceae > Angelobacter. Next base: position 10,100 of record CAVWJV010000016.1, on the reverse strand, counting down.
ACCGCTGGCGTTGAGAGGCGTGAAATACCGCCCCATGAACGCCGAATCGCTTCTACGTCGCAACCTGCTGGTGTATGGGCTGGGAGGCGTCATTGTGCCGTTCATCGGTATCAAAGCCATTGATCTGGTGGTGCGTGCTTTGGGACTGGCATAGGAGAAGATATGAAAAAGAACTTTACGACGGCGATCCTGTTTACCCTGGTTACAACGGTGCTGCTGGGCCTGGTTTATCCGGCGGTGGTGACCGCGCTGGCGCAGCTTTTCTTTCGCAGCCAGGCCAATGGACAACTGATTTCGAAGAGCGGAGAGGTGATTGGATCGCGCATCATCGCACAACCGTTTACAGGAGCGCAGTACTTCCACCCCAGGCCGTCGGCGGCAGGAGCGAATGGTTATGATCCGACGAGTTCATCGGGATCGAACCTGGGGCCGACAAACCAGAAGCTGGTGGATAGAGTTAAAGGTGACGTGGCAACGTTGCAAGCGGAGCATCCCGGCCAGCTGGTGCCGATTGAGCTGGTGACTACGTCAGGTTCGGGATTGGATCCGGACATCAGCCCGGAGGGGGCACAGTATCAGATGGCGCGTGTGGCGAAGGCGAGAGGGATTGGCGAGAGTGATCTGGAAAAGCTGGTTGCGCACATTGTGCCCAGGCAGTTTGGGTTTCTAGGCGAGAGCAGGGTGAACGTGCTGGAATTGAATCTGGAACTGGATCAGAGGTTTCCGGTAAAGGGACGTTAGAGTCTTGTCGCTTCGCTCCAAACCGCCGAGTGCGGGTATGTGGTTGCACTAACGAGGCACCTATTCCTACGGGCTTGGCGCGCGAGCCGGCCTCGCCCTTAACGCGAAATGCAGTCACGGGCTGTTACGCGTGGATAGTAGCTGCAATTGCGCATAGGCAGCCCTGGAAAATTCTCAAGAATGCTTTAGTGCGACTTCGACACACAAAGAAAAAGCCGGCTATCGGGGGAAAGCCGGCCAAAGGAGATTGGGACGAAAAAACCGAAGATCAGGAGCGAGCGCCAGCGCGACCCGACTCTTCGTCTTTATCAAAGAAGACGTGAAAATCACCCACAAATGCCATTACTGCAACCACCAGGGAACCCACCAGGCCAATCGAGAAAATTGCTTCAAGAAATCTGATAAGAAAATGCAGAATCATAAATTTACCTTCTGCATTTAACCTACGGCACATTCCCATAAAGAACTTATAAAGACTCCGCAAAGAAACAGTAAGTCTGATGTTGAAGCCGGCGGGCGCAGCGGGCGGGAATGACTGCCCCTGGTTATTTGAGGATCGAAGCTTATTACGGATCGAAGCGGTAACCAACCCATGGCTCCGTCTTGATGTATTTGGGAGAGCGCGGATTTTCTTCCAATTTTTTGCGCAGATTCCCGACGAAGACACGCAGATATTCATTCTGGTCAGAGCTGTTGCTGCCCCAGACGGCGGCGAGGATGGATCGATGCGTGAGCACCTTGCCGCGATTGGCCACGAAGAATTGAATCAGCTCAAACTCCTTGGGCGTGAGATGCACGGCCGCACCATTCACTTCAACCAATCGTTGTTGCGGATCAATGTGGAAGTCACCTACCTGAATTTCCAGATCGGATGTGGGAGAAGGAGTGGACCTGCGAAGAAGAGCGCGCACACGCGCGGTGAGTTCGGCCATACCAAAAGGCTTGGCGACGTAGTCGTCCGCGCCAAGGTCAAGGGCCTTAACTTTGGTGGGCTCGTCGTCGCGCACAGAAAGCACAAGGATTGGGACTTCACTCAACTGGCGGATGCGCGAGCAGAGTTCAATTCCGTCAAAGCCCGGCATGGAGAGATCAGTGATGACGAGGTCAGGCAGCCAGGAACGAAATGTCTCCAGTCCGGTCCGGCCATCGTTGGCCACACGCACCTGAAACCCGGCAGCCTCCAGGCCTTTCAGGAGGACGCGGGTTATCTGCTGCTCGTCATCCACTACCAGGATTTTATTCAGATCGTCAGGCAAGCTGGTGGCTCCGTCACTCCCAACATTGTAGGACATGCGCACTTCAGCAGGCTTGGAGACGGCGTTTTAGCTTTCCCCGGCGTGCAAAAGCTGCCAGAATAGAAGGTATGGCTCTTGTTGTGATTGGTGGACATTCACGAAACGTGGGCAAGACGAGCGTCACGGCCGGGATTATTGCCGCGCTGCCGGAGTTTAACTGGACAGCCCTGAAGATCACGCAGTTTGGCCACGGCATCTGCTCTGCCGACGGCAAGCCCTGTGACTGCGACACGGGTGACGACCATTTTCGCGCGGTCAGCGAGGAACGCGACCGCAGCGGCGAAACCGATACATCACGATTCCTGGTTGCCGGAGCGGTGAGGTCCTTGTGGGTGCGCACACGGCAGGGAAGGCTTTCAGAGGCCATCACGGATATTGAGCGCAAGATCGCCGGCGCGGAAAACGTAATCATGGAATCTAACAGCATTGTTCGTTTTCTGGATCCCGATCTCTACATTACTGTGCTGGATGCGGGGACGAAGGATTTCAAAGTATCGGCGATGGAGTTTCTGGGACGCGCCGATGCGGTGATCGTGCACAGGAATGATGCGGCCCCGGCCTGGGAGACGGTTTCAATGGACCAGGTGGCAGGCAAGCCGACGTTTTATATCCAGCCCCCTCCTTATGTCACCCCTGAGATTGTGCAGTTTGTGCGCGAGAGGCTTGCCGCGAAGGTGAACGTCTAGCCTCAGGTGCTAAAGCCTTGCGAGAGCTCGCTTGGCGACATCCTATTTGCTTACCTCAGGACGAATTCCCCAGCGTTGCGACGAAGCACAAGGTCCCTCCGTCGTACTCACGCGCTGATGAAAGCGCGCGTTCGCTGAACGGACAGTCGGGATGACGTGACTAGTTTTGTATCGGTAGAATTCCCTGATTCTTATTCTGTCGCTTCGCTCCAAACCGCTTTCGGTGCATTTCTCATGGTCGCGATATCACGCCCCTGTTGCAGCGGGCTCGGCGCGCGTGGACGGCGCGAGCCCTGATCGTATGTTTCTATCGCTTCGCTAAGACTACCTCAGGGGTTAAAGCCCGATTCTTTAGTGTCTTTGACCTCAGTGGCGCAATTTGCTGATGTTCTGATGAGAAGGTAGGGTTCCCTCGCTCCGTTCGGGATGAAAAAACCTAGGCTGCTTTGCGCGGTGGCTTCTTGCGGGCGGTCTCGACCTTCGCCTCAGTTTTCTTTCTGCGGATTTCGATGGTGGATTCTTTCTGGGCCGCGGCAACGCGCTGCGGCCCTTTTTTCTTGCCATCCATGGCAGCCAGGCTTTGCCGTAGTGCGGCCATCAGGTCAGTGGGAGCAGCCGGCTTCTTCGCCTTTTCAATGGTTGTAACTTCTCCGCCTTCCATGCGCGCTTTGATCAGGGTCTTTACGTTTTCTTCAAAGGTGTCATGATATTTTTTGGGGTCCCACTCCGAGGCGAGCGCCTCAATCAACTGGTGGGCGACTTTGAGCTCGCCTTCCTTCAATTTTTCCTTGTCACCGTTTTCGATGGCAGCCGGAGCTTCACGAATTTCATTCTGATAGTACATGGTATGAAGCATGAGTCCGTGTTCGTAGGGACGCAGGAATACCGTGTATTCGCGATTATGCATGGCAAGCTTGGCTATCGCGACGTAACCGGTTTCTTCCATGGCGCGACTCAGAAGCGCGTAGGGTTTCTGGCCGGCTTCGTCAGGCGCGAGGTAGTAGGAGGACTCAAAGTAAACCGGGTCAATCTCATCCTGCTTTACGAATTCCAGGATTTCCATGGACTTGGCTGTCTTTGGCTCGATCTTCTTGATTTCTTCGGGCTCAATGACCACGTATTCACCTTTACGATATTCGTAGCCTTTTACGATTTCGCTGCGCTCAATGACCCGTTCGTCGGAAGGGCAGTAGAGTTGCTGCTTGACGCGGGTGTTATCTTCGCGATGCAGCATATGGAAAGAGATGCGAGTGCCACGAGCGCCGGAAAACAAACGTACAGGCATGGAGATCAAGCCAAAGGTAAGATAACCTGTCCAGACGGATGAGGGCATGAGTGGAAGCTCCTTGAAGAAACGTGCCTTTCCATACGATGCAAAACATCCATGCTTATGCCGCCGAAGAAGAGGCGAAACGGAGAAACTAACTGCCGATAAGACCGAAATCCACGATCTCTGACCTGCTTGCATTGCTGGCAGCGTTTGGATTGGCTGGAATCTTTGTGGTTACGCGATGGAACCTGCCAACCTATTCCCTGCGGCGCTGGGGCGTGGCGTTTGGACTGACGTCACTGTTTGCGATTGCGGCGCGCATGGCTCGCGGAGTGGATTGGAGTGGCGCGGCCGCTGGGTGGGCGGTTGCATTTGTTCTGGCCGCAAGCGGACTGCGATTGTTCGTGATTCTGCTGCTGGTATTTGCCGTGACGCTGGCCGCCACACGTACCGGCAAGCGGCGCAAGCAGGAGCTTCGAACAGCAGAAGCTCCCACGGGCAGAACGGCAGCGCAGGTAATGGCCAACCTGGGCGTGGCGATGCTGATTGTGGTGCTTGGTCTTAAGGCCGGCTTGGTGCTGGCGCTTGCGGCCCTGGCCGAAGCGGCGGCCGACACGTCTTCCAGTGAGATTGGCATGGCATTCGCGGGCAGAACGGTCTTGCTGACGTCAGGCAGAGCGGTTACGTCGGGTATTGATGGCGGCGTGAGCGCAATTGGATCTCTTGCGGCGATTGGGGCAGCACTGGCGATTGCGGTTGCAGGGCTGGCGTTGCAACTAGTGGTGCCATGGCAGGTGTTGATCGTGGTATTTGCCGGAGTGGCAGGGATGTTGTTTGACAGTCTTCTGGGCGCGCTGTTTGAACGCAAAGGATATTTAAATAATGATGCGGTGAATCTGCTGGGAACGGCGTTTGCAGTGGGTATGGCGTGGGTGTGCTTATAATCCTCGTTTCTGAGAACCTCAGGGGCTGAAGCCCGATCTTTATTTCGTCGCTTCGCTCCAGCCTCGGCTTCAAGAGTGTTTCTCGTGGGGTTCTTGAAGCTGCCCTGTTGCAGCGCGCTCGGCGCTGTGGACGGCCTCGCCCTGATTCAGTTGCGAAAGTCAGCAGCGGGTGCGTCGAAACACAAGGTCCCTCCGTCCTACTCACGCGCTGATAGAAGCGCGCGTTCGCTGAACGGACAGTCGGGATGACGTGACCAGTTTTGTATCGGTTGAACTCCCTGATTCAGCACGGTCACAATCTGTATCCTCGGGGTCCCTCTCTTCGTGCTCACCGCAAGGCGGCTCGCTCTTCGTTCGGGATGACAGAGGGAAAAGGGATTGCCGGGGAAACAGCCAAGTAAGGTGACAGCTAACCTCAGCGGCTGAAGCCCGATTCTTTTATTGCAGCTAGGCGCAGGCATAAATGCCTGCTCCACCCCGTCCAGGGCAACATTATTTAAGAACGTAGGGATCCCTCGCGCTGCTCGAGGAGCGGCTAAGCGTTCACAAGACGAATGCCCGGGATAAAGACGAACGCCCGGATAAAAACCAGGTCAGGTCAAATGCAGTGCCCAGAGGGTGAAGCTGGCGATTTCGTGGAAGATGGACTCCTGGCGTCGCCAGAACCCTGGCGGGCGGGAGTTGACGCGGGGCGAAGCGTAGACGAGAACCCTTCACGGGCCATCATGTGCTTGATGCGGAACAGATGATAGCCATCGCTGACGGCAATGCATGAGTGCATGGAATTGGCGCGCATGATGATGGCTACGCGTCGCGCCGATTCCGCGGTGTAGGTGCTCTGGGTTTCGGCGATGAGCTGGTCATCAGGGATGCCGAGCGTTTTGAGGTACTCGCGACCGACGCCGCCTTCGTTGAACTTAGGATCCTCACCCGCGCCGCCGGTGGTGATGACGATGGGCGCAAGGCCGCGATGATAAAGCTGGGAGGCGTGATCGAGTCGCGCTTTGTAGACCGGTGAAGGGCGGCCAATATATTCAGCGGCGCCGAAGACAACAATGGTGTCCGCGGCGCGCGCTTCATTGATGGTGGAGTGGGAGACGATCAGGTAATAAAGCACGGAGGTGTAGCCTACCGCGAGCAGCAGGAGCCACAGCAAGTATCGCTTGCGGAAGATTGCCGCCATTAACTAAGGAATTCAGCTAACTCACTTTCCGGGATGGCGCCATGCCGCAGGATCGTGACTTTGCCGGAATCGCTCATGTCCAAGATGGTGGAAGCTACTTCACGGGGGCTGGTACCGCCGTCGACGATGAGGTCGATCTTATCGCCGAGCTGCTGGCGCACTCCGTCTGCTGTGGTGCATTCACTGGCGCCGCTGATGTTGGCGGACGTAGCAGTGATCGGCACACCGGCGGCACGGATAATTTCCACGGGGATACGCGCGGCGGGTACCCGCAACGCCACGTTTCCGGTATTGGCCGTGACTTTCAACGGCAGGCGTGATGACGCCTTGACGATGATGGTCAAAGGGCCGGGCCAGTACTTACGCGTGATTTCGTAAAAAGAGTCAGGCAGCGGACGCGCCAGATATTCGGCCTGCTCCACGCTTTCAATCAGAAGAGAGAGCGGCTTGTGACGGCTGCGCGTCTTGACTTCATAGATCAGATCAACCGCATGCAGATTGAGCGGGTCGGCGGCCAAGCCATAGAAAGTGTCCGTGGGCATGCCGGTGACATGGCCCTTTTTAATCTGTTCGGCAACGTAGGACACCATGCGCATGTCCGGATTTTCGGGATTGATCTTTACGATTTCCGCGGTCAAAAAAACTCCTTGTTTTTACGACTGAACCGGCAGAGGTTGGGGAAGGCCAGAAAGCCGGGACAAACGATTAAGAATAAACCAGCTTGAGCAAAAAAACTAACAGTTACGTGCGTTTTGTATGATGGAGCAGATGACGGTCCAGGATGAATCCCGCTTACGGCCCATTGCCAGCCGCCAGAATGGCCTGGTTAAAGAGCTGCGCAAGGCGTTTAGCCAGGGGGAAGCCACGCCAGAGGGATCGGTGGCGATTGAAGGCGTAAGGATCATTGAAGAGGCGATCCGCAGCGGTTTGAGGTTTCAGGCAGTGTTCTTCAGTGAAAATGCGCGCAACCATGCGGCCCGGCTTTTGCCCCAGATTGCCTCCCAGACGGAAACACTGGTCTTGCCGGATGATGTTTTTACCAGCGCCGTCAGCACAGAGACTCCGCAGGGTGTAGCAGCGCTGGTCAAATGGAAGCCGGCGAAGCTGGAAGAGCTGCTTGAACCCGTGAATGACAAGCTGTTGTTTGTGGCCCTGGGTGGCATTCAGGACCCGGGTAACCTGGGGACCATCATCCGGTCGGCAGAGGCATTTGCGGCACGAGGCGTTCTGGTGGGAGAGAAGACGGTGAGCCCGTTCAACTCCAAGGTGGTGCGGGCGTCGGCTGGATCGATCTTTCGCGAGCCGGTGGTGAGGGTGAAACTGGCGGACACAGTTGCGACGATGAAACAGGCAGGCGTCCGCGTGCTGGCCACGTCGTCGCACAAAGGCAAGCCGTTACAGGCAGCAAAGTTTTCCGGACCATGCATGATCGTGATCGGAAATGAAGGGGCAGGATTGGCGCCGGAAATCCTGACGCAAGCTGATGAGTTGATCACGATTTCACATTCAGAGCGAGTTGAGTCGTTGAATGCGGGGATTGCGGCGTCGATCATTTTGTATGAGGCGGCGAGGCAAAGGGTAGAACGCTGATTAACGCTGAATGCATAGATCCTTCGACTGCGCCGTCGCGGATGCTCCGACTTCGCTCAGGATGACAAGTGCGTGCGGCGATGGAGACTGGGTAAAGAATCTTTAGATTGTAGGGATCCCTCGCAAAGCTCGGGATTGAAAGACAGAACCAAGAACCAAGAACCAGAAACCAAGGAACTATGAGCCTGTTTCAAGCCATTCCGGATCAGCAAGGCAGAGGCGCACGACCGCTGGCTGAGAGGATGCGTCCGCGGACGCTGGATGAGTTTGTTGGCCAGGAGCATATTCTTGGACCGGGCAAACCGTTGCGCCTGCAGATTGAGCGCGATGATCCGGGGTCGATTATTTTCTGGGGACCACCAGGCGTAGGCAAGACCACGCTGGCGCAGATCATTGCGCATGTGACGAAAGCGGAGTTCATTGAGTTTTCGGCTGTCATGTCCGGGATCAAAGAGATCAAGCAAGTAATGACGGACGCGGAGAAAGCGCGCCAGTATGGAACGCGAACGATTCTGTTCATTGATGAGATTCACCGGTTCAATCGCGCACAACAGGATGCGTTTCTGCCGCATGTTGAGCGGGGCAATATACGGCTGATTGGAGCGACCACGGAGAACCCGTCATTTGAGATTAATGGCGCGTTGCTATCGCGCTGCCGTGTCTACATCCTGAACCAACTCACGGAAGAACAACTGGTAACACTCCTGCGCCGTGCTTTGGAAGACGGCGAACGTGGCTTTGGGCTTATGAAGCTGCGGGCGAAGGATGAGGTGCTGCAAAAGATTGCGGCGTATTCCAGCGGCGACGCTCGATCGGCTTACAACGTTCTTGAAGTGGCGGCTGCAACCGCCGGCGAAGGCGGCGAGATTACCGATCAGATTATTCAGGACACACTGCAAAAGCGTGTGCTGCTGTATGACAAGTCCGGTGAGCAGCATTACAACCTGATCTCAGCGCTGCATAAATCAGTGCGCAATAGTGATGTGGACGCTTCGTTGTACTGGCTGGGGCGGATGCTGGAGTCGGGCGAGGACGCGCTGTACATCGCGCGGCGTGTGGTCCGCATGGCGTCAGAAGACATTGGATTGGCGGCACCGGAAGCGCTGAACCTGTGCCTCTCAGCCAAAGATGCGATTGATTTTCTCGGCATGCCGGAAGGCGCACTGGCGCTGGCGCAGGCGGTGGCGTATCTGGCGCTGGCGCCGAAGTCGAATGCGCTGTACGTGGCTTATGGGGAGGTCCTTGAGGATGTGGAAAAGACGGCCGCAGAGCCGGTCCCTCTGCATATCCGCAACGCGGTTACGAAGTTGATGAAGCAAGTCGGCTACGGCAAGGGCTATCAGTATGCGCACGACCTGGACGCCAAGGTAGCGGATATGGAATGTATGCCTGACAACCTGCGAGGTCGTGAGTATTACCATCCGACGAACGAGGGTCGCGAGAAGTTGTTGGCGCAGAGGCTGGAGGAGATCAAGCGGGTGAGGGCAGAGATGAGGAAGAAGCAGGAGTAGTTTTTGGCTATTGGTAGTTGGTTGTTGGTGGCTTCTTCCACCAGCTGCGCAGGGCTATGAGCGACCAGATAGCTTCCACGATCCCGAACGGCCATGCTCCTTGCAAAAAACCGTAGATAGAGCCGAGAACGCATGACGCGGAAAAGGCGAGGATAAACCAGCGGCTGCGCGATTCAAGCGCATAACAGATCATCATGGCGCTGACGGCGAAGAGTCCGAAGGCGGAAAGCGGGGTCATGCGTTGCGCTTAGGCGAAGCGTGCGCGATGCTCTTTGAGGATGCACCGGTCCATCACGACCTGAATCCCGGCTTTGCGTGCTTTTGCCGCGGCCTCTTCATGGATCACGCCTTCCTGCAGCCAGATTGCCGGGACCTTCAGGCGAATGGCTTCTTCGATAATTTCAGGGACAAATTCGGAGCGGCGAAAGACGTCAAGAATGTCAATCTTTTCTTTGACATCAGAAATGGCAGATACTGCCTTTTCGCCAAGCGCGCCTTTGATAGAGGGGTTTACTGGAATGATCTTGTAGCCATGGCTTTGCATGTAGGCAGAAACGCCATAGCTGGGGCGTAATGGGCTGTCAGACAGGCCAACGACGGCGATGTTCTTTGCGGTCTTTAATAGTTTGCCAATGTCGTCATTTGCATTCATGCTTCGCTCCAAACCGCTTTAAGATTGTTTCTCGCACGTGTTTCTGATGTGCCTTGGTGCAGCGGGCTCGGCGCGTGGGCGGCCTCGCCCTGATTCAGTTGCGAAAGTCAGCGGCATTGCCTAACCTCAGGGGCTAAAGCCCAGTTCTTAATCGATCCTTTACCGCAGGCATAAATGCCTGCTCCACCCCGCGACACGAGAAAATACTTTCCTCAGACGGCAGCTAGC
>CAVWJV010000015.1:0-277920 GCA_963755365.1 Terriglobia bacterium | reverse complement strand
TCAGTGGTAAGGTTGCCAGATGATCAACGGACTCCATGCGCTCATCCATGCTCAGGACGCCGACAAGGTCCGCACGTTTTTCCGCGATGTCCTGGGTTTTCGTTCCGTCGACGCCGGCCGTGGCTGGCTGATCTTCGCTTTGCCGCCGGCGGAACTCGCAGTTCATCCCGCAGAGGGCGACGAACCTGCGCGGCACGAACTTTACCTCATGTGTGACGACCTCCACGCCACTATGGCGGAGCTAAAGGCTAAAGGCGTCAGTTGCGGCGAAATTACAGAGGCCCGCTGGGGATCAATAACGACACTCGAGGTGCCTGGTGGCGGGAAAATCGGCCTTTACCAGCCAAAGCATCCCACGGCCCTGGATCTCTAGATTCGAGCTTTTATATTTCCCGTTCTCCATGCCACCCGGCAGATTTGACGATCTGGGCTAAAATACTCCCGTGGACATCTACGAAGAGATAACCCGGCTACGCAAAGAAGGAAGGCGCGGCGCGCTCGCGACCATTATTAACGTGCGTGGCTCCATCCCTTCTTTTGAGACCGCCAAGATGCTGGTGCGCGAAGACGGCACCATCGCCGGTACCATCGGCGGCGGATGCGTGGAGGCTGAAGTCTGGGAAGCGGCACGTGAAGTCATGAAGAATGAAAGGCCGCAGACCCTCAATTTCAATCTCAACAACAATCCCAAGTACGATACCGGACTGGTCTGCGGTGGCACCCTGGAAGTCTTTGTGGAACCCATCCTCCCCGTTTCCACGCTCTACATTTTCGGTGCCGGGCATGTCGCCTACAGCCTTTACAAAGTAGCGCGCATGGCTGGATTTGACGTCGTGATCACTGACGATCGCGAAACCTACGCGAATCGCGAGCGCTTTCCCGATGCCCGTGACATCTACGCCGAAGAATACGAGCAGGTCATGGCCCAGCTTGCTCCAAACGATACGTCTTACATCGTCATCGTCACCCGTGGCCATCGCGACGATATGCGCGTGCTCCGCTGGGCGGCTGAAACACCTGCGCGCTATATCGGCATGATTGGCTCGCAACGCAAGACCATTGCCATCTATAAGGAACTGGAGAAGGAAGGCGTGGCCGCCGAGAAGCTTGCTCGCGTCTATGCTCCAGTCGGCATTGACATTGGCGCTATCACACCGGAGGAAATCGCTATCTCCATTGTGGCTGAACTCATCGCCCAGCGACGCAACTCCCCCACTCCCCTTCCACACATGAAGAGCGTGAAGGCGGTTGAAATGCTGAAACAGCCGTAACTCTTCCGCTGACCTGATCACGCGCGATGTAGCGCGAACACGGGCGATCACTAGATTTCGCCGTTTCCGCTATCATTTATCATTGTCTTATGTCCCTTTCACCTTCCTATGCCGGCCTGATTCTCGCCGCTGGTACATCGTCACGCATGGGCACTGACAAAGCTCTTCTACCCTGGCGTAATGGCACTTTTCTCTCCGCGGCCATCCATACCCTTGTGGCGACGACAGAACTTGTGGTCGTGATTGCTGGGCGTAATCAACAGGTGATCGCGCCAGTCGTCTATTCAACCTCCGCTTTTCTGGCCATCAATCCCAATCCCGAGGAGGGGCAATTCAGCTCTTTGCGCACAGGTCTCAATGAAGTGCTGGGCCGCGGCCGGGACACTGCGATCATCACTCTGGTTGACCGCCCTTCACCCGCGGTTGCTACCATTGAGCGACTAAAACAGGTCTTCCTGGCCGCGCCTGACAATATCTGGGCAGTAGTTCCCGAATTTGATGGCCGCCACGGGCACCCGTTCATTGCCGGCCGGGAAATGATTGAGGCCTTCCTGCGCGCGCCTGCCACCAGCAATGCTCGAGAAGTTGAACACGCTCTGCCGGGACACATCCTCTATCAACCCGTTGACGATCCGCTGGTGGCGGTCAACGTGAACACGCAGGAAGATTTTCAACAGCTACTTTCAGGACAAATTCTTTCAGGACAACTTCCTTCAGGACACAAGGCTTGAAAACTGGAACCGCGCTCACCGCAACTGCTCAGGAATTTATTGAATCTGTGATCGCCTTAAGGCCACGCATCGCTGTCTTCGACTGTGACGGCACACTCTGGAACGGTGACTGCGGCGCTGACTTCTTTTATTGGCAGGTCGAGCACGGTATGTTGCCCGAATCCATTGCTAAATGGGCTGTTGATCGCTATGCCGACTACAAGATGGGCAAGGTGGATGAAGAAATCATGTGCGGAGAGATGGTCACCATCAATAAGGGTCTTCCTGAGACCGATCTTGAAGCCGCCGCTGCTGAATTCTTTCCCGCCGTGGTGGAGCAGAGATTCTTCCCGGAAATGCTTCAGCTTACCCATACACTGCGGGCCGCGGGCTGCGAGCTATGGGCTGTTTCGTCCACCAATGTCTGGGTTGTTCGCGAAGGTGCGAAGCGATTCGGCATCGACCCGGAGAATGTGCTCGGGGCTTGCGCCCACATTGACGCGGGGCTGGTAACGGATCGCATCCATCGCGTGCCGAGTGGCCCTGGGAAGGCTACGGCTCTCAAAGAAGTCCTGGGCAAAAAGGTCAGCGCCTGTTTCGGAAACTCGGTTCACGATCTGGCCATGTTGGAGATCGCGGAAAAGGCCTTTGCCGTGAATCCGAATCCAGATCTGGAAAAAATTGCGCTAAACAAAGGCTGGAAAGATCTACTGGCCCATGGGAACGAAATAAAACGCGCCGTTAGGGCGGAAGTCGCAGTGAGATGCTCAGAAGCCATTGCAAGAAAAAGAATGCATACGAAACTGAAAGCCTGCCCGAGTTTACTCTGCTCGGTGTCCGGAGGGTGCAACTGATGTAACTTACCGGAACATCTCCTGAACTTTTTCCTTGAACCATTCCCAGCCGGTAAGCTGGCGCTGTTGCGGTGCAGCAGCTGAAGCCCACGTGCGCAGGCTTTCAACCCGTCGATAATCACCGGGTACCTCAAACAACGCTGGATCCAGGGGACCTTCCTTCAACTCCACAACTTCTGATCCCCAATTTGATTCCAGCGGCCGCGGTGATCCATCACGGCGGGACGCTTCGCTCTTCAGCGTAGTACTTAGCTTGATGGGGAATCCGGGCTCGACTCCATTTCGGTGGACCTCGATTTTGTCCATCTTGTCAGCGCACTTACCGTCAGTCCCGAATGAAACCACGGAAGCGATCACAACGCCGAAGGCGTTCTTTTTCGGCTGCCGCCATTCCGGCATGATAGCGGAATCGATATACCATCCATCGGTTTCACTGTAGGAATCCCTTGAACACGCCCCGGGACTCGCTACACGTTTTTCCTTTGTAATGATGTGCCGCGCCATGTGACCAAAGAGTTCTTTGCGCTCGCCCGTGTCCACATAGTCGATGTCGATCCGTAGCGTCCCACCTGACTGCCCCGTTGGATGGGGCCGACTTCCCGCTGCCAGACCGCGCGAATCCGTTTGATACGTCAGATACTCATGCGTTTGCAGGTCCAGTACGAAAATCGTATCGCGCTCACCCCGCAAAATAATACTGGCCATAGCCGTCCCGGGACGGTCGCCCACCTGTGTTTGCCATTCATTCCGGAAGCGATTGCCGGCCACGTACTCAGTACGCGTGTCAGTAAGGCCGCCGATGACCTGCCGCGTAACGATCTTTATGCCGTTGATTCCAGGGCCGGGAGAAGTCAGCGAGGTTATGGACAGCAGAAGTACAGCCAGCGCTTTCATTCTTCTCCTCCTCTATCGTCCCGGGCAGGACGCGATGTGGTGAGTAATTGTACCTGCAATCAGCAAAAACAGGGATCAAAATTATCGATTTAAAGTATTGGTTTTTTGGTCGTTTCCGGACGTTCTCTGGACAGGCGTCGCCTTTATGGCAATTGCCGCAAGGCCTGCCCCAGCACATCCATTGCCAGGTGAGATGCATGTGCGGACGCACTGGGAAGTCCGCCCATGGCCTCAACCAGCTGTTCACGACTGATAGACCGCACCAGGGCCAGCGGTTTGCCCGCCACCATCTCGGTCAAACACGATCCAGCAGCAATCGATGCCACGCACCCTCGTGACTTGAACCGGATCTGGGCAATACGCCCATCAGCTACTTTGATCATGATCCGCATAACGTCGCCGCATACGGGGTGCTCCAGCCGTGCGTCACCGTCTGCGTCGATTAGCTCGCCCACGTTGCGCGGGTTCTCGAAATGTTCCAGTACTTTCTCTGAATAACTCAAGCGCAGGCCCTTGCTGACTCGCTCGCCTATAATTCCATGATGCCAGAAATCGCGCCACCGCAGCGAATTGTCTCACTTCAGCCCAGCGTTACCGTTACGTTGCGCGATCTTGGCCTATTGCATTTGCTGGCGGCCTGCACAAAGTACTGTCTTGACGTCTGCCCAGAGCTGCGCCATTCGAACATTGTCATTATCGAAGACTCATGGTCTGCCAAGGCGGAACAAATTACAGCCGCCCGTCCGGACATTGTGATTGCTTCGGTGCCGTATCGAATGGAATCTCTGGCAGAAATTTTGAAAGCTGGCATTCCGTGTCTCTGCCTGGCGCCACACTGTTTAGACGATGTGTACAAAGATATCTTGCATATTGCCCGGATCGTCGCCGCGGAAGCCGCTGGGCAGGCGCTTGTGAAACGAATGCAGTCGGAGATCGAAGCTGTTCGCAGCTTGACATTCACTGAATCCCGATCAAGTCAGCCCCGTCCGCTGGTCTATTGCGAAGAATGGGGCAAGCCGCTGATCTTGTCCCAGCGATGGGTAGCCGAACTGGTAGAAGCCGCTGGGGGTAGATTCTTCGGCGAACCCGGCCAGCATGCGACCGAAGAAGAAGTGGCTGCCGCCAACCCGGACGTAATCATCGCCGCGTGGTGCGGAGCAGGAAACCGTGTGCCGCTGGAAAAGCTGGCAGCTCGGCGTGGCTGGAATCAGACCAACGCTGTCCGAAACGGACGTGTTTATTGCATCAATGATGAATTTCTCAACACGCCGGCCAGCACGCTGATTGATGGATTGAGGGCGCTGGCTGCCGCGATAAATCCGGGTGACTCGAGTACTCTCGGACTGCGACAAATCACAACGTCGACGCTATCCGGGGCACGGACTGAGTAATTTGTTCTCTATCCACCGCGAGGGCTGAGACCGATCACCTGTCGCGGACCGCCGCAACAGGAGCGAAGCACTGTTTGCAAAGATGAATACTCTCCAGTGGTTTTGGAGCGAAGCGACATGAAAATAGACCCTAATACTGTTCGTGCGCCGGAGATCGGCCGTCTCTGGTTTAACTCGCCGCCACTCAGCATGCGCCAGCTTCGCGGTCGTGTGGTGCTGGTTGATTTCTGGGATTACACCTGCGTCAACTGCATTCGCACGCTTCCTTACATTAAAGAATGGCACGCGCGCTATGCCGACAAAGGGCTCACGGTCATCGGCGTCCATTCGCCAGAATTTCTTTTTGCCCGTTACGAGTCCAACGTCGAGCGCGGCATTGAAGAGTTCGGACTCACATACCCCATCGTCGTCGATAGCGAAATGGAACTCTGGAAGGCCTTTGCCAACCGTTACTGGCCGAGCAAATACCTCATCGATGCCAACGGCTATCTTCGCTTCGCTCACTTCGGCGAAGGTGCATACCGTGAAACCGAAGAAAATATTCAGGAACTGTTGCGCGAAGTCCATTCCGATGTTTCGTTGCCCCGGCTACTTGATCCATTGCGCGAGACAGATCGCCCGGGCGCCGTGTGTTATCAGCCATCACCGGAACTCTACCTTGGCCATCGTCGTGGACGCATCGGCAATGCTGGTGAATTTGTGGAAGACCAGCCTGCCGAATACTCGCATTCGGGCGAGCTTCACGAAGGTTTCTTCTACGCCAACGGCCGCTGGACGGCCACTGGCGACCATCTTGAATCTGCGATGGAGACTCCATACGATCCCGCCAGCGAAGGCCCGGGCGAACAAGCGCGTGTCACCATCCGTTACTCCGCGGCCGCAGTCAACCTTGTGATGGCTTCATTCAACCCGCAGCCGCGCGAAGTTGAAATACGACAGGATGGCCTGCCACTCACGCCTGCCGTGGCTACACCTGACGTTCAATTTCGCCATGGACGAAGCTACATCCACGTGATCCGGCCACGGATGTATTCGCTGGTTGATAACAAGTCGTTCGGCACGCATACGCTCGAGCTCATCACCCGAGAGCCTGAGCTGGCGCTTTTCGCATTTACGTTCACTAGTTGCGTTGATGAATCAGGAGAAGGAAAGCGATGAAGGTGGTAGTAGCTGCGATCATAGTCCGGGACAACAAGGTTCTGATCTGCCAGCGCACTGAGGACCAGTCCATGCCGCTGAAATGGGAGTTCCCCGGCGGCAAAGTTGAGGCCGGCGAACAACTTCCGGAGGCTCTTGCCCGTGAACTCGATGAGGAGCTGGGCATCCGCGCCACCATCGGACGCAAAGTGGCTGCGGTTCAACATAGCTACACAACCGGCCATGGCGTGCAGCTGAGTTTTTATCTTGTGACTGAGTATAAGAACGAAATGCAGAACCGCATCTTCAATGACATTCGCTGGGTCGGTTTCGCTGACTTGCTCACGTATGATTTTCTCGCGGCTGACATTCAACTGGTCCAAAAGCTCAGCCGGGGCGAGCTTTTCTAGACTTGTTGTCCGGTGATCTGTGTCCAGAGAAGCGCGGCGGTCAGCAGGATCATGATCACGCTGGTCGCCCAGGCAATGGTATTGGCGAACATCGAGTTTTTCTGGTTGCCCATAAGCTCCGGCTTGTTCACCAGTTTCAGCATGAAGATCAGCACAAAAGGCAGCAACATGCCGTTGGCCACCTGTGAAAACAGAATCAGCTTGATCAACGGCAGCCTGGGAATCAGCACCAGTGCGGCAGCCCCGCCGATGAGCAGGGTGTAAATCCAGTAAAAAGTTGGCGCCTCAGAAAACTTCTTGTTGATCCCGGACTCCACGCCCAGGCCTTCGCAGATGTTGTAAGCAGTCGCCAAAGGCAGAATCGCCGCCGAGAGTAGCGCAGCATTCACCAATCCAACGGCAAAGAGGAGGCCGGCGAATCGTCCGGCCAGTGGTATCAAAGCCACGGCTGCCTGGGAAGCGTCGGTGATGTTGTGATTGCCCGAGACATACAGAGTGGCCGCACACGCCACGACAATAAAGAATGCGATCACGTCCGTGACGATACAGCCCAGGATCACATCCCAACGGGAGAGCGCGTACTGGCGTTTGCCGATGCCCTTCTCCACAATTGAAGCTTGAAGATAGAACTGCATCCAGGGTGTAATCGTCGTACCCACCAGTCCGACTACCAGGATCAGATACTCTGAGTTTTTGCTGACCACCGGAACAAACGTATCTTTGAACGCCTGGTGCCAATTGGGATGAACAAAAAAAGCCGAGAGCGGGTAGGCGAAATAGATCAGGGAAAATAAAATCAGGATTTTCTCAACCGGCTTATACGACCCCCTCACCACTACTACCCACACCAGCAAGGCACCCAGGGGCACGCAGATGTATTTGCTGATATGAAAAATGCCCATGCCTGAGGCCAAGCCGGCAAATTCAGCCATGATGTTGCCGAAATCGGCGATACCCAGAATCACCATGGTAAAAAAGGTGGCTCGCAGTCCAAATTCCTCGCGAATTAAATCGGCAAGGCCCTTACCGGTGACTGCGCCCATGCGCGCGGCCATCTCCTGCACCACGATAAGCGCGATGGTTGTTGGAATAAGTGTCCACAGCAGCGTGTAGCCGAGTTTGGCTCCCGCCTGCGAATATGTGAGGATGCCGCCAGGATCGTTATCAACGTTGGCTGTGATGAAGCCTGGCCCAAAGACGGCAAAAAAGGCGATCAGCCGATATTTGATCGGACCGAGACCCGGCCTGCGGGCTGCGCCTTCGCGTTTGCGGAACAGTTTCAGCTTCATCATCTGACATGATCTTTAACACCTGATTTTGAACACCTTGGGCAGAATAAACGAGAGCTGCGTATGTCACAACGGCGGAACAGACTTTAAGCAACTTTTTGCGGAAATATTTTTTCTACAGATGGAATCACTGTAAAAGCGGTCAGCACAGCAAAGAATGTTAACGCTTGATCAATGTCAATCCGGGCCTTAAATTCGATCGCGCAGGAACCCGATTACATCATCTGCTTTGATGATACCGGCCAGCTTGTCCTCGTCATCCACAACGGCAAGCGTCAACAAGTTGTACTTATCAAACATCTCGGCCACATCTTTCTCGCTGGCTTCCACATCACAGGAGATCACATGGTCCGGACTCAGCGTTCCCAGTCGCGTACCACCGGCAGCGAGGGCCAGCGAGACCAATGGCACGGCGCCCACCAGCTTTTCCGCGGGATCAGTGAGGAAGATGGTGGTAATTGATTCAGGTTCGCCTTCAAAGGACCTTATCGCATCGATGGCATCACTCACGCTGGCATCGGGTGATAATGCAATGAAGAGTGTGGTCATGCGTCCTGCAGCCGTGTTTTCTTCAAAAGCCAGCAAGTCAGAGACTTCCTGCCGCTCCTCGGGCTCCATCTCTTCCAGAATTTCTTCTGAAGTTTCATGTGGTAAATCGCCCAGAAGATCGGCAGCCGCGCCAGGGTCCATCTCCTCCACAATGTCGGCGGCCTTGTCGGATTCAATCGAACGCATCAGCTCAACCTGCATCCTGGGATCGATCTCTTCAAGCGCGTCGGCAGCCACTTCCTCATCCAGTGACTGGAACACAGCTTCACGTTCTGCCGGGGCCAGTTCCTCGAGAATGTCTGCGATATCGGCCGGGTGGAGCTTGGATAGCCGCTCATACTCCAGCTTGAGATGGACGCGCCGCGACGGATCGGTTTCGATCAGGTCTACGGCTTCCCATGGAATCCCCTTGGCCGGCATGCGCGTAACCAGCGCTTCAATCGCGTTATGAGGCGCCAGGCCTTTCAGCAGGCGCCGTATGGCGCCGCGCAACCCAATATCAACCAGACCAATCTTGAACCGCAGGCTGCCGTTCTGAGGCTCCGGCAGCAGGTCCACGTCATTCACGCGGACCACTTTGCGCCCCGAGACGTCAATGATCTGCTGGTCAAGAAGATCTCGCTCCAGCAGCAGCATGCCTTCTGAGCTCACCAGAGGCGGCCAGTCTGCAGCATTGCTGTTGGCACGCACGGTTGTGCCCAGCATTCCGTAAACCTGTCTGGCGGAAAGTAGACGGTCTCCGCCGCGCGTCTTTACGATGAAATCAGAAATCAGGTTAGGTTCGGCCTGCAGATGCATCGCCACTTCGCGCACACGTCCCGCCAGAGCTCCTGACCCGTCATAAACGGGCGCTCCCAGCATGCGCGAAAGTGTGATTGGCTCCATCATTGAATTCTAAGTTTTAATTGAATCAGCGAATGGTCGCTGCTGTATAAAAATGCTATTGCCCTGAAGTTCAGAATACAGAATGTGGTTTGTCCCTGCCACCCTAAACTCCCGATTTGAGCGCAATAATCGGAGAGTCTTTCACTCGATACGGGCCTAGCATGCTAAATAAGCTGGAATACCGGATCTGATCCTAAAATTTTGCATCCGGACCTGGTGTTCTGAACTCTCTTCTAAAGAGGCATTCCATGGCAATCCAAGTCACTGATCTCCACTTGCTGCGCGACCAGCTTCTGCTCCGTCGCCAGAAAATTCAAAATGTCGTGTCGCGTGCTCAGACCGCGAACCTCCTGCAATTATTGGAACAGGTGGACAAAGCACTGGAACGTGTTGACGCCGGCTCTTACGGTATCTGTGAAGTCTGCCATGAAGATATGGGAGCGCAGCGAGTACTCACGGATCCGTTGGCCCGCATGTGCCTTGATTGCCTGCCCCCAGCCGAAGCGCGAGCTCTGGAACGTGACCTGGAACTGGCGGCTACTATCCAGACCGGCCTGCTCCCTCAGGCAGACTTTGCTGCGTCGGGCTGGAAAGCTTCATTTCACTACGAACCCGCAGGTATGGTCAGCGGTGACTACTGCGACCTTGTCCCCCATGGGAACGACCTCTACTTCATGCTGGGCGATGTTTCCGGCAAAGGCGTAGCCGCATCGATGCTCATGTCCAACCTTCATGCCATGTTTCGGGCCCTGGTACCTGCGGGATTGCCGCTGCCTGAGCTGGTGGAACGCGCCAATCGCATCTTCTGTGGCAGCACGCTGCCCACACAATATGCCACGCTTATCGCCGGAAAGGCCAAGCCTTGCGGAGACGTGGAGATCTCCAACAGCGGCCATCTGGCGCCTTTACATGTGAGCGCGCAGGGCGTTCGCGCCATTGAAGCCAATACCGTTCCGGTAGGACTCTTCTGCGACCAGAAGTTCAGCAGCACACACGTTCAACTTTCGCCCGGTGACAGTCTGGTGCTGTTTTCTGACGGTCTAACGGAATCCCTGGGCGCTGATGGCTCTGAGTATGGATCGCAGCGACTGTACGCGCTGCTAAGCCAATGCCTCTCCCGTGGGTCCCGTGAGCTGGTGGAGGATTGCATACGCGATGTAACGGCTTTTCGGGGCGGGTCGCCGAAGTTCGATGATCAGACGTTGCTCGTCCTGAGCTTCGATCCGGTGCAGCACTGACACCGGTTGGAACGGAAAAGTTCCATGGCCTGAGCGGCTCGATCGGCAAAAGCCGTTTGACAATTCGCACCGCACTAGGCAAACTTTCCTAGTTAGCCCAGCCGTCCTTTTGGCCGCAGTCGCCCCATCATCACAATAATGTGGACCGCCGCATGACAAAACGGGTGTCTTATTCGTTCGAATCGACTTTGGATACTGTCAACCGTGCGGAAAGCATGGCGGTTGAAGCGGCAGCCACGGCGGGATTTAACGAAGATGACCAGTACAACATCGCCATGGCCGTGCGGGAAGCGGCCGTAAACGCCGTGATGCACGGCAATTCCGCTGATCCGGCAAAAAAAGTTTTGTTCGTCTGTGAAAACACCGGCGACGCACTTGTCATCACTATTACTGACCAGGGCAAGGGTTTGGATGCAAGCCACCTTCCTGACCCTCTGGCGCCAGACAACCTTATGAAAGGTTCCGGACGCGGCATCTTTCTGATTCGCGCTTTTATGGATGAGGTGAAGTTCAGAAACACCGATCCAGGGACCGAAATCACATTAATCAAGCATAAAGGCCGCAGCGCGGCGAATGCCAAGGAGGAAACAACGTGACAATGAAGGCAAGCAACCGGCAGGTCAATGGCGTCACCGTGGTGGACATGAGTGGACGCATCACTCTGGGAGAGGGCAGCGTGGTGCTGCGTGATTCCATCCGTGACCTGGTTGCCAAAGGACAGAAGAAAATCCTGCTGAACCTGGGCGACGTAACCTACATTGACAGCTCAGGAATTGGCGAGTTGGTCAGCGCATTCACCACCGTCCGCAATCAGGGCGGCGAGTTGAAATTGCTCCACCTCACCAAGAAAGTCCATGACCTGCTCCAGATCACCAAGCTGTACACCGTTTTCGATATCAAAGACGACGAAACCGCTGCAGTCGGTTCATTCAAATAGACTCTTCCGGGCAGGCGGAGCAACCGCCTGCTCCGCCCGGCCCCTCGACTATGCCTAGAATCTCGCGCCTTGACCGCTCTGCGGTTTCAGATGAAGTGGGCGAAATCTACGACCGCTTCATGAAGCAGCGCGGCAACATTCCCAACATGTTCCGTACGGTGGCCCATCGTCCGGAAATACTCCGGTCCATGATCGACCACTTCGGAATCGTTTGCGCCAACGGCGCGCTGCCCGCCAAGTTGAAAGAGCTGCTGTTTGTCCGCGTATCGCAGATCAACCGCTGCGAATATTGACTGGCTTCTCACACCGTCTTGGCAAGACGGTATGGCTGGACTGACGAACAGATCAACGATCTCGAAAACGCTGACCGGCGCAGTGACTTTACCCCGCAGGAGAAGATCGCTCTCCGCGTGGCCGATCGCCTCACGCGCGACCAGCACTCGCTGGATGACGCTCTTTTCACTGAACTGCGCCAGCAATACGATGAACCTGCGGTGGTAGAACTCATCGCCGCCATTGGACTCTTCAATTATTTCAACCTGTTCAATGACGCGTTGAAGATGGAGCCCACGAAATAGTTCGCCACGACAAACAATCGTGCTGGTCCTCATAAATTCTGTTGGCAGTGATCACGCGTCTGGACCTTCTTGCTGGATCATGCTTACCGGATCAGTTCGAATTGACGGAGATTTGTCCCTGGATTTTCTGAAACTCCTCTGGCGAAATAATGCCCTTGGCGTTCAGTTCATCCCTGGTGTGGTAAGGGCGGCCGGCAACGATCCGCTGCGCGGATTCTTCATCCATGCCCGGCAGCGTGAGGAGCTGGGTCTTGGACGCCTTGTTTATGTTTATCTTCTTCGATTCCTCAGTCCAGCCTTGCTTCACACCTTCGGCGATTGCCTTGCTCTGCTTGCCCGCCTCAACTGCACCCTTCTTGATCTCAACCGCCGCCACTTTGCTTCCCTGTTTAATCTGGGCTGCAGCGTCGGCCGCCTGCTGACGTGTCTTGTCGGTATCCTGCGAGGATGAACAACCGAGGATCAGTATCGCCGTCAGCGTAACCAATCCAAATATCGGCTTTGTGAGTCCCACCAATTTCATTCCATCAGCCCCAATCAATGCCCCGTCAAAAGCAGGATAATCACGATCAGCAGGATAAGCCCGAGGCCACCGCTCGGGTAATATCCCCAGTTTCGGCTGTGCGGCCAGGAAGGCAGCGCTCCAACCAGCATCAAGACCAGTAATACAACAAGAATCGTCAACATGAATTCGTCACCTGAGTGGTTGGAGTGCAGGAACACGCAATGAGTTGCTAGACCTTAGAGACAGCTACCATGCAACCTTCTGGCAGGGCGCAGTGACTCGCGCTGGCTTGATGTAGACTTACCCCGACACCAGGAGCGACGAGAATGGCCATTCCAACCAAGAAAAAATCTCCGGCTCCGAAGCAACCGAAGTCCAGACCACGAACGATTGACGAAAGTCTCAAAGAGCATCCAGCCAAAATGCAGGAACTGGCTCAGGAACTGCGTCGTTTGGTGGAAGAGCAGGTGCCGGAAGCTAAAGAGTCTGTGAATGCCTGGGGTATCCCGACATTTTCGCTGGTTGGCAGCTTTGCTTTTTTTCTGATCGCCAAGAATCATCTGAGTCTTGGGTTTGCGCTGGGTACGTCGCTGAAAGATCCGCAACATCTTCTGGAAGGTACCGGCAAGAACCTTCGTCATGTAAAAATCCGCACGCCCGAGGACCTGGCCAAACCTGGTCTTGCCGAACTGATTATCGAAGCCGCCCGTCTTGATCGCGAAACTCCGCCGGAGATGCGCCGCTCACGCATGTAGTTCCACGTCCAACTCTCACCACATCCTCGGTGGCAGAAATTGAAAGCTTCGCGGGAATTCTCTCCACGCTCGGGATTAAAAATAACAGCCTTGTGTTTCTTCATGCCCCTTGTGGTTGAAGGTCCTCGCAGGAGTTTTTCTATAATCGAGTGCGATGAAAACGCCTAAAGACTGGAAAACCAAGCTAATTCACTCAGACGCGGCTGCGCCCGAGGGCTTCAGATCCCTCGCCACTCCGGTGTACCGCGGCTCGACCGTGCTCTTTTCAAAAGTGGGAGAAGCGAATGAGTTGTGGGACCAGTATGAAGCCGGCTATACCTATGGGCTTTACGGCACGCCCACCGCGCTGGAACTGGCCGTGAAAGTCTGCGAACTGGAGAACGGTTATCGAACCATCCTGGCGCCCGGCGGACAGGCTGCAATTTCCCTGATCAACCTGGCCTTCCTTAAAGCTGGTGACCATGTTCTGATTCCGGAGAGTATTTACGGGCCCAACCGAAAGTTCGCCAATCACGTGCTCCGCCGTTTCGGCGTTGAGGTCAGCTACTATCCGCCAGACACCGGCTCGGGTATTGCTTCTCATCTCCGCGCAAATACACGTTTGCTCTGGTGTGAAAGCCCCGGTTCCATCACCATGGAAGTGCAGGATGTGCCTGCCATGACGGAAGCCGCACACAAAGCAGGTGCACTGGTGGTGATCGACAACACATGGGCCGCCGGCGTTTACTTTGACGCGCTGTCTCATGGCGTGGACGTTACCATGCAGGCAGTGACCAAATACATCGGCGGACATAGTGATCTGCTGCTTGGATCGGTGACGGTGAAGAATCCCGACCTCTACCAGACGCTCGGGGCCACGCAGCAACTCATCGGCTGCGCCGTCTCACCCGACGATTGCTCACTTGCGCTGAGGGGTATGAAAACCCTCGCTGTGCGTCTTGACGCGATCGAAAGAAACGCGCTCACGCTTGCCCAATGGCTCGCAACGCGCCCCGAGATTGAACTGGTTCTTCATCCGGCATTGCAGTCGTGTCCTGGCCATGAATTCTGGAAACGTGACTTTAGCGGCTCTTCCGGCGTTTTTTCCATCGTGTTCAAACGCACATTCAGCAAGAAGCAGGTAATGGACGTTGTGGATGCTTTAAAGCTCTTCAAGATCGGCTATAGCTGGGGTGGCGTCACCAGTCTGGTCATGGCCTATGACTTCCAGAGCAACAAGCGTCCGGACTATGGATCGCGCATTGTTCGTCTCAATATCGGGTTGGAGAACGTGGAAGACCTGCGAGCGGACTTGACACAAGCATTCGACAAGATCAGCCATTAGCCTTTAGCCCTTGGCCATTAGCCATTAGCGAAAGGCCGGGGTGTTCGTGGCGAACTTCGCCGAAAAGCAGTCCAGAATTCAGAACGAGAACTTTCACGTTGTGGTTCCGGCTAACGGCTAAGTGCTAAGTGCTAAAGGCCACGTGCTTTTTGGTCACGAGATAAACTGTGTGCTCCTATGGTTCAAGCCAGCAGCTAGTAGCTAGCAGCTAAGAACAAAAAAGGCCGGAGCATACCGCTCCAGCCCATTGTTGCTTTAGGAGAGACTACGCGCTTCTTCTCGGACGCACACTCAAGTCGCGCATTTGCGCCATCAGACTTGAGCGTTGCATGGAATCCAGTTTGGCCATGAGTGGGACCAGTTCGGCAATGAATTCGTCCTTCATCAGATCTTCAATTTCGTCTTCCACGGTCCGGGTGGCGCCTCGCAGCAAGTCGCCCACGGACACTTCCAGGGCCGTGGCCAGCCGCTGCAATGAAGACAGTGTTGGCACCGCCTTCTCATTTTCGATCTTGGATACGTATGTACGCGGCACCAGCATGCGCAGCGCAAGCTGGCGTTGACTTAATCCTGATCTCTGACGCAGCATGCGGATCGCCGCTGCAACTTGAAGATGGGTATGCCGGCTCCGGACGGGCTCAGCCGCCGGCGCCTCTTCCACCAGAATGGGCTCAGGTTCATCCTCATCCAGTGATTTCTTGCATCTTCTGCAAAGGTTATTATTTGTCCTGAATTGGACAAGATGACAATCATCGCAACGCACAACTTCCCGGGAATCAACCGGTGCTAGAGTTGTCGCCATGAATTTTTTCGGAGTGCCAGAGCAGGCAATACTCCAAAAACGGTTTACTCCTGTTCACCCAACAACTTAGGTAGTGTCAGGCATGAAATTGCAGCTGTCAACCTAAAAATACGGGTAAAACAGGCACAAATACCGAATTAATAGGCGAATAAAAGGAGAAAACACCTAAAAATCTATGCCAAATCGTCAGGAATCATGGAATCTCATGTGTGAATACACCCAGTCCGAAAGCCTTCGCAAACACATGCTGGCCGTGGAAGCCTGCATGCGCGCCTATGCCCGCAAATACGGTGAAGACGAAGAAAAATGGGCCATCACCGGACTGCTGCACGACTTCGATTACGAGAAATATCCCACCCCGGAAGAACATCCATTTATTGGCAACAAGATTCTGGAGGAACGCGGCTACCCTGAAGATGTCCGCCGCGCCATCCTCTCCCACGCCGACTATAGCGGCGTTAAGCGCGAAAGCAACATGGAGAAAGTTCTCTATGCCTGCGACGAACTCTCCGGGTTCATCACCGCCAGCACCCTGGTGAAACCCAGTAAGTCCCTGGCAGAGGTCGACGCGAAATCCGTGCGCAGGAAAATGAAGGACAAAGCGTTCGCCCGCAGCGTGAACCGCGACGACATCATCAACGGCGCCGCTGACCTTGGCGTCGATCTGGAAGAGCACATCGCCTTCTGCATTGAAGCCATGAAGGCGATTGCTGGAGATCTGGGATTAGCGGGTATCACCGCAAGTTAAGTTCACAACTTACTCATATCGCAATGCCACCATGGGATCGACCCTGGTGGCCGTGCGTGCCGGTATGAAACTGGCAAACAAAGTCACGCCCGTCAGCAACGCTGTAACTCCAGCCAGAATGATCGGATCAGCAGCGGACACACCAAACAACATACTCCTGACCAGATACGCTGCGGTCACCGCGGCAATGGATCCCACAACGATCCCCGGCACAATCAGTTGCAATCCCTGTCGCATGACCATATTCAACACATGGCTGCGTTGGGCACCCAGAGCCATGCGTATACCGAACTCCTGCGTGCGTTGCGTCACGGAATACGCGACTAGCCCGTACAGCCCTACTGTTCCTAATAGCAGAGCCAGTGTGGCAAATCCCGCAGCCAGCCATGCCGGATAGCGATGAAGAAATGCCGCAGGCGACCGCTGTATCCTGTCTTCCATGGTCTGCACCTGGAACGTGATCGCGTCCGGATCAATCTGCCGCACCGCCGCGTTGACCTCTGCGATCAATGCCTCCGGTCGCTGCTCCGTACGGAGGATCAGGTTGTAGTAGAGATTTCCTTCCGCTTCCATCGGAGTGTAGATCGCCGGACGCGCAGGCGCATCCAGCGGTCCTTCTTTCACATCTCGTATCACGCCCACTACCTGCCGGGGCTTTTCCTTGTCAGAATAGGTAAACCAGACTTGCTGCTTCAATGGATCCAGGCCCGGCATGAATTGGTCGGCCAGAGTCTTGTTAATAATCACGCGCTTCGGGCCCATCGCATTGTCTGCTTCCGTAAACCAGCTTCCCTGCAGCAATTCTGCGCCGAGCGTCTGAAAATACGTCCGGCTCACTTCGCGACTATTCGCTTCCCGTCCCTGCGGCGACTCCGAGGGCAAACCTACCACGCGCAAATTGCTGGTATTACCGCCGCCTGAAACCGGTAGAACACTGCTGCTGCCCACTGACTTCACTCCGGGCAATGTGCGCAAATGATCCAGCAATGCCTGGTGCGCCTGGATCTGCTCCGCATCATGGGGGAACCTTTTTTCTGTCAGACCCACCATCAGGCCAAGAAGGTTGTGCTGGTCAAATCCCGGATTCACATCCAGCAAACGATACAGGCTCTTGACCAGCAGCCCTGACCCGGCAAGCAGCACCATGGCCATGGCCACTTCCACAATTACCAGCGCAGAGGCGAATCGACGCCACGTGCCTGAATGTGAGCTACGCGAGCCGTCTTTCAATGCCTCCTGCACGTTTGCACTCGACGCCTGCAGCGCCGGGGCCAGAGCAAAGATAGTCCCGGTAATCAGGGCCACAGCAAATGCAAACAGTAATACGCGCACATCAATGCCCATATGTTTAAGGTATGGCATCGCGTCCAGCCGGCTTGCCGGGATCAAGGCCACAAATCCCTTGATCATACCGTGCGCTACTGCCAGACCAGCCACGGCTCCGGTAAAGGAAAGCACCAGACCTTCCATCAGCATCAGCCCCATCAAACGTGCGCGGCTCGCGCCCAGCGCCGCCCTGATAGCCATTTCATTGCGACGCGAGAGCGCGCGTGCCAGCAGCAGATTGGCTACGTTCGCGCATGCAATCATCAACAACAAGCCCACGGCAATCAGCAGGACCACCAGGATGGGACGAATCTGCCCGACGATCACCTGATTGAGTGGCACCACTGCGGTCCGCAACTTGTCATTCGACTGCGGATACTGCTTTTCCAGCCGCTCCGCGATCACGTTCATGGCCGCGCCTGCGGTCTCCCGTGAAACCCCCGGCTTGAGTCGACCAACCACATCTAACCAGTGCAGGTTTCTTCGGTTTAGAAGCGATCCAGTGGCATGAAGTGTTTCCCAGATATCGGGATCGCCAACCGGCGCGAAATGAAAGTCTGACGGCAAAACTCCAATGATGGTATTCGGCTTGTCATCGAGAGTGAGCGATTGTCCAATTACGTCTTTGCCGCCGAAATGTTTCTGCCACCACGCATAACTGATCATCACCATTCGCGGCGCGGCGTCCAGGTCTTCTCCCGCATGGAAATCCCGCCCAGCGATCGGGCGCACACCCAGCACCTGAAAGAAATTGTCCGTGACGGCTGCGGACGGCACCAATTCTGGAATCCGCCCGCCGCGCAATACAACCTGGTTTTGTCCGTAGCCGGCCAGCCCGTCAAACACCTGTTGCTGAGCGCGCCAGTCGAGAAAGTCGGGATACGAGGATTCGAACTGATTATTCACATCCATCGCGCGCGAATCATAGACTTCCACCAGCCGCGACGAGTCACGATATGGCAAAGGCCGAATGAGAGCGGCGTCCACAAAGGTAAAGATCGCCACATTGGCCGCAATCCCCAGCACCAGGGTGATCAGCGCGATCGAGGTGAAGCGCGGAGACTTGATCAGTGTGCGCAGTTCGTAGCGGAGATCCTGAAGAATTGATTCCATCATGGTCAAAAGCCTCTCTATGCCCGGCAATTCAACACGCCATCAATACTGAATACTGCTGGTTGGGAAAATGGTTACCAACTTCAGACTTAGACGGGAGCGCTTCTCAAACGTTGTCTAAACCGTCAATTCTGGCTGAACTATGGTCGACATATTTGCATCGTTTGCAGTGTGGTTGAATCCATTGAATATTCAAGTTAACAGGAGCTTACATGCCTTTGGTTCGTGTTTCACTGTTGGAAGGAAAACCTGAGTCGTTCAAGCAGAAAGTTGCGGACTCCATTCACAAAGCGATGGTTGAAACCATCAACGTGCCTCCGCAGGACAAATTCCAGGTCTTCACCGACCACAGCAAATCAAGCTTCGTCTATGACGCTGAATACCTCAATATCAAGCGCACAGATAGCCTGATCATGATTCAAATTACGCTTAACACAGGCCGCACCGTGGAAATGAAGAAGGCGCTCTTTAAGCGCATTGCGGATTTGCTGGTGGAGTCCGTGCAAGTGCGACGGGAAGACGTGCTGATCAACTTAGTCGAAGTGCCCAAAGAGAACTGGTCATTCGGGAATGGCATCGCCCAGTACGCGACGTAGAATCGAGCACTCAGATCATCCGGCAATTCCTTTTGCTTTGATCAATTCCGCCAGTTTTGCGAAGTCAGTGGCAAAAACACGATCCTGTTCGATCTTTGGACTGACTTTGCGGATGGCCGCATGTGCCTGCTGTAAAGGTACGCTAGTCTTGAGCGGAGCGAGGAAGTCGATGGCTTGTGCGGCAGCACAGGCTTCAATCGCCAGCACGAATGTGGCGTTGGCTATTACTTTCTTCAACTTGATGGCCGCTGCCATGCCCATGGATACGTAGTCTTCCTTGTTGCCTGACGTGGTAATAGAATCCACTGACGCAGGATGTGCCAGCACTTTATTCTCGCTTGCAAGTGCGGCGGCAGTTACCTGCGGCATCATGAAACCGGAATTGATTCCGGCTTCCGGCGCTAGAAACGGCGGTAGCCCTTCATTGAGCGCAGGATTCACCAGGCGCTCAATACGCCGCTCTGAGATTCCAGCAAGGGCGGTGATCACGATGGCCAGATAATCCAGCGCGAAAGCCAGAGGCTGGCCATGGAAGTTTCCGCCGGAAATAATGTCGCCATCGCTTCCTTTTCGGGTAAAGACAAGCGGATTGTCTACGGCGGAGTTCATCTCGATTTCGAATGTCTTGCGGCAGAAGTCCAGCGTATCGCGGACTGCGCCGTGGACCTGGGGCATGCACCGCAGGGAATATGCGTCCTGCACGCGGCCGCAATCTTTGTGGGATTCGCGTATCTGGCTGCCGGCCAGCAAACGCCTGAGATTTTCCGCCACCTTCACCTGACCAGCATGCGGACGCGCATGATGGATGCGCTCATCAAAGGCCACGTCAGTACCATGGAGCGCGTCCAGCGTCATTGCGCCCAGGATGTCCGCCGTGGCGGCCAGGTTCTCCGCTGCCAGAAGTGACAACGTGCCAACCGCGAGCATTGCCTGGGTACCATTGATCAGAGAGATGGCTTCCTTGGCTTCCGGGACCAGCGGCGTGATCTGCGCTTTCTTCATCGCATCGGCGCTGAGCATGCGGGCATTTTCGAAAATCACATCTCCTTCGCCGATCATCGCCAAAGCCAGGTGCGCCAGTGGCGCCAGATCACCGCTCGCTCCTACGCTTCCCTGAGAAGGAACAATCGGATGTACGCCACGGTTCAGCATCTCGCAGATAAGGTCAATCACCTCAGTGCGGACACCGGAATAGCCTTTCGAAAGGGAGTTAGCGCGCAACAACATCATGGCGCGGGTCTCATCCACGCTGAGCGGCTCACCCACACCCGCCGAATGCGAACGGATAAGATTGACCTGAAGCTGGCGGTTCTGCTCCGGAGGAATGTGCACGTCACTCAGCTTGCCTACTCCGGTGTTGATTGCGTAAGCAACGCGGTTCTCGGCTACCAGACGGTCCACAACCGCGCGCGCTGCGCGCACTTTTTCCCGCGCACCGGCTTCCAGCATCACCGGCCGCCGGTCCACCACGATGTCACGCAACTCGTCGAGCGTGAGACTGTTTCCATTCAAACGGACAGGATTCATGAATTACCTTGTGTATCTATTACTTTCAACTGCTTGCCGAAAGCGCTCATATACTTTTCCGGCAGCGGACAGCGGCGCAGATCACGATCTACGATAATATGCGTTGTCTCTCCCGTGGCGAGCAGCGCCTGGTCGCCATTGACGCGCTTTATTTCGTAGCCAAAGTGCAAGAGTGATCGCCGCACATTCTTCAACTCGGTGCGGATGTGACTATCTGATCATCATACAGAGCCGGCGCCTTATAGCGGACGCGCAAGTCGACCACTGGGATATGGCAGTTGTCGTCCTTTTCCATGTTGCTGTATTCAAAACCAAGTTGCCGGAGAAGTTCCACACGTCCGACTTCAAACCAGATGGCGAAGTTGGTGTGGTAGACCACTCCCATCTTGTCAGTCTCGGCGTAGCGGACGCGTAATGTTGTCTCGCCGGCGATCACTCTTTGCCTGTCCATTTAGGTTTGCGCTTCTCCAGGAACGAACTGATGCCTTCCTTGAAGTCCTGTGTCTGGCGAATGGCAGCATTCTCTTTCACTGCCTGCCCTACCTGCCGGTCAAGCTGCTCCTTTGTGTAACTTGAGAGCAGAGACTTGGTCTTACGCAGTGAGGTCGGACTGTTCTCCATTAATTGGCGGGCCAGTTCCAAAGCGCGAGGCAGTAGCTTGTCCGGCGTGACGATTTCATTGACCAGCCCCAGCCGGTGCGCTTCTTCCGCTCCGAACAGCCGGCCGGTGAGTAGAAGATCGCGGGCCCTCTTCTCGCCGATGTTCGCAATCAGGTAGCTTGAGACGATTCCCGGCACGAAGCCGATGCGAACCTCGGTATAGCCGAACTTTGCATCGGGCACCGCCAGAGTGAAGTCACACAATGTCGCTAATCCCGTGCCCCCGGCGATGGCCGCGCCGTTTACGGCAGCGATGGTCGGCTTGGGAAAATCGTAGAGTGCGCGAAACAAACCTGACATCTTGGTGGAGTCCTGCAGGTTCTCTTCCGGCGTGCGGCCCAGAAGCTGCTTGAGATTTTCCAGGTCCATGCCGGCACAGAAGGCGCTGCCCGCACCAGTCAGGATGACGATCTGTGCGTCAGATTTGGCGGCCTGTGACAAGGCCGCTGTCAGATCGTCTATCAGTTCATAGCTGATGGCATTGCGCTTATCGGCACGGTTGAGCGTGATAGTGGCGATGCTGTTGGATTCGGAGTAGAGAACGGTTTTATAGACCATAAATTTTCACTGCACCAGCGTATGCTTCTTCGCAATATCGGCTGACATCTCGATCACCGCATCCAGCGATTTCTTCAAATCCAGTTCTGCACCGTGCTCTCGGAGGGACTGCACGGCAACCTCAGTGGGAATGTTGCCGATCATCTCGTCCTGCGCGAACGGACATCCGCCAAGGCCACCAATCGCGGAATCAAACCGCCGGCAGCCCGCGTCATACGCCGCCAGCACTTTCTCTGCAGCGCCGGCTCGCGTGCTATGCAGGTGCGCGCCAATCTCCAGATGATCATAGTTCTCAATCACGGGAGCGATGATCTCCTGCACCTGTTGTGGCGTGGCCAACCCCACCGTGTCAGCCAGCGAAATTTGAGTGATGCCCATGTCCGCCAGAATGCCTACTGCTTCCAGAACTTCTTCGGCGTTCCACAAGTCGCCATACGGATTGCCGAATGCCATGGAGATATACGCCACCACGTCCAGACCGGCGGCGTCTGCCTTCAGCTTGATCTGCTCCAACTCATCGATTGACTGCTCCAGTGTCTGATGCTGGTTGCGCTCCAGGAATGTCGGGGAGATCGAGTAAGGAAATCCCAGCGTCTGGACGGCGTCGGTGGCAATTGCCCGCTCTGCACCCTTCTGGTTCACCACGATTCCGATGATCTCCACGTCATCGGGAGGGTCGAGCAACTCGAGCACCTTTTCTGAATCCACCATCTGGGGAATGGCTTTGGGAGACACAAAAGACACAGCGTCAATGTGCTTGAATCCGGCGCCGATCAGAGCACGGAGATACTGAGTCTTGATATCGGACGGAATCTGGCCCTTGAGGCCCTGCCAGGCGTCGCGGGGACATTCGATGAGCTTGATGGCATTAGACATTAGAAAAACCTACCACGGAGGCACGGAGACACGGAGAAGTGCAAAGTCACAAGACCTTCCTCACGATGCCAGTTCTCAGAACAGGAACATTGAAATTGATCAGCAATCCAACCGGCTTTTGCAGCATTCGCATATACGTAAGCAACTGAGCTTCAAAGATGGGATGTATTCGGTCCACGCTCTTTAGTTCGAGAATAACCGTATCGTCAACTAACATATCGAGCCGGTAACCACAGTCCAAGGTCACACCTTTGTAATTGACTGGAACCAGGAGTTGTCGATCAAAGCGGAGATTTCGGAGAGCAAGCTCATGGCAAAGGCATTCTTCATAAACGCCTTCCAAGAGACCTGGACCCAGTGCCTTATGGACTTCAATTGCTGCCCCGATGATCTCTTTCGTCAGATCCTCGTGACGGAGCTTTGGCGGCGTACCAAAACTTCCATGTGAATACATACCGCGTTCCTCCCAATAACCAGTATCCCGGGCTTTTCTCCGTGTCTCTGTGTCTCCGTGGTAGGTGTTAGGTTTGCAAAACCCCCACCTTGAATTCTTTCACCTCCGGGTTCAGGCTTGCCGCCTCCAGCGCCGTGATCAGGGCCTGGCGCGTTTCCATCGGGTCGATGATCTTATCGATCCACAATCTTGCTGCGCCGTAACGTGGATCAGTCTGGTGATCATAGGTGGCTTTGGTGGTGTTAAAGAGTTCCTGACGTTCGGCGTCGCTGAGCTTCTTGCCACCGCGTTCCAGCTGTTTGATTTTGATTTCCACCAGCGTGCCTGCGGCAGCCGCACCGCCCATGACCGCGTATCTTGCGGTTGGCCAGGCAAAGACAAATCGAGGATCGTAGGCCTTGCCGCACATGGCGTAATGGCCTGCTCCGAAGGACCCGCCGACGATCACCACGATCTTGGGCACCACCGAATTGGAGACGGCGTTCACCATCTTGGCGCCGGCCTTGATGATCCCACTCCACTCCGCGTCGCGACCCACCATGAACCCGTTCACGTCATGCAGGAAGATCAGCGGCACCAGATTCTGGTTGCAATCCATGATGAAACGCGCGGCTTTCTCCGCGCTCTCCGTGTAGATGACGCGACCGAACTCAACTCGCTTTTCTCCTGATCCCGGATCGGTCTGTTGCACCGGCAATGCCTGATTGGCGACGATACCCACGGCAAAGCCGCCGATGCGCGCCAGCCCACAGATGACTGTCTTGCCGTACTCGGATTTGTATTCATCGAATTTTCCGCCATCGACAACCCGTGCAATGATCTCTTTCATGTCGTATGAACGCCCGCCATCGACTTCATAGATTCCGTAAAGCTCTTCGGCAGCGTAAGCCGCAGGCTCTGCTTTACTGCGATCGAAGCGGGCAGCCGGCTTGTGGCCCAGCTTGCTGACCACGGAGCGTATGCGCTCCAGACAGATATGATCATTGGCTTCGCGATAGTCAATGGTGCCGGCGATCTGTGCATGCATCTGAGCGCCGCCCAATTCTTCCGCGGTGTACCTTGGCGCCGATGGCTGCCTGTACCAGAGCCGGACCGGCCAGGAAGAGCCCGCTGCCTTCGGTCATCAGAATGGTGTCACACATCACCGGGAGATAAGCGCCACCGGCAACACACATTCCCATGATGGCCGTGATCTGGGTGATTCCCATGGCGGACATGACAGCGTTGTTGCGGAAGACGCGGCCGAAGTCGTCAGTATCCGGAAAAACATCCTCCTGGAGAGGTAGAAAGACGCCTGCGGAATCCACCAGATAGATGGTAGGAATATGGTTTTCGATCGCGATATTCTGCGCGCGGATGACTTTCTTGGCAGTCATGGGAAAAAATGCGCCGGCCTTTACCGTGGCGTCATTCACGATCAGCATGAATAGCCGTCCATGGATCCGTCCCAGCCCGGTGACCACACCCGCCGATGGCGCGCCGCCCCACTCTTCATACATTTCATAGGCGGCGTAAAGGCCAAGCTCTAAGAACGGCGCATCACGGTCGATAAGCAGATCGATGCGTTCGCGTGCCGTCAGTCGTTTTTTGGCATGCTGCGACTCGATGGCTTTCTCGCCTCCGCCCGTGCGAATCTGTTCTTCTTCGGTGCGAATGGCAGCCACCAGTTCCGCCATGCTGCGCATGTTCTTTTCATAGCGCGCCGACGTGGGATCAATCTTGCTGAAGAGCTTGTTGGATAGTTCAGGCATGTGGGTTAGAGCAAACCTGCTAGGTTAAATGGTGACAGGGAGTGCTAGCAAACCGGATCCTGGCTCAGACCAACGAGAAAACCATACCGCTGATGACACTGATTGCAATGATTTTCACTGATCTGAACAACCCGGCAGAGCGTTCTTTCAGGAAACCGCCAATTTGATTGCCGCGGAAATTGGGTCTTCTGCGATCTCATCTATAAGGCCGATGGCTTCCGCCTCTTCCGCGTTGACCATCTCTGCCAGGAGAAACATCTGCAGTGCCCGCGCTTTTCCGATGAGTCGAGGAAGACGCTGCGTTCCGCCCCAACCTGTCATCAGTCCCAGGGACGCTCCACGATGGCCGAAGGCGGCGTCCGGTGACGCAATACGATAGTCGCACGCCAATGCCAGATCCATGCCGCCTCCCATGCAATAGCCGCGGATCGCGGCTATCACCGGCGCAGGAAAATGATCGATGACCAGCATGAGCCTTTGTCCGAGGCGAGAAAATTCGAATGCTTCCGGTCCGGTAAGCTGTGCAATCTCATTTAGATCAGCTCCGGCCGAAAAGAATTTTTCGTTGCCGGTGATAATGAGCCGGTTGATTGCACCGGCTTCGGCTTCCTCGCGGAGCTTTGTCACGCACTCAAGCAACTCCTGAATCACATGGAAACACAGCTTGTTGGTTCCGTCAGCAGAAGTGAGACTCAGAATGGCAATGCCGTCGCTAAGAGGAAGGTCATCGTGATGAGCCGGGGCAACGCGCAGTTCGCAATATTTCAGATTGACTTGAGGAGGGAGCGCTGCCACCAGCATTGTCCTTGGTATTAAGAGGGGTTAGTAGAAGTCACTGCAACTCAGAAAAAATCCGCAGGTCTTACAACTGAGCTTGCAGCGCGATTCCCGCATCTTCGATCCGCAATTTGGACAGTAACTGGCTGGATCAACAGGCGCCGTTCTTGATAGCTCAATGGATGCGACCTGCGCCTGCGGCCCTGGTTTATCGCTGTTCATCGTTCATCTTTTAATCTTGTAATCTTGCCTTCCTGACATTGTCCATCGCGCAGTGTAACCGCAGTACTCCCGCTGTGCAAGAAGCATTCACTGCAACAAAGACCCAGCCAACGATCCAACTCTGCCTTACATCTCACCTGCAAGTCGCTAAACCAGTTTCTTTGCGGCTCCAGGAACCTTGTACTCGTGAAAATTACGGTCTTTGGCCTGACAATTACCTCTTCCTGGGGCAACGGACATGCCACGCCCTATCGCGCCATCTTCCGGGCGCTGCACCGCATGGGGCATCGCATACGCTTCTTTGAGAAAGACGTGCCTTACTACAGTGCACGTCGTGATCTTGAATCTTGCGACTACTGTGACGTCACCCTCTATTCTGACTGGCCGCAGGTGCGCCGGGAAGCCCTTGAGCAAGCCGCTGACTCCGATGTGGTCATCACCGCAAGCTATCTTCCTGACGGCGCGCTCATCAATGACGAGATCCTGGAACTGGAACATCCGCTTCGCGTGTTCTACGATCTCGATACTCCGATTACGCTCGACGGCCTCAAGAATGGTGATGTTGACTACCTTCGCGCGCGACAACTGGCGGAGTTCGATCTGGTGCTGTCATTTACCGGGGGGCCGATCCTTGAAGAGCTGGAACTGAGACATGGGGTGCGGATGGCGCGTCCTTTATTTGGATGTGTGGATCCAGACGATTACCGCAGAGTTCCAGCGTCAACAGACTTTACCAGCGATCTGAGCTACATGGGCACCTACGCGGCCGACCGCCAGGCGAAGGTGGATGCACTTTTTCTGGAACCTGCTCGTCGCCATCAGGACCGGCGGTTCGTTCTTGCCGGTTCACTTTATCCCTGGGCATGGCAGTGGCCTGCAAACGTCCGTCGCATCGAGCATATTGCTCCCCATGATCATCCGAGCTTTTATTCTTCTTCCCGGATCACGCTCAACATCACACGCGCTGAGATGGCGCGCTGGGGTTGGTGCCCTTCGGGACGGCTCTTTGAAGCTGCCGCGTGCTCAACCCCGCTGATTACAGACGCATGGCCCGGGCTGAAGAGTTTTTTCGATGTGGAGCATGAAATCACCATTGTTGCCACCGCTGCGGATGTGGAAAAAGCGCTGGCCCGCCCGGACACCGAACTGAACCGTATGGCCACCCGCGCTCGCGCACGCACGCTGGAAGAGCACAGCGGAGCCGTACGCGCGAAGCAACTCATCGCTTATCTGGAAGAGGCCGGCTCAGCTACGCACCAACCTTTACGAACTCGTACGCGAAGAGATCAAACTGAAGAGGTGTCTCGATGATCGGAATCATTCCTGCAGCCGGTGCAGGTCAGCGCATACAGCCGCTTGGCTGCTCCAAGGAGCTACTGCCCGTGGGTTCACGGATCATTCAGGGTCTGGAGCGTCCCAAGGCCGTTTCAGAGTACCTGGTGGAGCGCATGATCGCGGCCGGAGCCGATCAGATTTGCATGGTGATTTCCGCCGAGAAGACTGACATCGTGAAGTATTTCGCCGAGCGCAACTACGCGGCTGAAATTTTTTATGTTGTCCAGCAGAAGCCGCAGGGTCTTTGTGACGCACTCTTTCGAGCTGAACCTTTTGTCCGCAGCCATGACAAAGTCCTGATCGGACTGCCTGACACCATCTGGTTCCCGGAAAACGCGTACCTGCCAGCGCTTGACCTCGATCAAGCTGACGTTGATCTGGTTCTTTTCCCGGTAAGCGATCCGACGGTCTTTGACGCGGTGGTGTGCGATGACCAGGGTTTTGTCCGCGAGGTGCAGGTCAAACGCAAAGATGCAGCATCCCATTGGATCTGGGGTGCAGTTACAGCTCGAGGCGAGTCATTCCATCGCCTTAAGTTGCTGTGGGAATCGCGCCATCGGTCAGATGAATATCTCGGCGATCTTCTGAACGCCTTCATCGGCGCCGGTAACTCCGTCCGGGGCAGGTATTGCGGTGAGACTTATATGGACGTTGGAACCATGGAAGGCTATCGCAGGGCGCAGGACTATCTACGGACAGAACTTAGGCCAGCGCGAGCAGCGTAAGAACCTGCGCTCGCGTGTATGGCGTGTACTCAGGCACTTGCGCGCAGGGCTTGTACTTAGGCGCTTGCGCGCAGAACGTCCCGTATCTCACGGTTGATCTTGGCGCAGTCACGTCCGGCCTTATCGATCAGGTCAGACCATTTCTTGGCCGTATCATCTAACGGCATCTGCGCCAGCAGGTAAGAGGCTTGCATAATGGTTTCAATTGAATTGCTGAGATCGTGTGCCAAGGCCCTCAACTTCGTATTGATTTCAGCAGGGATCTTTGCCGTGGTCTCCATTTTTGGCTCCGCACTCATTTGGGCCTGCTCCAGTCCTAATCGCTGTTCAGCTTACTTGGCCAGTCGATTAGACGCAAACCGCTGAAATTTAGTTATCTGAGTCCGGGCATGTCCGTTTTCCACTACCTTATTGTTCCTAAAGTGGCTCCTGGGGCGCCCATTGTCATGTTTTGCCCCTGTACCAACCCCTTAATTTTTTAATGCTGACTTTGCCGTAGCCCCTCTAGGGTAAATCGCGCATGGAAGGCAGTTGTTCATCTTATGTGAGCCCTAGGCACCGGGTCCTAAACTCAAGTCACAAACTTAACTCAGTCGAGATGGAAAATTCTGCCGATAGGAAGCGCATTACGTCGTCCCCCAGGCGACGAAAAGTAGCTTTTTGGGGGAGTCGTGCGCAATATTCGTCTTTCGTTCTTGTTGAGTGCTTTTGTCCTGTTGAGCTTTAGCTCTGCTTTAGCGGGAACAAAATTTCAGGCCACCACTACACTTTCCGCTGAGACCGGGAACAACACCAGCGCTGCCGCCACATTTACAGCACAGACTGACGGCGACATTGGCGTTACCAATATCAGCAAGGTACCCACGCGAAAGCTGCTTTACGCAAACTCCAGCACCAAACTCCTGGCTCACTTCATGCCGTGGTTTGGGTTTCCCAACCACATGTCGGTGGGCTACAACTCCAATGATGCACTCCAGGTCCAGAAGCAGGTATCTGACATGGTCAGCCGTGGGCTGGATGGCGCCATTATTGACTGGTATGGGCGCGGTCAATCCAGCACACAATTTCTTTCCTACGATCAGACGACGCAGCTGATCATGCACCAGGCCGAACTGCAACCGGCGTTCAGCTTTATCGTGATGTATGACACTGGCGCTTTGAAGACCTGCGCGGCAACGGTGGGCTGTGACGTTACCCAGACGACCATTGATGACCTGAACTATGCCAATGTGACTTATGAAAACTCCCGCGCGTACCTGCACGTCGGCACGCAGCCTGTGGTCTTCTTCTTTGGCGACCCCGCCTATGCAATTGACTGGACCCGCGTACGCAATGGTGTTGCCGGCAATCCTCTGCTGGTATTCCGCAATGCGGGCGCATTCACCCATGCTCAAAGCGGCGGCGGATATTCCTGGCTGGCTCCTGAAACTGTGAGCGCCTCCGATCCCATGGCCCTGCTTTATATGGACAACTATTACCGCACCGCCCTAGCTCATTCCAGCATGTTCTCAATGGGCTCGGCTTACAAGGGCTTCGATGACAGCCTGGCGGCATGGGGTACCAACCGTCTGATCAACCAGCAATGCGGACAAACCTGGCTTCAATCGATGGCGGAAGCCGGGAAATATTACTCCAGCACCAGCCCGCTCTCGTTTCTCCAACTAGTCACATGGAATGATTACGAAGAAGGGACGGAACTTGAAACCGGCATTGATAACTGCGTGACTGTGAATGCATCCGTCAGCGGAACGATTGCGTCCTGGAGTATCACCGGACAAGCCAATACCGTGGACCACTACTCGATCTATCCTTTCCCAGGATGGCCAGAACCTGATGTGGCTGGCAGATGCTGCGAATCCGGGATCGATGGATCTGGCTGCGTTCGGATTCAACTCCGGCAACTACCTGGTGTTTGTGAAGGCGACCGGCAAACCGTCATTGACAAACAAGATGTCAGCCGGTGTGCAGGTGACAATTCCGAATAAACCTCCCGCGGCGGTACTTAGTGTGAGCCCATTGAGCGGGCCGGCACCACTGAATGTGACTGCATCCGCCGCCGGATCCAGTGATCCGGATGGAAGTATCGTCAGCACGGCGATCAATTTCGGCGATGGAAGCGCTCTCGTCAATGCTGTAAGCGCAAGCCACACTTATGCCACCGCTGGAACCTTTACGGTCACTGCTACAGTCACGGACAACCTCGGCGCGATCGCCAGCAAGGCGACTGCGGTTCAGGTAACGTCCGCGAACAA
Organism: Terriglobia bacterium; assembly: GCA_963755365.1. Classification (GTDB taxonomy): domain Bacteria; phylum Acidobacteriota; class Terriglobia; order Terriglobales; family Acidobacteriaceae; genus Angelobacter. The sequence continues at coordinate 247,471 of CAVWJV010000015.1, read as the reverse complement.
GCCGCCTATTGCGGCGCTTACAGTTACACCTACCAGTGGATACGCGCCAGTCACTGTCACAGCAAGCACCGCCGGTTCTTCCGACCCTGACGGCACCGTCGCAAACTCGGTGATCAACTGGGGCGATGGAACATCCGCTGCAGGTCCGTCAGCTACGCACGTGTACTCAACTGCCGGCACTTACGCGATTACCGCAACTGTCACGGACAACCAGGGCGCCAAGTCTTCCACCGCGGCGAGCGTTACGGTTCAGGCGCCACAAGTGGTAGTCAAGAGTCCTGTGGTGACGGGATCGTCAGTTCCGCTCGCTGTGCAGACCATGAACTCACCACTCCATGTTGTCGCCAGCGGATTCTCTGGGCTGCCGGTTACCGCGATGCAGATATATCTCGATGGAACTCTGGTTTACACCGTGAGCGCGAATGCAATCGATACCAGCGTGGTGACGTCACCGGGAACTCATGCCTTTGTGATCAAAGCCTGGGACAACAGTGGCCGCAGCTTCTCCAGCAATTTTTCTGTCACGGTGAATGCCCCGCCGGTAGCCGCTTTGACAGTGAACTCGACATCGTTGCTGGTTGGCGGCTCCATCACGGCAAGCGCGGCGGGTTCAACTGATACGGATGGCACAATTGCTTCCACGACTATCAATTTTGGTGATGGCACGGTCCTTTCCGGGGCCAGCGGCACTCACCAATACACCGCAGCCGGGACATATACGATCACCGCAACGGTCGCTGACAATGCCGGCGCAAGCTCGTCCAAAAGCCAAAGCATCACAGTGAAGCCACAATTCACGACGATCACCGGCCCGACGGTAACCAGCACCACGGCCTCATCGGTTGTGGTGTCCGGCAGCTCATTCTCCGGCTATCCGATTGTTGCTACCCAGATTTATGTGGATGGCGCGCTGAAACTTCAAACCAAAACAGCCTCTGCCAGCACGACAGTATCCCTGGCAGTGGGCACACATTTGATTGTTGTGCAAGGATGGGACGCATCGGGCGCCGTATTCAAGTCTTCGATGTCCCTCGCACGCAAGTGAACATGCAGTGCGCCATGAAAGCTAAAGCTCCTCCTGATTCGTTCAGAGCCTCAGCGGCCTGGAACGAATTCGGAGGAGCCGACTTGTCTGAATTTCGACCTACTCTTTGCGAATGAACGCTCCGCTACTGGCGTCGACCAGTACGGTCAACCTGGAGTTGGAATCGCTGCCGCCGTAGATCACGTGCCAGCGCAACTGGTTAGAGTGTCCGTCCCAATCCAGTTCATACAGCACCTGGAGCTTCGGGTCCTTCTCTGTGAGTTGTTTGCCACCGTGCTGCTGCGCCACTTCGAAAGCTTTATCTGTATCCACCTTCAGGAAGTTAAGGTCAAAGGGAGAAGTGGAGCGATTTTCAGGATTGAAGCTGTCTTCAACTCCGTGATCGACTCGAGTTTTGGAGTCGGCCATGCCTGACCACATGAATGGTTCCGCCTTTTTCCGCGAGGGCGAACCAAAGATCGCCCGCCAGTTCCCCGACTTGCCATCCTGCCCGGTGCTTTCGGTGGTAGGGCTGGACGACAACGTCATGGGCTGAGCATCTGGTGACCACAGCCGGGCAACGGGAATCATGTTCTGCAACGCAAAACGTCCCGTTTCATAATGATTGGTTTTCTTGGGAGCTTCGGTCGGTTTAGAGTCATCGCAGCCCAGCAGCAGAAGACCTGCGACCATCCATACGAACAAAGTGATCTTTTTCCTGGTTATCATGTGTCTCATCATTCTAGACGAGAACACGGGGCATTCTGAATGCCCCGAAGGTGCATGTCTTCAAGTGATTACTGACTAAAGTTATTCGGTCTTTGCTCCCGCCTTGCGTGCCTCTTCCTGAAGATCACTGAGCTTCTGGTTGGCGGCGTCCAGCGCCTGCTTCTTGGTGTCCATTTCTTCCTGCGTCTTGCGCATTTCTTCGCCGAATTTGGCTGAGTCGCGCAGCTGTGCGCCTGCGTCACCGTAGTACGTAGCGGCCCTCAACTTGGCTTCGCGTTGCGCGATATCCAACTCACGCTGCAACCGTGAGATCTCCTGCTTCTGGGCCTCTACCTTGCCCTTGTATTCGTCGGCTTTCTTCGTTTTCGCGTCTTTGTCATCCTTGGCGTCTTTGGGGTCTTTGCTGGCATCCTTAGGAGCGTCCGCAGACTTGTCATCTTTCTTCGCCGTGTCATCTTGCGGATGTGCGAGACGGGGCATGTTGTCATCGTCCAGCTTTACGTTGGACGTGCCCTTCTTCTTATTGCGGTTCTGGCGTGCAATGTCTCCCAGCGATTGCTGGGCAAAGACGCCGGCAGATAACGCAAACACAAAGACAAACGAAAAGATTGCTCTCATGGATACCTCAAGGCTGAGTTGCTGCTCTTATTGTACTTCGGTTAGCAGAGCTGATTCTGCCCCATTACGGGCCGCAGAAACGATAGGGTAAACCCCGTATCGGACATAGGTAATAAGGCCATTCCCTGCCCTTTCACTAGCGAACCGAAAAGAACTGGAGATACCAGCGCAGAATACCGTCACCCCAAAAGGCGGCAATCATTGCGCCTGCGCCCAGGAAGACACCGAAAGGTATCTCAAAATTACGATAAATCAGAATGGCCGACTGCCAGGCCCGGCTTCGTGTGGTGGCTGCGTCTTCCGCGGGCTGGCGGCTTCGTCTCCTGGCCATGCGCTTGCGCCACACGATCACGATCAGCAGCAGACCAAAGCAACTTCCCACCAGAGATCCCAGCAGTAGCACCAGAAGCGTTAATTTCACGCCCAGGAAGGCTCCTACCAGAGCCATCAGTTTCACGTCACCTCGGCCCATGCCTTCTACTCCGCGAAGAGCTTCGTACGCCAGGGCGATACCAAGGATGAAACCGGAACCCAGTGCTGCGCCTGCGAGCGCGTTCATTAATGACAACACGCGCCAGTTTGCAATCCCGCGCAGAAAATAGTCTGCTGGACCGTCCAACCGAACGGCCAGACTGAACAATATTCCTATCACGATGCCCGGCTTGGTGAGCAGATCAGGAAGCAGCTTGGTTTCAGCGTCAGTGAAGATAAGGCCGATCATGAGGAAACTGAAGGCGCTCAGCTTCAAGGCATTCGGTCCTGGGCCCCCCAGAAGAAAGCTCAGTGCAAAGAAGGCCCCGGTGATCAGTTCAACAATCGCATAGCGAGGTGAGATTGGGGCCTTGCATATACGGCATTTGCCACCAAGAATGATCCAGCTGAGAACAGGAATGTTGTCAAAGGCGGAAATGGGTGTGCCACAGGACGGGCAGGCCGATCGCGGACTGACAACCGACAGTTCCCGCGGCATGCGGTAAATACAAACATTCAAAAAACTCCCCAGGATGAGCCCAAAGAGAAAGAAAATAGCCGCCGTCACTGTTGTGTTCTGAAGAATGTCAGAGTAAGTCTGCAGAGCCAGTTTCCGCCTTGATGTAGGTTTCTGGCGAGATTATACGCAGAAGCCGGGAGCCCCGCCTGTTACGGCAGAACACGGCTACTGAATAAACACCGGATAGATTCAGGATTGAAGGTACTCACGCGCTGTCCATGATTCGCGTGATGTGCCCTTGCAAAGCTGGCGCGTTGGGAACGGCAGGAGGCAAGTCACCGGTCCAGTTGATCTGCTTACGATTGGCGAGACGCATCTCCGGCTGCTGAAACTTCCACTCGCCGCCATTCTGCTCACGAATGCCGATGTTATACCCCATGGCGCCGGCCGCCGGCTCAGCTTCGCGCCATTCGAAGAGGGACGCTTCCAGATCTTCTCCCACACATTCGTTCGGACGGAGCACCAGTACCCAGTCATTGCGCGCATCCTGGGTATACGCGCCATGGTCAACACCGTTCACAGCCGGAATCACACGTGCACCATGCTCACGCGCAACCTTGACCGTGTCATCGGTGGAACCATGATCAACCACGACCACTTCGTCACACGGACGAAGAGAGTCCAGGCAGCGCTCAAGGTGCGGAGCAACGTTACAGGTGTGGAGCATCGCCGAAATTTTTGTTTTCGCCATGGTTGTGGATCACTCGCCGACTCGCACGATGTTGGATGCAAAACAACGCCGCCCCGAAAGGCGGCGTCCACGTCTATGATCAGAATTGCTTTACTCGTTCATTGCCTGGCGATTGCCGCTCCCAGGCATAACCGAGATCGAGTTCTGCAGTTGGAAGCTCAGAACGGTTTCCGGCTTCAGAATGATTTGTTGTCCTTTGGTGGCCGCTGAAACGCCAGTACCTGCGCCAGCGCCTGCCGCGGCGCCAATGGCAGCTCCTTTGCCTCCACCGAAGATTCCGCCCAGGATTGCTCCCACAGCAGCGCCACCGCCAACCTTGGCAGCTGTCGCTTTGCCGCGTCCGTTGCCCTGCTTGGACCAGCGATCTGTCTGGATAGAGTAACTCTTTCCGTTCATGTGAAGCCGTGTCAGCTCGATTACCAGATCAGATTGTCCGGCGAAACGCCCGGCTGACTTCACTTCCACCACGCGACCTTCCACATCAGCCGACGTTGGAATCACAGTCTTGCCTTCAACTACGATCGGCGAGGAGATGGAACCGTGAAACACATCGCCCACCTGGGATTTTTCGGAATCCAGCTGATCCGTCAAACGAATGCTGACCTGCGTACCTGTGGGTATGGTGACAGGCTGCGGAACGGGTGGTGGCGTCGGAGCACTGCTTGCGGCCGCGCTGTCATAACCATTGGAATTTCCAGAAGGCGGCGCGGTGGCGCTGGTTGCAGGCACCGTGGTACGCAAACCGTTCTCATCGTTGTTGTTTTTGTTCTTTGTGGTGGTTGCCGGGGAACTTTTGTAACTGTGCCAGGGCGAACTTTTTTTCTCAGGAGCAGGCGCAGGGGTACTTGCTGCGGGCTCGGGTGCCGGAGGCATATTGTTGCTGGCCGTTGCCGCGCTGACTTCAAGGTTGTTGACCACCGTCTTTACGCCTTCTACCTGCGCGGCGTCATTAGCGGCGGCATTACGGGCTGCATCACTACTCACCGCCCCGGACAGCGTTACAACGCCATTATTCGCATTGATTGTCACCTGTTTATCAGGGACACCGCTGTCGGAGTTGATTTTGTTCTGCACGTCGGTGGCAATCTGCGCATCCGGACGAGGCCCGTGATTGCAACCAGCGGCTACAAGAATAAGGGACGCGAAAACCGCGCCGAGAAGATATCTCTTCATAAAAACACAATCTCCTGCGATTGAGGGCTATAAACATCTTTGATGCAGAGCTGCGGGAATCGACCCACAGTTCGAATGTAAATTTCTGCCGGCCAAGGGTTTACAAGTTTCTGGCCAAATATTTACGGGGCTGGCGCAGCCCCACCTGCATATACAAAATTGTAACCCTTGGCGGCATCCATAGTTGTTGAAAAGGTGCTTAATTGAGGCAAACTAACGGCTTAGTTCAGAAGTAAGTCTCAAAGAGTTCGGCCTGAGACGCCCGCCATGCGTTCACCCCATCCGCAAAAACCCTCGGGAGTGAAATGGAAGGTTCGTTTCATGGGTTCAATGTCACATGTGGAACCTTCTTCCAGCATACGCAGCTGGCCCAGGGTCACCGGCGGTGAAGAAAGAAGTTGAGCGAATCGAGCACCAATCTTCATCACCGGCATGGGAATATTTATTGCCGGCTTCTTAATGCCTGCGGCGATCGCGATTTCATTCAGTACCTGATTGAGCGTCAGCTCATCCGCGCCGCCAAGGTCGATGGTCTGGCCAGTTGCAGCGTCGCTGGTGAGCGCACGCGTGAAACACAACGCCACATCGTCATTCGAAACAGGACGAAACTTCGGCCGGCCATCGCCCGGCACAGGACGAAATAATGGAGCCTTCCTCATTACGCCCGTCATCGCATCGACAAAACCACCGTTCCCAAAAATGAGTGATGGACGCAAAATGCAATATGGAATTCCGCTGCGCCGGACTTCTTCTTCGCCGCGCCATTTTGTGGTCTGATAATCGGCCACGCCATCCGCGCGGGCACCCAAGGCTGACATGTGGACAAATCTTCTAATTCCGCTTTTCCTGGCCGCCGCCACCATGTTACGTGTGCCGAGATGATGCACGCTCGCAAACGTATTGCTGCCTTTCTCCACGAGAATGCCGACCAGATGGATAACCGCATCGCAGCCATCCATGCCCTTTTCCAGACCTTTACCGGAGACAACTTCTCCGGGAACAAATTGAAAATCGCCTCTATGATCGAAACTCTCGACAAGCCTTGCCCCGGTTCCGTTGCCGCGGAAGGCTGCGCGTACCGCGTGACCTTCCTTTAACAGCCTTTGCAGCAATGTTTTACCCACAAAGCCCGTTGCACCGGTGAGAAAGACCTTCATACAAACGATTGTAGATGGCCGCACCAGTCATACCTACGGGTGACACGCAGTAGCCGAACGCGGCGCGATGTGATAAAAAATTTGTTCCTTTTTGTTATTCGAACTTATGTCTTTGCGGGTAGCACGCGGCGTCTTTAATCCGGAAAAAGAGCGGTTTCATTACTACGTCTCTTTCAAGCCCACGCTCGATCCCACTGAGGAGAAGCGTGCGGCCGGTGTACGCCACAAAATCAACGTGGCTGTTTCCGTCACCGAAACCGGTGAGCTTGCCGATCTGACCTTTACACTCCCTGAAGCCTGTTGCAACCAGCAATCCCTGCAATACGTTACGCGAACCAATTCGGCCAGTGTTGTCGAAGACCGCGTATTCGTAGTGGTCCCTGGCATGAACGGTGACTCCGTCCTGGAAGCACATGGCATGCTGGAAGTGGACGGCGCAGGCAAGATCATGGGCCTGGAAATTTCCTAGCTAGATCCCCGACAACCCATTCATTTGGGAATCTCGCTTTTGGCTGAATCTCGGCTTTTCTCTTGACAAATCTCGCAAGTGTATAGAGTATACATACACTAAACACCGGCGGCCCACGATGCACGTCCTGCGGACTTGTCACAGCAAATGATTCTGACCATTGACGCCAACTCGCGCACGCCGATCTACCAGCAGATTGCTGAAGGAATTAAATCGCTCATCGCGCGTGGCGTGCTTTCGGAAGGAACGGTGCTTCCTCCGGTTCGCCAGATGGCAGCCGACCTGGGTGTGAATCTGAACACCATCGCCACGGCTTATCGCGAGCTGCAGACGGAAGGACTCATCACTGTGCGGCATGGATCAGGAGCGGTTGTGGCCTCGCAACGTGTGTCCGGCGCCACAGACAAGAAAGAGCTGCGCAAACCATTGCGAACCGCGATTACGCAGATGATTCTAGCCGGCCTGGGCCGGGCTGACATCCTTGAACTGGTCAACGAAGAGTTGGGCTCTCTGGCCAAAGGAGTGAAATAAGTTATGGACTCAAAGTTTTCTCTGCTGGTCTATTTTCTGATTGTGGCCATGCGCGTCTACTCTTTTCGCCGGCGCTGGGACATGCCTTTGCTCTATGGGCCGCACTATTTCTACCGCATTCACGTAAGTGAAGGTTTCTATGAAGGCGCTGGACGCAAACTGCTGCGTTTATACCGCACATTGGTTTTGTGGCCGTTTTTAGCGGAGTTGGCAATTTTCACATTTTTGATGTTCCGCCGAAACTATGACGGTCTAACTGGATTGTGCGTTGCCGCGATATTCGCCATGGTCCTGAACCAGCGTCTGGTAATGGCGATTCTCAGCAGGAGCGCCAGAAAATTTGAAGAGAAGGAGATTGATCCCGCGCCTGCAGCGATCAGTTTCTCTCTCAATCCGCGGCGACTGGCCGACTACACGAACCCGATTTTCGAAATCACTCTGGCCAGCGCCATCACGCTGACCCTGGTTTTTCTGGCGCAAATGCATGCTCCCATGGGGCCGTCTCTGATCTTGTTGTATCTGCAAGTCGGCTTCCTGATGGTAAAGAAAGCGATTGTGGATTGGCGAGCGGCGGCGCCCCTGGAGAATTCCGAAATTTACCTTGAAGTCCGGGAGCGCCGGCGCAAGCTGCTGCTGTTTGCCTGCGATTTCTATCGTGGCATGGCCGGCGCTTGTGATGATCAAACAAGCCGTCTTCCAGTTGACCACCGACGCACGCTGGCACTGGGCGCTGCGATATTTTTTCCTCGCGGTGATGGTTGCCTGTGTTTGGTTCGCCGCGGTCAAAAGCAATGAGCTGTACGCCATGTATCGCAAGCTAAAGCCGTTACGCGACAGAAAACGGCTTTCGATTCCCGACCCTGATGGCTTCCTTGCCGGCGGGCTGCTCTATTTTGATCCCGATAATCCTGCAGTCTTCGTACAAGGGCCAAGGACCGTGGCATTGAACGCGGGAAACCATCGCCTACTTCTGGGAGCGACTTACGTCATAGGGTTAATGCTCCTGATTACGTGGGCCAGCAAAGCTCATGCGGCCGATGGCCCGGAAGGCGCCCACGCCCAGAGGACACAGATGACGGTGTCTCAAATAGTTGAGAGCTGGCCGAAGGTGGAACCGTAACCTGTACTGATTCCAACGTTTCCACCCGGAAGTATTACGGCCAAATAAAAATCTGGCCTGCGTAGTACTTCTACTCTGGATGGCACATCCTGTTTGAAGTCTGCCACATAACCCCGATTCGGCCCTCCAAATCGGTATTGTCTCCTTACTCCACGTTAGGGAGATTGCTTGATTCAACCAGAGTAGGTACTCGTCCATAGTGTGCGCCATGAAGCGTACACAATTGCTCACCAGAATTTACTCACTCGGACTCCTGCTGCTGGCGGGCGCGTCAATCCACCTGACTGCGGCCAAAGCTTCGGCCCAGGTCCCCAGATCTAAACACGTTTACATCGTCGCTGAAGAAAACCGCAGCTTTGAAGAGATTGTCGGCAGTCCAGACATGCCGTACCTCAACAGCCTGATCGCCAAGGGTGCATTGGCCACCCAGTTTTATGCCAATGAGCACGGCTCTCTGGAAAATTATCTGTTGGTAACTGCCGGCCAGTACATTACCCACAACAACTCCACTACCGCGGTCTTCAATGTCGATAACCTCGACCGCCACCTGATCCAGAGGGGGATGACGTTCAAGTCCTATGCCGAGTCGCTTCCCTATTCTGGTTATACCGGGCTGTACTCCGGGGCATACATGAAGCGCCATGCTCCGCTTCCTTATTACACTGACATGGCCAATAGCAGCCTGATCAAGAACCACCAGAACAGCAGCCACATGGCCACCGATATTGCCAACGGTACGCTGCCCAACTTCGCTTTTATTACACCAGACGGCGACCACGATCTGCATAACTGTACAGCCACTCTTTCCACTTGCAAGCGGACCGCAGATGCGTGGCTTAAAACCAACATCGGCCCCCTGCTGGCCAGCAAGGATTTCCAGCCTGGCGGCGACGGCGTGCTCATTATCTGGTCAGATGAAGCCGATCTGAGCACTGACAATCGTTGCAGCGCGACTGTTAAAACCGGCTGCGGCGGACGCATTGTGGTCTCAATGATCGGACCGCAGGTGAAAGCAGGCTACAAATCTGTTGCTACCTACCACCAGCAGAGCGTTCTGCGGACCATCCTGGAACTATATGGCGAAACCAGCGGCTTCCCCGCGGCAGCAAATACCGCACCTGCCATGGGTGAATTCTTCAAGACATCCTCCGCCGCCGGTGGTGCAGTCGTCACCATCAGTGCACCTACGTCGTCGATCGTGACCGGCTCTCCAGTACGTCTGGCTGCTCACGCCGCCGCTCCAAATCCGATCAAGGCCATGAAGATCTATGTCGATAACATAAGCAAGTATTCGACTTCCAGCAGCAGCGTTGACCAGATGATCGCCATGAGCAAAGGAACTCACAACATAGTGTTCCAGGCATGGGACACCAAAGGCAACATCTACAAAGGCAGCAAACAGATCAAAGTCCAGTAAGTTCAAAGAGAACCGCAGGTACAAAGCCGGCGCCACTCGGGGTGGAAACTCACTCGTGCGTGGCGCCAATTTTTTGTCCGGTTACAATGTCCTTCAGTGACCAGGCCGCTCACAGAGAAACCTGACCTCGGCGATCCGCTGGCTGCGTTTGTTCTTGCCGGCGGAAAAAGCTCACGCATGGGCCGAGATAAGGCCACGCTTTCTCTGCATGGACGCACGCTGCTTCAGCATGCATTGAGTACTCTTCGTGAAATTACCAGCAACGTGTCCATTCTGGGGTCGCCGCAAACCTACGGCGATCAAGGGGCGCCGGTGATCGCAGACATCATCCCGGAATGCGGCCCTTTGGGCGGAATTCATGCCGCACTCACTCACACCCGGGCTGCTTACAACCTGATTATCGCCGTGGACACGCCGTTCCTCTCCGCGGACTTCCTCCGGTTTCTCACGTCCCGGGCGGTTGAGGCGGGCGCTGTCATTACCACACCAGAGATCGCCGGCTACACGCAGCCGCTCTGCACCGTATACTCCCGTCAATTTCTTCCGATCGCCGCTCACGCTTTGAAATCGGGAGAATATAAAATTGTTCCGCTCTTTCCTCACGACGCAACACGGACAATTTCCGCGGCTGAAATGGCGCAGTTTGCCTTCACGCCGGAGATGTTTGACAATTTGAACACGCCGGAAGATCTTGAGCGTGCGCGATTACGAATCCTGGCTAACAAACGATGAGCGAAAATCACGTCCGGAACAACCGCAGCCTTACATCGAGTTTCGGCATGTCTTCAAGGCATTTGGAGACAATCACGTGCTCAATGATGTGACCTTCCCCGTTTATCCAGGAGAGACTCTATGCATCCTTGGACGCAGCGGCGTAGGTAAGTCGGTGTCACTCCATCACATCATGGGCTTTCTCAAGCCGGATTCAGGCAGTGTAATCGTCGCCTTTCAGGACATTGCCCAATGCAATGAGCAGGAGATGGAGCGCATTCGCAAGAAGGTAACCATGGTTTTTCAGAATGGCGCACTGTTTGATTCACTCTCGGTGGGCGAGAACGTGGCCTTTCCCCTGCGCGAGCGCCATGATCTGGACGAAGAACAGATCTATCAGATCGTGGACGGCCTGCTCGACATGGTGGGCGTAAAGCCCATGCGTGACCTTCTTCCTTCTGACCTTTCCACTGGCATGAAGCGTAGCGTGGCCATTGCGCGGGCACTCTCTGCTCAACCTGAATGCATCCTTTATGACGAGCCGACCACAATGGTCGACCCGCTGATGGCGACTCTTCTCGGCGATCTCATACAGAAATTGAAGCAGCAGCTTAAGCTCACCAGCATCGTAGTTACACATGACATGCGACTGGCCAAAAAGCTGGCTGATCGAATCGTCTTCCTGCATGAAGCCAAAGCCATTTTCGTGGGCAGCGTCCCCGAAATGGAAAAAAGCGACAACGAGATTGTCCGCCAGTTTCTTGAACTCGATCAGCTAATCCTCCCGCGGGCCTGATCACATTGATCAATCGCCGACATCGCCGTCATCGGAAGAACCCTTACCCTGATAAACACTGATGGCGCTGATTCGCGATGATCGGCAACATGCCAGGACTAAACAAAACCGGAAATAGCTTGGGATGGGTTTGAGCTAAATGCTTGGGAACCCTAATTGAAGGGTTATCCGTGAAATCAGCGGTAAGGTTTTGCCTGGCCAATTGCCAGTTGCTGGCCGATCTAAAGTTTGCTCATGAACTCCGTCCCATCCTCTTGTTCATCATTCCGGAGAGATACGTTCTTACGTTGGGCGCAATGCGTCCATGGGAGAGCACGTCGCGCAGAGCTTGTAGAGGAAGGTCGGCGGCAATCTGGACCACGCGGGCGAAGGGCGTGTTTTTGTTACCCAGCAGAGCAGCTTTGATGTCATTACGGTGGAACCATTTTTGATGACGTGAAACCGCGGGAGCCAGCAACTCAGTGCCAGATTCCTGCTTAAGCGCACGCACAATCCAGGCTTCGGTCATCTGCGGATTCATGAGCGCCGCCTGAACAATGCGGTCTTCCTTGTCCGTCAGCAGTGCCGCGGCAACACGTCCTGAACTTCGCTTTGCCAGGGTAAAACGCTCTCCGGCGGAGATGGTCGCCAGCTTGTTGATCAGAACGTCCTCAGCGGCTCGCTTCACATCGGCCGCCACCATAGGTAGCAGCGCAATCTGCATCAGTTCAAAAACATAAAGATGGCGGATGGTGGGAACCGAGACATGCCTCGGGGTCTGCGGGTGCATCACCAGGGCCAGCCTCACCTTGCGCAGCTTGGCGATCGCGGAGTTGCGACTCAGCTCTTCCAACGCTTCTCGCGGCAGATCACGACGGCTCAGCAGTGAGAGGGCAAGGTCCTCGCCCAGTCTTGCATCGCCCGCAACCGCAATCAGGATCTCTGGCGACTGATCGTGGATCAACTCGTCCAGCACCGCGTCCGCTGGGAGCGTCACCTTCTTGCGCGGAGTGGTAAAGGTGTCAGTCATGAATCGTTAAAAATCTGCTCGAGCTAGCGTCGTCCGCGATGTGCAGCGATCTCCAGTGCGCCGAGCACTGGCCGGACATGGGTGAAGCTAACCGCAGCTTCGGGGCGTTCGTCTTTCAGCGCATCACGAAATGAGTTCCGCACACCCGCAGAACCTTGCAGGACGCCTCCTGAAAGAGCAACCGGCACCACGCCACCCTCAGACCAGAGCTTCTGAATGACCGCCGAGGCCAGGCTGGCTAGAGCACGGCCGGCACGCTCAGTAATATCAGATGCACTGGCGTCACCTTCTTCCGCCGCTGACGCCACCGCTGCCGCGAGTTCGGCAAAGCGCGGCTCGGACGCATTCGCCAGTCGCACCACTTCCTCCGGCGCCACGCGCCAGTGCTTGGCGATTACCTCCATCAGGCCGATGTTCTTGCCGCAATCATACGCGCGCAGAGTTGCCGCAACGGCTTCCCGTCCCACCCAGAAGGCTGATCCTTCGTCAGATACATTGGGCCCCCAGCCGCCGGCACGCGCCGTCTCCCCAGCTTGATTGCGGCCAAAGGCAATCGATCCGGTCCCGGAGATCACCAGAACGCCATGGGAAGTTCCAAAGGCAGCACGATGAGCGATCACATGGTCCCCGGCCGCATAGATCGTGGCCGAAGGAATCACCTCGCGGATGGTCTCCTGTGCCCAGCTCACGGCATCGGGCAAAGAAGCGCCCGCCATGCCGATACAGACATGTTGAATGTCACGCTCCAGTACGCGCGCCGATGCAGCCGCTCGCGCCATTGCATCCTGCAGGTTCGTGCGGGCAAGTTCTTTGCCTACCCGAGCCAGTTTGCACGACGCGCCTGTGGCCTGGCCAAGCAACTCAGCGCCATTACTGATTGCGCAGTCGGTCTTGGTGCCGCCGGCATCAATGCCCAAATAAAGTGACATAAGCGGAGAGCTGCATCATATTCCAATTTTGTTCTTGCTTTGTGAGATTTGTACTAATAATGTTTGCAAACCCAATGACTTTCCGGATAAACCAGAAGCATGCGACTCCATTCAGTTGACGTCGTTATCATTGTCGCCTATCTACTCTGCATTACGCTCTTTGGACTGAGGTTCCGAAAGTCTCAACGTTCCCTGCGCGATTATTTCCTTGCTGACCGCTCGATTCCATGGTGGGCCATCGGTCTTTCGATCGTTGCGGCGGAAACCAGCACACTCACCGTCATTGGCACACCTGGCATAGCCTATGCCGGAAATTTCGGCTTCCTCCAGCTTGTGTTCGGTTATCTGGCTGGTCGCGTTGTCATCTGCCTGCTCTTTATACCGCAATATTTCCGCGGCGAGATGTACACCGCTTATCAGCTTATAGACCGCCGCTTCGGGAAGACGTTGCACAAAATTACTGCCGGAATCTTTCTTGCTACGCGTGCCGCCGCCGAAGGAGTTCGTATATGGGCCGTGGCGATCGTTGTCCAAATTGCTCTCGGGACCAGCGAGATCATCTCCGTGGCCATCGTGATGGCGCTCACGCTGATTTACACCTTTGAAGGCGGGATGGCTGCCGTGATCTGGACGGACGTTGTCCAGCTTGGCATCTATGTGGCCGGGACCATCGTCGGTTTTTTTACCCTCACCCATCTTGTGCCCGGCGGCTGGCCTGCCATTCACTCGGCTGCCGCGCATGCTGACAAGCTTCGGGTCTTCGATTTCTCATTCAACTTTTTCAGCAAATACACCTTCTGGGCTGGACTGATCGGCGGCATGTTCCTGAATACTGCCAGCCATGGTACTGATCAGCTGATGGTTCAGCGGCTGCTCGCGGCGAAAAACGAACGCGAATCCAAAGCCGCGCTGCTTTCCAGCGGCGTGGTAATTCTGGCTCAGTTCACTTTGTTTCTCCTGGTCGGCACCGGACTCTGGGTCTATTACGGGCTCTACCCTCCGGCCGTGCCCTTTGCGCGCGTCGATAACGTCTTCCCAACCTTCATTGTCGATCACATGCCGCACGGCATTTCCGGACTGTTGATCGCCGCAATCCTTGCCGCTGCCATGTCCAACTTGAGCGCTTCTCTGAACTCGCTTTCGTCGACCACGATGATCGATTTCTATCTGCGGTTCCGCCCCAGGACCTCCGATAGCACGCGCCTTGGACTTTCACGCATTTCCACTCTGGTGTGGGGCGTGGTCTTATTCGCGCTCGCGATAGCCGCGCGTGGCCAAGGTAAAGTCCTGGAACTTGGACTCAGCATTGCCGGCGTTGCTTACGGATGCATGCTTGGCGTATTCCTTCTGGGCCTTCTCACCAAACGGGCCACGCAATTCGGCGCCATTGTTGGTATGCTCTCGGGACTGGCACTGAACATCTATTTGTGGAAGTGGACAAGCGTCCCGTTCACCTGGTATGTCACCCTGGGTGCGCTGATGACTTTCGCCGTCGGGTACAGTGCAAGTCTGATCGAAGGCAACAATCTGATGTCCGCGAATGCGGAGCCAGTGGAGGCTGATGCAAGCCACGGAAGTTAAACGCAGCGAACTTGTCCGCGAACTCAACGTATGGCATTCCACCGCCATCGTCGTTGGCACCATTATCGGCAGCGGCATCTTTCTTGTTCCCGCGGAAATGATGCAGGCCGTCGGGTCGGCCAGGCTCGTCTACCTCGCCTGGATCGTGGGCGGCATGCTTTCCTTCTTCGGCGCCCTGACCTATGCCGAACTGGGAGCCGTACGTCCCTATGCCGGTGGTGAATACGTTTATGTTCGCGATGGTTACGGTCCGCTCCCCGCCTTTTTGTATGCGTGGACCTGGTTTCTGATCGCCAAGCCTGCGTCCATCGCTACCATTGTCAGCGGACTGGTGCGCGTGCTGGGGAATTTCTCCGCATTCAGGTTTTTGCCGCAGCCTCTATTCACGATCTCGCACTACTCCGTGACTTACGGACAGTTGGTCGCCATTGGCGCAACCGTCCTAATCTCGGCCTTGAACTACATTGGCATCCGCAAAGCCGGTAATTTTCAACTGGTTCTGACTGCGCTTAAGCTCGTCATGATCGTGGCCATTATCTTTGCCGGCTTTTCGGCAGCAACCGGCACCTGGAGTAATTTTGGAACCACATTCATGGGCGCCAAAGGAGGCATGGCCGGCTTCATGGCCGCATTAGTCGCCGCCTTGTGGGCCTATGACGGCTGGAATGATCTCAACATGGTCAGCGGAGAGATTCAGCGGCCCGAACGATCCATTCCCATCGCGCTTATTGCCGGCGTGTTCATTGTCGCCGCGCTCTACATGGGTGTGAACGCCGCCGTGCAATACGTGATGCCTTCCAGTGCTATTGCTGCGTCACAGGTACCCGCGTCAGCGGCCACGCAGATTGCCATTGGACGCTTCGGCGCCCTGCTTGTCTCCGCAGGTATGGCTATCTCAATGTTTGTCACTTTGAACGGCACGATCATGAGTGGCGGACGCGTACCCTTCGCTGTGGCACGCGATGGATATTTCTTTAAAGCCCTTGCGGAGGTTCACCCAAGGTTTCATACGCCTTCGCTGGCAATCGTTGTCCAGGCCGTGATGGCAATCATCCTCCTCCTGGGCGGAGGCGCCTTCAAAGACTTCTTCTCCCTCGCGATCTTTGCCGAATGGCTCTTCTACATGATCGCGGCCAGCACTATCTTCGTTTTTCGCGTGCGTGAACCGAACGTGGTTCGTCCTTACAAAACCTGGGGATATCCCATTGTGCCCGCGCTGTTCATCGTGGCCGCAGCCGTCCTGCTCTATTACACGTTCACGGATAACTTACGGAATTCATTCGCGGGCGTGCTGATCATTCTCGCCGGAGTCCCGGTGTATTGGTATTTCGCGAAAAGACGTTCGGCTACTAGAACCACTTAACCACAGAGGTCACAGAGGAACACGGAGAAAACCCAAAACCTTCAACCACAAAGGACACGAAGGAACACAAAGGTTCTTGTGTTTATCTCGAGCGGTTTTTGTTTTTAATCCCGAGCGGGGTGAGGGCTTCCTACGATCTATAAAGTTTTCCGTTTTTACCACTGAGGGCACAGAGGAGCACCGAGGAAGAACGAGGAGCCCTTGATGCCGTGAACGTCGTGCCGGTGTCTCTTTTCATCTCAAAAATCCGCAGCCGGGGGCGGCTGCGTTCCACAATCATTTTTGAAAGAAGGCAGGGATCCCTCGCCCTGCTCGGGACTAAAAACAAAAAGCCTTACGCCCGATTGAATTCCAGAACTTTTTCAGTCGGGAAATGTGGTTTTGGCGAGACCAGACGCTCGTACACCTTTACATACTCGCGCGCTGAAGTCATCCATGAGAAATCTTTCTTCATTCCATTCATCATCAGCTTCTTCCAACTCTCCTTGTCCTTAAACGCTTTCAACGCGTCATGGACTGTAGAGAGCAACGTGGGACCTGAATAGCCGCCGAACTTGAATCCAGTTCCCTTGCCTGTCTGCGGATTCCAGTTCTCAATGCTGTCATCCAGCCCGCCGGTGGCGCGAACAATCGGTACGCTTCCGTACTTCAGGCTGTACATCTGGTTCAATCCACTGGGCTCATAACGAGATGGCATGAGAAACATGTCAGCCCCGGCTTCAATCTTGTGTGCGACGGCGTTATCATACGCAACCTTCACAGCGAACTTCTCCGGATAGAGACGGTTCAACTTCACAAAAAGGTCCTGATACTCTTTGTCACCACTGCCCAGAATGGTAAAGATTGCCGGCATCTGGGCCAGATCATCCGCCACTTCCGCAATCAGGTCAAAACCCTTCTGTGCGGCAAAACGCGAGACAACTCCGATCACCGGCATCTCAATATCAGCATTCTCCAGCCCGAAGTGGCGCAACAGGTCATACTTGCACTCGCGCTTGCCTTCCAGTTGTTCGGCAGAATAATGGCGGACGATGAACTTATCCTTGTCCGGACTCCACTCGTTGTAGTCGACGCCGTTCAAAATTCCAGTAACCGTATTCGAGCGGCTGCGCAGGACGCCATCCAGGCCGAAACCGAATTCCGCAGTCTGGATCTCCTGGCTGTATTTCCGGCTCACCGTGGTGATGTAGTCAGACATGGATAGCGCGCCTTTGAGGAAGTTCACCTTGCCCCAGAATTCCATTTTGTCCATGGTGAACAGGTCCCACGGCAGCATGAGTAACGGCAACGTGTCTGGCGGAAACAATCCCTGATATCCCATGTTGTGTATGGTGAATACCGTTGCTGTGCTCTTAAACACCGGATCATCGGCATAGCTGGTTCGCAATAAAACGGGAATGAGCGCAGTCTGCCAGTCATGACAGTGGAAAATATCCGGGACGCCCAGAATCTTTGACGCTTCCAGCACCGCCCGGGAAAATAAAGCAAAGCGTTCCGCGTTATCAGGATAGTCACCGGCAGGTGTACCGTAGAGTGCGTCGCGATCGAAGAACGGCGGGTAGTCAATGAAGTACACTTGAACGCCGGAATGCTTGCCGCCATCGATAACCGAGCAAAACCGATACTGATCGTCAAACGGTATCGTAATGCTGCGCAGAAGGAGTTTGGGTTCGGCGACTCGCGTCTGGCGATATCTGGGGAGGTAAACGCAGACTTTGTGTCCCAGAGAGGCCAATGCCCCCGGCAGCACGCCGACAACGTCAGCCAGGCCACCTGTCTTGGAAAATGGAACACCTTCAGAAGCGGCAAATGCGATGTTCATGGAGCCCTCCCAACCGAAGGCTGAAAGCGCCGGTCAAGCGCATTCGCCCGAAAAAGTCTAAATGGCGGAAAGAACACGGGTCAATTTGAGTAGCGCGAAAAAACCGAAGCTGGGTCAAAACTTCCTCTCCGATATCGGCGCGGCGGAAAGAATTATTGACGCGCTGGGTGACATTGGCCAGAAACTTGTCGTCGAAATCGGTCCCGGCCAGGGCGCCCTCACCAGGACCCTTGCCAAACGTGCCGGCCGGCTGATCGCCATTGAACTGGATCGCCTCATGGCCACCGAGCTGCGTTATACCTACTCGCGCTTCCCCAATGTCGAGATCCTCGAAGGCGACATTCTAAAGATCGATTTCCGCACCGTACTTCATCGCACCATCGGCCCGCTCAATGATCTGCGCCCACTCAAGCCTTCGCGCGCCAGCGTCGTCGGCAACCTGCCCTACTACATTACCTCAGACATTCTGCTGCACCTGTTCGAATTCCATGATCAGTTTGATGCAATCGTGATCATGGTGCAGCGTGAAGTTGCCGACAGAATTGCCGCCACACCCGGATCCCGCGATTATGGCCTGCTGTCCGCCACCGCGCAGCTTTATTGTCGCGTAGAAAACCTCTTTACCCTGCCTCCAAATGCTTTCTCACCTCCGCCCAAAGTCCACTCCAGCGTTTTACGTCTCACCGTGCACCCGCGATTTCAAGAACTCAACGTGGAAACTAAAACCTTCATTCCGTTTCTGAAGGCGGCGTTCGCCATGAAACGCAAGACCCTGCTCAATAATCTTAAGCCTCTGTATTCATCCGCACACATCAAGGCTGCTCTGGAACACACAGGCATTCGGCCTGATGCCCGTGCGGAGGCCATGTCTCTGGAAGAGATGGCCAGGTTGTTTCATCAATTAGCAAAGAACAATTAGCAATTGGCAATTAGTAAATGGCCATTGGTTTTTGGTTGTTGGTAGTTGGTGTTTTGATTTTTGGTCATTGGTGCTGGCTGGTCTGACTGCTGATTGCTTAGTCGCCAATTGCTTACTGACTACTTGCTATTTGCCTTTGACAACAACCGCTTCGCCCGTGCCCGGGCGATGTTCATCACAGACGAATCGTCAGCGATGTTCTGCAACGTAGGTGCAATGATTTGCAGTTCAGCCAGGTTGTGACTCTCCATGGCGTTTTCCATGGCCTTCAAGTCACCCTCCAGACCCAGTTTGTCGTACTTGTGTTTGAATTCGAGTTTGCGTCCAAACTCAATGGTGTTTGACATGGCCTGGAACAGGTGCGCCAAATCGTCAACAGCCTTGTTCTCTGAGAAATTAAACGTTGTCTGGAAATGGCGGCTGGGATCGGCATAGGTCAGCGTCTTGCGGCCTGTATTGGCAATGGCGTGCTTGGTGTAATCAAACGAGCCGTTGAAGTAATCGGCCTGCTCGGCATCTTTGAAGATTCTTTGCGCGTTAGCAGACGACATGGTGAACTCGACGTTAAACTCGGGATCCGGATCGTTAGAGGGTGATGCGGCCGGCTTTTCTTCTCTCCATCTCTTGTCCTGGCGATATTCGTCTGCCTGGACCGGCCTCGATCCACTCCGCGAAAGATAAGTCGATGGCCCATCTGATTTCACGGTGATGATGTATTCCTGCGGTGTCGCTGCGTCCCACACAGAATCAAACGTCACGGTCGGTACCGGTGGGTTGTTTTTAGTGCCCTGCGGCGCCTGCGCTGCGGAAAGCGGGACCAGCGCAGCCAGCAACAGACAAACAAGCTTCATGAGATGACTTCCTGCGTTTTGGGACGTTGATATCGCTTGAGCGTGGTGGCCGTATGAATGTGGCAGATGGCGATTCCCAGCGCATCGGCGGCGTCGGCTGGTTGGGGCGGTGCCGGAAGGTTAAGCAATCGCATCACCATCTGCTGCATCTGCTGCTTGTCAGCGCGGCCGTAACCTACCACAGCTGACTTGATGGAGAGCGGCGAATACTCGGCTACTTCAAGGCCGCAAGAAGACGCAGCCAGCATGGCTACTCCGCGCACCTGTCCCAGCTTAAGAGCCGATTTTACGTTGATGGCGTAAAACACATCTTCAATCGCTACCACTTCAGGGCGATGCTCGGCGATGATGTGCGTCAGTTCGGAAAAGATCTGCTGCAGCTTGGCCGCCATAGTGTCGCGACTACGAAGCTTGATGGCTCCCACGGCATAGCAAAGCAGCCGGCGGTCCGGCATCTCTTCCACCACACCGTATCCGGTGTACTCGCTGCCACAATCGATCCCCATGACCCGCATAAAAAGAGTTTAACGTATTTGATCGCAGACAGGACAAACTCTTGGAGCTGAAACGCCGGCAGCCACCAGCCGGGTGGAGCCAGGCATTTACCGAGAACAGGCATCAGCCCATGAAATGCTCGTCAACAGCACCTCGGTTTGCGGGACATGGCCGCTTCGCCCTCACGTATAAATTCACGATAAGAATCCACCGACCTGATCCCTTCTGTGCGCACAAGAAAGCGGTCATAAGCGGATTCATCAAAGATCTCTCGGATCGTCAGGAGGACAACACGGAAAAAAGCCCGGGGTAATTGCCATTTACTTTTTTCTGATTGCTTCTTCACGCCATCTCCTCCGCCGTGTACCGCGTCGCCACAAACTCTGACTCATTTGTCTTCGCCTCTCTGCGTCCCGAAATCACGCTCACCCACACGATGGCGGATTCAATCACAATCATGCTCACCAGAACAATCAACCCTCCGCAAACCGCGGCGTCGAGCCTGTCATTGAAGATTCGCCGTGCAATGTCGGCCGTGGCCGGGGAAGCAGCCAACATACGCGCATGCGCCAGCAACCCGATCAGCGGATTGGCGTTGAACATTTTGGCCCATGATGCCGTGAACGTGACAGCAATCAACCACGCCAGAGGCGCCAGCGTCATCCACATGTAACGTGCGCGGCCCATCTTTACCAGAATGGTCGTGGCCACGCAAAGCGCGACGGTGGCCAGCAACTGGTTGCAGATTCCAAACAGCGGCCACAGTGAGTTGATGCCGCCCAGAGGATCGCGAATTCCCTGCCACAGAAACCAGGCCCACGCCATCACCACCAATGCACTGGTAACCAGAATGCTCGGATACCAACTGGTGCGGCCCATCGGTTTCCACAGATGGCCAAGTGCGTCCTGGAGCATGAACCGCGCCACCCGGGTCCCGGCGTCGAGCACGGTGAGGATGAACAATGCTTCAAACATGATGGCGAAGTGATACCAGAGTGCCATCACCGCCGTCCCTCCCAGCGAGTCAGAAAAAATCCTGGCCATGCCCAGCGCGAAGGCCGGGGCGCCGCCGGTGCGAAAGAACAACGTCTTCTCACCCACGGCGGATGCCAGCGCCGCCATCTGTGCAGTCGATACGGGAAAGCCCCACTGGGTAATAGTGGCCACGGCAGCTGTAGGATTACCGCCTACCATGCCTGCGCCGCTGTTCACGGCGAAGTATGCACCCGGCTGCAGCGTACAGGCCGCCACCATGGCCATGATGCCCACAAATGATTCCGCCATCATGGCTCCATAGCCCACCATTCGCGCCTGCGTCTCGCGAGCGATAAGCTTGGGCGTTGTTCCACTGGAGATCAGCGAGTGAAATCCGCTGATGGCACCGCATGCAATCGTGATGAAGGCAAATGGAAATAGATTTCCGGCAAATACCGGACCGCTGCCGTCAATAAAACGGGTCAATGCCGGCATCTGCAAAGTGGGTCGCACCAGAACAATGCCCAGCGCAAGAATGGCCACTGTGCCCAGCTTGACGAAGGTGCTGAGGTAATCGCGCGGCGCCAGCAGCATCCACACGGGAAGAGCGGATGCAGCGAATCCATAAACAATGATCAATATCGCAAGCGTGGTGGCGGAAAGAGTGAACACGCCGGCCCAACTCGGCGAATGTGAAACCCACTGCCCTCCAAGGATGGCCAGCAGGACCAGAGCAAATCCGATCGCGGAAGCTTCCAGCACTCGCCCCGGGCGAAGATTACGCAGGTAGATTCCCATCAGGACCGCAATCGGAATTGTCATGCCGATGGTGAACGTGCCCCAGGGGCTGTCCTTCAGCGCGTTCACAATAATCAACGCCACCACCGCCAGCAGAATCACCAATATGCTGAGCACGGCAATAAACGCGACTGTTCCCGCGGTCTTGCCGATTTCCTCGCGCGCCATCTGGCCCAGTGACTTCCCGTCGCGACGGACTGAAAACACCAGGATGACAAAGTCCTGCACGCATCCGGCAAAAATTGCGCCTGCCAGAATCCACAAGGTCCCCGGAAGATAACCAAACTGCGCAGCCAGCACAGGACCCACCAGCGGTCCAGGTCCTGCGATTGCCGCAAAGTGATGCCCGAACACAACCCATTTGTTCGTGGGCATGAAGTCGCGGCCGTTTTCCATACGTTCGGCCGGCGTCGCTCGCATGCTGTCCAGCATCAGCACTTTAGCGGCCAGGAACCGGCTGTAAAACCGGTATCCCAGCGCGTATGTGCAAAGCGCCGCCAGAACCAGCCACATCGCGTTGATCGGCTCGCCGCGGCGCAGCGCAATGGTGGCAAAAGCGAATGCTCCCAGGCAGGCCACACAGAACCAGACCGCTATCTGAATTGACTTTGACTTCATCAAGCCCCGCTGACGTTTTCAAATTTGTAAAGCAGAATTTGGATGGAACGCTGGGCTATTCTGCCTAAGTGAGCGCCATTGCGCAAATATCTTGTTCAGCGTCTCACTCCGGTGCTTCGGGGCAGCACAAAACGAGCGAACAACAGGGGAAAGCCCAACGCGGGCCAGCAACTCTCAAAGCCACCATTGCGAGCAAAAACTCATCCAATGAGCCTGGGTTCATACTTGATTATGCGAACGCTAATGCTGCGACGGGCAACGATTCCCGCTTTCATTTCAGAAACCAGAACGCCTTTCAGAACGGCGAAACTGCTCTTCATCATCTGTGCAGCCTTTCTGCTTGCCATCCATTGCCAGGCCGGTGCTCAGCAAGCTTCCGTTGACGATGACGTTCATTACGACCCGGTGAAAATCACGAATGGGCCCGTAGTGGAAAATGTGACCGACACAACCGCGCAGATCGCATGGTCAACCAACGTCAATTCTGGCACCATGCTGTATTACGGTGAGAATCATGACTTCCTTAATAGGGCCGGGAGCATGCCATGGGGCGGGATTACGCATCGTGTCCTGCTGAAAGATCTCAAGCCGGGAACCAAATATTATTTCCGCGCAGAGTCTGGCCAAGGGCAAGGCACAGGCACAACAGCCACAGCGGACGTTAAATCTTTTCAGACAAAATAGTGGCAGCGATCGGGCTTGTTCAACGGTCAAAAGTCAAGATAACCTTATCAAGCCTATGCACTGGCCACACTTATCCTTTCAGCAGCTTTGGTTGACGAGGGTTTTTGGTTTTATTTGGATCATCATCGGCGCTATCTGGATGCGCCGCGCCTATCTTGGCAAGCGGGGATCCATTCAGCTGATCCTGACGCCTTCTTTGGATCGAATTATGAGCCATCGCGAACGGATGTGGGCGTTATTTCTGGGAATTATCCAGGTTTTTATGGGCCTCGCCGCACTCATCGTTGCGCAAAAGTAATTGGGTTGTGCAAACGTAAGCGGAACAAAGGCAGCATCGGCTCACTTCGTTCTTGTCACCGGCTTTTGCCCCATACGCTCTGCCAGCCGCCCAGTCATCATCAATCCCAGCATTTTGAAGTCGCTGATAAATGACCAGAATGGATGCCCGAAGGTCGCGGGCTTGTTGCCCTCGATCAGGAAGTGCCCGGTCCAGGCGAACCCGTATGCGATCAGCGGCCAGAGCAGCGCATACCAGGGATGGCCCGTGACAAAAGCAAAAACAACCACACCCAGCCCAAGCGTGGTACCGGCGGCATGCATCCAGCGGTTGCGTGGGTCGCTGTGTTCATGCAGATAGAACAAAAAGAACTCTTCGTAGCTGGCAAACTGTTGTTCGGCCACTTCTTCGCCTCCACAAGATCGCCAGACCTAAGGCTTTTCACTCCGGCGATGCACGGATTCTACACGCCAGGCCCGGATGGCGAAACGGGCGTTATGAACGGTGATTCATGGCGACGCCCCTAAGAACCCTTCTTCAGTCATTCAGCGTCACGGTGTGATCAAGAATTTATAAAGAAAACGCAAAACCAGTGCTAAAATGCCCGCAACAACGAGCGCGTGGGGCGCTGCGTAGCATGAGACTTATCTACCGTTTTTACCCTTATCAGGCTGACGTGTGTGCGGGAGAGCTCCAGAAGCATGGGCTTCGACTGAAGCTGGCGCCGCAGCTTTGCCAGATTCTGGCCATGCTGCTGGAGCGCCATGGTGAGATCGTCACGCGTGAAGATCTAAAAGTCAGACTCTGGCCAAGCGAACCTCCATCAGACTTCGAACTCAGCCTGAACAAGGCCATGAACAAACTCCGCCAGGTCCTTTCCGACAGGGCGGACAAACCACGCTTCATTGAAACTCTGCCCCGGCAGGGCTACCGCTTCATTGCCAGAATTGAACCCGTAGCCAAAGACGGTTCTTCCACCGCATCACAAAGCATCAGCGCAGGCCAGGCTTAGTTTTAATCGACCGTCAAAGACTAGCGTGCGCCGACTCCTGATGCCGAAGCTTTCTGCCTGGTCAACGCTGACAGACGTGCCTGGGCCAGAAGGTAATTCGATCCTGCCAAATTAATTTTCTGGCTCTCCACCCGTGCGTACATGGCTGCGGCCGCGTCATTTTCTCCAAAATCTTCAGCAATCTCGCCATACGCCAGCCAGATGGCTGAATCCGGCTCCTCCATGGTTGCAGCGTCCATGGCTTTCAACAGGAATGTATTGGCCTGTCCTCCTTTGCCGCTACGGGCGTAAATGCAGGCTACAGTGTGAAGGATGGAAAACTCGGCGTTCTTGGTCATTTCATTGGCGCGTTCCGCTGCATCAACCGAATCCGGGCCAATGGTTCCAGGCATAAACAGAGCATCCCACGCATAAAGGTTAAGGTCGATTGCAGTTGCCGTTCCGCGATCTATCAACTTCTTAAGCAGTTCACGTGCTTTTGCGTAATCACCTTTTTCCCCAGCCAGGCGGGCAGCAAACCGAAGGTTATCAGGATCATCCGGCCGCTTCGCCAGCCGCGACTGAACAAGTTTGTCCCAGTCATCCAAACGTTTGCTATTTGAATAAGCACTGGTGACAAACCTAAGAGCAGTATCTGAATCCGGAAACTGACGCAGGAGGCGCTCAGCCACCGATGCAAGCTCTGGCCATTTCTCCTGCGCCTGATAGGCACTCGCCAGCACCAGATCCAGTCTGGCTTTCAGCTCGTCAGTCTTGAGTTTTTCCCGGAGTTGCAGCAGGGCGGCAATATCATCGCTCTTCAAGGACTTGGATGGAGCAAGCACCAGGGAAGCCACCTTGATGGCATCCACGTCACCTTCCTGGCCTTTAGTCCAGAAATACGGGAAAGGCTGGCCCTGTAACGGATCGTCTCCCGCGCTGATGTGGATTTCTTCCCGTGCCCAATCCAGCCACTGGCGCGCAGACTTGAGATCGCCTTTCCCTAACGCCTCCAGCGCCTGCCAACCGATGGCTTCCGGAAGTTGAGTTGATCCCCCGCCGACTAAAAGTTTGTACACTCCTTCTTCACGAACGACGAATGACTTCTGGGGAGCAGCCCCCAGCGAATTAGTGGTCAAGCTGTAACCAGTGGCGTCAGATCCTTCCACCGTTATCTTTGCGTTCCCCAGCACAATGTCCCCGATCACTTGAATTGGTATGCCGGATTTCTCAATCTGCCGGTGCAGCGAGTACATTCCCTTTTGGAAGTCCGCTGCTTCCTTCGCCGGCGAATCGTGAACAGGCCCTTCGCGAAAAGCGTTGGAGCTGAATTCCTTCTTTACCTGGCTATAGTCCACACTGGACTGAAAGAGGTCCCGAAACAGACGCAGCATAGCGCTTGAGGGCTGGCTCTCATCGATTGTGAACTGCTCGCGAGGCCTGGCTTTCCTGAAGGCAGCCACAAAACTGGATGAAGGGCCATCCGTGTGTTGCCCTTTGGCGCCCTCGGTAAATAAATCCGCGGCCTCAGGATATTTGTACACACGAGCCAGCAGCCATCCTGCGCTGACCAGAGCCTTGGCCCGGGCAGTTTCGTCGCTGATGAGTTCCAATGATCTCTTCACAGCTCCATCCTTACCCTGGGTCGCCGCAATACTGGCCAGAATGAAGCTGTGCCGGAGGTCCGTAGGCGCAAGCCCCGCAGCTGTATCCGCCACTCCTTTGAAGTCTCGCAAATACCAGAGATCGAAAAGAATGTTGTCGTCATACCTGTGGAAGTAATTCTCGTCGATCTTCTTAAGCTCCATGAATTCGGCAACGGCTTCTTTTAAATGGGCCTTCGAAGTATAGCGATCGCCCGCCTTATCTGATTCCAGCAGGATGGCAAGGTTCGTACGAACCTCTTTCTCCCTGGGCGCCAGCTCTTTTGCCTTGCGATACGCCGCCACAGCGCCGTCGTAGTCAAAACCCTTCTTGAAACGACGGCCGATCAGATCATGTTCCAGAATCCAGCCGAGCGTGTAATAAGCCTGATAAGATCCCGGATCAACAGTGGTGGCTTCACGTTCTACTGCCCGCGCCTTTTCCCCCAACCCCACGGACAGTAGCGCTCTCGCCAGTTGCACGCGCCGGAATCCGCTCCTGGGAGATGCGGAAACCAGTTGCTGGTATGAGGCCAGGCCTTCGCGAATTTTGCCCTCAGTGATCAATGTGTGACCAGCAACGTCGAAGGAAATCAAAATCGCCTCCGCCTTGATTGCCTTGTTAATGGCATCATGCAGTGTCTTTGCTTCAGCGACCGTAAGCCTTGTTTTGCCGCTATCAAAGCGAAGCACAGCCTTCACAACGCGGCCCTCCTCCTCAGCGGTATAGCTCTGCGCTAGTTTGGCCGTGCCAAGAAGCTCCTCTTTCGCCGGCGGCAGCGCACGCACTTTGTACCCGGCGGGCGCGACAATCTTGTAGTCCCATTCGTGAATATAGGGACGGATCCGCCAATCCACAGTGCGTGGCTTCTGCTTATCGGGCTTTACGTCTTCATCATCCGCATCAGCACCGTTGTCATCTTTTTCGTCGGAGACAAAGTAATTGGGCAAATCATTGAACAGGTCTTCAATTCTTATTGCCGCCACGGCGTTATCGTAATCGGTGCTGCCGCGCTTTCCTTTTGCCGTAAACGTCACCCAAAACGGCTTCTCAAGATCAAGACTGGCACTGTGTTCCACTGACCCCAGCGCGTCGGCCAGATACGCCCGCTTCACATATTTCTCGCTTGCATCGCGTATTTCCTTCGCATCCCCATCGTAGTATTCACGATAATCGGCTTCCGTGGGCCCAACCTGCTCATCGCGCTCTACAATCTTTGCCGGTCCATATTCAGCCAGGGTAAATTCCCGAATTTCGCGATGAAAATTCTGTGCTGCAGTCAGGTCCGGAATCTTTTTCAGCTCTGTGGTCTTCTCGTCAATCACCAGCGCCCAGCGTCCATAATCCATGTCCGGTAGATCGCCTACCTTGCTGTAATTTGCGGTCGCATCAATCCAGAGTTCAGGTGCTTTCTCTGACGCAGGTACATAGACAATCGCATGGTCAAAGTTACCCATGCCCGGTAATTCGGGGTTCACGTCCTGTCCCGGGCCTGAATCCAGCAGTGCCAAATTCGCCGGAATGCCTGCTGCCCGCAACAGTGCCACCAGCAGGTTGGCTTTGTCTTTACAGTCACCGTATTTCCGCTTCAGCGTTTCGGCGGGGAACTGCGGTATCCATGATGACTCGCCGAATTCAATGCCGGTATACCGCACGTTCGCGTGTAGTGCAGCAACCAGCTTGCGAATCGTTTCTTCACGGCTTCCTGCCTTCGTCGCCACTTTGAGAATCATCGGCTGCACATCAGCGAGACGCGCTTTGTCATTCGCCAGCTTCGCATAGCCGGACGCCACGGCCTGCCATGTTGGTCCCGTGGAAAATTCAAACTCCGGCCCAACGACCACATCATAAGGAACATATTTGAAGCTCTGAGTTCGTGCTTCAAGCCTGCCTTGCTCAACCTCAAGAGTCTCAATGTCATCGACCCTGGATTTCTTGATCTTTGCATCGGGTGCCTGGTGCAGTTTGTAGCGAACCGGTAACGATGTTGGGTAGCTCAGCACAATGCGGGTTATTGCCACCGGCACCCCCGCGTCGAGTTTTGATCGTTCCGCTGCCAATCCGGTGAAGAACGTGTTGGTGTCGCGAATCGTCACCTCTTCTTCGATGATGGCGCCAACTGCCACTGCGGGCAGAGGACCAGCAAGCTGCCGGCTGTCGCCATACGTGTCCGGCGTGTTCTGGTGTACGGGTACATCCGTCAGCGTCTTCTGATCAAGAAGATGGACAACTCCATCTTTTGTGATCACGCGGGCCTGAATCTCCGGCTTGCTCTGGTACCAGGGTTGCCACGCACCACTCACCTCAGACCAGCCCTTCACGCCCTCTTCGGTCTCAATGCGATAGATCTGGTGATAGATTTCAACTTCCTTGCCATCACGACCAAAGAGGTGTTTCTGTTCTCGTAGAAGAAAGGTCGCCTCTGTATCCTTGTCAGGCTTGACCGCCGAGGCGGCCTGCGTCAAAGCTTCGGGCGTGGCTGAAAAAGCGGGAACTGACCAGACATCGCCAGTCTGAAGGGCGGACACTGTCTGCGTACAAACAAAGATCAAAGAGCATATCAACGTCAATGACGACAAGCATGGCAATGGACGCACTTAGCTACCTACCTCGGGATGTTTTCGGGGGTAGCTAGTTGTATCGCTAAACGACCTGCCAGGCAATAAGATTTAACCGGAAAAGACCGGCGATTCAGCCCACAAGGTTGGTCCCTGGGTACCTTGGAAAGGTGGAGCGGCAGCTACTTCTTTTTCCTTTGCACCCGTTTGTTTGTAACTTGATCAATTCCGCATTGCTCCGGCTTTTTCTCCGGACGCCAGCGCAAAAACTTGGTGCCGTGGCGAAAGCGCCCACCGGAGAAATGATCAAACTGAAATTCCCCTACCAGCTTATGTTTGAGCGGAAACCATTCTGTGTTGCGGTCAGGAGTGGTCCATCGACTGGGACCTCCGGGAGCTTTTCCACTGAAACCGGCATCACTGGAATTGGACTCATCACCTTCGGCAATTAATGGCAGCACAATGGCCTTCAGTTTCTTGCGATCTTCGCGGTTAAAGCTGGAACTGAAGCCGACATGGTCGAGTTTTCCTGCATGGTTATAAAGTCCAAGGAGCAGCGATCCCACTTCCCCGCCTTTCTGGGCCCAGCGAAACCCGCCCACAACGCAGTCGGCCGTGCGTATGCGCTTGACCTTGACCATTCCAGTACGATCGCCAGACGTGTATTCGCAATTCAGACGCTTGGCCACTACGCCATCCAGACCTGAAGCCGCGCCTTGTCGCATCCAGCGCTGCGCCGTGGAATGATCACTCGTCGCGGGTGAGAGGTAGACATGATCGTTGCCGCGGAAATTCTCGGCAAAATCCTGAAGCGCCATGCGGCGCGCGGAGAGCGGCTCGTTCGTCAGACGCTTGCCCCGGTCGTTCACCAGCAGGTCGAAAACCAGATAGGTGGCGGGTGTTTCACCGGCAAGCTTTTTAATCCGGCTGGCAGCCGGGTGTATACGCTGAAGCAGCGCGTCAAAGTCCAGTCCCTCGGAAAAATCCTCAAGCATCTGGTGCGAAGGCTGAACCCCGGCACGCGCGGACTTATTACTCCGCGCTGAGCTGTCACCTTCCCGCGCGTGTTCGAAGATTACGATTTCGCCATCCATCACAAAGGTTCTTGCAGGCAATTCATGCAGCGCTTCCACCAGCTCGGGGAAATAACGTCCAAGCGGCTGGCCGGCTTTTGATTGCAAAACCACTTCGTCAGCGTGGCGAAATGCCAAGCAGCGGAAACCATCCCACTTGGGCTCATAGAGCCAGCCAGGTTCTGCAGGAATTGTTGCCACGGCTTTGGCTTCCGCCGGCGGATATGGCGGCTGGATCGCCAGTTTGAGTTTGGGAAATGAGTGATCAAGAGACTCGGCGGGAACCGCTCCGGCACTCACATCGGCCACGCGCGCTGGTTCGTCCTGAGATTTCTCCGGGCTTTTACTCGAAATTTTTCTGGAAGTGGCCATAACCTTACGATGCAATCGCCGTTGTGCTCGAAATCAAAATGTTAACGGCCGCGGCTGTGATCACCCTATCGACATCAGCTTTTCTGGACTCAGCCACCTGCTTTCGCTAGAATCCCGGGGGCTGGCGCAATCCGGAGCAGGTGGCCGGTTAACTTTGCGAGTTCGCCGGAACAAAACGCGCGAGTTTAGTTATTACTTCGTACGTGACGTGACAGGAGAATAATTCAAGTGAAGAAATTTATCGTTGGCGTAATTATCGGACTGCTTATTCCAGCCGTTGTTGGTTATTGCTATATACGCTTCGGATTCGCGCCCATCGCAACATCAGCGCCGCCCATGCCGTTTGAAGAAAAGGCCGCGAACATGATCAAGCGTGCGCACATGCAGAAGGAAATGCCGAAGAACGTTGCCATGCAACCCACGGAAGACAATCTCACCCAGGGCGCGAACCTCTACGCGGCAAACTGCTCGTTTTGTCATGGCGTGCCAGATCAACCCGCCAGCCTGGCCGCCAAGGGAATGTTTCCCCTTGCCGCCGCAGCTCTTCAACAAAGATGAAATGGTCACCGACGACCCTGTCGGTCGCACTTACTGGACGGTCAAGAACGGGCTCCGCATGACCGGCATGCCGGGATTCGGAGAGATGCTTTCAGAAAATCAGCTCTGGCAGGTCAGCCTGCTGTTATCGCAAGCCGACAAATTGCCGGCCGGAACAAAAGGAGCTTTGACCAGGCCGCAGGCAAATGCCAGCGCGCAAACGCCAAGCAGTACTCCAGCCGTTACTCCGAAGCCGGGCCAGGAGCATCATCACGACCACGATCATGACCACTAATTGACGGTGCTAGTTCAGGCAGGACGCAACGAAGTTGGCACAAGCAAGTAAAATGGCTGTCGCGCGATGAGCACGACAGCCACTGATCAAACACTGAAGATCGAATCAGATCTTAGAGCTTTTCGAAGAATTCGCAGCCGGAGCAGGAAATAAAGATGCCGCCGGGCACGTTGCGTTCGCGGTCCTTCATCCTCTTCACAATGCGGGTAGGTTTGCCACACTTGGGGCAATCCGTGCTCTTGGATGTATCCATCATCTTTTTACGGTCCGCTGTTTTGGCGACTTTGGCCATGTTTGTAGTACTCTCCTGTAAATGGATCCCGCGGGGTCTGGTCCGCTAACCCGCAGCAATGCAGCGTGGAACTTCCGGGCAGAAAGGCGGAAACTTGACCTGCCGTGCCGCTGACATAATTTTACACGAAAAATGGCTTTTCACGTGTAACTTGAAAGCCACAGGGAACTCTAAATAAGACGGAATACCAAAAACTCTGAGGGAACATGATGAAAAAACTTGTAATGATTCTGTTTGCCGCCGTAAGCCTTAGCGCCTTTGCCGCCGACACCACGGTTAAAGGATATCTGGTTGATCTGGCCTGCGCCAAAGAAGATGGCAGCAAAGCGGACTTCGGGGCAAAGCACACCAAGGGCTGCCTCCAGATGCCCGATTGCGAAAAGAGCGGCTACGGGGTATTAACCGACGACAAAAAGGTCATTCGCTTTGACAAAGCAGGCAATGAGGAAGCCAAGAAGTTTATTGCCGCTCTGACCCAGAAGAAAGACATCAAGGTCGCAGTGAACGGCGCCGTGACCGGCGATAACATGACGGTCAGCAAGATTGCGCTTCAATAACTGCCGTTTCTGAATTCCACAAAAAAGGCCGCCTGACAAGTCAGGCGGCCTTTTACATACGCTGTCTCCCCCACGTGAGCGATCGCAAAGATCGTATGAAGACGTTCCTTATGAAGCTCCCACAGGAAACAATCGAACAACTTTGCGCCGGATTATACAGTGCTGAGCGGCAGAAGCTATAGTTTTTTGTACCTAACCTGCACAAAATTCTTCTGAATTCTGAATGGCGGAGAAATTTTCAAACCTTAGCTGTCGTAATCGGCTCGCGCAGAGTTCGCTTACATCCTATTGAACCGCCTGCATCATCTTTATTCCGGTGTCACAACCAGCGGCTAACCCATCAGTCATCGAAAGTGACATCCCTGCCCGACTGGATCGCCTTCCATGGAGTAACTTCCATTGGCTCATAGTCATAGCACTTGGCATTACCTGGGTCCTGGACGGCCTGGAAGTCACTCTGGCTGGCGCTCTTGGTGGTGTGCTGAAGAGGTCCGATGCGCTGGGTCTGACGGATGCGCAAGTGGGAGCGAGCGCCACCTGTTACCTGGTCGGTGCCGTTCTGGGTGCACTGATTTTTGGATACCTGACGGACCGGCTTGGCCGGAAGACGGCTTTTTACCGTAACCCTACTCGTCTACCTGACCGCCACGGCATTGAGCGCCTGTTCCTGGAATTTTGCGTCCTATGCCTTGTTCCGCGGGCTGACAGGCGCTGGCATCGGCGGCGAATATTCCGCCATCAATTCGGCCATTGACGAGCTCATCCCCGCGCGTGTGCGCGGACGCGTTGATCTGATTATCAACGCCAGTTTCTGGATTGGAGCGGCCATTGGCGCCGCGGCAAGCATCGTGCTGCTGGATATGGGGATTGTTCCCATCAGCCTTGGCTGGCGGCTCGCTTTTGGCATTGGCGCCATTCTTGGCCTAAGCATCATCTTTCTGCGCCATGCCGTGCCGGAAAGCCCCCGCTGGCTCATGATTCACGGACGCCATCCTGAAGCCGAACGCATTGTGGCCGGCGTGGAAAAGAAAGTCACCGGCCATCGCCAGCCCGAGCCGCCACAGAATGAAACCATTCGCATTCATCCGCGTACGCACACGCCACTCGGAGAAATCTGGGATGCCATCGTGCATGAACATCGCCGGCGATCGCTGCTGGCACTGGCGCTCATGGCCTCACAGGCCTTTTTCTACAATGCCATCTTCTTTACCTATGCGCTGGTTCTGGTCACGTTCTACCATCTGCCCGCACAAAAAGTCGGCTTCTATCTCTTCCCTTTTGCCATCGGAAACTTCGCCGGCCCCCTTTTTCTGGGCCATCTTTTTGATGTGATCGGTCGCAAGAAAATGATCACCATCACCTATGCACTCTCCGGCATCCTGCTGGCGATCAGCGGCTGGATGTTCCAGCAAGGACTGCTCACGGCCACCACACAGGCCATTGCCTGGTCCGTGATCTTTTTCTTCGCGTCGTCCGCCGCCAGCTCGGCTTATCTCACCGTCAGCGAGATTTTTCCTCTGGAGATTCGCGGCCTAGCCATCGCTATCTTCTATGCTTTGGGAACGCTGGTGGGCGGCGTGGCTGCACCGTTCATCTTCGGATTGCTCATCCAAACGGAATCGCGCACTCACCTGCTCTATGGATATCTGGCCGGCGCGGCCCTGATGATCGCCGCGGGGGTGATCGAGGCGTTCATTGGCGTGGACGCGGAACAGAAATCGTTGGAGTCGGTCACCAACCCGCTCTCAAGAGCAAAACCGGCGGCGTAGTTCCTGTCGGATCGTGTAATCCGCTCTCCGCGTTGACCCGCAACGCACCGCTCGTTAAGTTATAAGGTTTGGCCCCAGAGCGGGCTTCCTCCATGGCACGCCTTCCCGCTCCGCATCACAATATTCAGCAACGAAAGTGAGCCGTATGCCCGTCTTTAAATTCAAAGGTGTTGACTTCCTCGAGTTCGACGGACTTTTGAGCGAAGAAGAACGCCTGGTACGCGATACCTCCCGCCGCTTCATCGAAGAAAACCTGGTTCCCATCATCGAGCAATGCAATCGCGACGGCCGCTTTCCCCGCGAACTGGTCAAGCCCATGGCCGATCTCGGCTTCTTCGGCGCCAGCCTGAAAGGTTACGGCTGTGCCGGCATGTCCAACGTGGAATACGGGCTGGTGATGCAGGAGATGGAGCGAGGTGACAGTGGCGTACGTTCATTCGTCAGCGTGCAGTCAGCGTTGTGCATGTATCCGATTTACGCCTTTGGCAGTGACGCCCAAAAAGACAAATGGCTGCCGCAGATGGCCAAGGGGGAAAAGATTGGCTGCTTTGGCCTCACCGAACCTGACTTCGGGTCCAATCCCAGCGGCATGCGCACACGCGCCAAAAAAGTCGGCAATGAATACGTGCTGAACGGCGAGAAGATGTGGATCACCTCCGGCACCATTGCCGACGTGGCAATCGTCTGGGCCAAGTCTGAAGCCCATGACAATCGGATCAAAGGCTTCCTCGTAGAAACCAATCGTCCCGGATTCAAGGCCGATAACGTTCATGGCAAATGGTCTTTGCGTGCTTCTGTAACTTCCGGGCTATCGCTTCAGGACGTCAAAGTCCCCGAAGAGAATCTGCTCCCGGGGGCTGATGGCCTGAAAGGTCCGCTTTCCTGCCTGAACCAGGCGCGTTATGGAATCGGTTGGGGCGCCATCGGCGCGGCTATGTCCTGCTATGACACCGCACTGCAATACGCGCAGGTACGCAAGCAGTTCCGTGACCAGCCCATTGCATCGCACCAACTTGTCCAGGAAAAACTGGTCTGGATGGTGAGCGAAATTACCAAGGCACAGCTTCTCGCATTGCAGGTGGGACGCCTGAAAGATTCCGGCAAGGTCCAGCACCAGCACATCTCCATGGCGAAACGAAACAACGTTTGGATGGCCCTGGAGTGCGCGCGCATGGCACGCGATATTCTCGGCGGCAACGGCATTGCCGACGACTATCCGGTGATGCGCCACATGATGAACCTGGAGTCAGTGAAGACCTACGAAGGCACGCATGACATTCATGCATTGATCATTGGTGAAAGCATTACCGGCAGCAGCGCGTTCTAGTCATCGCACTCTCCCGAAAAAATGGCCGGGATGGTGAACGCTCTCAACAGTGCGTTCAGCATCACCGGCCAAAGTTATTTCAGCAAGAATTCAACTCACAGCCCCGGACGGCACGGTGTTGACGTGTTATTCGGGAAGTCCGATCTCTGGTTGCCGTTCTGGTCCCAGTTTCCAAACTCGCAGTTTTGTGACGTGAGCGAACCGTTGCTGAAGCTGATCGAGAAAAAACCGGATAGCTGGTTCGATTGAAATGAATTGTCGATATTTCCGGAATTCTTGACATTGAGCGCCACAGGGCCGCTGCTTTGACCTATCACGTCCGTCCTCGCCAGAACGGAGTTGGTTACGTTCCCCTGGAAGATCACGCCAAAGGCGCCGGGAAAATCGATCTCGTTGTACAGGAAGGTAAAATTGTCGAACCTTGTCGTTCCTCCGATCACAATTCCGTACAGAGACGGATTCACGATGGTATTGAACTGGATATTCACAAAGTCATTATATTCGCTGTCAATGTTCATTCCGTACTGCACCGTTGATAGCGAAATTGTCGTGAATGTAGGCAAATTGGTTAGGCGCTCCCCCCGTTCCGGCAATGAACGGCATCTCCCAGCCGCCATAAGCGATCTGATAACCGTTCACCACGTTGAACTGCATGGTTCCGGTCGCATACACCATTGTCATGGCGGTACATACATGTCCGGTCCACTGGCTCATGGTCACGAACTCAATCGTGTTATTTTGCGATGGCGGCATCTGGTGGATTCGCGTGCTAGTCGGGATGTTGTGTTGTAGAGTACCGAAGCTATCTGCACAGGGAATGCTTCTCAGAAACGGCGCTTCATTCGCCACATTAATGACGTTGACGCGATGGATATAGTGCCCGCCGATGTTGTCGCGTAAGTGAATCGCCAGCAAGCTCAAAGGCGTCTGCGGCATTTGGTTGAGAGTTGGCGCTTTAAGCGTTGGATAGTTGCAATCAATCGTAAGATCGGATATTTCCACTCCAGGGTTATTGTCATCACCCGTGGCAAAGACAATGTTGCTACCGGTCAGCAGCCCGCCCTTTATTGACGCGGGCTCGCCTCCCGGCGGCGGAATGTAGAAGGAATTCAGGGTGCACGGTGGTCTGGCCCGTTCCGTATCCGTGGACATGCCAATGCGGGCCCAGGGCAAATCCGCGGTTCTGCACCACCTCCGAATTGTGCGGAATATTGATCACATAGTTGTAAGCGCCATCGGTTTGATAGTTGCCGGGCAGAATACAGACAATCAAGCCATCGGTGGCTGGAATTCCGCCCGAGGGGTCGCCCGAATACGGCCGCAGGATGGCATCAAACATCCGCCCATCGCGCGGACTGTCGGGAGTCAGGCCGGTGCCGTCGAAGCCCAGCAAGCCGATGTAGATACGAGTGAATGGCGTTCCCGTGCCGGGGATATTGGGTGGTGTAGCAGCTGTGCAATCGCTGGAAACAACAGGTAATGCGACATTCGCGATTCGTCCAAAGCCCTTTCCCCGGCGCAGCCAATGAAACATGGGCTCGCTGTATTGCCCCATCACTGTTGTGTAAGCGGCTTTCACGTCGGGGTAATTGTTGATGTAAATTTTCACGCCGAATGTTGCGCTGCCCTGGCGGCCTTCATGGATCAGACCCTGGCTCAGAAAGTGCTGCGCTGCGGCAACGTAACCCGTGCTTCCAAATGCCGCCACCAGGTCAGGATTGTTCGCCAGGTAGTACTTGACGTCAAATTCGTCGCTTCCCTGTCTCCCTTCAACGGGTAGACCGGTGTTGATGAAATGATTCGCGGCTGCTGCATAGCCAGTTGGGCCAAACGCGGCCTGCAGATCGGGATTGTGCTGGAGGTAATAGACGGGATCGAAGATGATCCACCCACGCCTCCCTGCCGGCAATCCAAAGAGTTGGTAGTGACTGGTAGCGCCGGCTAAATTATTTCCGTATACATTTTTGATATCGGGATAGATGTTTTCATAAGCGTTCGCATCGAAGGTAAGGTCCGGCGGCGCTGGTGTTGGCGTGGGAGTAGGAATGGGTGTAGGCCGCGGGGTGGGCGACGGACAGCCGGTATCGGGATCGCAGATGATCTTGACAGCCCCTGGTGTAGCGACTGGACTTTGCGGATTCTTAACCGCCTGAGCGGCCGCAGTGATTGAGAGAATCGCAGAGAAAATTACAGCTTGCACTAGACGTGATGCGTACATTTTTTGCCCTTTCAAATGCTGTGTTACGTTTGAAGAAGCGGCGCGGGAAACGTATCGACCGGGATATTGACGGCGCGCGCAGGCAAAACGCGTGGCATTTTCAGACAAGAATTGGAGTTTTTTAAAATGGCGAGCCAAATTGGGAATAAGACGGTAACCAAAACTCCGGGGAACGTAATGGAGTTTGAGCTGGCGCTGGAGTTTGTCCGCGTGGTGGAAGAGGCGGCGATTGCGTCAGCCCACACCATGGGGATGGGCGATGGACACACCGCCGACAAGGCTGCCACCGAAGCCATGCGTAAGACGATGGACTCAGTCCCTATGCGGGGGACCATTGTGATCGGAGAAGGCGAACGTGACAAGGCCCCCATGCTTTACATCGGCGAGCCTGTGGGTGCGGGCTGGACCGGCGGTGACACGCTGCCCGAAGTCGATATCGCGGTTGATCCCCTCGAAGGCACCAACCTTTGTTCCACCGGAGCGCCTGGAGCCATTACGGTGCTGGCAGCATCGGAAAGAGGCGGCTTGTTAAACGCCCCCGATTGTTATATGGAAAAGCTGATTGTGGGCCCGAGTTGCAAGAACGTGGTTGATCTGGACGCGCCGGCCAAAGACAACTTGAAAGCCATGGCTCGCGCATTGAGCCGTGACGTTTCTGACCTGGTCATTGTGGTCATGGATCGTCCCCGCCATGCACAGCTCATCAGCGATATCCGCGCAGCCGGCGCGCGCATACATCTCATTACCGACGGCGATCTTTCAGCCGGAATTGCCGCTGCTGTGATTGGAACAGGCGTTCATGCTGTGATGGGAATCGGCGGCGCTCCTGAAGGCGTAATCACCGCGGCCGCCATGCGCTGCCTGAATGGAGAAATCCTGGCCCGCCTGGTCATCAATACGCCCGAACTGGAAGAACGCATCAGGAAAATGGGTATCGCCGACAAAAACAAAGTCTACACCGCCAAAGATCTGGCTCCGGGCAACAACCTCATCTTCGCAGCCACCGGCGTCACCGACGGCGCGCTGATGAAAGGCGTACGTTTCTTCGGCGACGGCACGCGCACTTCTTCCATTGTGATGACGCGCCAGAGCGGCAAGGTTCGTTTCGTGGAAAGCATCCATCTGGCCAAACGCCCTGATGTGAAGGTGCGTTTTCTGTAAATGCAGTGCGGCTGCCAGCCTCTAGCTTCTGGCTGCTAGTTAGAAGCTGGCAGCTCCTTATTTCGGCACCTGCGGCATCGGCGGCCAGTCTTTCGCCTGGCCTTCAAAAAGATACTTCGCGGTTTCATATCTCCTGGTTCCATCATTCACGACATACCGCGGCGGATGATCACCTTTTCCTGACCAAAGTATCACGCCCGCGTACGCGCCATCTTTGCGCAGGATGTAATAAAACATATTGAGATAGGAAAGCCGCGTCATGTCATTGTTGAAGTTGCGGGCAATGCGCTTAAGAGCGTCCATGCCGGCATCTTCCGGTGACATGCCATGCCGCATGTTCTCTACAATGGTGTGCGCTCCCGCCACTTTGATGTTTTCTTCTCCGTTACCGGTGGCGCCTGCCGCGCCTATGTCCTGATCGCAATAGCAACCTGCTCCGATGATCGGCGAATCACCGCAGCGTCCGGCCAGTTTCCAGGCCAGGCCGCTGGTGGTCGTGACGCTGGACATCTCGCCTTTTTCGTTCAACGCCGAGCAATTGATGGTACCCGTCGGCGGATTGAGAACTTTGTGGATTGCGTCCATTCGCTGGTTCTCCGCTATTCCAAGGTCGGCTGCGATTACGTACATCTTCCTGATGTGCAGCGGTTGTTCTTCCAGTGCACCTGCCATGGGCGCAGGAGGCTTCCAGTTGGGATCTGAAATCCCCGGCCCCCACCAATCCTGATTTGAGTGCGTTTCCTTCCATAGCAGCCAGACTTTGCGCGAATGGTCCGTCAGCAGATTCTCTTTGGGGAAGCCCATTGCCACGGCGAATCGCGTTGCTCCTTCGCCGACCAGCATCACGTGGCCGGTATGTTCCATGACGGCCCGGGCCACGGACGCCACATTCTTAATATCACGCACGCCGCCCACGGCGCCTGCGCGCCGCGTTGGGCCGTGCATGCAGCAGGCATCCAGTTCCACCACGCCGTCTTCGTTGGGCAGACCGCCCAGCCCTACACTGTCATCATTGGGATCGTTTTCCGGACCGGAGACCACGGCAATGGCAGCGTCCAGCGTGTCAGCGCCACCGCGCAGCTTCTCAAACCCCGCATCCATATAGCTGTAGCCGTTGGCCGAGCAGATCATGATGTTCCTTGGGTTTCCCGTCCTGGGAATGATCTTGTACGGGGAATCCATTTTTTGTGGAGGATTGGTTTGGCCGACGGCCAGCGACGCCGAAGTTATCGCCAGGCCGGAAAGAAAATCTCTGCGCTTCATGCGACCTCACTCTGGAATGATGAACTTGAAACGCAGCAAGGATATCACTCGCGTGCCGCAAAGCTCCAAGCTGCGGACCGGAAACCCCGGAATCCGGCTTGCTGATTCGCGGCATTCGCTATTGTCCGTTACGCCGCCAATCGTTTTTCATCTGAGAGAGTTCCACAACGCCAGATCTTTCAGAGCCGCCAGTCTCTCGCTCAAAAACACCATGGCGTCGCGCAAAGCGTCTTCACCGTTGCGTCCGCTGGCGAAGGGCGGGTCAGAGATCCGCTTCCATACGTTCTGTTCCTGTATGTGTATGGCCACGTAATAAGGCACGTCGGGATTGGAATGTGAGCGCCAGAGCTCCAGTTTGTACAGCTCTTCCCGTATCACCACCAGACCGGTACGTTCCAGTTCCCAGGCTTCTGTAATGCCGGGAAAATTGCGATAGTCCTCGAAAGCATTGTTCGACATCAGGTGTTGCACCCCAACTTTCTCGGTTACAGCTAGACGGCTACTTTCTGTGCCGTGCTCTGGTCGGCACGGAAGCGCAGCAGCGCGCCCACGCGCCCGGCTTTTTCCAGTTCAGGATCCGAACTTACAAACTGTATGTCAGCACCGTTGCGCAGCGCAGAATCAACCAGTGCATCGCAAATATCATTCAGACGACGCGTCTCTTTGCCGCAGACCGCGCAGGCCTTCACCATACGCGTATCCAGATGGCGGCAATTGGTGCACTCAACCGCCTCGGCGTGAAGATCTGGACTGACAAGCAATGTCTGGACTTCCTGCCGCTCCAGCGCCGTCAGAACACGGCGCAGACCTACCGCCCCAATTGAATTCCGTGAGGCCTGCCCGATTACCTCATGAACAAGCGTGCGTTGCTCATCCCGGCGCTTCTTGTCCAGAATATCCTCGGCAATCTTACGCACCTCTTCCGGAGTCGCAGAAGCAGGGTCCAGGACGAAACGCGCCGTCAACTTTTGCTTCACCATAGTGCTCAAATGCGGCTCCAGTTCCGGCCAGGCTTCATCCCGGCAAGCGATCAGCAACGAATCGAACTTTTCCTGCCACATGAGCAAGTGCATCGATTCCGACAGCTGCTTGAAATGATTCATCACCTCGTTCTCTTTGTGGCGCTCGCGATGGCCGCCATCATAGCCCATGAAACCGTCACTCCTGCCGGAATTGGGCAGCTTGCCGAATTCAACTTCCAGCCTCTCCCGGATGGCATCATCCCGCAGGTTAAACACTCGTGCCTTCTGGCGATCAGTCACCAGGATGCAGGCGTTGTAAGCACATCTAAACGCAGTCACCAGTGGGCCGAGGTGAAAACGGGAGTTCACTACCAGCTGGGACTGGACAAGCTGCGGTGGAACGTCAATCTCATGCCAGATGTTCTGGGCACGGCAGGCCAGAATGGCTTTACCGCGGGAATGATTTCCATGCAGACTTTCTGCAATCTCCAGCACACGTTTCAGGTCTTCACGCAGTCCGTGATGATTGCCATTACGCTCGGCATGACGCAGTGCTTCGCGCACCAGGTCCTTCGCCAGGATAGCTTCCTCACGATGTGATCGGTCCTGCGGCGTCTGCGGCTGGAAATAAAAACTGATGGCGCCACTTTCCGATGATTCAATCTGAGCAAATTGACGAAGCTCTTCGCGCGAAATCATGCGTTCCTCCTGTTAAATTCTTATGACTGGCATTGCGATGACTGGCATTTTAATGACTGGCGTCCTGATGACTGGCATTGCGATGATAGAAAAACGCGCATCGGCCCATCTGTGAGCCGGATCACGCGACGCGCGAGCGCTGGAGCAGACTCCGTCTGAACTCATTGCGCGCCGGCAGGCTTTTTTGCACTCGCTCCCGGGCATGATGAATCGATTTACGCACTTCTTCAGGCGGCCGGTCAGAAAGCCGGCCAATCTCTTCGATAGTGAAACCTTCCAGCGTGAAAAGTATGAACGCTTCCCGGTCCTGGGGTCCAACCTCGTGCAGCACGACGTTCAACTGCGCGACCATCTCTTCATTGGCGTAGATCTCTTCGGGCGTCTGCGAGGCAGGGTCGGGAAGGACATATTCTGCCTTCAAGTCGCCATCTGGCCGGTGAAATTGGAGAACGACCTCCTCATTTGCGAGATCCTGCTGGCCGGCAGGCGCATCCAGAGAGATCTCCGCGATGTCAGCATTGTCATTCATCAACTGGCGGATGGCTCGAAGGGCCAGACGGTGAAAATAATTCTCCTCCGGCAACAACTGGGCGTCGCCGTTCTCGTGCGACAAAGCGGCCACCATCACTTCGTCGATAACTTCGTCCGCAGCGATCTGCCCAGGACGGATCCGTCCGCTTCCGACACGCAGATCAAGCTCATGCACCACAAATTCACGCAGGTGGTCCAGATTCACGATCCCGTCCTCACCGTAAGCCGTTGCTCCCTGAGTAGAGGCCTGTTCAGTAGCCGCAGCTCTGGCTGACGCGACGGACGCAAACGTCTCCTCAAAAGGCACAGTCGCCAGTTTAGCCAGGCGCTGGCCACGAT
The DNA here is from genome assembly GCA_963755365.1 of Terriglobia bacterium. Taxonomy (GTDB): domain Bacteria; phylum Acidobacteriota; class Terriglobia; order Terriglobales; family Acidobacteriaceae; genus Angelobacter. The sequence continues at coordinate 205,135 of CAVWJV010000015.1, read as the reverse complement.
CGCCCCCTCGCGATTTCCGCCCAAAATTCCCCCGCAATAAGTCCTTATGCCTGGTGATCTGGGCCAGCAAGTCCACGAAGGCCGCTTTCACACTGGCCTCCGCAGTGCTGCTGGTACTGGTTGCGGCCATTTGCCCTGACGGCAATCGCAAATTGAGCGAAGTGCAGAGCTCCTGATGCGGGCCGTGGTCCACCAATGCATGCAGATGAACCAGGTCGGGCTTGAAAGCGCGCAATCTGCGGTTCAGTTTTTGAATGTGATTCTGGAATTCGCGCTCTATGTCCGGAGTCTTGCCAGCTTTGAAACTCAAATGAACGTTCATGTGCGCCTCGGCATTGGGAGCAGCTCCCATCAACAGAAGGTCCGACGGCCCTCATTCACCGCAAATTGTACACCTGCTCTTGAGACGCCCGCGCGACTACGAATGTTGTACGCTAAAAAGTTTGCGCTAGGTGCGAAAAACACTTGCATTGACGAGGGTTTTATGTCGCGTATCATCACTCTCCGCATGACGAGAGCACAATCACACTCGCGAAATGTCGCTAAAAAAGTTGACCAAATGATGATGGACTTCCAATCAACGAGGAATCAATCTTCAGGAATCAATGAAGGCGGTTAATCATGGACGCAACATAGCCCGCGCCAAAGCCGTTGTCTATGTTTACAACGCTCACGTTTGAAGCGCATGAATTCAACATTCCCAGCAGCGCAGCCAATCCATTGAATGACGCTCCGTATCCCACGCTGGTGGGCACCGCAATCACCGGAACGCGTACCAATCCGCCAACCACGCTTGGCAGAGCACCTTCCATTCCCGCACAGACGATCACCACACGGGCTTCATCAATCACGATCCGATTTGAGAGCAGCCGGTGAATGCCTGCAACTCCGACGTCATAAAGAGGAGTTACGCGGTTGCCCATGACCTCGGCAGTCGTGACGGCTTCCTCAGCCACCGGAATATCACTGGTCCCGGCACACACAACGGCAACCGTTCCTTTGCCGTACACTTTCTTGTCCTGCGTCAGCACAATTGCCTGTGCAGTCTTGCGATACTCAGCCTTGCGAACCACCTTCTTGACGGCACGAAAGTGATCGGCGTCCGCTTTCGTCGCCAGAACGTTTCCTCCCTGCAGCGAAAGCTTCTTAAAGATCTGCGCCACCTGTTCCGGCGTCTTGCCGCGAGAGAAGATCACCTCCGGCATGCCGGCGCGCAGCTTGCGATGGTGGTCCACTTTGGCAAAGCCCAGGTCTTCAAACGGAAGATGACGCAGGCGGGAAACAGCTTCGTCGGGCGAGAGGCTTCCGCTGCGAACTTGTTCCATCAGTTTAAGCAGGGCTGAGGTTTCCATGATGACTCACCAGAGTAACACCCCGGTGAGTATGATCGAGAATCGCCATGATCGCCAATGACCGGGGGAATTTAGAATTTCAAATTTTAAATTTTAAATTTCAAATTCTCTATCCGCTCGGCTTGACTCTCACCAACCCTTCTCCCTATGCTCAACTGGCGTTCTCTTCACCATGCCAACCGCACCTTCAGGCCAGATCCTAACCGTCGCTGCCACAGGCGCCAGCGGCGCCATTTTTACGCGTGCTCTTCTACTGGCAACCGAACGTGATCCCCGCATCGGCGCCGTGAACTTCATAGCATCAGACAATGCTTTGCGCGTCTTTGCCGAAGAACTCGGAATCAAGGGCCGGTCTGACCTGGTGCAGCAGCTGGTCGGCCACAAAGTGGAAAAGATTCATGCTCAGAATATTGATGACATTGGCGCTAATGTGGCCAGTGGATCGTATCCCACCCATGCCATGATCGTGTTGCCTTGCAGCATGGGGACCCTGGCGGGCATCGCCAATGGATTGGCCGGTAATCTGGTGCAACGCGCGGCTGACGTTTGCCTGAAGGAAAAGCGCCCGCTGGTTCTTTGTGTCCGTGAGACGCCGCTGAATCTCATCCACCTAAGGAACATGCAGCATGCCGCCGAAGCCGGAGCCACCATCTACCCTCTGATTCCGACCTTCTACAACCAGCCGAAATCGCTGGATGACATGGCACATCAGTTCGCGTGCCGCGTTCTGGCCTTTATCGGCTTTCCCCAGGACGATGCGTATGTCTGGGGTGGGTAGGTTTTTTGTATAGTCCCGAGTGGAGCGAGGGAACCCTACACGGCTAAGGAAATTTCATTCAAGCAGATCTTTGGGCCGCCAACAGCAAAGACTTCCGAATTACTTCCATCGCCTTTGTTTCCAGCTTGAATTTCTCCAGTTCATCTTCCCCGGCCCACGCGGCTTCAGCAGCATCACTTCCTGCGCAAACTTCACCCTCCACAACAGTGCAAAGAAAATCTACAAGCACGAAGTGATATTGAGGACGGCCGTTTTCTCCCGGAATTATGCGGTCAATCACCTCAAGGACCTCGGCGGCTCGGACCGTCAATCCGGTTTCTTCGCGAGCCTCGCGTTCGGCAGCAGCGCGCAGAGTTTCGCCCAGTTCAACAACGCCACCTGGGATTGTCCACTGGCCCGCCATGGGCGGACCAGCGCGTTTCACCAGCAGCACTCGGCCTTGATCAACAATCACTGCTCCCACGCCGACGATGGGCCGATCAGGATACTCGCGCTTCATTGTTTAGTGTTTAGTTAACCGGTGTTCAGTTAACCGGTCCATCGGTACCTGCTCGATCGGGCGCTGGATATACCGAGTTGGGTGAATGAACGGCATGTCATTCGCCAGAGTCAGTGGAGAAAAAGTTGCGTGGCTGCAGCTCCACAAATTTCCAGCCGTTGGATGTGCTCCGGACAGCGAACTTCAGTCGCGCCTGCTTACGGTTCGGCAATATAGCATCGCGCAGATCGACCTCCATCTCACAATCAGCTTCAGCGGTCCCGGAGCCAGGATCGGACGCGGTACTCACCAGATTAACGTGCATGCGAATACTATTTGCGTGTCCAATAAAAGAGATGAGTTGCTGCTGGAAATATTCGCCATCCTGCATGTGAGCAAAGTCAAAGGTCGCGAGCACCTGTTTCTGATCCTTGTTTTCCAGGCCTCGTGTGAACTGCATCAGCAGCCTGGTGGCTGCGTGGTCATCGAATACCTGTTTCTGAGATTCACCCGATGACCCGGACGGTGGCTTCGACGGGTTCTGTCCAACAATCGGTGGCACTCCGGCTAACATCGTCACGAATGCAAGCGTTGCCAGGGCGCGATTGAAAAACGTCTGTCCATGGCCGATCGCCTTTCCATGTCAATCATTTTGCCAAGGTCAATCGTCGTCATCCATCTTCTCCGGTTGCGTTGCCCGCACGCTGAGTTTAGCATTTGCGTTCCAGCGGAACGCTCTTCCGCCGGAAGCATCGAAAGACTTATGGCACTGGAAAAATACAACGAGAAGCGCCGCTTTAATGAAACGCCTGAACCAAAAGGTACTCTGGCGAAGGATGAAGGCCACCGCTTTGTGGTGCAGAAGCATCGCGCTTCGCGCCTGCACTATGACTTTCGACTGGAGATGGACGGCGTTTTGAAATCGTGGGCCGTGCCCAAGGGCCCTTCGCTGGATCCGGCGGACAAGCGGCTGGCCATGCAGGTGGAAGATCATCCGGTTTCTTATTTTGATTTCGAAGGCATCATTCCTGAAGGCAACTACGGTGCCGGCACGGTGATGGTCTGGGACGTCGGCACATGGGAACCGATGGGGGACGCCGACCAGATGCTTTCCAAAGGCGATTTAAAGTTCCGCCTCCACGGAACAAAGCTGAATGGAGAATTTGTTCTGGCTCACATGCGGACGCGCCGCCCGGGATCAAAAGGCACCGAGTGGTTGCTGATCAAGAAAAAAGACGCGGCCATGAAGCCCGGCTTCAACATTGATTCCCTCGACCACTCCGCGCTCACGGACCGCACGCTGGCCGAAATCGCAGGCGACAAAAATGCTGACGAATGGGAAAGCAATCGCCAGACGAAACCTGCGGTCATGAAGGGAGCCGAGTGGCTGTTTGAAAACAAGGGGAAGAAATCGCCGGACGCAAAGTCGTCGGACGCCAGGTCGTCGAATGCCAGATCGTTGAATGAAAGATCGTTGAATGAAAGACTGGCAAAAGCAAAAACCGCCGCGAAGAATAAACCGGCAGCAGCAGCAAACAAAAGTCGCGTTACCGGGCTGAAAGCTGTCGTGGGAAAAAAGTCGACCAGGTCCAAAGCATCGTCCGCCAGCAAGTCAACGAACAAAACGTCAACGAGTAAAAGCAGGCGCTCGGCTTAAAACCGTCTGCAGCGCCCACGACCTCTCGTTCTTCTGCCGCCGAACGATAGAATGTTGCTGCGCGTGTCTAGATCCCTCAAAGCTCATCTTCTGCTGGTCCTGGTCACCATGATCTGGGGCTGCACGTTTCCGCTGATCAAAGCAGCGCTTGCAGATTCCTCTCCGCTAACGCTGAATGCCGTCCGTATGTCACTGGCTGCGGTGCTGCTGGCCATCTATTACAGGAAAAAACTGAGCAGCCTCACGCGCGCAGGTTTCTTCACGGGCGCGCTGGTGGGCTTATTTCTCGGTCTCGGATACGCATTCCAGACCGCGGGGCTTCGGCTCACCACACCTTCGAAATCCGCATTTCTCACTGGCATATCCACCGTGCTGGTGCCGCTGGTGCTGGTCGTATTCTGGAGGGCGAAGATCCACCTCTGGCGCGTGGCCGGGATATTCCTCGCGCTGATCGGCCTCTTCCTGATGACCGTACCAGCCGGACGCCAGGCGCTGGCTGATTTCGCCAACGTCAACCATGGCGACCTGCTAACCATTGCTTGCGCCTTCGGGTTCGCATTTCAGATCGTGTTCCTGGGACGCAGTACCCAGCGTTTCCCTTTCGAGCAAATGGCAGTTTTGCAGATCGGCATTGGCGCCCTGCTTACGGCCATTGCCGCTCCGCTGCTTGAGCACCCCCACTTCCGGCCCACACCCGCAGTGATAGCCACCGTGCTGATCACGGGAATACTGGGCACCGCCGTAGCCTTCACCGTTCAGGCCTGGGCGCAGCAGTTTACCCCCGCTACGCATGCGGCCCTGATCTTCAATCTGGAGCCGGTGTTCGCCTGGATCACTTCGTTCATTTTTTTACACGAACGGCTGGGCATGCGTGCCGGAGCCGGGGCCCTGCTGATTCTGGCTGGGATATTGATTTCAGAGCTACTTGGCGGTGTAAATACGTCAGCCAGCGACCCGCCGGACCCGGAGTTTGCCGCCCAGCCCGGGCAGGCCAGCACTGACGGATAACGCTCGTAACTCTTTCTGCGTCTAATTGAGTGCGCTCTTAATCAAATGGGTCTTACAATCCTTTCTTGAAGCGTCCGTTTATAATTTTTCCAGGGCTGAAGCAGCCGGAGGAACGTTCTCATGAATTCGCGTTTTACCTCGATGATGGCACGCCTTAAGACCCAGCGAATGCTTTCGACTCTAGTCGTGCTGCTGACGCTGACGGTAGGCATCCTGATCGGAACGGTGTTGAGCAAGACGGCGGTGAGAGGGAATGTCTCCACCAATGATGCGGCCCTGCTGCCAATGCAGTCACCACAGCAGCTCAGCAGCACTTTTGGCCAGGTCACCAAGCAAGTGGGCTCAGCCGTAGTCAACATCAATACTGAATCCACTGCCAAGCCACGCCGTCGTTTGCGCCGCGGCCAAGGTCAGGGCGATGACAATGGCGGCGGCAACAATGACGATCTGCAGGACTTCTTTAACCGCTTCTTCGGCGGCCAAGGTCAAGGCGGTCAGGGCGGACAGGGTGGTCAGGGTGGCCAGGGTGGCGACGATGACCAGAATCCCTTCGGCGGTCCGGAAGGCCCCAATGGCGGGCGCTCACGATCTCTCGGCTCCGGCGTGATCCTGAATTCGAACGGTTACATCATCACTAATTTTCACGTTGTGGAAGGCGCTGACCGCATCCGCGTAAAGCTGAAAGACGATCCGCCGGGAACGCTACGCACGGCCAAACTGGTCGGCACCGATACCGAAACCGACCTGGCCGTCATCAAGATTGATCCCCCTAAAGACAATCAGCTCACGGTGGCCAAGCTGGGAGATTCCGATGCCATGACGGTCGGCGACTGGGTCCTGGCCATGGGCAGCCCATTCGGCCTTGAAAATACTGTTACCGCCGGCATCGTATCGGCCCGTGGACGCAACATCAATCCCGCCCGGCAATTCCAGTCTTTCATTCAGACAGACGCAGCCATCAACCCCGGCAACTCCGGTGGACCGCTGGTCAACATGCGTGGCGAGGTGGTTGGCATTAACACCGCCATCTACACGCAATCCTACGGCTACCAGGGCGTGGGCTTTGCCATGCCCTCGAACACAGTGCGCGAAGTCTATGACCAGCTCACCAGCCCGGAGCATAAAGTTGCGCGCGGATCCATTGGCGTGACTTTCAATCCGCAGACTCCTGCCCTGGCACGCATGTATGGGGTAAAGAGCGGCGTTACCATCTCTGGTGTAACCGCTGACGGCCCTGCCGAAAGCGCCGGCCTGCAGCCGGAAGACACCATTACCACGGTCAACGGCAAGCCGGTTAAGAATGGTGACGATCTGGTCGGCATCATTTCCGCCATCAAACCTGGCACTAAGATTCCTGTCGAGTACGTCCGCAATGGACAACAGAAGCAGGCTTCTGTGGCGGTGGCTGATCGGACCAAACTCTTTGCCGAACGCACGGAAACCGCCGAGGACGCAACTGACGCAGCCAAGCCCGCCCCGACACGCCTTGGAATGGCAGTGCGCGGGGTTTCGCCGGAAATGGCTGAGCGCTTTGGCACGCCGGAAGGCAAAGGCGTACAGGTATCTGACGTGAAACCTGATTCCTTCGCCGAAGACATTGGCGTACAGGTTGGCATGATCATCCTTAAGGTCAACAAACTGCCGGTAAACAACGAAGAAGAGTTCCGCCGCGCGACCACACAGCTCAAGAGCGGGCAGGACGTGGTGTTCCTCGTAAAAAGTGGCCGCGGAGCCAACTCCGGCAATATCTTCCTCTCAGGAACCTTGCCGTAGGCAAAGCGATCAGGGCGGGAATCAATGTCGATTTCCGCCCTCTGTCTTCTCCCTCTAAGTTGCTGTCAAAGCAGAGACTTACCTCGCGTCTAGTATAATAAATCCAGAGAAGTTAAGACTCTTCGGTAACCTGTGCTGGATAACATAAAACTGGCGCAGCGGCATCAAACCGTGACATGATGTTGCGCGGTCGATCAGGCCTGAATTTTGAGGTGAATTTGCGGTTAATGTCGAAAAAGTTCTTTGTCTTCAGCATAATGCTGCTGTTAGCGTCAGGCATGGTCACTGCCCAGACTGCTGCGACGAAGAAGAAATCCACCTCAGGAAAGACCCACTCTTCGGCCAGGCACGGCAAAGGTAAGCGCAAAACGTCCTGGAAGAGCAAAGGCCAGCAGGGTATACAGCCGGAACGTGCCCGTGAAATCCAGACGGCACTGATCCGGGAGAAATACCTCAACGGCGAACCCACCGGCGTCTGGGATTCACGCACACAGGAAGCAATCACCAAATACCAGGCCGATCACGGCTGGCAGACCAAGGTTACGCCCGACTCTCGCGCTCTGATCAAGCTGGGACTGGGACCGAATTATTCTTCCTCGGAAATGATTGACCCTGTCGCCCCGAAACCAGCAGCGGTAACAGCCAAGGCTGGCGACCAGCCCACCGCAAGCGAAAGCCGCGACAAGCAGTAAACTTCCCGGAAACGAAATGCCTGCTCCGCCCTTGCGAGAGCCGAGTTGATTTCTCGATCGATTCAACCGCAGATGCCAGAGCCGATTCTCGCTCGTGGTGTGCTCACTGGTGCCGTCTTTAAGCCATGAAGAATAATGGCTCCTGCGCTTTCGCGTATCGATGAATATCCGGGATTATCCAGCATTGTTTGCCAAAATCTCATTTCGTACTTTATTCGCCTGCTGAAGTACGCTATGGTGAGAGTGCCTCAGGGCGAGAAGTGCAGAGTTCTTTGACATAAGCACGATACTTGGTAATTGGTAACTTGGTACTTAACCAATTGAGGGCGCTCGCAACCTTGGGTGACTTTCCACCCCAGCAAGCCAAAACCGGGCTCGCCGGGGACCCCGGGCTTCCACCCCAACGCACGAAGCGCGCGCCGGGGCCCCCGGGCTTGGGTGACCTTGGGTGTAATTGGGTGTAATTGGGTGAAACCGGGGGGGAGGGGCACCCCCCATCCCGGGGTACAGACCGGGAGCATCCCTGACAGAATAGACCGGGCGGATATTTGACACTGCGAAGAAAGGGCAGGCGCAAGTAAAACCATCGCCTTCATCGGATGATCGCGCGACATTGCCTAGATAGGAAAGGTGTCCCTTGGGATGATTGGCATAACTACTTCAGATTCCTAGTTGAAGGGGGGCGGGTAGGGAAAAGGGCGAGCGCCGTACCGCGCGAGCCCGCTGCCACAAGCGCATCCGCATTCAAAAAGAGGAAGTAAATTTCTCCAGCGGTTTGGAGCGAAGCGACAAAAATTTTGGTCAGCGACAAAATCTACGACGGTCGTTCAACCCGTTCCTTTTCCCGCTCCGCGGCCATATTCCGCAACGCTCTTCCTTTATCCGGCGTGGGGTCTTCCACCACTCCGTAGGCTTTGCGTCCGTCATGGTCAGGCGGAAGATATTCCGTGATGGGAAGTCCATCTTCCCGGACAAAGAGCAGGCAATGGCAATATTTATAGATCTGCATATCGTCACAGGCGCAGATCCATGTCCGATGCGTGGCTTCCTCTTTCTTGTCGGGATAAAAGCGGCACGGACACAGTGGTTTACCCAGCGCGTCTATATTTGCGGCCAGTCCCAGGACCACGCTCTCAGTCACTTCCTTGTCCGGATGCGTTGTAGTCCCTGACTTGGCGGAAAATTTCTCCACCAGCTTGCGTGCCTTGGCGATTGCTTCTTCGCTTGGTCTGTTCTCACTCATTGATTGTTCCCATATCCGTATACCCAGTGATTTTAAACCCACGCCGGAACTGACCCCAGCCGGAGCGCGTCTCTGATCTCCGCCGATAGCGTATGCTTGTTCACGAGGCTCAAGCAATGTCTGATCCAGTGAACTGGCCGAGGCGGCCTTATCGCCCACAGGTTCCACCGCCAAGAGGTCCCATTCGGCTTTCCCGCTGGTTTCTTCTCATTTTGTTAGGCGTTGCCGTACTTGCGTCATTCGCCAGAACATGGCTTTCCTACTATGTGGACGCGCTGTGGTTTGAGTCCCTGGGCTATTTGCAGGTGTTCTCCAAATCCTTGACTCTGCAATGGACGGTCTTCGTCTCCTTCGCCGCCGCCACCTTTATCATCCTTTACGGATCATTCCGCCTCCTCAAGAAGACACAGCTTGCAACCTTGCCGGCTTCGCACACGATCTTTGTCGGCGGGCAGCCGGTAAAGTTGCCGGTAGAGCCTGTGATTCGCTATATCGCTCTGGCGGCATCGATCGTGATCGCGTTAGTTACTGGCGCGTTCATGATGGCGGAATGGGCAACCTTCGCGCTCTATAGGTACGCCTCTCCAGTCGCGGGAGAGATGAGCGATCCGGTCTTCGGCAAGCAGCTCAGCTTTTACCTGTTCACTTTGCCCGCATGGCAGCTTATCTCTGGCTGGTTCATGCTCCTGGCCGTGGTTATCTGCGGCATGTCGGTTTTCTTCATGATCATGAAGAAAGACGGCAGCGAGCTGGACGGCCCTTATGGGAGCCCGAAAATATTGTCATGGGCTCCGCTTTCGGCGACCTTTGCGGCGTTCTTACTGGTCCTGGCAGTCAGAGTCTATCTGGGACGGTTCGATTATCTTTTTGAAGATCACACCATCTTTGGCGGCGTGACCTACACGGAAGCCCACGTTTATCTTCCCGGCCTGCTTTTCATCTGCGCGGCGCTGGTGGTGGGCGCATGTATTGCCGCTGGCCAATGGCTTCTATATGCGGCGTGGACGCTGGTTGTTTGCGGCCGTTGTTCCCGCTGCATTCAGTTTCATTGTTCTTCAAATCGCCGGATGGTATGTCCAGAGCTTTATTGCCAAGCCCAATGAACTTGTTCGCGAGCAGCCTTACATCACACACAACATCCAGTTGACCCGCCAGGCCTATGCGCTGGACCATGTTGCGCAGCGGCAGTTTCCTGCTGAAACCAGCGTGGAGGCTCTCGATCGCGCGAACAATCAGGCAACGCTTCAGAATATCCGGCTGTGGGACTGGCGCGCCCTGCAAGATACGCTGCGGCAGATCCAGGAAATCCGCACCTATTACGATTTCCCTGACGTGGATATTGATCGCTATGAGATCGACGGAAACATGCGCCAGGTGATGCTTGCCACCCGCGAGTTGAATGTGGAAAAGCTTCCCGACAGCAGCCGTAACTGGATCAATGAGAAGCTCATCTACACGCACGGCTTTGGCATCACCATGAATCCGGTCAATGGCTTCACTTCAGAAGGCCTGCCGAATCTCTATCTAAGCAACATGCCGGTGCAGAGTACGGTGCCGGAGCTGAACGTGAAGCGTCCGGAAGTCTATTTCGGCGAGCTTACAGACACTGACGTCTACGTCAAGACCAGGCAGAAGGAATTCAATTATCCACAAGGCGAAAGCAACAGCTTTACCTCCTATGAAGGAAATGGCGGCATTGTGCTGGGCGGCTTTCTTCGACGCATCCTGATTGCCTTTGATCGGGGTGATATTGGAAAACTGCCCTTCAGTGACGACGTGAATAGTGACAGCCGGCTGCTCATGCGCCGCAATGTACGCGCCCGGACCGCAGCCCTGGCTCCGTTTCTGACCTTTGAACGCGATCCCTACATTGTGCTGGGTGAAGATGGGCGCCTGTACTGGATCATGGATGCCTTCACTACCTCAGACAGCTATCCCTACTCAACCCATTACCGCATCGAAGGCAATTCCATCAATTACATACGCAACAGTGTGAAGGTAGTGATCGACGCTTATGACGGCGCAACCACCTTTTACGCCTTTGATACACAGGACCCGATTCTGGCGGGCTATCGCCGCATCTTCCCCAGTCTTTTCAAGGACGCTTCCGCCATGCCGCCCGGATTGCGCAAACACGTCCGTTACCCTGAGTTATTGCTGGCATTGCAGGCGCAGGTTTATGGGCTGTATCACATGACCGACCCGCAAATGTTTTATAACCGCGAAGACCTCTGGAGTGTGGGCAGAGAGGTGGTCCCAGATGAAAACGGCCAGTCGGTTGGCCGGCCCATGCAGCCGAACTTCGTGCTGATGAAGCTGCCGGGGGAATCCGATTTGGAATTTGTGTCGATTCTGCCGTTCATTCCCAACAATCGCAATAACCTGATCGGCTGGATCGCGGGACGCAGTGATGGCGCGAACTACGGCACCTCCATCGTTTACAACTTTCCCAAAACCAAACTGGTGGATGGACCGTTACAGATTGAAGCGCGCATTGATCAGAACGCGCAACTCTCCGGACAGTTGACATTGTGGAACCAACAGGGCTCGCACGCGCGTCGCGGGACCATGCTGGTAATTCCCTGCGGAAATGCTCTGCTCTACGCAGAGCCAATCTATCTGCAGGCAGCGCAAAGCCCCATGCCAGAGTTACGCCTGGTGGTTTTGGCCTTGCAGGACCGCCTTGCCTATGGCCCCACATTTGAAGCAGCGCTGCTCGCCCTTTTTGGAGCGGAGGCCCCAAGCGTCGGCAACGCACCCACGGCGACCGCAAAGAACTCAGCAAACCCCGCTACAGCACCGCAGTCTCAGCCGGACAATTCCGCGCTGATCTCAGAAGCCGCGCGCGACCTCTCCGATTACCAGCGCCTGACCGCCGAAGGCAAACTCGGTGAAGCCGGACAGAAGTTGGAAGAACTGAAACGCGTGCTGACAATTCTTGAATCGCGCAGAAAGTAAACTAAAAAGGCCTCATGGAAGGAGGCCTTCTTGTTCAAGCCAGCATGCGTTCCGTACTCTTCGCGAATTCCTGTCGTTCCTCTTGTGTCTCTAGACGCAATAGGACGCCCTGGAATTCGGCCATGGTCTCTGCACTTGGCGAAGCTTCGACAAACTCCCGTGCTTCGGCTTCCGTTGTATCCGGGAAAAACCTGCGGAACAACTCCATCTTCTGGCGGTCGCTCGCTTTTCCCATGTACAGTTTGTAGTCGATTCTTCCGGGACGCAGCAGCGCTTTGTCCAGGGTCTCAATGTGATTGGTTGTCATCACAAACAGAACGCCGGTTGGCGCATAAAGGCCATCCAGAACATTTAACAGTCCGGAAAGCGTAACGCCACTCTGTAGAGGTGCACTCTCTTTCGCGTTCTGCCCGTTGTCTACAGGTCCTTCCTTGCGTGACTGGCTGCTCTTCATACAATCAATGTCTTCGAACAGCAGCACGGAGCTTGACGGGACGTGATTGACGGCCTTCATCAGACTTCGATCGTTGAAGTCAGTCAGATTGATCGCATAGACTGACATTCCGAAATGCGCCGCCATGGCGGATACCAAAGACGTCTTTCCCGTCCCTGGCGGTCCATACAACAGATAGCCGCGATGATAAGGTACGCCCAGAGACTGGTAACGCTTTCTTGATCTGCGAAACTGCGTTACGTCCTCCAGCAAATGTTCCTTCTCACCGGGCTCCAGGACCACGGACTCCAGCACGCGCGGTGAATAGCCTTCCACGCAATCCCAGCCATCGTTGTACGAATACAAATATGACTGCACGCCGCGCCGTCTCAGATGGCACTTCACAACCTCGTCCACCAGATGCTGAAGGAATTCCCTCTTCCTTCCCAGTGTCCGCAGCGTGAGCGACTCCACGCGACGCCTGCTGAACTCGTGCGTGTTATCACTGCGGGAAAACCATACCTCAAGCGGCCTGCCCTCATACCAGAACCAGTGCTTGCCCGGTGCGGGAATCATGGCGATCCGCTCATTGCGTAAGGTTGTGTCCAGATCCACGCGGCGAATTCGTGTAAGAGCCTTCTGCTCCAGAAACCACTCTTTCACCCAGACGAATGCAGCGTCATCGTCGGTCACAGTCACCACCATCGTGGTCTGTTTCACGATCCAGCGCCACAGCGTTTCCGGTACTGCGCGTAACCAGACGGTTATCCCGCCGGCGATCATTAACAACAGTCCGCCAGATGCGAACTCGTTCTTGCCAGTCAGCATTCCTTTCAAAGTTTCAAACATATTTACTTTCTACGGCCATGGGCCGGGGTCTTACATCATGTTGAAACGTGCAAAGGGCCATGACGGCGCGACAAAGCTCCGCCGCCCAAGCGAAAAGTCAGGGAGGAAAGCTGGCACAATTAGCAAGCCAGCAACCCGCAGCTATACCTCGGCTATCGGCTCAATGCAGTTTCTGAGAATGGAAGATTGATTCGGTTAGAGCGAGTGAAGAAACGCCCTATCGCAACCCAGCCCCATTGTTGGCCGGTGTTGCCCGATCAGCTTGTTTTTAATGTCTGCCAATTTGGGCGTCCTTTCAGAGAAGATGATTGAAAATGACATGATTCCATAATTTTTGCAACTGGAAAATCACTGCAAGCACAAGCATGGCGCACATGATCGCGAGTTGTGCGCAGTTGCGCCCGTCATCGCACTTTGTTCGAGCAGCTAAAATTGTTACTGCTGCCAGCCGCCGCCCAGAGATCGATAGAGCTGGACAAGAGCATTCAATTCATTTACTTGAGCCTGGGCAAGGTTGAGTTCAGCGGAAAAATAGTTGGTCTGGTTGGTCAATACTTCCAGATAGCTTGCGACGCCGCCCTGGTATCGTACATCGGACAGGTGCGCCGCATCCTGGGCCGCCAGCGTCAATAATTCCTGCTGGTGGCGGAATTCCTGGTCCTTGCTGTAAGCAAACAGTGAATCGGAAACATCCTGAAACGCCCGCTGAATGGTCTGGCGGTAGATCAACACCGCTTCTTCTTTTTGCGCTTCAGAAAGTCTTACGTTTGAGCGAATTGCTCCACCAGTAAAGATCGGCTGAACCAGGGAACTTCCGAGAGAGAAGAAACCAGCAGGTCCGCTAAACAGGCTTGTCAGCGCCGGGCTGGAGTAACCGCCGTCCGCGGTCAAAGATATCTGCGGAAAGTAGGCTGCCTTTGCTACCCCGATCTGGGCGTTGAATGCGACCAGCTGTTCTTCCGCCTGGCGGATGTCCGGACGGCGGTCAAGCAATGCAGATGGCAGTCCAGACGGGACCTGCGGTGCATGAGGCTGCTCGGTCAATTTCAGGCCGCGCGGAATGTCGCCGGGATTCCTGCCGAGCAACGCGCTCAGCAGGTTTTCCTGCTGCGCGATACGCCTTTGCAGATCGGGCACCTGCTCGGCTGCGGTGTAAACAAGCTGCTCCGCCTGCCTCACGTCGAGCATTGAAGTTGCCCCGTGATCGGCCAGGAGTTGCGTCAGCTTGAGTGAATCGCGCCGCGAAACCAGGGTCTGCTGCGATATTTCCAGCTCGAGATCGAGCTCACGCAATTGAAAATACGCTGACGCCACACTGCTCACCAGCGTGCTGATGACCTGTTGTTTTGCCCATTCACTGGCCAGTAGATTGGCGCGGGCAGCTTCCGTGGCGCGACGAAACTTACCCCAGAAATCAAGCTCCCACGCTGCAGACAAGAATGCCTGCTCCGAGCTGCCGTTAGTCGCGTGCGGCAATACCGGCTGTGCTGCATTGCGTTGCGTGTCAGCGGAGACCGCCGCGGCCGCTGTCGGAAATTGATTGCTCCGCGTGATGCCTAGTTGCGCCTGTGCTTCAAGGATGCGAGTGGCGGCGATCCGCACATCATAGTTTTGCTCCAGGGCAATTCGGATCAATTGTTGCAGTTCTTGGTCCTGGAAAAGGTCCCACCACTTTGTATCCGCCAGCGACGCGATCTGCGTCTTGTCCAGGTCGCTGGCGCCTCGGTTAACAGTGGGCACATCAATGGCAGGCCGCTTGTATTTTGGCCCCACGGTGCAACCAGTTACAGCAAGGCAAAGCAATGATAAGGCAGTGATTGTTGTCTTCATTTGGATACTAGTCGTCAGCCCCGGTGAGTGAAGGTTCGCGCTCGGTGATCATGGCGTGCGGGGTGCGGCGCATTCGGGCTGCGATTTTTTCCACCACCACAAAGAGCATGGGAATAATGAAGATTGCGATGCAAGTGGCGGCCAGCATACCTGTGATCACAACGGTGCCAAGAATACGGCGTCCAGCGGCACCTGAACCAGATGCGATCCATAGCGGAACACAGCCCAGAATGAAGGCGAACGAGGTCATTAAGATCGGGCGCAAGCGAAGTTTGGCGCCGGCGATGGCTGCTTCAACAAGATCTCTTCCCTTTTCATGCTCGATCTTTGCGAACTCCACAATCAAAATCGCATTTTTGGCGGAAAGACCAATGAGCATGATCAGCCCGATCTGCGCGTAGACGTCGAGATCGAAATGGCGAAGCTGCAAGCCGGCAAAAGCGCCAAACACGGCGATCGGGACTGACAACAAAACTGAGAAAGGCAAGGCCCAGCTTTCATAAAGTGCGGCCAGGATCAGAAACACCAGCAACAACGAGAGTGCAAAAATGCCGCCCGCTGCGCCTGAAGCTTTCCGCTCCTGATAGGACAGATCCGCCCAGTCATAACCCATGTCCGCCGGTAATGTTTCTTTGGCTACCTGTTCGAGCGCGTCCATGGCCTGGCCAGAACTGTAGCCAGGCGCGGCCGCGCCCAGCACCTGCGCAGCACGATAGAGATTGAATCGGTTGGTATACTCGGGCCCGCTTGTTGGCCGGGTAGTGACCACGGCAGAAAGTGGAACCATGCCGCCTTTACTGCTGCGAACGTAGTACTGGCTGATATCATCTGGTCGCGCGCGGTCGGCGCCCTCAGCTTCAACAAAGACTTTCCATTGCCGTCCAAAGCGATTGAATTGGTTTACGAACAGCCCACCCAGAAAAGCCTGCATTGTCTGGTAGACGTCACCCACGGCAACGCTCTGTTTCAACACTTTGTCGCGATCAACATCGGCGTAAATTTGGGGGATATTGGTGGCGAACGAAGCGTTCACACCACTCAACTCCGGCCGCTTGCGCGCAGCCGCCAGAAATTTCTTCAAATTCTGATCAAGATAATCAATTGACCCGCCACTGCGGTCCTGCAACCAGAAAGAAAAACCACCAGCGCTGCCAAGTCCGGGAATGGCTGGGGGCATGAAGCCGAACGCCGTCGCCTCAGGCACCTCAGAAGCCAGACGCTTGTTGAGTCTCTCCAGAATCTGTTTAGCTTCAAGTCCTTTCGCTCCGCGCTCATCCCAGGGCTTCAACCCCACGAAGAAGAATCCGTTATAGGAAGATGACACGCGCGTGAGAAGGCTGAAGCCGGCCACACGGCTCACATACTGTACGCCGTCAGTCTCAGCCAGAATTTTCTCAATCTTCTGGCACACGACATCAGTCCTGGCCAGAGAAGCCGCTGGTGGCAACTGGGCGTTCAACAGGAAGAAGCCGTAATCTTCTTCAGGAAGGAAGCTCGTCGGCAGCTTGCGCCCTACAACCCCATCAATGAGCACAAACCCCACCAGAATCAAAATGCCGATGGCAACTTTGCGGACAAGCGTGTGGCTCAGATTGCCGTAACCGTTTGTTGCCTTGGTGAACCAGCGATTGAACAGAGCAAAGAATCGCGCCAGCGGCCCATTGGACTTTTTTCTCGGACGCAGCAGGATGGCCGATAGAGCTGGTGACAGCGTGAGCGCGTTGAAGGCTGAAATCAGCACCGAGATCGCGATGGTCACCGCAAACTGGCGATTCAGCCGGCCCTGAATGCCGCTCATGAACGCAATCGGCACAAACACTGATGACAGAATCAGGGCGATGCCGATCACCGGCCCTGAAACTTCTCTCATGGCTTGAAGCGTTGCTTCTTTCGGGCTCATTCCTTCTTCTATGTGGTGTTCCACAGCTTCCACGACGACAATGGCGTCATCAACGACGAGGCCGATGGCCAGCACTAATCCGAAGAGAGACAGTGTATTAATGGAAAAACCCAGGAATGGAAAGAATGCAAAAGTTCCGATGAGAGAAACCGGAACAGCAATCATCGGGATCAGTGTGGCGCGCCAGTTCTGAAGAAAAAGATAGACAACAAAGATCACCAGCACCATGGCTTCACACAAAGTGGTGACGATTTCTCTAATACCTTCGCGCACCGGCCTGGTGGTGTCGAGCGATGTTACGTAGTCGAGATCGGTGGGGAAGCGTTCCTTCATCCCATCCATGACTTTCTTCACGCCGTCCGCTACCGCGATAGCATTCGACCCTGGCGCCTGAAAGACCACAATGATGCAGGTCGGCTTGCCGTTCATCCGGGCCACCTGCTGGTAGTTCAATGCGCCCAGCTCAATTCGCGCGACGTCTTTCAAGCGCACCAGAGATCCATCTGGATTGGAGCGAACCACGATCTCGCCGAACTGGTCAGCGGTGATGAGCCTTCCCTGCGCCCGCACCGTATACGTCATCTCGTTTCCCGGAGGCGCAGGCTCAGCTCCTACCTGTCCGGCAGGATTTACGTTGTTCTGTTGCTGTACTGCGCGCGTGATGTCCGGCACGGTCAGACCGAGTTTGGCCAGTACATCCGGCTTGATCCATATGCGCATGGCATAGTCGCCCGCGCCGAAGACTCTTACCTCGCCAACCCCGGGAATGCGGTAGAGCGCGTCATTGATATTAATGTTGGCGTAATTAGCCAGGAACAGTGAATTGTAGGTGCCCTTGGGTGAGTACAAGGCCACCAGCATCATCGGAAAACCTGTGGACTTGCGCAAGGTGACGCCGAACTGGTTTACGTCAGGCGGAAGATTTGGCTGCGCCTGGGCCAGGCGATTCTGAACATTCACCTGGTCTGTGCCGGGGTTGCTCTCAACGTCAAACGTCACAGTCTCTTGCAGGGTGCCGTCATTGGCATTGGTCGACTGCATGTACAGCATGTCGTCGACACCATTCAGTTGCTGTTCCAGCGGAGTTGCAACCGATTGCTCGATGGTGGAAGCATCGCCACCGGTGAAAGTGGTGTTCACAATGATCTGCGGAGGAACGATTTGCGGAAACTGCGCCAGTGGCAGTTTGCCCATGGAAACCAATCCTGCCAGGACCGTGACGATGGAGATAACCATGGCCACGATCGGACGATTGACAAAAAATTTCGCCAACGCTGCCTGCCCTTCTGTTACAGATTCGCCGTCTTGGGCGTCACCAGTGTGCCTTCTTTGACTTTTTGGAGGCCTTCAATCACCACGCGTTCCTGCGGCTTGACCCCGTCCTGGATGATCAGCATTTTGCCGATTGTGGGGCCAACTTTCACCGGACGGATACTCACTTTGTTGTCAACGCCGACCACCGCCAGTTGATAGTTCCCTTGCAGTTCAGTGACGGCGCGTTGCGGAACCATCAGAGCTGATTTCTGTGTCCCCATTTCGGCGATCACGCGGCCGTACTGCCCTGGACGCAGCAGATTGTTGGGATTGGGAAACGAGCCAACCACGCGAATGGTTCCGGTGTTGGCATCCACTTGACGATCCGCCAGAAGAAACGCGCCCCGATACGGATACTCGCTGCCATCGGAAAGCGCCAGCTTCAGCTTTACACCTTGCCACGCGTCTTTATTGGCGCCACCTTTACTTACACTCTGCGTCAGCATGTATTGCTGCTCGCTGATGGAAAAATAGGCCTTGATCGGGTTGACCTGAGAAACCGAGGTAAGCACAGTAGTGTTGCTGACCAGATTCCCGATCTGCGTCTGCGCGATGCCGGCAATTCCGTCAATCAGTGAGGTAACCTGCGTGAATCCCAGATTGAGCTGGGCCTGCTCAACCGTCGCCTTTGCCGTAGCGACGGCCGCCTTGGCTCCGAGTTCGGCCTGGATGTCGTTATCGAACTGGCTGTGCGCAATGGCGCGCTGTTCCGCCAGTGGCTGATCACGTTTTACATCCTGCTGCGCCTTGCCCATCGCGGCTTCCGCCTGGGCGAGTTGACCCTTCGCCTGATCCAACGCAGCTACAAATGGACGAGGGTCAATCTCAAACAGCACCTGTCCCTTGTGAACGAATGAACCTTCTTTGTAGTTCTGTTTGATCAGGTATCCACCGACCCGCGGCTGAATTTGCGCGTTCACAAAACCATCCAGCGTGGCCGTCCACTCGCTCACCATGGGAACGTCCTTCTGAACAACGTCCGCCACTTCCACCTCCGGTGGTTTTGCAGGCGGCGCGGAAGCTTTCACGCCTCCGCAGCCCTGCAGGGCAAGGGCCAGCATGATGACCATTGCCAGCATGAGAATAAGGCTGGCTTGGGATGAAACAAACTTCGCAATATTCAAGCGCGGTGGCATTCAGGTTTTCCTCTTTTCAACTGGCCGTCGAGGCCGCAATGCTGATTTCACAAAATCAATCAAAAAGTCGCTGTCCTGCCGCGCGGTAGTGACGGGCGTGAATGAGAGACGGCGCTGCAGTGCACCCGTAGTCATATCCGCGACTGTCCAGGCGAGCGCCTCTGCCGGGAATGGGCGAATCTCTCCGGTGTTAGTCGCGGCAGCGATGGCTTCAGTCAACAGGCGCACCGGCTCGCGCAGCCATTCCATGCCTTTGGCTTTGCTCATCACCGGAGACCCGGAAGACTCGATGTACATGATGCGAAAGAAATCGCGGCGCTTTTCACAGTATTCAAATCGCGTGTTGATATAGGCTGATATCTTTTCGAAGACGGTACCCGCGGCGGCGATCTTCTCAATGGTCAGGCGCCGCAGTGTCTCGAGATCATCAGACATGACCGCGTTGTAGATCTGTTCCTTGGAGTCGAAGTAGACGTAGATGGTCCCCTTAGCCAGAGCCGCATGCTGTGCTATCTCATCGACAGTTGCCGCGATATAACCTTTTTCGGCGAATACAGTCCTCGCTGCCGTGATGATCTCTGCCTGGCGAAACTGTGAGACCACTTCTTTTTTCGATTTGGCGTTGACTGCTAATTCCATTGGAGCGACCCAATGGTATTGCTAAATGACTATACAGTCAATAAATAAGACGGATCAGTCTCAGGCCGGTATCCTCGAGCACGGTTCCATTGTTACGATCCGGTTCTGAATGCCATCTGAGGTGGAACGGCTTCTCGCAATTTTGCAGATATCAACCCAGCAAATAGCGAGACGTGGGGCTCGAGCAACATTGTGTTCATGTCTCCATCGGGTGGTCCCAATGTCACAGTAAAATCCTTCGAGAACAGGCTCCAATCCAAAGGCCTGTCTTCAATAAGCGAGTCAGGTTCATCATTAGGTATGAGCATGTGGACCGGGAACGTGCTGGATTGCGGCTGGTAGGCCTTGAAGGCCTCGACTGTTGTCTCGGCCAGGCGCAGTTGCAAAGGATCGTGGCGTTCACGTTCGCGATCGGCTCTCCGCTCCGCAGCCCTTTCGCGGAGGTATTGCGACCATTCGCCCGGACTTCTCTGCCCCAGGGCCGAACCGTGGCGCAGAACGCGCCCGGCAATATTCACCACAGCAGCATGGCTGCGGTATCTGAATGACAAGGACGTTGGACACGGCGAGCCAAGAAGTATCAGCACGCCTACATGGTGGCCGCTAGCTGTGAGTTGCTGTGCCAGTTCGAACGCGATGGTTCCTCCCAGACAGAATCCAGCAAGCAAATAAGGCCCGTGAGGCTGTATGGCGATCATCTCGCGAGCAAATACTGCGGCGATTTCTTCAATGGTGGGCAAAGGTTCCTGGCCAGGCTCCAGGCCCGGGGCTTGCAATGCAAACAATGGTTGATCGGTTCCCAGATGGCGAGCCATATCCACGTAACAAAACACATCGCCGTTGTGACCAGGCACGGCAAACAAAGGACGCCGGCTGCCCAATGGCTGAATGGGCACCACAGCGGAATAACTGTCAGCTGCCGAACTTGCCGCTGATCGTAAGAAAGCAATGATCTCCTGTTTCCGCGTGGCCAGTTGTTCGCGAACTTCGGCCGTCAGGACCTGCTCAGGCCCGGTGCAGCGCAGACGGTCATCGTCCAGCCATGCTTTCACTCCGAGCTTCTTTAATTTATGCAGGAATTCGAATGTGCTCATATTTCAATTTCCACCTGTGGCCCGGAGCTTGCCGCCGCGTCAGCCACTTGCGGTTCACGATCTGTCCACAACTTCGACTCAATGAGCGTGGCTAAAGCAGAAATCGTGGGCGTCCGGAAAATATGGTGCAGAGGGAGTTGGACGCCGAAAGATGAGCGTATCTGCGTCATCAATCTCGCGGCCAGTATGGAGTGTCCGCCGAGATCGAAGAAACTTTCATGGATACCAACCTTATCTACCTTAAGCAATGACTCCCACATGGTTGCCAGCGTGATCTGCGTGGGTGTTTCAGGCGTCACGGAGTCGCGCGTTTTTCGCGTGATCGTCCAACTCGGCGCAGGCAGTGCTTTGCGATCGAGTTTGCCGTTGGGCGTGGTGGGCAGCGCATCCATCATCACGAAGGCGGCCGGAATCATATATTCGGGGAGTGTCTGCAATAACGCGCCACGCAATTCCGCTGGCGGTAAAGGCACGCCGGGTACGGGTACCAGATAAGCGATGATGTTCTGGTCTTCGCCGTCATTACTGACCACCACGGCTGCCCGCAGTACGTCGGGTATGGACAGCAGTGCATGCTCAATCTCTCCCAACTCGATGCGGAAGCCGCGAACCTTCACCTGATCATCATTGCGCCCCAGCAATTCCACGCCACCGTCCGCCCTGTAGCGGGCGCGGTCGCCGGTTTTGTAAATGCGTCCTCCGCCAAACGGGTTCGGCACAAAGCGCTCCGCCGTAAGTTCCGGGCGCTTGAGATACCCTCGCGCCACACCTTCGCCCCCGATGAACAGTTCACCCGGAGCACCCAGCGGTAATGGCTTCATGTGCGTATCAAGAACGTAAAACGTAGTATTGGCAATGGGCCGTCCAATTGTGATCGGCTGGCCGTCATTCTCAATGATGGCCGCGGACGACCACACCGTAGTCTCAGTCGGCCCGTAGACATTCCACAAAACGTCACAACGTTGCAGAAGCTGGTCTGCCAGTTCCCGTGACAGCTTCTCACCCCCGCATAACAGCTGCAGTTTTGGTTTGCCGTTCCAGCCCGCGTCAAGAAGCATGCGGTAACGGACAGGAGTCGCCTGATAAATAGTGGCGCCGCTGCTTTCCAGCAAGGGGATAAGCAGCTCTGGGTCCTGCGCCTGTTCATCCGTAGCGATCACCAATCTAGATCCAGCTTGAATCGGAGTGAACAGTTCCAGCACGTGGATATCAAACGACAAGGTGGTGGTGGCCAGCAAAATATCATCAGGTGTAAACTGCAGCAGCTCCTCAAAGCTATGAACCACATTGGTGACGCTGCGATGCAGAACCTCCACACCTTTGGGCTTGCCTGTGGAACCCGAGGTATAAATCACGTAGGCGAGGTTGTTGAGTGCAACCCGGCTACCGATATTTTCATTCCGGGTTTCGGTTACATCGTCCAGAAACAAGACCGTGGCCTGGTGCTTCGGTAATGCCGCTTCCAGACTGCGTTGTGAAATCAGCAAAGGCACTCCAGCGTCTTCCAGGATGAATGCCACTCGTTCCGCGGGGTAACGCAAATCAATCGGCAGATAGGCCGACTCCTGCCTTCAAAATTCCCAGCAATCCCACCAGCATACTTACACTGCGTTCCATGCACAGAGCTACCAGGACGTCTGGCCCCGCGCCCATGCCGATCAAACGCTCCGCCACGGCGTTGGCCCGGCCATTGAGTTCGGCGTAGGTCAATGACACATCGTCGCTGGTCACAGCGATCGCATCAGGGGTTCGCTCCACTTGCCGCTCGAACCGGGTGTGAACGCATTCGTCGATCTGCCAGATTCCCATCGACGGCGAGAGCGGGGTGCGCTGTTGCTCCGGCGTCATCAAAGCCAAGTCCGTTATCTTTTCGGCCGGGTTCGCGCAAATAGATGCAAGCAGCGTTTCGTAGTTTTCCAGCCAGCGCTGCACGGTTGCCGGTTGCAGGATGGCGGTGCTGTGAATGCATTCTGCGAATACTGCGGTAGCAGTTTTGAGGATGTTGAATTCCAAATCGAAGGTGGCGAATTTCTTGGGCGAAGACAGCAGTTCTGCTTCCACGCTATGGAAGCGGAAAGGCGCCGTTACATTGTCTGCATTGAAAGTCGCGGTGACCAGAGGTGTTCGGCTTGGGTCGCGGGGCAGGTTGAGAGAACGCACCAGTGCGCCGAAGGAAAGCGATTGGTGATCGAACGCATCCAGCAAGCGCTTACGAGCCGACTTCAGGTGCTCCTCAAACGTCGCATCAGGATTCACGCTCGCGCGGACCGGCAAGACATTCGTGCCATGACCAACCATGGTGGCGGCATTACCGTCAGATGCCTGGGCCGCCACCACGGTGCCGAGAACGAAATCATCCTGGCCTGTGAGGCGGTAAATCAGGACCTGCATGGCGGCGAACATGAACGTATAGGCTGTGCAACCGTTCCGCCCAGCCACACGGGAAACATCCCGATAAAGCGTCTCCGGAATCTGGCGATGCTGGCGCTCCGCTGCGTAGGACTTCACGGGTTTGCGTAAGAAGTCGAGTGGAAGTTCCAGCGGCTCAATGGGCGATGCGAATTGCGCTTTCCAATATTCTTCTGCTGTCTGGGCTTTTTGAATTTCCTCTGCTGTGTTCTGTGCGTCCACGTACGCCTGAAACGAGTGTGCGGGTGGCAACGCGGCACGCATACCAATGCTGTCAGCCTCATACAAGTCACCGAGATCCAGAACCAGGATGCCGCCCGACCAGCCGTCGCACACAATGTGATGCGCTGTAAAGATGATTAAATGCGTTTGATTGTCTTCGCGCAAAATAACTGCACGGCACAGCGGACCATTTTCAAGATCGAAGGAAACATTGGTTTCCCGGTCCACGTAATGCGCCGTTTCACTTTCGCGGTCCGAGGCGGTCATGCCCGAGAGGTCCACCGTGATCACGGGAATTTTTGGCGAAGCGAGTTCGTGCTGTGTTTCGCCGTCGGGATCGCACACCAAGCGCAGCGCCTGATGCCGGTCGACCAGTTGCTGCAATGCGGTTTTCATTGCTTCCGCCGAAAATGCGCCGCGGACCCGAAATGCATGGCACACGTTATAGGCGTTCGAGGCTTCGGCGCCCATCTGAACAGACGCCCAGACTTCACGCTGAGCCTCTGTCATCGGAAAATGGACAGGTGTAGCTCGCGGCGTCGTCGAACGGATCGAAATCAACCGGGATGTAAGAGTTCACATCGTTCACGCTTAACGGACCTCCGCAATCTGCAGGTACTTGCCGGGCCTTTCGGGGTCTGGAATGAACCACGCCGGCTTGCCATCGCGGTCTTTACCGAGCCGCGCTCCTGGTTGCTGCGGAGCAGCAGCTTCCTGTGGCAGCTCGCCGGGAAGAAATCCTCCGTGCTGCATTTCGATAATCGATTCCTTGAACGCTTGCAGCACAAGGTCGATATCTGCAGTCTGTATGCGCCGTGGTGAGAAAACTTGGCCTGCCCTCCCACATGTGGATACCTCTGGCGCGCATGTATGCCCAGAACAGACTTGCGTAAGGGACGTCCTGCGGGAATTGAAAGCACATCCAGGAAGCAAAGTATGGAATCTGTATGGGAGCGCCGGCACGCTGCGCAAACTCGAGCATCGCTTCAGCCAGTTGCCGCGTTTTCTGATTCAAATTGCGCTGCAAATCCGGACTGTTGTCACGCAGATGATTCAGGCAGGCCCAGCACGCAGCCAGCGCCAGTGGATGGCGCACGAATGTTCCGGCAAAGAATGTCATGCCAGCTTCCGGACCAGATGCATCGCCGTAATTCCATTGGCCGCCATCAAGAGCGTCAAGATACTTGGCGTTGCCGGCAACAATGCCGATCGGGATGCCGCCGCCGATCACTTTGCCGTAGGTGGCAATATCAGCCTGGATACCGAAATACCCCTGCGCGCCGCGCGGATGCACGCGGAAGCCGGTAACGATTTCGTCGAAGACCAGCGCCGTACCCGATTTTTGAGTCAGCGTACGCAGCTCCTGCAGGAATTCCTTCGGCAGCAAATCTGGCCGGCGGCTCTGCACAGGCTCGACCAAAACGGCGGCCAATTCGTGCGCATGTGCACGGAGAATGTCGAGTGAAGCCGGGTCGCCATAATCGACAACCAGAACATTTTCGACCGCCGCCTGCGGCACTCCAGGCGCCACTGGGCGAGAGCGCAACACGCCATTCACGGTCTGCGGCCGCGCCAGCACCTCATCGAAAATGCCGTGGTAATCACCGTTGAACATGGCTATTTTGTCGCGGCCAGTGACCGTGCGCGCGGTTCGGACCGCCGCCACTACCGCTTCCGAACCCGTATTGCAAAACGCCGCCCGCTCCATGCCCGTCATGCGGCAAAGGAGCTCAGCCACTTTTCCCGCCAGCGGTGATTGCGGGCCAATTTCAAAACCCTTATCCATCTGATCGTTGAGAGCACGGATCACAAAATCCGGCCTGTGGCCAAACAGGATCGAGCCAAAACCGTTTGTCATATCGACGTATTCATTGCCATCCACGTCCCACAGTCTTGAGCCTTGCGAACGCTCTGTGACAATCGGAAAAACCATCTCTTTCCAGATCTGGCGGAACCCCGAAACTGTGCGCGGATCAGCAAGGTGAGCGCGATGCTCCGCGGTAAGACTTTTGGACTTCTTCGTGCGGTTTGTATAGCGGGCGATCAGTGCATCCAGCGCTTTTTGTTGCTGCTCCGGAAGCGCACCGGCCACGCCTTTTTGCACGGGTTTGTATGGACCGAACGCTTGCGTCTCCGGCTTCTTCACAGCTGCGCTGACCACGCTGGAAGAAACACCGTTTGCTGCCGCCGCGACATGGTTTGTGACCGCGTTGTTTGCAACAACCAGGTTTGTGCCGGCCGTGGCCATCGGTGAGGAGACGGCCTGAGCGGCCGGAGGGGCGGCCATCATCATACTTGCACTTGCACCAGACGAATTGGATGGATTGCGCAACATCTCCAATTGTTTTTCCATGATCTCCAATTGCTTTCGCACCAGGGCCTCAACTCCGCCCTGTGGCAGAAAAGCAAAATCGGAAGTCGTTGCGAGCGCCGCCGCAGGAGTTGAAGGCACACTTGCGGGCGACTGGGCTACTGGAACCAGTGTTGCAGCAACCGGAGCAACGGGTGCAGGCATGCCGGGCGCGAGGTGCGCAGCCAGCGCGTCAAGGCTGGAAAGCTCTTCCAGCAATTGCCGGAATGTGACGCGTACGCCGAATGATTTTTCAATCGCAGTGGAGGCCTGCGTCAAGAGCAACGAATCGAGCCCGATTTCCAGAAATGGCGCCGATGCAATCAACTGATCGGCTGACAAGCCGGAGATATCGCTGAATAACGTTCTAAGCTTCTCGAGCGCAGCTGCCTGCTGTGCCTGCAAGGTGATCTGCTGGGTTCTGGTTGGGTTGAGAAACTGTCATCGGTTGCTCCTTCGATTCGCTGTGCGTCCCGGTTCCATTCACTGACCAACTGACCTGGGGTGTTATCCCGGTTGGCGGCGAATCGATCCAATAGCGTTGTCTTTCGAACGGGTAAGTGGGCAGTGAAACCCGGTTGCGCGCCTCATTGCCGTGAAGGCCCACCCAATCCACGCTGCCACCTGCGGCCCAGATGTGGCCCACAGCTTCGAGCATCGACCTGATGTCCTGTGATCGAATATCCTTCGATGGCTGATCGTTCGATTGCAGATCGGGCGATCGCAGATCTGGCTTCAGGTTCTCCTCGCTTTTGAGCGACGCGACGATTTCCTGCGTCTTCTGCTTTGCCGGGTGCTGCCGTGCGAGTGTGCTCAGTGTTTGCCCAGGTCCAACTTCCAGCAGAATGTTCGCTGGATCCTGCAGCAGTTCCGCGATCCCGCTCGAAAACCTGACGGCATGGCGCACTTGCTGCACCCAGTACTCGGGGCTGGTTGCTTGTTCATCTGTGATCCATGTGCCGGTCAGGCTGGAAACAAAGGGCACCTGCGGTGGATGCATTTCAACACCGCGCACTACGTCGGCAAAGCCGGGCAACATGGGATCGAGCATGGCCGAGTGAAACGCGTGCGACGTAGCCAGACGGCGGCACATCACTTTCTTTTCTTCCAGAGCCGCGGAGAGTAAATCGATGGCATCGAACGGACCGGAAACAACCGTCATGCCCGGGCTGTTGAGCGCAGCGATCGATAACTTCTCTCCCAGCATTGGGATCACTTCAGCTTCCGGCAAACGCACTGCCAGCATGGCTCCCGCGGGCAGGTCCTGCATCATGCGGGCGCGCGCTCGAAAGAATTCGCAACGCCACATTGCGCGGGAAGACCCCTGCCAGACAAGCCGCCACATATTCACCCAGACTGTGTCCGATCATGGCTTTCGGCGCCACACCCCACTGCATCCACAGTTGGGCGAGCGCGTATTCAACGACAAAGAGTGCCGGTTGCGTGATGAAAGTTTCCTTGAGCTGCCGTGAAGCTTCTTCTTCATGGCCCGGCTGGGGATAAAGCAGTGTGCGCAAATCAAGACCCAGCAGCGGTCGCAACACCTCTGCGCATTCATCCACTTGGGCCGCGAAAATGGGCTCGCTTTCATACAGACCGCGTCCCATGTTGACTTGCTGTGCTCCTTGTCCGGGAAAAAGAAACATAACGGGAGCGTCAGCATGCTCACACTTACGTGACCACGCGCGTTTTGAGTCGCCGGAGAGAAGCACCTCTGCAGCTTCGGCAGCCGAACCGGCCACCGTTGCGCTGCGATACGGGAAATGCCGGCGTCCAGTCTGCAAAGTAAACGCAGCATCCGCAAGATTCAGAGCAGAACCGCTAGAGGCAAAATACGTTGCCAGGTTGCACCCTGCGTTGCTCAGAGCGGTCTGGCTCCGTGCCGATAGAATGAACAACTGTTCTGCGCGCGCCGGGCCGGATGCCTGCTGCTCAGGCGCCTCTTCCAGAATCACATGGGCATTCGTGCCGCCTGAACCGAACGCGCTCACGCCAGCGCGGCGCGGTGTTTCACCCGATGGCCAGTCCGCCAGCCTGGCGTTTACATAAAACGGTGTTTCCGCAAAATTGATTTTCGGATTCGGTTGTGTGTAGTGCAGGCTCGCGGGAATTCTGGCATTCTGCAAGGCAAGTGACGTCTTGATCAGGCCTGCTATTCCGGCGGCCGCGTCCAGGTGACCGATATTGCTCTTGACCGAGCCAATCGCGCAAAACTGGTTGCGTTCAGTACCCAGACGGAAAGCTTGCGTGAGTCCCGCGATTTCCACCGGGTCGCCCAGCGCGGTACCCGTGCCATGCGCCTCGACGTATGTGATGCTGTCGGCATCCACACCAGCCAACGCCTGCGCCATGGCGATTGCCTCCGCCTGACCGTCGACACTGGGGGCCGCAAAACTGACACGAGCTGAACCATCATTGTTCAGTCCAACGCCTTTGATCACGGCATAAATATGATCGTGATCAGCTACAGCATCTGCCAGACGCTTTAACAGCACAACGCCCGTGCCATTGGAAAAAACCGTGCCTCCAGCTTGCGCGTCGAATGTGCGGCAATGTCCGTCCGGAGAAACAATGGCGCCTTCGTGATACAGGTAACCGCGCTTTTGTGGACTGGTGATGGAAACTCCGCCGGCGATTGCCATGTCACACTGATAGCCCTGCAACGACTGGTATGCCTGGGCTACCGCCACCAGCGATGTTGAACAGGCCGTTTGGATATTAAGGCTCGGCCCGCGCAGGTTGAGTTTGTACGATGTTCGCGTGGCTAAATAATCCTTCTCATTGCCGAACATAGTTTGCAGCGAGGACGCGGCATTCTCGCCGTTGCGCCGCGACGCAATCACTGCTGGAAAGTAAGTGTTATTAGCCATCCCTGCGAACACACCCACCGGACCCGAATAGGCCAACGGATCGTACCCTGCATCCTCAAACGCCTCCCAGGCTGTTTCCAGAAACACACGATGTTGCGGGTCCATCAATTCCGCTTCGCGCGGGTTGATGCCGAAAGAATCCTGCGTCAAAGGTTTCCGCACCTTCAATAAGCCGCGAGCGCGGACATAATGAGGATCGTTGCGAATTTCGGCGGATTCATTGGGTGTGGCTTCAAGTTCATCTGGCGCGAAGAATGAAATGGTCTCTTTGCCGGCCAGAAGGTTCTGCCAGAACTCACGCACATTTTGCGCGCCGGGAAAACGGCCTGCCATGCCGATGATGGCCACGCCGTTCATTGAATCGAACTGTTCAGGTTGTGACATTGTTTCCGTCTATCCCTTCCGTGCCGTCTTCATGCGAGCCATGGCTTCCTGCTGACGCCGCGCGCGGTCATTCATGGCCTGTGCCGCCAGTCGCGAGTTACCATTTCCAGCGAGTTGCCCGGCCAGCGCCCGCGCCGTCGGGTATTGCAGCAAAGTGACAATCGGCAGCCCGCGTCCAAGGGCCTGCTGCAATTTCCGGTGCGCCTGCACCAGTAATAATGAGTGCCCACCCAGGTCAAAGAAATTTGCTTCCAGACTGACGCCGGGGTTATCGAACAGTTCCTGCCAGATTCCTGCCACGGTCCGCTCCATATCAGTACGCGGCGTAGCTTCGGCTCCTGCCGTCGCAATGCTTCGAACGCCCGAGGCAACCGCAGGAGGAGGCGCCAACCCCGAAGTTATTTCGCTTAGCGTCTTCCCCATTATTTCGCTCAGAACCGAAGCCGGCGCTTTCGCGATTTGGCGAATGACAAATTCCAAGTCTGACAAGACGCGGCGAATGTTAACAGCTTCGAATTGCTCGGGCCGGTACAACATCTTCAAGCTGAGTCTGGCGCCCGGTGTAACGGTGAGCGTCAACGGATAATTAGTGGATTCCGGAGCGTCCACGACCTCCACGGTCACGTCTTCGCTCAAGCGTTCGGTGTCGCCACCAGAGGCATAATTCTGAAATACGATCAGGCTATCGAACAGTCGGTAACGCCACGGGATTCCGCTCCAACCCTGAATCTGTTCAATCGAGTTGAATTGATACTGACTCGCGTCAAATTGTTCGCGCTGAAGCTGCTGCAACCATTGCGAGACTGGCATATCCGCGGTAATTCTGGCTCGAACGGGAAGATTATTGACGCACGGCCCCACCATGCCTTCAATTCCCGACAACTCTGTAGGCCGGCCGGAATACGCGGCGCCAAAAACTACATCGCTGGCGGCCTGATAATGTGCCAGCACCAGTGCCCAGGATCCCTGCAGCAGCGTGTTCAGCGTGATTTGATTTTCCTTTGCGACATTCTGCAACGCCCGCGTAACATCTTCCTGCAGGCATGTCATCTCGTCCGCGATTGACGTGTGGCGCGGAATTGACGAGACCGCCGAACGCTGGCCAATACGAAGCGGTTGCGGCACAAGATTTTTTAAATACTCGCGCCAGAAATCATTTGCGTCATCGTGGGATCGGCTCAGCGTCCATGCAATGTAATTGCGATAAGGAAGCGGCTTCGGGAGAGCGGCATGGCCGGTATAAAAACTCGCGAGTTCATCGAAGATCACCGGCCATGACCAGCCGTCGATCAGCAGGTGATGCGTGCTCCATAGCATCTGCCATTCGTCGTCACGGAGTCGAATTAGCGTCACTCGCAGCAGCTGTCCGGCGGCAAGATCGAAATTCTTTGCCCGATCGGCCTGGATGGTTTGCGAAAGATAGTTCCTGTCTTTCAGAGTCGTGAGCATTGCGCAGATCGATCTCCGTCCAGTCCAGCGGACGCGCCGATGAGACGACCTGCATGGGTTCCCGAAGTCCATCAGAAACAAACGCAGTCCGCAGGATCGGATGCCTGTCAATCACTTGTTCCCAGCTCCGCCGCAATGCTGCAGTATCCAGCGCGCCGCGCAAGGCAAGCTGCCATTGTTCAAATCCCAGTTGGCCTGCCGACGCTTCCATGGAATAGAAGAGCTTCTGCATGGGCGATAGAGGATAGATGTCCTCAAGCGTGGGACGTGATTTCAGTATTTGCGCGAGTTCGGTCTCTTCCAGTTTTGCCAGCGGAAAATCGGCAATCGACCAACGTTGTGCGTCCGCTGCACCGCTAAGTTCGATCAACTCAACGAGAGCGGCAGAATAACGTCCGGCAATCTGTTCCACAGTGTCACGCGCATGCACATTGCGACTGAAGTTGAATTGCACTTCCAGTTGTCCGCCGGCAATGCGAGCCAGCACTTCAATCAAGTGTGTCCGACTGTTTTTGCGATCATGCCAGAGGCCAACCGGCTCAGTCGCGAACGAAAACACCTGAGAACCCGCAACCACTTGATCAAACTGACCAAGATAGTTGAAGAGGATCTGGGCCTGTGGAGAATCTTTAAGGTGCTCCTGCAGGAGTCCATAACTGATTCCTTTATCGGGAATCCGGCGCAGCTGGTTCTTTACCGATTGCAGCGAAGAATCGAGACGCGCACCGGGCTTGAGTGACAAGCGCACGGGATAGATGCTGGTGAACCATCCCACAGTGCGTGCCAGGTCGATAGCTCCAATGTCTTCACGCCCATGCCCTTCTACATCGACAAGCAGCGACTCGCGCCCGGTCCATGGGCGGAAACTTTCCGCGAGGGCCGTGAGCAATATGTCATTGATCTGCGAATGATAGGCCGCCGGGACGTGCCGCAACAGTAATTCGGTTTGGCGCGGCGTAAGCCTGGCCGTGACGGTCTCAGTAGACTCTTCGTTGTTTGGCCCCGCAGCATGGTCCACGGGGAGTTCTGCTGATTGCGTGTCAGGAACCGCCCGCCAATAGTCGATATGAGCCTGCACTTCGGGCCGTTCTGCATAGGCAGCAAGCGCGGCTGACCATGCTTTGTACGAAGCAGTGTTCGAGGGTAGCGTGACCGGTCGCGATTCCTTCAAAGCCACATAAGCGCTCTCAATGTCTTCCAGGAACGGTCTCCAGGACACGCCGTCGATTGCCAGATGATGGACAGTCAGAAGCAGCCGGCCTGGTCTATCAGCGGGCGTTTCAGTGCCGACCGGGAAATACATCGCCGCAATCAAGGGCCCGCGGGTGATATCGAGAGAGCTCTGCAACTTTCCGGCAGCGTCGAGAATTTCCGCCGGCGAGAAGAAATGATCCGCACGTGTAATCGTGACTGAAAGAGCCTGGTCCGCGTACGTCTGTTGCCAGCCCGACGATGTTTGCGAAAAGCGCAGGCGGAATGCATCGTGATGAGCGACCGTGGCAGCCAACGCCTGTTGCAGCAAATCCACATCGATGGTTTGTGGGACAGTGAAAAGGAAAGTCTGGTTCCAGTAATTGCGATTTTCCAGCGGCTGGGAAAAGAACCAACGCTGTATGGGTGTGAGTTCAACATCACCCGACGCGATTTCTACCTGGGCTGGCACACTGGCTGCTTGCGGAGCACATGCCGCAAGTCCCGCAATGGTCGGCGATTGGAACAGTTCGCGAGGCGAAATGGCCAGGCCAGCCTGGCGCGCGCGCGAAATTACCTGAATGCTTAGAATCGAATCGCCACCCAGCTCGAAGAAATTGTCATTCACTCCGGGTGCGTCAATGCCCAGCACTTCGCCCCAGATGCGGGCCAGAGACTGTTCGGCCAGCGTACGCGGCGCCACATAATTGTCTTTGCGGCCTATGCGTGACATGTCTGGTGCGGGTAGCGCAACACGATCCACTTTGCCGTTGGAGGTCAGCGGCAGACTCTGCATGTGCATGAATGCCGCTGGAACCATGTAATCCGGCAGCCGCACCTTTATGTGTGCGCGCAACGCATCAAGGTCTGCTTCTTTCGCTGCAGAGTAGTACGCCACCAGTTTTTTGTCGCCGGGCTTATCTTCGCGCGCAATCACTACCACTTCGCGAATGCCAGGATACAAGCCGATCACCGATTCAATTTCTCCCAGCTCAATACGGAAGCCGCGGATCTTGACCTGATGATCGATCCGGCCCAGGTACTCCAGATCGCCGTTCGGCAAACGCCGAGCCAGGTCGCCGGTGCGGTAGAGATATCCTGAGTCAGAAAACGGATTTTTGACAAAACGCTGGGCAGTGAGTTCCGGGCGATGCAAATAACCTCTTGCCACACCAGCGCCGCCAACATACATTTCTCCGGCGACGCCAAGCGGCACCGGTTGTTTCTGCGGATTGAGAACGTACACGGCGAGATCAGGAATCGGTTCGCCAATCAGACTCCCGGACCCTGCGCGTACTTCCTTGAGAGTGATCGGGCGGTAAGTCACATGCACAGTGGTTTCCGTGATGCCGTACATGTTGATCAGCTCAGGCTTGCTGTCACCGTATCGTTCCATCCAGGGCAGGAGACTGGCCAGTTCCAATGCCTCGCCACCAAAAATGACGTAGCGCAGTGTCTGCTCGGCAGGAGTAATGCCGGCCAGTACGAAAGGCGTTAACTGCCGGAACGCTGATGGCGTCTGGTTCAGCACGGTGACACGCTCGCGACGCAACAGTTCCGCAAATGCTTCCGGTGAACGGCTCACCCAATATGGAACCACTACCACTTTGCCGCCATACAGCAGTGCGCCCCAGATCTCCCAGACTGAGAAATCGAAAGCGCAGGAATGAAACAGTGTCCAGACATCGTCTGGATGGAAGCCGTACCAGTGATCTGTCTGATCGAAGAGACGCACAACGTTGGCATGCGTGATCTGGCAGCCTTTAGGTCTGCCCGTGGAGCCAGACGTGTAAATCACATAGGCCAGATTTTCTGGCTGAACATTTTCTGGCTGAACATGGCTGTCAAGGTTCGCATCTATGGCTTCGGTTACATCGTCCAAAAACAACACTGTGCCGTGATGGTTTGGCAGACTGCCTGAAAGGCTGCGTTGCGAGAGCAGCACCGGTACGCCGGCATCTTCGAGCATGAATGCCACGCGTTCGGGCGGATAACTCAGAGTCGATAGGTAGATAACCCGCGCCTGCTTTCAGAATTCCCAGAATGCCAATCACCATCCCGAGATTGCGTTCAAGGCACAAGCCGATCAGGATATCCGGCCCGGCCCCAAGCGAGACCAATCGCATGGCCACCGCATTGGCGCGCCGGTTCAACTCTGCGTAAGTCAATGTTTCACCATCGCAGGAAACAGCGATGGAGTCCGGGGTCTGCGCTACCTGTCGTTCAAAACGTTGATGCAGACATTCGTTCACACGGGAGGCCGCGCGTGGAGCCGCCAGCAGCTCACTTGTTTCGGCTTGCGTTAAGAATGGTACCTCTGAGATCGCTCGCGTTGCGTCTGCGCCAATCCCTTCAAGGAGCGTGCGAAGATGCCCCAGCACACGTTCAGCGCTGGCGGAATCCAGTTGCTTCGGATCGTGCTCCAGACGCAATATCATCTCGCGATCGGCATAGACGATCAGCGTCAAGGGGAAATTGGTCTGGCCAATGTATTCGAAATGCCGGTTGGCCCATTCGCCTCCTTGAGCACGCAATGCGGTATCCAGCAGATAGTTCTCAAAGACCAGAATGCTTTTGAACAAGCCCACGCCGCCGGGCACTTCGCTGGATTTCTGTATGACCCGCAGCGGAGTCTGCTCATACGCTCTCATTGCCACATGCTGTTCACGGATCTGGCGCACCCAATCTCCCACGGGAGCTTCGGGACGCACAGAAATGCGCATGGGTAAGGTATTGATGAAGAGCCCCACGGGCGCGTCGGCATCACCCAAGGTGGAGGCGCGTCCGGCACGGGTTACGCCAAAAACAATGTCTTGCTCGCCGCTGTGATGATGTAAGAGCAATGCCCAGGCTGCCTGGAGCAGAGTGTTGACAGTAACGCCGGCGGCATCCGCGAAAGCGCTCAACTTGCTGGTAAGTTCTTGCGAAAGCCGGCATTGCGCCACGCCCCAATTGCTTCCATCGCCGGATGCAGAGGTTGGAATCGGAGTGGGTGCGCGAAATCCTTTTAGTTTTTCCCGGAAGAACCGTTCGGCCTGGGGCCAGGTCCTGTGTGCGCAGCCACTCAATGTAGTCGTAATAAGGTTTACGCGAGGCAAGTTGCGGGCCGCCTTCCACATCATCGCGAAACGCTGTATATGCCGCGAAGACTTCACGCAGCACAATGGGGAATGATCGACCATCTAACAGCGCATGATGAAAGGTCCACAGCAGTCGCCAGGAACATTCACCCAGCTGCACGACGTGCAACCGCATCAGGGGAGGGTTAGATAAGTCAAACCCCAGCTTGCGATCGCGGGCCAGCATTTGCTCCCAGCGCGAAGCCTGGTCAGCGGAGTCAACGCCCCGCCAGTCGATGATTTCAGAAGGAATGCGCACGGAATCGTAGACCTGCTGTATGGGCTCATCGATTCCTTCCCAAACGAAAGCGGTGCGCAGGATGGTGTGGCGTGAAGCAATCAGGTCCCATGCCCGCAGCATGGCTGTGGTGTCGAGCTGTTCGTCTAACCGGCAGACGATCTGCTCAATATCCACTCCGGAGCCTGGTTCACCGATGGCATGAAACAACATGCCCTGTTGCATCGGTGAAAGCTCATATGACTTTTGCATCAATTTCACGCCCTCGAATACAAACGTTCCTGGTATGACTTTTCCTATAAGTCAGTTCCCGATATTTCATGCACTACCAAACGTACCTGCGCCGAATTTGCGGTCCGTGCCGTCACAGCCGCCGCGTATCCTGTGAAACCCGGTAAATCAGACATCCACCATTCACGGGCCAACGCCACACTGCCATCCACACTGGTCAAGCGAGCAGGTTGATTTAATCCAAATGTCACCTGAAAACTGTCCAGCGGGCAGGAAAGCCCTTCACCGATCGCCTTGATAAAGGATTCCTTACGGGTCCAGCACCGGTAGAATGCCGGGATACGGTCCCGCTCGGATGTCGCTTCCCACGAATCAAATTCAGGCGCGGCGAAATTCTCCCTGGCTACGTCCTGCATGTCGTGCATCGGTCGAATGCGTTCAATGTCGATGCCAATCTCAGCCATGCGAGTAAAAGCCAACAGCACCCATTCACCGGAATGTGAAAGATTGAACTCGATGCCGCAGTTTTCGATGAACGGTTTACCGTGGCTGGTGTATTGAAACGATAGCGATCCTGGATCGCAGTCAAGAAAAGCGCCGAGCTGTGACCGCAAGGCGGCGCGCGCGGCGACATAGCGATCATAGTCAGCCTGAAAATGGAATCGGTCAGCCCTTTCCCGTTCGCTTGCGGACAAATAGCGCGTTAGCCGTTCTGTTTCCCCCTTGGCAGGAGAGCAGACGCAATGAGCGAACCTCAATTGTGTTCCCGGCAATTTTCGCCGGGATGTTTGCCCGCGTCGCAAATGTTACGGCCGGCATGATTACTCCTCACCCTTCGGCATGAGCTGGTCCTGCTTGTTCACACGCTCCAGCCAGATTTCCCGCCAGTACATCAATTCGCCACGCGGGCAGTCGCCCATTTCTCCGTAGCAGAGACATTCATCGCACAGCGATTTTTGTCCCAGAGGCCCTTGGAGCGTCACGGTGTGATTGAGCTCCCGCATTTTGCCGGAGATCTCCTCAATGACCCGATTCACGCGATACCGGACTTCGACCACTCTCTCACAGCACAGCGTCATTTCGTGGCAAACGACCATACCTCGGTTGCGTTTCTTCTTATTCAGCGTCCCTACAATTTGATCGAGGGGCTTTACCCGAACCAGTTCGCCCGGTTTAAGATCGAGAACTTCGACAGGTGTCTCTTTTGTATGCGGGCCGCGCAGCCTGTCATCACCGGCCACGGCGCGATGGAGTCTCACGCGAAACCAGCGGACAAAGAGTTTTGCGATCTCTGCCCGGCGCGATCCTTTTGCCGGACCTGCCGAAACGCGAGTCGCACCAGCCAGGGCTTCATTCTTCCGGGAAAGGCTTCGGTTGACCGCAGCAGTTCTGTTGACTGGCAGAAATAGCGTTCCTCATCAGCTTTCACCTTGAGGCGTGCACGCAACGCTGACAGAGCGGCCGCGTCAACCGGCTCTTCGTTTTCATTACCGTCCGCCGGGCGCAGCCATGCTTCTTTCCAATAAAAGCGGCATCCGCGTTTGCAGCCGTCGTGAGCACTGCCGTCGCAACGCAGGCCTTCAAGGGTGACAACATCGTTCTTTGCAAAACGGCGATTCGGTTCGACGGGAGGGGGTGTTTCCACACATGTCTTTTCGACTCGCCGATGAACACGGTATGACTTGCCGCACCGCTCCAGCATCTCCGGCATAAAAGGATGTCCATCCAGTGTGCCGTTGGCATCGAGAGTTGAAAGTATCTCCTGCGGTGAGCGCACCACAACCCTGTCACCGGCGAAGAATTTGTCACGCTTCATTCCACTCATTCCCAACATTGGTGCTGCAAATCTTGATTGGTCGCAAAATGCAACCGCGTCCGTGAGTTATCTGGTTAAGTCCGCCACGCGCATGGCAGTGCTGATGAGCCCGAAATAGAGTGAGCCGACAGCCTTACGCGCCTTGTGTCCAGCCCAATACGACTCGCGAAAGTCATGGCTGAAGTTTTTCCAATTGGCGGCATTGGCTGCGTTGATTGAGACTGTGATTGAGGGTGAAAGTATTCGCGCGGTGTGCCACCATCCAGAAGGAACAAAGAGGGTCTCACCGGGATAAAGCTTGAAGCGGAAACCGCTGGCGCTGCAGAATTTGGGAAACCGTTTCACATCCGGCGTTTCCACGTTGTCCACAGCCGATTTATTTTCGTGCGCCGTATCATTGCCCGCATACATCAGCGGCGCCTGATCCGGAGAAAATGCAACATATTCCTTCACACCCTCCAATTGCATGAGGAAAGCGTGCGTATGCAAACCGTCATAATGCAGGACGGGAAACTTGGCTCCGGTCCCCCCGATGTAGAGTTCGACATAGGTGAGGTCTTTCCAGGATTTCAGCAACCCATGCTCAAGCCAATTGGGACTCGCACACTCCGGCATCGGCTGCACATCAGACTGCAACTCCCGAGGCAGATCTTTCACAGGATAGTTCCGCAAGTAAGGAGCCGGACGGGCAGGGGTCGACGCCTGCACTTCATCAATCAGCGTTGCCATGGACAACTGTCTTCCATCAACGGTTAGCGGCAGCCTGCCATATTGCTTCTTGAAGAAATCAAGGGTCCACTTCTTGCGGGCTACCCAGTGCTCGATTCCGTCAGTAATGATTACCGGGTTGAGTGGCAGGACATACTCGTTAACCCAGCGTTTCTTGCCAAGATCTGCCCAACGATGGCGGTCGATGCGATCGATAAGCTCTGGTCCAGCGACTTTTACCACGCTTGCGCCCATGATCTTTGTCCTTTCTACAAATCAACAAATCTCATCTGGCCCTTACTTCACCCAGCCTTCACACTCCCTGTCTTCGCGGGCAGGAGTCTTAACGTGAGCCCCAAAGCCCTCTCAGCGATCTTTTCCTTAAACAAAGCCCCTTAAATAAAGACATTTCCGGAATGTGGAGGTATGGGCTAGTAACTTCCAGGTCGTGATTCCCTGTTGGTGTGGGGGCAGTTGCCCTGCCAACCTTGGCCAAAGACGGGACGCCGGGTCGCCATTGTGTTTCAAGCAGTTACAAAGGTACCCAAGGCTGACAACGCTCCGAAATTGAGGCAGGGTGCAAAAGTTTGCAACTTCCCGCCCAAGTTCAAGCACCTGAGAATAGAGCCCTTTCTATACGGAAGACTTTAAGAATAGATGGCCAAACTGACTTGTTTGCATCTTTCTGACTCTCAACTCTTTGTGGCAGTCGTGATGGCGTGGTTCGGTGGCACGAACTATGAGGATGATTTTGTCTTCAGTGCTGGTGCGCAACGGCCAGAAGAAGAACAGCATTGGGGAATGCCACGCGAACAAGGTGTGGACACCAAAGGACGTTCCGCGTGAGGGGTGATGCTCTGGTATCCAACCACCTGGGGATGTACATGGTGCCGAAGGAGGAACTTCGTTGCCATCTTCAGAGAACCTCCATCTCCGTTGCATCCGGTGGCCGGGCTGTGACCTTGCTCAGACCTCGCGTCTGAAACTCACTGTGCCTGCTCGGCGGTGAGAGTATCTGAATTGTGATGGCGACTGCTGGAACGAGATAGACGAAGGTCCCGAAGACCCACATCAGAGCACCCGCGAATGCCTGATCGTCGAGTGGCGAGATATTGAAGAGCCGCGGCAGCGATGCGTACGATGGGTAGATAACGCGATCATACAAGGCAAGAAATGCAGAAACCACATCGTTGGCTACAGTTCCCAGGAAGAGATACAGAGGCATGGACCATCGCGGCCACCGTGCGACACTCGGCCAAGGCTGCACTACGGGCCACCAGAACAGCAGCGACGTGATGAAGAAAGATGCGTGTTCAACTTCATGGAAGAATTGCGAACGCAAAGCTAATTCGAACGCGCGGGGAGTATGCCATCCAATCAGGGTAACGGTAGCGGCAAGCCAGCAGAAGACAGGGTGAGTCAAAATGCGTCCAAGCCCTTTTAACGGCGCCCAGCGCAAGATGGGACCCAGAAGACCACGAACCATGCGTTGCGGAAGGCCGTGGAGGAACGGCAAGGCCGGTGCCCCAAGTAGGATCAGTGGAGGAGCTACGCTCATAAGGAGAATATGCTGCACCATATGGATGGAGAGCAGTTCATCATCAAAGTCCTGGAGAGGAGATCCGACTGCGATCCACAGGGAAAACAGTCCGCCCATAAATGCGCCAAGCCGCCAAGCCGGGATCGTGTTCAGCAATGCTTTTCGCAGACGCAGCCACCCTTGCAAGTAGAAGAATGCCGTCAGAATCAAAACAGACGTAACCGGATACTGGAAGGACCACGACTCGTTCGCGGCTTGGGCTGCTGTGAACATAGGGCGAGCCTAACGAGGTGCGGCCGAGCCCTCCGCACCCGTTCCCAGCGCTGCGTCTTGGGAAGCATTGCTTGCCGGTTTCTGCCCGGCGGGATGCAGGGTCTTCAGAAACGCCACCAGAGCCGTGGTCTCCGCAGGATTCAGGTTCTTCCCGTATGCGGGCATATTGCCGCCACCCTGAAGGATCTGGCGGATGAACTGGTCCGGCGTAAGGCGTAGAGCAACCTGGTCAAGCGCCGGGCCGCGCTTACCTCCCATGCCGTCGAGCGAATGACAGTTGTGGCATTGCTTCGCTTGAAATACCAGAGCGCCTCGGCGCTCCAGCGCCGTTCGGTCTTTCAAATATTCCGATGGAACCGGCATGCTGCTCCACGCGTCCATGATCGGACTCCAGGGTGTGTGAAGACCCGCATGCGTGAAAGTACCCAGGGTCACCGCGATGAGCAGTACCAGGAGGACCGCAATGGGCCGCCGTTTCCAGCTCTTCTCACCTTCACCAGCAAAGAAAGGAAGGGCCAGCAACACAGCAATCCCGATGACCGGTCCAATCATTAATATCGCCGTTTCGGACCCGGGCGGCAGGAAAGAGAGCAGTGCATAGAGCCACAGGAAGAAGAAGTCGGGGCGCGGCGTGGTTTGAATGATCGCCGGGTCCGGCTGACCGTTCGGACCGAAAGGGCCAAGAAGTACAGCACAGGCGGCGATCGATAGCAGAATGAAGCCGGAAAACAGAACATCCTTCACTATTGCATAAGGAACAAACGGCTCTCCTTCTTTATGGGTCAGCTCGTGATACTCCTTAATATAGGTTGCTCGGCGAACGATTCGGCCCGGCATGGGCCATTCATTGATCCCCAGTTTCAACACCAGGAGCAAATGCAGGCCGACAAATGCGATCAGCAATCCTGGAATGACGAAAACGTGCAGCGCGAAGAATCGGGAGAGCGTTGCCCCGGCAATAATCGGGCCGCCCAGCAATAGCCTAACGACCCATGGCCCGACGATGGGGACTCGACTCGCGATCGATGCACCGATTCCCAACCCCCAGTAAGCATCCTGGTCGAATCGCAATACCTGGCCTGTAAACCCCATGCCAAGCGTAACCAGCAGCAGGAACACGCCGATCATCCATGTCAGTTCGCGCGGAAACTTATACGCTCCAAAAAGGAAGACCTGGACCATGTGAACCAGCACGATCGCGATCATGAAGTTCGAGCCCCAACCATGCAGGGCACGAATAAACCATCCAAGCGTGATCCCGTGATTGAGGGTCTGGAGGCTGTTCCAGGCCTCTCCTGCTGAAGGCACGTAGATGAGTGCAAGAAGAATCCCGGTAACAATCTGAAGCATGAAAGCCGTCAGAGCGGCGCTGCCGAAGACATAAAACCAACTTGCCGTCTGGCGGGGAACGGGGTGATCGGCCGTCGCGCGAATCGTGCTGCCAAGCTGCAGGCGCTGGTCAAGCCAGGCGCCGATTTTCCCAATCAGGCGCATGGCGGCTTCCTTCCGTTGATATTTGCTTGTGGACTGCCGGTGGTTGGCATCTCGCCGGCTTTGATCAAGAGTTTTCCATTCTCGATCTTGTGATGGTACTGAAACAGTCCACGTGGCGGAGGTCCGGCAGCGCGCGAACCATCCTGGTAGTAAACGCCCCCGTGGCACGGACACATGAACAGATTCGACTGCGGAAACCAGTGAACTGGACATCCCAGGTGCGCACAATTGATGGCGAACACCTGGAAATTCTGCCCGTCAACATTGCGAACCCAGCAGGGGATATTTGCCGTTTGTCCGTCCCATGAATCAACAACGGGGTTGCGGTAGGTGGCGAGCCGGGTCTGGCCGGCAGGAAACTGTTCCAGTTCGCCGAGAGGGAGCCACGACTCATATCCTGCTTTCAGCCCGCGAGTGACCGGAGTCACAAGATAACGGATGATTGGAGCGGCTAGAATCGCTGCGACGAAGCCATTAAAAAGCAGGCCTATCTTAAAGAGCATTGCGCGTCTTGATAATCCCGTCTGTTCGCCTTTTGACTCGTTTGTTGGTGAGGTCATGGCCGTCCTCCTGAGGCGGGTGCACGGTTTGGGTATGGTTGTCCTGGGAACTTTGGTCGCTGCGCGGCCAGCCAGGCAACAACGTCCGAGACTTCTTGCGCCGACATTGGTCTGCCCGGCACGTTGCCTCGCCAGTCCGGAGCGCCCATCTCAGGCCGTCCGACGATTACATTCGTGCGCAGACCCTGATCGCTTACCAGAGCGAGATATGAACCATTCACAATGGAGCTGGCCTTCTTTCCTCCCTGGCCATCGGTGCCATGACACGCGGAGCAGTACGTTGCATACACATCGGCCCCGCGATGTGGATCGCCGGGAGTCTGCGCTGCATAGGACGGAGGAGTAGAGCCGCGGAGAATGTCGGGCTGCGCCCAGGACCGCAGTCCCCGGACAAGAGCATCGATTTGTTTGTCGGTAAGCATTCCGCCGGCGCTCTGTGCGAAAGCCGGCATGGGAGTGCCGGGTACTCCGTTTGCGGTGGTGCGGCGAATCACGGCATCGTCCGCAATCGCCAGGAAAACGGGGTCGCCCAAGGGGACCGCCGCTCCCCCTTTGCCGCTGGCCCCATGGCATCCGGCACAATTGTGTCCGTAAAGAACATTGAATTCCACAATCTGGTCAGGCGGGATCACCTCGGGGCCAGGCCTGCCGGGAGAACTGTTACAGCCCGATCCGACCAGCGCAAAAAGGAAGGTCCCGAGACTGATAAGAATCGCGGGATGCCTCATTGCCGCGGTTCCTCTTCG
Organism: Terriglobia bacterium; assembly: GCA_963755365.1. Taxonomy (GTDB): domain Bacteria; phylum Acidobacteriota; class Terriglobia; order Terriglobales; family Acidobacteriaceae; genus Angelobacter. Next base: position 162,401 of record CAVWJV010000015.1, on the reverse strand, counting down.
TTCTTCTCATCCATGGCTCCAGCCTCCATGCCCGCTCGCACGGCAAGAGGAATGTTCTGCCACGTCCGCACGCGGTATTGTCGCGAAACTACAATGCCCGCCACGATGCCGAATCCGATTTGAGAGATGAGGAACCACATCCAATTGATTCGCTGGTTGAGCACGGGGTTGATGAACTCGAGAATACTGTGGAGCAGACCTGACCATAGTATGGGTGCGACTACACCACCCCACAGAATCGGATGGCGTGGCACCATCGGAAGCGTGGCGCCGTAAAGAAGCCCAACGAGCAAAGAAGTAAGCAGGTGGAGAATCGAAGCGATGATAAACGCATCCAGGTGAAAGGCAGAGATTTCCGCGGCGTTGTTAATCATTCCGGGGAAGAATCCAACTGCCAAGAGATTGATCGGATACCAGATCCCGTGTCCGCTGATCAGCCCGTAAATCATGGCCAGAACAGCCATGGCGACACTGCCGGCCAAGCCCCCCTTGACGCCTGCCGAAACCGGATAAATCTCAAGTGGCAAATGCGCCCGGTTCGGTGCGTGCGTGATCCATCCCACGCGAGCCACTGCGGGACGGCTCGTCGCAAAAGGCGGCTCTTTTTCGAGGACCGGCACGGATTCGTGCTCCTCCTGCGGTATCACGTCGCGAAACCAGCCGATGAACCCGCTCACCGCCAATATGGCACCAAGAAGGCTGACCACTCCTGTCGTGACCAATCCCGCGAAAAGCAAGGCGAGGCCGAAGGCAGCGACCAGGGGCCACGCCGTCGGAGCAGGCAAATTCACGGCGGACGGCAAGCCCTCTCTTGTTGCTGTTCCTGGTTCGATCGATTCAGAGCCCATTTTCCGGTCCTCTTTAGCGTCCGATGATGTAAACAACAGTGAAAACCACGACCCACACGGCGTCGACGAAGTGCCAGTAGTAAGACAGGACATCCACGCGATAGGTGTGCTCTTGCTTTAAGCTTCCCAAAAAAGTGAACGCCATCACTGTGGAGAGGAGCAGAAGGCCCACAACCACGTGAAAGCCGTGCAGACCCACCAACGAGTAGTAGGTCGTTCCGAAAAGGTTGGTTTTGATCGTCAGCCCATCGTGATAAATCAGCCGATGCCATTCAGTCGCTGTTCCATAAAGGAATGCAGCGCCCAGCGCGATCGTTCCGAACCACCAGGCGGCAAAGCGTCCGGTATTTCCCTGGCGCAGAGCTCGGACCGCGAAGTGAATCGTGAGGCTGCTTGAAAGCAAACATATTGTGTAAAAGATCGGGACCCGGAGAACGTCCCTGGGCATTGGACCGGCGATACTCTTGCCGATGTAAAAGATGTAAGCCACCACAAAGATGATGAAAATCGAAGATTCGGCGGCGATTAAAGAAAACATTCCCACGTGCCCGCGCGACGGAAGTTTCCATTCGCCTATCGGCTTGGGCATCGTGATTGGTGTAACGCTCATGGCCATTGCCTGTTATTCATATTTCCAGTCCGGATCTTCCGGGTGCTTAAGGTCCCAAAGCGGGCGCCGGCTCTGCACCACTGGAATCTCTGCAAAGTTATAGGCCGGCGGCGGTGAACTGGTCGACCATTCCAGCGTCCACGCATCCCAGGGATCGCTGCCGGCAGTTTTCCCTTTGATAGAGGACCACAGCAGGTTGCCGACGAAGACCAGGATGCCGGCCGCCTGAAAAACAACGCCGACGGTCACGATTAGGTTCCAGATGTCCCAGCCGCGGCCAGGCTCGTAGGTATAAATCCTTCGCGGCATGCCCAATAGTCCGGGGATGTGCATGAAATCGAAGGTCAGGTGAAACCCAATGAGGAACAGCAAGAAGTGCAGCTTACCCAGCGTCTCGTTGTACATTCTTCCCGACATCTTCGGGAACCAATAGTAGAAAGCACCGAAAAGCGAAAAGATAATTCCGCCCACGATGACGTAATGGAAGTGTGCTACCACGAAGTAAGAATTCCCAAGCTGCCAATCGAATGGCGCCACACTCAACATGACTCCGGTGAGACCGGCGACCAGGAATTGAAAGAGGAAGGCAATCGCGAACAGCATCGGCGTCTTGAAATGAATCTTTCCTCCCCACATGGTTGCAAGCCAGTTGAATATCTTGATCCCGGTCGGGACGGCGATTGCCATCGTCGACAATACGAAGAACGTATTGGCATTCGGGCTCAGACCAACAGTGAACATGTGATGGGCCCAAACTGCCATGGATATAAAACCGATGGCCACAGTCGCCGCCACCATGATGGGATACCCAAATATCGCTTTGCGGGAAAATACTGGAACAATTTCAGAGATGAAGGCGAAGGCGGGGATCGCGAGAACGTACACCTCAGGATGGCCGAAGATCCAGAAGAAGTGCATCCACAATACGGCGGAGCCTCCGGCCTGGGTGTCAAAGAAATGCGCGCCCAGATAGCGGTCGAGGCTCAGCATGATCTGCGCAGCCGTTAGTGGACCGATGACCAGTATCACCAAGCCGGCCATCACCAGGTTGAGCCAGATCAGCAGCGGCATTTTGCCCAATGTCATCCCCGGGCAGCGCATGCACAGGATCGTTGTCAGCATATTGAGCCCTGCACCAATGCTGCCGACGCCGGATACCAACAGCGCCAGCGTCCAAAAATCAGTGCTGTGGCCGCGCGAAAAGGTCTGCGAAGTAAGTGGCGCATAAGCAAACCATCCCACGTCAGGCGCGTTTCCCGCTCCATACAGTCCATACGCTCCCACAAGACTTAAATAAAGAAGAAGGCCGCCGAATGCGCTCATCCAGAAACTGAAGGCATTCAGGCGCGGGAACGCCATGTCCCGCGCGCCGATCATCAGAGGGATCAGGTAATTGGCGAAGCCGAACAAGACGGGCATGGCCACGAAGAAAATCATCGTGGTCCCATGCATTGTGAACATCCGGTTGAATACCTGCGGCGAGACGAAGTGATTGTGCGGAATAATCAGCTGGATCCGCATGATCGTGGCTTCGATTCCCCCGATCACGAGAAAGATCAGGGCGTAAACGATGTACATGATCCCCAGCCGCTTGTGATCGACGGTAGTCACCCATTCATGAAGGTTTTCAACCAGGGGACGAGATGCGGCCTGGGCTCCGGGCAGCGCTACGGAATCAGTCGACATCGGGCTTTTCTCCTCCAGAACCCTCAGCGAAGTGTGTTTAAGTACGCTGTCACGGCGTCCAAATCCTGGTCGCTCAACTGCATGGCCGGCATTCGACATCCAGGTTTGATGGCGTCAGGATTTTGAATCCACCGCCGGAGATTCACGGGTGTGTTTTCCGCTGCTCCGGAAGCGATGGTTGCGCGGCTCATCAGGTGTGTCAGGTCTGGGCCAAAGCGCCCATCGGCCGCGGTCCCCACCACCGCGTGGCAGTTGATGCAGGCGGTAGTCTCGAAAACGTGCTGGCCTCGTGAAACGGCGTCACTCACGCGCGCCGGCTGCCGTTGCTCCTGGATCCAGTGGTCGAACTCATCGCGCGACTGGACGTAGACGCGCAGAAGCATCTTGGCGTGTTGTGTCCCGCAGTATTGTGCGCACTGTCCCAGGTAGATTCCAGCCTGGTGCGGGTCTATCCACGTGTGGTTTACGCGGTTCGGAATCAGATCTGTTTTTCCCGCCAGGCGGGGGATCCAGAAACTGTGATCTGTATCCGCAGAAAGAAGAGTGATGAAGGTCGGCGTCGGGTGTTCCGGATCGCTTACCGGCACGTGCAGTTCATTCGCAGTCACAACATTAAGCGCCGGATAGCGGTACTCCCACCAGAACTGGTGACCGATGGCGACGACTTCAATCGCATTAGCCGGCTGCGTTACCTTCTGAACGTCGGCTATCACTCGTGCCGTCGCCATGAACAAAGCCAGAACCGTGAGAACTGGAATGACTGTCCACGCGAGTTCCACCTGATTGCTTCCGTAAACCTGTGGAGGCTCGCGCTCATCGTCGTTCGCTCTCTTCCTGAATTTAATGACCGAGTAGGCCAGCAGGCTGAAAACGATGGCGAATATGACGGCGCTAATTGCGAGTACAAAAAATGAGACATCAAGGATCGATCTGGCTGGCGTGGAAGCAGGCGCGAAGATGTTGGTTGGGCTCAAGCCCTGATCTGTGGAGGACTGTGCTGCGGCCGCTACCGGCGAGCAAAGGACAACGAGGGTCTGAAAAGACCACACGTACCGGCCATTTAAGTTCCTCGTTTGCATCCTGTGCCAACCTTACTGGTCACGGAACTTCTTAGCCCAACTCGTTAAATTCTCCTTAACTCGTTACATTCTCCTCAACTCGTTACGTCCTAGAGTTTAGGAAGTGACAAGAGTGGGGGGGGTTGCTTCGATGATCGGCAAGAGTTGAGAGAGACAGAGACCCGAAAACCACTTGGGCTGTACCATGCATTGCAAGCACTTGCAGTGCCATCCCTGACTTGTCAGCTGGCATCTAGCTTGTGCGTGGAGGCTTCCGTACGAGCGGCTGGTACCTGATCGTCGGGAGTCCCAGAAGTGCCCTTCCGCGACGCGGCCTGACCGCAACCAGCTCTCCCCGCGCTTTCAGTCACATCATACTTTAACGTCTAACAGCGAAGAACCTTCTTTCCTTGGCCAACAACTAGGCCGCCAGTTCCACCTTGCCCAGTTCCTCTCGCGCAGACAAGATGCTCTCGAAGATGTCCTTCGTGCTTAGCATGGCCTTGTCGTCTCCTTTGGCGACCACTTTGGCCCGGCCCCAGCGACCCGGAATGCCATCCACGGTGAGCGTGCCCATCCAGGGAGGAAGGATGGCGTCTTCGATAGACGTCAACCTCTCGCCCTTGGGCTCCAGGCCAAGCAGAGTGCGGATGCCAAGCATCGGCGATGCTGCGGCCCAAGCCTGGGGGATGCAGGCTGTCGTGTACTGCACTGGATACCGGGCTTTCGCGCGTTCATATCCAGCGAACACCTCCGGCAAACGATGATTGAAGAACCAGCTGGCTTCAAAGATGCCCGCAATCACGTTGGCTGCGTCCTGGCGGAACCCGTAGCGGGCCAGCCCGGCAGCAATGAAGCTGTTGTCGTGCGGCCACACGGTCCCGTTGTGATATTCGATGGGATTGTACCCGCCTTCACCCTGCGCCATGGTGCGAATGCCCCACCCGGAAAACATCTTTGGACTCATCAGATGGTCTCGCACATGTTGGGCTTTGTCGTCATCCACGATGCCGCTCCACAGCAACTGCCCGATGTTCGAGCACAGGCTGTCTACTTTTCTTTTGTGGCCGTCAAGCGCCACCGCAAAAAACTTGCGGTCGGGAATCCAGAAATCCTCGTTGAAGCGGCGTTTCAGCTCCGCCGCCTGAGTTTCCAGCTTGACGGCCAGCGCCTCGTCCTTCCATATCTCGCGGGCCAAACGGGCGCAACGTACCCTGGCATCGTAGGCATAGCCCTGGATTTCGCACGTAGCGCGCGGCGTGGGCGCCAGCGTGCCGTCGTGGAACAGAATGGAATTCCAGGAATCCTTCCAGCACTGGTTGTCGAGGCCCAGCTTAGTCTTGCGCTGATACTCGATGTAACCATCGCCGTCGCTGTCGCCGTAGCGGTCCATCCAATTCAGGGCTGCACGCGCATTCGGCTCAAGCTCGCGCACCAGGTTTGCGTCGCCGGTCCAGCGTTCGTACTCATCCAGCACGATGAGGAAAAAGGGAGTGGTGTCACTCGCGCCGTAGTATGGCGCCTGCGGCCGCTCGTGGAAATGTGTCAACTCCCCGAAACGCAATTCGTGCAGGATGCGCCCGGGCTCTTCTTCCGTCAGCTCTACTTCCTTCTTTCCCTGGGCGTCGGCCAGCGCCCGGAGCGTGGTCGCCGCCAGTTCCGAGTTGAAAGGCAGCATCTGATAACTCGTAATCAGGCTGTCGCGCCCAAACAGCGCCATGAACCAGGGCAAACCGGCCGCGGGAAGTGAGTGCTCGGCCAGGGTGTCGGGACGAAAGCGAAGCGCCGCAATGTCGATCAGGCTCTGCATGTAGAGGCGACCGGCATCAGGATGGCAAGTCACAGTGGGCGCTGCGGCGATCCATTCTTTCAGGTTGCGCCTCATGGCATCCCCTTCCTCCGTAGCAAACTTTGGATGGTGTACGGTTTCGCCGGTCACGGGCGTCACATGGAAATTGGTGCTCCAGAGGGACTTGGGCTGGATAGTCAAGTGGAACTCAAAATGATCTGCAGTTTCCTTTGCAGGAGATACTGACGACCGGATAAGTGTTTCTCTGACGAAGTCGTCGCGCTTGTAGCCTAAGACCTGGCGCCCATTTCGCGTTTCCTTATAATATTTTCCCTTTTTTTTGAGGGCATCTTTGACTTCAAACAGATCGCAGAAGTCGGCGCCGAAGTCCAAACGCAACTCAACCTTCTCCTCTTCGCTGCCATGGTTGAGAACAGTCAAATGTTCCACGAACCCGTTGCCGACAAAGCGACGACGGACAATAGAAAGCGTGGGGTTCTTGTAGATCGTGCCCGTGGGCGGAACACAGAAGTGCTGAGAGTAGTAGTACTCAAGGGCATCTGTGGACAGAACGTCCAGGGTTAAACCGTTGATTGTGAGTTTCCACTTTGACAGGTGGCGCATATCCTGGAAAAACAGACCCTCAGGCTGGTCGGGCCTGGCGTCGATATCGCCGTTCGGACTTGAGACAAGAAATGTCGAACCGTCGAGAATGCTGATCGTGTTGTCGCTCATCGGAAAGCTCTCCCCTTACGCCGCCGGCAACCGAGCGTCGCTCGCACCTTTACAGGTTCTGCCGAGCGACTGCCGAATTGTGAGGCGGCGGTAAGCAATTGTTTCAGCCGGAATTCTGATTTCGGCTGTCACTTATCTATTTCGTTCAACCGCGGCGATAGCAACTAAGACAGCATCATGGTCCGTGTAGCACAGCGGTTCAATCTTACTTTCTGACTAGGCCGCAATCTTGCTCTTGGCGGAGCTAGTGTCAATGGTTTGAGCGGCCCGCACCAGCGCCAGGTGCGAAAACGCCTGTGGGAAGTTGCTGATCTGGCGACGCAGTTTTGGGTCGTACTCTTCGGAGAGAAGTCCCAAGTGATTTCGTATTTTGAGCAACCGTTCGAACATTTCCTCCGCCTCCTTGATCCTGCCAACTAAGGCGTAGTTGTCCGCCAGCCAAAAGGTGCAAGCGAGGAAGGCCCCCTCCGAGCCGGGGAGACCATCGGTGCCGTGCTCAGTGTCATAGCGAAGCACAAAGCCATCTCGGAGGAGATGCTTCTCGATTGCCGCCACCGTGCCCCGCACCCGCGGATCGCTGCCGGGGAGGAATCCGACGCGCGGAATCATCAGGACACTGGCATCGAGAGCCTCGCTGCCGTAGGATTGCGTAAACGCGCCCATTTGTGGGTTGAAGCCGCGCTCGCAAACCTCGGTGTGGATCCTCTCACGCAGCGCGCAGACATGGCGCAGCATCTTCTGGTCTTCATCCCCACCGTCCCCGAAATCCTGAATGGCTTTAGCTACCCGGTCAAAAAACACCCAGGCCATGACCTTCGAATGGGTGAAATGGCGGCGTCCGCCTCGCACCTCCCAAATGCCGTCGTCGGGACGCTGCCAGGCATTTTCCATGAAGGCTATCAGACCCTCAAACATATGCCAGCTTTGCCCACTCCCGGGCAGGCCCATCTTGCGTGCGGTGTACCAGCACGATACGCATTCTCCATAGACGTCGAGCTGGAACTGGCCAGATGCGGCGTTTCCTACGCGCACCGGCTTCGAGCCTTCGTACCCGGGCAGCCAGTCGAGTTCGAACTCTGTCAAGCGCCGGGCGCCGAAGATGTCATACATGATCTGCAGTTCCGCAGGATCGCCCGCGATAGTGCGAATGACCCAGTCGCGAAACGCCCGGGCTTCGTCGATGTAGCCGCCGACCATGAAAGCTTCCAGGGTCAAGCTTGCGTCTCGGATCCAACAGAAGCGATAGTCCCAGTTGCGAACGCCACCGATAGATTCCGGTAGGGACGTCGTCGGGGCTGCCACGATGGCCCCCGTTGGCGAGTAGGTCATGGCTTTGAGCGTGACCAGTGAGCGCACGACAGCGTCGCGCCAGCGGCCCTGGTAGGCGCAGCGCCCCGCCCACTCTCGCCAGAAATGCTCCGTCGACGCGAGCGCCTGCTCGACGTCAGCCGCGGCGGGCGGCTTCTCGTGCGAGGCGAACCAGGTGAGTTGCATCGGGATGCGATCGCCCTTCTTCACGCGGAAGTAAGCGGATACGCGCCGATCCGACTGCTCCAGGGCCATGGGCGTGCGAAGTATCAGAGCATTCGGCCCGGACAGAAAGCACACTCCGTCTCCCATCTTTTCGATGAAGGGCGTGTCGGCGCCGTAGCCGAAGCGGACATCGAGAAGCATCTCCAGCGGGACTTCTCCCTCGACTCCTTCGACGATTCGAACAACGTCGCATCGACCGCTCATCGGCATGAAGTCAATCACTCGGGCCACGCCGCCGTCGCACGCGAACTCGGTCTCCAGGATCATGGTGTCGTCGCGATAACGCTGCCGGTTCTCACGGACCGCCGCCGTAGGAAACAAGGACCAGCGGCCGTGCTCGTCGTAACCCACGAGCGCCGCGAAGCAGGCGTCTGAATCAAACCGCGGCGCAGACAGCCAGTCGATCGACCCGCTGCGAGACACGAGCGCGCTGGTGAAAGTATTCCCGATCAACCCGTAATCTTCGATTTTGGATGCCATGTTCTTCCTTCCAATACCCGGATGAATTCATTAGAGGCGGGCCGCGCTCGCGGATGGTCGTCCCTGGCGATGAGTTGAGCAACAGGGTTTTGCGCGAGCCGCTGAGTCAAGACATCTTGGCCTCCGGAGCTGCCGCAGCTAAGCCGGGCCCGAAGGCCACGGCGAACGAGACAATGAGAATTGCGACCGCGACGAGTGACCCGAAAGAGTAAATGGTCTGGAACGAGAGACCAGTGAAGTCTCGTAGCGGTCCGACTCCGAAGGCGGCCACTCCATAACCGGCCTGATAGAAAGCCACCATTGCTCCCGACATTGCGGCTGCCAGTCGCGGGAACTCCTGTCCGCTGAGACTGATGCAGAGAGGGAAGAAGGCCGAGCAGCCAAGCCCGACAAGACCGAAAGCCATGATGCCGCTGGTTCTGTTATTCGCGTGCGCGATTACCTGAAATGCTGCGACCAACAAAATGGGCAGGCCTGCATAGATCCAGCGTCCAGCGATCTTCGCGGACAGGAGTGCGAACAATACTCGTCCGATAGTCACCATCGCCCAGAACGCGGTGAGCGCATAAGATGCTCCTTGCGCGGAGATGCCGCGCTCTCCTGTGAGATAGGGTCCGGACCAGTTGCCGTTCAGGGTCTCAACGATTCCGTAGAGTAGAACGGCGGCTGCGTACAGCCAAAACCGCAATGGGAACCGCTTTAAGCCTTCTGCTCCTGCCGCATTTCCAGGCGAGGCTGCGAATGGCGTTTGAGTGGTGCAAAGAAGAAGCGCCCCCATGCTCACTGCGACGATCACCGGCAGAATCCACCAGGCGCCCAGACTGACGAAGATGGTGACAAAGAGCGGAGCCAGAGCGGTGCCGGCGCCGAGCAAGGCATTAAGGACAAGGATGGCGAGGTTTACGCGACGAGGGAAGAATTCTCCCGCATAGGTGTTCACGGCCATGACAGTTGCGCCGAAGCCGAAGCCCAACGATCCAGTGGCTAGAAGCAGGATCCCATAGGCCACGCCCGAAAAACCCTGCACCAGAGCGCTGCATGCGAGGAGGGTCATCGCCAGGAAGTTTGCGCTCAACCCGGCTTGCAATACATGCTTGAGGCTCCAACGCTGGGCTAAGGCAGGCCCGAGGCTGGAAGCGAGGATAGCCAGAATCACCTGGGGAATGAACATCAGCCCGTAGCGGGAGGCGCTGAGCCCATAGCCGTGAGGACTGGTGAAGATGGAACTGGCAGCTGGAAACGTTACTAACGCCAGCCCCTGGATGAGTCCCGCGAGATAGACGAGGAGAACCTCGGTTCGCTGCGGCATTCCCAGGACCTCCTCAATCTACCGCCGTTAATCTACAGCTGCTGCGACCGCGAATGGCCGTTCGCTATGCAGGCGCTCGGCCAGATGCTCGCTCACGCGGATAGCATTCGCCATGGCCGTGAGTGCGGGATTCACCGCCCCTATGCTTGGGAAAAAACTGGTGTCCACCACGTAGAGATTGTCGAGCTCATGAGCTTTGCAGTTGACATCGAGGACCGAGGTCTTCGGGTCTTTGCCGAACCGGCATGTTCCTGCCTGGTGAGCCACACCTGCCACCGGAATATCATTTTTGAGATATGCACAACGGGGAATCAGATGGTCCGGATTCATGCCCAGGTGGTTGAGCATGGACTTCAACTTGTCGTAGAGCTTCTTTTTTGGCACCTGGTTATTAGGCGTGTACGCCAGCGTAATGTTCCCCGCTTTGTTCACGGCAACGCGATTTTCGGGATTGGGCAGGTCCTCAGTGCATAGCCAGAAGTCGACCGCATGACGAGCGATGTCATCCAGCATGCCTATCGGCGCGAGCTTGGTTTCAAGGGGCTTCTCGCCTTTGTACATCTCTCCCGCTGACTTGCCTACCATTTGGATACTTCCCACCGGGTAGTCGAAACCTTCCATGCCAAAGTAGAAATCGTGCAGTGCCAGCGTCTTCTGAAAGAACGTCGGGTTCGGCTCCTTTGAAAGCGCCAGGACTGCCGTTGAATTGTGGAACATGTAATTTCGGCCAACCTGGTCTGAGCCGTTGGCAAGACCTTTGGGGTGCTTATCGTTGGCCGACATCAGCAACAGCTTCGCGGAATTGGCGGCCCCGCAGGAAACTACCACAATATCGCCACGGAACGTTTCTGTTCCGCCATCGCGTTCCACGACTACCTCTGTCACCGCTGTGCCGTTTGCATTCGTGTTCAGCTTGAGGACCCTGGAATTCCGCAGCAGTGTGACATTGGGCAACTGCAGGGCGGGACGGACGCCAAGCGTTTCGGCGTCGGCTTTGGCGTGAACCAGGCACGGAAAACCGTCACAAGTCTGGCAGCGGATGCATTTGCTGTAAGCCATGTTCTGTTCATGGAGCATGACTCCACAGGGTGCCTGGAAGGGATGAAAGCCCGCGGCCTTCAGATCGGCAAAGAGCTGCTGGATGCGCGGTTCGTTTGAGACCGGCGGGAAAGGATATGGCGCGCTCGCCGGCGGCTCTGTCGGGTCCATGCCGTGCATGCCGTGCACCTGGTACATCTGCTCGGCCTTCGTGTAAAAGGGCTCCATGTCGTCGTAGCTGATGGGCCACGCCGGCGAGATCCCGTCGTACTCGCGCAGTTCCCCGAAATCTTCCCGGCGCAAGCGGTAGAGCGCCGCGCCGTAGAATTTGGTAGCGCCACCGACAAAATAGTGAATCTGCGGCTGGAATTGCTTGCCTTTTTCGTCGTACCAGGTGTCGGGCGAGATGTATCGGTTGTCGACAAAAACTGCCTTAGCGTCCCAGTTCAAGGCTTCACGCTTCAACCAGTCGCCTCGTTCCAGAATCAGAATGCGTTTCCCAGTAGAAGCGAGTTGACGCGCCAGAGTGCCCCCTCCGGCTCCGCTACCAATGATGATGACGTCGTAATTACCGGCCATCGATATGCTCCTTTCACAGCCCAGGGCTGCTTTGCATGAGGCCGCCATCGGCGAAGACCGTTGTTGCCGTAACATAGCTGGCGGCGTTCCCGGCCAGCAACGCAACCACGCTGGCGATCTCATGCGGCTGCGCCATGCGCCCCAGCGGTATGGCGGAGTCCAGCTTCGCCATCTCTGCCGGATTTTGCATGGTCGTGAGGTTGATGGGGGTGGCAACGGCTCCGGGCCCCACGCCTACAACCAGAATGTTGTGGTGGGCCAGCTCCACGCCGGCAGTGCGTGTGAGCATCCTCATGCCGCCTTTGGAGAGACAATAGGCGATGTTGCCGGGCATCGGCCAGTCTTCATGCACTGAAGTGATATTGATGATGCGCCCGCCGCCACCCTGCTTGATCATCTGTTTTGCCGCAAGCTGGGTCCCGAAGAAGGCGCTCTTCAAGTTGACCCGAAGCACCTTCTCGTACTGCTCTTCGGTAGTGTCGAGTATGGAGGTGCGCGACTCGATGCCGGCGTTGTTCACCATGATATCGAGCCTTCCGAACGTCTTCACCGTGGTGGCGATCAGCCTTTCAAGGTCAGCTACCTGGCTAACGTCGGCATCCACACCGATGGCTTGATCGCCCAGCTCAGCTATCTGCTTTTCAATCGCATCGGTTGCTTCTGGATGTGAGACATAATCCACGGCGATGTTCGCGCCTAGCATGGCCAATTCGAGCACAACGGCTTTCCCGATCCCGCTGTTGCCCCCAGTGACAATTGCAACTTTGTTCTTCAAGAGCATGACTGAAACTCCTTGTTGTTTCGAAAAATCGTTTTCAGCAGCGGGCCGTCTAGGCAGCAGGCGAAATCCTGGAACTCTCGCTTTCCTTGTTTTCACCCCAGTCAATGCGTGCTTCATCGCTGCGGTCCAAAATCTGAACGGGCAGAGATCTGCCGAAATAGCTCCAGGCCCAATCGACGAAGACCTCGATCCTTGCTCTAACCCCTGACATCAGCAGGGCGTGTACGCCCAGCCATGCAGCGAAGGCGATGGGGCCGTCGAGTTCATGCCGCTTCTTTCCGATCGCTGCGACGGCCGAGTCGCGCCCGATCATCGCCATGATTCCCTTGTCATGGTAGTGAAACGGAGTTCGAGACTCGCCGGCGACTTCAGCCAGGATGTTCTTCGCAGCCCACGCGCCCGACTGCTGGGCAACTGAACCCAGTTGCGGCAGCGATTCGCCGTCGGGAGCGGGAATGTTGGCGAAGTCGCCCAGAACGTAAACGCCAGGGAAGCCTTCGACGGTTAAGTCCGGTCGCACTTCGATCCGTCCGCCGTGCCCTCGCGGCAGGCTGGAATTGGCCGGCCAGAGAGGACGCCATCAGCCCACCGGCCCAGATCACGGTGCGTGTTTGAATCGATGTGCCGTCAGAGAGCAACACCTGATCAGACTTTACTTCTTTCACCCCTATGCCCAGCTTTAGTTGCACACCCTTCCGTTGCAGGACGCGTGCGGCATAATCGTGAGCTTCCACGGGAAAAGCTGCCAAAAGAGCGTGTCCGTGGTCAATCAGATAGACCTGCGCGCGCTGCACCGCGAGGTCGGGATATTCCCGTGGCATGAGGTGCTTAATCATGTCGGCCAGCGCTCCGCAAATCTCCGTGCCCGTAGGCCCTCCGCCGACCACAACGAAATTCAGCGCGCCTTGCTCCAGGAGCTTCGGATCGCGGTCCGCATCCTCGAAGGCAACCAGAATTCGTGAACGCAGCCGTTGAGCGTCCTTTACGGAGTAGAGCGGGAAGGTATTTTCTTGCGCTCCTGTCGTGCCGAAAAAATTTGCCTGCGATCCTGCCGCCAGCACCAGGAAGTCTCCCTGGTAACTGTTGCCGTCGCGCGTGGTGACCGTCAGAGTTCTGGGGTCAGCGCCGGTCACGTCGCACATCTTCACCTCTACATTGGCATCGCCGATAAGAGACTGACGAAAGGAAGCGGCGACGTCGTCGGTGCCCAGCACAGCGGTAGCCAGTTGATAGAGAAGCGGCAGGAACTGGCTATAGTTGTTCTTGTCGATGAGGGTGATGGTTACGGCATTACTCTTGGCCAGTTTGTGTGCGCAAGCGAGACCGGCAAAGCCTCCGCCCACAATCACGACGTGCTTCTTTGAGCCGGAGACTTTCAAGGCCTGACCTCCCGCACATTGGCGACGAAACGCCGCTGCGTTCCCAGAAAAGCAATAGTTAGTTTCTAAGCTCCCTCACCCATCTGACAGGTGCCGTGATGTGTTCCAGCCACTGAGGGATGCCATCGCAGGAAGGGCATTTGGCGATCCGGAAGCTCCTGGGCATTGATCCCACACTCAGTTCCAGATGAGAGAGCCTTCAAAACGTTACGTTATCTCCGGACTGGACGGACATTCCACTGCCTTTATTGACAGTGGTATTGCTCAGAGTGTGACCACAAACTTACTCGGGTGAGACTCGTGTTCTTGTGGAATCTTTTGAATCAGGGCCCAGTGCTGCAGGCCAAGTGCGCAATTTAGATCAGAGAACCTGGAGCATGAAGCCAGGCGATCGAAATCCTGGGTGTAAGATGCCTCGTCCTCGTAAGCCAACAATCATCATGCTTTGTAATGCAACAATGATGATGCTTTACATGTTGGTGGCGGAGGGAATCTCTTTTGGCCAAAAAGCGCCTTCCGTTCCCGATCATCCCTGGGACGCTTCATCAGCGAAGCAACAACTAACGCCGCCGCCCCGGCCGCTCGCGCCTCGTGGAATCGATACGTCAAAGATCTACACTCTGGCAGAGCTGGTGAACATCGCCGAGATGAACAATCCCGACACGCGTGTTGCCTGGGAGAGCGCCAAGTCCAAAGCCGCCGATCTGGGAATTGCCAAGTCCGCTTTGTATCCGACGCTGGCGGCCACAGTCACTGCCAGCAGCATCCAGGCGGACCTTTTCTTTGGCACCAGCTTTCAGAAGCAAACCTTTGAAACCATTTCTCCTGGTTTCACAGTGGATTACACCATCTTTGACTTTGGCGAGCGCTCCGAGCGAATATCCGCCAGCAAGAGCAAGCTCCTGGCAGCCAATTTTCAGTTCAATGACTCACACCGCAAAATCATTTTTCAGGTGATGCAAGCTTATTACAAATTCCTGGACACCAAAGGGAAGGAAGACGCAGCAAGAGCCAACCTGAAAGATGCGCAGACGGTACAACAGGCGGCGGAGGCCCGGCTGCAAAGCGGATTGATAACCCTGCCCGACGTACTTGAAACCCGCAGCACCGCCGCGCGCGCAGATTACGATCTCCAGGCAGCCATCGGCGCCACGGAGATTGCGCTTGGCGATCTGGCAGTCTCCCTGGGTATTGATCCCACAACTCAGTTCCAGGTAGAGAGCCTGCAAAATCTTAAGTTGCCGGACAACATCGCCGACACGATTGAGACATCCATGGACAAGGCACTTTCCCACCGCCCGGATCTGATGCAACGGCTCGCCGACCTTCGTGCTGCGGGCGCGGACGTAAATGTCGCGCGAAAAGCGTATTACCCCACCATTCAACTTAAGAGTAACGTGGGAATCTCCCGTTCGTACGGAGTGCAGATAAACCTGCCTCCCGTGTACTCACCCACCGAAGCGAGCTGGTATGCGGCACTCAAGTTGAACTGGACATTATTTGACGGGCTGGCCAGGGAAAATCGCCTGGCCAAGGCGCACGCCGATCAAAAGCAAGCCGCTGCGGCTCTTGAGTCGACGCGTAATCAAATCGAAAACCAGGTATGGTCGTCGTACTCGACGGCCCGAACGGCGCTCCGCCAGCAGAAGGCAGCGGCGGCGTTACTGCGGGCGGCAACAGAGTCCTACAACGCTACCGTAGAGGCGTACCACCAGGGTCTGCGCAACCAGATCAATGTGGTAACCGCGCAGAAAACGCTTGCGGATGCGCGCGCGGCTGACGTGGACGCGCGAACACAATTACTAACCGGGTTGGCTTCTCTGGCCTACCAAACGGGAGGTCTGCTTTATGCGAAGAGTATTCCGTAACATGCTGATGCAACTAAGACCATCTGACTTTGGGAAATTACGGCTTGTTGTCATTGCGGCGTGCAGCAGTTTCATCTCTGCGCTAACAGGATGTTCCCGGGCGCCTTCCTTCAACATACTAGGCTCGTTTTTTCCATCCTGGATTCTCTGCGGAGTCGTTGGCATCGTGCTGGCGGTCGTCGCGCGGGTCTTTTTTGTGCGCGCGAATTTCGAGAAGGAATTGTCACCGTTAATCCTGGTGTATCCGTGTCTGGCCGCGTTTTTCACATTCTCGACCTGGCTATTGTTCTTCAGTTGAATCGGGAGGAGGTTCTATGTCTGAGAGCGAACCCACTGTTCAGCGCAAACGGCTCGGGAAGATCCTGAGCGTGGCGATCCCGGTCGCCGCGTTGATCACCGGTCTTTTGGTGATCACAGTGACCAGCCTATATCCCCGCACAGACGATGCCGAGGTATTTGCCAATTTCATAGGCGTCACTCCGCTGGTTGACGGGCCCATTATCCAGCTGGCCGCGCAAGACAACCAATTTGTCAAACAGGGCGGACTGCTGTTCGAGATCGATTCCCGTCCCTATGAATACGCGCTGGCGCAAGCGCGCTCAGCTCAAAGCGCGCTGGAGGGCCAGATTGTTGACCAAACCCGGACCATCGCCTCGCAGAAGAGTGCGGTCGGAGAAGCTCGGGCGGGCACCGACAGCGCGACTGCGAACATCGATCATGCTGCAGCAGCCGTTAATGAAGCAAAGGCAAGCGTGGTTAAAGCCACGGCAGGTTTGGCTAGCGCCGAGGCGGAGCTTCAGTATTCAACACGTGACTTGAATCGCCTTCAACCACTGCTTGTCAAGCAGTTTGTCACGGTTGACCAGGTGGATCAGGCCAGGACGCAAGCCAAGGCAAGGCGAGATTCGGTCGATGAGGCGCGGTCGCAGGTTACGCAGGCTGAGGCGCAAGTGCTGGCGGCAAGAGCGCAGTATGAACAGGCGAAAGCAGATGCGAAACAGAGCCAGGGAAAGTTGGCCCAGTCGCAGCACAGCGTGATGACGCTTGATTCCTACACCGCGCAACGCGACGGCAAAGTCGCCGCCGTCCGTAGCGCCGAGTACAACCTGAACAATTGCCGTGTCTACGCGCCTTTCGATGCGCGCGTGACGAACCTCACCATTTCGCAGGGCGCGTACGCGCACACCGGGCAGCAAGTCTTTGCGTTGATTGACACGCGCGTCTGGTGGGTTGTGGCCAACTTCCGCGAAACTCAATTGAAGCATATCAAGCCTGGAATGCGCGCCGACGTCTATGTGCTCTCACGTGCCAATACGCGATACGAAGGCGTAGTCGACAGCATCGGCTACGGAGTACAGCCGGACTCGAGCCAGGTCGGATCGTTGTCGTCTGGGCTACCCGATGTGCAACGCTCACTCAATTGGGTACATTTGGCTACACGTTATCCGGTGCGCGTACGCATTCTGGCGCCTGAGACAGAGCCGTTTCGCCTCGCCGAGTCGGCCGTTGTGGTCATGCGGCCGGGCGATGCCGCAAGGACGCACTAGCCATGTCGTCTGAGGAACAGGCGCTACCTGCAGTGCCTCAGTCGAGGATGCTGGGCCATGCCGTCGCCTGGTTCTGGCAGTTCCTTAAGAACGAGTTGGCCCCCTATCCTGGCCGGGCCTGGGTGGTAGGGCGCATGACCATCGCAGCCACCATCATCATGGTGCTGGTGATGACCTTCCGTGTGCCATTGGGATACGTCGGCGCTATTGCTGTCTTCCTGGTTAGCCACGAGAGTGGGAAGGCAACCCTGCGAAGCGGTATCGCGGTCATGATCGTGGCTGTAGTCTGCTCGATGTACATGATGCTCGGGGTCATGGTGATGGTTGACGATCCCCTCACTCACTTTGCCTTGACTACGACGTCCGTCTTCCTGGCCTTCTATCTCCTCAGCATCATGCGCAACTACACCATCGCCGTTTTGTCTGGCGCGGTCCTTGGTAGCACCATACCGATCTGGGATGTAACCCAGATTTCGGTTGAGGCCCGCACTGAGGCCACGCTCTGGGCTTGCGGTTCGCTACTTCTCGGCTTAGTGGTAACAGTTGTCGTCGAGTACGTCTTTCATCGCGTGCGGCCCACCGACGTCTTGACCATGGCCATCGACAGCAGATTCCAGGCCGTTGAAGATGTCTTACGGCAGATTGCCACTGGCCATCTTGTCAGCGGTAAAGTGGAAAAAGAAGTTGCCCGGTATTCGGCGCTGGGTACTTCCGCAGCGCGACAACAGTTGCTCCGCTCCGATTTCCCCGGGCCAATCATCGCTCAGATGAACATAGCTGTCGCTCTCCTGGGGCGCTTGATCGATCTTGCCGCCAGCCTGTGCGTTGTTTGCTCCACTCGGTCCATTGCACTCCCCACAGCGGAGGGCAAGCGGTGCTTGCGCCTAGCGGACGAAATCGCAAATCTTCGCAGCGATCTGCGGCAGCGTCATTTGCCGCGTACAATCAAAATTCCCAGCCGGCCTGAGCCGTCGGAGTTGCCACTTCTCCCGGAAATGGAGCGCACGGTCTCTCTGATACCGCATGCATTTTCCGGCACAGAGAGCGCAGAGGAATTTTTTGTTCCGCCGCCCCTGGGTACCGACGTCCGCTTACAGCTATTTGCCGCCGACGCTTTTTCCAATATCGACCACCTTAAGTTTGCGGTTCGTGGCGCGCTGGCCACCATGCTCGCATACGTGGTTTACCAGGCCATCGACTGGCCTGGTCTCAGCACCGCAATTGTCACCTGTGTTTTTACAGCGCTGGCCACCACCGGGTCGTCGACGCAAAAGCAATTCCTTCGACTGGGAGGCGCAATCATCGGCGGCTTCGTATTCGGGATGGGTGCCCAGATATTTGTGCTTCCCCATCTTGATTCGATCGCAGGCTTCATTGTGTTGTTCGCAGCCGTGACTGCAATTGCAGCGTGGATTTTAACGTCAACGCCGAGGCTCTCCTATCTTGGCCTTCAGGTTGCCTTTGCTTTCTATCTGATCCACTTGCAGGAGTTCGCCCCTCAGACCTCGCTGTCCATCGCCCGCGACCGAGTTGTTGGTGTGCTGCTTGGCCTGACCTGCATGTGGCTGATCTTTGACCGGCTCTGGGCCAAGAACGCTCTGCAAGAGATGCAAGACGTGTTTTGCCGAAACCTGGAGATGCTGGCCGAACTTTTCGAACAATCACACAATCCCGACCGTAAAGCAGCTTTCAAGCGGGCCATCGAGTTGCGGGACCAGATCAATCATGGATTCACGGCGGTCAAGGCGCAATCGGATGCCGTACTCTTCGAGTTCGGGCCGACACGCGAAAGGAAACTCAAGATTCGCGGCGACTTCAACCGATGGCAACCGACTCTCGGGATTTTGTTACAGGTGCAGATGACGTACCTGCAGTACCTTGAGGCCCTGCGGACTACGTTGCTACCGCCAAAGATCGCCGAAGCGCAAGGTGTCTTTGAAAAAGACATGGCCGGCCTCGTGAGAGCCATGTCCAACGACATCGCAGGAAGGGATTCGAGCAGGCCTCCCGACGTTCAGCAATCTGCCGAAGCGCTGCGCCGGGAAATTAGCGATCACTACGAACGGGCCGGCGGATTAATCCCTTTACCAATCGCCGACATGATCACACTGAGCCAAAATCTCGCGTCGATAGCCACGCCACTGTATGAGGACATACACACTACCTTCACTGATCCCCGATTCGCAATGATGCATTATCCCCAAACCATATTGCGTGCAGCGTGAACGCCGCTGTCTGGAAACCGACGCTGAACGGATATGCAAGGGCAGGAGTTTCCTGTGGTCTACGTCGCAGAACTTCATAGCTCTATGTTTAGTGACTGACTCTAATGGATTGGTGCCGAAGAAGGGACTCGAACCCCCACACCCTTGCGAGTACGTGGACCTGAACCACGCGCGTCTGCCAATTCCGCCACTTCGGCTTTTGAGATGCGCTCGGGGACAACTCTGCGAACGCGATGTCTTTTAAAAAAGACTGACAGGTGACAACTCATCCATTTTATAGAGTTTGCGAGAACTGTCAAACTGCGAAGCCGTAAGCACTCAGCCGTCAGCATTCAGCCAAAGCGGCTTTTGCAATCGCTTGTGAGAACTCATTCACTGCACTCTGTTCGCGTCAATTCGCGGCCGAACTTGCGCTAAGCCAGATTCAGCTGCGATGAAACACTGAACGGGTCATTGACCCGAATAAACTGGCGGCTGAAGTCCGTAGAGTTACGGGAAACAAGAGTGTCTCGCGACACTTAGTCCGAATCTCGTAGTCAGATATCGGCGCCACAGTAAAACAAAAAAAACGCTGCCTGCTCGCAACCTGCCCCGTCGCTCTGGGTTACTACTTTATAACCCTACCTTGCAGGTCAAACCACTTCCCTTCGCGCACACGCAAAG
The DNA here is from genome assembly GCA_963755365.1 of Terriglobia bacterium. Lineage (GTDB taxonomy): Bacteria > Acidobacteriota > Terriglobia > Terriglobales > Acidobacteriaceae > Angelobacter. The sequence goes on along the minus strand of CAVWJV010000015.1, from coordinate 142,273 downwards.
GGCGTGTCAGCACGGGTCAATTTTATTGTCTTTAAATCGAGGGAGAGTTCCATTCATGCGTAGTAAGTTCTTGTTGTGTTTCATGGCAACGTTGTGTCTGCTGGCGTCAGCGGCGTCAGCGCAAAACTATCAGGCCGATTTTCGCCAGGAACTAAGCACTCAGGGCACCGGCAACTTCACCAGCAGCACCAATGATCTGCTTTCCAATATCACATCTGCGAACAACTCCGGATCAACCCGCAGCGGCGGATTTCTGATTGGATATCGTTACCATTTGGCGCGCTGGTTCGCCGTGGAAGGCGACTATGCTTTTACGCGCAACACGCAGAACTTTCTTGATCCCATTAACCTGCCCAACGGGACTTTGACCAGCGCTCTCAAAACCAACGTGCATGAGATCACGGCAGCAGCGGTGATTACCGGCGGTCCGCGCCATCGTGTGCGTCCTTATGGATTGCTTGGCGGCGGCGCCATTATGTTTCGCCCCACCAGCGCTCCGGTCAATACGATTCTCAACGTCGCCAATGACCTTGGCTTTGGACCCAGTGAAACCAAGCCCGCATTTCTCTACGGTCTGGGCGTAGACATCGGCCTGAATCGCTTTCTGGCTCTGCGTGCAGAATATCGCGGCCTGGTATTTTCTGCGCCCGGTTTTCAAATACCGGGACTCAGCTTCCTGGGCCTGAGCACTCCGGGAATTACGCACATGGCGCAACCTTCCGTAGGTCTGGTCTGGAGATTCTAGAATCTAAGATTCTAAATTCTTGAGGATGGGCTGCCGTGATCCGTTCCGCGAGGTCACGGCCGTTCATCCCCGGCATAAGGATGTCAGTGACCCAGCGCCGTACGTATATTCCCCAGTCTTAACTCGAAGAAGAACCGTTAACGTTTCCAGCCAGGCATTTTTCGATCCCTCCAACTCCAGCGCGTCTTACCTTTGATCATCACATCTTGACAGTCAACATGAACAAGCACTATAGTGCTTGCGAAATTGCAATCGACCGGAGAGTTTTCATGACTGACCAGAACACTGATGTAATTCAGGGCACTCTCGATATGCTCATCCTGAAAACGTTGAGCCTGGGGCCGTTGCACGGTTTCGGCATTGCCCGCCGGGTTGAACAGATTTCCCAGAATGTCTTCAAGGTAAATCCTGGATCACTGCTCACGGCGCTGCAGAGACTGGAGCGAGCAGGCTGGCTCGACGCCGAATGGCGACAGACGGAGAACTCACGGCGCGCGAAGTTTTACGCGCTCACGCGTTCCGGCAGGAAACAACTGGAGCTTGAAACCGCGGACTGGACACGTCGCGCATCAGCGATTGCGAGACTTCTGAAAGCTGAGGGTTAGTTGCATGTCTCTGTGGCGACAGATCACGCATGGTCTGCGGACCCTGACGAGGCGTTCCAGGGCCGATCAGGAGATCGCCGAGGAAGTCCAGGACTATATTGCGCAGGCAACGGCCGCCAAAATTGAATCCGGTTCTTCTCCCGAAGATGCACGGCGTGAAACCCAGCTTGAATTCGGGAACAAAACGGCGATTCAGGAACAGGTTCGCAGTTACGGATGGGAGAACCTGGCGGAAACTCTTCTCTCGGACCTTCGCTATGCTGCGCGGAAACTACGGTCCAGCCCGGGATTCACCGCCGTGGCTGTTCTCACACTTGCGATCGGCATTGGCGCAACGACAGCCATCTTCAGCGCTGTAAACCCTATTCTCTTTTCCCCGCTCCCGTATCCGGACGCAGGCCGCATCATGATGATCTGGGAGATGCGTAGCGGCGGATCTCCGATTGCCGTCACCTTTGCCAGCTTTCATGGTGTGAGTGAGAGCAACCATTCCTTTGCTGCCATGGCGGCGATCAAACCGTGGCAACCTTCCATGACCGGCGCGTCACAGCCTGAACGTTTTGAAGGACAGCGCGTAAGCGCCGCGTACTTTCAAACCCTGGGTCTGGCTCCTGCTTTAGGCCGCGATTTTCAACCTGCAGACGATCGCCACAACGGACCAAATGTAGTTCTGCTCAGCGACAATCTCTGGCAGCGGCGTTTCGGCAGGGACATCTCCATTGTTGGCCGGCAGATTACTCTCGATGACAATCTCTACACCGTGGTTGGAGTCATGCCGCCGTTTGACAACGTTCTGGCTCCTGAGGCGGAACTCTGGGCGCCCCTTCAATATGATTCGTCACTGCCTCCCGACAGCCGGGAATGGGGACATCACCTGCAGATGGTAGGACGGCTTCGTCCTGGGGTGAGCAAGCAACAGGCCCGCAACGAACTCAACGTCATCCTGAAGGTTTTCGGCCAAGCAGCATGCCAAAGGCTTTGACAGTTCCGGCGGCGTGCCTGACGGGTTCATTGTGAATGGTCTGCAAAGCGATCTTACTCGCGGCGTGAGACCGGCACTGCTTGCGATTCTGGCGGCAGTCATTCTGGTGCTCATCATTGCATGCGTGAACGTGACCAATCTTATGCTGGCTCGCGGAGTGCAACGTCGCGGCGAATTTGCCATGCGCGTAACTCTGGGCGCATCCCAGGGCCGCCTCATCTGCCAGTTGCTTACGGAAAGCCTACTGCTCGCAATCATTGGCGGCGCGCTGGGAATGTTGGTGGCGAAATTCGGGCTGCGAACCCTGGTATTGCTGAGCCCCGCGGGATTGCCTCGCATCAGCGCGATTCGTCTTGATCCCGCGGCCTTTGTCTTTGGATTTGTGATTACTGCCCTGATCGGCGTGCTGGTGGGTCTGGCGCCGGCGCTGCTTGCCTGGCGCAGAGATCCGCAAGGCTCACTGCAACAAAACTCCCGCCGCACCGCCGGCAGCCAACACGCAGCGCGCCGTACACTGGTGGTCTCTGAAGTAGCGCTTGCGGTGGTTCTGCTGGTGAGTGCCGGACTGCTGCTGCGCAGCCTGCAACATCTTTTTGCCGTTGATATTGGATTCGCCAGTGACCATCTGCTTACCATGCAGGTGCAGGAATATGGTCATCGCTATGATTCCGATGTAGCTCGTGATCGATTTTTTACCGAAGCATTGCAGGCCGTTCGCCGCGTTCCAGGTGTGGAGACAGCAGCCTTCACTAGTCAGCTTCCGCTCAGTGGCGACTATGAAACCTTCGGCGTGGAGTTTGAATCCTTTCCCAATGACAGTGACGCTGTGTATCGCTACGCGGTAAATCCAGAATATTTCTCTGCCATGAAGATCCCTCTGCGACGCGGCCGGTTGCTGGACGAGCATGATATCGCAAGCGCGCCCGGTGCGGTGCTACTGAGTGAATCATTTACCAGACGTAAGTTTGGAGACAAAGACCCAATCGGAAAAAGAGTCCGTATTGGACCCGCAATAGGTCACTCTGCGCACCCGTGGCATACCGTTGTGGGGGTGGTCGGTGACGTGAAACAGTTGTCTCTGGCAGTGACTGACGCGGACGCTTTTTATACTTCGCCCACCCAGTGGCCATGGGTAGACAACGTGCAATCGCTGGTCGTCCGCACACGCGGTGACGCAGCGGCTCTCACGCCCTCTATTCGTCAGGCTATCTGGTCCGTTGACAAAGATCAGCCCATTGTTCGCGTCAGCACCATGGATTCTCTGGTCACTGCTTCGGCTGCCGAGCGGCGTTTTGCGCTGGTACTGTTTGAAGCCTTCGCACTCGCGGCACTTATTCTTGCCGCTGCTGGAATTTATGGTGTCCTCTCCGGCAGCGTAACAGAACGCACCCGCGAAATAGGCATCCGATCCGCTCTGGGCGCTTCTCGCGGCGGGATACTTGCCCTGGTTCTTCGTCAGGGAATGATGCTGACGACGGTGGGCGTCGCTATTGGGTTGATCGGTGGGGCGATCACGAGTCGCCTGCTCATCACTTTGCTGTTCGGCATTTCGCCGCTCGATCCCGCCACCTACGTCGCGGTCGTCGGGCTACTGGTCACGGTTTCCGCTGTTGCCTGCTGGATTCCAGCCTGGCGCGCTGCCCAGGTGGATCCGTGCATCACGCTACGTGCCGAATAGCTGACGGAGAAGATTCTTTTGCCTATCCGCGTTCAACCGCGTGAATCTGAGGTACGCAGGTTCTTGCCTTCCTATTTCAGCCATATCCCCACGCCGCTCCGCCATCACGCCGGCCGCCGAACAGCTCAACGATAAGTTTGCTCTCATGCGCGTGCAAAATATCAGAACACTTTTCGTTCTCCGGCAGTCATTCTATTCAGGAAGGCAGAATGGCCGGACACGTAATCCTGGGAGAAACCGCGCTGAAGCAGGCGAATTTTAGCGATGCTGCAATGGAGACAGTTCTTCAAGACCTGGTTTCCGGGCATATGGCAATGGTCTTTCGCATCGCTTACTCCATCCTGCGCAATCATCATGACGCAGAAGACGCCACGCAGGAATGCTTCCTTAAAGTTCTGAAGTTGTTGCAGAAGTCGAAAACGGGACTTGAGCATGTACGCAGTCCCAAGACATGGCTGGCCCGCGTCGCCTGGACCACGGCCCTGGATCGTCGCTCTCGTCGAGCGGCAGTGGCCGATCACGAGCTGGTGGCCGAGGATATGGCGCCATTGAGGCGAATTGGAGCCGTCTATCATTAGCCCTCACTGGCGCCCACGTAGATCAGTTTCCGGATATGGCTGCCTGCCCCTGATGAATTTCTGGCGCAGCGCGAGATGCAGCGAAGAATGGAAAAAATGATTGCCGCGCTGCCGGAAGACCTTCGCCAGCCACTGGAGCTTTCCACCGTACAGGAACTGAATTCTGTGGAGATTGCGGAAGTGATGGGCATTCCGGAAAGCTCGGTGAGGACCCGGCTGATGCGTGCACGCCGCCTGCTCAAAGAAAAGCTGGCAACTCTCATGGAGGTGAAGAAGCATGGCTGACCTTAATGACAGCAAGAACAATGATCGCAAGCTGGAAGAAATGCTGGACAGCATGCTCTCCACTTATTCCTCCGCCGAACCTCGCCCCGGGCTGGAAACGCGTATTCTGGCCAACTTGAAGGAGCAGTCGGCGCAGCGCGCGTCGCGTTGGAGTATCGGTTGGATATGGATTGGCGGTATCGCCATGGCTGCCGCAGTCATAGTGCTGGCGACGTATCTCTGGCGACCGCAACCGCTGCCGGTTAATCCACAAATGGCAAACCGGCCGTCATCGAGGGAAACAGTCATGCCAAAGAAGAGCGAGGAGACCTCGTCACTACCCAAAATCTCGCCGAAGCCTCCCAGGCGGCGCGTGACGCAGGTCGCGAACGCAGTCCAGTCACCAGTAAAGCAGCTGGTGGAAGTTCGCCAGGAAGTATTCCCTTCCCGCTCGCCTCTTTCCGAGCAGGAGAGGCTTTTACTTCGTTACCTATCGCACACGCCACGTGAAGAGCTTGTCGCACAGAGTCACCCGATCCGCCGGAAGAGCCCGATGACAACGATTCCAGAGAACCCAGGCCTCAAAACCTGACTCAGGTTCCGCAACGGAACAGCAATACGCGCTAGATCCGTTAGTCGTAATAACCAGCAATACTAGACAGGAGAATTCATGAAATCGCTTTGCAAACTTATTTTGGTCCTTGGCTTGATGCCGGCTTTGTTTGCCCAAACATCGACGAAATCCCAATCCGATCAGCCCGCGAAAAAAGATGCGGCAGAGAAGAACAGGTTCAGGAAAACTACTACAAGCTGAACTTCGCGATCTTCGAGCTTGAAGATGGAAAACGTACAAATCAACGCGAGTACAGCATGATCGCCAAATCCAACGACTCCAGGCCAACCGGCGTAAGAGTTGCCACCCGGGTGCCGATCTCCTCGCCGGAAAAGCAAATCCAATACATTGATGCCGGGCTGGATATCCGCTGTTCCTCGGTCAAGGAATTGGCCAGTAAAATCGCGGTGGCCTGCGACGTGAGCATCAGCAACTTCGTCTTGCCGGAGCAGAGCTCTGAGGCTCGCAACAGTGTAGGCCCGGTTCTTCGGACTACCAGGGCCGATTACGCATGGGCCGTGGTTGCACTGGGAAAACCTTCTATTTTCAGCACGATTGACGACGTGAACAGCAAAAAGCGTATTCAGATTGAACTCACAGCTACGAAGATCGACTAGTCTCAACGTCGCGTCAACAGTGAAGCCCACCTTTCGCTGGCTGCTGACGAAGGGTGGGGATAACCTGGAGCACTTATCGGCGCACCAGTTGGATTTCATAGATATTCGGCCACAATTTGCCGGTCACGAAAAGCCGTCTGGTCGCCGGATCATAGGCAATGCCGTTCAGCACAGCATCCGATGTACGGCGATACATCGGGCTCAGCAGGCCTTGCAGATCAATCCATCCCAACACTTTGCCGGTCCTGGGCGAGATGCGGGCGATGCGATCTGTCTGCCAGACATTGGCGAAAATCTCGCCCTCAACAAATTCCAATTCGTTGAGTTCCACAACGGGCTTGCCGCCATCGGTGACCTTCAGCCGGCGTTTTTCCCTCAACGTCTTTCCGTCAAGCACGCGGAGTTCGGCCGTACCGTCACTCATGAAAATTTCGTTGCCGTGTGTGGTCAATCCCCAGCCTTCGCCGGGATAGGAAAATTCGCGCAAAAGATGAAAATCGCTGGCCCGGTAAACGAAGCCCTTATGTGCCTTCCACGTGAGTTGCACAATCTCATCGCCCGCCAGAGCAATCCCTTCTCCGAAAAACTCCGGAGCCAGGTTCACCTTCTGCACAACCTCACCGGTCTCAAGTTTCACTTTGCGCAGGGACGACCGTCCGTTCAGCCCGGTACCTTCATAAAGGAAACCGTCATGGTAGAACAATCCCTGCGTGTAAGCCTGCGGATCGTGGGGAAATATGTTGACGATTTTGTAGGAGTACACCGGCGTTCTTTCCGACTGGGGCACTGCCTGTGTCAGCAATGCCAGTGACAACCCGAAAATTGCCGTTTTCATCGTGCGCAAGTGGTCAGCTTTTTGGATTCTTCAGAAACGTTCCGCGTTCCAGGTCAGTGAATGCTTCCCGCAATTGTTCCTGCGTGTTCATGACGATGGGACCATACCATGCCACGGGTTCCTGCAACGGCTTGCCCGAGACCAGAAGAAATCGAATACCTTCGTCACCGGCATGGACCACTACTTCGTCACCACGGTCAAAGATAATCAGCGAACGATTGTCGGCCTGCGACGGCGGCGCTGTATCCAGCCAGTTCACACTTTCCGTCGGCACCGCGAGCGGTCCGGAAGCATTACAGAATTTCCCTGATCCGGCAAATACATAAGCGAATGCATTCCGTGTTGTCTCAATGGGCAGGCTCTTCCTGCGGCCGGGTGCAACGGACACATCGATATAAATGGGATCGGCGGCAATTCCGTCTACGGGACCTTTCTTTCCCCAGAAAGTTCCGCAGACCAGGCGCACGTGCGTGCCGTCATCATCGGTGATCTCAGGAATGTCTTTGGTCTTCACTTCCTGATAGCGTGGCGGCGTCATCTTCAAGGATGACGGCAGGTTCGCCCACAACTGAAAGCCATGCATGCGTCCGGCATGGTCGCCGCGTGGCATCTCCTGATGGATGATGCCGCTGCCGGCGGTCATCCATTGCACGTCGCCCGACGCGATCGCCCCGCGATTTCCCATGCTGTCGCCGTGTTCCACTGTCCCGGCAAGCACGTATGTGATGGTCTCAATACCGCGATGCGGGTGCCACGGAAAGCCGGCCAGGTAGTCCTCCGGAACATCGTTGCGGAAATCATCCAGCAGCAGAAAAGGATCGAACTCGGTGGTGTTCCCGAATCCAAATGCTCGACGCAGATGGACACCTGCGCCTTCGGTTGTAGGCTTCGATTTAATCAGCTTCCTCACCGGACGAATCGACATGGTCCCTCCTTCTCAGGCACATCAATCATATATGTGCGGTGGGTTTGGTTTTCTATTTCACCGTTTTTTTGTTTCCCTGATCTTCGGTTCGAAGCCCACGCCATTCTTCGGCGGTCATTTCCCACACTTCCGCCTCCAACCGGCCCGACACAAACTCGCGCTGTTCCACTTTCACGATGCGCATCTTCTGCTTTTCTGAGATCCGCCTTGAGCCTGTATTCGCAATCGCTTTCGGCACGCGCAATCGATCAAACTTCAGGACGTCAAACCAGAAGTCAGTCACCGCTTCACACGCCTCGCTGGCCAGGCCGCATCTCTGCCACGGCGATCCAATCCAGAAGCCGCGATTGTTTTCTTCGCCCTTAAAAAGTCCTATGCTGCCGATGAGGCGGCCAGGGTCTGTCTTGAGCCGAAGACTCCAGTGCCATTCATCTCCTCGCTCCACCGCCGGCAAAGCGACATTTTTGTAATACGAATAGGCCCCGTCTGCCGGATAAGGCCACGGCACTTGCCGGGTGAGAAATTGCACAATGTCCCAATGCGGGAAAAGGATTTGCGTCTGACTTGAATCGGCCAATTGCAGCGGCCGAAGATGAAGCCGGTCTGTCTGCAGTTCAGGTGTCATACCAATTCCGATGATTACAGGGTGTAACATGATTATTAACACAAAGTCATGCGGGAGGCGCCTCGTGCTGGTTCTTGCTTTCTACACCTTTGGACAAATCGCACTGGGTGGACTTGCCCTGGTTGCTGCAGCTTTTCTCACATACTTTCGCGCTTTTAAACGTTGATCATCTGTCAGTATCTACACTCGATTCATCCGCAACAAATGAATCCCGCCCTGTTGGGCTGACATCGAAAACCTTTGTGCGTGGTCTTCATTCACCCTGGCTCATGCCAGACAGATTTTTTCAAAGCCTTTTTCCGGCCAGCTCGTTTTCCGCCCAGCACGCTTAACCGTTTTCATACGATTTCAACATTCGAGGAGATTCATGAGCACTACAATTCAGCCACACCCCGCCACCAGTGAAAAATCGACGACTTCGGCGTTTGGCTACGCTGCCCAGTCAGCGCAGTCACCGCTCGCGCCATTTTCATTTGAGCGCCGCCAGCCCGGCCCTCAGGATATCGACATTGAAATTCTTTTCTGCGGCGTCTGCCACTCTGACCTGCATACTGTGCGCAATGAATGGCAGAACGCCACCTATCCCGCCCTGCCGGGACATGAAATTGTTGGTCGCGTAATCTCTGTTGGCAGCGCGGTCAAAAAGTTAAAACCAGGAGACCTGGCCGCCGTCGGCTGCATGGTTGATTCAGACCGCACCTGTCCGGCCTGCAAGCAGGGGCAGGAACAATATTGCGAAGGCGGGTTTGTGGGCACCTACAACTCACCCGACAAACACCTTGGCGGAATGACCTACGGTGGGTACTCCAATCACATTGTCGTCGATCAGCACTTTGTATTGCACGTCCCGGAAAAGCTTGATCCCGCAGGAGTGGCTCCGCTGCTCTGCGCTGGCATCACCACCTACTCTCCGCTTAAGCATTGGAAAGTCGGCAAGGGACAAAAGGTCGGCATCGTAGGCCTGGGCGGACTGGGACACATGGGCGTGAAGTTCGCGCATGCTCTGGGAGCGAAGGTCGTACTCTTCACCACATCTCCCGGCAAGCAGGACGATGCAAAGCGTCTGGGCGCGGACGAAGTAGTGGTATCAAAGAACCCGCAGGAAATGGAAAAGCACTTGAACAGCTTTGACTTTATCCTGGACACGGTTTCCGCCAACCATGACATCAATGCCTATATGGCATTCCTGAAACTCGATGGAACGCTCACACAGGTGGGTGCGCCGGAGGTGCTTAACGTTTCGCCGTTCAGCCTGATCTTTAAGCGCCGCTCGCTGGCGGGTTCGTTGATCGGCGGCATCAGGGAAACGCAGGAGATGCTCGACTTCTGCGCGAAACACAATATTGTTTCCGACATCGAGATTATTCCCATCCAGAAGATCAATGAAGCTTACGAACGCATGCTCAAGAGCGACGTGAAATATCGTTTTGTGATCGATATGAGCTCGTTGGATTCTGTCGCTTCGCTCCAGACCGCTTAAAAATCTGGATCATGGACAACATCCTATTGCTCCTGCAGCGCGCGGTTCGGCGCGCAAGCCGGCCTCACCGCTGGGTAACATCGAAGGCTATAATCCCTTCGCTCCAGAAAACATAAAGGCAATTCAGGCCGCTTCCAGCTTTGGACGCGGCCTATTTCTTCTTCATTGCAGCGCAAAAGCACTCGGTGAGTCGCTTATTGTGCCGTCCGGAAGCGCAGCGATGCTGCCGGGGAATCACCGCAGCGGGCCCGCCCTTTTCAACGATCAATTTCTCCGCACGCTGCCGCATCGGCGGACCAAACGTCATAGGTCCGGGATTCAGATATTGCATGTGGCCCCCAAGCCAACATTTATGACGCTGTTCCAGAACGAAGTAAAGCCAATTAATAGAATTAATGTGGGCAAGCAAAAAGCCCCGCCGGTGTCAGGGCTTTTAACTCACTCATTAATTAATGCCTAGTGGGTACCGGAGCGCTGTGGAGCGGAAATCAATTGCAACTTAACGGCTGGCGGCCGCGTTTTACGCTTGATCATCCGTGCGATACACACTGTGAGGCTGGGCCGGCGTACAGGTGGTCACGCTTTTCAGTTGAGGATTGTCGCCCGGGCTGAAGTTGTAACTCATGATCGAGGCGCAAGTACTCTGACCGTCGGCGTAGGTAGGCAAATAAATACCCTGGTCAAAGTTGGGGCGTTGAACCATTCCATCTCGCGATTGAATCGAGGGTTGTTCTTTCTTTGGCTGCGGGGCGCTCTGGGCTGCAAAGCTGCTGACCGCAAGAGCCAGCGTTGTTAGAAGAAATGCCGTTAGAAGAAATGCCGATTGCCTGAGGAGTCGCATAAGTCCTCCGCTCAAGATTCTACTCCCTTCCCATGACGGCTTTCCAGGCTGCCCTGCAGACCGGCACTTCGGGTTACACTTTTGAACGCATGCACCCGCTCGATAATCCGTCATGGCACGCACTCAGCACGTTGCAATCAAGTTTCGCAATTACGGCGGAGCATGCGCAGCGCTTCCGCGCCGAGATCTGCGTGCATGGCGCATTTCCAGATGAGTTTGCGGAATCGCCGACTGCAACAGCCTGGGCGTCATTGGCATCACTGGGCCGCGAACCGGTGAGCCTGTTTTCTCTGCATCCGCTCACGCCACCACCTGGATGGACAACCACGCGATCGGTTGAGCTGGTGGAGATGGTGCAGGAATGCCGGCGGCCATCGTACATCTGAAGCCGAGAGCGAACACGCTTCGGCCATCGTTGATCTTTCACCCGCGGATTTGCCGCAGATGTCCAGCCTTTATGAAGCTACGCGTCCTGGACGCAAGCTCTATCCCCGGCTCATGGAGTTGGGAGGCTTCATTGGGATTAAAGAAGGCGGGATTAAAGAAGGCGGGATTAAACAAGGCGCCATCAAGCAAGACGATCAGCTGGTTGCCATGGCGTGTCTGCGTTTGCATCTGCCCGGCTATCGCGAGATCAGCACGGTCGGCACGCTTCCCGGACACACGGGACGCGGCTATGCCACGGCATTGGTCGGCGAACTGGCACGGAGAAGCCGCAACGCCGGCAAGCAGGCTTTTCTCACGGTCAGCACCAGCAATCGCGCGCGCTTATGCAATTTATCAAAGACTGGGTTTTCGCCCCCGTGTAAATCTCATTTCCACTACCTTTCGCTGGGAAGGAAGCTAGATCGTTCTTCAAAGCTACAATCTTTGGCACGAAATGAAGATATGACTTGTCAGGAGATAGACCATGAAATCATTCCGGATCATGACCGCGACTGCGATGATCTTAACTGCGGTGATCTTCACGGCAGCTGGTTGCCGCTCACTCGTCCGCCCAAAAACTCGACCAGAACAGTGACGCTGCTACGGCCGCCGAGGCGACAAAGAAACTAGGAGCATTTCTGGGAAAATGGAATACTTCAGCAACGTTCGCCAGCGGCGAAAAGGCCACCACCGAGCTGGAATGTCGCTGGTCGTCGCAGGGTTTCTTCCTGGTATGTGAGCAACACGTCAAGCTTGGCGCCCGTGAGCAGCACCAGCTCACCATCTACTCGTACAACCTGTCTGATCATTCCTATCAATACGCCACGTTTGCCGATCCTGGCATGAAGCCGACCAGCGGCGCGGTGGAGATCAACGGCAATGTCTGGACATACAACTCAAGCTTTGAAAATCAGGGCAAGACCACGCAGATCCGGAATACCAATGAATTTACCGAAGGCGGAAAGGCTGAAGTTTTCAAGGTTGTGACATCAGACGACGGCGGAAAGACATGGAAGCCGCTGCTGGATGGCTCAGCACATAAGATCTCCGATTAGCTCGCGTGCCCGCTTCTCCTGCATCTCACCACATAATAATGACATTGAAATGTTCAAGAAAATTCAAAGCCTGATTCGATCCATTCCCAGAGGAAAGGTCTCCAGCTATGGCGCCGTCGCACGAGCGGCCGGATTTCCGGGAGCTGCCCGGCAGGTAGTCTGGGCCTTGAGAGGAGCGCAAGGACTTCCATGGCATCGCGTGGTAGCTGCGGGAGGTCGTATTGCTCTGCCGGGAGAAGCCGGATTTGACCAGCGAATGCGTCTGGAGTCAGAGGAAGTACCTTTTTCCGGCAGCCGTGTCCGCATGGATGAATGTGAGTTTGTGTTTCCGCGATCGAAGAAAACCAAATCTACCGCAGAGACACGGAGGCCTGGAGAAAAGAAGAAATCGACCAAACCAAAAAGCTTAACCACAAAGGACACAAAGATTCACAAAGGGAAATCCGCGACCAGGAGATCTGGTAGACCTTCACCACGGAGGTCAAGGAGAACACAGAGTTAAAGTTTTGTTGGTAATTTCGGGCAAGAAAAAGGCCGCCCCGAAAGGCGACCCTGATCTTTAGGATGAACGGCCGTAGGATGAACGGCTGCCATATTTTACCCTAAGCTGCTGCTACTGGAGCTAGTGACCTTTGGGCTGCCTGATGAATGAACTTCTTCATCACATTGGCCCACATTACTTTCTTGCGGACCGCGTTTTCCTTGATGGTGCGGCCCTGTGCAAACATGCCAAGCAATGCCTTCATTTTCAAGACGCGCAGGATGGCGGATTCCGATTGGGTAATGCCGTAGGCATCCAGGAACTTCTCTTGTATCTGACTCGTGATCGCGCGATTGCAGAATGGATACTTCTCCAGCGCTTCCACCGACGCAAGAAACTGCGCCAGGTCTTCGTATGAATTTCCGCGCTGCCTCATGCGCGCAAAATCGCAGAATCCCACTCCATGTTCGGTGACCACAACGTTCAATGGCGTATAGTCACCCAGCACGGCGGAACTGGGCAAGGTTTTGCGATTGCGTGAGAGAACATTTCGCGTTCCAGTCAAAATCACCTTGATTGACTGCTCGTCCAGGCCTTCTTCCAGACAGCTCTGACAGAGTTCTTCCAGACTGTTCATCAGCGCCGCGCCGTCAAATGGCTCCGGCATCTCAGCGGTGGCCTTATGGAATTGTTTGAGCCACTCGCCGGCCCGTTGTGCGACCAGAGCGATGCTGCCGTTATCGGCAAAGCCCGGAAGCAATGCAGCTTTCATGATGATGGATTGCAGCGGCAGGCCCGTTACTTTATCTGTGACCACTGCGCCCATTTCGCTGAAGTCGCCCAGCGGACGCGGAATTCCTGGCAGCTTTTTTCGGCTCACGGCTTGTTGTACAAACTGTAGATTGGCGGTTTCCTGGCGCGCTATACCTTTTGCATTGCCGCCACATTTGCTGGGGCGATAAGCCTTCACCGCGATTCGCTCACTGCCGCCCGCAAATTCCGCATTCACGTCATAAATAAAATGATCGTTCTTCGGGGTGTGTCCAACTACGCGCAGGTTCCGCAATTCGCCGCGCTCCGGATAAAATTTTCCCGCGCTCTGCTGCAAGTCGATCAAGACTTGTTCCAGTACGTTCTCTGCCATTCCAACTCCTGGTCTTTTTTACAAATGCTGCTTTTACAAATGCTGGTACAAATGGTGCCGGTAGATTTCGAGCGCCGGCGTCTGCTCAAAAAAAGTCGCGACTATCCACAAAGAGAGATGCAGTTGAGCTGCCATTCCCGCAAGAGCACACGCCCAGCAAGCTCTTTAGATGCAATCGGTTGAACCGGCGACGACAGGGATTTTTTGCACCTTAGGGCACCGCAGTGCCAATAGTAGGCAACCAAACCATGTATTAATAGGCTAGTAACTGCCACAGGACTAAGGTTGCTTAGTTCTTAACCAGAAAGGGATGTGTATCGGCGCCGGTCTAAGGCCAGATTCCCCTTGATTCGGTGGCTTTTCTTACTCGATCAATGGCCAGGATGTAGGCTCCGGTTCGCATTGGCACCTTATGCTCCGTCGCGGAGCCGTGAACGTCAGTGAATGCCTTGCCCATGATTGTTTCCAGTTTGCGATTCACCTCGTCCTCATCCCAGAACAGTTCCTGCAGGTCCTGCACCCACTCAAAATACGAGACGGTCACGCCGCCGGCATTGGCCAGAATGTCCGGGATCACGAGTATGCCTTTCTCGTGCAGGATGGTGTCGGCGCCCGGCGTGGTAGGCCCGTTGGCCGCCTCGGCGATGATCCTGGCCTTGATCTTATGCGCGTTCGCCATCGTGATCTGGTTCTCCAGGGCAGCGGGAATCAGTACGTCGCATTCCAATTCCAATATGCTTTCGCTGGATATTGGCTTTGCTCCCGGGAATTTGATCACAGAACCGGTCTTGCACTTATGCGCGATTACCTTGGGAATATCCAATCCTTCGGGATTCTGGATCCCGCCCGTGGAATCGCTGACGGCGATAACTTTCATCCCGATGCTGTGCAGCAGCTCAGCCGCGATGCTGCCGGCGTTGCCGAAGCCCTGGATACATGCAGTCGCTTTCTTGTAATCAATACCCATCACCTCGCAGCCGCGCCGGGTGACATAGACGCAGCCTCGCGCCGTAGCCTCATGCCGGCCGAGCGAGCCGCCAAGAAATATGGGTTTCCCCGTTACCACGCCCGGTACGCTCTGCCCGTGGGTCATACTGTAGGTGTCGTAAATCCAGGCCATAACCTTGGCGTCCGTATAGACGTCAGGCGCGGGAATATCGCGGCCCGGCCCGATGAAATCTGATATTTCAAAGGCATAGCGCCGCGTCAGACGCTCCAGTTCGCCGGCAGAGAGTTTCCTGGGATCGCAAATGATTCCGCCTTTACCGCCTCCGAACGGAATGTTGACGGTGGCGCACTTCCACGTCATCCAGGAAGCCAACGCCTGCACTTCGTCGAAGGTGACGTTGGGGTGATAGCGGATGCCGCCCTTGCAGGGCCCTCGCGCATTGTTGTGCTGTACGCGAAATCCCTGAAAAACCTTGATCGTGCCATCGTCCATTTTGATGGGCAACGACAGTGTGAGCGCACGCCGGGGTGAGCGCAATACCTCGCGCATCCCGGCGTCAAGCTTAAGCTTTTCCGCAGCGGTGTCAAATTGCCGCATGGCAATCCGAAAAGGGTTCAGGTCTTCGCTGCTCGTGGAAGATTGCTCGCTGGACATAATCGAGGTCCTCTCGGATGGAAAACAGAAATATTCCCAATCGCGTTGGCGAGTATACATCCGCGACGGGTCATTCTGCTCGAAGGGCCGGGTGCCGCAACCGCTGCTACTGACGCCCCGATCTTTTTTTGTGAGGATAGAAAAGATAAGGAAAGGCTCGGCCACCCGCCCAAGAACCGCAAGCTCGTCAGCTCATGGTTGACATGTTTGAACTAGTCCTGCCGGCCAAGGTGGCCCCAGAAGTGGTCGCCAAGGACGTCAAGCTCATCTACGACCCGTCCACCAAAGAATTGGTGGAGATGGTCATGCCGTTCGATACAGCAAGCGAAATTACCACGCTAAAGTTCGACAAGGGCTGGGTCACGGAGGCGTCGGTCGAGGATAAGAAACTGCTGCCGGGCGTGAGCCGCACCATGTTCCGCCTGGAAGACGGCGACTGGTGGCCAGAGGTTGTGGCGAACATAAAGAGCGGGCGGGCGGAGTTCATTGTCAGCACTGGAGACCTGGTCTGGTGGGGCAAGCAGGGCAGGAAGCCCTCCGAGAATCCCTACTGGAAGCTGGTCAACGAGGATGTGCTTAAGCAACTGCCCGGCCCTGACCGGGAGATGGAGAAGGCCGGACTGCCCGGTCGCGTCTTTCCCGCCGTCGGCAACCACGAAGTGTGGGACGACTCCGACGTCGAAGGTCTGTTGACGGCTTTTCCCTATTTGAAGAAGTTCGGGGTCTCCGACAAACAACTTATCTACAAGTTCGATTATGAGGGTGTTCGCTTCATTTTCCTGTGGACGGGCAAGTACGACTATCGGGCACCATCGGGATGGGAGGCTACGCGCCCGGCCTATGAAGCCCAGATGAAGCAACTGCGACAGTGGCTGGATGAGGCCAAAGCCAATGGAACCAAGAAGGTCTTCATTTCCTTCCACGCACCTGCTTTCTGCACCGCTGGCATGGGTCCTATCCCTGAATCGCAGAATCCCCACAAGACGATCGCCGCATACGCCAAGGACCTCGACATCGTGGTCTTCAACGGACACGTGCACACCACCCAGGTTTTTCAAGTGGATGGCGTGAAATACCTGGTGTTGGGCGGAGGAGGCGCTGAACAGGATCCCATCCTTCCCGGCAGAACCCACCTCAAAATGCCCGAGGGCTATCCGATGGACCAGTATTGGAAGGGCGCCAGTCCAATCGAGGAATACAACTATGTCCTCGTGGACGTGAAGCCTGGGCAGCCGACAAAATTCACCCTCAATCGCTTCCGCCCCGGATCGGCTGAGCCGTTCGCGACTGTGGAGCTCTTCAAATGAACGGGGTGCCCGGGCAAGGTTAACAGGAGAGTGAACGCAATGAGTTTTGAGCCAAACGCCGTCACGGCCATCGACATACTCCTGGATCCTGACGCAACGATGATGACGCACGCGCAGGCCGCCAACGCTCGCCTGCTCAAGAGTTTCTCCAAGGCTACGCATTGGACGAGTCCCATCAACCGCATATCACTTGTCTGCAGCGGTATGTAAAAACGGCAGATCTCGAAGAGCTCTACGGGGCGGTGGGCAAGGTTCTGGGTGGAGAGAAGCCAAGCGCTTGGAAGCTGAAGGCGTACAAGAATTACTACCTTCCGTGGAAAGGCCTTGGCCTGGCCGCATGGGAAAGTCTACCGCCGACGCTTTATGTCGCCGCGCTTGGCGGCCACCTTGCTCGCCGATGGGGCGCCTTGCTTCGCCATCTGCGCCTGCCCGGCCTTGGTCTTCAAGCGCGATTGTTCGTACATCTCGATCCACTTGCTCGCTCGAAATCGCCGAGATCAGCTTGCCAATCGCTTCGAGCGGCAAATCGTCCGGCGACTCGAAATGAACGCAACACTTCCCCATGTCGAGCTTCTTCCCCGCCCCCTTGAACGCCGCCTTCAGCTGCTCAAGCTGACTCGCACTCCAAAACGCGCCCATCAGGTAGAGCGAACAGTAGTTCTTCTGCGACGAGAGCGCGACGTAGCAGATCGGCTGCTTGTTGTAAGTGTCTGGATATCGAGACAGGGGGATCGTCCAGCCGATCGTGCCCCAGACGAGGCACTCATCGTAGCCGCGCGGAATGTGCTTGTTCACGAGTGCGCGCACCGTCGCGATCGTCTTCGCACGATCGGCGGTGAGTGAGGCGATGTATTGCGCTGGCGTCTTGACGTTCGATGCTGGTTTCATGGATTCGTCGTCTTTCCGGACGAAGTGTATCACCGAACGTTTTGAAAACCTGCCAGCGGCCGGGTGCCCTATCCTTTTGTGACGAAGGTGTGTTTTCTTCCGAACAAAAGGGTGGGGCGCCCCGATCTTTTTTTGTGAGGATAGAAAGATAGGAAAGGCTGGGCCACCCGCCTGTTCAGACTCCTCCTACGAGTTGTTGTTTCGCGGATCGTCTTTGGCGTTGAGGTATTCCAGTCCAAGCGGCCCCATCGCGGTTACTTGCGTGACGTACTCGCCGGATTTCGCCCAGTGGAAATGGGGCGTGTTGCCAGGGAGAATGATCACGGCGCCCGGCGGATAGGCTTCCAACTTACTCGCGTCGAATTCATCACCCAGTCCGATATAAAAGACGCCGGAAATCACGGTATAGACTCGATCCTCTGGGTGCTTGTGAGGCATCAGCTTCTCGCCGTGGGGCGCCTTGACCCTGATTGTGTAAGGGGCGGGCTCCGAGGGCTGACCCACCAGGACGGCCAGCCGGACGGAAGGCGGGAACGCCGGGAAAGGCTTCCAGTCGATGTCCTCGGACAGGATAGAGCTGAAAACGGCTTGCCCTGGCTGATGTGATCGGACCTCTTTCTTTGTTGCTATCGTGCCAATTGCCGTTCGCTTGTTTGACATAGAACCTCTTCTTACTTTGGCGGTCCGTAAGTGTACGGTTTCATCACTCTCCCACCAGCGCGACCAACAGCGTGTGTTTGGAACCTCGCCCGCGATGATCGTCAGTCGGCACCGCATCACGCCAAAACCAGGCGCATCGGACCCGCAGTTCGCTGACTGGGGAAAAAGCCTAAGGGCGGGTGGCCCAGGCTTCCGCCCTTTTCATCTGTCCCTCTCGAAAGTGAATGTGTGCCCCTCGATAAGAGCCGGGTACCCCTTCCTTTTGTGACTGGCCGATCTCCACGGCCTTTTTCTTCAAGTCAATTTAAAACTACAATTACTGACTGAATCTTTAGGCACGAGCTGATTTTATATCCCACCAGAGCAATCCCGGAGTTAAGAAGAAGTGATGCCAGCTGCCGATTGGCGGACGCTCGGCTTCGAGCTAGCTGCGCCTTCACTCCCTGACCATTTCCAGGCCTGCCAGACGATGACCACGGTGCATACAGTTTCGATGGTTGCGAAGAACAGGTACTCGGCAAAAGCAGGTGGCCGGCCCCACCCGAGCAGAGGCGCAACGAAGGTCAGGAAACCGTTGATCAGGGTCAGAAGGGTCCCGGCGATGATATTTGCCAGCCGGTTCGCTCTAAACGAAAGCAGTCGACACGCCAGAATCATGGCGATGGGTATTTCCATCAAGACCGCTGAACCCATCAGAGCCCATTGGGGGAGAGGCTCGAATGAATTTCCCGTACCGGCAATTGCGAACAGAGCTAAAACGTCTGCATAAAGGTAGTTCAATAACGCGAAGATCCACAATAGAGACAAACGCTCCTTGGTGTCATGCATATCAACCTCCTACAGAATGGTTACGGTCCCGCGGCGGAAAAAGTTTCAGAGGCACAATCAAATCGCCGTAGGCAACGACAAAGAGGCTGCTCTGCAAGCTTTAATGGCAGGGATTGACGTTTACCCTGGCGGGGGAACTCGCTGAAAAACCAAATGCCAGCTTCCGCGAAACGATGGGGCACGCCGGCCATTTGCCGCGGCAAACCCATGATGCGTTCCCACTCCCGCCAACAAAAATCAGCCAGGAAGGAAATGGAGGCGCACAAACCAGCCGCCTCGCGCCACTCCATTGCGGCACTGAAAGGGAACCCATTCCTTTCGTCTCGACGTGCTCCCTGGCACTTCGCGAGCACACGACCGGCGACTTCAAATAATGATCGGCTTTGAATTCGGCTTTCCATCAAGCTTCTCCTTCACTGCACTTGCTAATAGTCAAAACCAGTCATGCCAGTGATTATTCCCGTCACGATCTTTGCTTCGCTGCCCTGGTACGTGCGGATATGTGTCATTTGTAAGCGCGAAGAAAAAAACGCGCGCACGTCCAACCCTTCGCGTGCACAACGGGAATATTCTGCCGAGCAACTGGTTCAGATAACGAGTGGAAAAGCGGGCTGCAACTTCTCAAAGTTCAGTTCAGCCAGTCAACAGACATGATTAAGAGGTAGCGAATGCCAAAAGCGTTAATTTTGATTGCACTTCTGAGCGCGGCTCTGGGAGTCGTGTACGAAATTTCAAGCGATTCTGCGTTTGATAGAGAGTACCAGAACCTATCAGCGCTTCCCTTCGCCTCAGCAGCGGCGAACCCTGTTGTGGAATGGAACAGAATACTCCTGGGGATTGTCCGTACTCCGGGCGCCCAAGCTCCTACGGTTCATCCGACACGGAGCTTCGCAATGATGCATGCCGCCATTTATGACGCTGTGAACGCCATCGATCGTCAGTACCAGCCCTATCTTGTGCACTTGGAGAATGTTTCTCCCGGCGCTTCGCAAGAAGCCGCGGCAAATGCGGCTGCTCATGACGTGCTGGTTGCACTCTACCCGAAGATCCGGCCGACGCTCGACTCTGAGTTCCAGCGATTACAGGCGCAGATCCCTTATGGGGCAGACAAGAATGCAGGCCTCGCTCTGGGAGAGACCGTTGCTGTCCGCATTCTTGCTCTTCGCGAGAATGATGGTTCTAGTGCTCAACCCGTTCCCTATAGATTCAGAAATATTCCCGGTGACTATCAGTCGCCTCCGCCGAGTCCTGCCGGGCAGCAGCCTCAATTCACACATTGGTCCCGGGTTACTCCTTTTGCTCTGACTCGTGCGGACCAGTTTCGGCCGGGCCCTCCGCCTTCATTAACCAGTACCGCTTACACCCAGGCTGCTCAATGAAATTAGAGTTCAAGGAATAGCCAACAGCACTGCGACTTCCCCCGAGCAGGCGTTAAGCGGTCGCTTCTGGAATGGTGCAATTCAGAATTACTGGAACGAAATCGCTCAGACTGCCGTGCTGGGAAATCGCTCCACCACCGCGCAGAGCGCGCGCGTTTTTGCTCTCTTGAACCTGGCAATTGCCGATGAGGTAATAGCCTTCTACGACGCCAAATACCGCTACAACTTCTGGCGGCCGGTTACTGCCATACGTGCAGCCGGCGCCGATATCACACCTCACAGGCCAGCTGACCCCACGTGGCTCCCGGAAGTTCAAAAGACAACCCCGGATCCGGCCTATCCCGGAGCCCACGCAGTTATTAGTGCTGGCGCGGCCGCTGTCCTCACGTCGATGTTTGACAACGAGCAATTCGCCTTCAGCGTCACCTCCGAGGTCCTGCCAGGCGTCGAGCGTTCGTTCACAAGCTTCGCGGCTGCCGCGGAAGACGCGACGCTGAGCCGCATCTACGCTGGCGTTCATTTCCGCACCGATCTCACAGCCGGCCAGGAGCTTGGTCGCCAGATATCCTCCTTCGTGATCAACAAATTCATGACTCCACTTAACGCAACCAACGGATACGACGACCGTCAATCAACAAGTGAGTTAAACCCACACGCTCCATCCCCGGAGAGAGCCAGGTATCGAAGCAATCAGAAAGTCACTTTGCGATCTCTATCCCCAAATCCAGGAAAGGGTGTTCCCACCCACGAAAGGAAAAGAAGCAGTGAAGCAGTCTGAAACCCGAACTAAGCAAACGAGCAGCCGGCGCTCATTTCTGAAGGAGAGCGCCGTCCCGGACGCTGCGCCGAAGACGGCGTAGATAACCATACGTTTTGCCGCGGAAACCTGGCTCGCATTCCCTGTTAGCGGGGACCGAGTCACGCGTAACTTGTGGAGTGGAATTCAATGATTGAAGGTTTGTTTCAACCGATGCACTTACTGATGATTCTGGGCATTGCTCTTTTGATTTTCGGTCCCAGGAAGCTTCCCGAGTTGGGGAAAGGACTGGGTGAAGCGATTCGCCAGTTCAAAACTGGAATTCTGCAGGATCACAGCACTCACTCAAACTCGCCGGATGGCCGGGAGAAGAGTTAAGTAACGAGACTGTTAAGTCGCCGCATACGCAGGTCTGGAGGCGTCTCCCCGATCTTCCCGAAGATGGCGAGCGGGCCATTGCCTCACCTCATGAAGGGAATAATTGACGAGCGTGTTTGGTTTAAAGAGATACAACCATGCGTTTTATTACAAGACTCTCGACTCTGCTTTTTGCCATTTTTTTCTTGCACCTCAATGTGCATGCGTCTTCCGCACACAGACCGGCGGTGGATTCCCGTCCCGCTAACACGTCGAACTCCACTTCACTCGAACAGCTAAGTTCCTCGTTGCAGTCCGTCGCACGGCAAGTTGAACCTTCCGTCGTTCAGATTCTTGTTTCCACGTACGCAATCGAAAACGATGGCAATCGCGGTGGTGGGCCAGTCGCTGTGCAGGAGAGGAGCTCTGGCTCGGGCGTCGTAGTTTCATCCGATGGCTACATCGTTACCAATGCGCACGTTGTTCAAGGCGCTCGTCGCCTTCAGGTACGGCTGCACAGAGCCGTCCCAAAGGTTGACAGCCATTTGCTCACTGCCAGGCTGATCGGCATGGACCCACAAACAGACCTGGCTCTCATCAAGATCGAAGTAGCCGGTCTGCCGTTCTTGTCATTTGCTGACTCCAGCACCTTGAATCAGGGGCAAATCGTGCTTGCTTTTGGCAGCCCGCTGGGACTGGAGAATTCAGTGAGCATGGGAGTGGTCAGCGCGGTGGACCGTCAGTTGGACGCTGACAGCCCGCTGGTTTACGTCCAAACTGATGCCGCGATCAATCCGGGTAACAGTGGTGGCCCGTTAGTGAACACGCTGGGACAGGTGGTGGGAATTAATTCCTTCATTCTCACCAAGTCGGGTGGCAATGAAGGAGTGGGTTTCGCCGTGCCCAGCAACGTGGTCAGTTCCATCTGCCGTCAGATCCGAAATGATCACCACGTACACCATCATCAGTTGGGAATTCTGGTTCGCGCGATTACGCCGGCGCTTGTACAGGCACTCAATCTGCCCACTGAAAACGGCGTCTTGATTCAGGATGTGACTCCACAAAGCACGGCGGAAGCAGCCGGCTTGCAGGTGGGGGACATCATCGTCAGTGTTCACGGGCAAGCGATTGCCAATGTTCGTCAGCTTGCATTGAGTATGTATTCGTACGGGGCAGGAGATAATGCTGAGCTTGATGTGCTCAGGGGAAAACAGAAGGTCTCATTTAGCGTGCCTGTGGTTGAGCGGCCAAATGATCCGGAGCGCTTTGAGGATCTCGTCACGGAAAAAGACAATTCCATCGCCAGGCTTGGAATTCTGGGTGTCACCGTGGACGACAAGGTTTCCGCCCTGTTGCCCCTCTTGCGCGTTAGGGGCGGCGTGTTGGTGGCAGCAAAAACGTCAGCCGGCAGTTCCCATCTTGGGGATGAACTCGTCGCCGGAGACGTCATCCACGCCGTCAACGGTAAAAACGTCAAAGATATTCCGTGTCTCAAAGACACTCTTGAATCGCTGAGCAGCGACTCACCGCTGGTCCTCCAGGTGGAAAGGTCCGGAACGCTGCAGTTTGTGGTGCTTGAACGCGATTAGGAACATCCGTTCGCTAGAATAAAGGCGGGTGGCTCAGGCTGATCATGGTGAGCTCCGGTATCGTTGCCGCCACGCACAATATGAAGAATAATATGAGTGGCATCTTCGGAATCCTAGTGGCGATCGTAGATGTTGTACTGATCGTGAGCACGGCCACGACTTCTCCAACTCGGGTATTTGTTCAACTCGCTGGAGCACTGATCGTGGTGATCTCTGGTATCGTTGCTGCCACGCGTGGGACCCGGTTATGGCTATTTCTTAGCGGAGTGGGTATCGCGCAAGGAGCTTTTATCCTCTTCGCAGTCGTTGGCCCTTGACTGACGTTACGATGCAGACGGCGAGCAATAATTTTGAACGACAAACGGACAGGATCTGATCCATTTTTCTGTAAACGCCAACATTCCGCGAGAAAACACAGGGATCGCAAAGATCCCCATCATCGCCCGACCATAGGCGGGTGGCCCACCTAATCTCCAGTTCTTGTTTCGCCCACGAGGCAAGCGAAAAGAAAACTGGAGAAAACCTGTGCCACGCGCCCTACGTTGGGAATAACGAGGTAAATGCTCTGGCTGCCTGTTAGCCGGGAAGGCGCTCTGAGCCTACCCAAAGTTGAGCAAGATCTCTGAGGTTGTTTTTGTATGTGCGCGTTACCAGGTATTCTTTCCCCCCTTTTACACGCAAACTGTACTCTCCCGTCGGTAAGGGTTGGATCTCCTCCACGGCCGAAATATTCACCACGACCGAGCGGTGGATGCGAATAAAACCGTAGGGCTTGAGCTTCTCCGCCATAGACGAGAGGGACTCGCGCAGCAAATAGGGATTGCGCCGGTGTCGCAACAAAACGTAATTACCTTCGGCTTGCACCGCCACGAGCTCAGCTAAATCCAGAAATAAGATTCTACCCTTTGCCCTGAATGCGATTCGTGGCGCCTGTCGTTTTGCTATAAACTCCAACTGCTGCAAAGCTCGGATGAGGTTTGAAGCATCAACTCGGGTTACCGGAAGCAATGTTGTATCTACAGGTTCGTAGAACCCATCTTCTACCATCGATTCAAGAGTGTACTCCCGTTTACTCTTGATGGAGCAAATCGGAGCCCCACGCGGGGAGCTAGCCGAAACCTCCGCATGAGCGTGAGCAGCTTGTTGAACAAACATCTCACGTGCAATGGCCTTCTGATCCTGAATCTCGCGGGCGCTCATGATGGAACCCCTTGCTCTCTCGTTTCGACTTCCTGCTACCCGAAGTGAGATTGACGAGTGCACTGCTTCTAAATGAAATGGTCCTACATAACCGGAGCAGCGGATCCGTCTGACCACCTGCCCACGGGAACGATAAACACGTCGATTGGTTGAGCGCCTTTGAATTGTGGAATCAGCATTACCGGTGATTTAGGCAGATCGGCACCCCACGCCTTGCCTTCCAGTGGAGGCGCATAAAACATCAAGTGAGCCAAGTTGTGATCGCCGCCATCGGTTAGATACGCTTCCTTCGACATCATGTAACTCATGGCACCGGGTTCGAGCGGCGGCAGTTCACCTTTTTCGAGCGCTGCCTTGTTGCCCTCGATGATCTCAGCCTTCGTTCGCCCTGCTAATACCATCTCTGTTCTCTTGTAAGTAGTCGGCAATACGGATCGCGCGGCCGGCGGATTGAAACAGATCGGACCGCGAATTTTGGGATTCCAAAACTCCGGAGCGTCGGAAGGCGACATCCACCCCCGCTCCACAATACACACAAAGCCGTTCTTCCCCTCGAAGGCAGTTTCGTAGCCATGGTGCCCGAGGACCAGAATTTTTGCATCGCCCGATATGGCATCCGGTGCCGCGCTTCGCGCCAAGGCAATTTCGGCATTTCGGTCTGCTATGAGGTACTGATCGAGTGGCGCCATGCTCGAATATGCTTTCTTAGGCGCCTGTGCTTGCCCTTGCTTCATTCCAATCAGCGCAAGGACCAGAGCGAAACTTAGAAAAGCTGCCACCAGCAACAATTTTCTGTGGTTCATTAGTTCCTCCTGCGTTAGGATCGCCGCCGCCACTCACAAGGGGTTGCTTGATTCAATACTTGTCCATCGCTGCCAGGCTAAGAAGCTTCCAAACTGTTTGGCTTCATCACGAACAACATGCTCCTTCAGCCTGAACGCCGCTTCCCGTTGCGTGGATGCGCCGGCGCACGAAGAGTCCGGAGCCACCCCACCATATTTCTGATTCCTACATTCCACACTTTCGGATCTTGAGCATTCTTTGCTAACAAGACGTAGCCCTCGTACATCGCGACGAGAAAGCTGGCAGTCTCTTCTGGAACCAGGTCGCGGCGGACCGTCCCTTGAGACTGTCCCCTCCGCAAAGCCGTGGCAACGCCTTCTTGCCAGTCGTTGAAGATCTTCTCCAATCGCTTGCGGAATCGTTCATCCAGAGGAGACATCTCCTGCGCCAAATTGGCCAGGGGACAACCACCCTGCACGTCCTTTGGCCGAACGGAGGTAGCTCGAACAATGTCGATCAAAGCATCGATAGGGTCTTTGCCTTCTTGCAGAGGACGCAACCACTTGTCGCGGGGGAGCGCTGCTACGACCTCTTCGACAATGGCGTATCCCAGGGCTTCCTTGCTGCCGAAGTGATAGTAGAGTGCTCCTTTAGTGACTCCGGTGGCGGCCAGGATAGTATCCAGGCCGGTACCCTGAAAGCCCGAGCGGTAGACCTCCCGAAAAGCCGCTTGCAGCAAGCGTTGCCGCGTGCGCTGTGGATCACGCAACCTTCGCTTCCTGTCATGCGCGTTTAGCATACCAACCAGTATGTATGTTAATGATGAAAAGTCAATCAAAATTGAGCGGCCTCACTTGTGGCTGCTGACGTTCTCGAATTTCGTAATCTTCTCGCCAGTGTGTATGGAAAGTGGGAGAAACAGTCGCTCTAGCCGTTTTGGGCTCGTCCCAGGAGGTTGTTAGTCCGCCACTCGTTTTCGAACTCTGAAGTCTTCGGCCTGTTGTGTCACGTAATCGTCATGAAAGTGGAACACCACATGCAGTTGTCACTCTGCAGGAATTTGTGGAGTTGTGAGCCAATTCTGCTTTCAATTGCACATAACTGCCAGAGCGCCGAGTGGTACGTGACGTAAATCGCCAGTCATCTCGGTACGGCGACTTTTACCAAACGAAAAGAGGAAATAATGAATACGTTAAGACAGTTGCGGAATTTCTGGATACCGTGGGTTACGACGATTGTTCTGGCTTGCTTCAGCAATGCGGTCGCTCAAACGAGCTACAAAATTACCGATTTGGGCACTAACAACAACAAAGACAACTTTAGCATGGCCATGGGCCTCAATAATCAGGGCTGGACGGAGAACATGGATGGGTTCGTGAACCCTCCCGAGAATAATCTTTTTACGACAGTTGCAAGGGGCCGCGCGGTAATCAACCGCGACGGACGCAACATCGACCTGGGCACGCTTGGAAAACCCGACTCAGGCAACAGTTGGATCAACTGGGGCGGGATCAACGACCGCGGGGAAGCCGTCGGTATGTCCGAAACAGCTGTTCCGGATCCGAACGGTGAAGACATTTGCACCTTCGGCACATTCCTTACGTGCGTTCCGTTTCTTTGGCGAGATGGCCACATGAGCGCTCTCCCGACCGTGGGCGGCAATAACGGGCAGGCCAGCGCCATCAATAACCGCGGAGAAGTCGTAGGATTTGCGGAAACGGCTAACCCTGACCCCACATGCCCGCCTACCCCTTCGATATCGCCGGTATTATGGGACAAAGGCCAAGCCCAGCCTCTTCCTACGATAGGTACCGATCCCGACGGGACCGCATTCGGGATCAACGATCTAGGCCAAGCCGTGGGCTACTCGGGAGACTGCTTCACAGCGAAGCACGCCGTAATGTGGAAAAACGGCACTGCCTTCCCGCTTCAAGACCTGGGAGTTGAGCGTTCCAATTTCGGCTTCGCCATTAACAACCTGGGCCAGAGTGTTGGGCAAGTCCGCACCGCTGACGGCTCAACCCGCGTCGCCTCTCTCTGGCAGCCGGACGGCACACTCACAGTCCTCGGCGTTCTGCCGGGAGAGAGTGCCTCCAGCGCCACCGGCATCAACAGCAAGGGCCAAGTGGTGGGAAGCACCTTTGACTCGGGCTTCAACTGGTCCGGCGGCTTTATTTGGCAGAACCATGTGCTGACCGACCTTAACACGCTAATTCCAGAAGATTCCAACCTCCTCATAATCAATGCCAGCAATATCAATGAGCGCGGACAAATCTCGGGTATGGCAACGGTGGTCACCGGGCCCCATGCGGGCGACATCCACTCAATTCTCTTAACCCCAGTGGACGCAACCATAGGTAGGTCGATGGCAGATTTCGCACGTACACACCCGCATTCCAATCTGTCCGGGAATGCGTGCAACCACTTGCGGAGTTTCGGACCCGGCCGATTCGAGCAATAAAGGCATTCGTTCTCCAGACAAGGGACACAGAGTGATTTCCAGGTAGGGTGGGACGGTTTTGGGCGGACTGGGAAAAAGGGTCCGCCCGATTCTCCTGCACAATCGAACTTTCGAGGGAACGCACAAGGATCGCAGAGATCCCCGTCATCGCACGACGACCGCTGCATGCAATCCGTTTATAAGGGCTGAGGCCGTCCACGCGCCGCCAGCCCGTCGTTTCAGGAGCCTCCAAACCTATCGCTGGTTAGAAACTCTCTTGCGGTCTGGAGCGAAGCGACTTAATAGAAAAGATACTTACGCCACTTCAGGTCTGATCGTCCGATCATGCGCATGATGTGCCGGCTGGTGTGCAGCGTGAACGGCCGAGGCTCTTTCATCAGCTTCATATCCGTTTCCGTGAGCAGGTGATTTCCTTTGCGACGATTACAGGTATGGCAGCAGGCCACCAGATTTTCCCAGGTGGACGAGCCTCCGCGGGAGCGCGGAATCACGTGGTCCAGCGTGAGATCACTGGAAGGGATGACTTTGCCGCAATACTGGCAGGTATTGCGATCACGCAAGAGAATGTTTTTACGCGAGAGGGCACGCGTCTGGTGCGGAATGCGACGGTATTCCAGAAGCCGGATGACTGAGGGCACACGCATGGCGATACGCGCAGCATGCAGGCAGTGTCCGTTTTCCTCTTCCGGCATGGCCAGGCCTTTCAGGACCAGGACGATGGCGCGGCGAGCCGCACAAATATTGATTGGCTCGTAGGAAGCGTTCAGCACCAGCACGGGAGTCTGCATGAGCAGGCTCTTGCGTGGCGCGGGCGGCTCCGGCGGCGGCACATCAGAATGATGGCGTCGGTTTCGTCCTCTGTCCCTTTCAAGCATGGCCTTGTGGTCCCTCCTGAGCGGTTGCTGCCGGCATTCCGCCCGATACATCGCGTGTGGCGCGGGCAACCGTCGCCACAAAAACTTCTTTCGCACCGGCCTTCAACAATACCCGGGCACATTCCCCGGCTGTGGTGCCTGTGGTCATCACATCGTCGACAATCAGGATGGTGCGTCCAGCCACTCGCGCCGGGTACACCACAGTGAAAGCTCCGCGCAAGTTGGCGTGCCTCTGTTGCCGCGTCAGCCCGGTCTGCGACGCCGTCTCACGTTTTCTGACCAGAGAAGTGGTATCCAATTGGATGCAAGTTCCTGCCCCGCGGGCTCTGACCAAAGCACGTGCCAGTTCTTCTGACTGATTGAATCCCCGAGTGCGGCGCTTGCCCGGCCACAACGGCACAGGGATTACCATGAGGTCGGAAGGCAAATGGAGCGGCGCTGATGGCCTGATTCAGCATCTGCGCCAGATGTGGCGCCGCTGACCTTACCTGCCGATACTTGAAAAGTATGGATGAGATCACGCAGTTCGGCTGCATAACTACCGTAGGCGACCGCACGTTTGAAGCGCGGCGCAGCGCGACGGCAAATCGCGCAAAGAGGTGCTTCGTCGAAAGACTGCTGGGCGGAAGCAGGCGTTTGCGCGTGAAAGAGTTTTTCGCCACAGGCAGAGCACAGCACCCCGTCGATGGGAACCATCTGTTCCATGCAGGGCACACAAACGGGTAGCCTGGAAATGTTGGCGAGAGGAGAGTGGCAGATGCGGCAATCAGACGGGAAAATTACATTGAAGAGGCTGGCAGCAGCCGACTGGACCCCCCATTCAAACTTCTGGCGCACTGAGGATGCGCTCGGGGGAACGCCAAGAGCCCGGTTTAGGTCACTACTACTGAAGACGACCCTCCTTGCAACTCGTACGAGGAGTACAACGAAGTCAGTATAGCCGGGTTAGTGAGAAATAAGCAATAAAATCGCGTTAATCATGGCCTTCCGGAAGTATTAAGCCTCGGGATTTACAATCTTGTACGCGACGGCAAGGGACGCGCAGTCATGGCACAGCCTAGTTCACATCCAGTAGCTTTGATTACTGCCGCCAGTAAAGGCATTGGCGCGGCCATCGCCCGTGAGCTGGCGTCACGCGGATACAAAGTGGTCTTGCTGGCAAGATCGCATGAGATTCATGATCTTGCCTATGAGCTGGGCGGGATCGGCATCCCCGGCTCCGTCACTAACCTTGGCGATCTCACCACCATGGTCAATAAGGCAGTCGATCGCTATGGACGGATCGATGCGGTGGTCCACAACACCGGCAATCCTCCCAAAGGTCCGTTGTTTGAAATCAGCGACGCTGACTGGCTGGAAGGTTACGAGCTGATTCTGGGCAGCGTCATCAAGCTGGCGCGACTTGTGATGCCCGTAATGATCAAACAGCGGAGCGGCAACTTTGTGAATATGTCCAGCTACGCGGCGCAGCAGCCAGAGCTGGGCCGGCCGACATCCAGCATATTCCGGAGCGCGCTGGCATCGTGGACCAGACTCCATGCCCAGGAAGCAGCCGCACACGGCATTCGCGTTAATTCAGTGCTGCCGGGGTTTGTGGATAGCTATCCGGTGGACAAGTCCATCGTGGAAAAGATTCCTTTGGGGCGCGAAGGCAAGGTGAGCGAACTGGCCAGGGTGGTGGCTTTTCTGCTTTCGCCTGACGCCTCTTTCATCACCGGACAGAACCTGCTGGTGGACGGCGGCATGGTACGAGGTATTTGATCCTTATCCAGTTACATTCACGCATTCACGCTTTTGTTGTATATGAGCCGTTCCTGTGCTAACTTTCGGCGACCCCTTACACGCAACGCAGAGACACGCAATCTATGGAGGAACAAGTGGCAGAAATCCAGGAAGCCGGAACAGAGCTGAAATTTGCACCGTATGTGCCCCCGGATGAAACCCGTCCGGAATTCACCCCCAGGGCGATACTGTTTGGTGGCTTGTTTGGAATTCTCTTCGGTGCCGTAACGGTTTACGTTGGCTTGCGCGCCGGACTTACGGTTTCCGCTTCCATTCCAATCGCCGTTCTCTCCATCAGCGTTTTGCGGGCGCTGGGCAAAGCCAGCATTCTGGAAAACAACATCGTGCAGACCACAGGTTCGGCAGGTGAATCTGTGGCCGGTGGAGTGATCTTTACCCTTCCAGCGCTGATCTTTCTCGGCTTCCCGCTGGAATACGCGCGCATTTTTCTTTTGGCATTTATCGGCGGCTGGCTGGGCGTACTGTTCATGATTCCCCTGCGCCGCCAGCTGATTGTGAAGGAGCACGGCAATCTTCTTTATCCCGAGGGAACCGCCTGTGCTGACGTGCTCATTGCGGGCGATAAAGGCGGCTCTTTTGCCAGCCGCGTTTTTGCCGGACTTGGACTGGGCGCCCTCTATACGCTTTTCCAGAACGAAAATATGTTTTCTCTCTGGCCCAGCACGCCCACTTACACACCTGGCTGGTTTCCGGGATCTTCGTTGCGCGCTAACACGACCTCAGAATACCTGGGTGTTGGCTATATCATTGGGCCGCGAATCGCCGGTGTGCTGGTGGCCGGAGGCTCGTTTGCGTGGCTGGTGGTCATGCCGGCAATCAAGTTTTTTGGCAGCCACGCCACCACAGCCATCTTCCCTGGCACCAAGCTGATCGCTGACATGTCTCCTGACGAGATATACCGTGCTTATATACGGCCCATCGGCGCGGGAGCGGTGGCAGCCGCCGGGCTCATCACTCTGTTGCGCACCATTCCCACCATTGTGAATGCGCTGCGTGCCGGCGCAAAGGACTTGGCGAAAGGAGCGGCAGGGGCCGCTGGCCTTCGCCGCACTGACAACGATATCAGCTTGAAATGGGCGCTGATCGGAGCAGGCGTCCTCCTTGTGGTTATGTGGAGCATGCTCACGTTCTTCCCCATCCACAATGCGGAGACGGGCGGACTGAATAACTTCTTCGCCGCCCTGCTGGTGGTGGTTTTTGGCTTCTTGTTTGTCACCGTTTCCTCGCGCATCACCGGCCTGATTGGCAGCTCTTCCAACCCGATCTCCGGCATGGCGATTGCCACCCTGATGGCCACTTGTGCCATGTTCCTGGTGATGGGCTGGACAGGCACCGCTTTCTCCGCCCTGGCAATTACGATCGGCGGTGTGGTGTGCATTGCCTCAGCCAATGCCGGCAACACATCACAGGATTTAAAGACCGGCTTTCTGGTCGGCGCCACTCCCGCCAAGCAACAGCTGGCACTGATGGTCGGCGTGACCGTTTCGGTTGTGTCGATCGGCCTCACGCTGGGATTGATGAATACCGGCCTGGAAGAGTTCCGTCCCGCGAGCATCGCGATCGACGCGCAGAATTTGCCGACAGGAGTGGCGCCCTATGCGGGAAAGTTTGAGCGCCAGACCGTGCCCGTCACCGTGGCCAGGACCGCGGGAGCGGCGCAAGCCAAGCAAGACGAATCAGTTCAGGGCATGACGCTCTATACCGCCATCAATTCGCCCACGGTACCCAACGGCTACTATTTCTACAACCCGCAAACCAGCAAGTTTGAAGTGCAGTGGATTCAGGGGATCGGCAGCGAGCGTGCCGCGGCGCCACAGGCCCAGTTGATGGCCACGGTCATCAACGGCATCCTGCAACGGAGGCTGCCGTGGGGATTGATTCTTCTGGGCGTATTCATGGTGATCGCGGTTGAGTTGCTGGGGATACGGTCTCTATCATTTGCGGTCGGATTTTATCTCTCCATCGCTACCACACTGGCGATCTTCTGCGGCGGCGTGGTCCGCTGGCTGGTGGAATATCAGGGCAAGCGCGCCGGAGAATCGGTGGAGGAGAGCGAGGTCAGCCCCGGATCGCTTTATTCAAGCGGTTTGATTGCAGCGGGCGGAATCGTGGGGCTTGCCGGTATGGTCATCAAGGTGGCGGAAGCCAAACATTGGCTGCCGGAAAACTCCATCGCCTGGGGCCAGAAGATTCCTGCCCTGGCCAACAACAATGTGGTTGCCGTGATTATGTTTGGATTGCTGGCTTATTCCCTGTTTCACTTCGCCCGCAAGCCCCTTGAGGCCGAAAAGAAGTAGCGGAAAAGAAACAGCGGAAAAGAAGTAGGGGAAGTGAAATAGGCGCATCACGACGTTTTCGAACTGGCACGGGCTTGCCCAGCCTGTGCCTTTTTGGTCTATAGTTGAACTATGAAGACCGCAGTCGATCCCCTGGCAGCTGAGCAACAATTCTTCACTTCCCTCACCTCCGCGGATTTGCACGTGTTGGAACAGATACTCGGCAAGGATGTGCTTTTAATCGATGTAATGAGCGGCTCTGAAGTCACTCGCGACGCGTTCATGGACGTGCTGCGTTCCGGCATGCTCAAATTTGAAACCATCGAAGCATCGGAAAAGCGTGTGCGCCTCTACGACAACACTGCCGTGGTTACCGGAAGGACCTACATGAGCGGGCATCTCAATGGAGCGCGATTCGCCCTGAACAGCCGCTATACCCACGTCTACGTGGAACACCATGGCCGCTGGCAACTGGTATCCGCGCAGGGCACGCAGATCGCTCCAGACTAAACAGACGCAATTTCCCCAACGATCGCATATTATTCCCGCAACCGGCTTCTCTGGCTGTGCTAACCTTCCCAAGACTTTTTCCGTCTGTGCAAGAACCTGAGCAGCAACCCCCTGTGTGCGTCCGATTGAATGCTTAATCGGGAGCCCCAGCATATTCAGATCGATTCGGAGCACCCATGAGAAGACTGTGGTTCCACATCATTGTCATAACCTGCGCATCGCTCATCGTATCCACGGCGAACGCGCAAACCTTCGACGTTAAAACCACAACGCTTAAGAACGGAATGAAAGTTCTGGTGCAGGAAGACCACACCATTCCCAATGTGGCCATGTACACCTTCTACCGTATCGGGTCGCGCAATGAGCGGCCGGGGACCACGGGCATCTCGCATTTTTTTGAACACATGATGTTCAACGGCGCCAAAAAGTATGGGCCGGGAGAATTTGATCGCACCATGGAAGCCGCAGGCGGATCCAATAACGCATATACCAATCGTGACACCACGGTGTATCAGGACTGGTTTCCGCGATCGGCGCTGGACCTGGTCTTTGACCTGGAAGCTGACCGAATTGAGAACCTGAGCTTTGATCCCAAGATCATTGCTTCGGAGCGCGGCGTGGTGGCCTCTGAGCGGCGCACATCAGTCGACGCGAACAACGCAGGCATTCTTTTTGAACAGCTTTACGCCACGGCCTACAGCGCGCACCCTTATCAATGGCCGGTTGTGGGCTGGATGGTCGATATTGAAAACTGGACCATGGAGGACCTGAAACATCATTTTGAAATGGGCTATTCGCCCAGTAATGCCACCCTGGTGGTTGTGGGAGACGTTACTGCCGACGAGATTTTCAAGCTGGCGCAAACTAAGTTTGAGACCATCCCCTCTCATGCGCCGCCGCCCAAGGTCACCACTGCCGAGCCGGAGCAGATGGGCGAACGCCGCGTGACGGTGAAGAAATATGCCCAGCTCCCGATTCTGATGATGGCGTATCACGTGCCGGAATCGGCCTCGCCGGACCAGTACCCTCTCACCCTTCTGCAAACCATTCTTCTCAGCGGACAAAGCTCGCGCATGTATCAACGAATTGTTGACAAGGATCAACTGGCGATCGGGATCAACGGCGGTTTTGGGTTCTCCTTCGATCCCAGCCTGTTCAACATTACGGCACAGCCCAAGGCCGGTGTTGATCCAACGGCAGTTGAAAAGGCGGTTTATGAAGAGCTGGATCGGGTAAAGAAAGAACCTGTCAGCGACCAG
This sequence comes from Terriglobia bacterium, assembly GCA_963755365.1. Lineage (GTDB taxonomy): Bacteria > Acidobacteriota > Terriglobia > Terriglobales > Acidobacteriaceae > Angelobacter. The sequence continues at coordinate 107,844 of CAVWJV010000015.1, read as the reverse complement.
GAACTGGAGAAGGCCAGAAACATTGTACTGGCCAATTTCTACCGCCAGATGAGCACTATCAGCGGACGCGCCAACACGCTGGGCGCGTATGAAGTTTTCTTCGGCGACTATCACAAGCTATTCACCGCCGTGGACAGCTACAACAAAGTCACCAAGGCTGATCTGCAGCGCGTGGCGGAGAAATACTTCGGCGAGAAGAACCGCACCGTGGCCACTTTGGTTCCGGAAAAACCGGCCGAGAAAACCAATGCGGCTAAACGCCGATTCAGGCAAATCCGATTCAGCCAAATCCGATGCAGCAAAACACTAGGCAGCCAAGGAGAAACTCATGATCAGACATACTGCAAAAATCGTGTTGCTCACTCTGGCGCTCACGCTGGCTGCTTCCGCCGTGGACACCGCACCTTCGCTCAAGCTGCCTCCATACAAAAAGGTAAAGCTCAAGAACGGAATGACGCTGCTGCTGGTGGAGCGGCACACGGTGCCGCTGATCGGCTTTCATCTCATAGTGAAAGCCGGTGGCACTGGCGACGCAGCGGGCAAAGATGGCACGGCTTCCATCACCGCCAACCTTCTGCGCAAGGGCACCAGGACACGCACGGGAGATCAGTTCTCACAGGAACTGGATTTCATCGGCGGCCAATTCAACGCCGGCGCGTCCTTTGATTTCACCACCATCTCAGCCCAGATCATGAAAAAAGATATCGATAAAGGTCTGGATCTGCTGACTGACGTGCTGATGAACCCGACGTTTCCCCAGGACGAATTTGCCAAGCTGCTGAAACAGCGCGCCGACGGATTGAAGGCGTCCAAAGATCAGGCACAGGCGGTCCTGGGAACCTACTTCAACTCATACCTGTTCGGCGGCCACCCTTACGGACGCCCGACCGGCGGTGATGAGACCACGCTGGCGGCCATCACACGGGATGATGTGTTGAAGTTTTATCAGTCCTATTACACGCCGGGAAACGTGATTCTGGCCGTGGCAGGCGACTTCTCCACGCCGGAGATGGAAAAACTTCTCACGCAGAAGTTTGAGGCATGGCCGGCGCGGACTTCGGCTGCGGCTGCTGTTCCTCAACCCGCGGCATTCACGGGCAAGAAGCTCCTGCTGATCGACAAGCCGGATTCCACGCAGACCTATTTCGAAATCGGCAACGTGGGCATTGCCCGTACCAACGCCGACCGCGTCTATCTGAATGTGGTCAACACACTCTTTGGCGGACGCTTTACATCCATGCTGAATTCCGAGCTCCGCATCAAAACCGGACTGACGTATGGCGCGGGCTCACGTTTCGATCAACGTAAGATGCCGGGCCCGTTCTTCATTTCCACTTACACAAAGAACGCGACTACGGTGGAAGCCATCGACAAGACTCTGGAAATCCTTAAGCAGGTACAGGAAAAGGGCGTCACGGAAGAGCAATTGAAGTCGGCGAAGAGCTACATCCAGGGACAGTTCCCACCTGAACTCGAGACCGCCGGACAGCTTGCCGGAGTGGTTGCAGACCTGGAGTTCTACGGACTTGATCGCACCGACATTGACGGGCTTTACGCCAAAATCAATGCCATGACACTGGCGGATGCGCAACGCGTAATCAAACAGTATTACCCCATGGACAATCTGGTGTTCGTCATTATTGGCAAGGCGAGTGAGATTGGCGAACAGGTCAAGAAGTATGCTCCGAAAGAAGACACGCTGAAGATCACCGATCCCGGCTTTGCGGTTGGGAGCGGACAGCAATCGGCGAGTAAATAGGCGGCGCGAAGTTCATGGCCGAAGCTTAGACTCATCCGCAGATTTCGACTGCCGGCCTTTTGTCGAAGGGTGGTTGCTGGTTGCTCGCCTTGCCGGTTGCAATGCTGCCGCCACGACCGGACACCAGGAAGAAAATTGATCATCTGTCCGTTACCGATGGTCTGCGTGGCATCCGGAGAACGCGACTTCAACTTTAAACGGATTACCGCCGTAAGAACCCTGCAAGTCCAACGTTTTTGGCAACTGCAAGCCGTCCACTTGCTGGTAGTCAATTTTGACCTGCAATTCAGTTTTCTCGGCCGCCGAGGCGCCGCTGTAGATGGCCTGATAGCCGGACAGCAGAAGTCCTTTGGCGGTTTGCTTGAAAAGCGGCTGGAGCGTACTGTCAAACTCTTTGGAGCTAACCGCGGTTGAGGTTATTGAGAAGTCCTTATTCATCTGGGTAACCACATCTGCAGTGCCGTCCTTGTAGGAGATGCGGTAGCCCGACGGGATTTCTTCCAATTGGAAGGTGCTTCCAGCTTCAGGAAGTCCGGGACTGATGACGAAGACGGACCAGGTCTGAAAAAATCCCACGACCATTTGCTCCATGCCGCTGTAGATCTGAGTCAGTCCGTCAGCCATTTGTTTGTTGTCGGCCGGAATTTCGTTATGCGTGACTTTGGCGTCGCCCTGGGAGGGAACGGTTGCAGAGAAGCGCAGTTGGTTCAGTTTTTGCACTGCTCGACCGAGGGCTGCCGGGTCCGCCTTGAACGGGTCGGCCAGCAAGACTTCCCAATTGGGCATAATGTTGCATTGGAATTGCTGCATGCCCTCGCCGTTAAGACTGTAGTAGGCAGCCCGTGCCTGGCGTATTACCACATCCTTGTCAGCAGCCTGAGCGGGCAAGACCGCCAACACAAACATCGTGGTGCAGCAAAAAGCCCGGAATGCTTTCCGCACAAATGCTTGATTTCGATCCACAGTTCCCCCAATCGGTCGCAGACTTGATGGAGGTATTATGCAGCTGTTCGCAAAAGGGCGGTTCAAACTTTGGTCACCAGCGAAAACCGGAAGTCATAGGGTTGAGATTTCGGATTCGGCTTGCCGGCGAGATTCCCCCAATGCCCGGCAAGCGACCAGAGCGATGCGGCGAAAGTCATCGGAACATATAATCTTCACCAATGTCCATTGCTGACAATATTGCCGGAATCCGCAATCGCATGGCAGCCGCGGCCGCGCGCGTCAAACGCGATCCGCATGAGATCACGCTGATGGCGGTGACCAAAACGGTTGAGCCGGAGCGTATTCGCCAGGCCTATGAAGCCGGTCTGCGAGTGTTTGGCGAAAACCGCGTACAGGAATTCGCAGAAAAACAGGAAGCCCTGCAAGAACTGAAAGACGCCGAGTGGCACCTGATCGGCCATCTGCAAAGCAATAAAGCCAAAAAAGCCGTGGAAGCTTTTCAGGCTGTGGACTCAGTGGATTCATTGCGGCTCGCAGAAAAGCTCAACGAAGCGGCGAAGCAGCTTGGCCGGACACTGCCGGTGCTGCTTGAGATCAAAGTCAGCGATGAAGAGAGCAAGGCCGGCGTTGAGATGGATTCACCGGAGCTGGAAGAGCTGCTCCTTGGCGCCGCCAAACTGGAACATCTACAAGTTCGCGGACTGATGACCGTTCCGCCATTCACTGAAAATCCCGAGGGTGCTCGTCTCTACTTCCGCACACTGCGCGATCTGCGCGACACCATTGCCTTGCGCAGGCTGCCAAAGATTTCGATGGACGTGCTCTCCATGGGAATGTCGCACGACTTTGAAGTCGCCATCGAAGAAGGTTCTACCTGCGTGCGCGTGGGATCGGCAATTTTCGGATCGCGACCTAAACCGTAAATGCGCTTGCGGGAGGCCATTCACTCACTATGGTTCCACTGAAGGAATCCGCCACCGGTGTCAGCTTTGCCGTAAAAGTGCACCCTCGCGCGCGCAAAGACGCGATCACGGGCATGGTAGGCGACGCGCTCAAGCTGGCCCTGACCGCTCCGCCGGTCGACGGCAAGGCAAACCAGGCCGTGATCGAATTCTTTGCAGATTTATTTGCAATCGGGCGTTCGTCCATTACCATAGCCAGCGGCGAAACCAGCAGAACCAAAGTCATACGAGTGAGTGGCATCGGCGCGGAGCAGGTGCGGCAAAGGCTGCAATCTGCGCTGAGGAAGTAAAGCCACCGGCTGTAGCCAAGGAGCCAGCATTGTCCTTTTCCCAGCGATTGAGTGAGATCAAAACCGGGTTTGAGCGGCCTTTCTGGGTCGCCAACATCACTGAGTTGTTTGAACGGCTGTCGTATTACGCGGTGTTCACCGTAATCGTGCGTTATCTGCACGAAAACCTCAAATTTTCTTCGCAGGAAGCCAGTTCGCCTCAGCGGACAATTCGGTGGCTGGGTTTGGTTTTTGGCCATCTTCGGGGGAACGATCGCTGACAAACTCGGATTTCGCCGTGCACTTGCACTGGCCTATCTGATTCTAAGCGGCTCGTATTTTCTACTCGGCTCTCTCGATGCTCCATGGCTTGCCCCGATTCGCTCGACCATGTCCGTATCGACGCTCGTAACAATAGTTCTCATCCTCCCTGCCCTCGGCGTGGCGATGGTCAAGCCATCCGTGGTGGGCACAACGGCACGAGCCTCTAAAGACAATGTCCGCTCGATTGGATTTTCGATTTACTACACGCTCGTAAATGTCGGTGGGGCAGCAGGTCCCTACACTGCTTCGTGGGTCCAGAATCACATGCGCGTGGAAAATGTTTTTCGCGTGGCGGCTTTCAGCGTCTTTCTCATGTTATTTGTGGTTGTTATATTCTTCCGCGATCCACGGAAGGCCGACGACGCTCCGCCACCGAGCATTTTGCAGACGCTCAAGAACTTCTGCATCGTACTGGGTAATTATCGGTTGATCTTGCCGGTATGCCTGGTTGCCTTAGTCCTCAAGATATCCTCTGTTCATTTCCCATTTTGCCGTGTCCGGGTACATTTGGCTTGTTCTTCTATTGCTAGTGTTCGCTGGCCTAAACCGCTTCATGTGGTTCCTTGTGATCTTCTCCGGGTACTGGATTGTTTACTGGCAGGAATTCCTTACGCTTCCCCTTTACGTCCACGATTACGTTGACCCGAAAGCGGATACGTCATTCATGCTGGGCACTGGCCCCATCATGGTGATTTCACTCACTGTTGCCATTGGTATTCTTTTGCAAAAAGTCCTTGCCTTTCGTGCCGTCACGCTGGGAACCCTGGTTTCAGCTCTTGCCTGGATTCCGTTGATCATTCATCCTTCAGTCGCGATGGCATATCTTGCGCTCGTCGGTGTGGCTTTGGGTGAAATCATATTGTCGCCACGGTATTACGAATATGTCTCACGGCTTGCGCCTCCAGGACAGCAAGGCACATATCTGGGCTTTGCCTTCATGCCGATTGGAATCGGCTCATTGGTTGGCGGCTGGTTTGGCGGAAAACTGATTCATCATTTTGGTGAAGTCACCCATCAGCCAACTGGGATGTGGTTGGTAATTACGGGCGTGGGTGTTCTGACAGCGGTACTGCTGCTGGTGTATGACCGGGTATTCATGCGGACGGCAAAGGCAGCCGAAAGCGTGAAGGTGTAAAAAAGGGAGCCAGTCCCATGCCCTCATTGCGAGGCCATGAACCCTGGCTCCTGTACAACGTTGAAACTCTACGGTTTGACCGCGGCATCAGAGCTCTGAGCGTTTGCCAAAGCGGTTACAGGCGTTAATCCCGTGCCATCTGCCTTGATCACGAAAATGTTATCAACGGCATTTGTGCTCACTGCATTGCTGCCATCGAGTGCGCGTCTGGATTCAAAAATCAGCGTTGTTCCATCTGGAGACCACCCATTAATGAAGCTGTCAGCCTTTGCTGCCGTGAGTCCTGACAACGCGGTTCTACCGGTTCCATCCGCATTAATGACCCATACATTCGAAGTGGAGTTTGCATTCAGGGCGTCAGAACCATTGAGTGCGGCCACCGATGAGAAAGCAATCCTGTGGCTGTCTGGTGACCATGCGTAAGGAAACAACAACGCTGTTGCTGCAGTGAGCCGGGTCAGCGGTCTGGCATTCGATCCATCGGCATTCACCAGCCAAAGATTGGTGGTGCTATTGAGATCGGCGGCGTCGCTTCCGTCAAACGCTCCCTGCGACTCAAAAGCCAGAGTTGTACCATCGGGAGACCAGGCGGTTGGGGACAGGGCAGTGCCTACCAGCGGAGCCGTAAATCTGGTCACTGGAACAGCGCCGGTACCATCCGGATTCACGAACCAGATGTTCTGATCTGCACCCGTTGCGTCAGTTCCATCCAGTGCGCGTGCGCTTGCGAAAGCGATTTTTGCTCCGTTCGGCGACCAGCTGCCATTTGTGACCCCTGCACCAGCAGCCGTAAGTCGGGTGAGTGGGATTGCATTGCTTCCATCTGCATTCATGATCCAGAGGTTGTGATTGGCGTTTGTATTACTCGCGTCGCTGCCGTCCAGTGCCCGGAATGATTCAAACAAAATCTTGCTGCCATCCGGCGACCAGCGCGGTGAAAAAGCGCTGGGCACACTGAGGTGCGTTAGCGGCGTGGGGGCGGAGCCATCCGCATTCATGATCCAGACGTTAACCGCAAAGTTTGTATTGGCTGCATCGCTGCCGTCCAGAGCCCGGGAAGAGCTGAAAGCGATTTTGCTGCCATTAGGAGACCACGCTGCTTCGCTACTTTGCACGTTTGTGGTAGAAATCTTCGTCAACGGAGTCGGGACGGATCCGGACTGATTCACAACCCAGATGTTCGTAATGCCAAGAGAAGCATCGCTGCCGCTTACGGTACGGTTGGAGGCGAACGCCATAGCAGGAACTGCCGCTGATGGCTTCATTGCGCCACCACAACCTGTGAGTACAGAGAGAACAACCATTAGGACGATTGCCGCTGCCGCCAGACAGGCAGAGGTGGCTCGATGTAATTCCAGGTTTTCAGGTGTTCGATAGGATGGGAGTGTAATTCTTCTTGAAATCGGCCAGAGAACGTTCAATCTTACCTTCCTTTTCTGCAATACAGTCGGCGTATGGGCCATGTGACATCGCCTGCAAACAACCGGAACTTCTGGCGGTATGCTACTCAGTGTAAAATCACCGGTCAATGTAACGTTGGAGCCACGCCAGGTACATGCACTTTGACAGCAATACCCTGACCTTTAGGCAACGGACAGAAAGATACCTCCGCGTCCGGAGACCCCGCCATTCTGGCAACAAACACCAGATGTGTTTAAATAGATAAACCGCCCTATGGACTTGAAAGCAATCCAGACTGCTCTGCATGAGCGAGGCTTTGACGCCTGGCTTTTCTATGACCACCATCACCGCGATCCCATCGCCTACAAGGTTCTGGACATCCCGGAAAGCCTGATGGTTACGCGCCGCTGGTTTTACGTGATCCCGCGTGAAGGCGAGCCGGTGAAGCTGGTGCATCGCATTGAAGCCGGACACCTCGACTCACTTCCGGGGACCAAGCGCGTTTATTCGTCGTGGCGCGAGCTATGGGACAATCTGCAAGCCATGCTGGTGCGTTACCGCACGGTGGCCATGCAGTATTCGCCCAACAACCTGATTCCCTATATCGGCCTGGTGGATGCCGGCACGGTGGAACTGATAAAGAGCTTTGGCAAAGAAGTGGTAAGTTCGGGCGACCTGGTGGCGCGCTTTGAGGCGGCATGGTCGCCGGAACAGATAGACAGCCACTACGCCGCGCGCGACGTGATTGACAGGCTCATCCCGGAAGCATTCAAGGAAATCGGCAGGCGTGTACGCGCTGGAAACGTAACTGAATTTGAGATCCAGCAATGGTTCGCCGAGAACTTCAAGCGCGAGGGCATTGTCACGGAAGACCTGCCGATTGTCGGGGTGAACGCCAACAGCGGCAACCCGCACTATGAACCCAAGGCAGAAAGCTCAGCGCAGATTCATGAAGGCGACTTCGTTCTGCTGGACGTCTGGGGCAAGAAAAATACTCCCCACGCCGTGTACTACGACATCACCTGGACGGGTGTGATCGGCACGCCGACTGACCGGCACGTAGAAATATTCAACATCGTGAGCGGTGGGCGTGACGCAGGCGTAAAGAAGGTCCAGGAGGCCTATGCCGGCAAGCGACGCATTGCGGGATGGGAAGTGGACCAGGCCACACGCGAGCACATCAGCAATGCGGGTTATGGGGAATTTTTTGTGCATCGCACCGGGCATTCCATTGGCGAGCACGTTCACGGTAACGGCGCCAACATGGACAATCTGGAAACCAAGGACGAGCGCGAGATCATCCCGAATACATGTTTTTCCGTTGAACCGGGCGTTTACCTGCCCGAGTTCGGCGTGCGCAGCGAAGTGAATGTACTGATTCATAACGGCGCAGCAGAAGTTACAGGTAAAATACAACGCGAACTGGTTTTGATTTAATGGCAGATACTCCAACAAGCACAACTCAATCCCGACCGGCGGCAGCGCCGGTGACCTCCATGTCGATTGTCGCGCCGGCCCTGGCGTGGCTGATTCCAGGCGCAGGACACTTCGTACAGAAGCGCTGGATACGCGGCCTGCTTCTGATGATCTCCGTTGTAGCCATGTTCTGCTTCGGCCTGGCGATGAAAGGAAAGATCTATCAGCAAAACGCCGGAGATCTGCTGGAGATTCTGGCTTTTGTGAGCGATCTTGGCAATGGCGGGCTCTACATCCTCAGCCGCATTATGGATCTGGGCGCCAACCAGATTTCTTTTGCCACGGCTGACTACGGAACCAAGTTCATTGCCGTTGCCGGACTTCTCAATATCATCTCCGCTGTGGATGCCTACCACATTGCCATTGGAAGGAAAGAGTAGCTAATTAACCATGCAGGTTTCCCACTTCACCGCCGCTTTTCTCTTCGCCCTGTTCTCATCCATCGTGTTCGGAATCTGTTTCCGCAACAATCCCCGCGAGATGGTCCGCTATGGCGCTTACTGCTTTGCCGTGTTCATCGGAGGCATGTTCGTGGCCGGGTGGGTCATGTGGATCATTAAGCATTGAGAAAGCGGTCATTGGTTTTTGGTATTTGGTTTTTGGTGAAAACCGATGAAATCCAAATTAGCTACGATCTGGCGTAAACTGCTGCCGTGAAGCTTCTAGCACCCTGTTTACTGATGATGGTGATGGGTCTTTGTACTCCCACTCGGGCCAGGGATACAACAGCGCATCTTGTAACAGTGATTGAAGCAAGGCAACTCGTTCTAGCCGCGCTGCCCGCCAGAACAAAGCACTTGCCCAAGTTCGGCCTTGAGGGTGGCCTGGATTCTCGCGACCCGCGCTTCTACTTTTTCACAGCCTATTGGGCAGGTGCTCCCAGCGGCAGCATGGTAATCGGAAACTATGCTGTAGATGCATCAACTGCTGACGTGTGGAACGCTCCAGCGGCCTGCGTCGAATTGAATACTCCTGCACTTCGGAAACTCCAAAAGCAAGTACGCTTGCGTATCGGCTTGTCGCCAACCGAATACCGCACGAAGAAGCGCAGATGCCCTCTCGAATTGGAGAACTGATTGGGATGTGAGCGATTGTTGTTAGTAAATCCCATCTACGCTTTTACCAAATACCAACTACTAAATACCAAATACCGTCACTGGGGCGTTGGCTGCGGCGTAGGCTGCGGCTTGTCCTGCACCTGGCCCTTATAAATAATGCGCGTTTTCACGCCGAAGCGTTTGTAATTTGAGTACTTCACTACTTCGCGAACGTGAACGTCGCCGGCCTGGAAGCGTAGTTCATCGTCGGCCTTGGTATAGGTTGGGAACCAGTACTCACCGTCAATCTGTTCGCGATAGGTCACAAACTTGGGCGTGAGGTTTTCACTGTTCTTCTTGTGAATGTCTGGGACGTTCTTGCCGCAGGTCTTCACAATCTGGTAATCGCGATTATCCACCCAGATTCTTCCCTGAAAGAAGCGCGGTCCGCCATTCTTATCGTACTTTTTGGGGGCCACATCAAAAACAAAAGTGTCGAGTTCATCCACCTTCTGCTGGCCGACGTAAATGATGTCGTACTGAGGCAGGTCTTCTGTGGTCAGTACAAAGGGTAAACGAGTGCGAAAATCGTCAAAGTCTTCCTTGGTCATCATGATGCGCTTAAGCGTATCCATGGGAGCGAATTTCACACTCTCAACGCGTGCACCCTTGTCGTCATAGGTAATGTCCTGTATCTGGCGAAATTCACCGTCCACAGTTTCGCCGTCAAGGGTCTGCACGACAATTTCCTGGGTGTAAGTGTAGTGGTTGCGCGCTTCTTTGAACACGGCTTCACGGGCGGCAAACTTCTGGATGATGCTCTGCGGATCTACGGAAGGCTTGGCCGAGTTGAGCGGACCGTTGCCTTCATCACAATTGGTTTGGGCTGCAAGGCGCCCAGGGCCGGCAAACGTCAAAGCGATTGCAAGCACGCTCCACGATACGAAGCTACGAATATTCATGATTGGACGGGATTCTCCCACTAGATGTGATGCGGCACACCCGCCGTGCGTTGTTGAATTTTCTCCGGTACAGCTCTGCTTTTACAGGTTTATTACATCCAGCGAGCAGTCCCGTCACCGCCCGCGGCTCTGGCCTCCAGATCATGGCTTCTTGGGAGTGGCATTCGCATTCGGAGCTGACTGGTCTTTGGGGGCCTCGCCCTGGTAAATGATTTTGATTTTCGAGCCGAACCGTTTGTAGTTGGTGTACTTGATGATTTCGCGGATATGCACGTCATTGGTGCGAAAGTGAAGAATGTCATCCGCGCTGGTGTACGTGGGGAACCAGTACTGTCCGTCAATCTGCTCGCGATAGGTGACAAACTTGGGGTTCAGGTTTTCATCCACGTTTTTCTTTTTCTTGTTGTTGCTTGCGTCCGCCCTGGTCTCCGGAACGGTCTTGCCGCACGACTTCACCACTTGCAGATCCTTGGCATCAACCCAGGCGCGGCCTTGAAAATACCGCTGGCCTTTTTCAATGGTTTTCGGTGCGAGATCAAACACATACGTATCAAGCTCATCCACTTTTTGCGCGCCCACGTACAGCAGGTTGTATTTGGGAATATCTTCCGTAGTCAGGACAAAAGGCAGCTTGTTGCGAAAATCTTCATAGTCTTCGCGGGTCAGCCCGATCTGGCGCAATGACGGTTGTGGCGCGAATTTAACGTTCTCAATGCGATTGCCTTTATCGTCATAAACCACGTCCTGCACCAGGCGGAATTCACCGGTCACCGTGTTGCCGTCCAGCTCCTGCACCGTGATGTCCTGGGTGTAGTTGTATTCGTTGCGAGCTGCTTTAAAGATGGCCTCGCGGGCAGCGAATTTTTCAATCACTTCCTGGACGGTCAGGCCTTTGGGCTGTTCCGTACGAAGCGGGCCGGCGCCCTCATCGCAGTTCGTCTGAGCATGGATGGCCATCGGCAGAGAAAGCGTCAGGAGCACAAAGCAGGCACGCAGGGCGAAGCGGCAGGAAATCATGGTCAAGTCCCTCTTATGCAAGAAGTGGTACGCACTATGGATACTAGCCCGAATCAGCAAAGCTGTTTACACTATCGTGCTGTCTAAGATCGTGCTTTCAGGAGGTCCCGGTGCGCCGGTACTCGATTATCTCCAATATTGTACTCACGTTGGCAATCTTTGCTCAGGGCTTTGCCCAGGCAGGCGGCAAGCCACAAACCGCTCCCAAGCCGGCAGCCCCTTCCGCACCCAGGAAACACCCATTCACGTTTGAAGACATGATGGCGCTGAAGCGGGTGGGGGGACCGGCGCTCTCGCCCGACGGCAAATGGGTATTGTTCTCCGCTGTGGATGTCAACCTCAATGAGAACAAGAAAACCAGCCATCTTTGGGTTGTTCCACTGGGGGCAGTCTCCACGGCCGGAGGCGAGGCACGCCAGCTCACCGCTGATGCCGCAGGCGAAAGCAGTCCCAGGTGGTCGCCGGACGGCAAGCAGTTCCTGTTCACCAGTGGACATGGCGGCAGCACGCAAGTCTGGGTAGCGGACTTTGACGCAAATACCGGATCTATCACCGGCACTCCGAAGGCGGTCACGAGCATCTCCACCGAAGCCGACGGCCCCATCTGGTCGCCCGACGGCAAGAACATCGTCTTTGTGTCGCAGGTATTTCCCGGCTGCGCAGACGATCTCTGCAACAAGTCCAGTGAAGAAAACCAGGCAGCCAGCAAAGTGAAGGCCAAGGTCTTTGAGAAACTTCTCTACCGTCATTGGAATGCCTATTCGACCGCAAAGGTGTCACACCTGTTTGTTGTTCCGGTCACCGGCGGAGTGGCCAAAGACATAACGCCGGGCTCAAATGATGTGCCGCCTTTTAATCTGGGTGGGCAGGATTTCTACGCTATTTCTCCGGACGGACAAGAGGTCGCCTTTACCAGCAACATTGATGAGGTAGGCGCAACCAGCACCAATAACGATATCTTCATAGTCCCCATCACGGGCGGCAGTGCAAAGAAGATCAGCACCAGTCCGGGTGGCGATTCAACTCCCATCTATTCGCCGGACGGCAAATATCTGGCATGGCGGATGCAGGCACGCGGCGGATATGAGAGTGATCGCTTCCGTCTGGTGATCTATGACCGCAAAGCCGGACAGATCCAGAACCTGACGGAGAATCTTGATCGCTGGATCGAGAACATAGCCTGGTCACCGGACTCCAGGTCGATCTACTTCACTTCAGAAGATAAAGGCGACGTTCCCATCTACCGGATTGACATCGACAAGCCGAATCAGGCGCAGGAGATCGCTCGCGGCGCCAATGACGAGTTGCAGATCTCGCGCGACGGCAAGACTCTGGTGTTCAGCCGCATGTCAGCCATGGCGCCGAACGAGATTTACAAGCTGACGATCGGAGAGAAAGAGGCCCACCAGCTTAGCCATCTCAATGATGCCGTGTTGAGCAAAGTCCAGATGAACCCGCTGGAATCGTTCTGGTTCACCGGCGCGGAAGGCGCCAAAGTGCAGGGCTTCCTGCTGAAGCCGCCACAATTTGACCCAATGAAACGCTTTCCGGTGAAGTTCCTGATTCACGGCGGACCACAGGGCGCATGGGGGGATGAGTGGAGCTATCGCTGGAATTCTCAGCTTTTCGCCGCCGACGGATATGTGGTGGTCATGATCAACCCGCGCGGATCCACCGGTTACGGGCAGCAGTTTATTGACGGCATCAACGGCGACTGGGGCGGCAAACCTTATGTTGATCTGATGAACGGCCTGGACTACGTGGAGAAGACCTACACCTTCGCCGACAAAGACCGCGAGTGCGCACTGGGCGCAAGCTACGGCGGCTACATGATCAACTGGATCCTTGGCCACACCAACCGTTTCAAGTGTCTGGTGTCACATGATGGCATGTTCAATGCGGAATCGGCCTACGGATCTACGGAAGAATTGTGGTTCAACGAGTGGGAGTTCAAGGGCACGCCATGGACCAACCGCGAAGTCTATCGCAAATGGTCGCCACATCTGTTTGCCGATAAGTTCAAAACGCCGACACTGGTGGTCCATAGCCAGCTTGATTACAGGCTTGATGTCTCCGAGGGCTTTCAACTGTTCACCACACTCCAGCGGCTTGATGTTCCATCTAAGATGCTCTACTTCCCTGACGAAGGCCACTGGGTACTGAAACCGCAAAACAGTGATCTCTGGTACAGGACGGTGAACGGCTGGGTCAACGAGTGGATCACAAAGAAATAGACATGAAGCCTGGCTGCGGCACGGCGAACCTAAGCTGTGCCGCAACCCGCGAATGTTAAAATCTCCTGCGTGCGGAAATCTACCTTTCCATGTTCCAGTTCGCTGTTCCTGCTGCTTTGCCTGAATTCACTCGGCGTGAGCCAGCAGGAGCAGAAGGCCGCTCCAACGGCCGTGCCCACCGTTTCTCCTTCGCCAACTCAGCAACCCGGTCAACCGCCGGTGAAGGTGAACGTCCTGAATGTTTGTGCGCCGGGCAAGGAAGAGCAAGCTGAGATCAAGAGTGCGTTTGCCAGGGTAGCGGCGAAGCCGGCCTTCTCACCCGACTTTGAGGTCTCGCGTGGTCGCGCCACGGTGGAAGACTCCAAGGATTCACGGTTTGTCCGCCTGCGCAAGGATATGTCAGTGGAGTCGCCGCTGCTCACAGCGCAGTACTCCATCAGTAGCGATGAAACCAACATTGTTGAAACACTCGTGGTCCGCACCCGGGATCCCAAACAGTTTCATGAGTTGTCACTGGAAGACCGGGTGACCGCTGGAGCAGTTGCCGCGGCCGGCGTACTTGCCCTGGATACGCCGATCACGCGCATACGGCTGGAACGATTCAGTAAGGCTTCCATTGTGCTCACCCGCTGCCAGGAACAGGACCAGAAAGCGTACGAGCCACTGTTTCGCCAGGCCACTGACATCATGTCTGAATATCGCAAAGCCATGGCTTTGCGAAATACGATTGGCAACGACATTAACTGGCTCGACGCCTCGCCAACTACCCCGCATCAAAACACCAGGCCCGGCCGAAAAGAAAAACCAGCCCTAGCGGGAGCTGAAACTAAATCGAAAGAGATGAATCTAAAGGAACGCATGGAAAACTCCATTCGCGATACTGTGATCCTGGGCACCGGCTGCGCCGGACTTACGGCAGCCATCTATGCCGCTCGCGCTAACCTGACGCCGCTTGTGATTGAGGGCCATGAGCCGGGTGGACAGCTCTCACTCACTACGCTGGTGGAGAATTTTCCGGGCTTTCCCGAAGGCATACAGGGTCCGGATCTGATCGACAACATGCGCAAGCAGGCGACGCGTTTTGGCGCCGAGTTTATGGCCGGACATCTGTCCAAGGCTGATCTCACGCAGCGGCCGTTCGTGCTGGATTTTGGTTCCGGCAAGATTGTGCGGTCGCGCACGCTGATCATCGCCAGTGGAGCGTCGGCACGATGGCTGGGGCTTCCCAGCGAACAGGCTTTGATCGGTCATGGAGTATCTTCCTGCGCCACCTGCGATGGTTTCTTTTTCAACGGCAAGCCAATCACAGTGGTCGGTGGCGGCGATTCAGCCATGGAAGAAGCACTGTTTCTTACACGCTTCGCCACAAAAGTTACCCTCATTCATCGCCGCGACCACTTCAGGGCCTCCAAGATCATGCTGGACCGCGCGCGCAAGCACGAGAAGATTGAATTCCTGACTGACACGGCAGTGCTGGATGTATATGACCCCGCCGCCAAGGAAGTAACCGGGCTGAAGCTGCACAATTTGAAAACCGGGAAGACGTGGGACTTTCCCACCAGCGCCATGTTCCTTGGCATTGGCCACGTTCCCAACGCAAAAATGTTTCATGGCATTCTGGACCAGGACCAGGATGGCTACCTGAAGACGACGGACTTTGTCATGACAAATATCCCTGGCGTGTTTGCCTGCGGCGACGTGCAGGACCGTCGTTACCGGCAGGCGATCACGGCGGCGGGGTCTGGATGCGCAGCGGCGATTGAGGTGGAGAAGTTTCTGGAAGAACACGGAAGGTAGCACAAATTGGTAATTGAGTAATTTGGTAGTTGAGTAATTGGAAAAGCCTGTGGTCGTTGTCCTATGTTAAGAGCTTCCGCTCTTCTTGCTTCATACATGTTCTACTTCGGCCCCGGCTGCCTATCGAGGCAATTGGAGAAACAGCATCGTGAAAGAGCGTCAGCACAATATCCTCGATTGCATTGGTGGCACGCGCCTCATGGCGCTACGCAATATACGTACTGCGAATGGCTCCCGGATACTGCTGAAAATGGAAAACGAAAATCCTACTGGCAGCATGAAGGACCGCATGGCGCTGGCCATGATCGAAGCGGCTGAAAAAGATGGAAGGCTCAAGGTCGGCGGTAGCGTCGTGGAATACACAGGCGGCAGCACTGGAGTTTCACTGTCGCTGGTCTGCGCGGTGAAAAAGTATCCTTTGCACATCGTGACGTCCGATGCGTTTTCAAAGGAGAAGCTTGACCATATGCAGGTTCTGGGAGCCAGGATGCAGATCCTGCCAAGTGAAGGCCGGGGCATGACGGAAAAGCTGACCAGAGACATGATTGAGGCTGCGCGCGTGGTGGCGGAAAATACCGGAGCATTCTGGACGGACCAGATGAAGAACCGGGACCAGCTGGCTGCTTACCACAAGATGGCGGATGAAATCCGAAGCCAGATAGAAGATCAGGCCGAAGGCCAGAACAATGGAACGATAGACGCTTTTGTTCAGAGCGTAGGTACCGCGGCATCGCTGCGTGGAATCAGCGAGGCCTTGCGCGACCGTGATGGTCACATCAAAATCGTTGCTGTGGAGCCGGCAGAGTCGCCCGTGCTTTCAGGTGGCAAGGCCGGCTCTCATAAAATTGACGGGATTGGAGCAGGCTTTGTGGTGCCGCTCTGGCAAGAGAATATTGCCGATCAGATAGAGAAGGTTTCGACCGATGAGGCCATCGCCATGGCGTTTCGTCTGGCCCGGGAAGAAGGTCTGTTTGCCGGCGCATCCACCGGAGCGAATGTTGTGGCCTCGCTGCGAATTGCCGAGCAAATGCCGGCGGGCTCGACCATCGTGACCGTCATGTGTGACACCGGGATGAAGTATCTCAAAACTTATGGGGCGAAGCTGCACTGATAGCACAGGCTTGAAGCAGGCTGAGCGGCGTCCGCCATTCCACCGCTTCAACGAGCCGCTTTGCTCAGAGTTTTTTCCTCGACCAATGTTTTAATCGCTCGATGTACTCCTGCCAGAGTACGTTCCACATCTTCCGGAGATGTTTGCCAGTTGCAAACGCTGATGCGCATGGCGCGTCGGCCGTTGAAAGTTGTGCCGGAGAAGAAGGATGTTCCTTCCTGTGCGATGGCGGCAATCACCTGATCATTCCAGGAGTCTGAAGGCTGGCCCGACGGATCACGGAAGGCCACGACGCCCTGGTTGATGATCGGCTCCGATAAGACGTCAACATGTTCGATCTTGGCGAGCCCAGCCACGATCTGCGCAGCACAGTCGCAATTACGTTCCACCATCTCGCGCACACCGTTGCGGCCCAGTTCGCGTAACGCAGCATAGCTGGCAAAGCCACGGCCGCGACGCGAGAACTCAGGATTCCAGTCAAGCGGATCACGGGCTTCGCTCTGGTGAGAAAGATAACTGGCCTGGTAGCTCATGGACGCGCGATGCGACTCAGGTTCGGCGACAAACGCGTATCCACAATCGTAAGGAACGTTCAGCCACTTATGCCCGTCGGTGGCCCAGGAGTGTGCCTTCTCCATGCCGCGCACTAATTTTTCATAGCGAGGGCTGGCCGTGGCCCACATGCCGAACGCGCCATCCACATGCACCCATGCTCCGTATTTGCGCGCCAGGGCAATCAAAGTCTCAAAGTCATCAAAGCCACCGCTGTTAATGTCACCCGCCTGGAGCAGTACGAGCGCGGGGCCGCCATCTAATTCCTGCAACGCGTGTTCAAAGGCTGCCGAACTCAAGGCTCCGAATGGGTTTGTATGCAGAGGCTTGAGTGAGGCGTCACCGAAGCCGAGAAGGCGGAGCGAGCGATCGATACTGGCGTGACGTATGCCGCAGAAAACAGTAATGGGTGGCGACCCGGCTAGCCCCTGGCGTTCTACGTCCCATCCTCTCTGGTTCAGCAGCCATGAACGCGCTGCGGCAAGACACGTTGTATTTGCCATCTGGCAACCGGTCACCAGGGCGAACGAGGCTTCCGTCGGCAGACGAAACAGGTCTTTCAGCCATATTCCAACGGCTTCTTCCACCACGGAGGCGGCGGGAGCAACGCTGTACATGCCGGCATTCTGGTCCCAGGTGGATGTGAGCCAGTCCGCGGCCAGAGCCGATGGAAGCGATCCGCCGATGACCCAGGCGTAAAAACGCGCGTTGACGGAATTATTCAGGCCGCCGGCAATGTCGCGGACGAGATCGGCGATAACCTGCTGAGCGTCAATGCCCTCAGTGTTCCAATCTTTACAGGTCCGCGCGCGCAGCTCGCTGAGAGATGCGGTTGCCCCAACCGGCTGCTGATCAACATGGTCGAGATACTCAAGCGCCTGCTGGAGCGCCAGTTCGAGCGCCGGACGGAAATCTTTGCGCATGCCATCCACCTCTTCTTCTTCATCATAAACGCTCATGCCGGTGACGTGTTGCTTCCAAAAAGATTGCGCTCAGGCGGTTGATTGCGGATGAAACTCGCCCGATCCAGCATCTTTGTGTTACAAAAATGTGTTTGCCTACTATGTGTAAATCTGAGTCCATCGCCCATCCTGGAGCCTTGTGTTAAGGGCTGCCTTTATCTCTCTATCCGAAAGCAAGTCCATCCGTTCAGCCGCGGAGAAGACCTGGCTTGGCCAGCGGCTTTCCCGGCGCTTTGTAGCCGGAACCACGACCGAAGACGCTCTGGCGGCCACACGGGCGATGAACCAGCTTGGGCTGAGCGTGAGTGTGGACAACCTGGGCGAGAACGTGACCAACGCCGACGAAGCCCGCCATAGCGCGCAGCTCTATCACCAGATGCTGGACCAGATGTCTGCCCAGAAGCTCGATGCCAATGTCAGCATGAAACTGACTCACATGGGCCTGGATGTGGATCCAACGCTGGCTTTCGACATTGCGACCAAGCTGGTGCAGCATGCAGCGCGCATCAACAATTTTGTTCGCGTTGACATGGAAGGATCGCCTTACACGCAGCGAACGCTGGATTTTGTCCGCAAGCTGCATTCATCTCCCGAAAACGCGGGGAAGGTAGGCGCAGTGATACAGGCGTATCTGTTCCGGAGCGAGAAGGACATTGAGCAATTGATGGCGGAACGGATCAGGGTGCGGCTGTGCAAGGGCGCGTATAAAGAGTCGCCGGAGATCTCGTTTGAGAAGAAGGAAGATACTGACGCAAATTACATCAAGCTGATGAAGATGCTGCTCAAGAGCGGGGTGTATCATGGCATCGCCACGCATGATGAGAACATGATCCGGGCAACGATTGAATTTGCGCAGAAAGAAAAGATTCCCACATCCGCATTTGAGTTCCAGATGCTGTACGGAATACGCCGCGACCTGCAACAGAAGCTGGTTAAGGACGGCTGGGGTTGCCGGGTTTATGTCCCGTTCGGGACGGAATGGTATCCGTATCTGATGCGCCGCCTGGCAGAGCGTCCGGCCAATGCGATTTTCATTTTGAAGAATCTGGTGCGGTAGTAGTTGAGCCGCGAATAAATGCGAATCCAAAACCCTACCGCTGATGAACGCGGATTTTTCTTTTTCCAAGTCTACTTGAATCTCCGGGACTGCCCATTTACCAGCGCCGTAGGCGCGAAATGAGTTAGCCCAGGCCGGCAGGCCTGGGTAACGTAGCGAAAAATCAGGGCCCCGTAGGGTGCGACACACGACAAGATGCCGATCTTGTTTTCTGCAGGCCCGCAATTGATGCGCGCAATTATATTTGCGTTCGTTCGCGTTTATTCGCGGCCAGAAAGGGTTTGGTATGGCTGCGCAACTCTTCCAGCGAATATTTTGTTCCGCGCCAGGTGATGGCGCCGTCGCGCAGGGTGACAAAAGCTGAGCGCAGGATCGTGAACACGAAGATCACGGCTCCCAGCGGAAAGGTAAAAATCGCCAGAGGCGAAATGCGGGAGACACGCTCGGTAAGAAAATGTTGAAGCACGATCATCACCATAGCCAGAGCAAATGGCGCTCGGGACCAACCGGACGCGAAGACCATTCCCACAAACGGCCAAACGCACGAGAAGAAGATGGCAAAGCAGGCTAGGAACACCAGGCTCATTCGAAAATCAAAGAAAGCGAAAAGGTTCTTTTCCAGATTGTGGACCACGCCAAGCGCTCCGCGGGCCCATCGCAGGCTGACCAGATTGGGACCAAAGACAACGTCCTGACGCAGACCGGCCTGTTTGACCACCTGTCCTAATTGAAGATCATCCACCACAGCCATGCGAAGGCTGGTGAAGGTCCCGATCTGATTGTACGCTGCGCGGGTAATCAGGTTGAAGGCGCCCACGCCGATGAATTCGCGCGCGTTGGGGTCGGGGACTTTCCAAGCCCGCAACGCCAGCCCGGCCGTAACCTGCGTAAACGAGATCATCATGCGCTCACCCCAGGTTTCAACCAGCGCAGTGGGGAAAAGCACAAGGTGATCGGCATTGGTTACCTGAGCATAGTAGAGGGCGCGTCGAAGCGAATCAGGATGGAAGACGCAGTCGGCATCGGTGAACAAGATCCATTCGCCGCTTCCCTGCTGAGCGCCGAGCCACATGGCGTGCGTCTTGCCGAGCCAGCCTTGCGGCAGTTGGTGGACATGAATCACTCGCAGGCGTCCCTTGGATTCCGAACTGTCAGAAACGTGCTCCAGGAGTTCGCCAGTTGCGTCTGTGGATCGATCATTGATGGCGATAATCTGATAGTCCGGATAATTGAGGCGCAGCAATGATCGAATCGCTGGTTCCAGACCAGCGGCTTCATTGCGGGCTGGCACCACGATGGTCAGTGGCGGCATCGGCGTGATGCCGGGCGGGTCCCACTTTGGATCGGCCAGGTTGGCCACGCGATGCAGGTTGAACATGGCCTGGATGACGGGAATCGCCCATCCCAGCGCAACGATGCTTCCGGAAATCCAGAACAGCAGATGCATCTCCTAGTGGCCCGGAACAGCGACTGCCGCCGATTTGAGGCGGGGAGCAAAGCGCGCGCCATAGATAAGGATCACGCCAGAAAGAGCGGCGGCGATGAAGGCTGTCCAAAAAGCAGTTTGCAGAGAGCCGGTCTTGTCTGACACTTTGCCCATGAGTGTGGGTGAAAAAGCGTCGCCAAGTAAATGGATGACGAATACGTTCACCGCCAAGAGCAGTTGATCGGATTCCAGCGCTCACGGAGTTGACCAACGCAGCGTTGGTGGGGCCGGTACCGATGAGTAGAAAGAAGACTGCGACGAAGATGCACGGGAAACATCATGGGGCCAGCCACGTAGACGGCCAGAACCATGAAGGGCACGGCGATGAGCATGGCGATGCCGGGAAATGTGTAATAGGCGCCAAAGTATTTTTTCAGGAGACGATCACCGATCCATCCGCCGAGAAGAGTAGCGACAAAGCCGTTAAACAAGGTGATGCCGGCCAAAAGTGGCATTGGCAGTTGCGAGATTGAGGTGGCGGACGCGCTCGAGAAAAGTTGGAATCCACACCTGCATGCCGCCAACCGCGAATGTGTATGCCGCCATGCCGAGCGATGCGGTGACAAAAGCGCCGTTACGCCAGAGATCGAGCAAACCTGAACGTGAATAGTGCGGCTTCAAGCTCGATCCGATTGTCCGCGGACAGGTTCGGGCAAGAAACCAAAAAAGCTACTGCAAGCAGAAAGCCGGGTGCGCCGGCGACCATGAACGGCGCGCGCCAGCCATAGAGATGAGAGAAATAGCCGCCTACCAGATATCCGGCTGCGGTGCCAAAAGGCAGGCCAATATAGAAGATGGAGAGCATCCGTCCGCGTTTTGCGATCGGGAACGAATCGGCGATGAGCGTGGGCGCGATGGTGGCGTAACTGGCTTCACCAATGCCGACGATGGTATGCCGAAACAAAAGCTGGTTATAGTCCTTCACCAGCCAACTGAGAAAAGTGAAGCCGCTCCAGATGGCGATGCCGAAGATCATGATGTACTTGCGCGGATACCGGTCACCCAGCCAGCCGATCAGAGGCGCGGCCACCATGTAAGAGAGAAGAAAGACGGTGGTCAGGGTACCGATCTGCGTGTCAGAAACGTGAAATTCTTTTTTGATCAGCGGCTGCACCGCAAACAGCACGTTGCGATCAATGTAATTGAGTATGTTCAGTCCGGTGAGGACCGCCAGCATGGCGTACGGATAAGTTTTGGTCGGCATGAAGGTGGAGGCATTATAACGTTCATTTCGTGTCGCTTCGCTCCAAACCGCTTCAGAGCACGGGGCTGGTTGCATAAGCGGGCTCCTGAGGCAGCGGGCTCGGCGCGCAAGTCGGCCTCGCCCTCTGGACAAATGTTTAGATCTTTCGACTTCGCTCAGATGACAAGCTTGGAATTCCAATTCCATGAGCTTTTCGGAGCGATGCCAAAGGGCTCGCGCCGTCCACGCGCGGCGAGCCCGCGGTTGGAGCGCAGCGACAGAAATCTAGGGACGCGGCCAGGTGGCTTCCACTGTGGTTCCAATGCCGCCGCGGGGACGGAAGACGCCGCGAATGGTCGCCGACTTCGGCCTGGCGGCGCGCACCACATCTTCCAGCACCTGGTTGACGATATTCTCCTGAAAGATGCCTAGATTGCGGTATTCGGTCAGATACTCCTTCAGCGACTTCAGCTCCAGGCAAAGCTGGTCAGGGACATAACGGATCTCAATCACGCCAAAGTCAGGCAGCCCAGTCTTAGGACAGACGGAAGTAAATTCCGGCACGTCAATGACGATTTCATACGCAGGAAACTGATTGGGCCATGTGTCGATGTCTGGAAAATGGTGGTCCAGTCCTGATTTTGCATGGTCTTCGGTGTAGCCGGTGCGATTGGTCATCGCACTTATTGTAACAACGTCAGAGTCGCGGCCTTGATGCTGCAAGCCAGTTTTTTCCGAACCGACCGCTGTTTTGAGGGCATCTATAATTGAGGAATTCCCAACCGGAAGCAGTTGCCGACAGTGGTTCTCACGACGAATCAGCGTCGATTCGCAAGCTGGCGAAATGCGGGTTCGTTATACTTAAGTGTTTGCAAATTTTCATCAATGAATTGTTCTAATCCTGGAGCATGGCGAGACAAACTAATAACGGCGAACGACGGCGACTGACTTTCGCGATTCTAGTCTGCGTAGCCGCCGTGATTATATTTTCTGGCTGGATGCGCATGCGCAACACCGTGGTGTCCGTACGGGCTGAACAAGTGACCCTGCAGGACATCGCCAGCGTGATTTCGACCAACGGAAAGATTGAACCCATTAACAATTTTGAAGCCCATGCGCCGGCCCAGGCCACCGTGCAAAAAATCCTGGTCAAAGAGGGCGACAAAGTGAAAGCAGGCCAGCTTCTGCTTTTGCTGGACGACGCCGACGCGCGCGCCCAGGCAGCCAAGGCGCTGGCCCAATTACGCGCCGCGGAAGCCGACATGAACGCGGTAAAGACAGGCGGGTCGAACGAAGAGCTCCTGACCAGCCGGGCGGATTTATCCAAAGCCACTGCTGAACGTGACGAAGCCCGGCGCAATCTCCAGGCCGTGCAGGACCTGCAGCGCTCCGGAGCGGCAGCGCCGGCAGAGGTACAAGCCGCACAAAACAGGTTGCAAAAAGCTGAAGCCGATACACAGCTGCTGGAAGCCAAGCAAAAAGGAAGATACTCTTCACCGGAAGTGATTAAGTTTGAGGCCAACGCAGCGCAGGCCCGGGCGGCATACACGGCAGCGCAGGAACTGATCAGGAACACTAACGTCCGCGCGCCATTTGCCGGCACGGTGTATCAGATCCCGGTAAAACAGGGCTCCTATGTACCTGGAGGCGAACTTCTGGTGCAGGTGGCCAACCTGGAGCACCTGCAAGTGCGGGCATTTGTGGATGAACCGGAAATCGGACGGCTTTCAAAAGGTCAAGAGGTAGAAGTGACATGGGATGCGACGCCTGGCCGCACGTGGATGGGAGAACTTACACGCGTTCCTACGGTGGTTACGATGGTGGGAACCAGAACGGTTGGCGAGATTACCGTGCAGATTGAAAATGGCGACCGGAAGCTGTTGCCGAACGTGAATGTGAATGTCAACATCATCTCGGCGAAACACGATCACACGCTGACGGTTTCCCGTGAAGCGGTGCATGATACTGACGGCAAACGCTACGTCTATAAGATTGATGGCCGGGAAATCAAAGCACAGGAAGTAAAGACCGGGATCTCCAGCCTTACTCGAGTGGAAGTTACGAGCGGCCTGTCCGATGGCACGATGGTGGCGCTGGGCGCAGTGAATGCTGCGCCACTGCGGACGGGAATGGAAGTAAAGGTGGTTGAGCGTTGAGACTTATTCGCAGCGTAGCTTTCCTGATCTCAGTCCTGATGTCCATATCCGCGAGCGCCGCAGACACGGTCAATACGGCTCCCGAAGACCTGTTGCGCGCGGGAAGAGCCAATGACGCACGCCGGATGCTGGACGCGGCCATCCAGCAAAATCCCAAAGACGCTGAAGCGTACAACCTGCTTTGCCGTCTTTATTTTCAGCTTGAGCAATGGGACAATGCTCTGCACATGGCGGAGAAGTCCGTGGACCTGGAGCCGAAAAACAGCAATTACCATTTGTGGCTGGGGCGTGCCGCCGGACGCAAAGCCGAAACCGCCAACCCTTTTGTGGCGTGGGGGCTGGCACGCCGAGTGCATTCAGAATTTGAACGCGCTGTAGAGTTGGATGGAAACAACATTCCCGCGCGCAGCGATCTGGCTGAGTATTACATGGAGGCCCCGGGATTCCTGGGAGGCGACAAGAAAAAGGCGCGGGAACAGGCGGACGTGATCGCAAAGCAGGACCCGGCACTTGCCACGTACATTTATGCACGACTAGCAGAGAAGCAGGGATCGCCGCAGGCAGAGCGGGAATACAAAAATGCAATTGCCAAGAGTGGCAACACGTCCCGCTATTGGATTGAACTGGCCTATTACTATCGCCGTGCCGGCCGCGTGGGAGACATGGAAGCAGCTATCCATCAAGCCGGTCAGGCGCCGCGAGAGGGCACTGCCCCGGAATATGACGGAGCGTACCTGTTGCTGCGGACCAATCGTGATGCAAACGTAGCCATTCAGATGCTCAGACGGTCGGTTTCCGACAATATTTCGTCAGAAGACGCGCCCGCCTTCCGCGTTCACTACATGCTAGGTGAGTTACTGGAGAAACAGGGGGACCACAAAGCGGCGGCGGCAGAATTTCGCTCGGCGCTGGAAATGGCTTCAGAGTTTCATCCGGCGCGTGATGCGCTCGACCGTATTTCCCGTTAAAATCCGATCTTTCCGCACCTTCACTCTCATGCAGGTGAATCAATGAATTACTATCGCCGTGTCTTTATTAGTCTGACTCTGCCTCTTCGTTTCTCTATGATCTGCTCCCTGCTTCTGGGCAGCCTGGCCATTTGCGGGTCCACACCGCTTCTGGCGCAGACCGGCGAAAAGCGATTACCTTTTCGGACGGCGATTGAGCTGGCGCTGAAGAACAGCCCCGCCACTGGAATCTCGCGCTACGACCAGCAAAGGGCCAAAGCGACGCTGAACCAAAGCAAGGATTTCTTTTTACCTTCCATGGTGTTTGGATCAGGCCTGGGCTTTTCATACGGATTCCCGCTGAGCCTGGAAGGCTCAGCACCTGCTATTTTTAACGTGAACATTCAAGAAGGCCTTATTAATTTTGCGCAGAAGGAAAATGTGAAGGCAGCGCAAACAGACCGGGAAATCAGCGCCACCCAGGGTGCGGACCGCCGTAATGACGTGATTCTGGAAACGGCACTCGCCTATATGCAACTGGATCTGCTGCAATCTTCGCTGACAATCCAGAGTGAACAGCAGGCGGCTGCCGCCAAGTACCTGGACATAGCCACCCAACGCGCCCAGGCTGGGCTGGATAGCCAGGTGGAAATAACACGCGCGAAACTCGCGGTGGCGAGAACACGGCTGGATATCGCCCAGACACGCGGAGCAGCCGATCAACTGAGATCACGGCTCTCACAACTGACGGGATTGCCAGTGATTGACATTGTGACCGATACGGAAAGCATTCCGCAGTTGCCTGCGGTATCACAGGAACAAGATTTACCCGCTGAAGCCTTGAAGACAAATTATGTGGCCAAACTGGCAGACCAGTCCGTGTTGGCGAAACAATACCGGGCGAACGCCGAGCGCAAGGCGCTCTATCCTTCCGTGGACCTGGTGGCACAATATGCGATGCTGGCCCGTTTCAATAACTACGACGAGTTCTTCATCAAATTTCAGCGCAACAACGTGACTGCGGGCGTTGCCATCCGCTTCCCATTTTTGAATTCGGCGCAACATGCGGCAGCTGCAGCGGCTGAAGCGGACGCAAACAAGGCACGCGAGGAAGCCAGAAACGTGAAGCAGCAGGTGAGTACGGACACGCTTAAGTTGCAAAGGTCCGTGGAGCAACTATCTGCCGCCCATGACGTGGCGGAACTGGAACATCAGTTGGCGCAGGCAGACATTGAAGCGGCACATGCCAGAATTGAGAACGGCCAGGCCACGTTGAAAGACGAACAGAATGCGCGCGTGGCCGAGCACCAGCGCTACACGGCGCTGCTGAGTTCCAGCTTTGAGCTGGACAGGATCCAGGTACAGTTATTGAAACAACTGGGAAGTCTGGAAAAGTGGGCGCTGGGCCCGACGCGGTGAGTATCAGACTTTTGGCGGATCTGTTTTCGGAGGCTCCGGGTTTTCTTTCGATCCTTCTTTAATGGCATCTTTGAAATGGCGGATGCCGTCGCCCAACCCTTTGCCGAGATCACCCAGCTTGGATGGACCAAAGAAAAGCAGGGCAATGATCAAAATAACGATCAGATGCATGGGTTGCATGAGGCCTTCGAACATGGCAAAACTCCAGTTAATCTTAGTGGCGTAAGAAACTTTCTTAAGCTTAACAAATTGCCATTCAAGCCGCCAGAAAATAACGTTCCCAAGCGGAAATTCTCAAGATTGTGAGCGGGTTACTCCGCTATGGGCTGTCCGAAAGTGATCCAAAAGCCATTGAAGTCACGAATGATGAATTCGCGCATGCCATAAAACGTCTCGTGCAGCTCCTCCACGACTTGGACGCGCCCTTTCAGCGCTGCATGCAAAGCCTGCAGGTTGTCAGTGTGGATATACAAATCGAATTCGCGGCGGTGGGCTGTGCTGGGCTTACCGCCGATGCTGAACATGATTTCGCTTTGATCAAGTGAGAGGAGTGCCCAGTTGATCTCGCCATCTTCTTCATTGTATCGGACCAGTTTGAATCCAATTGACGTGTACCAGTCAGCCGTGGCCCTTACGTCTGGAACGTGAATCATGGGGACAATTTTTTCTGACAAGGGTTGCTCCTGGCAAAGTTGGATTCAGCGTGCGCGCTTGTACTTGAGCGCAATGAGACCCCGGGAAAAGGTTTTATTTTCGATGAGTTTGAAATTGCGTTGGGGGAAGCCGGAGGGAAAAGCCGGAAGCCCGGCGCCAATCACGACGGGCACAATGCCCAGGTGGATCTCATCGACAAGATCGGCGATCAGAAAATCTCGCGCGATTTCACCACCGCCGGATAGCCAGATGTTTTTACCTTTTTTCTTCCGCAGAGACGCGATCAGGCTCTCTGGAGTCTGGTTCACGAAGATGAAGCCATCGCGTTCTCCGAGTGGCAGGGTTCGAGAAAAAACATAGTTGGTGATCTTCGGACCTGACTTGCCTGAGTCTGTACCGCCGCCCATGGCCCTGGTGACTTCATAGGTTTTGCGCCCCATGATTGCGGTGTCCACGCCGGCAAAGAATTCTGCCATGGAAAAATCTTTGGGCATGAAAAGGAAATCGAAGGTCCCGTCAGGACGGGCAATGTAGCCGTCCAGGCTAATGCCGACGCCAAAGATCACACTTCGCATGATCCAGCATTTTAGCCGTCGACTATCGAGTGATGAGAAGAAAATGGACCAAAGCCGTTCGGTCGACTGTTCGATTTCGGACACTTTAGCCTAATCCTGGAGCGGCTAAGTTTATGATTTAAAAGCAGCATGAATTGGCAATCGATGTGCCACTAAGATAGCGGTCTGTCGCCAACACTCGGAGGATTTCTGTTGAAAACCTTTTACCAGGATCTGCGTTACGCTCTGCGTCAGTTGCGCAATGCCCCGGCTTTTACCATAACCGCTGTGCTCACACTGGCACTCGGAATTGGGGCGAATACGGCCGTCTTCACGCTGGTGCATGAAGTATTACTGAAGTCGCTGCCGGTGGCGAATCCGAGCGGACTGTATCGCGTGGGCGACAAGTATGAGTGCTGCGTTGAGGGTGGATTGCAGGACGACTGGACCATATTCTCCTATCCGCTCTACCAATATCTACGCGACCAGACACCGGAATATGAGGCCTTGGCTGCATCACAGACGAGCCGTCCTGATTTGAGCGTGCGGCAACAAGGCGCAAAGACCGCTGAAAGCTTCAGCGGAGAACTGGTTTCAGGAAATTATTTTTCCGTCCTGGGCCTGCGACCCTACGCAGGAAGACTTGTCTCAGAAAACGACGATCGGGCCGGAGCAGCACCGGTGGCTGTGATCAGTTATCGCGCATGGGAGCAGAAATATGGAATGGATGCCTCTTTGATCGGGCAAAGCATGACGATCAATGGCATTCCCATGACGCTGGTGGGCGTTGCGCCACCCGGATTTTATGGAGACCGCCGGGAGAGCGATCCTCCAGACTTCTGGATGCCCATATCGGTTGAGCCGGAGATGGCGCGCGAAAACTCAATGCTGCATTCGCCGACCACGAACTGGCTATACCTGATTGGCCGGCTGCGTCCAGGAAGTTCGCCGGAGAAAGTCTCAGCACACCTCACCACCGAATTGCGGCAATATCTCCAGGTCCCGGGGAACACTGTGGACCGCCATGAATCCTCAGATATCAACAAGCAGGTCATCAAGGTATCTTCCGGCGCCAGCGGCGTGAACGCGATGGAAGATGAGTACAAGCATGGTCTTTTGCTGCTGCTGGCAGCCGCGCTGGTGATCCTGCTGATTGCGTGCGCCAACGTGGCCAACCTGCTGCTGGCTCGAGGAGCAGTCACACGGTTCCGGACATCACTGCAACTTGCCATTGGCGCGTCAAGGTCGCGAATCATTCGCGCCGGCCTCACGGAAAGCGTGGTGCTGGCCGTGATCGGTGGCATTGCAGGGCTGGTCCTGGCCTATCATGCCAGCCATGCCATGGTCTTGCTCGCCTTCCGAGGCGCAAAATTCGTGCCTGTTTCCACCTCGCCTTCCTGGCCGGTTCTGCTGTTTACCTTTGGCGTAACGCTGCTGACGGGAATCATCTTTGGCGTTGGCCCGGCGTGGTTGTCAGCACGGTCAGATCCGGCAGACGCATTGCGTGGCGCAAGCCGGGCAGTGCGGGACACCGCAACCATGGGCCAGAAAGCACTGGTGGTCGTGCAAGCGGCATTATCGCTGGTGCTGTTATGCGTGGCCGGACTGGTAACGCAAAGCCTGCGGAACATCCATCATCAGGATTATGGTTTCGATCGCAATGGCCGCGTGCTGGTAGAGATCAATCCCGAAGCCTCAGGCTATACACAAGAGAAACTTCTTTCGCTTTACCAGCAGATCGAGGAAAACTTCAAGCGCACGCCGGGGGTGTTGAGCGAAAGCCTGGCTCTCTACACTGCGCAACAAGGCAACAACTGGGGTGAAGGTCTCCAGATACTGGGGCGGGAAAATGAGCAAGACCTGAACTCATCGTGGGACCGCGTGAGCGCCCACTACTTTGAGACCCTGGGAACGCCAATTCTGCAAGGCCGCGGATTCTCCGAAAGCGACACGCAAAGCGCACTCCACGTGGCGGTGGTGAATGAATCTTTCGCCAAAAAATTTTTCCCCAACAGCAGCGCGCTGGGCCAGCACTTTGGCAAGTCTGACCGGCAAAGCGCGGGCGATTATGAGATTGTAGGCGTGGCCAAGGATTCCAAATACTGGACCGGGAGCCATGCCACGCGAGCAATGTTCTTCATACCTCTGCCGCAGACCATTGTGTATCGCAGGGAAACTGACAAGCGTGTGGAAAGTTCGTCCATGTACATGGGGACCATCCTGCTGCATGTAGCTGGTGATCCCAATAGCTTCCAGACCCAGATACGCAAGACACTGTCATCCATTGACCCCAATTTGACGCCGCTCTCCATGCGCTCCTTTAACGAGCAGATAGAAGTGCGCACCAGCGAGAACACGATGATCTCACGCTTGAGCGGGCTTTTCGGAGTGCTGGCATTGTTGCTGGCTTCGATCGGACTCTACGGTCTCACGGCTTACCAGGTGGCACGCAGGACCAGTGAAATCGGATTGCGCATGGCCCTGGGCGCTGACCGCTTCAACATCCTGCGCATGGTGCTGAAAGGAGCATTCCTTCAGGTTGCCATTGGCCTGGCCATTGGCATACCGCTGGTTTTCCTGAGCGGCAAATGGCTGGCAAGCCAGCTTTACGGCGTAGCTGTATTTAATCCGGTGATTCTGCTGACCGCCATTGTGGTGCTGGCTGCTTGCGCGTTCCTCTCCAGCATCCTTCCGGCACGCCGCGCTGCCGGAACCGATCCCATGCGTGCCTTGAGGACTGAATGAGTTTTGCGGCCACCCGCGTTGCGGCCCGTGTTCCGCCCGGCTGTCCTCTCGGCTGGATGGAAACGGGCCTGCGGGCCTAAAATCGGCCATTTTAGGACGTTCCAAGGCCGACAATTTCGCCAAAATGAGGTAATCTAGTGATGTGCCTTTTTTCCAACGGCACAGGAGGATAACTTTGGCAGAAGTTCGTGTGCAAGAAGGCGAGCCGTTGGAGAACGCGCTGCGCCGGTTTAAACGTAAGGTCCAGGCAGAAGACATCATTAAGGAAGTGAAGCGGCACTCCTTCTACCTGAAGCCGGGCGAAAAACTGCGTGTAAAGCAGGCCCTGGCCCGCAAGCGCGCCAAGAAGAAAATGCGCAAAGACCGCGATTCCCGCTCCGACCGCGATTAAGTTCTGTAAGACTTAAGGGTCTGTAAGAGCAAAAGTTCAATTCCCGATTTTCAGTTTAACGATTCAGGGCACGATGATCGCATCTCGTGCCCTGACGTGCGTCTGGGGCAAGGCGCTCACTATAATCGTCCTGAAGCAATGCCTAAACGCTCCAGCCCGATCTCCCTACCTGACGACCTTTTCCCGCCCAGAAAGCGCAAGCCAGTCCCATACGAATTCGTTCTCGACGCCCTGGCCGCCCTCTCACCGCGAACCAACCCTATGTTCGGGTGTCTTGCCGTCTATGTGTCAGATGTTCATCGGCCGGATGTTCATAGTGAAGAAAAGGTGGTTCTGATACTGCGCGACCGGCCCACCGCGCCTGCGGACAACGGCGTCTGGCTGGCTACCACCGTTGAACATCATAAGAGTCTCCGCGCCGACTTCCCTTCCATGCGCTCCATCGGCGTGCTGGGCAAAGACGTTACCGGATGGCAGATTCTGCCTGCCGACTCGCCTGACTTTGAAGAAGCCGCGCTACGTGCCTGTGAACTGGTGATCGCGAGAGATCCGCGCATAGGCAAAGTGCCCAAAGCAAAGTCGCGACGGACGGCCGCTAAGGGTGCGCTGCGAAAAAGCAAAGCCAGTCAAGACAAGTTTCGTCAGGACAAAACCCGGGAGGACAAAACCCAGAAGGGCAAAACGCAGTCCAGCGCAAAACAGAAAAAGAAGAATCCAGCAAAGAAGGCTGCGCAACAGAAAAATCATCCCAGCAAGAAATCTCAGAAAAAGAGTAAGAAAAAATGAGCCAAGCCAGCCAGAATTTAGCAACCCATAATTTCAACAACGAGAATTTCGCGATACAACCGGCGGTCAACTTCATTCTCGAACTGGACAAACTCAAGGGCGTCACGCGTAAGAACAAGCCGCTGGGGCTGGAGCGTTATGAGAACTCCGCCGAGCATAGCTGGCAGCTCTGCATGCTGGCGATCTCGCTGGCCCACTATGCGGAAAAGCCTGTGGATCTCAACCGCGTGATCCGCATGTTGCTGGTGCATGACATCGGCGAGATTGATACCGGAGACACCATGGTCTTCATTGAAGAAGGGCTGGCAGCGCGTAAAGCCGCTGAACTGGCAGCAGTGACAAGAATTTTCGGCATGCTGCCGGACCACACTGGCGCTGGCAAATCAGGTTCGAACAATTCCGACAATCCTGGCGCGGAGCTTCTTGCACTGTGGAAAGAGTTTGAACACGGTGAGACGCCCGAATCGCGTTTTGCCCACGCCGTGGACAGGTCCATGCCGGTCCTGCTCAACCTGGCCAGCGAAGGTCAAAGCTGGAAGGAAAACGGCATCAGCTATGAGCGCGTGGTGAAACGCATTGAACCGGAAATCAAGGCAGGTTGTCCGGCGCTGTGGGAGTATCTGCGCGTGAGGTTGGAGGAGGCGAAGGAGAAAGGATATTTTGGGGCGTGACGTGCGGCTGAGCGAAGCGCAGGTGATGAATGGCAGGTGATGAATGAATGACGGGTATCAAATCGACAAGCTCCCAACGCGATCACCCGATCACCATATGAGGCTGGCAGTTCTACCAGTTATCGCGGTCCCACCGTGCTCATAAGCTAAATGGTCGTAGAACCCGGCCTCCACATCCATCGGGAGACGCGAATATACAAAGCCGAGCGACGCCTGTTGTGGCGTCCGTCTTTGGCACCTCGAAAAACTCCGATCTGCGATGCAAACTTTCTTCAGGCTCGGATTGGCCGTTGTGTTGCTGTTCTGTCCTCTGCGCGTTCTTCTGGCCCAGGACCTGACGCCACGCGCCTATCTCATTACCCCAACCCACTCCAATGCAGTCACCATAAGCTATTCGTTTTTCAGCGGCGATATCGATTTCAATGGCGCACTCCCAGTCAGCGGCGCAACGGGGAAATACAGCATCCCCATCTTCAGTTACTACCATTCATTCGGCATCTTTGGCCGCTCGGCCAACATTGTTGCCTCGTTGCCATACGGAGTGGGAAATTTCCAGGGAACTGTGGCCGGAGCAGAGCGAACCCTGTATCGCTCCGGTCTTGTGGATTCGGTCTATCGTCTTTCGGTCAACCTTAAAGGTGGCCCGGCCATGGCGCCGAAGGAATTCGGCAAATGGCATCAGAAGATGCTTCTAGGCTTCGGGCTCAAGGTGATAGCGCCGACCGGCCAGTATGATCCGAAGAAGCTGATTAACTGGGGCACAAATCGCTGGTCATTCAAACCGGAGTTTGGTTATTCCCAACGCTGGGGCAAATGGGTGCTTGATGGATACGCCGGAGCGTGGTTCTTCACCACGAATCATCATTTCTTTCCGGGGAACTTCTCAAATTCGCAAAACTCCATGGTGGCATTGGAGGGGCACTTAAGTCACGATTTCAAGCAGCGGTTATGGGTTTCGCTCGACGGGAATCTCTGGTTCGGTGGAAGCACGAGCCTTGAGGGATTGGAAAATCCGCTCACAAACCAAAGAAACTCTCGCCTGGGAGCTACCGCCGCTGTCCCGATTAGCAAGCACCAGTCACTGAAATTCGGCTATAGCGACAGCACTTACATCCGATTTGGCGGCAAGTATCAAACCGTGTCGGTTGCGTGGCAATACGGTTGGGTGGGACGGCCGAATTGAAGTGGGGCGGGAACCCATGCGCTGAGGATGTACAGAAAAATGCTCAGTTCAGGAGCCTGTCGGTGATAGATTTTCTCGAAAGAATAATCAATCACTTACAGAGATGATGTGCGCTGTGATTTTTGATTCGAAAACTTTTCTCTCCGACAGG
Organism: Terriglobia bacterium; assembly: GCA_963755365.1. GTDB lineage: Bacteria > Acidobacteriota > Terriglobia > Terriglobales > Acidobacteriaceae > Angelobacter. Next base: position 74,518 of record CAVWJV010000015.1, on the reverse strand, counting down.
CTCTCAGGCTGTCCCCTTTTTCTCAAAGGGCTTTGCAATCTCTGGAAAAGCAAAGCCGTAAATGGCTCCATTCACCGCCGCCAACGGTACGAAGACTATCAAGATCAACCACATCTCGTAATGATCGCTCAGCCTGAATGGGGGCGCTTGAAAATGGTTATAGACCAAAAGCCCCACACCGAGAACAGTACCATTTGCCAAGACAAGCATGCTCAAGAAGCGATTGGAGAGTTTGGCTCCATCGATCCGAAGAGATAACAATCCTAATCCGATCGCACCTACAGAAGCAGCGCCGTACATGAGCACTGAATGCATGATGGGAGACAAGGCGAAGGGCTGTGCTGCGAACAGCCCTACAAAGCCACTCAATAGAGCAACCGGCCACCATAACAGGCTAATTGCAATTTGAACGGCCCACTGGCCCTTTGATCGCATCGCCTTGGAAGTCTTCCGCGTGAACCATGATGCTAACCAAATAGCGGCTACAAACAGGTATCCCATACTGACCCATGTTGTGACACCGTCACCAGTCACCCACAGGAAAATCGCTCCAAGAACTCCTGAACAAGCCGCTGCGATCGCATAGAGAAGCAATTTCTTCATTGGGGATCCTTCTGGGGAATCGGTTGGGTCTTGCCTCTAGTAAGATCCTTGGAATCCGAACTTTGCGGCATGTCCAGGACCTGCACAGGATCCTTCCCTTGCTGGTAGGAGTATACCTCAAGAGCTGGATAGGCTGTACGCGAACCACCAGCATCGGTTAGAACTTGATTGTCTGGCGTTACAACAAGCTTTACATCTCCTTGGATGGCCCCTGGGGGAGCGCCGGGAGCACCAATCGCTTGAAAGCCGTTTACACCTACTGTAGTGACATCAAGATGGATATTGCCGTTCTTGTCCGTCGTTGAAGAAAGCCCACTACTATCTTTGCCGGGAGCACTGAGAGTTACGCCAAGCGCTTTGAACTGACTCATGCCTGATTGAGAAGTGCCAGTAACTGTTCCACTCTCGCGATCGATAACAAGCTTCACTTCGACCCTGTACCGGCCTTCCGTGTCGTTTGCCATCGGACCTCGGTTATCGCCCAGCCCATGCGATCCCATCCCTTTGGGGTCAACTGTTTTGGTTGAGATGTAATAGTCAATACAAATACCGACCTGTCCCTTGCCGACTGACGGCGACGAACAATGTCCATCTGCATCAGCTTTCGAAAGCGGATTATTGCCCACATAACTGTAGAGATTGAAAGTCTGAGGATTATCGAGACTGGCGTAAGGGACGGGTTCGGGTTTCGACTTCCAATCCGGGCTCATCCACCTTCCCATTGCGCTGTCGTAATATCTGGCTCCGAAATAGTCGAGGCCTGTTTCGGAGTCGCGTTCTTTGCTGGTGAATTTGTAATGATTGACGCCGGAGCTGCCTAGAAGTTCCGTCCCGAACGCAGTGTAATCCGATTCTTCTTCTACCGCTCCCGCCGCGCTGATGATCTTGCTGGTAGAGCCCAGGTGATCCGACAAATAATAATGAACGGTGTTGGCGGGCAGGTCAATGCGCGCGATCCGCTTGCCGTTGAAGTAGATGTACTCAGCGGTGAGACTGCCGGAGCCGTCGGCTTCGGCCAGGACGTTGCCGTTGCCCATCCAGTAACGCTTGAGCGGCGCTCCGGTGCTGCTGTTTGATTTGAGGACGCGCTGGCCGTCGGCGTCATAGGTATATGCGGTGCCGGCTGTGACCTGAATGCGGTTCTCCGGGTCATAAACATACTGGCTGGTGTTGGTCAGATTGCCAGCGGCATCGTAGGTGAAGCCAAGAGGGTGGTTGTTATTGTCAGAAGCGTTGGCGAAGAATCCGCCGTGGGCTTTGCCGCCCATGGGACCGATGTTGAGGTTGCCCCATGCATCGATGGAGTAGGTTTCACCCCATGAGTATGTTCCTGTAGCAGCTGTGGAATATCCGGACGTGAGGCGGTTCAGTGAATCATAGGTGAACGTCTGGGTACGCGTGGAGTCTCTGTTGTCAATAATGGAGCTGATATTTCCGTTGTTCTGGTGGAGGGCTCCATAGTTGTACGTCTTGTTCATGTAATAAGACCCGACCACGCCATTGTCAGAATAAAAACCAGCGACTTGAAGGCGAGGGTTGAGAGTGGTGCTGAAATAAATACCCGGCATGGAGCGTTGATATTCCGAGCCGCTGGGAAAATAGGTGGCACTGCTCACATACTGTGTCCCATTATTGTCCGCGGCAACAATAACTCGTCCAGCAATATCAGGCGTGTACGTTACGACTCGACCGCTGGGGTAGTGCAGCTTGGAAAGCGATCCGTCCAGATTGTGTTCGTAACTCATGGTTTTGCTGACGCCGCTGATCACTCGCGTCTCGCTGGCCATGCGCCCAATATTGTCGTACGTGTATGCCCCCGTTCCTGCCTGATCGGTGAGCGAGGTGAGCTTGCCTTTGGCTTCGAGGCCAGCATCGTAGGTGTAGCCCACCACTGCCGTATCAGTCCAAAATGGCACTAGCCAAATGCCATTAAGTTTCTTTGACTTTAAACTAAAGATTACTTGCCACAATCCATCCAGCTCTGATAGTTTCTTTTCCACTCACCCCTTGACATAGCGCCGCCTTCCGGAGCGGTGCGCGAATAACCTGATACACGAACTCTGCCTGTCGGCTGTGCATGGTATAGGTCCGAAATGTGCAATCGATGGACGCTCAATGCGTGCAAAAGACGATTGGCTAGTCGAAGCCGCAAGCGATCCCATGGCGGAACAAGATTGATGTTGATTCGTACGACTACGCTTTTCTGACGTGTAGGTAACCCTTTTTGACGTGAAGGAAGCATCTGGTCGGCTTCAGTTTCTTAGCTGTTGATACGGCAGTACATTCCTGGCCTTGGCCCGTGTGGAGAAAGCAATGGCGCTCAGCAGACTCATGGTAATTGCAGTCCTTGTAGTAGGAAGCATCCCCATGTGGGGGCAGGTCTCGCCTGACCTGGAGCAGGGAATGAAGCCTTATGGGTCATACCATGGCGGCGGTCTGGATACCGTTAGCATGAGCAACGGCAATCTCTTTTTCCAGGCAACATTGCTGTCTTATCCGCAACGGGGGAATTTTTCCTATCCAATCGTCCTGCAATATAACAATGAAACCTTTTCGATTTTGGACGGCCCATGTGCTCCGCTTCTGCATCCGTCTGATTGCCAGCATACCGTGATCTTTGGGCCGCCATGGCAACATCAATCCATCAGCCTGGGCAACAGTGTTTCCATCGGTTATGAAGGTTTGCCTACCGTTGTCCCTAACGCCCCGTCTCCAGGGTTCAACACCGGGCTGATGTACAACAATACTCCTATCTATAAGCAGACTTATTCGGTTCGCACTCCGGATGGCGCGCTGCATCAACTGGCAACCGCCGACTCCGGTATGGTGGTTACCGATGGTTCCGGCTTTGCTGTGCCAACCGGACGCACGTTGCTGGACAGAAATGGCAACAAGATAGGCGTAGGAGAAGATGCTAATGGAAATATTCTTGGCGCCACTGTGGACACCATAGGACGGACAATCCCAGCGGTGCCTGGTCCCTCCAACCCGAATGCAACACCGCCGGCCAGCACAGCAAGTTTGGGCTCTTGTCCCGCTCTCGGCTATCTAAACCAGCCAGTGACGTTCGCCTACACATGGAGTCCGCCCACTGCTCCAGGTGTCTCATCCCCGTTCATCCTTTGTTATGCCAGCGTGTTTGTGCGCACAAATTATTTCAACGGCCTGGATTCCACGCACTATCACGAACTCAGCCAATCGTTCACCATGTTGCAGAGTGTGGTTCTTCCTGACGGCACATATTGGGCCTTCCAGTACGACGCCGCGGACCCGAACCCGAACAATACCGCCTCCATTGCCCTTGCCGATCTGACCAGGATCACGCTTCCCATCGGCGGCAGCCTGTCATACACATACGATGCCAAGACCGGAGCCACAACTGGTAATCGAGAGGTGCGAACTCGGACCGTAGACGCCAATGACGGAACCGACCCTCATATTTGGCACTACTCTTATCTCGCGCAGGCCCCGGTTAACGGCAACCTCACGCAAAACACGATTGTGCAGGACCCTCTGAACAATGAGACTGTCCATGTCATGACCGGGCTGGGCGGCATGTTCGCCCTGTATGAAACGCAAACACAATATTTCCAGGGATCGCATAGCGGCGGCTCGCTGCTCAAAACCGTAACCACTGACTATCAGTTCACTCCCAACCCATGGGACCTGGGCATGCAGAGCGTCACCAACGTTTTCCCCATACGGGTCACCACCACCTTGCCAGGTGGCCAGGTCTCGAAAGTAGAGACCGATTACGAAACTGCCCTCACGTATCACGGGCCGCTGGATAATATTCAAATCACTCAATGCAGCCAGTTTCCTTTTTGTTTTCAGATTAATTGCAACACCTCCAACACGGGAGTCAGTAATTACACCGGCTCTTACGGAAAGGCAATCGCCACGCGGGAGTACGATTACGGAGCCAGCTTGCCGGTGCGGCAAACTGCAACTGCTTATCAGTGGCAGTCCGGAACGAATGCAGCTTTTTATCTGGCCAACAATTTTCTCGACCTCGTCTCATCGGTCACAACCAGAGACGGGGCGGGCAATCAGGTGGCGCAAAGCACCTACGGTTACGATGAAAACACATTGGGCTCGTCCAATGTTTCTTCGCTCTACTTAAACGGCTCTCCCGCAAACGGTTCGTTTCGCGGCAACCGCACTTCCGTCCATCAATGGCTCAATAGCCCCAATACCACGCTCAACAGCAGCATGAAGTATTTCGATAGCGGTGAATTGCAATCTTCCACCGATCCCGGCCTGCACACTACCTCCCACTTGTATGATCTGGCGTATCAGGGCGCCTACTCAACCCAAACCTGCTCACCCACAACCGGAAGTGTTGCGCATTGTGTAAGCGGGACCTATGACCTCAACACCGGTCTGCTCACCAGCTTCACCAATGAAAATGCCACCAGCCAGGCCAGTGGGAACTCGCAGGGAGATTCCGCTCACACCAGCACCTTTACCTATGACAACATGTGGCGGCTGACTCGGGCGCTCGCCCCGCCTGACGTGGCAAACTCCAACGCCCAGGCTTCAACCACATTTGATTACTCTGTTCCCAACCAGGTGAAGCGCGTAAAAAGCCTTACCAATGCATCTTCAGTTACCGACTACGCCAATTTTGACGGACTGGGCCGCACCACTCAAACTCACCTGGTCGCTGCTCCTCCCAGTGATTCCTATGTCGATATTACGTATGACGCAATCGGACGAGTCAGCACGGTTTCAAATCCGCACAGTCTCACCCCCGGTCCAACTGACGGAATCACCACCAGCATTTATGACCCATTGGGCCGCGTGATACAGACCATCCTCCAGGATGGCAGCATTTCCACCACGGACTACAGCCAGCTTCCTGCCGTTACCGTCAATGATCCCGCAGGCCATCAGCGCCGCAGCCGGACTGACGCTCTTGGCCGCCTCATGGAAGTGGATGAACCGGATGGCGGCACTCTTGGGGCGCCGGCCAACGGAAGCGTGACAGTCATCGGTCCCTTGAAGAGTACAGTCGTAGGAGCGCACGGAGGTTCCGCCGCATCAGGAACCCTCACCATCTCGGGTAGCGGCGTGCAGAGCACCACCAGCACTGGAACCAAAGCCACAGGGTTTGTTGACATCGGCGGAACGGAGTTTTCCGGAACAACTTTCATCTGCAATCCAGATGGCACTTCCATCCGGCAGCACGTCAGTGACACTGGTACGGTTTTTATTACCGTAAATGGAAGCCAGTTCGCAGTAAATTACGGCGCGAGTAGCACCAGCAGCACAATTGCCGCTGCCCTGGCCGGCGTACTCAATGGCGGTTTGGTCCAGGCTTCCGCCAGCGGATCGCGGGTCACCATCACCGCGCAGGCCGCTGGCCCTAATTACTCCTTGAGCGCCGGCTCGGTCAGCACTGCACCCACCTGTACTCCCCTCAACTCGTTTTCCACATCTATCTCCGGCGCCACGCTCACCGGAGGTGTTGCCCCCGTTACTACCTTTGACGCCGGCACGGTCAGGGTCACAGTTAATGGATTTACCGCCAGCGCTTCTTACAGCCAGAGCGTAAACAACACGCCTCAGCTCATTACCTCAGCGCTGATCGCTGCGCTCAACGTTGCCGGCTCGCCGGTGACTGCGCAACCAGGAAGCACCACAACTTCCATCAATCTGTTTTCCAAAGCCCAGAGTGCCGCGGGGAACTATACCGTCACACCTTCCGTGAGCTTTGATACCGCCCACTTCGGCGGCGCCTCGTTCTCTGCCGGCATCATCACGCTCGCCGGCGGCACCGATGCCTTTTCCGGCACCACCGTCTTTGACGCCGGCACTGCCAACCTCACCGTAGGCGGTTTCACCGCGTCCGTTCCTTACGGTCAGGGCAGCAACGGCAATGAATCTCAGGTTGCGTCAGCGCTGGCTGCGGCGATCAACGTAGCCGCTTCACCAGTCACAGCCATCGCCACCGGCGCGTCTGTCTCGCTTACTTACAAGACTTCAGGCATAGCGGGTAATACCGCCGCAAATGTCACCTCCGCCACCAGCCAGACCGCCAACTTTACCGGCGGATCATTCAGCGGAAGCGCCACCCTGGCCAACGGCACTGATCCACGTACCGGGACGCTCGCCACGCCCTATGTGACTCTCTATTCCTACGATGCTCTGGGCAACCTGCTCTGTGTAGAACAGCACGGCAATGTCTCAGGAACAGGATGCAGTGCTTCGCCCACATCTGACGCCACAAGTCCATGGCGCGTGCGTCGCTTTACGTATGATTCGCTTTCGCGGTTGATCACGGCGTCCGATCCGGAATCAAACACTGCCTGGGATACAAACGGAAACTTTCTCCGGCTTCCCACCGTGTACACGTATGACGTTGACGGAAATTTGTTCCAGAAAACCTCCCCAGCTCCTAACCAGACACACAGCGCCACGCAGACCATCACCTACTGCTATGACGAGCTGCATCGTTTCAAGGGCAAGGCCTACTCGGCGCAGAGCTGTCCTCTGGCTTCCCCGGTCGTCTCATACACCTACGACGCCGGCGTCGATGCCAAAGGCAAGCTCATCTCGCTCACCGATCAGGCAGGAACGGGCACCTACAGTTACGACAATATTGGGCGCATGGCCAGCGAGACGCGAGTGATCAGCAGCGTCAGCAAGACCATGAGTTACGAGTACAACGTCGATGGTTCCATTAAGGCCATCCATTATCCAAGCGGGGCCGTCGTTACCTACGCGCCAGATCCCGCCGGACGCATGGTTTCCGCCATCGACACCGGCCACAACATCAACTACATCACCGCCGCCGCTTACCAGCCCGACGGCCAATTGACCAGCTTCGTCAGCGGCAACGGAGCGGCATTCGCGGGAATCACCAACGCGTTCAGTTACAACAAGCGTCTTCAGCCCGTCAACATGTCGGCATCGGCGCCAAGCCAGACGGTCTTTTCGATTGGCTATGACTTCCATTACGGTGCTGGAAACAACGGCAACGTCTGGGGCATCACCAATTACAAAGACAACTCGCGCAATCAGTCGTTTACTTACGATTCGCTCAACCGGCTCACCTCAGCCCAGAACGCCGGAACCGCCAATCCGCCGCCGAGCGACTGTAATGCGCTGGTGTTGCAAGGCAAGACCGAGTACTGGGGCAACAGCTATATCTATGACGCCTGGGGCAACCTCACCAACAAGGTTGTTACCAAGTGCAGCGCAGAGAACCTCAGTGCCCCGTCACTGGTAAACAACCAGCTTGCTGGCTACAACTATGACGCGGCCGGCAACATGACCTCCGACCCCACCGACGGCGTCTCGCTCAGCTACGACCAGGAAAACCGCATCACCGGCGCCTCAGGGTACGCATATACCTATGACGCTGACGGTAATCGCGTCCTGAAAACCAATGGGTCCACCGGAACGCTTTACTGGTATATGTCGCCCGGCATCGTCGCCGAATCCGATCTCCTGGGCGTGCTCAAATCTGAATATGTCTTCTTCGACGGCGAACGTGTCGCCCGCCGCGACAACCCGACCGGCACCAGCCCAAGCGTAGCCTATTACTTCTCTGACCATCTCAAGACCGCCTCAGTCATCACCGATTCACAAGGCCATATCACCTCTGAATCCGATTACTATCCCTGGGGCGGAGAGCTTCAATTCTTAGCCAATGATTCCAACCACTACAAATTCACCGGCAAAGAACGCGATGAAACCGGCCTTGACTACTTCGGCGCGCGCTATTACTCCAACGGAATGGGGAGGTTCATGACGCCGGACTGGGCGGCCGCGCCAGCAACGGTGCCGTATGCGGTGCTCGGTGACCCGCAGTCACTCAACCTCTACACGTATGTACGGAATGTTCCAACCACACTGATTGATACGGACGGACACGAGACTCTGAACGCTAACAACAATGAAAGGGGTAACACACGGATGGTGCCATGTGAGACTCAGGCATGCCGTGACTTTGACGGACAAATGAGCGGTCTTCTACTGAACGGGTTCGCCATGGTTACCGGTTCGTTAGGAAGAGCCTTCTTTGCGGCAGAGGCAATCCACGATCTGCGTTCGAGAAATACAACAGCGGGCATCCTTGGCCTGGCTGCAGTTCTTCCTTTGGGAAAAGTTGCAGGCTCGGTTTGGAAGCTGGGAAATTTCGCTCGGGGAATAGCTATTGAAACTGCGCTAGGAAAAAACCTCGCAAGCGGATTCCCGGTGATTGATAAATTCTTGAATGGGACTGCCACCAGTATCAAATCGATTGACTTAACTGCAAAGACGTACCAAAGCGCGGAAAAACTGGCAAGCAGATTGGGTCAATTTGTTGACAAAGTAGCGGCTTTTAAAGGTGCTAAATATGGCAAAGATATTGTTCAAGGGGCTGCAATCAAAGCCAGGGAGCTTCAAGTGGCCATTCCGGAAGGGAGTATGTCGGCGGCGCAACAAGACGTCTTCAATGCCGCGGCGGCTAGTGCACAGAAGCAGGGTGTTATCCTTACAGTAACTCAAATCCGATAAGTACCCGGGGATGTCGATAATGCAGCCCGTCAAATATTGTTTTGAAATCATGACGCCCGCCAACGGTGAGCCAAGGCCAAGAGAGGCAATGAAAAGATTTGCACGGGTTTTCATTGCTAGAGCAGGATCTAAAGCAATTGCGGTAGGAATGCACATGAATGAGCACAACATGTGGTATGAAGACGGCAACCCAACAGTATTGAATAAGCCTTTTACAGCTGAGGACCTGGGCACCGCTATCGCAGAGGAGATGCGAAAGACAGAGAGAAGAGCTAGGAACGCATGTGACGGCAAACTGACAGATTGGCCCGCCTACAAGTCTAGTGGTGAACGAGTAGTGCGTAAATTTGAGGAATCATTTATTGAGATTTCTGTTGAGGGCGCGAATGCGGCTAATCTCATTGCAGTCATCACCGGCAATCCAGAGAAGGATGCTGTCCTTCAAGTGACAAGCACGATATCAACCGGTGTTGTCCCAGAAGAACTCGGCGAACGTGTGCTGCTAGTCTATGAAGCGTGCCGTACCCGCAGCATATAATTTCCCTTCATCAGACCTACGAGAAACAGGATCTCAACTTCAGACGCTTGGGCGTTACTGTTCAGGTGACGCGTATCTCTACGCCCATACCACAGCAGGCAGACGCAGCAAGTTTTCATGGCATCTCTCTCTAGTCATTGGAGACGACTCCCGACTTTTCGGAGACGAGACACAGATTTCCCCAGACGATCTTCTTCGGCGCTTGAAGATCAGTGGAGTGGGTCACGATTTTCACGAAGCGACGGAGCATCTCAGTGGCAGGTTGGGCAGAGAGAATCGTTCATTCTGATTAGCTCGGGTCGGTCGCCATTGAGCCCATTGCCGAATTAATTGAAACAGCAGATTCCTCACTTCGTTACGGATGACAAACTCAGGACGTGAGAGCTACCGTACGACGCTGCTGAAGTAAATGATCACATGTACGAAGCAGTCCGCAGGAACCAAGCGTGCAAGTACGTACCGGCACCAACGCGCGTAAGCAAGAGGCAGCCGCAGACAAGCGCTGATGGCCAATTCAGGATCAACTGGTCTGATTCAGGGTCAACGCGCTGCGCACACTTGCGGCGAAGGTTTATCGTTGTGCCGGCTTCTGCTCTACGGGAGCTGCAGTCGCTGGAGGCTTCTGGAACCTGGCGTCGTCAATCGCCGCGTTCATCTGGACCTCGCTCAACTGGATGGTGAAGCGGCCGCGCGGGCGCGCGCTGGTCCACTGATAAGGAACCTTCACACCGCTCTGGCTGCGATAGTCGGCATAGTCGACCTGTACCGGATTGCTGCCCAGGGGAGTCTGGTCATAGCGCACGATGCGCAGCAGCAAGCCCGAATCTTTGTCGAAGAAGAGCCGCACCGGTGGCTTATCAGGGTTGATGCCGATCACCTGCACCGCATCATGTCCCGCAATCTTGTCGGAAGCACGCACACGGAAATCCTTGAACATACCCTTGAGTTCCAGAGGGAGATAGAACGTGGCATCAAAGCGCATGGCGTCCGTCTCCTGCGAATTCATGTCATGCGGCGGGCGGGTGGCCCACCCAATCTCCCCGGTTTTTTGTTACCCAGACGAGACAAGGGGTGCCCTACCCTTTGCGCAGCAAAGGGTAGGATAAAATAACCGCCGATGCCGAAAGGTTTGCGTCGTTTTCACAATACCGGCCAAAGACATTTCATAACATGTAGTTGTTACCGTCGCCAACCTTTTCTAGGTTCAGCACGCCGTCGCGATTATTTCCTGAAGGTATTTGAAGAAGTCAGGCAGAAATATGATTTGGTTGTGTGGGGCTACGTGGTCATGCCGGAGCACTTTCACATCTTAATAAGCGAGCCGGCGAAAGGAAATGTCGCCCGCGTGATGCAGGTGTTGAAACAGCGAGTGTCGAGAGCATGCCGTAAAAAGAAGAAAGCGGCCGATCAGATGAAATTGTGGGAATCGCCACCAGTGCGAGCCTTCTGGCAACCGCGCTCCCACGATTTTAACGTGTTCACCCAGCGCAAGCACGTCGAAAAGCTCCGATACATGCATCGTAATCCGGTAAAGCGTGGCCTGGTGAGTTCTCCAGAACTGTGGCGCTGGAGCAGTTTTCGATATTATCGATTAGGCGAAGAGGGGCCGGTTAAGATCGGAACATCATCGATCCCACCCTTTGCTCCGCAAAGAGTAGGGCACCCCGATCTCGAAGATTGAAGTGAAACCCCAGAAAGGTGGGCCACCCGCCTATCGTTCGGGGCAGCGTTGTATTACTTGTTTGTATATCGGAAATTCCTGCAGCAACAGCTTCTATAAAGGGGAAAAAGGGGACAGCAGGTGAACAACCAGTTGACCGGCTACGTTTATGACGCGGCCGGCAACATGACATCTGACCCCACTGACGGCGTCTCGCTCAACTACGATCAGGAAAACCGCATCACCGGCGCCTCAGGGTATGCCTATGCCTATGACGCTAACGGCAATCGCGTCCTGAAAACCAACGGGTCCACGGGAACGCTTTACTGGTACATGTCGCCGGGCATCGTCGCTGAATCCGATCTCCTGGGCGTCCTCAAATCCGAATACGTCTTCTTCGACGGTGAACGTGTCGCCCGCCGCGACAACCCGACCGGCACCAGCCCAAGCGTAGCCTATTACTTCTCTGACCATCTCAAGACCGCCTCGGTCATCACCGATTCGCAAGGCCATATCACGTCTGAATCCGATTACTACCCCTGGGGCGGCGAGCTTCAATTCTTAGCCAACGATTCCAACCACTACAAATTCACCGGCAAAGAACGCGACGAAACCGGCCTCGACTACTTCGGAGCGCGGTATTACTCGAATGGGCTGGCGAGATTTATCACGCCGGACTGGTCATCCGCGCCGGTTCCCGTTCCTTATGCTGATCTCGATGATCCTCAATCGCTCAACCAATTCAGCTATGTGAGGAATGTGCCGACTAGCAAAGCTGACCAGGATGGGCATGAGACTCCTACTCTCGAATTGGTATCTGATGCAGCGGTTTCTGCACTCATTCGGCAGCAGGCTCTAAAATTCCTAATCCGGGCCGGCGCGCGATTGCTCCTTGAAGCTGTTGCGGTCGTGACTGTGGCACAAGACATCCATGAGTTATCCTATCCATCAACAACAGCCAACCAGTCTGATGGCGACGAAAGTGCCGCGATGCAACAAGCGTCTAGGGAGCGTGCGGCGGAGAACGGGGGAGTAGATCCCCAGCAGCCGACAGAGTTGCCAGCTGCCAGCGGCGGCGCAAGAAAAGGAGGAAAAGGCGGCGAAAATTCCGATGCTGAACTCGGCCGCGAAAAGCATCAGGAGTTTTTCGATAAAGCGAAGGCTAAAGGGTGGCAAGTCGAACCGCGCCTAACAGACCCAGAGACAGGAAAAACGGTCAAGCCGGACACGCTTACCAACGCAGGCAAACCTGTTGAATTAAAGCCAAAAACCAACAGTGGGAGAGCGGCAGGCAAAAGACAACTCCGAAAATATGAACGAGCGACTGGAAAGAAGGGACGTGTCGTGTATTACGATAAAAACAAGAAATAAATATGACTCATCGCAATACACACAATCGGTTTTTTTTGTCCACTTGGTGGTCTGCTGACTTGCCGAGCGGTTGGCGTGGAGTTGAGGGGGCGAAATGTGCAACGATATCCCGACAGCCTCGTTTAGGAGTTCTCCAAGTTAGTGCAGCGCGAAAGCCTAGTGGATTTGTAACTCAGAAGGATCTGCAAGACTTTGCTCAAGGGCATATTGCTGCAGAAAAGTCATTGGTACAGGTCGAGTACAAATCGTTTTCGGGTTTCTCCGTCGATTATACGAAGGATAGCCTTTTTTGGAAGGAATGGTGGCTTCGATCAGGGAACCTGATGATATACGCTACTTACAGCGTAGAGCGGGGCAAGGAAGAGATCGAGAAGAATGATCTGGAATATATCCTAAGCTCTTTAAATCCCCTACCCACCGAGTGATTCCGACGGTTCGGGAAAAATGGGTTCTAAAAAAGGCAATGTCAAGAGAAAACACTTTTCCCAAGACGCAGGGGAGAGATGGTTGTCGCCATTGCGCCCATTCGGCAAATTAGTTGAAACAGCAGATTCCTCACTTCGTTCTGAATGACAAACTCAGGACGTGAGAGCTACCGTACAACGCTGCTGAAGTAATGGTCACATGTACGAAGTAGTCCGCAGGAACCAAGCGTGCAAGTACGTACAGGCACCAACTCCCGTAAGCAAGGAGCAGCCACTGACAAGCGCTGATGACCAATTCAGGATCAACTGGTCTGATTCGGGGTCAACCCTGCGCAAACCTGCGGCGAGGTTTGGCGACGTTATCGTTTATCGTTTTATCGTTGTGCCGGCTTCTGCTCTGCGGGAGCTGCAGCCGCTGGAGGCTTCTGGAATCTGGCATCGTCAATTGCCGCGTTCATCTGGACCTCACTCAACTGGATGGTGAAGCGGCCGCGCGGGCGCGCGCTGGTCCACTGATAAGGGACCTTCACACCGCTCTGGCTGCGATAGTCGGCATAGTCGACCTGTACCGGATTGCTGCCCAGGGGAGTCTGGTCATAGCGCACGATGCGCAGCAGCAAGCCCGAATCTTTGTCGAAGAAGAGGCGCACTGGTGGCTTATCGGGGTTGATGCCGATCACCTGCACCGCGTCATGTCCCGCAATCTTGTCGGAAGGACGCACGCGGAAATCCTTGAACATACCCTTGAGTTCCAGAGGGAGATAGAAGGTGGCATCGAAGCGCATGGCTTCCGTCTCCTGCGAATTCATTTCATGCGGCGGCTGTGGACCGGGGTTGCCAAGCCAGCCGGTGTGCCCGTCAAACGCGGTAATGCTGTCACCGTTGGGCGTGTGCACGGTGGCGATGCGCTTGTCCGGCGCTTTGGCCAGGACCTCAACCGGGAGCTGGCGCGGGCCTACGGCGATGGTGCCCTTCAGGGTCCGGCTGGTGATCTTCCTGATTACATCAGCGCCGCCGAGGGCCTGGACGTACTTGTCGAGGATCTGGTCGGCTGAAGGCAGCGCCGGCTGGGAGGCTTCCGCGTTCGGCGCTTCAGGGCGCTTCGGCTCGGCATCGACATCGGCAATGATCGGTATTCCCACAGGATCATGTGCGCCGCGATGGCAGGAGAAGCAGGTTACTTCATTCTTGCCTTTGAAATTGGCCTTGTTGATGGCCATTTGCATCTCGATCATCTGCCGGGCCGTCTGCTTCTGCTTCTTATCGTCTTTCTCAAACGCGTCCTGCACATGGCAGAACTGGCAATTCACGCCCAGCGAACTGCTGATGAACTGCATGGTCGGTTGCACCTGTTCGGCGGGAACGCCCTTCAGCGTCTGGATATTTTTGAAAACCTGCTCCGCAGTCTTTCCGGAATCAGCCGGAGCCGCATTCTGTGCGCGCGCACCGCTCACCGCGGCTGACAGGCCGGCGACAACCATCAAGACAGTTAAAAGGACAGGAATATGGGACCTCTTCATTATGGCAGTTCTCCTGGAAGTGAACGGGAAGTCTAAATGATCCTCGTGGCGAATTGAAGCGACTTGCCGCAGATTAACGCAGACAAACGCAGATCAACAGCGATTGGCCGCGAATTTGCGCGAATGAAATCGAATAAGAGAAGGAAGGGTGGAACTTTTCGTCGGGGAGCAGATTGATACGGAGCAGATAAAGGTGTTGCAGTCTGAACACTCGTGGTCGAGAAAGGTGGCCCACCCTTTCGTCAAGTCTTTTTCTAAACCTCACCTCAGTGGCTAAAGCCGGAGGCGCACCGGCCTATCCGCAGGCATAAATGAATGCCTGCTCCACCCCGTGGGGTTCAACGCTTTTTCTGCAAATCGATAATATCGAAAGCTGCCCCACACCTGGAGAGTAATCTAAAGCCGCAGGCGAGGGCGCCTGCGCTCCACAGTCTCCGTGAATCTGCATTCATGCGTTTCTTTCGGCGGTAAGTCGGCTTATATGCCATGAATGGTCTACACGGCCATAAATGGCCGTTCTCTGGACGAAGACATCTCTCGCTGCTGAAGCCTTCGTTCATAGCGCAATAGCAGATATCCTGCTGGGCTTAAGAAGGCACCAAGTCCAGCAGACACGATCATGTCAGACCAGAGTTGCCAAAACTGCTCCAGCTTCGCCCCTGCGGGATCGGTCCTAACGTAAAGCACACGAATATCTTGCCCCACTGTGACGCCTGGAGGGTTGGTGGCAACGTTCGCCATCACAGTGTAGCTACGCCCGTCTTCCGCTGTGAATTTAAAAACCGGAGCATAATTTAGGGCACCGTCGTCCTGGTTCGTTACCGGATGCAAACCAACAATGGTCCCCTTTGCTGAAGCGGCTCGAGAGAGAAAAATGGCGCTATAAACTCCGAATCCCAGAGCAATGGCCAGAGAGCCCAAACCACCAAAAAGCCATGCGCGCGAGAAAGTCCACAGAACCTTTTTAGCGACTGATTTCATTTTCCCTCATAGCAATTTTGATCCACCGTCATGGTTTTGCGAGATACGTCTTTGATTCACGAGCAACGATGTCGATCAGATTTCCCATGGCCAGGTTCACGTCAATCAAATGGAGGCCCCAATCGCGCAGGACAGTTCCACCGGAAATAACGTCACCCGCGATATCACTGGCGCGATCGTCTGTAGGACTTACGTGCAGAGTCACGGCGAGGTAGGAAGCGTTTTCATTGGCCACACACTCCGCGGTCAGCATTCCGGGGAGGCTGACGAACGGTGTGCTTACCGGCGGACCTGCTTTGGTCCAGCGCCCAGGTTCGGCTTCCGCATTGGCCACAATGCCGCTGCCTTTTGCTCCCATGTAGGCGTGGAGTTCTCCGCTGCCGCCGAGCGCCGCCGGATTGGTGCAGCCTGACATCATGTTGGGGTCAGCTACTTTGCCGAAGCGGCTGTTGGCGGGCGGAGGATCGGTGGCGCGAAATGAAGCATAGGTAATCACACAGCCGATCTGGTCGGCTGCGCGGCAAAGCGGCATGTGTTGAAAGGCCCCGCCCACATCTTTTCCCTTCGGCACCGGCAGGCTGGTGCCCAGCAACATGGCGGAAAGAACTCGGGCCTGCACCGGGTGGCCATCAATCTCATTACGGATCAGCGCGGTAAGCACCAGCGCGCCTTGCGAATGTCCAATCAGCACCACACCGCGGCCCTGATTGTCATGCTCCAGATAGTAATTCCATGCGTCACGCACGTCCCCATAGGCCATCAGCCGGTTCACCGGGATCGGCGTGCCCGCGATGCCGGCGCGCAAGGCGGTGAGTGTTACCTGGCGATACATGGGAGCAAAGACTCGACAGCGAGAGGCAAAGCGCGCGAACTGAGCCCGTATGACTGCTTTCTCTTCCGGGCCGGGCGTCATATCACTGTTTCCGCCAGGATCGTTGGAAACGGTGGGATAGATGTAAAAGCAATCGACGGGAGCTTTGGGATCGGCAGCCCAGTCCTCGCGCGTCATCTTGCCATTGGCGGCGATAACGGTGGTGCTCAGGTCAACAGAGCACGCGTCTTGCCGTCCGGGACGGCAGAGCCATGTGTCGCTCTTGCTGTAGTCATTCTTCTCGGCAACGGCTTGGGCGGAATCCTGGCTGGTTGCCGCAGGAGCACTTTGTGACCAGAGTGAATGACCGCTTATGAAGATAGTTGAGAACAGCAGTGCAGCGAAAAAGCGCTGGAGCATGGCAAGGTCCTTTTTTAAGATAGTGGAGAGTTTAGCGTGCCACTCTGGATTGCAGCTAGAGAGTTTTCACTCAGCAACCGGGCGAACACCTACCACAGAGGCACGGAGAGAATCGGGTGATCTGGAGATCGGCTGATCTGGTAATCGAAGCAAAAGGCTTACCGCTGATGACACTGATAGGCACGGATAAAACCTTCTAACCGCGGGGCCAAACAGAAGGCACGGCCGAGGGGGTTACTTTGATGGAAGAGCGATGATGGCCAGAACGCCCCCAATCCCGTCCAATGCGCCATTTCCCCACTCAGCCGTGGCTTCTAACCGATTGGATACGCTTGGGCTTAGGGGCAGGGTGGAAATGCTAGAATATCCAAGAACATGCCATTAAAAACGCTATTCCTGAATCCGCCGTCGTTTGAGAACTTTGATGGTGGCGCCAGCTCACGTTGGCCGGCCACGCGCGAAATTGAGTCCTACTGGTACCCGGTATGGCTCGCCTATCCGGCCGGAATGCTGGAAGGATCACGCCTGCTGGATGCGGCTCCGCACCACGTGAACGCCGCCGAGACCATTGAGATTACCAAGCAGTATGAGTTCCTGGTGCTCTTTACCTCGACGCCCGGCTACCCCGGCGACATACAACTGGTTACCAAGATGAAGGAAGCGAACCCGAAGCTGAAGGTCGCCTTCGTGGGTCCGCATGTGACGACGCTGCCGGAGCGCTCCCTGAACGAATGCACCGCGATTGATTTTGTCTGCCGCCGCGAATTCGATTATTCCGTGGTGGAATACGCCAATGGCACGCCGCTCTCAGAGATCAAGGGCATCTCTTATCGCGATGCCAGCGGCAAAATCGTCCACAATCCCGACCGTCCTGACATTCAGGACCTGGACGCGCTGCCCAACGTGACCGACGTTTATTATCGCGATCTGGATGTCCGTCGTTATAACGTTCCGTTCCTGCTCTATCCGTTTGTGGCGCTGTATTCAACGCGTGGCTGCCCGGCACAATGCACGTTCTGCCTGTGGCCACAGACGCTGAGCGGACATGCATGGCGCAAACGCTCCAGTGACGCAATTGCCCGCGAGATGGCACAGGCCAAAGAATACTGGCCGTGGGTGAAGGAATATTTCTTTGACGATGACACGTTCAACATTCAGAAAGCGCGCACGGTTGAACTGTGCTCCAAGCTGAAGCCGCTGAACCTGACGTGGAGTTGCACGTCGCGCGTAACCACTGACTATGAAACATTGAAAGCCCAGAAGGAAGCCGGCTGCCGCTTGCTGATCGTGGGCTATGAATCGGGCGATCCGCAGGTGTTGAAGAATGTGAAGAAGGGCGCCACGGTGGAACGCGCTCGTCAGTTCACCAAAGATACCAAGAAGCTTGGACTTGTGGTCCATGGTGATTTCATCCTTGGCTTGCCCGGCGAGACGCGCGAATCGATCCGCAACACCATCGACTTTGCCAAAGAGCTGGACGTGGAAACCATTCAGGTTTCCATTGCCCACGCGTATCCCGGCACGGAAATGTATGACTTCGCCAAGCAGAACGGCTTCATTGTCGGCAATGAGCGCATGGTGGACGATGGCGGACACCAGGTGGCCCAGATCCAGTATCCCGGACTGCCGCGTGAGCACGTACTGGAGATGGTGCACAAGTTCTACGACGAATATTATTTCCGTCCCAAAGCTGTGTTCAGGATTGTGCGCAAGGCTGCCTTTGATTCCGGCGAACGCAAACGCCTGTACAAGGAAGCCAAGTCATTCATGAAGCTGCGCGCTGCCCGCAACAAAGAGGCAAAAGCGATGAAGGCCGATACTGCTGCCGCGCAGAAAACCGAGAAACCCGCGACCCAGGTTGCCGGAGACTAAGCGCGCGTGAAGTGGAAGAAAGTTTTGATCTATGCCGCCATCGCCTGCTGCAATGGCACGGGCGACGTAATGCTGAAACGTGGCATGGATGATCTGGGGCGCATCGATCTGGCCCACTGGACCCACATTTTTAATGCCTTCATCAATCCCTGGGTGCTCCTGGGGATGGTTTGCCTCACTGGCTTTTTCTATTCCTACCTGACAGCGCTTTCCTGGGCTGACCTCACCTTTGTGCTTCCGGCAACAGCCTTTGGATACGTAGTCACAGCGTTTTGGTCAAAGTATTTTCTTCATGAATACATCAGTCCGTGGCGATGGGCAGGCGTGATACTGATCACCTGCGGTGTCGGCCTGGTGGCGAGAGGACCGTCGCTCACGGAACGTGAGCACAAGAGCGGCAATGGGATTCCGAGAATGAAGGAGCAGCATGAGCCAGTTTAAAGTCTGGACAGCGATCAGCATGCTCGTGTTGGCTTCCAGCGTGGGCGACATTCTGCTTTCCGCTGCGATGAAGCGCATCGGTGATCTCGACGCGATCCGCTCCAGCAAAGGTCTGTTCGCTGTGGTAAGAGCGGTCTGCTCAGAAAGACTTTTTCTGCTCGGCCTCTCCTGTCTGATCTTCAGCTTCTTCTGCCTGCTGGTGGCTCTTTCCTGGGGAGATGCAAGCCTGGTGGCGCCGGCGTCAGCGTCGCTGACATTTATCTGCTCGGCGATCCTGGCGAAATTCGTGCTGCACGAAAACGTAGATAAACGCCGCTGGATTTCAGCAGGCCTGGTTTGCGTTGGCGTGGCCCTGCTTGCCAGCAGCAACTAGTGTGGCTTTATTCTTCAAATAACTTCATCATGCCGCTCGCCGGCAAATCCGGCACAAGAAACTTCTTCGGCTGATCGAGCGACACAGTCACCGCCTCTGCCGCCAGATATCCGCTCCGCACCGCGCCTTCCATTGTCGCGGGCCATCCAGTGGCCGTCCAATCACCGGCGAGGAACACACGGGGCCATTGCGAAATTGAGCCCGGACGAAATTGATCCAGCCCGGGCGAGACCGAATACGTCGCGTACACCTCTTTAATCACCGCCGCTTTTAGCACCTTGGCGTCTCTTACGATCGGAAAGAACTCCGCCAGTTCCCGTAGCGCAATTTCCAGAATCTCTTCCCGCGATTTTTGTACCAGAGACTTTGATGCGCTCACCACCAGTTCAACATAACTTCCCGGCCCTTCGCGCTTCTCCTGAAATTTGGATTTGTGAAATATCCATTGAATGGTGCGATCTAGAAGCGCGGCGTGAGGAAGATCGGTAATCTCGCGGTCAAACCAGAGATGAATTCCTGTAATCGGCGACGATCCAAAGCGATCCAGTTTACTTTTGAGGGCCCTGGAGAATTCATCCGACGGTAAAAGATTGCCCAGGCTCTGGAATGGTGCGGCAAGAACGGCGAAGTCGAATGTCTTCTGGCCCGCATTGCTGATGACAGCAACACCGTCAGCCTGCTGAGCGAATGCGCTCACGGAATTCCGCAGCAGCACTTCCCCGCCACGCGATTGAATATAGCCAATCGCCGCAGCGTATAACTGAGACAACGGAATCGTCGGCAATCCCATCTTGCCTGCCGCGGCCGACTTCATGAACGAATCGCGAAACACTTTGGTTGCGTAACGAACAGAGATCAGTTCAAGATGTTCATTGAGCGCGCTTACCAGCACGGGCTCCCAGAATCGTTTGATTGCCTTTTCCGTTTGCCCATGTCGGTGTAACCAGGCCAAGAAGTTTTCGTCGGAATCTGCGGGAAGCTTTCGACTCATGGCAGACATGGCTCGCGCTATGGCAATCTTGTCCCGCATGTCCAGCATTGGCACACCGAGGAAGGATGGAACGTTGTGCGCCGGCGCCGGCAACAAAGGAGTGGGAAGAAAGCGACTGATGCGTCCGCCGGGCTCCATAAAAGTAATTTCGTTGAACCAGCGGATTTTGTCACTGACGCCGAGCCGCTCATAAAACTCAATCAGATTAGTGCAGCATCCCAGCAGAAGATGCTGGCAATTGTCCAGGACTTCACCAGTTCCAGGATGTTCATAGGAAGACGCTCGCCCTCCGACGTAAGGGCGCTTTTCGAATACTGTGATCTTGAATCCGGCATCAGCCAGGGCGCAGCCCGCAGCGAGGCCAGCCAGGCCACCGCCGATGACAGCAACCGATTTCTCTTGTGGAGAACTGCTCATACCACGCGCAGGACAAAACCGCGGGCCAGCACGGTCAGTTTTTCCCACGTGCTCAGGCTGGCGCGTTCGGTGAATACGTCATAATTGCGATCAACAATCTTCTTCAGCAGGCGGCTGTAAATTTCCACCAGCACCCATAGCGCCGCGCGGCTGTCCTCGTCAATCAGTTCCATCAACCATTTACCTGACTCATAGTATCGCCGCGCCCGTTCTGCTTCATACTCCAGCGCAGGACGCAGCTGCTGCGCTTTCACCGGGTCGGCCATCGCGGTGGCGGAGAAGTTTTCCGCCGTGAGACTTGAGCGCATCAGATCTTCATCGGGAATATAAATGCGGCCCATACCGGCATCTTCCTTGATATCCCTGATGATGTTGGTCAGCTGAAACGCCAACCCACAATCTTCCGCCAGAAATTCCGCTTTCTTGTCCTGGTATCCGAAGATGTGAATACAGACCAACCCGACGACTGACGCCACGTAATAGCAATACTGCTTTAGGTCTTCGAACGTATTGCACAGCACAGCCGGCGAATTGGGAGAAGCCGGCGGTATATCGAGGTCCATGCCGGTTCCATAAACAAGCTTTTCGAAGAGGTCTTGCGGGATTTTGAACCTGCGTTGCGCATGACCCAATGCCATCAGAACAGGATCATCCGTGGGCCGGCCGCTGAATACCTGCTTTGCGGCTTCCAGCCACTCATCCAGTTTCTGTCGTTTTAGCTGAACTTCCATTCCTGGATCGTCCGCCAGATCGTCGGCATGCCGCATGAACGCATACACAGCACAAAGAGCATTGCGTTTTTCAGCGGGCAACACCAGAAAGCCATAATAGAAATTCTTGGCTGACCGCCTCGCCACTCCGCGGCAAACTGCGTACGCATGATTTAACTGAGAGTGCCCAAGGTGAGGATGGCTCACAGGATCTTGCCCACCGCTGCGCGTGCCACCAGCCACAGCTTTCGTGGCCGGGAGATCACCGGACGTTTCCGCAAAACATCAAAGCCCTGGGCTTCAATCGCATTCAGAATTTCCTGACCGCCCCGCGTGAACAGTTCCAGATCCACTGCCAGTTCTTTGTTAACCACGTTGATCAGCGGAAATCCGCGGTCAAACCACTCGCGTGCGCGCTGCACCTCGAACTTCATCATGTCGATAAATTGCTGGGTCGCCTTCCGCCCGGCAATATCCTGCTCCGACACTCCAAAACGGCGAAGGTCCTCGAGCGGCAGATAAATACGGCCCTTTAAGTAATCGAGGGTAACGTCCTGCCAGAAGTTGGCCAGTTGCAGAGCTGTACATGTGTAATCAGAAAGCTGCTGGCGTTCAGCGTCATGGTAGCCACCCAGATACAGGACCAGATGACCAACCGGATTAGCCGAGTACTTACAATATTCAAGAATGTCGTTGAAGGTTTCAAAGCGTGTAATTGTTTGATCGCGGCGGAAAGCCGTCAGCAAGTCAGAGAATTCATGCTGCGGAATGCCAAACTGCTTGACCGTCTGCGCCAATGCCACGAAGACCGGGTGCCTGGGAGATCCGGCATAACAGGCATTCAGTTCCGCTTCCCATTGGTCCAGCAGTTCCAGCGATTGCTGTGCGTTGCCAACTTCATCGCCCAGATCGTCCGATATCCGGCAATACGAGTAGACATTGTAGAAATGCTGCCGCAGTTTTGCCGGCAGGAACCACGTGGCAACGGAAAAATTCTCGTAGTGACTCTTTGCCAGCCGCTCACAATACATCAGGGCTTCCGCTAAAGACGGCGCGGCGTCCGGAATGCGGTATGACTCCGGCAGGGCTTTCCATCCCTGCGCAGCCAATGAAGCCGGATTATTGATTGAAGTTGACATAAGTTGAGGTCGAAAATAGCTGCGGCTCAGTGTCCGGGGATGATCGCCGTTTTGATCTGGCTTCCGCGGTCGATCATCTGCTGCAGCACCTGCTTCAGCTTGGATAACGGCGCTTCACCAGTCACGTAGTCCGTGCTCTTTACGTTCTTTTCCGCGATGAGTGAGAACGCCCTGCGTACAGTCTGTGGCGTGTGATGAAAAGTAGCTTTCAGCGTTAGCTCGGAATAATGCACCCGGTCGGTATCCAGCTCGACCTTTGTTCCCGTTGCACAGCCGCCAAAAAAGTTCACAACGCCGCCACGGCGAACCATATCTACGGCCCACTGCCATGCCTGTGGACGGCCCACGGCTTCAATCACAATATCTGACCCGCGACCTTCGGTTACGTTGATCACGGCTTCCACCGGGTCGTTTACCTTGCCGATCTGCACCACTTCGTGCGCCCCGAAATGCTTCACCGACGTGACCTGTTCATCACGTTTCACCACAGCGATTACTTTGCATCCTGTAAGGTTTGCCACCTGAATCAGCATCAGCCCCAGCGGACCCGCGCCAATCACAGTCACCGTATCGCCGATATCTGCGCCGGTTTCCTGCAGGCCGCGCAATGCGCAAGCCAGCGGTTCGGTCATGGCAGCTGACTCGTAGGTTACGTCGTCAGGCAGCGCCAGCATGTTGGTCTCAACAATCCGGCGCGGAATCTTAATGTACTCGGCATAAGCGCCGTTATTGAACAGCAGATCTTCGCAAAGATTCTCCTGGTGCTTCAGGCAATAAAAACACGAACCGCAGGGCGCAGAATTCAACGCCACCACACGCATCCCTTTTTTGAAATCGCGCACACCCGGTCCTGCTTCCACAATCTCGCCGGAAAGTTCATGACCAAACAACGCCGGAGGAACAATCATACGGGCATGGTACCCGCGTTGATAGACCTTCAGGTCAGTGCCGCAGGTCAAAGCAACGTTCACCTTTACCAGCACTTCCCCGCTCTCTAAAGTCGGAATAGGGACCTTTTCAATCTTGATGTCCTCTTTGCCATAAAGGACCGCTGCTGTCATTTGCCCTTTCAAGTTTTGCTCCAATCCATTCCCGGTTGGATCACAATCTTCATTGAGTCTGGCCCCGGATGGGACGCCAAATGCAACGCTTCCACTGCCTGCTGCAAGGAGAAGCGATGCGTGATCAGGCGCGAAAAATCAATCTCGCCGCTGAAAACCAGCTTTACATTCTGCTCCTGTAAATCGACTGACGCGCTGTACGATCCCATCAGAGTCTTCTCGTCCATGCAAACCGTGGAGGGATCAATGGAGACCTCGCTCCGCTGCGTCTGCGCAAACAACATCACGCGCCCGCCGGGTCTGGCCGCGTCCATCGCCGGACGAATCAGGCTGTTTCCCGCTGTTGCCAGGATCACCGCGTCCGCGCCACGTCCCTGCGTCAATTCCTTCACCCGTTCCACTGGATCGGCCTGTGACGCATTCACGTTGTGCCGCAAACCAAAAGTCTCGCTCATTTTAAGGCGTTGCGGATACAAATCGGAAGTCACTACCGTTGCACCAGTCCGCCTGGCCAGCGCCGCCAGCATGACACCGATAGGGCCCTGCCCGATCACCAGCACTGTCTCTTCAGGGTCAAGCCGGAGTGACTCAATGGCCTTCAGACACGTGTTAACCGGCTCAATAAAAGACGCCTGCTCGTAGGAAACGCCGTCGGGAATCCGGACCACACCTTTGCGTACAATCCAATCCATCACGCGGATGTACTCGGCAAACCCTCCGCCGCTGGCTTCAAATCCCGCCGTGGCGCCAACTTTTTTGTATACCGGACACTGCGCAAATACTTTGTGGCGGCAGTAATAGCATTGTCCGCATGGAATGTGGTGAAACACCATCACCCGATCACCGAGCTGAAAATTCTGCACGCCTTCGCTCAGCGCGACGATCTCGCCGGCCATCTCATGGCCGAAAATGCGCGGCGCAGAATGCGAGCCCGTGGAGATTTTTTTTAAGTCGGTACCGCAGATGCCGCAGGTATGTATGCGAACCAGTATCTCTCCAGCGCCGATTTCAGGCACGGGCACGGTTTCCATACGCACGTCATTCTGGCCGCGATACACGGCCGCGCGCATCTCTGTGGCATTCAATGCAGCCGACCTTAACTCAGCTTTGCTGACTGTTCCCATTTAGTTGTCCGGCTTACTTGTCTCAGCGTGCTAGTCCCCAGTACTAGTCCCAGGTTACTTGTCTGGCGCCTCTGCACTATTCAGTGTAACAACTTTCGCAGCATTCAAGCTGCCGGCAAGGCCCCTGGCCAGCCAGTCGCAAAGTGCCTGCGCGGCAAGATTACTGTTTCGGCCCAGCATCAAAACGGTCATCCATTGCCACGGACGCACGCTTAACCAGCGCACAAAATTTCCCGTTTGAAAGATGCCGTCGCCGTCTACAAAGCGGTTCAACGGGGGCAGGGGAAAATCGAACTCATCAGAAATTGCCTTGACGCAGCGGAATCCAAGATCGAACTCCTGCGCCACTTTGGCCACGCCCGCGGCTTCCATATCCACCACCAGCGCGTGAAAGCATTCCACCAGCTCGGCCTTGGATTTCTTTTCCGCGATTTCAAATGTGCTTACCAGCACTCCGCCGCCGATTACTTCACCGCCCACGTTGCAGCGATACTCAATGCCACTCGCCGCGTCCACGATTACGTTGGGCGTCACCACGTTGCCCACTTTCAAGGTGCGCATCAGCGCTCCCGCCAGCCCGGCAGATATTAAAATCTCCGGCTGATATTTCGCAACGACAGCCCGGGCAGCTGCTTCTGCCATCCTGATACCCATGCCGCTGATTACGGCGATACTATCCCCGTTCTGAAAGCACTGCACATCATGACCTGCAACGGTCAACGAAGTTTGCTTCCAGTCTTTAATCAGTGGATGAAGTTCGCGCTCCATCGCGGCGATGATGGCGATCCTGCTCATGCTGTCACCGCAGATTCCCTGACAATCGGCCCGGCATATCCGTGGGCCTGAAACCAAGCCACCGCCCGGCGCAATGCATCTTCCACCGGCAATACCCGATAGCCCAGTTCACGCTCTGCCTTCGCCGATGATGCAAACATCTTCTTGCGTCCCATCTTGACCGCTTCCAGGGTTGCACGCGGCTCCTTGCGCATGACGATGCCGGTAAAGAACTGGTCGAAGGCGGCAAAGCCCATCGCCACGGCGTGTGGCACTTTCATCGTGGGCGAGGGCAATCCCGTGATCTCAGCCAGCTTGTCCAATATCTGTTTCAGCGTCAGGTTCTCTCCGCCCAGAATGTAGCGCTCCCCGGGCCGTGCCTTGTCCATTGCCAGCACATGTCCACGGGCCACTTCTTTTACATCAGCAAGATTTAGCCCCGTGTCCACGTACGCGGGAAAATTCTTCTTCAGAAAATCCACCACAATGCGTCCGGTTGGAGTCGGCTTGATATCACATTCCCCGATCGGCGTGGTCGGATTCACCACAACAACATTAGCGCCATTGCGCCCCGCTTCCAGAGCGACTTGTTCGGCCATGTATTTGGATCGCTTATAGTGGCCGACCATGTCCGCCAGAGACACTGGCGTGTCTTCACTTACGATTTCGCCGGTTTGTTTGAATCCCATCGTCGCAACCGAGCTGCAATAGATCACTCGCAGCACGCCACTTTCATGGGCTGCACGGATGATTGCCCGCGTACCTTCCACGTTGGCCTGGTACATCTCGTCCGGGTTACGCACCCAAAGGCGATAATCAGCCGCCACATGAAAGACAAAATCACATCCGCCCATGGCCTTCTTCAGGGACTCAGGCTTACGCAGATCGCCAACTGCCAGCTCCGCCGGTAAATCAACAATGTTGTCTGTGCGACTGGTTGAGCGAAGGAGCAACCGTAAATCAGCGCCCTGCGCAGCCAGCGCGCGCGCCACATGGCTGCCAACAAATCCCGTTGCTCCTGTGACGAATGCTTTCATCGCTGTGGGTGTAGGTGCTTGCTTCTCTAAGTTGTCTTGCCCTCTAAAATCCCGAACGGAGTGAGGGATCCCTATTGTCCTCGCACCAGCACAGGCTTGCGATTTTGTTTTCGGGCCGACTTGGACGTCTTTTTTCTCATTCGCGAGGCTCACAAAGATACTCGGCAAAGCAGGGTTCCCTCGCTACTCGGGACCAAAACCGAGAAGCCTACTCAAGCGATTCAGGCTTGATCTGTATATCCTTCTCGCCTGCGGCTTTCTTTTCCCAGTATTTCTTTACCCAGGCTTCAAAGCTCTTGCCGGCGGCGGTATCGCGTCCGGTGAAAGCCAGGGCGGCGATATCGGAATAAGGAACGGATAATTTATCGCTCGAGTCTTTGGGATAGAGCCGGACAACTGAATCGCTCAGCGTCTTACCAGTGCGACGGTCGAAGATATAGCCTTCAACTTTGGTTCCATCTTTACGCGTGATGGTCACGTCGCCGCGATAGTCAAACGCCTTTTCCAGCGCCTGCCGTGTTTCTTCTTCACTTGCCAGCTCGGGAATCCATCCCTCAAGCTTTTCATGCTTAAAGCCTGGAACTACTTCCAACTGGTCAGTCTTTGCGACATCGACTTGTGATGATGGATTGCTCATGCTCTGGTCTCCTCAAGCTCATTCGAGCTTTCCTTAATCTGGACCAGAGGATTGAAGCTGTGTACTGGCTGGGCCTTTTCGTCCAGCAGGCGCAGCGCTGCTTCATCTTTATGGCTGGTGAACAGTGTGGCTTTCACCATGGCCGCAAATCCGCGCAATGAACCAAAGCCATCATCCACCGCGGAAGCTTCATAGCCGCTATGAACCATGCAATTGGCACACTTGGGATTACCGGACTCGGTACCGTACTCGCTCCATGCCGTGGCATCCATCAGTTCTTTGAAGGTATCGGCATAACCATCCTGGAGCAGGTAACAGGGTTTCTGCCAGCCAAAGATGTTGTAGGTCGGCATGCCCCAGGGCGTGCATTTATATTCGCGCTTGCCCATCAGGTATTCCAGAAACAACGTGGACTGATTGAACTGCCAGCTCTTCTTCCGGTTGGAAAGAATCGCCCGGAACAGCCGCTTGGTGCGGGCCTTACCCAGGAAGTGTTTCTGGTCTGGCGCTTTGTCATACGAGTAGCCCGGGGAAAGCATCATGCCCTCCACGCCCAGCTCCATCATCTGATCAAAGTGCTCACGTACGCTGTTCGGATCAGCGCCGTCAAAGAGTGTGGTGTTGGTGGTCACACGGAAGCCGCGCTTCAGCGCTTCTTTCATCCCGGCAATGGCCAGGTCATATCCACCTTCGCGGCATACGGAGAAATCATGGTGCTCGCGCTCGCCATCCACGTGGACAGAAAACGTGAGGTACTTGCTCGGGGTAAACAGGTCCAGCTTTTCTTTCAGCAGCAGCGCGTTGGTGCACAGGTAGATATATTTCTTGCGCGCCACCAGGCCTTTCACAATCTCCGCGATCTGCGAATGCATGAGTGGTTCGCCGCCGGGAATGCTCACCATGGGCGCGCCACATTCTTCCACCGCTTTGAAACATTCTTCCGGCGAGAGCTCTTTCTTCAAAATGTGCGCGGGATACTGGATCTTTCCGCAGCCGGCACACGCCAGGTTACAGCGGAACAACGGCTCCAACATGAGGACCAGCGGGTACTGCTTGCGGCCTGCGAGCTTCTGCTTCATCACATAACTCGCAACCGTCCACATCTGGGAAATTGGTACTGGCAAATCGATCTCCTTAAGAAACTATGAAACTGAATTTATTAAGCATTGGATGTCACCCTCTGGCATATCCGATGTCTTCCCGGTTCATCGCCGAGAATTCACGGTGATACGCGGAGAGCGCAATCAGCGGGAAATAATTGCGATACAGGTGGTACGCCAGATAGAACACTCGCGGGAACCCTGTTCCCGTGTACTGATCTTCCGGCCATGATCCATCCGCCCGCTGCGTCTCCATTAAATACAAGATGCCGCGCTGCACGGAATCGCTGCGCGTGTCTCCGGCGGCGAGCAATGCCATCACTGCCCAGGCCGTCTGTGAAGGTGTGCTCGGGCCAATGCCGCGAGTTGTGGGATCGTCATAGGATCCGCAGGTTTCTCCCCAGCCGCCGTCGGCGTTCTGCACCATCCGCATCCACTCCGCACCCTGCTGAATGAAGGGCTCGTGGTTATCCACGCCCATGGCCTGCAGTCCGCGCAGCACCAGCATGGTGCCGTAAATGTAGTTCACTCCCCAGCGGCCAAACCATGATCCATCCGGCTCCTGTTCGTTCAGGATGAACTTGATGGCCTTCTTGACGCGGGAATCATCTTTGTTCACGCCATAGATGGCCAGCATTTCCAGCACGCGGCCGGTAATGTCAACCGTCGGCGGATCCAGCATGGCGTTGTGGTCGGCAAACGGAATGTGCTCGAACACCATGCGCGTGTTGTCTTTGTCAAACGATGCCCAACCGCCGTTCTTGCACTGCATGGCGAAGATCCAGTCAATCGCGCGACGGCAGACTTCGTGCTGGTAACGCTCACGCGGATTGTCCACTTTCTCCAGCCCCAGCAGCACCATGGCTGAATCATCCACGTCGGGGTAAAACTCATTGTTGAACTCGAAGTACCATCCGCCCGGCTGGCAATTTTTTACTTTAACTGCCCAGTCTCCTTTAGAGCGGACTTCCTTGCTCAAAATCCAATCCGCAGCTTTCACCATGCGCGGATCTTTCTTTGTGATCCCAGATTCGCCGAGGGCATAAATGGCATAAGCCGTGTCCCACACCGGGGACAAGCAAGGCTGCATGCGGAACGTTGGCTCCGAATGATCAGCAACTCCCGGCTCATCAATGCCCAGCTTCTCAAACTCATCCAGTGCGCGGATCACCTGAGGATCATCGTTCGAATAACCCAGGCATTTGAGTGCGATGATGGAGTTCAGGATTCCGGGATAAATCGCGCCCAGTCCATCAGACTTCTCAAACCGTTCCAGCATCCACTTCTCCGCCCTGCGCAAGGCCAGCTTGCGCAGCGGTCGAATGTGGAACTTCTCGCAAAAATGAACCACCTGGTTGGCGACCAGGAAAAAATTCCGCCATGAAACCACCTTCGGCGACCATTTCAGATGCAGATGCCGGCCATGTCTCCCGCCTACGAAGAGCTCGTCAATGCACATCTCCGCCGGCAGTTTCTTCAGCGGTTTCTTGGCATAGCAAATGGACAGGGGAACCAGAATGGCCCGCGACCATGACGAGATTTCATAGATGTTGAACCAGAACCAGGTCGGGAAAGTCATGATCTCGGGCGGAATTGCCGGGACGGCGTCCCAGTCATATTGCCCGAGGAAGCAAAGATAGAGTTTGGTGAAGGTGTTGCACTCGGTCACGCCGCCGAGCTCGAGTATCTTCTTGCGTGCGCGTTCAAGCACCGGTTGGTCCGGCGTGTAACCCATGATCTTCAGGGCAAAGTACGCTTTCACGGAAGCGCTGACGTTGGAAGGGCCGCCTGCATAAATGGGCCAGCCGCCATCTTCATTCTGGTGGCGCAGAATCTCCGGCGCGGCACGCTCCATGCGTTCACGATCACCGGTTCCCAGCAATGTATGTATGGCAATGTAATCGGATTCCAGCGTGGTATCGGCCTCAAGCTCACCGCACCAGTAACCATCGCTGTGCTGCTGAGAGAAAAGGTAGTCGCGCGCCTTCTCTACGCCGCGGGTAACGCGACCCAGCATGTCATCGATCTTCCCGAAAAGCATCTGCGCGGGAGGCCCGTCAGACATCGTACTCATAGGCTAGTCCCCATTCACGGCAGGCGCTGCTGCGATTGCCTCCACGATTTCAGGCGGAAGTCCAAAGCGCACGTTCTCCGGCATGACTTCAACCTCGCGGATATTCACGAACCCTTTGTCCTTCAGAAACTCCACTGCCTGTTCCACCAGAACTTCCGGAGCAGAAGCACCGGCCGTAAGCGCAACGGTCTTCACATCCACCAGCCATTCCGGCTTGATGTCGCCCGCGGTGTCAATCAGGTAAGAGGGTGTTCCCAGGTTGGTGGATACTTCCACCAGACGGTTCGAGTTCGAGCTGTTCTCTGATCCAACTACCAGAAGCAAATCTGCCTGATCGGCCACATCTTTCACCGCCGTCTGGCGGTTCTGCGTGGCATAGCAGATGTCCTGGGCATGGGGACCTTCGATCAGAGGGAATTTCTTTCGCAGTGCTGCAATCACATCCTGGGTCTCATCCAGGCTAAGCGTGGTCTGCGTGATGTAGGCGATGCGCGTGGGATCCGGCACCTCGAGATCCTTAACTTCCTCGGCGGTTCCCACCACCTGTGTTACATCAGGAGCTTCGCCCAGAGTACCAACCACTTCATCATGATCATGGTGCCCGATCAAAATAATGCTGTAACCACCTCGGGCATACTTCACCGCCTCAACGTGGACCTTAGTCACCAGCGGACAGGTGGCATCAATCACCTTCAGGTCACGCAGCTTGCTGGCTTCGCGGACGCTGGGTGAAACGCCATGCGCTGAGTAAATCAGGCGCTGGCCGTCCGGCACCTCATACACTTCATCTACAAAGATGGCGCCTTTGGCCTTCAGCTCTTCCACCACGTAGCGATTGTGAACAATCTCTTTACGGACATAGATTGGCGGCCCAAAGGCGTCCAGCGCAATACGGACAATATCGATGGCGCGAACCACCCCGGCGCAGAATCCGCGAGGCTTAAGTAACAGCAAAGTCTTCGATTCTTGTGCGGTCATGTGATCTGAATATTATACCCTTTCAGACGGTTTCCCCCGCTATAAGGTTAATCGTTTATGCGCATTCTATTCGACTGCAACTCATTGAAAGAGCAGTATTTAGCATCCACGTGGGAGGATCAGGGGGCGAATGGAGAGCAACTAGCGCTGAGCAGGAGCAAAGCGGCTCACGGCCAGCGCGATCGGCAGGCCCACAAGCACTGTGTGACCTATGGGACCGGTGATAATCGACGCGGCATTCCAGACCGGCCAGCGATGGATCGCCGAAAGCGGCAGCACCACGAAATTCATCACCAGCCAGACAAATTCGCCATAAAGCAGACCGGAAATTACGGGCCTCTCAAGCAGGAACGTCAAACGCCTGCTCGCGACGTAAAAGATGGCAGCCCACGAAAACGCAATAAAGAAATGCAAAAAGGCGCCCAGGATTGCAGTTTTTGTTCCACCCTGAAACGAACTCTTACCCAACAACCCTGACGCCACCGACTGCAGCACCCGCACCGGAGTCACGCCAGCCTGCAAACGGAAAGCGATCATCGCCTGCGTAATGTCAAAGACACCGCAAGCCAGCCCACCCCAGAAGATGGCAAGGAAGGCGCTGGAGGAATTTGAGGGAATTGAATTCATAGGTTGTCGATTCTCTTTCTGCCGACCTGGATAGACAATCTGAATGCCTGAAGGTGAGCGAACTTTCTGGAGATCATCGTTAATCCGCGCAATCCGCGTTCATCAGCGGCAAGGGTTTACCCATTCGCTTTAATCAACTGCTCTGCATGCTGGCGCGACGTCTCGGTCAACTCCGCTCCGCTCAACATGCGAGCTACTTCCTCCGTCCGCTCCTGTACCGCAAGAGCCCTCACCACGGTCTTCGCCCGCCCAGCGGCTTCGCGCTTCTCAATCAGGTAATGATGGTCAGCAAATGACGCGATCTGCGGAAGATGGGTAATGCACAACACCTGATTGGCACGGGACAGTTGTTTCAGTTTCCTGCCCACGGCCTCAGCCGCGCGACCGCCAATGCCGGTATCGACCTCGTCGAACACCAGCGTGCGCTGCACATGCGATCTGGTCTTTTTCCCGGTCTCAATTGTCGCCTTAAGTGCCAGCATCACACGTGAGAGCTCGCCGCCGGAAGCAATCTTGTCCACCGGCCGCAACGGCTCCCCGGGATTCGGCGCGATCAGATAAACCACCGTGTCAAAGCCGCTCGGGGTCCAGTTTTCCTGTTCATCTTCATCCATACCTGAGACCTCCACTCTAAATTGCGCTTTCATCGCCAGTTGATTGATCTCAGCTTCCACCAGCTTCTGCAACTCTCTGGCTGCCGCATGCCGCTTCTTTGAGATCGCCTGCGCCACCGCCAGGTAAGCCAATGCTGCAACATCCTGCTGCTTCTTCAAATCACGCAGCAGCTCTTCGCGATTCTCAATCTCATTCAACTTGCGCGCGACCTCTTCGCCATACGCGATGATCTCGTCCACGCTGCTGCCGTACTTGCGCTTCAATCGATCGATCAGCGCCAGCCGGTCTTCCACTTCCGCCAATCGTTCCGGCGATGCGTCGATGCTGTCAGCATAGTCGCGCGCCAGCGCGCTCACATCTTCAATCGCCGCACGCGCACTCAAGAGGGATGTTAACGACTCCTGGAATTTCGGATCATATTTGGCCAGTTCCTCCACATGCTTGCGCGCCGCCGAAAGCTGCGCGATCACCGACCCGTCGGCCTCATAGAGGAGTTCGTAAGCGGCCATGGCGCCGGTGAGAAGCTTTTCTGCATTGGCCAGAACGCGTTTATCAGCCTCAAGCTTCTGATCCTCGCCGGGCTGAAGTTGAGCGTCTGAGATCTCTTTATTCTGGAAGCTCCACAGGTCGGCCATACGCAGGCGGTCCTGCTCATCGCGCTCAAATTCGGCGATGCGATCACGCACGCTGGCCCAGGCTGCATATTTTTCGCCTGGCTCATGGAGATCGATGCCGGCGTAGGTGTCCAGCAGGTTTAATCGCGCTGGACCGTCAAATGCAAGAATGGTTTCGTTCTGTGCGTGGATGGACGCGAGCGCCGGCGCAAGCTGCCGCAGCAGACCAACCGTCGCAGGCTGGTTATTGACGAAGACCCGTCCCTTGCCTCCGGCTGCGATCTCGCGCTTGACGATGATCTGCCCGTCCTCAGGTTCAATGCCGTTTTCTTCCAGGATTTTCTTCAGTGACTTCTCTTCCAGTTCAAATACACCGCTGACCACGGCTTTTTCCGCGCCATGTCGCACCATATCGGAGGACGCTTTGTCACCCAGAAGAAGTGAAAGCGCGTCGATAAGAATGGATTTTCCAGCACCCGTTTCACCAGTCAGCAGGTTCAGTCCCGGGGCGAACTCCACCGTCAGGCTGTCAATCACCGCATAATTTTCCACGCGCAGTTCCAGCAGCACCTAGCCCTCGCATCGCAGGAGAATGAGCGCAGTCTAACAGAGATTCAAAGGAAGGTCATCGGTCGGGCGAGGTAGCTTGACGCTCACCGTCACACACAACCAAGTATGAAAAAGGGGCGCCGCAGCGCCCCCCGATTTTCTAGTTTTCTGAATCCTTACGGAATCATGCTGCCACCGGTCTGCTTCACGAAGAACGTTCGTGCCGCGCCCGACGGGCTGGATGTGTTCTTGTCATCGGGATAGACGATCAGATCTTCGCCGTTCATTCCCACGTCTGTGCCAAAGTATTCAGCCAGATTGCGAGTGCCGCTGGCGCACGCGAGTCCCTGATTACAGATTGGACCCACATGCATCACCGGGGTTGCCGACGTCTGGGTAAACGTCGGGACCGCTGCAGTTGCATTGCGCGACTGGGCCACAAACACCTGCCACTGTGCCGTTACGCTGTTGGCATCTGCTGCGCTGGTTCCCCACCAGGCAATGTCCACACCGCCAGCTCCGCCGCCACTCACCCATGCGGCGATCGCAGTCTTAGTGGCAGCGCCGTTGTTCACTCGTACCGGTGTTGTCCAGCTTGCCCCCGCATTCGTGGACGCGGCCATAAATATGTTGGTTCCATTTGAGAACGTCACGTACACGTTGCTCGCCTTGTCCACGGCGACAATTGGGAAGATGTTGGCCAGGTCCGTGCCTCCTGGAGCGGCGAAAACCTGTTTTAATCCCCAGGTCTGACCGCCATCGGTCGAGCGAGCCAGCCACACGATGTTGCCGTGCGCGTCAATGAAGACCGTGTAAACGTTGCCGTTGTTCTGGTCCACAATGATGTTGCCCTGATCACCCGGCTGCACTCCCATTTCTGGCGTCGTCACTGGGGTGAGCTGCGGGAACGTTAAGCCGTTATCAAATGACTTGGCTACGAACAGAGTCACCGTGCCACTTCAAGTCGGCGCCTAACTGTTTGGTGGTGAGATACAACTCCTTGTTTCCGTGTGATGCAATCCACTGCCGGTCAACCAGCGGCAGATCGCTCGACACCGGGTTGGATACCCACACAGTCCCGCCATTAAAGGAAGTGCTTTGTGTCGCCGATCCCAGCCACAAGGAACTCGCGTACACCACACCTGACGGGCTTACAGCAATGTCTTCATCGCCGCCGCCGAGGCCGACGCCATCGGCCCCCAGCGTCGCACCAACCTGTACGCCATCGGGCTGTCCAAGATAGTTGAAGCTGCCGCCTCCATCGAAGGACTTCCACACGTCAATCCCTCCGGGCACACCCTGAATTGCCGCAACATAGAAGTTGCCAAGAGTGTCATGAACAATGCGCGGTTCCACATCCTGATCAGCCGACACGTTGTTGCCACCCTGATTTCCAAGGTTTATCGGCCGCTGCAATTCCTGCGGCGCGGAGAACGCCATGTTGCTCTTTTTGTATCGCGCCACTCCAGTTGCCGTCGCCGGCTCCGGTGCCACCGCGGCTGTTCCGCTATATGTGCTGTTCACCACAGTGGAAGCCACCACGGTGACTGTGTACGTGCCGGACGCCAGCGCTCCACAATCTGCGTCTTCGAAAATGGTTTGCCCCTGTGCGGAAGAGCACACGGTTGTGCCGCTTGAGTCGGTCACATAGACGTCAAAGTCATTTGTGTTGCTTGCCCAGTTCAGCTTTACGTGCACCGCATAATTCGGATTCGCGGAATAAAAAGCTGCCGGTACGTTTACTGTGAGGGTAAAGGTGTCACAGGTAAGCGCAGTGCAGGTTGAAGGATCAGTTCCCGCGCCGGTGATTGGCCCCCCAGACCATGTCAGTGATGTTGCTTGTCCGCTGGCCGGAGCATTAAGCGTGCCGCTCGATGGCGTTGACGCAAAAGCGGAACCCAGCATGAGCGCCGCCGGCAACAAGGCCATTAGAAAAGATTTAAGACAATTCATTCTTCCTCCGTTGACGTGTCTTCTGATCAGACGGACAGTGGCTACTACCTTGCATAGTAGAGATGAAGAAGGTGTCTTCTCAGGTTGACTGAATGAGCAGCTCAGGCTGCAAAAATCATGAATGCTGAGCTGCGGAAGGTTCTGTTATTGCGAGCGAATGAGGGCTCATTCAGTGACGCAATGACAGCAGCGGCCGCGTGGTCCCGGATGCTGCGGTTCAGCGGGCCGGAGCTGCCGCAGAAACACTATGTGGAGCTTGCTGCTCCACTACTTCGCGCGTGCGACCTAAAGCCGCATTTAATGAGTGCTTTGGCACGGCTGTCACCAGCGGACGCAGCAGCCATCCCAGGCCCGTTGGTATATCGCGGGTGAGAGACAGAGCTTCACACTGTATGTAAACCCCGCCATCTTTCTCTTCATAGCGCCAGTACGTGTTCAACCGCCACAAGTAGCCGCTTCCCTGCCCCGGAGGATATTCGGGGCCATCCGGATGCGTCGCGTCTTTCACCTCAGTGATTCGCGTGCTGATTGTATTGGAGAACATCTTAGTGGGTGAAACGCGTCCCCATCGCACGTCATAATTGGTATTGAAGACCACAGTGGTAAATTTCTTTTCATAGAGCCGCAGAAAGATCTTGAAGTCATCACCCTGGCGTGAGATCAGCCTGGAAGTCATGACCTCCGGCTTGTACAGCTCAGCCCGGTGGTCATAATCCTGGACCACGGGCAAAGTCTGGCTGAGCGTCACTCCAGGAATAAACACCAATCCCACCCAGTGATGCACCATGCCATCCGGCACGTCACCGGAGATTCCAGGTGCATTCGTCTTGAGCTTCTCCACCAGAATCTCGCCGTTTTTGAGGCGATCGTAGGAACTCCTGGCTTCCTGTTGCGGTAGTGCGTCCACAAATAGAAACGGGCCGCCCGGCTTCAATTCATTGTTGAACCGCGCTTCTGTGGCGGAAACATAGCGATCGAACGCAGCCGCGGTTTTCTCTTTCAGCTCGGCGGCAGACGCGCTCGCGCACCAGCCACACAGCAGCAGAATTGCCGCAAGACAACGTTTTAAACAATTGGAAGTCACAGACACCTGAGTCAAAGACATATTAGTTAAGAATGGCCCATAAGGAAGAAATTGCAATAAAGTCATACCCTGCTTTGGATGCAATACAGTATATCGAGCCAAGCTGGCTTTTCTTCCTGGCTCACGGCACCCAGCTCGCTGATACCATAGGTCTCGCATGTTGCTCGTGGCAAAATTTCTTTCGCTCGCATTCAGCGCTTTTCTTCCGCTGATCAATCCGCTAGGCTCTGCGATTGTCTTTTTCGGCATGGTCGGCCCGGCGCCACCGGAGGTCTATCGACGCCTGGCACGTAAGGTCGCCATTACCACCGTCGTTTTTCTTCTCATCGTCGATGTGTCTGGCGCTGCTGTACTTGCCTTCTTCAGCATCTCACTTCCCGTGGTCCAGCTTGCAGGTGGGCTGGTGGTGGTGGCCATCGGCTGGAGACTACTCAATGAAGAAAGTGGCGGGACGCGCGAAGGCCTGGTTGCTCCGGGTTTTGATCCGCGCTCATTGGGCGAAAAGGTGTTTTATCCTTTTACTTTTCCCATCACGGCCGGCCCAGGCACACTTGCAGTGGCTATCACTCTCAGCGCTCATGCAACCCAGAAAACGATGTTCACCACCGTGCTGGCGCATATCGGGATTCTCGCTGCCGTCATCTTGAACTGCATTGCCGTCTACTTCAGCTATGCTTACGCCCCGCGACTCACAGCCCGCATCTCCCGCCAGACAATTCGCGGCATCCTGGGAGTAATTGCTTTCATTCTGCTCTGCATCGGCGCGCAGATCGCATGGAATGGAGTGCAACAACTGATCCAGACCGTAACTAAACACTAGTCATCGGCTGGTCGCGATGGAAACACGTAAACAGACGTGGAACACAGACGCCTTAGCTCTCGAAAGTCATCTTATGTCGTCAACTTGCGGCAACGACATCGCATCTTAATTTGCGAACGTTTTTGGAGCGTTTTCGATCGGGGTGATGGCAGCGGGTTTTTACCGTTTCCTCCGCTTTGAGCCAGCCGAAGCAGAACGGTGTCAGGCAGGCTACATCACCTCTTGTCCTTCGTAAGTTTGTTGTAGTCCACCATCGTGGTCCGCAGCCCGAATGTCGCTGTGGTTTTGCTGTATCCAGCCATGAGCTGTTCCTTATAGTGGTCCAGGTCGAAATCGAACGGATCCCGAGGGTCAGGATCCAGCAGCAGCAGGTCCGTGTCATGCATGGTTAGCTTTCCAAATTGCAACCGATTGCCGTGATACCACATGTAGTTCTGTGCCGGAACTTTGGCCCATTGATACTTTTGCGGTGATCCAAACGTCAAAATGATGTTGCCGTCCGCAAGCTGAACGGCGGTTACACGTCCTTGTATTTTAGGCGGTGGAAATACCTGTTCAGGATCGATGATCAGGTCGTCTTTTTCAGCCTTAACGCCGTTCACCTTGCCATTCTTGATCAGATCGGCAATCTCCACTCCGAATAAGTCCATCAGCCCTTTTGCCGGCACGTGCAATGCACGGATTTTCTCCGCATGCAACCTGATCTTTCCATCATCCGTCACGCTGACGCTGCTATCGGTCTCAAAGCTGATGTCGGCTTTATTGTGCAGCTTGCCTCTAACCTTCATCAAATTGTTTTCCAACTGGATCGAAACGTCCTTGATCGGCGAGGCTTTCGCTGAAAAAACATACTGGTTGAGAACGTTGGCCATCGATTGCGGAGAGATGGCCATGGTTGCGACAGAAACGCGCAATGAGAACGAATTCTTATCATCGAAGATCGGGATGCCGTCCGGCTTGGACGGTACCAATTCACCGGCCAACCGGCGCAAATGGACCGCAGACTTCTCGCCAACGTGGTACATCACGTTGTTCATCTGCACCTGAACGGTTTTGTCGGGAGACTCCTGCTTTGCTTTCGCCGGCTCCTGGCCGGGTGTAGAGCCGCAGATAAAGAGAAGTGGGAGAATGAACCAGGACAGCCCTGCCAGGCTGCTGCCACAGGAACTGCGTTTCGGTTTTCGAGAGTCGCGCATGAGTGTCTCTGCTTAGAACCAGAAACAATCATTCGGGTGGCCTGCACCTTGAATCGACGCCGTTTATTCGTAGCGCAAGGCCACAATAGGATTCACTGACGAAGCCCGCCTGGCAGGGATCGCCGTAGCCAGTAACGTAACCATGCAGACTCCGGCCAATGCCAGCACAAACGCCAGCGGATCAAACGGGGAAAGGTTGAACAGCATGGATTTCAATAGCCGTGAACAGGCGATCGCCACCGGCAGCCCCACTGCGATTCCGACCGCGCAGACAATCAGGCTTTCCCGCAGGACCATCCACAGGACCTGACCGCGTTGGGCGCCCAGCGCCATGCGCACGCCGATCTCGGGAGTCCGGCGGCTCACGCGATAAGCCAGGGTTCCATAAAGCCCAGTTGCCACCAGCAGCGCGGCCAGAAGGCCGAAGAAAATCGAGAGGCGGGCGAACATTCTTTCGTCAGTGTAGGTGGTGTCAAACTGTTCCTGTTGCTCGATGGGTTGAAGGAGTGACAAGTCAGGGCCGAATTCTTTTACCACCCTCCGCACATCCGGCAACAGAGAAGTTGGCCGGCCATGGACGCGCAAAGCAAAATGCATGGTGGCAACCCCACCGATCTGAGAGAACGGAATATAAGCCATGGGCCGCGCAGTCTCGCGGACGCTGGTGTAACGGCTGTCCGCCACCACGCCGATCACCGCATATTGATGGCTCTCCTCTTCAGAGGCACCACTTAACTTGATCTGGTGACCCAGTTTGTTCGGATCCTTGATGTACCTATCCGCAAATGTCTGGTTCACGATTGCGACGCGCGGAGATGCCGCAGTGTCAGCATCAGTAAAGTCGCGCCCCAGAAGCACGGGAACTTTCAGAACATGAAAGAAATCCGATCCCACGTTATTGCAGCGTACTGCGGCAAATTTCTTGCCAGTGGGAACCACGCCGTCCACAAACACGCCAGTGTTATTGCTCCAGCCGCTTCCCAGCCGGTTAACCATGAGCGTGGCTGATTCAACTCCGGGCAGCACGCGCAATCTGCTTTGCACCTGGGTATAAAACTGCACAGCGTCAGCATCATTTTTAATTGTTGCCGGAGAAGCAACACCAAACACCAGCAATCCCCGCGCCTGTAGACCCAGGTTGGCGTTTTCGAGATTCGCCAGCGTTCGCACCAGTAATCCTGCGCCCACCAGCAGCATCAGGCACAAGGCAATCTGCACCGCCACCACAAACTGGCCTGTCCGGATCTTCTTCTTACTTTGCCGCGATGACAACGCCCCGGTTGTCAACGCCGCAGAAGATGGTGTGTTTACCGCGCTCCGCAATGGCGCAACGCCGAAGATCAACGCCGCGATCGCACACAACGACAGGGCGAACACAAGCACACGCCAATCCGGCGTCAGACTCACGTCCATCGCGGACCACGATGCCAACGCCCGGGTCGCCAGGATCGCGAATCCCCAACCCAGCAGACCTCCTGACGTCACCAGCAGAAGACTTTCCGTCAGCAACTGACGGAATATCACGCTCTTGCTCGCTCCCAAAGCCATGCGAACACTGAATTCGCGTTCGCGTCCAGCGTTGCGCGCCACCAGCAGCATCGCCACATTGGCGCAGGCAA
Organism: Terriglobia bacterium; assembly: GCA_963755365.1. Taxonomy (GTDB): domain Bacteria; phylum Acidobacteriota; class Terriglobia; order Terriglobales; family Acidobacteriaceae; genus Angelobacter. Next base: position 33,876 of record CAVWJV010000015.1, on the reverse strand, counting down.
TCAGCAGCACCAATCCGACCATCGTCATCAGCGCGGTGAGCGGCTCTTTGTAGTTGTCATTCACGCCTTCTACGCCGCGCGCGGCTGTCAGGTGAAGCTCAGTCGAACGGTCGCCCGGCTTGGGCTGTCCCAGGCTGCCAATAATTGCCTGTTTGTACACCGGTTTCAGTTGCGCTTCCGCTCGTTGCAATGACACACCCGGCCGCAACCTTCCCACGGTCATCAGAAAAAACCATTCCGGCGTGCCGTAAAGACCTTGCTTGTCCTGAGCGGGTGCGCCCCAGGGTTTGAGTTGCGGGTTGACCTGCAGTGGCACCCAGACATCAGTCGCCTTTTCCCGCTCCATGCCGTTGAATTCCGGAGCAGCCACTCCCGCAATCGTGAATGGCACTCCCTTGATAAAAATCGTCTGGCCAAGCGCTGAAGGATTACGGCCGAAACGGCTTGTCCAATATCCGTAGCTCAGGACTGCAAGTTGCGCGTGGCTGGTCTCGTCGGAAATCGCAAAGCCCCGTCCGCGAGCAAGCTTCACACCCAGTCCGGAAAAGAAATTGCCGCTCACTTCATCCACGGCTGCCTCTTCCGGATCGTCGCCGATGCGTACTGCGATTTTCGGAATGCCAAGCGGCACAAAGGCCACCAGATCAGAAAACACATCCGTCTGTTTGCGCAGGCTGGCGAATACAGGCTCGGACAATGATGTATCGTCATAACCGGTCTGGCTGCTGTTCTCCGGTTGGTCCGTATAGTGCAGCAGAACAAGCTGTTGCGGATTGGGCACAGGAAGGTAGCGCAACATCACTGCGTTCATCACGCTGAAGACGGCTGCATTCGCTCCAATCCCTAAGCGCGAGCGTAAGAATCGCCACCACGGCAAACCCAGGCGTTCTGCGCAATTGCCGCACGGCAAACTTTAAATCTTGAATAATTCCTGCCCATGTCTGGAGCGCCATGTCAGCACCTCTCGCAATATCAGACATATATACTGTGCCATCAGCAAAAGGTAACCATGATTGTTCCAGATCACGATTGTTCAAGAATCGTCGGTTGTTCAAGATCAAGGATTGTTGAAAACAAACGAGCTAGCAGAGCTGCTCCCATAATCCACAGACTCTCAAACATCAAGAAATTCACTGAGTGTGGTATCCTAGGTATGTATTAACACAGTCCTTATTAATATTCGGAGAGGGGTACTACCCCGAGTTCACAACCAGGCGGCAGCATGCCGCCTTTAATTTTGAACTGGATGGACGTGTGCACTTTTAAGATTCACCCGAAAAAGCGGTCATGTAGCCGTTTTTTCTTCCAAGGGAGGTAATACATGGCTGGAAGCTCAAGAACTACCGCCGCCAAGAGACAAAAAGAACGCGCCAGACAGGAAAAGCGCGTGGAAAAAGCCCAGAAGAAGGCCCAACGCAAGCAGATGGACCAGGAACAGCCCGCTGCCGAACGGCCAGCAGAACTAACGATTAAGTTGGACGAAGAAGGTCAGCCGGAAGGGTTCAACTTTCACGACTTTTAGATCGCAGTTCGCGACGAACATTCGTTGCGACCAGCGTTCGATTATGAACTGGGCCGTCATGGCCCGAATGTAAGATCAAAATCGCACCACATCTGGCGGAAGAGAGCCGTGAGTGGTGCGATTTCTATTTTGGCCTGGATTTGTAAAAAGCGGAAAGCCGATCCGGCAATGGCAACGCTCGATTAAGAAAGCGAGGCAGCAGCAGTCGCAAGGGCTTCATCATGCGCATCCGTCGGGTCTGCTAAGACGCCAACGTTGTTCATCATATCTTCCTGCGATTCTTTCGAACCGCGGAGAGCAACCAATGAGTTGTTGATGCTCTGCGATGTGGAAATACCATCGCGATGCATCTTCCTGGCTGACGCTGCCAGCATACGGCAAAGAAGGAATCTGTTGGGTATCCGCGTAGAAACGTTGAAAACTAAACCAGAGCGCATTTGAAACACCTCGTCGAGCTTGACTGCGGCAGTTCTTCGGAAAGGCGCATGGAGTTTGTGCGTGTCTTTGGAGGAGAGCCATCTTGATCATACGCTCTTTTCCTATCGACGCCGCTCATGCGCAACTAATTTACGTCTAAAAACAAACTAAAAGGTCCGCGGCTTTAGATCATGAGCTCTTCGGCACATTCATTCTAAAAGACCGCGGACCTGTTAATTTTCTTATGCGTGGCGCTGTAAGACTTCGCCAGGCAGGCGCATTGCCTTGGAACCGGGTTTAACCGGCACGGGCACAAAAGTGGAAACGTCGATCGGCTTCACTCGTTCTTCGCGCTGCAGATCTGACTCCGCGCGAACTCGTTTGATCTTAAGTTGCAGATTGCGTTCCAGCGAATTCAAGTCCGAGCGCTCCAGTGGAGTGAAGAACGTGACTGCGCTCCCCTGCAAGCCGGCGCGACCGGTACGGCCTACACGGTGGATGAAGTCTTCCGCGACCGCCGGCAGATCGTAATTGATGACCTGGGCGATGTTGTCCACGTGAATGCCACGCGAGGCCACGTCCGTTGCGATCAGGATTTTCGATTTGCCCTGCTGGAATGAGGTGAGAGCGTTGGTGCGCTGGGCCTGCGTACGATCACCGTGAATCACGCTCACGTTCATTCCGCCTTGTTTCAGCTTTTGTGCCAGGCGTTCAGTGGAACGCTTGGTGCGGACGAATACCAGGCTGCTGCCATCCTGTTCGTCCAGCAACCGGCGCAGCAATGACAATTTCTGGTCAGCAGCTACTTCGTATGCCATGAGTTCCACGCTGGCCGACGCTTTGCGAGTGGATCCGAATGTCAGGCGCACCGGATTCTTCACGTAATCTTCCACCAGGTGGGCCACGGCGGGATCAAGCGTTGCCGAAAAACACATGGTCTGGCGCGCCCGCGGAAGCTGCGCCACAATGCGGCGGATGGCGGGAATGAATCCCATGTCCAGCATGCGGTCGGCTTCGTCCAGCACCAGGGTATTCACGCTCTTCAGGTCGAACATTCTGCGGTCCAGCAGGTCTTCAAACCGTCCGGGCGTGGCAACAATCACGTTCGCTCCACGACGGAGAGTTTGCAGTTGAGCACGTTCTGAATTTCCGCCGATCAGCAATGCCGCAGCAGGAATTTTCTTGCCTCGCAACGCTTCAAATTGGGTATTGATCTGCATGGCCAGTTCACGGGTAGGAACCAGCACCAGCGCCTGGACTCCCTTTGCCGGATTCGCGAGCAATTTTTCAATCACGGGAATCAGGAAGGCCAGCGTTTTGCCGGTGCCCGTCTGGGCAGTGGCAAGAATATCTTTTCCCAGGATGCCGGGCGGAATGGCCGCTTCCTGTACCTGGGTTGGGTTGATGAATTGTGCCGCAGCTAGACGGCTCTGTAGATAGGGAGAGATTGGCAGTTCTGTAAAAAGAACCATTCTTAAACTTATGTTGCTTTCTTTGTCGGCGCCGTTCCGGCGAGACGTTTACAAACGTCTGGGCAGAGTGATCTCATGCCGATATGTTGGATTTGGGCTTCAGAAAAGCGGAGGATAATCCTTTGGTCGGGAATCCCTCGATAAGATCTCGATCGAACGAAAACCCTGCAACCGTTAACCTAAAGCAACCCCAGTGTAGCACAAACTGTGCAGTCATGCAGCATCAGTACACACGAAGGTAACGGGCCCGCCTTGTTTTGTTCACAATAAACGAGTTACTTGATCTCGTCTGCGGCCGGAAGCGTGATGGAACCGCGATGTTTGGTCTCCTGAATATGGTCCCAGGTAAAGATCTCACGCAGCCAGGCTGCCTGACGGTCGGCCAGAACAGCGTCCTGGGAAGCCGGCTCGTGGCTGATCGCGAACCGCTCCCCGCACTCGCTGCAAACCACAACGCCCATCACGATCGATTTTCTGACCGGAGCGTTTTCGCTTTGATTGCGCATTCTGCGCGCTGTGCCGCTCAATCCAGATGCTCCTACCACCGTGGCTCCCTGGGCTGGCGCGCGTGGCCGGAATAATCGTCACGGCTGCCGCCACGACCACCGCCGCCCGAACGCGGGCCGCGTGGTCCGCCGCCGCCATCGGTCTTGGGACGTGCTTCATTGATGTTGAGGCTGCGCCCGCCAAAGTCTTTTCCGTTCAATGCCTCAATTGCCTTTTCTGCCTGCCCCCGGTCCCCCATCTCCACAAATCCGAATCCGCGTGAACGCCCCGTTGTACGGTCCGTAATGACCGAAATTGTGTCGATGTTGCCAAATGGTGAAAACAGGCTGCGCAGATCGTCTTCAGTGGTGCTGAAAGAGAAATTGCCTACAAAGATTTTCATGGTTCTAGTTCCTTCGCGTAATGAGATGAAACTGTACTCAGCAGAAATAGTCAGGGCGTCAGGAAAGGCGGCGAAGTCTATCTAGCGAGAGAACAATCAAACTGCAGACACTATGTTAGCACGGGTCGAGGAAGCGAACTGACCTTAGAACCCGCCCCGGAGTCGGGACATTGACGCCGGTTGGACGATGAACGAATGACACTGCAAGCTTCATTATTCACATTTCATTATTCACAATTTCAGTCCAAGCCGTGCGAACCATTCCTTTTCGCCGCCAGGTCTGTGGCATCAATTCTGCCCAGCTTCCATCCAGGTTTCCGAGCGAATGTCGGTGATGGTCACTACAAGTTCCCTCTCCGTCTGGCCGGTGACCCTGGTCCATTCGCTGGAAATCTGCGTCATCAGTTTTTGCTTCTGTTCATCGCTGCGACCGGCGCGAATAAAGGCATTCACAATCGAAAACGAAGATGGTTTATCTGCGGTGAACCAGTCTCCAGTCGCCACTTCGTGAAAGATCACATGCACAAAATGCTTTGGAGCATTCGTCAAAGCACAATGAACGCGGGTAATTTCGCGCGCGACTTCGGCTTTCTTTGCTGCGGTCAAGCGGCCCACATGGACCAGGCAGTGATATTGAGGCATGGCGGCTCCGGGCCCTCATTTTACAGCTACGAAAGCTATAAAAAGTCCACTGGCGTGGCTACAGTTTATTTTCCGATAAAAGGCAGATGCAGCTTGGACGCGATCTTGCGGATTTCCGGATGGAACTCATCGGCCAGGTTGCTGGTGACAAAGCCGAGCAATGCGAATCCGCTCCTCCTCAAACCGTGGGAAACGTCGTTATAGTTATCGGGGAGGTACGCATTGCCGACAAAGCCTCCCGCAAATGCACCCGCGACGTTCGCAACCGCAGGCCGGGGACTCCCATTGTCACCGCGGTCAACCACCGCGAAGCGCGCGGCATTAAATGTGCGCGCGAAAATGTTCTTGCTCTTTGACGGGAAGTAGCGCGGGTCTTCATGAATTGCAGCCGCCACCACGAACTTTCCGCCTTGCACTGATGCCCAGCTCGCCATGAAGTCGCCGAAATTGCGCGCGAATCCACCCACACCCTGGCGCCATTCCGGCGGATACGCACTGGGCGGGAACGCCATGGTGTATCCGCTATAGACCGCGGCGACTGGATAGATTCCAGGACGAAATGACTCCGAGATGAAATATTTGAACTTGCCTTTCACGCACAGGCACACCGGCGCAGCCGCATTGCCCACCGTGCTGCTAGGTGCGGTGGCTGAAGTGGGAATCGGCGAATTGGTATCGTCCGCGGCAGGTGTTGGAGAGGGACTCGGATTTGGAGTCGGAGTCTCTTGCGGCCTGGCCAACGGTGCGGCAGCTTGAGGGGCCGTGGCATCAGGCGTTGCCGCCGGCATGGCGGTTGGCTGCTGGGCGGTCGCACGCGGTGTCAAAAAAAATGCGCTAAGAATGATGGACGAAACAACAGCCGGCCAGATCTTCTTCATTTCCCATATATATCATTCCGGATTCGAGAGCGATAGGATTGAAAGCTGCCGGAATGACGCCTACTCGATGCCGTTCGGAGAAAAAGCGTCAGCATATCAGCCGATTGGATGTGCACGGCGGTGATATTTCCGGGCTGTACCTTGGAACAGCCGTTTACCGCCACCGTACATTAACTGGAAAGATACCCCCGCAGGTAGCCGAGGGTAAGTCCTTTAAATTTTTCGCATCCGGGTTCGCTGCGCGTCGTTAAGGCTGCCTAAGCGGAGCGAACGTTCACGTAGCCCATTCTTAGTCCTGTTGAAGCAAACGATTCACCCGTTTGACGGGAGCAATTTGGGATGTTACGGTCAAAATGTAACTGATAGAGGCAGTTAGGTTTGCAATGATTCATACAACTCAAATCGGCTTCTACATAGGCGGCGAGATCATTAACCTGGTGCGCCAGACCGGACCCGTGGCACAAACGGTCCTTTTAATTCTTCTCATCTTCAGCATTATGTCCTGGTCCATCATCCTGTCCAAGTGGTCATCGCTGAAAAGAGCTCGCACACAGAGTGGCCGATTTCTGCGCGCTTTCAGGAAAGCACATCGCTTGCAGGACATTGCTGCCGTCGCTGAACAATTCAAGCCCAGCCCGTTAGTACCGGTGTTTGAAAATGCGTATGAAGAATTTCGTCGTCAGGGCGAAGGCAACATCACCGCCGTGCAACGCGCGGCGCAAATCGCATCTTCAGAAGAGCTCACGCGACTGGAACGCCGCTTGCCGTTGCTCGCCACCTGCGGCGCTGTCACACCGTTCATTGGTTTGTTCGGCACGGTGTGGGGCATCATTGACGCGTTCCACGGACTCGGTGATGCGGGTGCTGCAACGCTGCGCGCCGTCGCTCCCGGTATTTCTGAAGCGCTCATCACCACGGCCGCCGGACTGTTCACCGCTATTCCTGCTGTTATCGCCTACAACCAGTACACCAGTTCGATTCGCGAATTCGGCGCCCGCATGGACGATTTCTCGCTGGAGATCCTGAACTTCATTGAACGCACCACGGGGATCCCGACGGGAGTGCGCTAATGGCATTCACGGCAAAGAACGGTCGCACCCAGACATCGCTCTCGGAGATAAACATCACTCCGTTTGTTGACGTAGTGCTGGTTCTGCTCATCATCTTCATGGTGACCGCGCCTGTGCTGCAATCGGGCATTGAAGTGAACGTGCCCAAGACGAAACAGGTGAAAGACATTTCTGAAGAACGTCTGGTCATCAGCATCACCAAGGGCCAGGAAGTTTATCTTGGCAGTGATCACGTAAAGCTGGATGACCTGGGAGCCATGCTTCACCAGAAAATACGCGATCCGCGCGGCCAGTCAGTTTACGTGCGCGCCGACCAGGACGTGGCTTTCGGAGCATTCGCCACCGTGATGGCGACAGTTAAAGCCGCGGGCATCACCAACGTTAGCATCGTGACTGAAGCCACACAGATTCCGAAGATTAAATAGCGCTATGGCCTTTGTGCGTCCCAACCTGTTCTATGAACGGGAGCAGTGGAAGAAGCCGTTGTTCCTCTCGGCGGGCTTTCACCTGTTTCTCACCGGCAGCATTGTGCTGACCGCATTTCTGCTTGCGCCGCGCGCAACCACGAACTGGGGCCAGAATACGGGAGACGCAGTCAACGCGACCCTGATCAGCGCATCGGCATTGCCGATTCCTCACGTGGAGGAATCCAAGAACATCGTTGCCAATGATTCCAAGGGCGTCACCGAAACTAAACCCCAGCCCAAGCCGGTGGAAACGGATGATGGCGTTTCGATTCCCAGCAAAGAAGTCAAGGTCAAGCCGAAGCCCCAGACCAAAACGCCGCCAACCATTGCTCATGCTCATCCGCTGCCGACTCCTGAAGACACCGCGGTTCCCTACGGCGAAAAAGGTCCAGTCAGCGGACCGTATGGCAGCTTCAGTGCGCCTCATACGGAAGGCGGATTCAGCTTTCAGGACGCGTCCTTTGGCTCGCGCTTTGCCTATTACGTGCAACGCGTAAATCAGACAGTCTCACGCAACTGGTTCAAGCCGGACGTGGACAATGCCAAGCGGGTCTACATTATTTTCGACATCATGAAGGATGGGTCGCCAACGAACGTACGCATTGAGCAATCCAGCGGTGTCCCGTCACTCGATCAGCTGGCCATGCGCGCGGTCCAGCGCAGCGACTTTGGGCCGTTGCCACCTGAGTATCCGGGCAGCAAAGTATCTGTTGAATTCTGGTTCGACTATACAAAGTAATAAGTGGAGACATGTTGAACAAAGCACTCTTGACCAAAGCCGGATGTAAAACCGTTACGGCAGGTTTCGCGCTTTTTCTTTTCCTGGCGCTGCTGCCGGCAAGCAAGTTGAACGCCCAGGACTGGATCCGCACGGGCACCAACCGCGGCGCCCCGATTCGACTGGCGGTCCCCGACTTCAAACAGGCGAACGGTGATCCGGGCAATCCGCCTTTGCTTTCCGTTTTCAATGAAACACTGTGGTATGACCTGGATAATGCCGGCATTTTTGAAATGGTGGCCAAGAGTTTTTATCCTGGCGGGAATCCGGGCTTCCCGAATGACATTCAGCTCAATGTATGGGCCGGCCCACCGCCAAACGCGGCGATGGTGGCCTTTGGCAACCTCGGCGTGGCCAGCGGCAAGGTTGAAGTACAAGGCTGGCTTTACGATGTGAAGAACACCGCATCGCCACAGATACTGGGCAAACAATATAAGGAAGACGCCACGGCCGATAATGCCCGGGTGATCGCCCATCGTTTTGCCAATGAGATCATCACCCGGCTGGGCGGTGTTCCCGGTCCCACGGAAAGCAAAATTTACTTCATCAGCACGCGCGGCGGCCACAAGGAAGTCTGGTCCATGGACTATGACGGCGCCCGCCAGCAGCAACTGACCAAGCTGGGCGCAAGCGGCATCGCTCTTTCGCCTCGCGTTTCACCGGACGGCACCCGCGTGGCATTCAGCGGCTTGACCAGTTCCTGGCAGATCATGATGTACTCGCTGGACCTGGGCCGGACCGTCAGCTTCCCCAAGTTTGGCGGCGGCAACTATTCTCCCGCGTGGAGCTCTGACGGGACTAAAATAGCGTTTTCCTCATCCATGGGTACCGGCGCTTCTGAGATTTTCATTGCCGATGCATCCGGCGCGGGAGCCAAGAGGTTGACCAACGGCAAGACTGACGTTTCGCCGGTGTTCAACCCCAAGACCAACGCGCAGATCGCTTTCGTGAGCGGTCGCACCGGTCTGCCGCAAATCTACATCACGGATACGGATGGCAGTAACTTGATCCGCGTCACAGACCAGGGCTATGCCGTTTCGCCATCATGGTCACCCAATGGCCTGCTCCTGGCCTTTTCCTGGGTACGAAATTACGGCCCCGGTGTCCTGGGCGGGGCCGATATTTATGTGATGGATATCGCATCACGACAGATCGTACAATTGACCCATGACGGTGGGCGAAACGATTTTCCTTCCTGGTCGCCCGATGGACGTCATATAGTTTTCCAGTCAAATCGAAGTGGCACAGAACAGGTTTGGAGCGTGCTGGCCGACGGCACGCACCTGCAACAGCTCACGCGGGAAGGCCGCAATTCGCAGCCTAACTGGAGCTATCGATAACGTCGTCTTTTTTATGTGAACTAGCGATCGCAAGAATCGCAATTGTCTTGGAGGACATGAGGTGAATAGAAAAAGCTGGATTCTCATCCTGGGAATGATCGCGCTGCTGATGATGGTCAGCGGCTGCAAGAAGAAACCGCCACCGGCGCCGCCAACTCCGCCGCCCAAACCAGTAAGCGCAACGCTCTCCGCCAACCCGACGTCCATTACACCTGGCCAGTCGTCCACGCTCACGTGGACTACTGACGGCGCTGATGATGTTCAGCTCGATGGGCAAAAGGTGAACGCCAGCGGTTCGCAATCAGTATCACCCACACAGACCACCACGTATCACCTCACCGCGAAAGGTGCAGGCGGAACGCAGGATGCCACGGCGCAGGTAAGCGTCGCTGCTCCGGCGCCCACGCCCGCTCCCACGCCGGTGCCAACGCCTCAGGTCACGGACGAGCAGCTCTTCGCCCAGGCCGCGCAGGACATTTACTTCGACTATGACAAGGCCGATATCCGCCCTGACTCACAGCAGATCCTGGCCCATCTGGGCGAAGTGATGCGCGCACACCCGAACTGGAAGGTCCAGATCGAAGGCAACTGCGATGACCGTGGTTCCACAGAATACAACCTGGCTCTGGGTGAGAAGCGTGCCGACGCAGCCCGCCAGGCCCTGGCCCAGGCTGGTGCGAGCGCAGATTCGCTCAAAACCATCAGCTACGGTAAGGAGAAACCGGTCTGCACGGATGCCAACGAAGCTTGCTGGCAGAAGAACCGGCGTGACCATTTCGTTCTGGCACACTAAACCACTAATTGCCGGACGGGCCACTCGCTCGTCCGGCATTCTTCCTCATTGGCCTCTGGCCGGTGAGGAATTCTTTTAGATACTTCCCTCGCCGCTGATCGTCTACTTTAAAGCCACTGGCTACTTTAGAATTGTCTTGAGGCTAAAAACTTTGCTGGCAAGCCAGCTATTCTGCATCTAACGAGTTAAATGTTTATGAAGAAACAAAGCTTAATCGTCCTGCTCATCGGGTTTGTTTTTGCCGCCTGCCTGGTGCAACCAGTGGCCGCGCAAAACACAAAGTCGCAGCTTATTCAGATCCAGACACAGCTCCAGATTCTGCAGGACAACATGGCCCGCATGCAGCAAACGTTTGACGAGCGCATGGGCGCCATGCGCGACCTTGTCACCCAGCAGACTGACAACGTGAACAAAATGAGCACGTCCGTCCAGAATCTGCAGAAGACTCTGGGCGCGCAGACCAATGACGCATCCAGCAAAGTTGACCAGATATCCGGCCAGGTGCAGGCGCTGCATGATTCGGTGGACGAGCTCAAGGCGCGCCTGGCGAAAGTGAGCAAGCAATTGGATGACATGCAATCCGCGCAGCAGAACATTGTCAATCCGCCTTCTGGTGCGGGAACCACCGCGGCGCCCGGGCCAGGCGGTTCAGCAAAGTCGCAAGCGCCGCCTGCGGACATGCTCTACAACAGCGCTCTGGGCGATTACAACGCGGGAAAAAACGATCTCGCCTCGCAGGAATTCGCACAGTACGTACAGGTCTATGGCAATACTGATCTCGCCGGGAACGCACAGTTTTATCTGGGTGAAATTCAATATCGCCAGGGAAATTACGCCGGGGCGGTGGACTCCTACAACAAAGTTCTCGACCAGTTTCCCGGCGGCAACAAAGGCGCTGCTGCCCAGTTGAAGAAGGGTTATGCGTTACTGGAACTGGGCAAGCGAGACGCCGCGGTGCAGGAGCTGCGCAGCCTGATGTCACGCTATCCAAAAAGCCCGGAAGCAAGCCAGGCCAAAGAAAGACTTACCAAACTGGGGGCTGCGGGAGCGGCCTCCAAACCTACACGTCCTTCGCCCAGCCACAAATAGTTTCCCCGCGCTCACTTCCGCCTTTAAGGCTGCGGCTTGACCTTCACGTTCAGCTCCAGCTTCCGCAAGCAGTATTTCAATTCCTGAGCAACTTCTGAGATACGCATTCCAGTCTGAACCATCAATTTGCAGGAAAGCGCGGTTCGCACCGGCGTGTCCGGACCCACATCAAAACTCACGCGGCAATACTGGCATTCTTCATTCCAACAGAAACGCCCGTAGGAAACGTCTTCGGGTGACAGAAACTGGAAGGCGCGTAGAAGCATGTTCCCGGACGGGACCTCAAAGTGTTTGTCGCCCAATTCGATCTTTACCAGCGTGTCATACGGCTTGAAGAGCGGCCCAGGATTCGGCATGCACCGATTCTAGTGGAAAATATTTTCAGAGAAAAGATTTCAGGAACAAAGAGTTTCGACGTAAAAGCAGGTACGCGGGCGATCCCCTGGCGGGCGGAATAATAGAAACGGCCACGCCGGTTAGCGTAGCCGTTTCTCCTATAATGCAGTAATAAAGGTGTCCTTCCCTCAGAACCCTTCCCCCACAATTGCTCTGTTATATGTGTAGACCCGGCGTGAGGACAAAAGTTGCGTGAAGAATTCTCTCAGGAAGAGGCGCCCATCCGCTGTGAAAGCATCCTTCCCTTTTGAACTACCTTCTCATCTGGTTAGGACGCCAATCTGGAGACAAACGCAGAGAGCAGAGGACACCATGAAACTGCCTACCGATCAGGAACAACGCAAGGAAGACAAGAAAGAAGAAAAACTCAGGAACCCATCTCGCGTGCAAGAGCCGGAACCTGACGAGCCCGAAGGAGAAATCGAAGCCGCGTAGCCCTGAAAATTAAGCAAGATTCTGACATCTAGACGCGGCATGCCGTGTCTCTACACCGAATTCCTTCCCGTTTCGCGGAGCAGCAAACAAAAAGGCAGGCTGCTTTTGTGCAACCTGCCTTTTTGTTTTTCAAGAACCAGCTACTGCAATTCGGCCATGATTTCGTCCAGCACTTTTTTGGGCGGACGCACCACGCTCTCCGGCAACTGGCCCAGAGGCAGGTCGACCAGGTTGAGCAGATCAGTAAAGCTTGGCGCTTTGGTATTCAGATAAAGCACGCCGGTAAGCACCTCACCGCTTTCATGCGACGCGCCCATAATATCCAACGCCTTACGCTTGTTGGTTGCGTCATAATCATGTTCCAGCTTGCGCAGCCGCAGTGACGATCCATCATGCATCGTGACAACCGTGGTGGTTCCGGGATCGTAATCCACGTCAATATTTTCAAAGTGCGGCACAAAGCCCACTTCCTGTACCGGCTCGTCATGGTCTTTCAGGTATTTGTATGACTTGGTGGATCCTTCGTGATCATTGAACGTAACGCAGGGCGAAATCACGTCGATCATCACCGTCCCTTTATGCGCCAGGGCTGCCTTCATCAGAGTAAGCAACTGTTTCTTGTCGCCGGAGAACGAACGCGCTACAAACGTTGCGCCCAACTGGATGGCCATGGCGCAGGTGTCGATGGGCGGAAGATCGTTGACCACACCGGTCTTCAACTTCGCGCCCAGATCAGCCGTGGCGGAAAACTGCCCCTTGGTCAGTCCGTACACGCCGTTATCTTCAATGATGTAAATCAACGGAAGATTGCGGCGCATGAGATGAATAAATTGTCCCACGCCGATGGATGCCGTGTCTCCGTCACCTGAAACACCCAGCAGCATGACTTTGTGATTGGCCAGCGAAACGCCAGTGGCCACGGAGGGCATGCGGCCATGCACCGTATTGAAGCCGTGAGCGCGGTTTACAAAATACGCGGGACTCTTGGAAGAGCAGCCAATTCCACTCAGCTTCACCAGGTTTTCCGGCTGGATACCCATTTCATAGGCCGCATCAATAATGCGCTCAGAGATGGCATTGTGTCCGCAGCCCGCGCAGAGCGTGGTCTTGCCGCCGCGATAGTCCAGCACGGTCAATCCCGCGTGGTTCGTTTTTGGCGCCGGCGATGGTGCAGGCGTGGTTGGTATGGCAGACATTACTTGCCCTCCTGTTTCCGGATATCTTCTGTGACTGAGCGCGCATCAATCGGCAGTCCGTTGTAGTGCAGCACCGATCGCAGCTTGGCGACCTGGTCAACCGCTACGTCAAGCCTGATGAGCTGGTGCATCTGGCCATCACGATTCTGCTCAACCACATAAATTCGGTCATGGCGCTTGATGAAATCATGCAGGTCCTGGTTGAAGGGATAAGCCCGCAGGCGCAGATAATCAGTCTTGATGCCGTGCTCTTTTTCCAGCTGATCGCGTGCTTCCACCAGTGCCCAGTGCGTGGTACCAAATGCGACAATGCCGATCTTCGAAGCGCCGTCTGCTTCTTTGACCGGGGCGGGAACAAACTTGCGAGCAGTTTCGAACTTGCGGGTCAGCCGGTCAACGTTGTTCTTATAATCTTCCGGACGTTCGCTATATTGCGCCTTCTCATTGTGTCCGCTGCCGCGAGTAAAGTACGCCGCCGCGGTGTGCTTTGTGCCGGGCAACGTGCGGTAAGGAATGCCGTCACCATCAACATCTTTATAGCGCGCAAAGCCGCCCAGCCTGGTCAGCTCTTCCGCGCTCAGGACTTTGCCACGGTTCAGCGGCTTTTCCGGGAAGTCGAACGGCGTGCTGGTCCAGTTATTCATGCCCAGATCAAGGTCCAGCATGACGAAAACCGGTGTCTGGAATTTTTCCGCCAGCTCAAAGGCTTCCATGGCCATGGTGTAGCACTCGCTCACAGAACTTGGCAGCAGCATGATGTGTTTGGTGTCGCCATGAGAAAGAAACGCCACCGAGAGAATATCGCCTTGCATGGTGCGCGTCGGTAAGCCGGTGGAAGGCCCCACGCGCTGCACATCAAAGATTACGCCCGGCAATTCAGCGTAGTATCCCAGGCCGACAAATTCACCCATCAGTGAAATGCCGGGTCCGGAAGTAGACGTCATGGACCGTGCTCCGGCCCAACCCGCGCCCAGAACCATGCCGATGGCAGCGAGTTCGTCTTCCGCCTGCACCACCGCAAAGGTGGCCTTGCCTTCCGGGGTGACGCGATATTCCTTCAGGTATTCAATCAGCGCTTCAATGAGGGACGTGGAAGGAGTGATGGGATACCAGGTAACCACCGTAACACCGGCGAACATGCTGCCCAGCGCGGCCGCGGAATTACCGTCGATGATCACCTTGCCCGCATTCGCGTTCATCGGCTCTACGGAGAACGGGTCTTGTTTGGTGAAAGTGGCCTTGGCATAGTCAAAGCCGGCCCGCACCGCGTTCATGTTCAGCTCGGCCGCTTTCTTTTTTGTGGAAAACTGCTTGGCTACTGCCTTCTCTGACTCATGCAGGTCAATGCTCAGCAGGAAGTCCACCACGCCCACGTAAATCATGTTCTTGACCAGGCGGCGCAGCTTGGCTTCAGGACATACCGGGCCCACCAGCTTGTCATAAGGCACCGGATAAAAAGTTACGTCAGTACGGAGCTGGTTCAAATTCAGGGGCTCGTCATACACGCATACGGCTCCGGCAGGCAGAGTCATCACGTCTTCATTGGCAGTTTCAGGATTCATGGCAACCAGGAAATCAATTTCCTTTTTGCGTGCGATGTAGCCATGTTTGCTGGCGCGGATGGTGTACCACGTGGGCAGCCCGGCGATATTCGACGGGAACAGGTTCTTGCCGGAAACCGGCACGCCCATCTGAAAAATGCTGCGCAACAAAACCAGGTTGGCGGATTGTGAGCCTGATCCGTTCACCGTGGCCACTTGAATGCTGAAATCGTTGACTCTGCGTTCGCCCTGGTTCCCCTGCGCCTCGCGTTCCTGTATGCCGATATCGATGGTTGCCATTGAGCTGTTATTCCTGTTTGGCCCGCAGCATAAGCCGATTGGATTTTAGGATCGTCGCTGTTTTTAGCGCCGCGCTGCTATTGCCTTTGTTATCTGATCTTTCCAGAATGAGCTTCCAGTTATTATAAAACAGTGACCGGTGTCACATGGTCCGGGGAAGCCGGTATGTGGCGCCGGCTGTTTGCCGGCCTTTGAGAGTTGGCCCTGGCTGGAAGAATTTGGCCTGAAAATGTGGCACAAGGGAGTGAAAAGACCTGGTGTTTGAAAGACAGTGATTCAGCGTCTGAGCTCAGCTAAAACCAGCCGCGCCAGCATCACTGAGTCTTTAATCACAGCGGTCAATTGAGGCGAGGGCCTCACTTCCTGACCACGTAAACGAATGGCCGCGATAATGCTCGCAGCGATCAGCAGTGCGCCATTCTCGCGTTGCTTTTCATTTCCGGTACCGCTATTCACGCCTATGCCCATGGCCGTCACCACAAAGAGCATAGGCGAATATAAAGCGAAAGTCAACGCTGCAAAAAAGAGGCGGCTCACCTCTAACCGCCCCTTCCCTGCCTAAACTTTTTGGTTTACCAGCTACCAGCCGCGATGGTCGCGATAGTAGTCGTTGTGCAGATCCCGGCGATCGCGATTTACGTCACGATATTCATTCCGCAGCTCGCGGCGCTCATGTTCCGCCCCGCGATAGTTCCCTTCGCGCAGATCGCGGCGAAGCTCCCAGCGATCATGGTTGATCTTGTTCTCGTCGCGGCGAATATCACGGCGGTCTTCGCGCCGGTCGCGGTTGTCATTACGCCAATCGCGGTCGCGATCATGTCGCCATTCCTGGGCGCTTGCCGAAAGAGCGCTGCCCCCGAGCATGCCCATCGCCAGTATTCCCATCAAGATCTTCTTCATTTGTCCCACTCCTTCTGGAAGACTGAATTGTCTGCCTGTATAAACCCAGATGCTCAAGATGAGTTTCGGTAAAGAATTCCTAAGTACCTCACTTGTGTCGCTGCGCTCCAAACCGCTGGACTGCAATTTATTCCCTCTTGCCCCTGAATGCTCCTGTCACAGCGGGCTCGGCGCGTGGTCGGCCTCGCCCTTATGGGAAGCATTCTTTATGTCGCTGCGCTCCAAACCGCTGGACTGCAATTTATTCCCTCTTGCCCCTGAATGCTCCTGTCACAGCGGGCTCGGCGCGTGGTCGGCCTCGCCCTTATAAGAAGCATTCTTTGTGTCGCTGCGCTCCAAACCGCTTGGGCAGAATCGATGGCGGTGGAGCCGTGGAGGCGCTTGCGACAGGGGCTCGCGTGCGTGGACGGCGCGAGCCCTTATTGTGCAACTCTGCTCGCACCTGAATCGCTGATGTGGTGTCGTTATACTGCTGTCGTTATACTGCTAAAGATGTCGAATCGTGAGCCTCCCGCCAACCCTGAGTCAGCCGCTGATTCATTTCTTGAAGCTGCGATGGAAGAAGCAAGGCTCGGTCTGCGTGAAGGCGGTATTCCTATAGGATCAGTCCTGGTGCACCAGGGAAAGGTCCTTGGTCGCGGACATAATCGGCGCGTCCAGAAGGCCAGTTCCATCCTGCATGGCGAGATGGATGCCCTGGAAAATGCCGGACGCCTCCCTGCTTCCACCTACCGTGAATGCGTGCTCTATACAACGCTCTCGCCGTGTCCGATGTGTACGGGAGCGATTCTGCTGTACGGAATACCCCGAGTGATCATTGGCGAGAATCGCACCTTCATGGGTGAGGAAGAATTGCTGCGGTCCCGGGGCGTGATTGTGGAAGTCCTCCAGAATGTCCGAATGCATCGCCATGATGGAAGATTTCATCCAGAAGCACCCTCAGCTCTGGAATGAAGACATCGGCGTGTAGGCGCCCCACTCTTAAAAAAATAATATTCCTTTTCAGGGGAAAATCCCTGTGCCGCGTTTTTTGTAATAAGTGCTTCTCTGAGTCCGTGTAAGGAGAAAACATGCATCGCATGCACAGACTCATTTTGTTATTTTCCGTTTCGGCACTGGCCGCAATTCAACCCGCGTCAGCCCAATTTGAGGTGGCGCCGGACCATTTTGATAATCCCCGCGTTGCGCAGACAGAGCAGTCCGCGCGAGCGGAACAAAATCTGAGAGAGCGCATCGCCGAAGAACAGTCTCTCCTGGACAATTACACGGCGACAGCTCGCGGCGAAAGCGCAGCAGGTGGAGAACCTCCGTCAGGAAGTGATCTCTGCGGGCATAGGCGGCGATGGAGCGGGCCTGTATTTAGCGTCGTTCCAAAGCGGACAACGGGAGTTGCAGGCCTTAAAAGATTCGCTCGCCCGCTCATGGATTCTTCGCGCGAAGTGCTGGCCGGCCTTCGCAACGATCTGGACATGCTTGAGGCCGGCACAACCAGTCTCTCTGCTGACACTCATGGACGTTCGAAGAGTCTACAAGCTTCCGCCAGACCTGGGCGCTAAGCCTGGGAGTCCGAAACTCGGCCGGTGAAAACGCCGCAAGGCTATTCGCCGGTCGTTCCTGGCGGGAGATTTCCCAGGCAGGTTGCCAATGATCTTTGCCTGGGCGAAGCCCGCCGGGGTGCGCCACTTCGTCAACTAGATTGCACCGGACACAGCAAACTTCCGGAAAAATTCGCTTGCCGTTGCCCGTATGGATTGCAAAAAGGATGAGCCCATGCTCCAGACAATATTTGAGTCAATGCAACTTGCATTGCAGGATTACCGGCGGCGTGGCGTTCGTCGCTCACTAAATCACTTTCGCGAGTCCGCCTTCACACTTCTATGCAGTCGCATCGGTCGAATGGCGATGCAGGCTGCCCATGAGGTTGACAGCGCTGATCTTTCTCATGAGGAACGCCGTCACCTGGCGACGGCAAGACTTTTTGCCACGATTCGCGATGCCGGTGTCGAGGCCGAAGACTGGATCGTGAAGGCGCTGGTCGAGCTCGCCTTACGCGAACTCGAATTTCCGACGCCGCCATCGGCCATGGAATGCTTCTATCCTTAGACTTTTCGGCTCATGCGGCCTCTTCATCATCGTTTCCGGATCCTCTCTCCGGCGCCAGATCTTCTGGCCTGCCGTATTCGAGGTGTGTATGGACAGGCCGCTCTGGATGGTTCGCCGCATCTTCCACACCGTCCACCACATTCGCTTCATACGCCTGATCAGTATCGGACAGTTCCTCCACTGACTCTTCATTCGCGTCTTCAACGGAAGACAGCCATTGCGCTGAACCTGATTGGCCCCCGCTGTCAGCCCCCACCTGCCCGGGATCGTTGCCCAGTTCGTCAAGCGCCGCCTGATCATCGCCCTTCAGCTCTGGTGATCTTTCATCTTCCTTTGTGAATGTTTGCTTAGAAGGTGTTTTCTTCGCAGCCATGGCTCCTCCGTTCATCGCCCGAAACAGTTCCTGCAATGCGGTATTTATCTCCCAATGTTGGATGCAGCCAGTGACGCCCATGCTCAGTGTGGCATTTTCGGATCCGCCGGTACTTTTGTCACCTTCGTTCCAGTTTCAGAACAGCTTTCGAATTCTTCTGAAGACGGCAATTCCTGTGCTAACTTTGGCTATAGATTTACGTTTGAAAATATGACGGTACTTCTCCGGGACGCAAAAATGATTTACAAGGCAGCCGAGAATTTCAAGACACGCACTTTGAGTGCTCTTCCCACGTTGCTGGAACGGCTTGCCTATATCTGTTCACTTCAGCTTCCGGATGGGGGCTATCGTCACTGGGGGCTGAGCCGTACTTATGGCACCAAGCCCGCACAGGAAGCCATTCAGATTTCCCATGCAGAACTTGCTGCGCAACTGGTGCATTCGCCACTGCAGGAATTGTATGAGGAATACAAGAACGCAATCGGCCGTGAGGATGGACCGGGCGTTCTGAGAGCTGAGTCTTTTGTGTTAAACGCGCCGGTTAGCGACGACGGACTTCTCGATGCTCACTTACGACTGCTTGAGGATTCAATGAAAGCTCTTGCTCGTCAGGAGCGTACCACTCCACAAGTCGCATAGCTACGCCCACAACCTGACCCAGAACTTCTGCTTCCTGCGGATGTTTCAGGATCCGTGGCGGAACTGGCGACAACGGATGCGACTGCAGCACAATCTCTCCGCGTTTTACCGAACACCAGCAGCACACGTGACCATCGCGTGTCTCAATCAGGTAGATGGGGCGTTCGAACTCTGATCGCCATTTGGAATCTTCCACCCGCGTGCGGCTCTCATCAATTTGCAGAAACGATCCCGGCAAAATGAGCGGATACATCGTCAGGTCTTCCGTACCGACGTACGCGTATGTGTATTTATTTTTTTGCAGGTCCTGCAGGTACTGCAGCGGCACCACACCCCAGTGCTCAATCATGCGCCCCATGTCAGTGGAGCGCCGGAAATCAAAGCCGGGATCGAGTTTCACCGGCACGCTGGTTGAGCCACGGCCGTTCATTACTTCAAGAATATGGGTCTTGCCAGGACGGCAGACAGCATAGTCTGATACCGTGGCGCCGAGATCGACTCCGTAGAGTTTCAGTAACTCGGCATAATCAGCGCGGTAGATGACTGAGAGCACATAAAGGCGGTAGATACTGGGAACCACGCCCTTGGTCTCGATATCAGAGAGGCGGCTGGGATTGATAACGAATTCCTCAATGCCGCGGGTGTCAGCCAGAGTAATGCTGGCGAGCTCCACGTCGCGCAACGTGAGTCCAATCTGCTCGCGCAATTCGCGTAATTTTTTGCCCGCTGACAACACTCAACCATCCCTGTGACTTGCAGCTTCTGGATTCGCCGGGAAAATCAGAATCTGTTAAGAACTGGCTCGGCTAATAACCATAATTCAACGTTGAACCCAAAACAACCCCAGAGTTCGGATTTTTAAGACCTTTTCATTCCAAGACCGAGAGACACACAACCGGAAGTGCTCCTCCAAAAACAGCTTCTCTCTAGTTCTTGCTCCCGGAAGTTCAGCCTCCAAAGTTGCCGGAGGTCATTGTTCAGCCTTCAGTTTCGGAAATTCATCATCAGGTCTTCAATTTCCGTTTTCTGCGCCGCAGACAGCGGCAACAAGGGGAGACGTGGGGGGCCGCCATAATACCCGTTCAGATCCATCGCATACTTCACGGCTGCGATACCCATCTCTGACACTACCTTTTTAGTAGAGACTGCGAGGGACTCCTGTTTGGACCTGGCTAGTTCCTGATCATTGTCTCTAAATGCGGCATAGATTTCAAAGCAAATCGTAGGCGCTGGCGCGGCAAACGCCAGGACTGCTCCACTAGCTCCTAACTGTAGCGAATTCAACAAGGTATGAGCCGCTCCTACCAGCACCTGGAAGCCTACTTCCTTGCTTCTGGTCTTTACTCCGGGGCCCTTGGGTGGCGCAGCCAAAGCGGTCCCGCCATTCGCTCCGGCAATCTCTCCCAGGCCCACAATGTTCTCGCCCTTCTGAGGGCTGGACAGCATCCGTCCAGTCACAGCTTGCTGTACTTCAGTGACCAGCGCGGTGCGCTGAATGTGGCGAGTGGCCTGCACCATCGCGGCTACCTTCTCCACGTTCCCGCTGGATTCTTTAATCCCGATAATGTTCCTGTGCTCGGCCAGTTCAATAATGACCTCCAGTGGCAGATCATAGGCCGTGAACGGTGGCACGGTGTAAAGCATCACGGGCAACGGTGAGCGGTCAGCCACGGCCCGATAGAAGGTGAGTAGCGCTTCCGGCTTCATTTGCGGTCGATAAAAATGCGGCGTGCGCACCAGGGCTACGTCATAATTCAACCTGGCCGCATACTCCGTGAGCCTCAGCGTATCGATCACTGATTCCGCACCAGTTCCGGCGATCAACACTTTCTCCGGCGACGCAACTTCAGATGAAATCTTCAACACTTCGCGACGCTCATCGTCACTCAGCATCACCGCTTCGCCGGTTGAACCCAGCACTACCATGCCGGCAATTGGCGTACGCGAATACCGGTCCACGTTATGCTCAATCTTCTTGTGATAAACCGCACCATCCGCCGTAAACGGCGTGGTGACGGCCGGAAAGATTCCCTGCAGCAGCATGCGTCTATTCTAACTTGCCGCTCCAGTTTCTGATGGGAAATTGGTCTTCAGCCAATGTGAAAATAAATAGCCCTGTCCCGCAGGACAGGGCTGATGAAAAAGCCGAATTTAAATCGCGGCGGGCAGGGGCGCTGAATCCTGCAATTGGCCCAAGCGGGCAAAGTTGTCGCGCAGAGCCTGATAGCTCGAGTCCAGCGTCGCCGGATTGAGTTGTAATGACGGCACTGCGAATTCGATGGAAAGTTTTGCAAACGCCACAATGCACTGAAGCCTGATCCGGGAAGCCGTTTCTGACATCTGCGCCGCTACCAGGGCCACGTCTGGGTTGGTGCTGCTGCGGGCCATTTCACCAATCCGCATCACCACTGCGGCGTTGTTGGCCATGCGCTTTAAATACAGAGCTGTCACGCGGATGCGACGGCGCTTCAAACGCCTGAATTCCCGACTGGGCAATCTCCGGCGCAGGAAAATCTCGTCATCCCGGCTGGTAATCACCTGGAATGCCTGCATGTCGACGGGACGAATCTTTTGTGTGGCGCGTTTTTTCCGGCTGCGTGCAGCCGTGTAAAACAGCCCGATCGCGCCCAACGCGAGAATGATTACGATCAGAGTCATCATTGATGTATAAGCTCCATAATTGCCTGGTTCCACTGCTCAAGCTGTCCACGCTGCGGAAGTTCCGATGCGTCCGCCGCGTGCTCTGGCAGCAAGATATACGTGCCCCAAACAATGAGGCTGGTCATGTAGGCTAGTATTCGCACGATCGCAAATTCGTTGTTAACCGCCGGAGAAGCCTGGGAGCGCATTGTCACGGCGATGAGCTCGACCGAGACAAAGATTCCCAATCCCAACGCGATACCGAAAACAGACTGCCGCCAATGTAGACCAAACGCGCTTGCACACATGAAGAGAACTGCTAATAGTCCGACCTCGATTGTACGAGTCGCTTCCTCGAGCACTATCACTGAGCGGCTTAGGTTTCCCGTCAGGCGAGGCCCCGCATGAATCAAAATGAAGAGAGCAGCGGAGGCCAAAACCACCAGGGAGATTGTAAAAATGAGAGCCGCTATTTTACGCAATGCAGCATGTTGGCTAAAAATGCTCTTGAATACCTCATATAGGACAAGGAATCCAAGAATAATGCTGATTGCCTCACCGATCCAGTACACGTAAAAGTAAGTCTTTGGGTTCGTTCGCAACCCAAGACCGACTAAAGTGTGTGCCAGGTTGAATATGGCATAAAAAGTAAAAAACGGGAACGTCAACCATGACCTGCGGTAGACCAGCACCCCAGCCAATAGCAACTGAAGAACTGGTCCCAAAAACGATAAGAACTCAACAATTGATCCCGCATTCATAGCTATCCGAGCATACTTCCACGCGGCCTCGGCTTCAAGCTATTTTCCGCTTCAGCGAGAAAGAGATGTTACTCGCGTCACCATCATTTCTCGGGTCATGTCTATTCTATCTTTGGGTTGTTGAAGAAGGTGTTGGAGGGGGTGGTGGTAACGTACTGTCGGATGCAATCTTCGGTCCACCCGATCCACCCAATACCCACAACAGTGTGGCGACCGCCACAATCCTAGCCAGGCCAAAATCCATTTAACTCTCTCCTGATATCGCAATTTAAATTTATCTGCGAAGCACAAGTTTTACCCGACGGAAGTGCTATGTTGCACAAAATAATAGGCTTTTTAGGTTTTTCCGAATCTGAAACATCTGGTGGCCTAAACCGCAAACCAAGCCCGGACTCTCCGTGGCACACTTACTATCTTGGGAATGCGTACGCCGTGCTTCGCAATCTCTTGGCGCAACCCAATTGCGCGATTATCCATATCGGGTTTTCCATTTACCGAAAATGAGATGTAAAAATTTGCAAACCGCCCTCTGGCAACCCTTTGCGCTCGATGTGATATGACACGTGAAACTACCAGCTACAGAAGGAGTTTGCGAAACTTCACCTATCAGCTTTGCACCCCAGAACGGCGGCTAGCGTTTGATGAGAACACATTACCAGTGCGAAGAATTAACTGCTTGGGACTGCGATTGCATGCTCTTGAAAAGATCGCCTCTTCTGCAACCCTTGCCCGCATGTTCAAGCCATTTGGCGGACATGCTTTGCCTGCCCTAATCCTGTTTTCGTAAAGTCGACCCTGAAAAAATAGCGGTGCACCTGGTGCCGCTGGGAATTTATCTGTTACGGAATCAGGAATGATTTTCTCAACTCAGTGCCATTGAGACCAGCTCTTCTGGAACTGATGCAAAATCGGCTACAATACTGAAACCAGATCAACTTGTCGGGGCGTAGCGCAGCCTGGTAGCGCACCTGCCTTGGGCGCAGGGGGTCACAGGTTCAAATCCTGTCGCCCCGACCAATGTTTTCAATCAATTGCGGATTGACCTAAGAATTCGCACCCGCGGGATTCGCTCTTGTTAATCCGCCATTGGCTATTTGCTATTTTGCCACTTCAGGCAATTCCACATGCCTCAGCCAGAAACTCTTGAACTCGCCCAGCAGGGCAGTCAGTTCCTTGATGCTGTCAGGTTTGGTCAGGTAAGCGTTGGCTCCGCGTTCAAATGCCTGGTTGACGTCCACCTGATGTTTGGACGAGGTCAAAATCAGCGCCGGCAGGCGTTTGATTGGCCCGCTCTGGGTCCGTAACCATTGCAGTACTTCAAATCCGCTGCGTTTAGGCAGCTTGATGTCCAGGACCATGGTCATAGGGACCGGATAGGTTTGCCGGTCGTTATAGGGTGGAGTTCCGGCAAGATAATCCACGGCCTCATCGCCATCCTCCACGCGAACAAGGTTGATCTCTCCCGGCGTCCGTCGCATCGCGGACTGGATCAATTCCACGTCAAAAGCATCATCTTCTACCAGAAGAATAACGGGCTTTCTTTTCAGATCGGTCATGATGCGGCTGGCAGCGAAATGTAAAAGCTGCTTCCCTTCCCCGGCGTTGACTCCACCCAGATTTTTCCACCCATGCGGTTAATGCCTCGTTTCACAATTGCCAGGCCAATACCCGTTCCCGGATATGCCTGGGCTGTATGCAGCCGTTCAAATACATGAAAGATACGCTCCAGATGCTGCGGAGCAATTCCGATCCCCTGGTCACTGACTTTGATCACTATGTCTCCGCCTTCGCGACGGGCAGTAACTTCCACATGCGGGGCCTGCCCGGGCCGATAGAACTTCAGGCCGTTGCTCATCAGATTGAACAAGCTCTGTGTAAGTGTGGCCGTATTGGCTGAGACCACCAGCTCCGGCGCCACCGAGGATGTGATCTTGTCGCGCAACGCTTCGTCAATCTGTTCACATGCCGCTTTCACTGATGCAGCCACATTAACTGGCCTGGATTCGATTTCGATCCTGCCCAATTTGCCGTAGTCCAGCAGGTCTGCGATCAGGCGGTTCATGCGCGTAGCGGACTGGACGACATTCTGTAAGAGCTGGACCACCTGTGCGGGAAGCTGATCACCAAAATCGGTGAGCACGATAGCGGTAAAGCCCTCAATGGCGCGCAAAGGTGATCGCAAGTCGTGAGACACCGAATAACTGAACGCCTCCAGCTCGGCATTGGTGCGTTCGCGCTCGGCCACGCGCAGTTCCAGCTCGTCGGCGTGGTGCTGTATTTTTTTCAGCAGCTCCATTCTGTCAGTGACATCACGGGTGATCTTGGAATATCCCATGATTTCGCCGTCTTCATTGCGCAAGGGTGTGATCACAACGCTTGACCAGAAGCGGCTGCCATCTTTGCGCACGCGCCAGCCTTCGCCCTCAAAGTGGCCGGTTGTGGCGGCCGTTTCCAGGACTTTTGCAGGAAGGCCGGCTTCAGCGTCTTCCCTGGTATAGAACTGGGAAAAGTGCTTGCCGATGATTTCTTCAGCGGTGTACCTCTTGATCCTCTCCGCGCCGGAGTTCCAGCTGGTAATGTTTCCGTTTCGATCCAGAGAGAAAATGGCGTAGTCGGTTACACCGTCAATTAATATGCGGTAGCGCTGCTCAGCTTCATGGCGCTCGGTCACGTCTCGTGTGATTTTGCCGAAGCCCAGCAACTTTCCATCATGGTCTCGGATGGCTGTGATGACCACGTTCGCCCAGAAGCGCGTTCCGTCCTTGCGGATGCGCCAGCCTTCATCCTCATACCGGCCGGTTTCCGCTGCACGCTTGAGTTCCATTTCAGGTTTTGCCGTCTCACGGTCATGGTCGGAATAAAAGATAGAGAAGTGTTTGCCTATGATCTCCTCAGGCTTGTACTGCTTCATCCGTTCCGCGCCGGGATTCCAGGAGGCAACAATGCCTTCCGTCGTGAGCAGAAAAAGGGCATAGTCGGTCAGGTTCTCAGCCAGCAGGCGGAAAATCCGGTCTGACTGCAAGGGATGGGCCGGGTCGGTAACCCCGTTTTCGGGGGCGGGTTTGCGGCGATCAGGCTTATCCTTGACTCGGTCCATTCAGACCCTCAATGAAATGATATGCAAAGCAACTTCAACTCGTGGCCTGAAGACGCAAACACAACCAGTTTCTGATGCAAAAGCAGCGGGCTCAGGTTGCGGACTCGCCTTGACGATCAGGGCGTAGGCAAGAGTCCCTGGCGGTGATTGAATAGCCTATGTGGTAAATTGTCCTCGTAACCCACCCATTTATGCCAGCGCGAGAAGCCACCATCCTGATCATCGACGACGATGAACTTCATCTCACGTTATACACCTGGATCCTTCAGGGCCAGGGGTACAAATGCCTGACTGCGCTGGTGAAAAGCACCTCCGTTGACCTTCCCCTTCCCCAAAACGAAGACGAAGACGGCGCCATTGACCTGGTGCTTCTGGACTACCGCTTGAGCAGCTCGCTCAGCGCGGTTGACGTGGTTCTGCTGGTTAAAAAGGCCTTCGCCTCCGTGCCCATCGTCGTTCTATCAGAAATGCAGTGGATGCCCGATGACATGCGTGAGCACGCTATCGGCTTCGTTCACAAAGGCGATCCCAATCGCCTGGTAGAGACAATCGGTAGGATATTGGACCCCAATTCTGCCAAGGCGTGACAAGTGCAGAAAAGTCGCGCAATCCAGGCTGCCCAATTTTTCCCACGATTTTCAGAGACCAATCCCCTGGAGCGCAAGAACTATGAGACGCACTGTGTTAGATTTTTTCGGCGTCTGCAAATATGAGAATTTTAACTGCCAACGAATTGGCGCAGGCTGAGCAACGGGCGCTGGCGCGTGCGGGGAACTCAGCCCCTTTGCTAATCCAACGTGCCGGTCATGCTGTCGCCCAGTTCTGCCTCGCGCACTTCAAATTCAGGTCCGTGTGTGTAGTCTGCGGAGCAGGAAAGAATGGCGCTCGCGGGCTGGTCGCGGCGGAAACCCTGAGGGGAGCGGCAGAAGAGATTTTCGTCATTGTTCTGGCCAGAGGGATTGAGGACCTTGAGCCGGATACTGCAACTTTAGGTGCGCGCTCGGGCTGTGAGCCGATATGGGTCGCGACCGAGAGCGACTTTCAAGGCTCGCATGTACAGGAAGCGCTTCAGGCTGACCTCGTCATTGATGCGATCGGAGCATACGGAAACAATCCTCTGAACGGATTGCAAAGAAAAGCGGTCGATGCGATCAATGATGCTTTCGGCGCCGTCGTATCGGCTGATTTGCCGGCTGGAGTTGATCCGTACGCACTTAAACCGTTTCATCAGTCGGAGCAGAACGCGGTCTTTTCGCACGGTGTGATCACTTTCGTAGCCCCTACGCCCGCGCACGTCTTTGGTCAACTTACCTCAGGCCCGATCGCAGTCAGCGAAATCGGAGTTCAACCTGTACTTGTCTCCAATGAAGCCCAATTGCAGGTGATTACCGGTCAGGAGGTGGGCATCGCGTTTCCGCCCCGGTTACCCGCCGCACACAAAGGAAACTTCGGGCATGTGCTGGTAATCGCCGGATCGGCTGGAAAAGCCGGCGCCGCTGCTCTCGCCGGGATGGCCGCTCTCCGCACCGGCGCGGGTCTGGTAACGGTGGCCTGTCCTAAATCCATTCAGGCCATAGTGGCGGGATTCGCCCCAGAGATCATGACCGAAGCGCTCCCGGAGACTGAAACAGGTTCCATCGCCAGTGGCGCGGGCGATGTGGTAGATAGACTCATGGCGGGAAAGCACGTCGTTGTACTGGGACCTGGGCTGTCGCAGCATGCTGACACTGCGGAATTCGTACGGGCTCTGGTTCAACGTTGCCCGTTGCCACTGGTTCTGGATGCTGACGGCATCAATGTTTTCTCAGGACGCGCCGCCGAATTGAAAACCGCGGGGCCGCCTGGAATCTTTCGAGCTTTGACACCTCATCCCGGCGAAGCTGCTCGACTACTAGGAGTCTCCATCAAACAAGTAGAGTCAGATCGAATCAGAGTCGCGCAGAGAATCGCCACGGAAACCGGCTCATGTGTTGTCTTGAAGGGTTGGAGAACGGTTGTAGCCGGATTATCAGGGGAGACCTGGATCAATATGACCGGCAACGCTGCCATGGCAAAAGGCGGATCTGGAGACGTGCTCTCCGGCATTATCGGCGCAGCGCTGGCCAGACAGGCTGCAAACTCGGCCGCATTCCTCAAAGACGTGAGCGTGACGGCGGCAGTGCACCTGCATGGCATTTCCGGAGACGTCGCCCGTGATGATCTCCACGAAAATACAGTGATAGCCCGTGACCTGATGGAAAATCTCTCAGAAGCATTTCACAAGTGCGAACTGGAGGTGGAACGCGGACTTTTCTACCTGCAAAAGTAAAACTCCGGCTCAGAGTTTTGCAAATGTGCGGTATCGCTTTCGCGGCCCCTTCGAGGAAGGCGCCACGTTGTGGTCCACGATCCGATTGAGCTTGATCTTGATGAAGCTGTTGATGCCTTGAAGTTCCCAGGCCAGGCCTTCCATGCCGAAAGCTACAAACTCCGTTAGATCAGGGCGCGGTCCCTGCGACTGTTTGAAAAGAATTCTGTGGTATCGCTCTTCGTTCTCGTAGAAGTAATTTGAGAGCGCGTAAAACCCGTGCCCGTTATATCCGCGTTGATAGAGAATGCCTGCTGCAACCAGCCGTGATAGACGGCCATTCCCATCCTCAAAAGGATGGATGGTGGTAACAAAGAAGTGAGCCACCAATGCGTGGATGATCGCGGGAAGACTGGCCAGTTTCTTCCCGTTGATAAACTGAATGAACTGTTCCATCAATCGGGGTACGCGTGAGGCAGGAGCGCCTTCGTGAAAACCAATCTCTTCTGACCCTGTGATCACCTGACGTCCTCTCGTCCTCATCGCACCGGCAGTATCGGATCGGATGCCGGCTTCTTCCGACAGCATCCTGTGCATGTGCAATATGTCCCCGAGGCACATTGGCGTACTCCCGGGCACAAAGCGCTCCTTCACCCATCTGTGAGCCTGTCCTCCATTGGCAAGAACCAGAGTAAGCTTTCGAACCCGGATTTCGTTTTCCAATGGGTCTTTGTGTGCAGTCAGAACTTCGCGCATAGCGGCTTCCGCTTCTTCCCGAGACTTCTCACGCCATTGCGGCGGAACGGTCTGCAGGGATGCAGCCGCCTTGCTTGCTTCGATGGCGGCTACGTGAGGCAACAGCCTGGCCATATCAAGCGTGAAATCAAATTCAAAGACGGCCCAATATGAAGACATAGCACTCTGCGAACAGAAAATGCGGCTCCGATTCCGGCCCCGGAGCCGCAGTGTGGCGCTTTTGCGAGCGGACGCAAGGAGCGCAGCCACGAAACACGACTAAGAGCCAGATTATTTGGAGAGGTTCTCCGGCTCTGTTACGGGTTGTGTTTTGACGCCGCCTATTACTCCGCCGGCTGTCATCTTCTTGTCCTGACCCTCCAGGAATTTCATCAAGGCAGCCATATCATCATTGCCCACGGGCAGCCTGGGCATGTGTACCTGTTTGTATTTTTCGAACAACGCGGTAGCGATAGGGTCTTTTTCGGCGAGAACTTTATCCGGCTCGCGTATGTACCGTACCAGCCAGTCATGATTGCGAGTCAATGTCACACCCAGAAGGTCTGGTCCGATCTTGTCGCCGAGCCCGATGGTGTGACAAGCCGCACATTCCTTGGTAAAGAGATATCTTCCCAGGTCCAGATGGAGTGGAGGGGATTCGGTGTAGGTCTGTTTTGTTGGCGTCTTGGCGGCATTCCTCCAGTCGTCAACAACGTTGCCAATCATGTTGGCGAGAAACTTCGGATTATCAGCCGCAGAATCGCGCAGCCATTGGCCGGTGGCTTCATTGCCGATCAGGAGGTGGGGCGTGTGGCCATCCCTGGTGAGGCTGGGGTTCGACCACAAACCGATCTTTTTGCTGATCAGGTCAATGTCTTCCTTTTTCCCAGTGAGGAAGGTCCAGCCAGGGCCAGCATGGAACTTCTCCGCATAGGCCTTGAGTACCTCAGGGGTATCGCGTTTGGGATCAATGGTGATGGAGTAAAAGAAAATATCCTTCCCCATCCGGTCTCCAAGTAACTTCTGTACCTGGGCAAGGCGGGCCGTCTCCAGCGGGCAGGAATAGTCGCAATGGGTATAGATGAGATTGATGGCGACAATCTTGCCTTTGAGCACATCATCGTAAAAATGGATAGTAACGCCGTCCTGCGTGGTCAACGGGAGGTTGGTAAAGTACTTTGCTCCGTAGTGCTCGTCCGCAGCCGCGGGACGGACATAACAAGCGATGCAGGCAGCCAACAGCAATCCTGTTGTGACCGCCATTCTCAGAAAATTTTTCCCTTGCATGACGCTACTCCTTTGATGGCAACTTGAATTTCACAATTGGCGAGCCGCCTGCCCCCATGAGCGGCCCGCTTCTTGTGCTTGTTGTGGCCCCGCACCGATACGACAGAGCGAGGCCATCACGACATTGTTCAACAGGGCTGATTCTGGAATTCCTGCCCGTTGCACATAATGTCGTCAGGGTTTTCAAAGGTCACGCCGGTGGGCGACGGGATCGGCGTGGGCAGCGGCCGCAGGAACGGCGCGCCACCATTGTCGATTTCCCAGCGCATCAGCATGGCGTTATCTTCATGCACGGTGTTGTGACAATGCTCCATGAACATGCCGCCCCAGTCACGGAACTGCATGGTAAGTGTGACGCTGCCTCCCGGACGCAACCTATACACGTCCTTCCGGCCCTTCTCAGCCGTTAACAGCGGCACATTATTTCCGCGATCATCCTTTCGATTAACGATCGTTCCTTCCTCGAAGTGGATATGAATGGGGTGGTCCCAATTGTCGCGGGCGTTAACCAGGGTCCACGTCTCACGAGTACCGAAGCTGGGCGCTGCCGTGATGCGTCCGAAATCCGCTGCGAGAGCGTTTCTCTGGCCATCAGCGGCAATGCCCCATTCTGGCCTTCCGCCACCTGCTCCGGTGATGAACGTTGTGACCGGATCATTGGTGTCAACGGTAGGGTTGTCGTCGAATACAAAGGTACGTGTCTTTGCCACCGGAATCTGAGAGAGATCCGGGTTGGGGATTAACGCTTGGTTCGCGGCGATGCTTACGTCGCGGCTGACATCTTGCGTCGCCGGATTCCGCACAATCCGGAACTCCAGGAATTTGCCAACGCCGGGATCGCACTGCGGGGTGGCCAGGGCCTGCGCAACCGTGAGATCAGCATCCGGTTCCTTCCCGTCCTTATGCTCAGCCAGGTTTACCAGCCAGAGCTTGTCGTTCAGGTTGAAGTTTGCGAAGTCGATGATGATGTCATAGCGCTCAGCTATGCCCATCTCATCGGTCTGAGTAAGGGTTGCAACCTGGGGCAAAAGGTTGCCGTCATTGGCAATCTGCCAGAAGGTCCGTGCATTGCCTGAGGCATCCGCAAGCGCAATCTTGAAGAAGCGCGAGACGCTGGCATTCAGAATACGGAAACGATACCGACGCCTCTCTACTTCGAAATATGGCTTGTAGGCCAGGTTCACCGTCATGACGTCGCCCAGGAAGCCGTCAAAGTCGAAGATGTCCATGAACAACTGTCCGGTCTGATCAAACGCTTTGTCGGCGAGCATGAGATTTACGTCATAGTCCAGGTTGCCCCAACCCTTCCCGTTGGAGGAGCCGCTGGCCAACCGCAGATTTGTGCCGTCGGCCACAGTTTCGTCACCGCGATCAAGCGAGCTGTAAAGGTTGTTCATGGCCGCCATGCCCTTGTACACGTTCTGCGAGGTGAAGCTGAACATGTGGTCATGGAACCAGTGCGTGCTCATGGTTTCACGCCAGTCGCCCGGCACCTTGTTGATTCCTCCGGAATCGCTGGGTGCTCCGGCTCTGGGATCAGTGGCTCCGGTGTTAATAGTGGTGAATCCTGCCAGCACCCAGGGCCAGTGATAGTCATAGAACTGCTTGGGGAAGAAATATGCGCCGGTGAAGCCGTCGTTTTCCGCTCCATGGTGTGCATTGTGTTCGTGCATGCTGACCGTGTTCTTGCCAAAGCCGTTGTTCTGACTTCCATCCACAGGAAGCTGGTTGTGGTAACGAAACAAAACCGGTTCTCCGTAACGTACCTGGGCCAGTTTGGGAGGAATGGTTCCATTCAGTGTCCACACTGAGTTCGGTTGTTGCACCGGGAAACGCGGATCGAAGCTGAAGGTCAGCGGGAGGGACTGCGATGGGTTGATGCCGGAGTTCAGGTTCGATGCGACTCCAGGATTGTAGGTGGTGTTGGCGGTTGCCTGCGCGACACTGACTTCAATGGCCTTTTGAGGCGGGAACGTGGCGAACGCCTGGTGGGCCCAGATGTTTCCCGGCGGTCGGCCTTCAATTGGGCCCACTGTGCCAGGAGGAAAATGGAATCCGGGATCCAGCACCTGCGTTGCTGGATTCGCCGCAGCGGTTGGCGCAGGATTCAATGTTGAAACTGCATTTCGTGGCAGGACATCAAATCGCGGCATGGGCTGCGAAAATGCCGGAACGCCAAAAGTAGGGCTGGGCGACATTCCGGTCGGAACTGAAAACCCAAAGCATCTGCTTCCGCTGAAGCTGCTGGTCTGGGCATTCATTGGCCGGACGAAGGGGCTGAGTCCGCCGATCGGAGCCAGAAGGCCCGCGCTAGTGAACAGACCCATTCTTACCAGGTCGCGTCTCGAAATTTTTCCGTGCGATAGTTCTCTGACAATCTCAGCACGATTCTTGCGGGCGTCCTCCGCATCTCTGAGACGCCGTTTATCAGACTTTTCATTTAACCAAAACCGATCGTTACCGCTATTGCGACCCATAATTTGTTCCTCCTTGATTCCTTCTCCTGAAACCAAGAGACAGCGTTAGAGTTTGAAAGTCAGCGTTAGCCGCTGAATGGTTGAGCATTTTGAAACTTTGGCTGCACTAGGCGCAAAAGAGGAGTGGAACAAGGGGATTCGTTTGCCGTAGATGAGTGGTGCGGCATACCCAAACTTTTCATCGTCGTGCTCCGGGAAGCAGCCAACGTGCGGGTAAGAGGTTTTGTTTACCGCCCATGCGTCTTCCGTCGCTTGCACGGGTAAGGGGTTGAGAAACAGCAACTCCGAATGAAGCGGACGTGATATTAGCCTCGGTAGTAGCAAGCGTCAACGGAATTTTAAGAAGTTTTTAACCTTAGTCCGGGTGAGGTAATGGCCCCTCTTGAGGCCTCTGCCTTATTTCATTCAACTAGTCGGCGATTGCTCAGGGGGAAGACCAAGATTTGATTTCGTCTCAAGACGAGGGCGCCCCCGACAAAATAAAGTCAGGGAAAGCAAGCTGGGAAATTCTGATTTTATTGCACGTTTAGCGGGTCGCCTGTCTTATGTTCCGTGATCTGGAAGCGCAAAAATTTATGAATAGCTTCCACAGCTTCTTGGTTCGCGCTAGTAATCGTTACACGGCCACCATTGGCGATGTCTTTATAGCCATATTCAATCTGGCCTTTCAGTTTAGTCATTGTCGGGACGCCGGGAGGAGTCTTGTCGTGAACGAAACCGGGGATATTGAAATCGCCAGACTTGAACGCACTGCTAATGTGCGACAGGTGCATTCGAACGTGATCGACGCTGCCCTTATCGTCAGGAGATTTGGCAGTCACTTGAATTGCTCCACCGTCCTTTTCCAACAAAAAGTGATGCGTCGTGCTGTCCTGAGCGAAACCCATGCCTTGATTCCCGCGATTCTCCATATCGGAGTGCGCGTGGTCGGCTGGGGTCTGCGCAGATGCAATCAGAGCTACAGCTACCAGAATTGCGATTGACGCATTCTTCATAACGAAAATAGACTGGCAAGCTTCCTGAATGTTAGCAGCGTGCGTGAAACGCCGAATAATCTTGCATCAAGTACTTAAGATCAATTGCATCACGGAGAGAGATTTGGTAAATGAGTAATCGGGTAATCGGGAAATCGGAAAAGCAAACATCGGTCACTGCGTCCACGAAAGAAACTTAAGATTAGTTGCATTTTTTGTGAAATCGAGCAATATGGAAGTAGCGCCAAGATCCGGAAAACTATTGCCGCAGATTGACGCAGAAAAGCGCAGATAAAGCATGAGGACAGCAGTCTGCGACAGATAGTGGCAGAAAATTCCAGTCTAGTTCAATAACTTCAACAAACTTCAAATTTAACT
>CAVWJV010000014.1:0-156023 GCA_963755365.1 Terriglobia bacterium | reverse complement strand
AAGTTGAGCCGATTGGCAAAGAGAATTTGCCAGTTCGGCGAGGCTGCGCGTCGCCACACGGTGACTACGTCTTGACGAGCGTGCCGAGTGCCTCGGGCCACCGATTCTCAAAATCGACATCCCGTTGCAGTCCGCGCTCCAACAGGGCTTGGATCCGCTGCTGCGATTCAGGCCACATAAGCGCGGTCCCGAACGAGGTGATGGCGTCGAGGAGCCGGTCGGCGGACGGCAACGAGATTTGGTTGACGAGATACTTCGCGGCGGCGATGGCACGCCGGTCAAAGGAGGCAATCCGGCGCGCCAGCGCGTCGACGAAGTCGTCAAGCTCCGCGTCTGGAAATGCCCGGTTGACGTACCCGTATCGTTCCGCGGTTTCGCCGTCGAAATCGTTCGCGCCGAGAACGATTTCGAGCGCCCGACCCCGACCGACCAGATGTGGAAGGCGTTCCGCACCGCCGCCGCCGGGATGCAGTCCCACTCCGACTTCGGGTTGGCCGAGTCGCGTGTTCTCGCGCGACGCGAAACGCATGTCGCAGGCGAGGACGAACTCGCTGCTCACGCCGCGGACGCAGCCTCGAATCTTCGCGATGCTGACCACCGAGGATTTTGTGAGACGGACGAAGGTATCCATCAGGATCGGGAGGCCCGAAGCCCCGACAGCAGTCATGATGTTCCCTATCTTGCCGGTCAGATCAAAGTGGGCAAGGTAGAACTGAGGATTCGCGCTTTCGAATACGACGACCCGCAGGCTCGGGCTGGCGTCCATTCGAGCGAGCAGATCCTGTAGGCCTTCGAATATGGTGGCGTCTACAATGTTGAAAGGCGGGTAATCGAATACAACCCTCCAGAACGCAGACGTTTCCTCCACGACCCGCAAGTGCACCGCTGATTCAGTCATATGTCCCCGATAACCCTAGGCTCTTGTGCGGGCGTTCTCTTGCAGAATATTGCTGGTTTTGTCGTTTATTGCTCAAAATGAATCGCACCTTCCGGCAGGCAAGCGCGACTACTTGAATAGTTGAGAAGTGGGGGCCTTAGGCTCGGAACTTCTTTGTCGCGTGATAACGTCGCCAACTTCCCGGGCTGACCCCGACGACTTGATGGAATGTGTGCGTGAACGCCGCCTGGTCATTAAATCCGGACTGAATCGCGATCTCGATCAAAGACATGCTGGTCTGGCTCATCAGTTGTTTGGCGTGGTCAATACGATGCTGAATCAGCCACTGGTGGGTGGAGGTGCCGAAAGACGTT
Organism: Terriglobia bacterium; assembly: GCA_963755365.1. GTDB lineage: Bacteria > Acidobacteriota > Terriglobia > Terriglobales > Acidobacteriaceae > Angelobacter. The sequence continues at coordinate 154,772 of CAVWJV010000014.1, read as the reverse complement.
TTGAATGAGCGCGCAAAGTGGCTGACGGAAAGCCCGCATTCGCGTGCGATGTCAGAAAGCCGGATCCGGCCATGCATGTTCTCATAAAGAAGTTCCGACGCTCGTTGCTGCTGCCATGGCGCCAGACCTCCTTTTGAACATCGCGTTTTTTTCTGGAGTACGCCGTATTTCTGAAGAAGATGCGCTCCCAGGATGAGGCTGAATTGGTCGAGAGCCAGCACAGAGGGTGCGTCACTGCGCCCGAGGAACGGAAGAATGCTCCTGGTGATTTGGGCTACAACCAGATCGTCTTCTAACACTGCCAGGCGATAATCATTTACACGGCCAAAACCGAGATCCTCGGCAATGTCATCCAGTCCCTCACGCGGAACCGAGTAGTGCACATAATCGAAGGCGCAACCTGCCCAGCACATTGGCTGTGAATCGAAATCGATGACATTCGAACGTAAAGGGTGAACGTTGGATGTGGGAATGAGTTTGTCAGCTGACCACACCTGGTAGCTCGATGACGGTAAGACGTAAGGGAGACCGACACTAGCAGCGCGGGGACGGGCGATAGCTTCGTGATTCGGTCAGGGAGCCCGGCCGGCGACTGGAGCCGGGTGATCGTAAAAGTCCCCGGAGTACGAAACTGGGATGGAACTGGGGACTTTCCGTCCAACTGAATGAACGTTGTGAAGGGAGCTTCAGGTGGCGTCTGCGGATTTTTATCTTCCTTAGGCGAAGGGTTCTTGTTCATTACGACCTCCCCTGCGATACGACCAGTCGTATAGGATGACAGGTTTTCCTCAGGATTGCATCCGCACGTGGCCCGCCACGGCCAGGCGCGTTTACGGAGCCACTTACAAAGTTGGCCATACCAAACCCGACGGCAATTACATGGTCAAGACAACGCGGAATTCTGCCTTTCCACTCATCATGCGAGCGTAACCTTCCGCTGCCTTTATCAGCGGATACTTTTCAATCATTGGCCGTACGCCGGTCATTTCGGCAAAGCGTAACGTGTCCTCGGAATCGGTGGGGATCCCGGCCGCCCAGCCGTGGATTCGCTTTTTACCACTGATCAAATTAAAAGGCGGCACTTCAATCGAATCGGGAGAAGCTCCAATGACGACGAGTGTGCCGTTTGGCCCCAGGCCTCCAATCAGGGCTGACATAGATTTTCCGCTGGGAGCAGTGGCGAGAATCACGCTTGCGCCGCCGAGTTTCTGAAGTTCTGCCGCCGCATCCACTTTGGAACTGTCGATATAAATATCCGCACCAAGCTTCTTGGCGAGCTCTGCATCGCTGCCGCGTCCAATCGCGGCAACGCGGTAACCAGACTTCCTGGCAAACTGAATTCCCAGATGACCCAGCCCGCCAATTCCCTGAATAGCAACAAGATCACTGGGCAGAGCACCGCCATGACGAAGAGCATTGAAGGTTGTTAATCCAGCGCACATCAGCGGCGCTGCCTCGGCGTCACTGAGCGAATCCGGCATGTGTGCCAGGGCCTCCACCGGCGCCACCATAAATTCCTGATAGCCCCCGTCATAGCTGATTCCGCAAACCTTGCCGTTCGCGCAATTGACGAAATCTCCCCTTCGGCACGCTAGACAAGTTCCATCCTGCCCGCCATGCCATCCCACGCCGACTCTCTGTCCTTTCTTCCAGCCATTCACACCGGCTCCCAATGCATCAATCACGCCGGCGATCTCATGGCCGGGAACACGCGGGTAGGAAATCCCTGGGAAGAGTCCCTCTTTGGTGAGTACGTCACTGTGGCAGATTCCACATGCTTGAACGCGGATCCTCACATGCCCTGAACCGGGCTCCGGGATTTCACGTTCGACAATTTCAAAGTCCGCTCCGGGCTTCGGAACTTGTACGGCTTTCATCTTTGCCATGGCGGTTTTCTCCTTCAATAAATGTTATTGGTCGACGTCCGACCGCTGCAAGGCTGGGGGGCAATTCGCAAAAGTCGGCTGGTTCGTTCAGATGCCTGGATGATTACCTTCGTTGGTGACCTTCAGGTCGTAACAACCAGCAGCTCTGCCGTGATAAAAACCTGATAGCGATTTGCCATTTTGCCGCTTCTAGTTTCATTCCTTCCCAGGACACCTGTTGGCGTTGAACCTTTTCGGAATGAACCGGATGAATAGGTTGAGGTATTGATGCGTCCTATCAGGCTGTCTTTATTACTTGCCGGTCTCGTTGCGCTCTGCGCTTGTGGCGGTATCCATGCTTTTTCTGCCGGAGTCGATCCGAACAGCTCCGGTGCAGCCGGCGGCAAGGGTTTTGCTGCCGCCGTGGCAAAAGAGGCATTGCCCACCAAAGTCGCTAAGGCGGCGGCCCCGGATGCGATTCACGGTGACAAGCTTATTGCGCTAACTTTTGACGATGGTCCGCGGCCGTACGTGCTGTTCGGCAGCAAGGGAGACCATCGAGTTCCGGGGTTGGTGGATATACTCGACCAGAATGGCGTGAAGGCGACATTCTTTGTTGTCGGCTGGCGGCTGAGTCCCAAGACCTGGGGCGAGCCCAGGCATGAAGAAAATATCGGCATTTCCTGTCTGGACGCTGCAGGACAACTGATCCGCCGCGGCCACGAACTGGAAGACCATACCTACAGCCACCTGGAATTGCGCACTGCGGAGAGGAAGAACGGCGAACAGTGGGTGATGCATGACGTGGACCGCGGAGCGGCGGCGATTAAGGCGGTCACCGGAACGCAACCTCTTTATGTCCGTCCTCCGGACTGGATCATCACCAGCGATGCGCGGCGAGACATGGAAAAGCAGGGCTATCGCGTGCTGACTATCTCGTCAGAAAATCCCATGGCGATGCGCGATGTGAACTCGCTCGACTATCTGTGCGCCGGCAAAGCGGTGGGTTGTCCTAAACCCTCTCTGGTGGACGGAGTCTTGAAACAGCTGGAGCAGCGGGAAAAGAAAGGCACCTACACGCATATTCTCGCCTTCCATGAACTATCGACAACTGCGGCGGCCATGCCGCGGCTGATCAGCGATCTCAAAGCGCGAGGCTACCGCTTCGTTACTCTGACTGAATATATGAAGCTGGTTGGATCGAAATCTGGCGAGACAGTGAAGCAGACGGCGGCGTTGAGCCGGTAGAAAACCGTAAGCAGAGATCGCAGTACATCGTCGCGGCGGAGCTCATGAAGTGACATAAATAGTTTCTACTCTTCATGCAAGATGTGGCACACTCTCAACTGTGAAACTCCTCAGATACATCGAGCTCAAGAGCGGCCACTCCGACAATGGCCCCGCTTGGATTGCGTATGTCCAGCAATCTAAGACTGGTCGAACCGTGTACTTCAATGGTCGAGGCTTGATGAAGCTTAAAGGGCAGCGGCGCGGCGATTCAGGCGGTAATTACATTGACATGGAAACTGGTGAATCATTTTGGGTTTCCGGTGTAAAGAAGAACGGGCAGGACCGCCACTGGGCTGGATCAGGTAAGATTCTGATTGAAGCCGCAGCCGTAACTGAATATCTGGCTACCATAAAAGCAAAAACTTTAGATACGTCGCGATGTGAGATGACAAATGCGATCCGCCAGACAGATATCGATCGACTCTCGCGACTGGCTAATGAGCCCGGCAAGGGTTGGCCCAATAATCCGGAAGAGCAAACTCCATATTCATTTGTCCGCAACGTGAACTTCTCCGGTAAGTAAAAAGCCTTCTCCTATACCTTCACGAAGACCTTCTTCCGATACATTCCCCACGCCAGCAAAGTCCACAATGCCGTGTAGCTGAGAGCGAACAGCAGCGACGCGTTTTTCTCGTCCGCCAGTGGCGCGAACCAGTGGAAATAAATCCAGGTTTGCACGGTGATGGCCTGCGCTCCATCGGCGATCTTAATGATGGATCCAAGTTTGGAGACGAAGGTGGAGACCGCATAGACAAGGATGGCGTTTGAACCCAACCAAAGGAATGGTTTAGCCCACGTGCGCCAGCCGCGCATCTCAATCAGCCACCAGCAGAGAGCCAACGTCAAACACGCAGCCCCGGCGGTGAAGAGGACGTATGAACTCGTCCACAACGGTTTGTTGATGGGGAACCAGGGATGCCACGCGTAGCCCGCGGCCACTCCCGCTACTCCGGCAACGACGAGGCCCCAAACTTTTTGTGAAAGGCTTGCTGCTCCGCGCAGGAATTCTCCGACCAGCGTACCCAGCAACGCGGTTGCTATCGCGGGAAATGGTGCTCAGCAGTCCTTCGGGATCAAAGTCGCGACGATAGAGATGGCCGAACATCAGCTTACGATCGATATACCCGGCCAGCGTGCAATGCTGGGTCTGCATCTGCGTAAGCCAAGCGGAGTGATCGCATCCCGGAACTGAAACGAATCGCGTGATGGCGTAGTAACCGGCGAGCAGCCCGGCAATCCAGATGATCCGCGCGCGCTGCGAAGTCCAGAGCGTAATCGCCGACGCACACAAATATACGACTGCGATCCGCTGCAGGACCCCCGGGTAGCGCATGTGGGAGAAGTTGACAGAAGGAAGGATGCGGATTGCGTAGCCGATCAGCAGGATCAGCGCACTCCGCCGAACGGCGTGCTTCATCAACGAGAGCCGGGAGTCGCCGCGGGCATGGCGAGCGGCAAACGACATCACCATGGATGTCCCGACAATAAACAGGAAGAAAGGGAAAATCAGGTCGGTTGGCGTCCATCCGTTCGCGTCCACCCACCATTCCCCTGAGTACCAGCCCGATGGGTGCGCGCTCATGAGCTCATCGGCGTGGTTCAGTGGCCAATAAGAATCGTCTGACCCAGGATTGTTGACCAGGATCATTCCGGCGATCGTGAGCCCGCGAAAGACGTCCAGCGACTCAAGCCGCCTGCTGACCGCAGGCGTATCGCCCGCAAGCGTCGCTGGCGGGTTGGTGATCGTGTTGTGGAGAGAGGTCGCCATTGTTTTGCTAGTGAATCCTCCGTTGTTTGAGACAGGCATTCTGCCCAGCGAAGGATAAACTGGCGTTCGGTGCGCGTCTATCAGCAATTTAGCTGTGCTCGTTCTTCAACCAGCAGCACCACTTTCCGTTGCCGCTCCCTCGTCTGCTCTCGTTTGCTTTTGTACGAACAGACGATGAGTGAGGTTGCTGCTCTCCCTCTGAAACAGCAACTCAGCGGAGACCCGGGATCTAAATAGCGAAATAACAGAGACAACTTCCAACCCCTTGCCAGTCATCCTGAGGGGGATGGCGGTCCTGTCCCAACCCGCTGTACTGCGCCGTCGTGTCTGTGTGCGTGGGATCGTCCAGGGTGTCGGCTTTCGCCCATTTGTTTACAATCTCGCGCAAGCAAACAATCTCAGCGGCTTCGTTCTTAACTCTTCCTCCGGCGTCACGATTGAGTTAGAAGGAAGCGATGAGCGGATCACTGCCTTCCTGGAAGTGCTGCGCACTAAGCCTCCTGCGCTGGCCCAGATCGAAGAAATCCGTGTAGATGATTTAACGCCGTCGGGTGGTTCGTCTTTTGAAATCAGGCAAAGCCAGACTGAAGAAGATGAGTTCGTCCTGGTGTCTCCGGATGTCTGCACATGTGCTCAGTGTCTGCAGGAAGTTTTCGACGCCGGCAACAGGCGCCATGCCTATCCTTTTACTAACTGCACGAACTGTGGACCACGTTACACCATCATCCAGGACATTCCGTATGACCGGCCCAAGACAACGATGGCCCGCTTCCCGATGTGCCCGGATTGTGAAGGCGAATACCACGATCCTGCGAACCGGCGGTTTCATGCACAGCCGAATGCATGCCCGGTGTGTGGTCCCTCGGTAATCCTGGTAAAGGCGGGGACCGTCTTTCCGGAAGCGGACGATTACGAAAGGGGAGCGGCATCGATTACACATATCCGGCAGGCTCGCTCCGCGCTGCACGCGGGTGCAATCGTGGCGGTGAAAGGATTGGGCGGGTTTCAGCTAGCGTGCGATGCCGAGAATGACACTGCGGTCCACCAACTTCGGCAGCGTAAAAAACGCAGCGATAAACCATTCGCTCTGATGGTCCGCGATCTGGATGCCGCGGAGAAGATTGCCTTCATCACCGACGCTGACCGGCAGCTTCTGATGAGCCCGCAACGCCCTGTGGTCATTGTTCCCCATCGCCAGGGCACGCGTGTTTCGCGTCATGTGGCTCCGGGAAACAAAACCATAGGGATCATGGTGGCCAATACGCCGCTCCACTCTTTGCTGTTTGGCGAGCATCCGGAAGATCCCGCCGAATTTACTGCTCTGGTGATGACCAGCGGCAACATCAGCGAAGAGCCGATTGTGGTGAGCAATGAAGAGGCATGGAAACATCTTGCTCAGGTGGCGGATTGGTTTCTATTCCACAATCGCGACATTTATATGCGCGTGGATGATTCGGTGGCGCGCACTTTTTCCGGGTCACCGATGGTCCTACGGCGTTCGCGGGGTTACGCTCCGCGACCCATCGACTTGGGGATGGAACTCGAGCCGATTCTTGCCTGTGGCGGCGAACTGAAAAATGCTCTCTGTCTGACTAAGAAGAACTATGCCATTCTCAGCCAGCACATTGGCGACCTGGCCAATTACGAGACGCTGGAGTTTTTCGAGGAAACGCTTGCGAACCTGAAAAAGCTTTTTCGCGCCGAGCCCGAGTATGTGGCCCATGATCTGCATCCTCTTTATCTGAGCTCACGCTTTGCGGCCGGACTTCCTTTGCCCAAATTCCCTGTCCAGCATCATCACGCACATATCGCCTCCTGCATGGCGGAGCACCATTTACGTGGACGCGTCATTGGCGTTGCACTGGATGGAACAGGCTACGGCACTGACGGAAAGATATGGGGCGGAGAGTTTCTCAGTGCTGACTACGGCGGCTTTGAGCGCGTGGCGCACTTTCGTTATGTTCCGCTCCCCGGCGGCGACACGGCGATAAAGCAAGTCTGGCGTCCGGCGTTGAGTTGGATACTCGAGGCTTACGGCAAGGAATATCCTGAGACTCTACCTTTCCTGCAACACGTCCCCGAGCGTGATGTCCGGCTGGTTGGGGACATGATTACACGCGGGTTCAACTCAGTTCTCACATCATCGTGTGGGCGGCTCTTTGATGCCGTCGCGTCACTCATCGGCTTGCGCCAGGAAGTTACGTTTGAGGGCCAGGCCGCCATCGAACTGGAAATGATTGCACGGCCTGAAATTGAAGACGCCTATTCGTTCGAAATAGAAGACAGCACTCCGGCGCAGATTGATTTTCGCCCGATGATTCGTGAGATCGTGCGCGATCTGGCGGCAGCAGCGTTCAAGCCAGAGGTGAAGGCGGCGGTCGCAAGCCGCTTCCACAACACCATCGCCGCCGTCATCGGCGAGGTCTGCCAGCGTATTCGTAAAAGCGAGCAACTGAACCTCGTCTGCCTGAGTGGCGGCACTTTTCAGAACGTATTTCTGCTGGAGCGATCAGTCTCACTTCTAAGGAGACTCGGTTTCGAAGTTTTCATCCATTCCCAGGTTCCGCCGAATGATGGTGGGATCGCACTGGGCCAGGCTGTTATAGCGAACCATATCCTGAACACTGGAGCGTAACTCATGTGTCTGGCAATACCCGGCAAGATACTGGAAGAGTTTGAACAGCGCGGCATGCGCATGGCCAAGGTGCAGTTCGGAGGCATCGTTCGCGAAGCTTCCCTTGATTATGTGCCTGATGCCCACGTCGGGGACTACGTGCTGGTGCACGTGGGCTTCGCCATCAGCACGGTGGATGCGGAGGAAGCAGCCCGCACCTATCAAGCCCTGGAAGAGTTAGACCAACTGACGGAGTTGCACGCTCCGATTGTCGACGAAATATCGGCGAGGAAACCGCAATGAAATATCTTGATGAATATCGTAATCCGCGGCTGGCGTCTGCGGTGATTGAGGAGATCCGCCGCATACAGACCAGGCCGTGGGTGATCATGGAAGTCTGTGGAGGGCAGACCCACTCCATCGTCAAACACGGCATTGACCGCATGCTACCCGATGGCATCGAGCTGGTGCACGGGCCCGGCTGCCCGGTCTGCGTCACACCTCTGGAGACCATTGATAAAGCACATGTGATCGCGGCCCGTCCCAATGTGATTTTCTGTTCATTCGGAGACATGCTGCGCGTACCAGGCTCGCATGGTGATCTGTTCACGCTGAAATCCCAGGGCGCGGACATCCGCGTTGTCTACTCGCCACTGGATTGCCTGAAGATAGCGCGGGCCAATCCGGACAAGCGGGTCGTGTTTTTTGCCATCGGGTTTGAAACTACCGCGCCCGCGAATGCGATGCTGGTCCACCGGGCAAAACAGGAGGGCGTCAAGAACCTTTCCATTCTGGTATCGCACTCGCTGGTGCCGCCGTCTATCACCTACATCCTGCAATCGCCGCAAAACCGCGTTCAGGGTTTTCTGGGGCCAGGGCATGTATGCGCGATCATGGGATATCGGGAATATGAGCCGGTCAGCGAACGCTACCAGGTGCCCATCGCGATCACCGGCTTCGAACCTCTGGACCTGCTTGAGGGCACGCTCATGGTGGTGCGGCAACTGGAAGCCGGAACCGCCTTCGTGGAAAACCAGTATTCACGCATCCTTGATCGCGAGGGCAACGTACCCGCACGCAAGCTGGTCAACAGCGTTTTCGAGGTTTCGGACCGCAAGTGGCGCGGCGTGGGATGGATTTCCAAGAGCGGCTACAAATTGCGATGGGAATTTCGCGACCATGACGCGGAAAAAATCTTTGAGGTCAAGGAAATCGATACGAAAGAACCGGCCATCTGTATCAGCGGGCAAATCCTGAAGGGCATAAAGAAGCCGCATGACTGTCCGGCCTTCGGGACAGTCTGCACGCCATTGAGTCCGCTGGGGGCGACTATGGTGTCCGCCGAAGGGGCATGCGCGGCTTACTACGCATACGGACGCCATCTCGACAAACACGAAGCTGACGCTGCAAAAGTCCATCTGGGAGGTGCGGCATGAGCACCAATTCTACGACGGCCACCCCGCAAATCTCGCACCAGGAATGGCATGACAAAGTGATGCGCAAATGCAAGGAGTCAGTGGAGGTCAAGAACAAGTTCTTTGAGCACTATGCTGACTCTATCGGCGAACTGAGCCAGAAAATGGGGGAGCGTTTCGCCGGCGGACACAAGTTATGGGTGATGGGAAATGGCGGAAGCGCCTGTGATGCTCAGCACGTGGCTGTGGAGTTCATCCATCCGATTATCGAAAAGCGGCGCGCGCTGCCGGCGCTGGACCTTGTCAGCCAGATTCCCGTGGTGACAGCCATATCCAACGACAAAGACTTTGCCCGCGTGTTCATCGATCAGATTGAGTTATGGGGCCAGAAAGATGACATGGCGTTGGCGATCTCCACCAGTGGTAAATCTCCCAACCTTATTTATGCGCTTGAATCGGCGCGCAGCAAGGGAATGTTGACCATCGCCTTCTCCGGCAAGGACGGCGGCCGGCTGCCGGAAGTTGCCGACTACTGTTTTACCGTGCCGAGCTTCAGCATTCATCGCATTCAGGAGTCGCACGTTGCTCTTTTGCATATCCTTTGGGACCTGACGCACGTGGCAATGGGTGAGGAGGACATCATCTGATGAGCAACGTCAACGTGAAAGCTCCGGTACTGCCCAAAAATGAAGAAGAGGACAATGTGGTTTCGATGCCGGGATCCTCGTGTCCTCTCCCGATCACCTATCAGGACCACATTGTGATCGGGCACGGTAGTGGTGGAAAGCTAAGCGCGCAACTGATTGAGAGCGTCTTCCTTCCGGCGTTCAGTAATCCATTGCTCAACAAGCTGGATGATCAGGCTGTTCTCAACATCAACGGATCACGCCTGGCTTTCACTACCGACGCGTTCGTGGTTACACCGTTATTTTTTCCCGGCGGCAATATAGGCGATTTAGCTGTCAATGGGACCATCAACGATCTTGCCATGAGTGGAGCTCGACCGCTTTATCTGGCTGCAGCGTTCATTCTGGAAGAAGGACTGGCCACGGAAGAACTGGTGCGCATTGTGCATTCTATGAGCGAGGCGGCGAGGAAAGCCGGGGTGCAGCTGGTGGCGGGTGATACCAAAGTTGTCAATCGCGGTAAAGGGGACAAGGTCTTCATCTCCACCACAGGAATCGGATTGGTAGAGCAACCGGTGGATATTTCAGCGGACCGCGCGCGTCCCGGCGACAAAATCCTTCTGAGCGGCTACATCGGCGACCACGGAATGGCCATTCTCTCGCAACGGGAGAACCTGGAATTTGAAGGCGTGATTGAGAGTGACTGCGCAGCTCTGCATGAGCTGGTGAGTGACATGCTTGATGTGTCTCTGGATATCCATTGCCTGAGAGACGCGACTCGCGGCGGCGTGGCTACCGTTCTTAACGAAATAGCCGGACGATCCAAAGCCGGTATGTTGTTGAACGAAACGGCGATTCCAGTGCATGACACGGTGCGCGGTGCATGCGAAGTTCTGGGACTGGACCCAATGTACGTGGCCAATGAAGGTAAGTTGATTGCAGTAATCCCAGCCAACGTTGCGGATTCAGTATTGGAGCGCATGCGGAAAAACCCACTGGGACGCGACGCCCGGATTATCGGAGAAGTAGTGGCGACGCATCCTGGCATGGTGCTGATGAAGACAGAGATCGGTGGCACGCGCGTGGTGGACACGCTCTTTGGCGAGCAGCTGCCAAGAATTTGCTGAAAGGGGCAACTCGCCGATTGGCGGTGGATTCTAGTTTATCCAATAGGCCAAAGAAGTTAACGAAACGATTTTGCCGAAAATACGATTTCAATTTTGACGGAACACACGATTCAAAAACATGCGATTCCAGAAGTGAATCTGACGCAACAAACGATTTCACAAGATAGATTCAAGAAAATAAAGCGAGCAACTTAGAAGCACGCAGCCGACCCGAAAGGAGGCCTGATGCCCACTGAGCCCATTCCCTTCACTCGAAGGAAAGCTTCCGCCCCTTCTCCCGTTAACGAAGTCCACATTATCTGGATAACTGCCGGCCTAGGTTGTGACGGTGATTCTGTCTCCGTGACTGCTGCCGAGCAGCCCAGCCTGGAAGACGTGATCCTCGGCGCGATTCCCGGACTTCCCAAAGTTCATTTGCACAACCCAGTCCTGGCCTATGAAGTTGGCGACGATTTCATGAAGTACTTCTATCAAGCGGAACGCGGAGAGATTGACCCGTTTGTGCTGGTGGTTGAAGGCTCGATTCCTAATGAGGAAATTAAAGATCAGGGTTATTGGGCGGCAATGGGCACCGATTCGGTCACCGGTCAGCCGATTAAAACAACGGAATGGATCGACCGTCTTGCACCCAAGGCACTGGCCGTTGTGGCCGCCGGGACATGCGCGACCTATGGCGGCATTCACGCCATGGCTGGAAATCCTACTCAAGCCATGGGTCTGGCCGACTATCTGGGATGGAACTGGCGGTCCAAAGCCGGATTGCCGATCGTCAACGTGCCCGGATGCCCGGTGCAGCCGGACAATTTCATGGAGACGCTGCTCTATCTGCTTTTCCAGGCTGCTGGTCTTGCGCCGATGATTCCGCTGGATAAGCAATTGCGCCCGACGTGGCTGTTTGGCAAGACGGTGCATGAAGGCTGTGACCGCGCCGCCTACTACGAACAAGATGACTTTGGTATTGAGTACGGAACTTCAAAGTGCCTGGTAAAGGTTGGCTGCTGGGGACCGGTGGTCAACTGCAACGTGACCAAGCGCGGATGGATGCGCGGAATTGGCGGGTGCCCCAATGTGGGAGGCATATGCATTGGCTGCACCATGCCCGGATTTCCTGACATGTTCATGCCGTTCATGGACGAACCATCAGGAGCTCGCTTCTCCACGGCCGCTCTTACTTTGTACGGAAAACTCATTCGCGCATTGCGTGCGATTACCAACAGCACCGTAAACGGAGAACCCGAGTGGCGCCGCCGCGGACGCGAACTCATCACCGGATATCAACCAAGGCCTGGAGCATACAAATCGCAAGCCGACCGCAGAGTTGCGTAGGAGAGGGCAGACGAGATGGGAACTATCACTGAACCACTAAGTCAGACTCCGAGTAAGAAGCCAAATCTGGTTGAAATGAACTGGGACCCGATCACCCGCATCGTGGGCAGCCTTGGCATTTTCACCAAGATCGACTTTGAGAATAAACAGGTAGCCGAATGCCACAGTACTTCGTCGATTTTCCGCGGATACAGCATTTTTATGAAAGGCAAAGATCCGCGGGATTCGCACTTTATTACCAGCCGCATTTGCGGTATTTGCGGCGATAATCACGCCACCTGCGCATGCTATGCGCAGAACATGGCGTTCGGCGTAAAGCCTCCCAACCTGGGCGAGTGGATCGTCAATCTTGGAGAAGCAGCCGAGTACATGTTCGATCACAACATCTTCCAGGACAATCTGGTCGGCGTGGACTTCTGCGAGCAGATGGTAAAGGAGACGAATCCTGGAGTATGGGCGAAGGCGCAAAAGACGCCGTCGCCGAATGCTTCCAAGCACGGCTATAAGACGATTGCCGACATCATGACGTCTCTCAATCCTTTCACAGGTGACTTCTACCGCGAGACGCTGATGGTAAGCCGGTTGACACGCGAAATGTTCTGCCTGATGGAAGGCCGTCACGTACATCCCTCTACGCTGTATCCAGGTGGCGTAGGCACCGTAGCCACAGTGCAGCTATTCACCGACTATCTGGTGCGACTGATGAAATATGTTGACTTCATGAAGAGGTGCCTGCCTCTGCATGATGATCTCTTCAACTTCTTCTACGACGCGCTTCCGGGTTACGAGAAAGTTGGCGAACGCCGCGTTCTCCTGGGATGCTGGGGAGCCTTCAACAATCCGGCCGTGTGTGATTACAAGTACGAGCACATGTCAGAGTGGGGCCGCGCCATGTTTGTTACGCCCGGCGTGGTGGTTGATGGGAAACTTGTCACCAATGATCTGGTTGATATCAACCTTGGGCTGCGCATTCTGCTGGGCAGCTCATTCTATGACGACTGGCAGAGCGAAGAGACGTTCGTAAAAACCGATCCGCTCGGCAATGCAATTGATAAGCGTCATCCGTGGAACCAGACGACGTTGCCACGCCCACAGAAACGCGACTTCAACGGCAATTACACCTGGGTGATGTCACCACGCTGGTATGACAAACGGACCGGAGATCACCTGGCCCTGGATACCGGTGGAGGGCCAATCGCAAGATTGTGGTCGACGGCACTTTCCGGCCTGGTCGATATCGGTTACATCAAAGCGACAGGGAGCAGCGTGGTCATCAATCTTCCCAAAGGCGCCATGCTGCCGGAAGCGACCTTTGAATGGAAAATTCCCAAATGGAGTAACGCAATCGAGCGCGACCGTGCTCGCACATACTTCCAGGCTTACGCCGCAGCTACCGCTTTGTACTTCTGCGAAAAAGCCATGGAAGAGCTGATGGCGGGACGTTCGAAGACGTGGGAGCCGTTCAAAGTTCCGGAAGAAGCCATCTCCTGCGGCTTCCATGAAGCGGTGCGCGGGGTGCTTTCACATCACGTGGTGATACGCGAAGGCAAGATCGCAAATTACCATCCATATCCACCCACGTGCTGGAACGCCAATCCCCGGGACACTTATGGCACACCCGGACCCTATGAAGACGCGGTGCAGAACACACCGATCTTTGAAGAGAATGGGCCAGACCAATTCAAAGGCATTGACATTATGCGCGCTGTCCGCAGTTTTGATCCGTGCCTGCCCTGCGGCGTTCACATGTACCTGGGACCAGGCAAGGTCCTGGAAACCCGGCATTCACCCATGTTCGGCATGGTGGGAGGACAATGAGCGAAACGCATGCGGGCGAAATAACCAGCAACGAGTTCCAGGCACAAACCGAGCACATCAATCAACTGGTGGAGAGAGTGAACTCAATCACTGATGAAGGTGCGCGGACAACGTCCTTGGAACTCCTGCAGTCTCTCATGGATCTGCACGGCGCGGCTATGTTCCGCGTCGTGGAATTACTGACGGGATCAGAAGCAGGCAGGGCGTCATTGACGAAACTCGGCGATGATCCGCTGATCTGCGGTCTGCTCGTGTTGTATGGCATTCACCCGCTGCCGCTTGAAGAGAGAGTGGCGCGGGCAGTGGCGAAAGTCAGCGGCCACCTTCATAAACAGGGTGGAAGCGTAGAGCTGATCGGAATCGTTGACTCCGTGGTGCAGGTAAAGATCGAAGGCTCAGGTCACGGATGCGGATCATCCACTGACGCTTTCAAACGCACGGTGGAGCAGGCAATTCTTGAGTGTGCTCCTGAAATAGTGGACGTTCAAGCGGCTGGCCTGGCGACGCCCGCTACGGGCTTTGTTTCGTTGGAATCCCTTCAGACGTCCTCAAGCCATACATCAACAAACCAAGCATCCGCTGACAAAGAGGAGAAAAACTATGAAGAATCCGCCGCGTGATATCAGCGCGCACACGTCCGGAACCAAACGAGGAGAAGATTGGACCTACAACGGAAAGAACAAGGAGCCGGGCCGGGAAGGCGAGGGGCGTACTGCTCGCGACGCGACTGGGATCAACGCTAAAGACCGCAAGCCGATCGATCCAAGAATGCCTGACCTGCCGCCTGCCTGAGGTGAAGTGATGGCCATGCTGGGGGAAAATCTCCGACGCAATTCGTTTGCTTCGCTCAAAGCACTGGTGCGCAAGCCACAGGAAAAGAGCGAGCATTGTGAGCTGTGCGCGGCCGCCCTGGATGCAGACCATCAACATCTCCTGCAACTGGATAAGGGCCAGGTGCTCTGCTCGTGCGGACCGTGTTCCATTCTTTTTGGCAGCGAATCACGGCAGCGATTCCGGCGCATTCCTCGCGATGTTGAGCGGCTTGATGGTTTCCAACTGGAAGACCATGAGTGGGAGAGTCTTCTGATCCCAATCAAGCTGGCTTATTTTGTTCACAGCACGGCGGCCGGGAAAGTGGTTGCGAACTATCCGAGTCCGGGCGGCGCCATGGAATCTTCTCTTGATCTGGAATACTGGGGCGCGATTGCGGAGCGCAATCCGGTGCTCAATAAGTTCGCGCCCGATGTGGAAGCGTTGCTGGTGAACCGCATTTCCACGCCACGTTATTATCGAGCGCCGATTGACCAGTGCTTCCGGCTGGTGGGGCTTATCCGCACACACTGGCGCGGGCTTTCAGGCGGCGAGCAGGTCTGGACAGAGATTGACCGCTTCTTTGCGCGACTGGACCCGCAACAACCCAGGGCCGAGCATGCCTGACCTTCAGTTTCAAGTTGAATCCGCGGAAGCTGTTGTCAGGGCGGCAACGCCTCAACTCGCCTTCAAAGTGCGGATCACAAACGCTGACCCGCAACCGGTTCAGTCGATTGCGCTGAGAGCGCAGATTCAGATCGAGCCGACCCGTCGCCGTTATACCGCGCAGGAACAGCAAAACCTGCGTGAGCTTTTTGGTGAGCCGGAGCGCTGGAGTACCTCTCTCCATCCGCTGCTGTGGGACAACGTGAATGTAAATGTGCCTGGATTTAACGGTGAAACTACGATCGATGTCCCGGCGCCGTGCAGCTTTGATTTCAATGTGGCGGTCACGAAATATATTTACGGCCTTGAAGATGGTGAGCTGCCGACCTCCCTGCTATTCAGTGGAACTGTTTTTTACGCGGGCAAGCCGGGATTGCAGATTGCGCAAATTCCATGGGACCGCTCCGCAACTTACCGGCTTCCCGTGCAAGTCTGGAAAGAAATGATGGAGGCTCATTACCCCCAAACTGCCTGGATATGCCTGCGGCGCGAAGTCTTCGCGAAACTGGATGAATTCAGGGCGAGCCACGGGCTCTCCAGTTGGGAGCAAGCCCTTGAGCAGGTGCTTGAGGCTGCGAGAGTGAAATCATGAGTCGCGAACTGGCGAGAAAAGTTGCGGACGCTGTGTTGTACGAGGGCTACATGCTCTATCCGTACCGTCCGTCGGCCATCAAGAACCGGCAGCGATGGGGCGTGGGAATACTGTATCCGCCGGCGTATCGCGAGGTCCGCGGCGGGACGGAGCGTTCCGGCATGCATGTGGAGTGCCTGCTCCAGTGCAAAGATTGCGCCGCTCTGCAACTGGAACTTCGCTTTCTGCAATCGCAGGCGCGACAGCTCTTTCAGACTCTCGACGGAGTAACGCAGCCAGTGCCGTCACTGATGGTGGATGGACGTCCTCTGGAGAGTTGGGACGAGGCAGTGGCGCGTTCGGTGGAATTCCAGCTGGAAGTCTCTGCAGGTACGCGAAAGAACTTCGGCTTCAGTTTCCCTGCTCTAAGCGAGAGCGCAACCCCTGTTAACGGCGCGGGCGTAGCGATTGGCGAGCTCACCCGTACTCAACATGAGATCCAGGGAATAATCGACGTGGTCGTACAGCGCGTGCGGAGAGATCTTGTGCGATTGACGATCGACCTGGAAAACACGACGCCGATTGAGTCCGATGTGACTGAACGGGACAGAGTCCTTTTGCGATCACTGCTCTCCGCACACATCATCCTGTCGGCGAGCGGCGGTGAATTTATTTCCCTGCTGGATCCACCTGATGAATTGAGTGGCGCCGTGAAGATGTGCCGGAACGTGGGCAACTTTCCGGTGCTGGTTGGATCGGCGGAAGAACGAGACATGATGCTGGCCTCGCCCATACTGCTCTATGACCATCCGCAAATTGCGCCGGAGAGCGTTGGGGACTTCTACGATTCAACTGAGATGGATGAAATGCTGACTTTGCGGGTGTTGACCCTGACTGACGATGAGAAGGACGAGATGCGTCTGGCCGACGACCGCGTTCGCAACCTGCTGGAACGCACGGAAAACAGTGCGCGTGAGCAGTTGATGAGAACTCATGGAGCCATTCGCGGGATGAATCCCGCCCGGGGGAAGCAATGAAACCTGCGCCGCAAGACCCCTGGTCGCGAGAGCCGTGGAAGCAGGATGAAGAAGAACACAAACAGCTGGAGTCCGTTGTGGTATTCGGCGTGACGCTGAAAACGGGCGACTTTGTACGGCTGTGGCCGCAGAAGTCGGCGGACATCATGGATATTGCGCTGAAGGGCAAAGTAGCGGTCATTGAGGCCATTGAAACCGATTTCGACAACCAGGTGCATCTGGCCGTGGTGATCGAAGATGATCCTGGCCGCGAGTTTGGCATGATGCGGCAACCGGGACATCGCTTTTTCTTTTCGCCTGAAGAAATTGAGCCGCTAACCAGCGAAGGAAAGGACCTGCATGGAAAGTAAAGTCCTGGTCGCATGCGTGGGCAACATATTTCTGGGTGACGACGCGTTCGGCGTGGAAGTAGCCAGTCGCCTGCGACGGGAGTTACTGCCCGCGGGCGTGAAGGTGGTGGACTTTGGAATCAAAAGCTATGACCTGGCCTACGCATTGATGGAGCCATGGGATGACGTAATTCTGGTGGATGCTTTACCGCGAGGCGGCCTTGCCGGAACCATTTACGTTCTGGAGCCTGAACTACCGAGTGATGTAGCCAACGGACAATCCCCTGCAATTGATGCACACAGCATGAATCCTGTTGCGGTGCTCCAGATGGTACATGCACTGGGAGGAAAAATCAGACGCATACTGGTGGTGGGTTGTGAGCCTTCCTCGGTTGAGGCTGATGGAACCGGAAACCTGGAGCTGAGCCCACCAGTACAAGCAGCTGTGGGTGAAGCCGTGGAAACGATCAAGAGACTGATTCAACGCGCACGCAGCCGCAAGGTTGCGGCGTAAATTAACGGGACCAAGAACAGGAGCTAAAAATATGTCGCGTAAGCATGTGATGACCCTGGTGACCCTTGCTGCAACTGTGTCCGGCCTTCTGTACTTTCGTGGCGACATTCAACGCTACGTGAAAATGAAAATGATGTAACCCCACGCAGCATGCATGAACTCTCAATCGCACTCAGCATAGTGGATGGCGCGCTCGACGAACTGAAGCGACACGGCGCGGCCAGAGTCAATGCCGTGCATATGCGTCTGGGACGGCTTGCCGGCGTTGACAAAGACGCGCTGCTCTTCTCTTACGGACTGGCCTGTGAGGAAACCGCGCTGGCATCGTCGCAACTGGTCATTGAAGACGTTGACGTGCGGATCTTTTGTCCAGTGTGCGACCAGGAGCAACAAGTCTTGTCATTCCCGGTGCTGCGATGCGCAACGTGTGGAGCAATTACCGACCGCGTTGTTCAAGGCCGAGAAATGGAAATCACCGGAATGGAGGTCTTATGAATCCACCACAGGTGAATCCACCAGAGGTGAATCAACCACAGGTAAATCAGGCAGAGGTGAATCAACCGCGGATCATCGAAGTCAGACGCAAGGTGCTCAAGGAAAATGACGTGCTGGCGCGAAGCCTTCGTGATCGCTTCCGTGATGCCGGTGTCCAGGTCATCAGTCTTGTTTCCAGTCCGGGCGCAGGAAAGACAGCGCTTCTGGAGCGACTGCTGACAGATCTCCGCCCATTGCACTCGGTCGCTGCGCTGGTTGGGGACCTTGCCACGGAGAACGATGCAACGCGCCTGGCTCGTTCAGGCGCTCCCGTGAAACAGATTACTACCGGAACAATTTGCCACCTTGATGCCAGCATGGTGGAACGCGCGCTCGCCGACTGGAACCTGAGAGAGCTGGACTTTCTTTTTATCGAGAATGTAGGAAATCTTGTGTGCCCATCCAGTTTTGATCTGGGCGAAGACTTGCGCGTGGTGCTCGTCTCGACAACCGAGGGCGAAGACAAGCCGCTGAAATATCCCACTATTTTCAATTCCGCGGACGTGGCGGTCATTACCAAGATGGACCTCGCTGAAGCTGTTGAGGCTGATGTCCCCTTGCTTATCCAGAATATCCTCGGTGTCCGACCGGGCATGCGAGTTTTCCATGTTTCTTCTCGATCAGGCCAGGGCATGAAGGAACTTGAGCAATTCTTGATTTCTCGTCTCCAGGACGTCCCGGCCAGGGCGGGCTGAAAATGGAACATCAGCACCTGTAACTTCCCCGGAGATGGCGAATCGTATCGACACAGGCCGTTGGACGGCCCAACTCACAGGAGCTAGAAAATGAAACGAATACTGGGACTGTTAACGATCGTATTGGGCTCAACACTGTTGCTCTCCGCTCAGGATACGAGCAAGGGCGGCATGGACCAGGGTGCTGCGATGAAAGGCACTGAAGAGACCGGCATGCTGTGCGACACAAAGTGCGTGAAGCAGGACGCCGGCAAAGCGAGCTGCGACTTGAGCTGTACGGAGAAAACCGGCGAAGCCACGTTTATTGACGAAGAAGGCAAAGCCACCAAGGTGGCTAACCCAGAAGTGGCCGTGGGAAAGATGGGCAAGAAAGTAAAGATCCACTGCGACATGATGAAAGACCAGGCCGCAATGAAGATCTATGACGTTGTGCTGGCGAACGCAGGCTGATCCAGGACATCATCCCAACAAAAATGGGGGCTCGATGGTGGGCCTCCTTTTTTCTGTTATGGAATGCGGGAACAGCGCTAGTGTCGCGACCACTGCGGATCTTCTTCCGCGGAAACAATGTGGCCATCGCGCATGTGAATGATGCGGTCGCCGATGGCGGCGGCCTGCGGATTATGCGTAATCATCAGCACGGTCTGGCCGAACTTCTGGTTGGCTTCACGCAACATATTCAAAACGACATCAGAGTTTTTCGAGTCGAGATTGCCCGTTGGCTCATCCGCCAGAATGATGGACGGACGATTGATGATCGCGCGCGCAAGCGCAACACGCTGCTGCTCACCACCGGACATTTCGGAAGGTCGATGGTCCAGCCTGGCGCCGACGCCCAACATCTCCGTAACTGTACGGAAGAAATCTACGTCTTCACCATTGCGGCCTGAGATCTCGCGAGCGATTTCAATGTTGCCGCGAGCAGTAAGCGTAGGCAGAAGATTGAATTTCTGGAATACGAAGCCGATCATCTTCTTGCGCTTCTCCGTTCGCTGCGCATCCGACAGCTTGGAGAAGTCTGAACCGTCAATGATGAGTCGTCCGCGCGTGGGAGAGGTGAGTCCGCCGAGAATGTAGAACAGCGTTGACTTGCCGCTGCCTGATGGACCGACGATGCTTACAAACTCGCCGGCTTCAACGGCAAAGCTCACACCATCGAGCGCAAGCACATCGACTTTGCCGATGCGGTAGACCTTGGAGACGTTTTCAACCTGGATAATTTGGGCCACGGAATATTTGATATTAACAGACGGCGCCGCTCCAGACACTCCAGACAATGTGCGGCAAAGCGCGACACTGCGCCTATGCTGACTAGTTGGACTCATATCAGTGGGCTGCGGTTGTTATCCAGCGATAGGAATCCGGTGCAATGGCATGGTAGCTGTCCCTGCCCGTTTGGGCCCGCGTTTCTTAATCAGCAGGATCCGGATGCGTTCCAGAAGTTCAATGGGCGCATACATTCCCTTGGGCAGGAAGATATCGGCGCGCAGGTCTTTGTCATACATCTTGATTTTTCCGGAAAAAAGAATGGCCGGCGTTTCCGGAGACATTTCTTTCACTTTGCTGATGAGATTGGCGCCATCAAGGCCCGGCATCAGCAGATCACTCAGGACCAGATCAACTCCGCCCTGGTAGAAAAGTTCGAGTGCAGAATGGCCGTTGGTGCAGGCAAGTACGCGGTAGCCACGGGTTTCAAGCATTACCTTGCGAATGGAGAGCGCCTGTTCATTATCGTCAACACAGAGAATCGTCTTCTTGGGTCGCATCTTTCACCGATTTCGTTTTTCCAACAGCCGGCCAGAGCAAGGCAACTGATGGAATTGATTTTTTTATTTGGCTGGCGCGGAAATTTGATTCGCTAGTGCAATGAAGTTCCTCGATCATAGGCGCGAGTGTGTCTGCTGTAAAGTACCCTGGAAGCCAATAGAAAAAAAATCTGTGTGAATCTCTGTTGATTGTCTGTGGAATAAAAAATGCGCGCCGAATCTGACGATTCGCGACCAAGATTTTCAGAATGAAAGTTCTCCACGCACCACTTCCACTGCATGTCCGCCAACGCGCACGTTAACGATCTTGTCATCATGGCGCTCCGCGCTCACATAAATCCGGCTGCGTCGTTTCATTTCCACGCCCTGCTCAATTAATGCTTGCTTGCCGGATGAAATTACATTATTCTTCACCGCCCACGCTATGCATGGACCAGCGGCTGATCCGGTGGCCGGATCTTCTCCGTTGTAGAAAATCATGCGCGCTTGAAGTGTCGCTTCAGGATTCAGCGTCTCTGCAGAGACAAAGTAAAGGAATTTCGCGTCAGTCTTCTTCAGGTAAGGCTCCAGAGAAGACCACGACGCCTTTAAATTCTGCAGAGCATGCAAAGATTTCAGTTTCACCATGGCAAAAGCATTCCCGGTGCTCACCGTCTGGATCGGAACATCATCGGCAATCTGATCGATAGCGATTCCCGCCGCGCGCGCCACCTCTTCCCGCGCATGGACCTGGCCGAATTCAGGATTGCGTTGCGTCATCATGCCAAAAGGCAGGCCATCGCGTGTGGAAAAGCGGACCGGAATCCTGCCGACGTTCAACTCCAGCGCCACTTCGTCACGATTGCTATCGCCGCGCAGCACCATCGCAGTTCCCAGCGTCGGATGGCCCGCGAACGGCAGCTCTTCCGTGGTGGTGAAGATTCGCACACGTGTGCCACGTTCCTGCTCGGTGGCAATATCCCGCGGGAAGATGAAAGTTGTTTCAGAAAGGTTCGTTTCACGGGCAATCGCCTGCATCTCGATGTCGCTCAGGCCGCGAGCGTCGGGAAACACCGCAAGCTGGTTCCCTTCCAGCGCGACAGAGGTGAATACATCCATCTGAACAAATGGCAAACGGCGCCTCGGGTTTGACACGGTCATCCTCCAACCTTATTCTGCAGTCTGCGATTTCAGTGTAACAGCGCACATAAAGGGCGATCTTTGAAGGCTTTCCGAAAATTACTGCGCCGCACTCCGTTCTACGGACTGTACAAAGCCGCGGGACATTATCCCGATTACTGGTACTGGAAGCTGCGCGGTGAACCGCTGCGCTCTCCCCATCTGGTGAAGCAGCGTGCAGTGCAGGAGTATGCCGACCGTTACCGTCTTCGTGTTCTGGTGGAAACCGGAACCTACTACGGTGAGATGGTCGCCGCCATGCGGCAACGGTTCGACGAAATCTACTCCATTGAGTACGATCATGCGCTTGCCCTGCGTGCCATACAAAAATTTGCTCGCTGGCCCCATATCCATATCATCGAAGGCGACAGCCAGAAAAAAATTCCGGAAATTCTTGCCACGCTTAAGACGCCGGCTCTCTTCTGGCTGGATGCCGGCTATTACGGCTGGGCAGGACTCCAGGGTGATAAACAACGACTTACCGTGGAACTGGATTCCATTCTGGAACATTCCATTAAGAACCACATCATTCTTATGGATGACGCTCGCGGCCTCAGCGGCCAGAACGGCGCTCCCACCGTCGATCAGGTGAAACAGCATATCGAGTCCACGTTTCCAGGAAGCATCAGTCTCAGTGAAGCACGACATCATGAGGATCGTGGTGGATTGAGTAAATGGGTAATTTGGTAATTGGGTAAATCTCAAAGCCTCCCCCTCCCCGGTTCACCCCATCCGATCCCACTCATCCCAATTTGGCGTAGACTTGACCCCAATTTCTGAATCCACGCCCATCCGCGAATCTGCGGTAACGGGTTCTAATCATCGCTGATCAGTTCCATCAGCGTTGATCCGCGGCAAGCATTTCGGTTTTCCAATTTCCCGATTACCAAATTACTCAATTACCAAATCCGACCGGGGGTACCCCCCGTCACCGATCCCACTCATCCCAATTTGGCGTAGACTTGACCCCAATTTCACGAAATCCGCGGTAAGTTTTTCAGATCAGCGCAAATCAGTGCCATCCGTGTTCATCAGCGGTAAGGTTTTGCTTGATCTCGGCGATCTCGGCGATGATGGCCGCTGCTGACGATGTGCTTCACTATGCCTGATGCTCTGATCGGAAACAACTAAACTTAAGTACTTCGACGCGGAAATCTTCAAGCCACTAGCCATGCCGTCCACTCTGCGCTACAACTATCAACATGACCCACGCACAACTGGTCCGACTGGGCGAACACTGGCTGCGTACCCGCTATCGCTGCGGAATCGTCCTCTCTGAACAGTCCTGCGCCAGCGGAGAAACCCCGGACGTCATCGGCTGGAAAGGCAAGAACCGCTCCATACTGATCGAATGCAAAATCTCCCGTGCCGACTTCCTCGCCGACCGGGAAAAGCTCTACCGCAAAGATCCCTCGCAGGGCATGGGCTGTGAGCGTTTCTACCTTGCGCCTGCGGGCATGATCAGTGCCCAGGAATTGCCTAAAGGCTGGGGACTGCTGGAATGCAAAGCGCGCGAAGTTCGTCTTGTCGTCAAGCCGGCGCGTAACAGCCAGCGCTGTGAAGCCGGTCTCATGTGGGAGATGAATCTTCTTCTTGCCAGCCTGCGACGAGTGGAAGTCCGCATTGAGCCCCAGACCATCACCGAATTCCTCAAATGGAAAAACCGCCTCATCGAATACAACGGCGGACGCCTCCCCGAAGGCGTCGTCTCACCCGAATCCGAGCCTAACGTGCATCTGCTTTCCTGACACGTTTCAGGCAAATCTCCGAGTCCGTCTCCTTCGTCATCTGAGCAGAGAGCGCATCGAGACGTAGTCGAGGATCCCAGATCTTGTTGCTAGCATTCTGCAACGGGAGTGTTCACCAGACACACTTGCTTCGTCATCCCGAGCGAGCCGGAGTTTCGCAACGCGGAACCGAGGCGAGGGAACCCGACAATGCCAATCTCGCCCATTCCATTTCGCGAATTCTTCGAGTCTCTCCTTTTGTCACTTGAGCGAAGCGGCGATTAGCGACGACATAGTCGAGCCGTTCTTGCGGGCGTCGAGCACGAGGCGAAATCCCGGCGAAGCCGAGGGAGTCCGCAGGATCTATGCATTTTTGAGCGTATCTTGAAGCAAGTGTCGGGGCGCGAGTCTACAAGCATCGCAACCAAACCTTAAGCAATTAGGCTGAGCATAGTGTTAAAAGATGCACACTTGGAGCATGCATTCATTTATGCCTGCGAAAGGCGAGGCATTCCTAAGCTTCAGCCACTCAGGTAAGCCATTACGCCATTCCTGAGATCCACACACCTTTAACCCACGCACCGGCAAATGCGCGTATGATTGTTCGGTCTTCCGGCGCTGCAAGTAAGCGCCCTTTTCGGGGAGCTTTCTTTCATCGCCCTGGGTCCTGGGCCCTTCCAAAATCAAGACGGAACAACGGAGTCCAAAATGAAAAAGTTCGCTTCATTTATCGTCTGCGTCATGTTTCTGGCAGTAGCGTCGGCCTCTGATGGCCATGACCGAGACTTCAACCTCTTTGAGTTCCATCGCCTCGCGGCCGTCGTGCCGCCTTTTACCGGCAATGCCAACCCAATCCGTAACGTGGGCGGGGCCGGCGCACCATGGAAAATCGCCGAAGGACGTGCCGAACTGGACAGCAACGGAAAACTTGAAGTCCGTGTAAGAGGTCTGGTCCTGGTAGCCACCGGCGCCAACCCGATCCCCAACTTCGCCGCCATCCTGAGTTGCCAGAGTATTGATCCCGTCACCCAAACGCCCACCATCGTGAACCTGGTGGCAGCAACCGCGCCTGCAACCACTACCGGTGACGCCGAGATTGAAGGGCGCGTCACTCTTCCCAGCCCGTGCTTCGCGCCAATCGTATTCGTGGCGATTCCCGCCACCGCCACCGCTCCGGCAAGATGGCTTGCGATCAGTGGCTTCTAAAACGACCAGCGGCGTTCTAAAAACCATCAGCGGGTTCTAAATCGAAGCTGTAAATTTCGCTCCATCATCCAATAGCCCCGACTTCACCTGTATCGAAGCGGGGCCTTTTTACTATCAGGCTCTTGGTGTATTGAACTCAACCATGATGCTCGGAAATCCCGACGCTCTGAAAGCTTGTCATCCCGACCGAAGCCGAGCGACGTAAGTCGTGAGGCTGAGTGGAGGGATCTATGTATTTGTCTTACCCGAATTCGACAACTGTCACGTGGAGCGTAGCCGCCCTCGGCTGCGCTGAAAGAACCCTTCTACTTCGCAACCTGATCGATGCTCTCACACCCTGTCATCCTGACCGAAGCCGAGCGACGGAAGTCGTGAGGCTGAGCGGAAGGATCCCGAGAATGTTTCCTACTTGCACACCGATGCAAGGTGTTCTCCCCGCACTGCCGGTATTCCTTGAATATGAACTTACCCTCACGGCGGGCGGAGCCAAACTGCATCCAACGTTACGAGGAGCATTAATGTCACAAAATCGAGTAGCAGAACTCCACAACCTGGCCGCCCACGCCCACACCGCTGCAGCTGTTGCCCACGGCAAAGGGGATCATCTAACTGCTCACGAGCTCACCAAACAGGCGCACGAGCACTCTATGAACGCCCACAAGGCTTCCGAAGAACTCGTCAAGGACCGTGACCATCACACTTCCAGCAAACCCTGAAACGAGTCCGAATTCGAAACCGGTGTTCTTCCTGGTCCGCGTATCGCGAATTGAAACGTACAACACTCGTGTGGCACAGCCGCCCCCGGCTGCGCTGACGGCTCTCAATAACGAAGGGCCGGAGGCCCGAAATGAGTTAGCCCAGGCCGGAAGGCCTGGGAAAACTGAGAGAAGAAACGCATCACCTTGCTGCCGCAGGCCCGGAGCGGAGCGACATAAAGCCCTACCTTCCCCTCGACGGATCCCCCGACGTCGCCACATCCAGATCCACAAAGATGTTTCGTACAACGTCTCAATAACAAACAACCGTGAAGCCGGAATCTCTGTCGGACAAAGTTCTGTAAACGGGGTTACTTGATTGTCGCTGTCGTGAGCTTGAGGTGTGCTCCAGCAGGCCGGGTAAAAACGAGGCCGTCGTCGCTGAAGCAGACCAAAAATGTCCCCACTTCCTCGTCTGACTCGTACCAGCGGATGACTTCTCCGCTGGAAGGGTCAACCAGGGCATAGCGCGTCGTAATCGGCTTGTTCGGCTGTGTATCTGGCGCATAAAAGGAAACAATCAGGCGTCCCTTGTTCATATAAAAAAAGTCTGCGTGATAACCCTTCTGTGCCGGGGCTAGCGGGATGGTGCGCATCACATCACCGGCTTCGGAAAGCAACGATATCTTGTCCTGTTGAAGCAGATATGTGGTGCCGTCACCAGATTGGTAAGCAGCGGTTTGAGCACCCCATTTCGAAGCGTATTCCACCGCCTCTGCTGTTGCTTTTTCGAGAGTTGTCCGAAGCCAATTTTCCCGAAGTGTCAAACTCGGCGAGGTAGGAGTGACCCTGGTTTCCCTTGGGCGCTTGATCATCAAAGTATCCTTGCAGCAGGATGTGGTCCTTCGGGAGCATTACAAAGCTTTGAACGGTGAGTGCGGTGATCCCGTCCGGAGCATCCAGGTTGATGCGTTCGCTCTTGGACGCATCATCGGGATCAATCCGAAAAAGAGAAATGGCGTCTTTTTGGCCGCCGGTCAAGAACCAGATCCTTTTATCGGTCGTAACGTGGAACGCAAGAAAATAAAGGTGTTTTATGTCATCAGCATTGATCGCGTACTGGGCCGAAGGGCCTTGCATAGCGATCTTCGATATTGCGCCCACTCTGGCAAGGCGGTTGACATGGGAATATAAGTTCCCGTCAGCATCGCACTGGGGCCTTGTGCTGATATATGACCTCGGCACGTCCAACACTTTGCTGGAGGCAGCAGTCAACTTGACTGGTCTAGCCTCTTCGCCGCCGTCCTGGGCGCGCGCGGAAAGAGTCGCTATCAGAAAGATGACCGTTAAAGATATACGCATTGAACGCCTCTCGTTTTCTTCCAGCCGTTCCTGGAATGTAGCGCTTGCATGATACTCCGGCAAAAACAGGCGAGGGAATGAACAATTTCTGGCGGAGTTCATCGGCTCGCATAAATTACCTTCGAGGCGCGCTCTTCAATCCTTCCATCGGCCGTCACGAGCAAAGCCCACCGATAGAGTTTAGGGGAGCCTCTTGGCGGCGGGTCACTCTGGGGTATCGTCAGTTCAAAGCCCTTGAAGGCATAACCACGGACCAAAATCCCGCCGCTCGCCGCTTCATACGTGGTTTCCAACTTCAATTTTGGCATTCTTGATTGAAATTTTCGCCACCAGTCCCCAAATCTGCTTTGCCAGATTTCATCTCGTTCGTAGGCGGAATAAGCAGATTTAAAATTTTTCTGAACCAAATCCCGGAGTTGTCCAAGACTCGTAATCTCATTGTTGTTTGATTCGCCCCAGACAAGATCGAGGTAAAGCCCGGTGAACAAAGTAGGTCTGGATGAGTCGGGCTGAAGTTGTTCGTCCTGCACGAACGTTTTGAATACCTCAGTGGCTTTCTCTTCTCCCGCGAACCAGTAGCTCTTGGCCGTAGCCCTGTCTATCGCAACAATTCCATATTCGCAACAGTCCAACGAAACCTGAAACGTGAGAGAGTATTTGCCGTCCTTCTCAACCAAGTATCTACAAAAATCGCTGGCAACTCGATAGAAATAAACGGAATTGTTGATGTGATTTCCCACGATGGGGTTCTTCCGAATGCTGAGCACGGAATCCTCGAGGTTCTCATTTCGATATGTGCTGTAGCACGGCTCAGGATAGACGGAGTGTATTGCTGCCCCTGCAACATCACGCGCTTGTTCATCGGTCAACCACGGTGTTGGCTGGCTTTTCCCAACCTGGAACCCTAACAGCAGAAACGCCGTCCATAAGCCAATTGACATTTTCACGTGACTCTCCGCTCAAGCCTAATAGGATTTCTGTGTGGCATAAGCATACCGTGAAACCGGCAAAATCACGCGTTTACACCAACGGTCGCTGCAACGACACCTACGGTCATTAGGTTAGTACCCACAGGATGGAGCAGGCATTTATGCCTGCGTTAAGGGACGAAAGACGGCCGGCTTTCAGCCGATGGGGTTATCATTTCGCCTGCTTTTTCGATAACGAAGGGCCGGAGGCCCGAAAATGAGGCGTTAAGGGAATCCAAGCCATGATTTGCGCCTAGATTGCTCCATCTCGACCATCATGGGCATCGCCGGATCGTGGCATACGTTGAAGCCCAGGCGCTGGAGTTCATCAAGGATTTTCTTCGCTTCGACGCACTTCAGACCATACAACGTTTTGACTGGTTTACCCTCCACCTCAAGAATCAAACCACAAATCGAGCTATACATCGAAAAAGAAACTCCACCATATCTAATCCCTTTGACGCTATCGCGCGGGTATGACCTTACTCGCCTTGTTCGACCACGAATAACGTCGATCACCTCAATGTTTTCGCGCGTACACCGCAGATTGTGAATTCCGACGAACCAGTATTGAATGACACCTACCGCCAGCGGCAGCAAAAGCAGGAATGAGGCGGGTCGACCTACCGAAACCAGAGCGTAAAAAAAGTAACAGAAGATAACTGCGTAAATCAGATATATCCAAAGAGTTTGGGTTTCCGCGGCTTTCTCGACGGTTAATCCAACGGGAGTGATTTCTATCCGAAAGCCCCCAGACGTCTGTAGGTCTGTCGAACAATCTGCGTTTTCAGCCATCGGCTTCCCTTTCTCCTGCGGCGCGCAGTCGAAAGAACTCATGCAATGTTGGCGGAAGCGTGTGAGAGTCGAACTCACCAGAGCCAGCAAAGCTAACTCTCGCCGGTTTTGAAGACCGGAAGGGTCACCGGACCCCATGCGCTTCCCTTTTTGATTGATGTTTTCAGTTTACATGAAGCGCATTTGCCCCTGGCCGATGGGGCAACCCAATCCAACACACCCGATCACCCGCTACTCCGCGTCCGCGATCAGCCGGTCAATTGACGGCTTGTGCTTTTCTTTCTTCTCCCGGCGGACGCCTTCCACACGCTTCACCGATGGGACCTTGCCGATGGCCGTCCGCGACATGGTCTTTACCGCCTTGACGGCGCTGAAGGTCTTCTTTTTCTTCTTTCTCGGCATGGCAATGGTGATTTAACCACAAACTGCCCCACACACATAACCTAGGAATACCGGGCCACCGGGCCTTAGACCAAAGACCAAGACAAACGAGCCCGGCAACACCATAAATAAGGAATGAGTGCACCGCGACGGCCCTTTATGGTTATTATGTAGGCAATGGACGAGCGCGATTTTTTTGACGAAAAAGAAGCAAAGAAGCCGCACACGTTGACGTGTCCAAGCTGCCGGACGGCCAACGAGTATGAACTGAACTGGCTGGTACGCACCAAGAAACGCCAGCTCCCCGGACGCGCCGATGAACGCGATCGCGCCAAGTTCGCCAAGGCGCAGTCCTACATGGTGCGTCGCGATGACATGGTGATGTGCAAGAACATGCGTTGCCGCAAACGGTTTGAAGTCGCCGGCGTGCAGTCAGTGGCGTTCATCGACTGATCCCTCCAAACCTACCACGGAGGCACGGAGACACAGAGAAAGCCAACCCTCTACCGCGGATTCACGCGAATGTACGCGGATAAAACCCCAAAAACTCCTGACCACTGATTTACACAGATGACACTGATCTAATCTCTAATCTCTTTCTCTGATCTCTGCTCAAAGACGAATGGCTATTGAGTCTTCCCCTGAATTTGGTTTTTGATCTGCGCTCATCCGCGTAAATCTGCGGCAAAAGGCCTTTGCTGTTCTCCGTGTCTCCGTGCCTCCGTGGTGAATGCATCTGTGCTCCGGGTGGATGTTATCTTCCCCTCCATCATTTATACTGACTGGTTTTGTCGCTGACATTGGGCCCCTTTTTTAACATCTAACTTTCGGCACACAAGGTTTCCGGTACACAGGAATAAATAAACATATGAAGATTCTGGTCTGCATGAAGCAGGTCCCGCAAAAAGACGCTCCCCTGAAGCTGAATGAAAGCGCCACATGGATCCGCGACGACGTCTCCTATGAAGTCAACGAGCCCGACGCTTACGCGCTGGAAGAGGCGTTGCGGCAGAAGGAAAAGCATGGCGGCGAGGTGGTGGTGATCACCGCTGGTCCCGCCCGCGCACAGACCGTACTGCGTGAAGGCCTGGCCAAGGGTGCGGATCGCGCCATTCACCTCGAAGACAACGGCTTTGTCGGCCTCGACAGCATGAACATCGCCAAAGCTTTTGTGGCCGCTATCAAAGACGAGCAATTTGACCTGATCTTTACCGGTCTTCAGTCGGACGACTACGGCTACGCCCAGACCGGTGTGATCATGGCGGAGCTGCTGGGCTGGCCGCATGCCACCATCATTATGGAGATCCAGAAGAGTGACAGCGGCATCACCGTGAAACGCGAACTGGAATCAGGCTTCTTTCAGCATGTGGCCATGCCGCTGCCGGCGGTGCTCACCATTCAATCCGGCATTAACAAGCTGCGCTACGCCACGCTTCTTGGCATCAAACAAGCTAAGAACAAGCCGCTGCGCAAGGTGGCCATGGACGAAGTGAAGTCGGCGCTGGGCGAGAACATGCAGAAGATTGAGAAGCTTTACATCCCGCAGAAAACCAAGAAGACGGAGATGCTGGATGGATCGCCGGGTGAAATCGCCAAGAAGCTGGTGGACAAGCTGCGCAATGATGTTCGAGTGCTCTAGCAATTCTAAGGAGGACTGGGCCATGGAACGAATGGAATACGATCCTGAAGGCGGAGATTACCAACCCATAACTCAACACGAAACCGGCGCAACCTTCCTGGTGCTCGGCGTTATCATGCTGCTGGCCGGACTTGGCTGGCTGCTATTCACCGGCTGGGACATCCGCGCGGGCAACGGATTCATGCAAGTGATCCTCGCAGCTGACGTTGTCATAGCGCTGGTGCTGATGATCTGGGGCTTTCAAAAAAAGAAACGGCAGATAAATTAAAAGATGGCAGACACAATCCTTGTTATAGCTGAGCAGCGCGAAGGCAAACTGAATCGCGTTTCCCTGGAAACCATTACCGCCGCGCAGGCCATTGCCGCTGAAACCGGCTGGACGGTGGAAGGCGCGGTGTTCGGTAGTGGAATCGCCGGCATTGCCGGAGAGATTGCCGGCAAGAAGCTGGCAAAGGTCTATGCGATTGAATCTGACAAGCTGGCCAAATATACGCCGGATGGCGTGGTGGCTGCGCTGAAAGATTTCATCACGCAGAAAGCGCCGAAGCTGGTTTTGATGCCGCATACCTACCAGGTACGCGACTTTGCTCCCAAGCTGGCCACCGCCCTGGGCCGCACGCTGATCAGTGACGCCACTGGTTTCCGCAAGGAAGGCGATAAGCTGCTCTTCAGCCGCCAGATGTTTCAGGGAAAGTTTGCCGCTGACGTTTCCTTTGCCTGCCCGGCGCCGCATTTCGTGACCTTCCAGGCCGGCGCATTCCGTGGCGACAAAGCTGAAGCTGGCTCCGCCGCTGCACCCGTTGAAACCGTGAATGTCACCGTCGCCGACTGCAGCCGTGCGCAACAAGCCGGATGATCCCTTCAAAGAAGCCAAGCAGGCGGTTGATCTCACGCAGGCGGAGATCATTGTTTCCGTCGGACGCGGAATCAAAGAGCAGAAGAACATCGATCTTGCCAAAGCCCTGGCAGATGCTCTTGGCGGCGAGATCGCGGCCTCACGTCCCATCTGCGACGCCGGCTGGCTGCCCGATGGATCGCCAGATCGGCAGTTCGGGTCAGACGGTTGCGCCCAAGCTGTATCTCGCTGTCGGTATCAGCGGCGCTATTCAGCATCTGGTGGGCATGAAGGGATCGCGCTCGATCATTGCCATTAATAAGGATGCGGAAGCGCCGATCTTTGAAATCGCCGACTTCGGCGTGGTAGGCAATCTGTTCGATATTGTGCCGGCGCTCACGGAAGAAGTGAAAAAGGCGAAGGCATAATCTTCACCACGGAGGCACAGAGGCACGGAGAAAACCGAAAACTGGTTTTCGGGAGCGCGTATAGGTCTGTGTCACATTGTTCGGGCGTCGTTTTTTGTGCGCCGATTTGTCTAAGCCTCTGCACTAATAAGGTTGGCTCACGATGCACCAGCGCCGTAGGCGCGAAATGAGTTAGCCCAGGCCGGAAGGCCTGGGTGAAATCCAGTTTCAGACCGAGCCCCGTAGGGGCGACACATTGAGGATCAAAGCTGAATGATCTATTTTCGCAAGCCGCTGGAGGGAATCGAGCGTCCGCAGATGGAAGCGGACGTAACCATCATTGGCGGCGGTCCCGCCGGCATGGCATGCGCGCTGCGGCTGTCACAACTGATTGACAAGCACAACGCGCGCCATCCAGACGCTCCACTCAGCAAGGAAAATATCAACGTCCTGGAAAAGGCCCGTGAAGTCGGACAACATTGTCTCTCCGGCGCGGTGCTTGATCCTCGCGCCATGGATGAACTTCTTCCCGGCTGGCGTGACGAAGCTCCGCTGGACGCGCAGGTCGAACGCGAAAGCTTCTACTTCCTGACCAAAGACAAATCCTACCGCGCTCCTTTAATGCCGCCGCCGATGCAGGACCATGGCAACTACGTGATCTCGCTCAATCGTTTTGTGAAATGGCTGGGTGAAAAAGTAGAACAGGCCGGCATCACCGTCTTTACCGGATTCGCCGGTTCAGAGCTTTCCTATGACGGCAATCGCGTCACCGGCGTGATCACCGATGACAAGGGCGTCGACAAAACAGGACAGAAGAAATCAAACTTTGAGCCCGGCTACGAACTCAAGTCAAAGATAACCATACTGGCCGAAGGCACGCGCGGATCGCTGACCAAGCAACTCATCAACAAATTTGATCTCTGCAAGGACCGCAATCCGCAGATCTATGGCGTCGGTGTGAAAGAGCTGTGGGAAGTGCCGTCCGGACGCATTCGCAAGGGCGAAGTCATTCTCACACTGGGCTGGCCGCTGACCACGAAAGAATACGGCGGCTCCTGGATGTACGGCTCGCGTGACAATCTGGTTTCCCTCGGCTACGTCACCAGCCTTGAATACATTGATCCCCGCACCGATCCGCAAAAGGTTTTGCAGGAATGGAAAAAGCACCCGCTGATTAAAGACATGCTTGCGGGCGGGAAGATGATTCGCTATGGCGCTAAGAGCGTTCCTTACGGCGGCTGGTACGCAATGCCGCCTCTGTCCGGTGATGGCTGGATGATTGTCGGCGACTCCGCCGGCTTCCTCAACTCTCAACGCCTGAAGGGAATCCATCTGGCGATGAAGAGCGGCATGCTCGCCGCTGAGACCGCTTTTTCAGCCCTGGTGCAGAATAATTTCGGCGCCGCCAAGCTGAAGGAATACAAATACGCCGTGGATTCAAGCTGGATTCGCGATGAGCTGTGGGAAGTTCGTAACTTCCATCAGGGATTTGAAAAAGGTCTGCTCTCCGGTTTGCTCCACACCGCTGTTCAACAGTTGACCGGCGGCCGCGGGCTTCATGAAGTTTATCCGGCGCACAAAGGTCACGAAGCCATGAAGCATCTGGACCAGCTTCCCGCCGATGGCGGCGCGCGCGCACAGTTGATCGGCAAAGCCAAAGGCGATGGCAAGCTCACCTTTGACAAGCTGACCGATCTCTATCACTCCGGCACCAAGCACGAAGAAGATCAGCCTTCGCACCTGGTCATTCATGATACGAATATCTGCAACACCAGATGCGTAGTCGAATACGGCAATCCGTGCCAGAATTTCTGCCCTGCTAACGTCTATGAAATGGAAGATGCCAGCGGCAGTGACGCGCCCAACGGCAAGCGAATCCATCTGAACCCGTCCAACTGCGTGCACTGCAAAACCTGCGACATCATGGACCCCTATGAGATCATCACCTGGGTTCCGCCCGAGGGCGGCGGCGGTCCGAATTACGATGGCATGTAAAACATCTACCGCAGATAAACGCGGATGCGCGTGCATCGGCAAACCAACGGTCTTTGAATGATTCTTGTTTCATCCTTAGATTAGGCGACTCTATTTCGTTGGCACTGCTCTGAATCTGTCGTTACACGTGTGGCACAGCCGCCCTCGGCTGTGCGAATTTAACTCTCGCAAACCCATGGATATTCGCCTCCTTACCGAACACGATGCTGAAGCCTGGTGGAATCTGCGCCTGCTCGGCCTGACCACCGATCCCGTTTCCTTCGCCGAATCTGCCGACGAACATCGTCGCAAGTCGATCGATGACGTTCGCACGTTCTTCCGTTCATGTACACCTGAAAACTTTGTCGTTGGCGGTTTTGAGAACAATCAACTCGTCGCCATGGCCGGTTTCTATCGCGAGCGCCATGACAAGTTCCGCCACAAAGGCACAATCTGGAGCGTCTACGTCCGTGAAGAATCGCGTGGCAAAGGCATGGCCAAAGCGCTGCTGTCAGACATCATCCAGCGAGTGCGTCTGATTGAAGGCATGGAGCAGATCAACCTGATCGTCTCCGCCACGCAGCCTGTGGCCAAGCGCGTGTATACGTCCATTGGATTCAAGCACTATGGCACCGAGCCAAAATCGCTGAAAATCGGCAATACCTATATAGATGATGAATTGATGGTTCTATACCTTTAGCCGCGAATAACAACTCTCTTAAACTAGAAAACTAAAGATTAGTTGCCTTGAGGCATTGCAAGTAGCACAATAGCTTCGCTGCTATGATGCTTCGAAAGAAACTGGTCTTAATTTTCACCTTGTACTTGTCGTCATGCCTCGCATGCGCGCACCTGAATGCTGGCAAATCAGCGCCGGCCCCTGCGCCCGCTCAATCCAGCGTTGTTGGCAGCGTGAGCGACGCGCAAACCGGCAAACCGCTTGATGATGTCCATGTGCAGATGATCTCTATGTCTGCAGACAATCAGCTGCGTCCGCCTGAGTTGGTCTATGGCGCCATGAGCATGGGCAACGGACTCTTTTCCATTGTCGGCGTAAAGCCGGGAAACTATCTGGTTCGTGTTAGCAGCAATGGGCTGGTACAGCAGCCCGGCCGCAAAGTGTCTGACAACATGTTGGTGGTCAAAGCGGGCGAGCAAATCATCCTGGATTTGAAAATGACCGCCGTGGCAACTCTCTCAGGAGTGGTACTCGACGAATACGGTGATCCCCTTCCCGGAATTTACGTTGTCGATGAACCATTGGACAAGAGCCTGCTTCCGGGCATCGACTTGATTGGCAATGCCAACACTGATGATCGCGGCCGCTTCAGGTTTCAAACGACTCCTGGCAAGCACCGGCTGCGGACCCAGGTTTTCAATGAAGGTGGAAGCGGCCTGCCCGAAATCAGGACGGATGGCACGCAACCCGCCAAGTATCGTGATGTTTTCTTCCCCGGTACAGAAAGTTCCTCTATGGCCGCCATCATTGACGTAAAACCCGGCGAAGAGCATAGCGGAATCGAATTCCATCTGGTAAGCACGCCGGCTCTCAGCATTACCGGTTTCATCTCCAACCCGCCAGCCAATCTCGAGACGTGTGGGCTTGATGTCACCTGGGGGCCAACTCCTGAAAAAATGCAAAGCGGAACTGGCGGGACGCAATTCAACTACGGACCGGATGCAAAGCACACGAACAAATTCGCATTGGGAGATCTCAAGCCAGGCTCATACCGCATCCGTGCCCATTGTCAAACGGATGCTGGCACGCTTTATAGCCAGGTTGAGGCCTTCAACCTCACTCATGCCGGCGTGGAAAACGTTGCCCTGCATCTCTCCACCGCATTTGAAGTCACCGGGACTCTCGTCCCGCGTCGACTGTGGCCACAAACCGGAGCTCAACCAAAAGTTCACCTGCAGGCCATAGATGGCATGTTCATGCCGACCCCACCTGCTGACGTAGCTCCCAATGGCTCGTTCATTGCAAACAATATTTTTTCCGGCCGCTATCGGGTATATGTTGAACCTCTTCCTGAAAACGCTTTCATACAGTCGATTCAAACCAACGGAAGCGTATCTTCAAACAGAATCGTAGATCTTCCAGGCTCAACTGCGACTCTGAAAATCATCGTGAGTGACCAGGGCGGCGAAGTCTCGGGCGCTGTCCGTGACCAGCAAGGTCAACTCCAGCCGCTGCTGGCGGTGGTGTTTCTCCAGTCTGAAAAAGAAGAACCAAAAACAGAGGGTACCTTGTCATCCCGTGTTGACGGCGAGGGAAAGTTCGACATCAAGGCGATGCCTCCAGGATCCTACCGGCTGTTCGCTCTTGATTATGGGCAGCTGGGAGATGGCGCGAACACTGATACATACCGCAGAGCAGCCAAGGCCGCAGAAATACTAGTGATTAAGCCGGGAGCCAGAATCACAAAAGACCTGAAGATCAGTCAGGCCGGAGAAGACAATGCTGCGTCGAAATAATATTCTCAGAATCTCATTGCTTCTTCACATCGCCATTTGCCTGCCGTTGAACGCGCAGAAAGCTTCTCTGCCTGTAAAGCCCGGGACAGTCAAAGGCATCGTAAGCAACAGCGTCACCGGCGAACCAGTGGTCCGCGCCCACGTTGTGTTCAATGGCTTCTCCGGCGGCAGCGTTTATGGCGCTATGACGACCTCTGACGGCCGCTTTTCCATGCTCTCCATTCCTCCAGGCACGTATTCCGTTGCAGCGATTCATCGCGGCTATCAGCCTTCCACAAACTTCCCCAGCGCGCCATCAATCACGATTAAGTCGGGCGAAGATGCCACTGATGTCGTAGTTAAACTAGTGCCTTCTGCCGTGATCTCCGGACAGGTTGTCGATGTGAAAGACCAGCCGATGCCCAACGTCTCAGTGGAGGCCATTGGCGAGGATTCCAGCGGAAGCACTCTGTCTGACGATCATGGAAGGTTCCGCGTTGCCGGACTCTCCAGCGCTCGCTTTCTGGTCAAGGCAAAAAACAACGGCATACTACCGCCCGAAATCCGCACGGATGGCACAGTGCAGGTCAACTATGGAACCACCTACTATCCCAGCGCGGTGGCTCCAGAATCCGCCGTTCCGGTCCAGACGCAAGCCGGCCGTGAAACAGCTGACATCATCATCAAAATGAAACCTGCTCCTTTAGTTCGTGTGAGCGGAACTATCGCTGGAGTTCCTCCCGGAGACATGAGAATTTCTTTGTCCCTTGGATCTGTAACATCCTCGTCCAGCGTACCTCTTGATCCCCTAAACCGCTTTACTCTGTGGGGACTGGATTCGGGACGCCACACTCTGTTTGCAAACAGCTATTCAGAAAATAAGCCGCTTAGCGGGTCTTCAACCTTCTACTTAGCTGATACAAACGTCGACAATCTGGTTGTGGCCGTAATGCCTTCGTTTGCATTGAATGGGAAGATTTCCACCACGCCCACACTCAGCAAAGCAGATCAAGAAGCCTGGCCTGCTCAAGACCGCAAACTGCTCATGATGCTAGCCGTGGGCATTGCGAACCCCGTTGCAGCCATCACGATAGATATTGAAGCCACTGGTGATTTCAAAGTTCCAACTCTCTGGCCGGCCCGCTACCGTTTCAGCCTTCGAGGGTTTCCGGAATCCATGTACGTCAAGGACGTTGAGTCTGGGACTCTCAAGCTTGACAACGGTGTTCTGGATTTGAACAACGGGCCGCCCAACCAGCCCTTGACCATTGAGTTAGGCGCTGATGGCGGACAGATTACCGGCCAGGTGCTCGACTCCAACAACAAACCAGCCTTCGCTCGAATTGGGTTACTGACTCGCAACTCTTCTGGCTACTCACTGGTGCAGCAAGCCATCGCCTTCAACGGTCCCTACTCGTTCACGGGACTTCCTCCGGGGAAGTACTTCTTACAGTGCCAACAGAATTGGGGTAGCGGCACTATGAGTCCCGAGGAATTCGCGGCCCTCTTCAGCGGAATGTTGGAAGAAGTCGAAGTTGGTCCTGGTGAAAAGGTGAAGAAAGACCTGAAACTCCCGGATGCGTTCCAATGAAATCAGCACGTTCGCGCCCGCAAACCCGCCGATTTGTTTATCGTTTCCATCGTTCGCGCCGTCATCTATAATCAATCTAAGGTTTCGACCACATCAGGCCTAAGGGCATACCCTGCCAATGTGGCGGTTTCTTGCAAGGCATGCAAGGACGAGGGTTTAGCCGGAAACGGCTCTGCCTCCCGATCAACGTCAGTCCGCACAGGCGGCGCCACGTTCGATCTTGGAAAGGAACTGGATTCGCCCCCGGGCGTATTCCTCCCTTCTGTTCTCTGTTTGCCCCAAGAAAAAGATCCTGAATAGCAAGATCAAAATCAGCTTCAGAGAAGAGCATTGCATGCGGCTTCGCGACAAGCACGGGCGGTACATTACTGATCTTCGCGTCAGCATCACCGATCGCTGCAACTATCGCTGTGTGTATTGCCGGACCGGCAACCAGGGTGCGCAATACTCTGAGCTTCCCTTCTCTGATTATCTGCGCATGGTGCGGCTGCTGGTCGGCCTCGGCATTGACAAGATCAGGCTCACCGGTGGCGAGCCTCTTCTGCGCAACGGCCTCGTAGATTTTGTCCGCAACCTCGCTCAGCTTCGCACTCTGGACGGCAACCAGCCTGACATCGCCATCACCACCAACGGTCACCTTCTATCCGACCTTGCAGCGCCGTTGAAGGAAGCAGGCCTCAAGCGCGCCACCATCAGCATGGACGCCGTTGATCCGGTCAAGTTCGCCCGCATCACGCGTGTACCCAAAGGCTATGACGCTGTGCTGGAGAGCATTCGCACCGCCAAGCGCGTCGGTCTGGAACCGGTGAAAGTGAATTGCGTTTTGCTGCGCGGCTTCAATGAAGATCAGATCGTGGAATTCGCGCGCTTCTCCCGCGAAGAAGGCGTCGTGGTCCGGTTCATAGAATTCATGCCGCTGGAAGAAGATCGCGTGTGGACGCCGGACATCGTTGTTCCGATGGATGAGATCCTTGAGAAGCTGAACGAATTTCGTCCTGTCAAGCAATTACCCAATGCATTGAGCGAGACTGCGCGCCGCTACACGTTTGATGACGGCATCGGCGAAATCGGCATCATCGCTCCGGTTTCACATCCGTTCTGCGGACATTGCTCCCGCGTGCGTCTGACCTCTGACGGCAAACTGCGCACCTGCCTCTTCTCCCTGCTCGATCATGACCTTGCCGGACGCATGCATCAAGGCGCCTCGGACGCTGAGCTGGCAGATTACGTTAGTTCAGTGGTCGACCAGAAGGAAGCCCGCCATCATATTGGAGAGCAAGGGTTTATCAAGCCTTCCCGCAGCATGGTCCACATCGGCGGGTGAATCCCTGATTGCAGACCAATAATTATTCCGGGTAGAATCCGCGCAAATCCCTCCCCGTATGTGCACGCTTGCCGATTTTGGCCCGAGCGCAAAAGGCTTGTGGCCATGCAATGCTTGCTCCCCCGAACATGTTTTGAAAGCAATTTATTGCTGAAAGAAGTCGACTCTGGGCATTTGCGTTAAACGGACATTGCATGACGCTGGCAGTGAAAGTCGCAGGCAGAACCGATATCGGTTGCGTACGCGAGAATAACGAAGATAACTTCGGATATGACTCGCGCCACGGCATCTTTGTTGTGTGTGACGGCATGGGCGGACAGGCCGCCGGTGAAGTCGCCAGCAAGATGGCCGTAGACGTCATGCTGCGCTATTTCCGTGAAGCTCATAACGGCAACGGGTTTCTTGGCAACGGCAATTCGCTGACCAGCCCATCGCCCATCGCCAGATCACTGGCCAATGCTTTGCGCCTGGCCAACGAAAGAATCTTTGCCGCCGGCGAGTCTGAACTTGGCCACCTGCGCATGGGCTCAACCGCTGTGGCTGCCGTGGTACGCGGCCATTCGCTGGCCATTGGACATGTTGGTGACAGCCGGATTTATCTGGTCCGTCAGGGATCAATTCAGCAGCTCACCCAGGACCACTCACTGGTCATGGAGCAGGTGCGGATGGGCTTCATATCGCGTGAAGAAGCATCCACGTCAGCCATGCAGAACGTAATTCTGCGCGCGCTCGGGGCCGAACCGGAAGTCCAGCCGGACGTCGAAGACCTGATCGTGATGCCCGGCGACACTTTACTAATGACTTCTGATGGGCTCACGCGCCTGGTGAACGATGATCAAATTCTGGAGATGATCGTCGGCAGCAGCACGCTGCAACAGGCATGCAACAAACTGGTCCAGGCCGCCAGGCAAAACGGTGGCGATGACAACATTACCTGTCTGCTTCTGCGCATTGTGGAGCAGCCCTGGTACAAAAATATCTTAAGCAAACTGTTTCCCGGAGAGCAGCAATGGCAAAACTCTATTTGAAATTTGGTCAGTCAATGTTGAAGGAAGTAACGCTGTCTCAGTCTCCCACAACCATTGGGCGGCTGCCGGACAATTCCATGCAGATCGATAATCTTGCCGTCTCCGGTCACCACGCCAGGATCACCTGGGAGCAGGACCATTATGTGGTGGAAGACCTTGGCTCGCTCAATGGAACGTTCGTGAATAACGAACGCGTCGGCAAAGCGAAACTTCGCCACTGCGACCTCATGAAGATCGGCAAGCATGAAATTGAATTCAAGAATGAAGGTGCGCTGCCTGTGGCCGCAATCGCAGCTAAAACCGGTCCGGCGATGCCTAAGATGGAAGCAACTGTCATGCTGGACACGCGCCAGTCCCAGGAAATGATGGGCAAAATGGCAGCGCCTTCTGTGTTGACCGCGTCCGGCGCGCAGATCAAGGAAAAGATCGGCCTGCTCAACGTGCTTGAAGGTAAAACGGACCAGGACCGCTACGTTCTTACCAGCAAGATGACTATGATCGGAAAATCATCCATGGCGTCCATACGACTGAAAGCTTTCTTTGCGCCGGTCTCCGCCGCCCTGATCAGCAAGCGCGACAATAAATATTTTCTTGCCCCTGAAGCCAAAGCCAAAGTGCGCGTGAACGGCGAAGAGTTATACGGCCAGCGCGAACTGGCCTCAGGTGACGTGATCGAAGTAGGCAAAGTAAAGGCCGCATTCAGCTTCCAGGAATAACCGGAGAATCTCCACTGGAGAATCTCCACGTAGAGACGTAGCTCCGCTACGTCTCCATTCAGCAGGTTTCATCAGTTGAAATGCGGGAATACTTTTCACGGGAACACTTTTCGACGTAGAGACGCGGCATGCCGCGTCTTTGCTTTTTGCTGCGTGACTGATTGGTGGAATGAGTTATCTGGCGCCACCACAGGGTGTGATCTAACCAGACAAACACTTGATCCGTCATCCCGAACCCCGTCAACGAACGCGCGCAGTCTTCAGCGCGTGAGCAGGGGAGAGGGACCTTGCGCTTTGTTAGTGGCAGAAAAATAACGCTGAAATCTTCCGCGGTCCACTGCCAACATGGTTCCTGTGTCATCGCTCGTTGGCTCATCGTCTGTTTTGCCAAGCACCAAATACCAATAACCA
The DNA here is from genome assembly GCA_963755365.1 of Terriglobia bacterium. Classification (GTDB taxonomy): domain Bacteria; phylum Acidobacteriota; class Terriglobia; order Terriglobales; family Acidobacteriaceae; genus Angelobacter. The sequence goes on along the minus strand of CAVWJV010000014.1, from coordinate 113,330 downwards.
AATACGGCACGCCAATTGAAACACTCATCAATCATCCCCTAATTGGCCACCGCCGGGTGACTCCTGTAAACTAGCGCGGTCTAACATCCGAGGTCATTTCCGCATGAGCTTTCTTCGTACCGCCCTGTGTCTTCTGCTGCTATCCATTGCCGTCTTCGCCCAGACTCCAACCGGCGCCACGCCTCCGTCCACAAAGGCAGAAAAGCCGCTCACGGCGCTGCCCTACACGCCAAGTCTTGACGTCCCTTCCATGGACAAGACGGTCGATCCCTGCGTGGACTTCTATCAGTACTCATGCGGTGGCTGGAGGAAGAACAACCCTATTCCCGGTGACCAGGCTGCATGGAGCGTTTATGGCAAGCTTCATGAAGATAACCAGCGCTTTCTCTGGGGCGTCTTGCAGGAACTGTCTACCAAGACCAGCGGCCGCACGCCCACCGAACAGAAGATTGGCGATTACTTTGGCGCCTGCATGAATGAACCCGCCATTGAAAAGCTCGGCGCCAAGCCGTTGCAGCCTGCCTTGGACGAAATTGCTGCATTGAAATCCAAGCAAGAGCTCGCCGCCCTGGTGGCGGCCGAACATCTCCGTGGCGATCAAGGTTCGCTTTTCAATTTTGGATCAGACCAGGATTTTGCCGACTCCTCTCAGGTGATCGCCTTCGCTGGTGCCGGCGGACTCGGGCTGCCCGATCGCGACTACTACACCAAGACCGACGCGAAATCAGAGGAAATTCGCCAGAAGTATCTGGCGCACATGGCTAAGATGTTCCAGCTTCTGGGTGATCCGGCGGACAAAGCCAAGCAGCAAGCCGCAACCGTCCTAAAGCTGGAAACAGGCCTGGCCCAGGCTTCCCTCACGCGTGTCCAGCAGCGCGACCCGCATAATCTGTTTCACAAGATGGACCGTAAACAAGTCCAGGCACTTACGCCGGATTTTAACTGGGATGCCTATCTCAAGGTCGCCGGCATCGGCGACGTGCAGACTTTCAACGTGACTGAGCCAAAGTTTTATCAGGCGCTCAACCAGCAGATCCAGAGCAACAGCCTGGATGACCTGAAAACGTATCTGCGCTGGCACGCCGCGCGCTCCGCTGCCCAGTATCTCTCCACTCCTTTTGTGCAGGAGAATTTTGATTTCTATCGTCACACTCTGCGCGGGGTACAGCAGATTCAGCCTCGCTGGAAGCGTTGCGTGGGTTGGGTTGACCGCCAGCTGGGTGAAGCCCTGGGGCAGGAATTCGTAAAGCGCGCTTTCAGTGATGACATGAAGAAACGCACCATGGAGATGACCAAGCTCATCGAACAGGCCATGCAGGATGACCTTGAGCAGCTGACCTGGATGAGTCCGGAAACCAAAAAGCAGGCGCTGGAGAAACTCCACTCCGTGGTGAACAAGGTTGGCTATCCTGACAAGTGGCGCGACTACAGCTCCGTCACTATCAAACCAGATGATTTTCTGGGCAACGTGCAGCGGGCTTCAAACTTTGAATCGCATCGCCAGCTCGGCAAAATCGGCAAGCCCCTGGACCGTGGTGAATGGGGCATGACGCCGCCCACCGTCAACGCCTACTACAATCCGCAGATGAATGACATCAACTTCCCGGCTGGCGTCCTTGAGCCTCCGCTTTACGACATCAAGATTGACGATGCTCCCAATTACGGCAACACCGGATCAACCATTGGCCATGAACTCACGCATGGCTTTGACGATGAAGGTCGCCAGTTTGATGCCAAAGGCAATTTGCGTGACTGGTGGACCAAAGAAGATGGTGAGCAGTTTGAAAAGCGCGCGCAGTGCGTGGTGGACCAGTACGCCCAATACACCATCGTGGATGACATCAAGATCAACAGCAAGCTCACCGAAGGTGAGGACGTAGCCGATCTCGGCGGCACCATCCTTGCCTATGTCGCCTGGAAAGCTGCCACCAAAGGCCAGACGCTGGAAAATCGCGAAGGCTTTACCCCGGACCAGCGCTTCTTTATCGGACTGGCGCAATGGGCCTGCGAGAATGAACGCGATGAGAACCTGCGCGTGAATGCAGTTACCAATCCACATTCACCCGGCAAGTATCGGATCAACGGCGTGGTGATCAACATGCCGGAATTTCAGCAGGCATTCAGCTGCAAAGCCGGACAACCTATGGCTCGCGAAAACCGCTGTCGCGTGTGGTAACCCAGCCGCAAAACCGCGCGGGATCAGTTCTGCTGGAGATTTGCCTTGATTCGGTGGAATCCGCCATCGCAGCGGAACGAGGTGGAGCAGACCGGGTTGAACTTTGTGCCGGTCTGCCCGAAGGCGGTACCACGCCTAGTGCCGGCATGATCGCCGCGGTACGCCAGAAAACGAAAATTGGCGTGCAGGTGATGATTCGTCCGCGAGGTGGTGATTTCTGTTACTCCGCGGACGAATTCAGCATCATGCAGCGCGATATTCTCATCGCCAAGCAGCTCGGCGCCACCGGTGTTGTCTTCGGCATTTTGAATGTTGATGGCACAGTGGACAAACAGAGGATGCGGCAATTGATTGAATTGTCGAGTCCGCTCAAAGTCACCTGCCATCGCGCTTTTGATATGACGTGCGACTTCAATCAGGCGCTCGATGACCTCATCGAAGCCGGTGTGACCCGCGTACTCACCTCGGGAGGCAGGAAGAGCGCCGTCGACGCAATGCCCACGCTGGCTCAACTTGTCCAGCACGCGCAAGGCCGGATCTCCGTGATGGCCTGCGGAGAACTATCCACCGCCAACGTAAAAGCAGTGATCTCCTACACGCATGTCAGTGAAGTGCATGCCGGCCTGGGCAATGCTGTCATCAGCGCCATGAAGTTCCGCAACCAGAAAATCGCCATGGGCACGCTCGCCGAAAATGAATACCAGCATCAGGTCGTGACCGAAAGCAGCGTGCGCGACCTTGCGAACCGCCATCGACTCAATCTAAAAGTATTTGCGAAAGTTGAATTCCATCCTGAGAGTATGTGACTTTATTGATTGCTCTCGGCTCCCATAACTTTTCCGCCGTCAATCCGAGCAAGCCGAAGTGTATGCGACGAGAGAGAGGAACCCCGACAAGCGAATCTCGCCCGTGCCAGTTCAGGGAATTTTCTCGCGCCCGTTTCCTTTGTCACCTGAGCGGAGTCGGAGCCCATGCGACGACGTAGTCGAAGGATCTATGTATTTTGCCTGTCGAACAGACAAATGGAAACGGGCACTCTTGGAGCGCAGCCGCCTTCGGCTGCGTGAATTTCACCACACGTAACCGGGCCCTTCCATATGACAAGTGTCATCTCCGATTGATGACACTCTGCACTTACTCGGGTCCTGCCAAAGCCGCATACTTCAGATCGTAGTGAGACCAGGAGAAGCCGCCTTATGCCTTACACGAAGCAACTTCGGAATTGGATCCAGCGTTTTTCGGTCGATGCAGCCTTAATCGCCACACTGGCGCTTCCAGCTCTCCTTCTTATATCAACCGAGCTGGCACGCTCATGACAGGAGACAACATGTTGAATTCCCAGGAGAACATTGCTTCACTCACGGGCGTAACCAAAAAATACCGCGCGGTAACCGCGCTGAACAACCTGAGCTTGACCGTCCGCGCTGGTGAACTTCTCGCAGTGCTGGGGCCGAACGGCGCGGGAAAGACCACGGCGATTCGGCTGCTGCTTGGGCTCTCCCGGCCTGACCATGGCCAAGTGAGGGTTTTCGGCGGCGATCCCACGCAGCATGCGTCTCGCACCCGCGTTGGCGCCATGCTGCAAGTCGCCAAAGTGCCTGAGACACTCAAGGTCAAAGAGCACATTGCGCTCTTTCGCCACTACTATCCCAACCCGCTGCCGTTCACGCAGATCATTGAGAGCGCGGGGCTCGAAGGGCTGGAAGATCGTCTGTTCGGCGCTCTTTCCGGCGGCCAGAAGCAGCGTCTGCTCTTTGCCCTGGCAATCTGCGGCAATCCGAACCTGATCTTTCTTGACGAGCCTACCGCCGGACTGGACATCAATACCCGTCACCTCATCTGGCAGCAGATCCGTTCACTGGTAAAGCAGGGCCGCACCGTTGTGTTGACCACGCACTACCTGGAAGAAGTGGACGCGCTTTCTGATCGCGTTGTGGTGCTCAACCGCGGCAACATCGTTGCCCAGGGCACCTCCGCGGAGATCAAGGCACAGACATCGCAACGGAAAATCAGCTGCGTCACCCATCTCAGTATCGAATCCATCAGCACCATCGCCAACGTAAACAACGTTTCCTTTCAGAACGAGCGCGTTGAAATCCGCACCTCTGAAGCCGAATTCGTTTTGCGTGAACTCTTCGCACGCGATCCCCTCTTACACGGTCTGGAACTCAGCAACAGCAGTCTGGAAGAAGCCTTTATCAAAATCATTGACACTCAGGAACAGGCGCAGGAGGTAAGCGCATGAGCAGCGTCGCCATTCAAGTATCGCAACCATCCGTCAACAACGTATTCGCCATGTATCTGGCAGAAGCCAGGTATGAGCTGATCAAAGTCTCTCGGATGCCTTCTTACTACATTCCCACCCTGGCGTTCCCGGTGTTGTTTTATGTCATGTTTGGGCTGCTCCTTGGGACGCGCCAGAGCGTTGGGTCAGTCACCCTCTCAGCTTACCTGCTCGCCACCTACGGGGCATTCGGCGTGATCGGCGCTTCACTCTTCGGCTTTGCAGTCGGCATCTCCAGTGAGCGAGGCTATGGCTGGTTGCAGGTCAAACGCGCCAGCCCCATGCCTCCGCTGGCCTATCTGCTGGCCAAGGCAATCGTCTGCCTCATTTTCTCTACGATCGTCGTTCTTCTGCTCTTAAGCCTGGGAATCGCTTTCGGTGGCGCAAAAATGTCGCCGAAGATCATCATCGAGTTTGTCCTCACGCTCGTCGCCGGGTCGCTTCCTTTTTGCGCTATCGGCTTGGCCATTGGCTGCTTTGCGCCTCCCACATCCGCACCGGTCATCGTGAATGCGGTCTTCCTCCCGTTGTCGTTCTGCTCAGGATTGTGGCTGCCTTTGCAGATTCTGCCTAAAATCTTCCAGCATGCTGCGCCATTCATGCCTCCGTATCACCTGGGGCAACTCGCTTTGCGGATCATCGGAGCACCCAGCACCGGTAGTCCCTGGCAGCATGTGTCCGCGTTGGCGGCCTTTACCATTGGATTTTTGCTGCTTGCCAGACGCGGATTTACTCGCGAAGATGTCAATGTGAGCAATTAGAGAAACTGCATGCGCCTTTTACCCAAAGACAAAGACGTTGGCTGGCTGCCCTACCTGTGGCTGATTTATCTGATCATGCTGCTGATATTCAGCCCATGGGTGCACAATACAAAACTCGCCTCGGTCCTCACTCTGATCAGCGCGCTCATTTTTCTTCCACTGTACTTCCGAGGCTACTGGGTAAAAGGGCGGCAGCTGCTTTGGATCACGGCCTGCATCACTCTCCTGGGATTAGCGCTTGCTCCGCTGAATCCAGGCGCAGCCGTTTATTTTGTCTACGCGGCAGCCTTCGCTCCAAAAGTCAGCGATACGAAAACTGCCGCTAAAGTTATCGCCGCCATTGTCGCTGTCATCGTGGCGGAAAGCTTGATTTTGCACCTTACGCCTTTTTTCTGGGCATATGCGTTGATCTTCACCCTGATGATCGGGGCCGTTAACACGCATTTCGCGCAGCGCCACCGCGACAACCAAAAACTCCTGCTGGCCCAGGAAGAAGTGGAACGCATGGCCAAGATCGCCGAACGTGAGCGCATTGGCCGTGATCTTCATGACGTGCTGGGGCACACGCTTTCTCTGATCGTGATGAAATCCGAACTTGCATCCAAGCTCGCTGACAAGGATCCCACACGCGCTGCCATCGAAATTCGCGACGTTGAGCGCATCTCTCGTGAAACGCTGGCCCAGGTCCGCGCTACCGTCCGCGGGTATCAATCGCGCAGCCTGCAGGCGGAAGCGGAGCAGGCCAAAGCCGCGCTGCAAGCTGCCGGCGTGGAGGTGCTTTGTGACTTTCCTCCGTCCACTATCCCTGCCTCTCATGAGGGTGTGCTTGCCCTGGCTTTGCGTGAGGCGGTCACCAACGTGATTCGGCACGCCGGCGCGCGATCTTGTAACCTGCGTCTTGAGCAAACGTCGAACGCCTGCTGTCTGGAAATAAAAGACGACGGTTGCGGTGAGCTTGAGCCGGAAGGCGTCGGCCTTTCCGGTATGCGGCAGCGTGTGGAAGCTCTGGGTGGCAGCTTGCGACGGGAAGTTTCTTCGGGAACCCGGCTCGTCATCACACTGCCGGTAACATCACAATGACCATCAGAGTCGTCATCGCCGAAGATCAGAGCATGGTGCTGGGAGCGCTCGCGGCCTTGCTGGAAATCGAATCAGACGTTCGCGTCGTGGGTCAGGCCGGCAATGGCAAAGAAGCCTTGCAACTCACTCTGCAACTGAAGCCGGACGTCCTTCTCACCGACATTGAAATGCCACAGATGACCGGACTTGAAGTGGCTGCAGAGCTCAAGCAACGCGGCTCTTCCACACGCATCATCATTCTCACCACATTTGCCCGTCCGGGATATCTGCGCCGCGCCATGCAGGCTGGAGCCGCGGGCTATTTGCTGAAGGACGCACCCGCGGCCACACTTGCCAACGCGCTCCGCCGTGTAAATGCGGGTCATCGCGTGATTGATCCTGAGCTCGCCACCGAAGCGTGGACAGAAGAAGATCCACTGAGCGACCGCGAACGCCAGGTGCTGCGCCTGGCTGCTGAAGGTTCAAGCAGTGGTGAGATCGCGGGCACACTGCGCCTTTCAGAGGGTACCGTCCGCAATTATCTTTCTGAAGCCATCAGCAAACTCGGCGCCGGTAATCGCGTGGAGGCGGCCCGCATCGCGCGCATGAAGGGCTGGCTCTAACCCAGCATCCCCTCGCCGTCTGCTAAACTTTTCCTTCATTTTCCTTCAATGGCGGAAAGGCCTTTCATGAACATCAAGACAATTGGCATCATCGGCGCCGGGACCATGGGAAACGGCATTGCTCATGTCTTTGCCCGCTCGGGATACAACGTGGTTCTGGTGGAGGCGCAGCAGGCAGCGCTGGATCGCGGATTGCAGGCCATCAACAAAAACCTGGAACGCGAAGTCTCAAAAAACAAAATCACGGCGCAGGATCGTGAGTCGGCTCTCAAGCGTATTGACGCCGTGCTCGACCGCGGTGCGCTTGCCAAATGTGACTTCGTCGTTGAAGCGGCATTTGAACGATTTGAGATCAAGCAGGAAATTTTTCGCGATCTTGATCGTATTTGTCGCCCTGAAGTAATCTTCTCCTCCAATACCTCTTCCATATCCATCACCAAAATTGCTGCGCAGACCAAACGCCCTGACAAAGTCATCGGCATGCACTTTTTCAATCCCGTGCCCGTGATGAAGCTGGTGGAAATCATCCGCGGTCTGGCCACTTCCGACGAAACTTTCGCTGCCACGCGCGATCTTGCTCTTAAGGTCGATAAGACGCCCGTCGAAGTCAACGATGCGCCAGGCTTTGTCTCCAATCGCGTGCTCATGCCTTTGATCAATGAGGCTGTCTACGCTGTCATGGAAGGCGTGGCCACTCCAGCGGCGGTGGACGAAGTATTCAAGCTTGGGATGGCGCATCCTATGGGTCCGCTGACCCTTGCCGATTTCATCGGCCTCGACGTCTGCGTTGACATCATGCGCGTCCTGCTCCAGGGGCTGGGAGATCCTAAGTACCGGCCGTGTCCTCTATTGATCAAAATGGTGGACGCAGGCTGGCTCGGCCGCAAAACCGGGCGAGGGTTTTATCAGTATTAGTATTAGCCTTAGTCATTGGCTACGGCGAGTATCTCGAAAACCTTCTTGCAAGTTATGTGGCATTCAGATAAGAATTTCCACATGATATTGCAGTTCCGCTCCGGCTGTTCTTGAGTTGACCGGAACAGAAAGATTACTACCCCCTTGGATTACAGTCGCGGTTCAGAGACCATTCTGCTTGTAGAGGACGAGGAACCATTACGCCGCTTGTGCAGCGAATTCCTCGAGCAGCTTGGGTATCACATGCTGTCCGCTCCTAACGGAAAAGAAGCGCTTGCCCTGGTGAATGCCTATACCGGCAAAATAGATCTTTTGATCACTGACGTGCTGATGCCGGAATTGCCCGGCCCTGAGCTGGCCAAAGCTCTCCTCGCCATACGCCCCGAACTTAAAGTCATGTTCATCTCCGGATATTCCGATGGCTCTCTCGCCCCCAATGGCGTTCTCAAGCCGGGAACCGTGCTGGTGCACAAACCGTTCACGATTAAGGCGCTCACAGCCAAGCTCCGAGAAGTGCTGCGCTCAGCCTGAACAGCGTGTTGGTTGCAACACACGTTGTCCTCAGATGAACACAAATGGGGCGCTCGATCGCCACAGTTGGCTCAATAAAATCATCTATTTAGAAATTGGACGGGAAAATGCTTTTCCTTCTGGCAGAACGAAAATGAACGGAGGGGAAAATGCAGGATCTGAGAACATTAAGTCAGTTGGACGAAGCCGAAGCCGAGCCAAAATACTTTCTCATTTGGATTGCCGTTTGGATTGTGGCGCTGGCTGTTCTGCTTCCGACCTTGGGCTAAAAATTGACGGCGATAATTGACGGTCAAATGGATGGCGCTAAGAGCCGGACGACGCTGACTTTTTCGTCGCCAGCAGCGTTGTCACCACGTCCAGCAGCACCGCAGGATCAATCGGGTGGGTCAGCATGGCGTCAGCGCCGGCGGCCCGGGCTGCCGCTTTACCTTGCTCACCAACGTAGGCTGAAACCTGGAGTACCGGGATATGAGACGTGGCCGGATCCTGCTTGATGCGACGGCAAACTTCATATCCGGGAAGATCGGGAAGCCGAATATCGAGTATCACCAGATCGGGGAGAGATTTCACTCGCTCCAGAGCGGCCGTGCCGGTAGCACATTCCTCGATCGAAAGATTTAGGCTTTTCAGGGTCCTCGATATCACATAACGGTTCTGCTCACTGTCATCCACCAGCAGAATTCTCGAAAGTTGCTTTTCCGTTGCCATCGTCGCTCAGTTTCGTCCTTCGCAGGAAAGTTATGAATGGCGGGGCGGAGTGATTCCGGCCTCTGCTAATGATTTTAGCAGTCGCTCCGGCTTTAGGGTGCTGGCTACGTCGGCTTTTGAGATGAGCCCGGCCCCCAGCACATCAAGCCGCATTTTTTCCTGGTCTGATAGTGGCTTGGACGTGCAGACAATGACCGGCAGGTTACGGGTTTTTTCCTGCGTACGCAACATTTCCAGTACTTCAAAACCTGTTTTTTCCGGCATCACAAGATCGAGAATGATTCCGTCGGGATCTTCCTGCATGCGCCATGTCAATCGCTTCAGCGCCGTTGTGGGCCTCAATCAGTGACAGCCATGGGCGATCCAGCAGTTCGCGCAGAATATATCGGGAGACGTCATTATCATCCACCAGCAGCAGCTTCAAAGGCTTTTCACGGCCGGTGATCCGCCGCAATTCGTTCAGTATGGCCGCATCCTGATCCTTTGCCACTGCCCCATCGGCGGTGTTGCCTGTGGCTATCGTGTACTCCTCGCCAACTGTTCGAATCATGGCAATCGTGCGGTTTGATTCCGCTTGCTTCGCCTGAAGCAATTCGAAAAACTCAGTGTGTAAGCCGGGATCAAGCCTGGAGTCGAAAATGATCGCTTCGGGCAGATGACGGTCAAGCCATTCCATGGCGCCGGACAAACTCGTTGCCTGTACAAGTTGGTACTCTGATTTGCGAAATTGAGCTTCCAGTTTGTCGAATGCTTCACGATCGGCATTCACCAGAAGAACTGGCGGACGGTGAAATTCCTGCACCGCCATCTCTTCCGATTCAATGCTCATATCGCCTTCACCGCGATAGATTCTGGGGATTGCGGTATAAAACGTTGATCCCTGCCCCAGTTCACTTTCCACCCAGACCTTCCCGCCCAGCAGCGCCGCCAGATTTCGACAAAGCGGCAGTCCCAGACCGGTGCCGTGAAACTTTTCCTGCAATGGATTTTCGATCTGGGCAAACTCCTGGAAAATCTTTTCGTGGTCTTTGGGATCAATCCCAATACCGGTATCGCGAACGCTGAAGATAATGTCGCTGCCATGTTCCAGGGCTGAAACGCGCACTTCGCCCTGTGGCGTAAATTTAATTGCGTTGGAAATAAAATTTCGCAATATCTGCGATACTTTGCCTTCATCCGTGTGCAGCGCAGAGACCTCCGCCACATCGGAAAACACCAGATCCACTGATGTATTGTCCGCCAGCAGCGGCTTCAGCATTCCCTTGAGCGCACTGAAAAGCTCACTTATCTCAAAGGTTCTGATTCTGATCTTGACTTTGCCCGCTTCCACCTTGGCCAGGTCAAGCAGGTCATTGACCATCTCAGAAAGTGAACGGGCTGCGCGGGAAATAAAGGTCACCTGTTTTTCCTGCTCACTGGTCAGTTTGCCATCCAGATGATCAAGCAGTATCCGCGAAAGCGAAATAATGGAATTTACCGGAGTGCGAAACTCATGCGAAATATTGGAGAGAAAGCTGGTTTTCAGCTCAGAAGCGCGCCGCAGGTAATCTGCGCGTTCATCCAGTTCCGCATAAAGAGCCACCACGCCGCGATTGGTATCTTCCAGCTCCCGGTTCAGCAATGCCAGTTCTTCCTGCCGTGCACGCAGCTCCTGCAGCGTCTCTGAGCAGTTCCTGGTTCTGCCGCTCCACTTCTTCGTAAGGACTTTCAGGCGTGCGTGCACTGATCCGTGCCGCGATTTCTTTCAACCGCCTTTCCGTCGGCCGCTGCACCTCGGCGGAATCAACTTCCCCAGTTGCACCATCGTTCCATTTGGCTCTGACTCAATCAGGAAGGTATCCATCAACCTCTTAGTCCCGATAATGCCCAGCCCCATGCCCGTTTCTGACCGATAGCGGCCTTCCATGATTTCATTCAGGTTCTTCACGCCCGGTCCGCTGTCCGATATTTCAATATGAAAGAGCTGTGGCTCGTCCGTTGAGACACTGAAGTTTACTTTTCCATCGCGGGCGTAGCGGAAAGCATTCCTGGCCATCTCTGACGTGGCCGTAGCCAGCCTGATTTGCTCCTGGTTGTCGAAGCCGAGCATGGCGGCAAGTTCGCGCGCACGCTGGCGCGCCTGCACCACGTCGCGCTCATTGCGCAGCAAAACGGTGGTGATCACCGTGCTCATAGTTCCGCCGCCGGGTGCTGAATTACAAACACACTGCTGTCATCACGGCCGCGACGAAAATCACGCAGTAGAATCGCAGCAATGAGTGCGGCAGGCCTGTTGATAAGTCCCGGATAAGGACTCAGACTCCATTTCGAAAGCAGGCCGTCAGAGTACATCACCAGCCGGCCGTCGCGCGGCCATTCCGTTTTGAATTCCTGTATCCGCGGCACAATGTGCCCCACCGTTCCATTGTGGGAAACCAGGTTTCTCCCCAGCTTTCCTTCACTCATCACAACGCCGGAGATGTTTCCCACGCCCGCATATGTAATTGTTCCGGACAGTGGGCGTACTTCAGCAATTGCCACCGCCGCACCACGGGTCTTGCGCAACGCATCATGCACACGGGCCAATATTTGGCCAGGTGGAAGGGTGGAATGTGTCTGAAAAATTTGCACTGCTTCATTCGCCGCGTCCGCCGCGTTCAGACCATGTCCCAACCCATCTGCCAGAATCACCACAAGCCTCTCCCTGGTTTCCACCCAGGCGATGGCATCGCCACAGACCTTCTCACCATCCACGGGAATCGCAAAACCAGCAACGTCCAGTGGCCGGTGTTGATCGCCATTGCCCCCTACCCGGGCAAAAACAGCCGTACCTGTGGAGTTGGAAAAGATGTCACTGACAGCGGCCAGTCTGCGAATCGCCCCCAGCCCTGTTCCTGGCGTGCTTCCCGTAGTAAAGCCATCCCGCATTGCGCTGGACAGGTCTGCGATGCCTGGTCCCTTATCTAACGCGACAATGTCGAGCCATTTCCGCTGCGATTGTGACGTTCCGGACAGCAGCAGTTCCCCTCCGCCACCGTGTACCACCGCATTCCGCGCCGCTTCTGTCACAATGATGGCGGCCTCTTCGGTGGCTATATCATCCATTCCCAGCGTCTCGGCCAGCTGCTGGGCAGCGCGACGGGCTTCACCTGCTGAACTCTGGTCTGTGAGGGAGATTTTCTGGGTCAACAACACATTATTTCCAACGGACAACGGTAACCTTTGGTTCCTTTACCAACTTCTGACTCCAGGTCAAAATCATTGACCAGGCGTTTACTGCCACCAAGTCCCAGGCCCATGCCTCCACCGGTGGTAAAGCCATCACGCAATGCGGCCGTCAGGTCAGCGATTCCCGGCCCATTGTCTTCAAACAGGAGCTTCAATCCTTTTCTGGGGGTATCGTCCAGTATCTCAAGGATCACCTTCCCGCCCTTGCCATGGTCCAGCGTGTTACGTGCCAACTCGCTCGCCGCCGTAACAATCTTGGTCTGGTCCACGATGCTGAATTTCAGCTCGAGCGCCCATTCCCGGACCTTTTGCCGGCCACCACAACGTCTGATGATGTCCGGATAGGAAGGGTTTCACGTTTGAGAGATTTCATTGTCCTGGTCCGAGTGGAAGTTACCACGAATTTCGTAGAGCAGTTCCATGCCTGATTCCACGTTTAACGCGGTCCGCACTCCGGAGAGTGACATGCCCAGTTCTACCAGCGTGATGGCCACGGCCGGCTGCATTCCCACCACCACAGTCTCAGCATCCAGCACTCTCGCCATGGCAGCAATGTTCGCGAGCATTCGTCCGATAAACGAATCCACGATCTCCAGTGACGAAATATCGATCAGAACGCCGGTCGCATCGTGATCAGCGATGCTTTGCGTCAGGTCATCCTGAAGCTGGACCGCGAGACGATCATGCATGTCAACCTGGATCGTCACAAGGAGAAAGCTCCCCATGCGAAGAATTGGAATTTTCTCCATGGTCTATTCCTTGGGTTCTCTGTTTGCGGTCAGCCGGCTACCGAGAACGGGTGACCGCTCAGGAGTGGTCCTTACCACCGCGCGTCCACTCTTTTGCAGAGCCAGCGCGAATGCATCAGACAATTTCGCTTTTGTAATGACCTGGGATAGATCGATCCCCAGATGCACAATCGTCTGCGCAATCTGCGGGCGAACGCCGCTGATGATGCATTCGGCGCCCATCAGTCGCGCCGCAGTGATCGTCTTAAGAAGATGTTGCGCCACCAGTGTGTCAACCGTGGGAACGCCGGTAATGTCAATAATGGCGACGCTGGAATTTGTCTGCACCACCGCCCCCAGCAACGACTCCATTACCACCTGGGTGCGCGCGCTATCCAACGTGCCGATAATCGGCAGCGCCAGAATGCCATCCCATAACTTAACCACCGGCGTCGAAAGTTCCAGCATGTCCTGCTGCTGCCGTAAGATGAGTTGCTCGCGCGTAGTCTGGAAGGCTTCCGCCGTAATCAGTGCCAGCTTGTCGATCATGAGCGTCGCAGTCCAGATTTCGCTGAAGAGTTCGTCTGCCTTCCCAGCCCAGTTCCTTGCGGATCGCCTCGAATATCGGCCGCTTTAGAGAAAGAATATAAGTGGCCGTCTCAGACGGTGAAAATCCGGATTGGGCCCGCCGGGCGGACATCGATTGCAGAAGCTCTTTTGCGCTGCTCCCACGCGGGATTTTCCAGATTGGCCACATCACCCGACCTGGCCCCCTCCACGATTGCTGATAAAAGCTCTTTACTCTCGCCCTGTAGTTGCTTTTCTGACAACAAATCAGAACGTCTGACCGCGGACGTCATCTCGCGCAGCCAGTTCGAGTTAATCTCACTCTCATGCTGCCTGAGAATTTCCGGCAACCTGCTCATGGAACTTCCCTCCAAATAGATCGATTTTCAATATGGTTATGCAAACACTGGATTCCGGCATCAGTCAAGGGAGGGTCGTACGGCGGTAAATCGCGGGGATAAAATCCATTGACCCCAGTCAGATGCCAAATAGCTGCTCAATGTTGGTCGGGGACTGGGAAATAATGGCGCAGCGCTTCCAATAACTCTGTGCCACCGGACCCCTTGGGCACCACTTCAACGCCGAAATAGCGGCTCAGTTGCATTTCTGTCTGGCCCATGGAAGTCCACACCACCACGTGGGTACCTTTCAATTCCGGATGTGACTTCCAGAACCGCAATACCTCAAACCCACTCTCCCGCGAAAAGTCCAGATCCAGCAGGATCATGTAAGGTACGGGATGCAATCCGTCAATGCGCATTTTGTAAACGTACAATCGCGCCAGCCACATTGTTGACTGCTGCTACGTCGGTAACACCCAGGTTTTTGAGTGCTGCAGCAGCATTCTTTATATCTGAAACGTTATCTTCTACGATCAGTACCTGTCCCATTTTTCACTTCCGTGGCTGTGCCCGCAATCCGTACCACGAGACTGCAAAAATCCTGCCCTTAGCACTCATGGCTTGAGCTACCAGAATTTGGTAGTTGAAGTGACGCAAATTCTAATTGACCCCTCGGTCGGAGGCAAACGCCCCTGGATAAGATTTGTATGTCTGGTATCGCACGCAACGAAGCCTCGGCTCAGGGGTTTCGTTCTCCATTCAATTACAATCGCCACGACGGCGGATTATCCAGGCATGGGAAAAAGAAGAACAAATCAATGGTGGCACCGGTTCCCTTTAAAGAGCGAACACCGCTGGCTGAACTACCTGTTGCTGCTGACCCCGGCTGCTATCGCCCTTAGCCTTGCGCACGCCGCACCTTTGGCTGTCTTTGCCGTCACGGCGCTTGCCATTGCTCCGCTGGCAGGAATTCTTGGCGAATCAACCGGAACTCTCGCCTCCTATTCAGGCCCTGCGGTAGGCGGCCTCCTGAACGCGACTCTTGGCAACGCGACAGAGTTGATCATTGCGATTTTCGCGCTGCATGCGGGACACATCAACGTGGTGAAGGCATCCCTTTCCGGAAGCATCATTGGAAACCTTCTCCTGGTGCTTGGCCTGAGCATTGTGGCCGGCGGCGCCAAACATAACTTCCAACGCTTTTCCTGCGCCAGCAGTTCCTTGAACAGCACCATGCTCATGATCGCGGTTGCGGGTCTCGTCATGCCTGCCGTTTTTAACCTTACCGTATTCGGCAATCTTGAACATGCCAGCACTCGACTCGAAAATCTCAGTCTCTGGACCAGCGCCGTTCTGATTCTGCTCTATCTGGCCAACCTGGTGTTCGTGTTTCGCACACATCGTGACGTGTTTATCCCGCAGGGAGAAGACCCGGAAAAACCTGCGACCAGCAAGGGACAGGCAATTGCCGCCCTTATCATCTCAACCGTCCTGATCGCGTTTCTGAGCGAAACGCTGGTCGATCAGATCGCGCCCGTGACCAAAGCGCTTGGACTGACCGAGTTGTTCGTCGGGGTGATTGTGGTGGCGTTGATTGGAAATTCGGCGGAGAACTCAACCGCCATCCTCATGGCGCGCCGCAATCATATGGACCTGGCCATGACGATTGCCACGGGCGCCAGCACGCAGATCGCCCTGTTCGTGGCCCCGGTTCTGGTCTTGCTGTCGCTCGCTCTTGGCCATCCCATGACGCTGCTGTTCAACGGGTTTGAGATTGCCGGAATATTTCTTTCCGTCCTGATCGTGGCCATGATCTCGTCCGACGGAGAAACACATTGGTTTGAAGGCGCACAACTACTCGCCGTCTATGCCATTATGGCCGTGGCATTTTATTTTGTTCCGGAATGATCAGGACGGACGCTAGCCAGTGATTTCGCGGACTACGGCTTTTTTGCCCGCATAGGAGTAGTCTCCCTTGATGGCATGCCAGCGGATGCGCATGGTGTCGGCCGCCATGCGGAGACCATCGCGCAACGGAGAGATTTTTGACCGGTCATCATGTCCCCAGCGCACCGGCACTTCAGCGATCTTCAATCCCATCCGGTGGGCCAGAAAAATAATCTCCGGGTCGAAGCCCCAGCGCGTGATGCGCTGTTGCGGAAAGATCATCTCCGCCGCTCGCCGGGTGAAAGCCTTGAAGCCGCATTGCGTGTCCCGGTACGGGAACCATAGCACCGTACGCAGGAACAGGTTGTAAATACGCGAAAGTGCCTGCCGCTGGAATGATTGACGCTGAAATTGCAGCGAGGGATCCAGCCAGCGCGAGCCGATGGCCACATCCGCGCCTTTTTCCAGCGCCGCAAATAACCTTGGCGCTTCTGAAATGGGCGAGGACAGATCAGCATCCGTAAACAAAAGAATTTCGCCACGGGCATTCAACATGCCATTGCGGACCGCGTAACCCTTGCCCTGGTTTCCAGGATTTTGAATGATGCGCAATTCCGGGTTCTCATCAGCCATCTGGCTTACGAATGAGAACGTCTCATCGCGCGAACCATCATCCACCACAAGAATCTCCGCGCTCCAGGACTGGGCGCGCAGGTACTCCAGCAATTGATCCAGGGTTTGACCGATGCGGGCCCGCTCGTTGTAAGCAGGTACCACGATGCTGTAACGGGGCCGCGACATTTGTTTGATTTGCTTGACTTGATTAATCGTTGGAAATTGTTCCCGGGCCAGACTCATGCCGCCTGTTCTTTCTGCTTTAACATGGCCAGAAATTCAGACACCAGTTCCGGGTCCCAATAACCGCGACGCGCCTCATCCCGCATGGTACGCTCGGCTTCATCATGGCCAAGCGCCGGCTTATAAGGCCGCGCCGTGCGGAGAGCGTCATAAACGTCCGCCACCTGAAGCACCCGGGCCAGCAGTGGAATGTCCTGTCCGACCAAACCGTCAGGATAACCCGAACCGTCCCAGTGTTCATGATGATGGCGAATGATAGGAAGAACAGACTTGAAAGAGCGCAACGGACGGCAGATACTTTCGCCGATGGCAGGATGCTGCTTCATAATCATCCACTCCTGCTCCGTCAGTCGCGTGCCTTTCTTGAGAATTTCATCCGGTATGGAAACTTTGCCCAGATCGTGCAGATAGCCGCCACGCTTTAAAGCGATGATGCTTTCTCCGTTTAATCCGATGTGATGACCAAGATCAGCCGCATAGCTGGCCAGCCTTTCACAATGGTTTCCCGTGTACGGATCGCGCGATTCAATGCCCATGGCCAGTGCAACCAGCACTGCCTCAGCATTCTCAAGCTCATCAGTAAATTCTTTCAGCTTGATCAGGGACTTGACTCTGGCAAAAAGCTCTTCCGGATAAAGTGGCTTGCTCAGAAAATCATCCGCTCCAGCCTCAATGCCCCGCACGCGATCGTCTCGGTCACTCAGGCCGGTGATCATCACGATCGGCACCAGCCTGGTGTAAGGATCTTCTTTCAGCTCACGACAGAGATCGTAACCTGACTTGCCGGGCATCACTACGTCCAGCAATACAAGGTCCGGTCTATCTGTGTGGACGATACGTCGGGCTTCATCTGCATCAGTGGTGGTCAGGACTTCATAGCCCCGAGACGTCAGCAGCTCTCGAAGAAGGAGAAGCGTGTCCAGTTTGTCATCTACGACCAGTACTCTGGCTGACCGATTTTTCAAACGGACGAACTCCTCACCCAACGCATTTGAGAGAATATCTAACCGTTGGTGAGAAGGACCAAGGCCCTCGAAGGTTGCATCGAGCAACTCTGCGGGACGTCTTGGATTGCGATCTGAAGCCAATGCACTATCCTGTGCTGGACCAATCAACTTGAGGGTTTCGGCCAGTCCCAATTGTGGAAATTGGGGAGTCCCTGTATCTTAGGCGATTCCAATCAAAAATTAAAAACAATTTACTCGAATTACCGTTTTGTGGAACGCTTTTTCCCGCAGAATCAATGGCTTAACCCGGGCTAAAGACACTGTAAGGACCGCATATTTCTTAGTTCATTTAATAATCCGGCTGTCTGGACTCAAAACCGTCGCGAATATAATAGGCCGATCGCATGACTCAAGCTGGTAAATGGATGTCGGTGGGCATTTCAATGCTTTTGGCCATTAGCTATGGGTGGGCTGCGCCTCGTCAGCATATGGTTGTTCTTGGCCCATGGCGTAGCGCGTCGGTGATCACCGAAACCGGCAAGACGATTCCAGTGAAACTTCGTAAATTATTGGTGGACGAGAAGTTCAGGGAGCATACGGCTGGACCTTCCCATGACGTGAGTGATCGGCTTTTTGTGGTGCGGAAAGCCGCCCAACTGAACGATTCCCTGCCCCAGGAAACAGGCAAGACTCCGCGCTGGATCTGGCGCATAGAAGGTTGGATCAGCGTAGACCGCCAAACCGGACATGTGAGCCAGCTAAACCTGCCGATGTTTGATCAAGACACCTCAGAAGTAAGCTGGTATCGCGATCTCGCCGCCTACTGCGGAACCTCTGACGATCACAGCAAGGCCTACCTGATGGTTTTCCAGATTGGAAGACGCAAGCCGCTGCTCAAAAAGGAATTCACCGGCGAAGCATGCTCAGCTCCAACCTGGGAACGCCAACCCACCCGAGTGACCTTTCTGAGCGGACAAACAAAAAGCAGTTTTGTTGTCACCGCTCACAGTGCAGATCTACAGCCAGACGCAAGAGAAGACGATGAGGATGAATCCGAATGAAATCGCTGGACGAGTATTTACAGGACGCGGCCGTGGCGCACGGACATCTCTGTGCCGGCCAGGTCCTTGGCGTTCGCATGGCCATGTTCGGATTACGAAGCCTTGATCTGAACGATCCTCAGGGCAAGGACCGTAAACGCATCGTCACCTTCGTGGAGATCGATCGCTGCGCCACTGACGCGGTGATGGTTGTGACCGGATGCCGGCTCGGCAAACGCGCTCTCAAATTTCGCGACTGGGGCAAGATGGCCGCGACTTTCGTTGATCTGGAAACGGGGAAAGCTCTGCGCGTCGCTGCCAGGGAATCCTCCAAAGACCTGGCCAAACGCATGTACCCCGATCTGACGGATAAGAACCAGCAGCAGATGAAAGCCTACCGTGAAATGGATGACGAAGCTTTATTCAGCACGCAATGGGTGAAAGTGGATCTGCCGCCGGAAGAGTTCCCCGGCTTCAAAGGCGAGCGCATTGTCTGCTCTCAATGTGGCGAAGGCATCAGCTACCGGCGTGAGGTGAACCAGGACGGCAGGATTCTATGTCGCGCCTGCGCTGGTGAGAGCTATTTCCGGCCGGTAAGCGGATAAGAAATACGGTTGGGCTACTCCGTTTCGAATGGAACTTTACTCCTGGGCCATCCGTATATCACGTTGTGGGGAAACAACCGGAACAAGCGTCAATCGCCTGTATTGGACTCTGAATCGGGTTTACTCGACCCTTGGTCCGTTTCGAACTCCAGGACTTTTGCAGGCTTCTCGGCCAGGTCAGCCAGATACTTGTAGCGCTGCGCCCGTTCGAGTGCATCCTTGGCTAGCGTCAGATATTCATTCGCCAGGCTTTTGTTACCACTGCACTCAAACCATCGGGCACGCGCCTTATAGATGGCAACGCTGTCCAGGGCCTCGCTGGCAAGATCGCGGTAGGCCTCAACTTGCGGATTGATGTTGGTTACCGGACGAGCCTTGCCCATGGAGTCTCAGATGGAAAATGACTGCCCGAGGGATGCCAAGGCAATGCCCGCGTGACGTTTTTTAAGATGAGATGTTGCGGCGACAATAATTTGGTCGATGGGAGCGAAAAGATGAAAAGCATAACGATTAAAACCATGTTCCGCATTGGATTCTACAGCACGTTGTTAGCTGCTGCTTTCGCTATGAACGCATGCACTGTTTCGACTTCACATCGGGACGGGCATGATGATGGCGGGAAGGGCAAGGATGTTGATATCCGAACGCCATTCGGTTCATTGAGCGTTCGCCAAGGCGCGATGGACCCAAAGGACACTGGCCTCTCCGCGTACCCCGGCGCCCAGCTGAAACCGTCTCATGATCACGATGGCGACTCCAGTGCCAACGTCAATATATCCAGCTCCATCTTCGGCATGAAATTGGCAGTGCTCAAGTACCTGACCAAAGACTCACCGGACAAAGTCGCTGGCTTTTATCGCAAGGACCTTTCCCGGTACGGGAAGGTGGTGGACTGCCAGGGAAATTTCAACATGACTTTTCACCCACGTGAGAAAAATGACAATGACGTTACCTGCGACAGCGGCAAAACGGGCAGTGGAGAATACAAGCAGGAACTGAAAGTTGGCACAGAAAACAATCAACGCATCGTCGCCATTAAACCCACCGGCGATGGCTCTGAGTTCGTCCTGGTATACGTTCGGGCCCACGACGACAAGGACACCATGTAGTCTCCCGTCCGTCGACAGGCAGCTGAGTGTTGCTATTACGCGGTCCGCTGCGTTAAGTTGGTGCTGAACGCAGGAGCACCGTGGAAAAAAATTGCTATCATTGCGGCGCATCGATCGACGAACGTTCTCCGTTCTGTCCCTCGTGCGGTACTGCACAAATCCGTGTCTCGCCGAGAGAATCGTCTTCCGAAACACCTGGCGAACCCGAAGGCCTCTCCAACGAGCCCCCTTCATCGCGGGGCCCCGAAGGTTATTCTTCAGCGATCATGCACGACGGTTCTTCTACCATCCGGTGGCGACAATACTTCAAAGCCGCTTGGCCTTTAGCTCTCGTCGCGGGAACTGCTACCGCACTCCTTCCTCCGTTAGGATTCCTCCTGTTCCTTCCGATCGCTGTAATCGTGAGCCTCCGGCTCTATCGTAAACATCACCTTGGCCAGATTCGCATTGGGCAGGGCGCCCTTCTGGGTGTGGCTCTTTCAATACTGAGCTTTGTGGCTGTCGTGGCGATTTATGCGCTTTTCTACCCTGCCATTAGCAGTCACTTCAGAGATGCCATGGTACAGGGCTTGAATGATTCGCAGGTGCGGAATGCAAATCCCGAGAGCGCACAGGCCATGCGAAATCTATTGGACACCCCGGATGGCGTGCTGGTGCTTTTCAGCGTTGTGACTTTCATGGTGTTCTGCATCAACACTGTCTTTGCCAGCCTGGCTGGAGCTCTGGCCGCAAATCTCGGCCATGACAAGAAGAAACCCTAGCCCGGGTCGGAGGCCGTTTGGCTTGGAAGCGCTCCTTCAGATATTATTCGTGGGACTATGACTGCCGGAACCCCCTCCCGATCGCCCAATTTGCGTGAAAAAGGCAGGATCATGTCCGCCTCTGAGATTGAACGGACGCTGATCCGCCTGGCCCACGAAATAGTGGAAAAAAATAATGGCGTGGAAAATCTCACGCTGGTAGGCATCAAACGACGCGGTGTGCCGCTGGCTGCCCGGCTTGGCAAGCTGATCCACCAGATCGAAAAAACGCCTGTCGCTGTCGGTACTCTGGACATCACTCTTTACCGTGACGACCTGTCCACCGTCGGCTCTTCGCCGGTGATAGAGAAAGCGACGCCGCTTGGCGTTGAGATCGGCGCCAAGAATGTCATTCTTGTGGACGACGTCCTCTATACCGGCCGCACCATACGCGCCGCCATGGACGCGCTCTTTGATCATGGACGCCCTCGCCGGGTGCAACTCTGCGTGCTCATCGACCGTGGCCATCGCGAACTCCCCATTGAAGCCGCGTTCGTTGGCCGCACCGTCCAGACCACTGACATGGAGATCATTGAAGTGCGGCTCATTGAGATCGATAAGGAAGAACAAGTAGTCCTGGTGGAGCGGACAGCATAACGGATGCCGCGCACCCGCTCCCTCCTCGACGTTGAACATCTGAGCGCAGAAGAGATTACTTCATTACTCAAGCTGGCCCGAAAGATGCACTCGGGCAGGCCCAAACCGCTGCTGCGGGGCAAACGTATTGCTCTTCTTTTCTACGAAGCCTCCACACGAACACGCGTGTCGTTTGAGTTCGCCGCCAAGCTGCTGGGTACGCATACATCGGTGATCAGCGCGGCCAGCTCCAGCATCGAAAAAGGCGAGTCCCTGGTGGATACCGGCAAGACCCTTCAGGCGCTGGGCGCAGACTGCATTGTGGTGCGGCATCCTTCCTCGGGCGCGCCGCATGTATTGGCCCGCAACCTGCGCATTCCCATCATCAACGCCGGCGACGGTATGCATGAACATCCTTCCCAGGGCTTGCTGGATGCTTACACCATTCTGCGGCATAAGAAGTCGCTACGTGGGCTGAAGATAACCATGATCGGCGACATTCAGCACTCGCGTGTAGTGCGATCGAATGTTCATATCCTGTCAAAGTTTGGCGCAGAAATTGTTCTTTGTGGGCCGCCGGAACTTCTGCCTGAAACCGCGGCCAGCCTGGCGCCGGGCATCAAAATCACCCGCCATGCGGAAGATGCTATCCGCAAAGCCGACGCGGTGATGATGCTGCGCGTCCAGAAAGAACGCCTGGCCGGACTCAAGCTCGAAGTGGACAGATACATTGCTCACTATCAACTCAACGCGGAACGCCTGAAGCTGGCGAAGAAAGATGCCATCGTGATGCACCCCGGTCCGATGATTCGCGGCATGGAAATCCAGCCGGAAGTCGCCGACGGCCCGCAATCCGTGATTGAAGAACAGGTGCAGAACGGGGTTTATGTGAGGATGGCGGTACTGGCGTCGTGTCTGGGGGTCGCCATGAAGGACTGATCGCCGCAGATTGACGCAGATGAACGCAGATACAAATACGCAGAGCTTACCGAAGAAATCATTGGCGTGTTTCTACGAGGTATACAACGAATTAGGTTCGGGCTTTCTGGAAAAAGTGTACGAAGAAGCGATGTCGATCTGTCTTACGAGAGTAAGAATATTGAATTTCAACGGCAGGTCCCGGTTCCAGTCTGGTTTAGAGGAGTGAAAATCGGCTCGTACGAAGCTGACTTGGTTGTTGCCGGTCACGTACTGATTGAACTAAAGGCTTGTAAATCTTTAGACCCCTCGCACGAATCTCAGCTCCTTAACTACCTACGGTCAACTGACATCGAAGTCGGTCTTCTCTTTGAATTTCGGACCCACGCCCCCAAGTGAGCGCTTTGCATTTGAAAATGAAAGAAAGAAAATCAGCGTTCATCTGCGTGCATCTGCGGCAAAAGGGGGTTCGTGATGGCAGGGACGAGCCTTTCAATTCGCAACGGCCTGCTCGTTGATCCTTCGCAAAAGCTCGAAGGCAAATACGATCTTCTGCTCAAAGAAGGTCGCGTGGTGGAGATCGCCCCGGCGGGCAAACTGCGCGGCAAAGCCGACGAAAACATCAATGCTCGCGGGCTGGTAGTGACTCCCGGGCTGATTGACATACATGTTCATCTGCGTGAGCCAGGACAATCCTACAAAGAGACCATTGAGACCGGCACCATGGCGGCTGCAGCGGGTGGCTTCACGTCAGTCTGTTGCATGCCCAACACCGTCCCGGTGAATGACAATGCAGAGACCACGCGCTGGATGCTGGATCCCGCGCGCGGTGCGCATGTCAACGTCTTTCCAATTGGCGCGGCGACTCTCGGCAGCAAAGGCGAACAGCTCACAGATTTTGCGTCACTGAAGAAAGCCGGCGCGGTAGCCATCACAGATGATGGTAAGCCGATCCTTCATGACGCCATCATGCGGCAGGCGCTTTTGGGCGCAGGCAAGCTGAACATTCCTGTGATCCAGCATGCGGAAGACACACGCATGACGCACGGTGCTGCGATGAATGCCGGGCCGACGGCTTTTCGTCTCGGGCTGCGCGGATGGGTTCCGGAAGCGGAGAGCAGCCTGGTGGAGCGCGATATCCAACTTTCAGCCGAGACCAAAGCGCATTATCACGTGGCGCATCTTTCAACCGCGGCAGCGTTGAAAGCAGTTCGTAAAGCCAAGCGCGAGCACCTGAACGTGACCTGCGAAGTCACGCCGCACCACTTTGTTTTGATCGACGAAAACGTGGGCGACTACGACACCAACTTCAAGATGAATCCGCCGTTGCGCTCACGCATGGACCGCGAAGCATTGCTGGCAGGACTCCAGGACGGTTCCATCGACTGCATCGCCACCGACCATGCACCGCACGCCTGCAATGAGAAGAACCAGGAATTCGACCATGCTCCGTTCGGCATCACTGGACTGGAAACGGCGCTGGGCCTTTGCGTTTCCGTGTTGCACGGCAAACAGAAGATGCCAATCAAGCGAATCATCGAATTGCTTTCCACCAATCCGGCTCGCGTGATGGGCCTGCAAGGACGCGGAACGCTCGCCGTGGGATCACACGCGGATGTAACGTTGTTCGACCCGGCAAAAAAATGGACTTACAAAGCAGCCGACTCATATTCGAAGTCAAAGAACTCCCCGTTCGATGGCTGGGCGATGCAGGGCAAAGTGATGGCGACGATTGTGGGTGGAGTGGTGAAGTTCCAGGCGAAGTAGGAAACCATTTGCGCCGCGAATTCCGCGAATCAATCTAGACCCATTCGATCTTCTCAAAGACTACCTGAAGGCGGTTGCCTTTTTGCGGATTGATCATGCGAACGAAAGAAATCCGTCCCTGGAGATGCATGCGAAAATCGGGATGAGATTCCCGGTTCTGAGTGTGCGGTCCATGGCGCAAACAGTTTGTCAGGATTGCTTTGAGCCGATCAAAGTCGTCGCGTCTTACATTGGCGTGCTCATTGACGATGACACCTGCCAGATGCTGCCTCACGCCCTGGCGCATGATGCGAGTCTTATGGTGATTCACACGTAGCCCCTCTTCGTGCAACACCGCGGCTACATGCGCTGAGAATCGATTCACGCCGCGCGCAAATTCTTCCCCGCCGGAAAAGGCCAGATCGTCTGCATAGCGGGTGTAGTCTGCGCCGGAAACTTTCGCCAGCGCTGACAATCGGCAGTCTGCTCGGTAACAACAAATATTGGCCAGAGCGGGTGAGGTCGGCGCACCCTGTGGCAAATGAGGACGCCGATACAGTTCCAATGTTTCTCGGAGCTGCCGACGGCCTGCGTTTCCGACCTCGCTCCAGACTCCGCGCGGGGCCGCGTTGGTGCAAATGCCACCCAGGATATCTGCCACCGATTCTGGGTAACCCAGAACGCGGAAAAGGGTTTGTATGCGTGCCGCTCTGAAGGAAGGGAAAAAATCCTGCAGATCCATTCTCAGGACCACTTTCTTGCCTGTGTGTGGCGATGCAAAGGTCTTAATCGATCTGCTTCTGATAAACCCATGCACGTGTTGGTGCGGCGGAAGTTTTTCCAGGATCTCCTTCAGAATCCGCCTTTGCAGGTCTTTCAAACGCGACTTAGGCGCCTCAACCAGCCGCAGGCCACCTGAGCGTTTGGTCACCACGCGATAGTTGTAGTGGCTAAGGGACTGGATTCTAGCTTGGTAGCTTAGGCCCTTGAGGTCGGCAAACCATGCGAGTTCGCCATCGTCGATGCCAAGCCATGCCGCGAGCGCACCGACTGTCTCAATGGCTGGAAGATTCCACTCCTTCGCTGCGTTGACTGGCTGCATGTATTGTGGTTCTGCCAGCCAGTGTGCGATCGCTAAATGCCGGATATTTCTCTTGGTAGCTTTCGTGAAGCCTTTGTCTTGTGCCAGAAAGCCGACCACATCCCGATGACGCGGACGCGCTCTTTCAGCAAATTCTTTGAGATAGCGTTTGGCCAGAGGACGCAGCCAGCGCCAGTCTTTGTTCAGAGTCTGCGCACTGCGCAAAGCGATTTGTTCCACGCTTTGTTCACCGCCCATGAAAGCGGTAGCTAGAGCTTGGACAATGAATCGCCTGGTCATCTGGAAGGTTAGCAGCGGAACACTTCAACGAGTCTTACCTTGCGTGAGCCGTACCGCGCTTTGCGCAGGGTCGCTCATGCGACGATTTCTCAGTTTCCCACATTCCCTGGGGTATCCCCAGAGAGACCACAGCGAATCCCAAGGGGTTCGATGAAGCCAGCTTGAAGCGCCCCGCTGCCGGACGCCATCATAGCATTGCGTCGGTAGGGATCCCTCGCTTCGCTCGGGATTTCAGAAAGAGGTTCCGGCCTGCATTGCAGCCAACGCGAGGACTGACATACCCAAACCGAGACGTCAAAGGTAGTCAATGGGACTCGAAGCGTTTGTCCGCAACTTCCCTTCAAGCAGTTGTATGAACAGCTCACCTGTTTTTCGCCCGAGGGGCTGGCAAAGATCTAATGCCAGTTTCGCTTTTGCGAGTATGAATTGTTCCCTTAATGGATCAGTCAAGTAGTCATTCAATCCAACCCACATGCAGCCACCACCTATGATTGCCTGGACCCGCCAATGGGCGATCAATTGGCTCTGCCACTCCTCAAGCGTTGCGAGCTCTTCCATTTCCGCGATCAGCGTTGTAAGCCAGCTCTCAATGTAACTATCGGGAGACCAAAAGCCGAATTCCTTGTATTCGATATAGCTTTTTCCCATTGACACCCTTCACGGCCATTGGGATCCCTCGCTTCGCTCGGGATTTTAGAAGCAGAGCTCAAATCGCAACTATTAAACCAGGATCCCCATCCTCTTACCCACCTTCTTCAACACTTCCAGCGCACGCGTGAGCTGGGCCTGCGTGTGCGTAGCGGACATGATGGTACGGATGCGGGCCTTGCCTTCCGGTACGGTCGGGAATGCGATACCCGTGGCGAAGACGCCTTCCTTGAACAGCTCACGGCTGAAGTCCATGGTGAGCTTGCCGTCGCCAATGATGATCGGCGTGATGGGCGTTTCGCTGGCCGGAGTAGTCTGTCCGCCGATGTTGAATCCCAAAGCGCCCAGCTCTTTCTTGAAGAACCGGGTGTTGGCCCAGAGCTGGTCCATCAGTTGCGGTTCCTCTTCCAGAAGATCAAACGCCGCGATACACGTGGCGGCTACCGATGGCGGATGCGAGGTGGAGAACAGAAACGGACGGGCGCGATGATAGAGAAAGTCGATGAGGTCTTTGGAGCCACAGACGTAACCGCCCAGAGCGCCAATGGCCTTCGACAGCGTGCCCACCTGGATATCGACGCGGCCGTGCACGTTGAAATGATCAATGGTCCCGCGACCGTTAGTGCCCAGCACGCCGGATGAATGAGCATCGTCCACCATCATGATGGCGCCATATTTTTCAGCTACGTCGCACAGTGCAGGCAGCGGGCCGATATCGCCATCCATGGAGAAGACACCGTCGGTGATCAGAAGTTTGTGACCGGGTTCGTCTTTGATCTCTTTGAGCAATTCTTCAGCGTGTGCAGCATCTTTGTGGCGGAACACTTTGATCTTGGCGCGGGAGAGACGCGCACCGTCAATGATGCTGGCATGGTTCAGCTCGTCAGAAATGATGAAATCGTCTTTGCCCAGGATAGCCGAGACCGTTCCGGCATTCGCCGTAAAACCAGATTGAAACACCACGCAGGCTTCCACGTTCTTGAACTTTGCAATCTTCTCTTCCAGCTCCATGTGAATGCGCATGGTGCCGGCGACCGTTCGCACAGCACCCGACCCGACGCCATACTTCTTCAGCGCGTCCATGGCGGCGGCACGCAATTTGGGATGCGTGGTCAGGCCCAGATAATTATTCGACGCAATGTTGATGACATGCTTGCCGTCAATGGTGCACTCCGGCGCCTGCTCATCATCGAGCACACGCAGGTTGAAGTGCGTGCCTTTGGCTTTGAGTTCATTCATCTGGTCAGTGAGGAAGGAAAGTTGCGGGCGGCTGGTTTGTGTCGGCATTTTTTATTTTCCCTGAATTTGCTCTTTGACGCGCTGCGCTTGCCACAGATGGCGGCGCTGGTGGGCGGCGACCACATTGAATAACGAATATATGTTATAGCGAAGTCGCTGGTTGAAGAGCGACGAGATGAAAACCTTATCGAGAGCACGGCCGTTCCACATCTGCATCGCGTTCAGGAATTCCTGCTGGCTGGCCAGGAAATCCGGGAGCACTCGTCTCGGGTCGTTGACGATGGGCTCCAGGCTGGGAATCGTCTTCACTTTGGTGCGATACGGCGGTTCCAATATCCATTTGAGCATCCCGCCACGCCAGTCCATCTTGTAGGGCCCATCTCCCGCCGGGGCATCCTTCAGGGCAGAATTCATGATGGGCAGGTACACGGCGGTTGTCGAAGTGAGATGCGCAACACATTCAGCGATAGACCAGGCGCCGTCAATGGCGCGGAGATTTACCTTGTTTTCTGAAATCGAAGCAATAAGTTTTTCCGCGGACGCAGAGCATGCATTCAATTGCTGCCGCAGTTCCGCCAGTTGAGTGCCATCGGGTTGAACGGTAGGTGTTGCCATGTTGTTCGCCTTCATTCGCGAGATTCGCGGCTAATTCTGATCTGCGTTTATCCGCTCAATCTGCGGCTAACTCTTCTTCGGCATTCCATTCGGATACAACAAGATCTTGCTCGCCTCGCCAGTCCGCAAACGGTCCATGCCCTTGCTGAAGTCAGCCATCGGCATCCGATCGGTGATCACAGGATCAAGATCCAGCTTTCCGGCTTTCAGCAAAGCGTTCATCTGATACCAGGTCTTGTACATCAGGCGGCCGTTGATTCCCTGCACCTGCGCGCCTTTGAAGATGATGTCCTCTGCCAGGTTTAGTTCCATGGGCTTGGATGGAATTCCCAGCAGAGAAGCCCGACCTCCCAGACGCAGGATCTTGAAGCCCAGGCGAATCGCATCGGGATGGCCTGACATTTCAAGGATCACATCCACGCCGGTGCCGCCGGTGGCATTCATCACGCTCTCGTAGACATTATCTTTGGCCGGATTGAGCACATGGTCGGCCTTCATCTTTTCCGCAAGCTTCCGGCGATGGTCGTTTACTTCCAGGGCGAACACTTCACTTGCGCCACAGGCGCGCGCCACAGCGATGCAGAACAGCCCGATCGGTCCGCAGCCGATTACTGCCACGGTCTTGGCGGCAATCTCGCCGGCCAGTGTCGTGTGAACGGCATTACCCAGCGGATCAAGCACGCTGGCATAGTCGGCCGGGACTGCCGGATCGATCTTCCAGATATTTGACTCAGGAATGGTCACGTATTCGGCGAACGCCCCGTTGGCATCCACGCCAATGATCTTCACGTGCTGGCAGATGTGGGCTTCGCCGGTGCGGCACTGGTAGCACTTGCCACAGGCCACGTGCATCTCCGCCGAGACAAAGTCGCCCTCCTTGACCGCCGTCACGTTTTTGCCGATGGCTTCCACGTATCCGCAGAATTCATGGCCTGGGATTAAGGGCGGCTTGATACGGTTCTGTGCCCATTGGTCCCAGTTGTATATGTGCAAATCGGT
Source organism: Terriglobia bacterium (assembly GCA_963755365.1). Taxonomy (GTDB): domain Bacteria; phylum Acidobacteriota; class Terriglobia; order Terriglobales; family Acidobacteriaceae; genus Angelobacter. The sequence continues at coordinate 84,059 of CAVWJV010000014.1, read as the reverse complement.
GCCGCAGACTGAGGCGACTTTCACTTTGACCAGGACATCATCCGGGCCAAATTTTGGGCGCGGCATCTGGCGCACATCCGCGCCCGGAGCAGCCTCCGGTTTTACTACGGCAAGCATGGTTTCAGACATTCGGTTCCCTGTGTTTGCGTGGGATGAAGAAGGCAAACTCCTCATTTTAGCAAAGCAGCCCGAAAGATCGCCCTGCCAGGAGCAGGCAAGCCGATTAGACGATATTAACGTTGCATTTGGCGGTGCTGCCAACGCTTTCAATAACTAAATAACTGCTCTAATTAAACAACGGCAATCTCAACAAAACCCGGACGTCCGGGCTCCCGTGGCGAGCCGGAGAAGACCCGTGCGGCCATCCTGAAATCGGCGCTGGAAGAGTTCGCACATGAGGGCGTAACCGGCGCACGGACGGATGAGATTGCGCGTCGCGCCGGCGTCAACAAGGCACTGCTTTACTACTACTTCAAGGACAAAGAAGGCCTCTACTCTGCCGCTCTGGAAGAGGTATTCAGTGGCCTGCATGATCGCGTGATGGCCGTATTGGACAACGCTTCACTGCAACCCAGAGAAAAGCTGTTGAAGTACGTGGAAGCGCATTTTGACTACATCGCCAGTGCTCCGGTTTATCCGCGACTGGTGCAACGCGAGTTCATGCGCACCGTGGGTAGAACACTGTCACCCGTTGCCAGTCGAGTCCTGGAGCACTACGCGAAGCCCATTTACACCAAGATCCAGGTTCTGTTGCAACACGGAATAGAAACCGGCGACTTCCGGCCGGTAGATCCCACCCAGACCATAACGTCAATACTGGGCACGATTGTTTTTTATTTCATCAGTCTTCCCGCGCAGCAGGCCATGTCTCCGGGCGATCCAACGTCACCTGAGCGCATTGCCTCGCGCCGCGCCGCCATTTTGGATTTTGTCTCCGCCGCGGTATTCAACCCGGCGCTTAAAAAGGGATAACGTGAACCAGAGAAACAAATTTTTCGCCTTTCTGGGTTTGTTGCTGGTAATTGCTGCTGCCTATTTTTTTCTGGCTCGCGGACCATTCTTCTGACCTGGTGCTGATTGGCACCGTGGATGCCAACCAGGTAGTGGTGAGCCCTAAAATTATGGGCCGGATTGAACGCCTCGCCGTGGATGAAGGCACCGTGGTCAAAATAGGAGATACCGTCGCGGTACTGGATTCTCAGGAACTGACCGCTGACCGTCAGGCCGCAGAGGCATTGCTCGCCAGCCTGCGCTACCAGGTGGCTCAGACGCGCGCCGACCGAAGAGCAGATGTCCGGCGAGACATCCAGCGGCGTGGTCAACTCGCAGGCACGCCTGCGGGCGGCGCAGGCCACTCTGGCGCAGGCCCAGGCTGATTTGCAGCGAATTGAGAGTGATACACGGCGTTCCGTGGCCCTGGCGAAACAGGGCATCAATTCGCAACAGGCGGCAGACCAGGCTGAAGCGCAGTTGAAAGCGCAACAGGCATTCGCCCGGGCGGCTGAGGATCAGGTCAATGCCGCAAAAGCCGATCTGGCCACAGCGCAAGCCCGCACGCATCAGGCCAATGCTGCCCAAAGCACCGTGGCTGCTACCCGGGCACAGCAACTCAATGCCAGAGCGCAACTGGAAGCGTCAGAAACCCGGCTGGGATATACCAAGGTGCTGGCGCCGGTAAACGGCACGGTTACCGTGCGCGCTGCCCGCGAAGGTGAAGTGGTGAACGTGGGAGTCCCAATCGTGATCATCACCGATTTGAGTGACACCTGGGTGCGTGCCGCCATTCCGGAGACGGAAGCAACCAACATTGCTCTTGGCGATCAGTTGAAGGTCCGTTTGCCTTCCGGCGCTGAGGTCATGGGCAAGGTAATCTTCAAAGCCCCGGAAGCTGACTTCGCGACGCAACGGGACGTGAATCGCCGCAAGCGGGACATCAAGACCATCGCCCTGAAGCTTTCCGTAGAAAACAGCAAAAATACGCTCGTCCCGGGGATGACGGCTGAAGTCCTGGTGCCCAAATCCAAGCGAGGCGGCGCTTGATGACCGCCAAAAAGGCAATCCAGGTTGTGGACATTGTGAAGCGTTATGGAAACTTCACAGCCGTCGATGGTGTCTCTTTTGACGTGAGCGAAGGTGAGGTCTTTGGCTTGCTGGGACCGAACGGTGCGGGAAAATCCACTCTGATCCGCATGATGACGACCTTGCTGGAGATCACTTCCGGTGTTGCTTACATTGACGGCCATGACGTGCGTAAGGAACCGAATCAGGCGCGCCGTTGCATGGGCGTGATCCCGCAGGCCATGACAAGTGATGGCGATCTGACCGTCTGGGAAAATCTCAGCATCTATTCCAAGCTTTACAGTATCCCGTCCGGCGAGCGTGAGCGATCGATTGACGAACTTCTGGAACTGGTTGACCTGACACAATGGCGTGATGCTCCGGCGCGTAATCTTTCCGGCGGCATGCGCCGCAGGCTGGAGATCGCGCGTGGACTGGTGCATCGCCCAAAAATATTTTTTCTCGACGAACCCACCACCGGCCTTGATCCGGTCTCGCGCGTGGCCGTGTGGGAGATGATTGGTGAGATCAAGAAGAAACGGAACCTCACCGTGCTGATCACCACGCACTACATGGACGAAGCCGACCGTTTGTGTGATCGTATTGCGATTGTGGACCACGGCAAACTGGTGGCGCTGGATTCACCCCGGGCATTGAAGTCGAGCATTCCCGGGTCCAGTGTGATTGAAGCGCAATTCACCAATGCTCCAGGTGACTGGAAGCAACAGCTCGCCAAATTGCCTGCCGTGAATTCAGTGCAGCCCGAAGGCTCAGATATGTATCGCATTCTTACCGACGACGGCTCCCGCACCACCACGGATCTGGTGGAGACTTCAGTGCGCGAAGGCGTTGCCATTAAGTCATTGACCGTGCAGACCACAACGCTGGATGACGTATTTGTGCATTACACCGGACGTCAGCTGCGTGACCAGCTGGCCGACGCGCCGCTTTATCAATCGCCCGTAGCGTGGGGGAAGTAAAACGATGGCATTCTTTCAAAGTGAACGCATGATGGCCATCGTAGAGCGCGATCTGCGAAAGTTTTTTCGTTCACCGGCGCTCATGATGGCGGCCATGGTCTTCCCTCTGGTGCAGCTCATTGTTCTGGGTAACGCATTTGGAGGTAAGATCCGCGACGCCAAGCTGGGCATCGTGAATGAAGATGCGGGGCCGCAATCGATTCGGGTAATCGAAGCCTTGCGCGCGGTACAAAGCAACGCTCGTACATTTCAACCAATCCTCTACACCGATGAGAAGCAGATGGTGGCGGACGTCCGCAAGGGCGACCTGAATGCCGGTATCGTAATTCCTCCGCAATTCTCCCGCGACGTATACGCCCATGCACGACCGCGCCTTGGCCTGGTCCTGGATAACACCGATAATTTTCTGACTTCCACATTCGAGCAGACGTTGAATGATCTGGTCACATCACTCAATGATCCTGACGTAAAGCCCCGCGTAGCGCAGCAGATGGCCCTGGAGGTGGTGGAGCTCTATCCGTATATCGAGTACATGAAATACCTGCTGCCCGGATCGATCACGCTTGCCATGTTCGTGAGCGTAATGATCGGCGGCGGCATTGTATACATCGACGACAAGGCGCGTGGCGTGCACGAAGGCTATCTGGTGACGCCCATCACCAAGGTTGAACTGGTTGGCGGCCTCAACGTGGCCGGTGCGCTGAAAGCCATGGGCGCCGGCATTGTGTTGACTGTGATTGGATCTTTGATCGCCGGCGTGGGTAGCAGCTTTGTTCCGGCAAATTTTTTCTGGCTCCTGCTGCTCATTGTTACCACATCATTCGCGTTCATCGGCATGATGTTTTTCATGATGGTGCGGGTAAGCGATCCGCTGATACCGCGCGCCATTTTTGGCATCTTGAATACTTTGCTGTACTTTCCCAGCGGCGCCATTTATCCAACCCAGGCGTTTCCTAAATGGCTGCAGGCTATCGCGTTTGTTGATCCCTTCACTTACTCCGTACACGGCTTTAAGGCTGTGCTGCTGAAAGGCGTGGGGCTGGCTGCAATCTGGCCAGACCTGCTGTATCTTGGAACGTTCGCCGTAGTGATGTTCGTTTTATCCACCTTGCTGTTCAAACGCACTTTGTAAGGACTTTCTATGGGATTGATGGACGCACAAGAATACGATCCTCGGCCGGCACAAAGACGCTGGCGGATCATTGGGATCGCGGTCATCGCTGTGCTGGTTGTGGGATCGGTCTGGTGGTTTTTTCGCTTCTATCCTGAAGAGCAGGTCATCAACAGGTTCTTCCAGGCGCTGGAACGCAAGGATTATGACGCTGCCTACGCCCTCTACAACGCCGATCCGGACTGGAAGCAGCATCCCGGCAAATACGATCAGTACACCCAATCCCAGTTCCTGCTGGACTGGGGTCCATCAGGCGATTACGGCACCATCAGCAGTCATCACGTGGATTGTTCCATTGAGCCACCCAGGAAGGCCTTCTACTCACCGAGTGGCGTGATTATTGTTGTGACCATCAATAACGTCAGTGCGAAGCCGCTTTCGATGTGGGTAGAAAAGAAGAGCAGGACGATCACGCTGTCACCACAGGAAGCGGTTTGCGGCGCACCGAAATGAGAGCAAAGAAAACGGAACGCCCGCAATCGCGCAGAACTGGCCAGCAAAGGCGCGTTCAGCTAGGGGCGTTCCTGGTTCTTACCTGAAAAGGCGTAAAACTTACTTGGTTGCAGGTGTTGCTGCTGGGGCGGCATCGGCTTTCTTGCCTTTTTTGCCCTTTTTGGACTTTTTCGTCTTCGCCATTCCGTCGTCCTTCTTGGTATCGGTGGCAGCGGCAGGGGCCTTCTTGTCATCGGCCTTCTTGGTATCGCCCTGAGCAAAGCCCAAAGACGCCATCATCATGCAAATCGCCATTAACTTAGCTGTTGTCTTCATGTCTCCCAAGTCTCCTTGTTTCTCTCGTTTAGTTACGCGGGCCACATAGGCCCGTGCTTAAATGCCGCCGAATTATAAAGACTTAAAGGCAAAAACTGTAGCGAAATAGATAACTTGCTTGATTCCCGGGTTAAGTGGTGAAAAAACAAGGCTAAACGGCGAGTTTACGGGATTTGGCAGGCAAAAAGCCGCCTTCCAAGCCGCTTGATTCGCTCGGCCGGCGAATGAGAATGGGAAACGCGTTTATTCCTTGCTGGGGGCAGCCAATGAGTTCATTACCTTTTGCAAGGACATTTCATCTTCCACGTTTTGGGCCGTCTGAGTGCGATCAATCTGGCGCATCAGTCCCGTAAGGACTTTGCCGGGGCCGACCTCAATGAATGTCCGCGCGCCGGCATCAATCAGCTTGCGAATGCAGCCCAGCCATTGCACCGCGCCGGTAACCTGCCTGACAAGGGCAGCACGTGAGTCCGCGCCAGTGGTCTTGAGACTGGCGTCAAAATTGGCGACGACAGGGAAATCAGGGTCGTTAAACGTGAGATCAGCCAGGTCAGCGGCCAGACGGTCCTGAGCCGGTTGCATCATGGCACAGTGAAAAGGCGCGCTCACCTGGAGCATGATGGCCTTTTTAGCTCCCTGTTCTTTGGCCAGGTCAGCGGCGCGCTGCACAGCGGGGGCGGAGCCGGAGATGACCACCTGATCGGCGGAATTGATATTGGCGGGCGACACGATCTCGCCTTGAGCTGCGTCAGCACAGGCCTTTTCCAGTTGATCGAGAGGCATGCCCAGAATCGCCGCCATTGCGCCCTGCCCAGCCGGTACGGCTTCCTGCATGTATCGTCCGCGATTGCGGACGGTACGCACGGCGTCCGAGAACTCCAGAGTGCCGGCAGCCACGTGGGCTGAGTACTCGCCCAGGCTGTGTCCGGCAACAAATTGGGGAACCAGGCCCTTTTCCTGCAACACGCGGTAAACCGCAACGCTCATGGTGAGAATGGCCGGCTGGGTAATCTCTGTCATCTTCAGCTTTTCATCAGGGCCTTCAAAGCAAAGCTGTGAGATGGAAAACCCGAGCGCGTCATCGGCTTCCTGAAAGGTGTGGCGGGCAACCGGATACAACGCGGCCAGCTCTTTTCCCATGCCAGCGGCTTGAGATCCCTGTCCTGGGAAAAGAAAAGCAGTCACCGATTGAGTCATGTCTTTCATTGCTGGCGTTGCAGCTTACGCGGTTTAAACTTCAATGCGGCCAAGCCCTTCCTCAATGCGTGAATTGATGCCCGATTCGTGATACTGCTTGGCCACGCGGATCGCATTCTTGATGGCATTCGCATTGGAGGCGCCATGCCCGACGATTGCCACTCCTTTGATCCCCAGTAGCGGGGCTCCACCGTATTCGGAATAGTCCAGCTTTCTGCCGAAGTTAGTGAATGCCTTGCGCGCCAGTAAAGCGCCTACTTTTGACGTGATGGTGGAAGTGAGCGAATCGCGCAGTAGATAACGGACGGCTTCGACCAGGCCTTCCGATATTTTTAATGCGACGTTACCGACAAAGCCGTCACAGGCGATCACGTCAACGCGGCCGTTGTAGAGATCACGACCTTCGACATTGCCTACAAAGTTGATGGGCAGTTCTTTCAATAATGCAAAAGCCTGGCGTGTAAGCTCATTGCCCTTGCCTTCTTCTTCACCGACGGAAAGTAATCCAACAGTCGGTTTGGCGGTGCCGAAGATAGCCCGGCAATAGATCTCACCCATGATGGCAAATTGCGCCAGGTTCTGCGGCTTGGAATCAACGTTGGCGCCAACGTCGATGAGAATCGCCGGCTTGTGCTTGCCCACAGAGGTTGGAAAAACGTTGGCGAGCGCGGGACGGTCCACCCCGGGAAGCGTTCCCAGCACCATCTTGGCAGCCGTCATCGCGGCGCCGGTGTTGCCGGCCGTAACAAAACCAACAGCAGTCTTGTCCTTGACCAGACGCAGTCCAACCAGCATGCTGGAATCTTTTTTCGTGCGAACCGCTTGCACCGGCTTCTCATGCATGGTGATGACTTCCGTGGCGTTAACCACGTCAACGTCCATGCGCGAAGCGGATGGGTGGCCCGCCAGCTCCCTGCGAAGCTGATCTTCCGGCCCTACCAGCAAAACTTTCACGCCGGGATAATGCTTGGCGGCCAGCAGTGCTCCCTCAATTTCCGGTTTCGGGGCACGGTCTGAGCCCATTGCATCGACCGCTATGACTATTTTCACGAATTTGTGCGCACTATTTGGATTCTTTGACTTCCACTACTTCGCGGCCCTTATAGTAGCCGCATTTGGGGCAGGCGCGGTGAGGTAATTTCCGTTCGTGGCAGTTCGGGCACTCTGAGACGGAAGGTGCGGTCAAAAAATCGTGGGCTCGGCGATTCGAAGTTCGAGCCTTTGAATGCCGCCGTTTTGGATTTGGCATGGTAATTCCCTTTCAATGAGCCGCCTGGGACTGGGCCCGCGGCTCCAACGCTGTAAAAACTTTTATTGCTGTAATTTCTTGCGAATATCTTCCAGCGCCAACCAGCGCGGATCAGACACCGGGGAAGTGCAGTCGCAATTTCCCGTGTTCAGGTTGGTCCCGCATTGCGGACACAGACCTTTGCAGGCTGCATCACAGACTTGCTTAACCGGGAGCGCAAGAAGAATCTGTTCTTTTAGAACATCTTCCAGCAGCACCCCTTCACCCTGATAATACCCAATCTCAGTTTCAGCCTGATTGATGGAATTTTCTTCGCCTGAGGCGTCCACGCCTTGCGGGCGGTAGATCAAATCAAAATCCTCAGCCACCGAATTCTGCACTGGCTTCAGACAGCGAGCACAGAGAATCTGGACATTGGCGGAAAACTTCCCTACCAGGCGAATATCATCCACGATATTCTTCCCGCCTCGATTCTCCCGAACCAGTTCCGCCCGCCCTGAAGCTTTCAGGGGCGAGGTCTGGGTCACGTCTTCACCCAGTTCGAATGCTCCGGGTGGAAACGCTTCATCAAATTCCAATTTCCGGAGCTCAAGGTCCTTTACTTTTATGAACATACAAACTCCGGAGCTTCGAACCTGATCTTTGCAGGGATAACGCAGCAGACTACTAAGAATAAAGGGCTTAGGAGGGAGTGTCAAGGTTGGGCCCGGCGGCGCATGGGCAACCGCCGGATCTCGATGACTTACAGATTGCGGGGATCAGTGCCAGTGGCGCTCTTGACTGCATCGGATGCCTGACTGGTGAAACGCTCGGCTTGTCCGCGAATGGCTGAGACGGTGGTGCGCACGCGGTCCTTACCCTGGTCAACCAGATCAAGGGCGGAGTCTTTCAGGTCTCCCGCGCGCTGCTGCAGGTTATTACGTGTTTCCTCGCCACTCATGGGAGCGAAGATAATTCCAAGTCCGATTCCAATTCCTAAGCCTGCTAAGAAAGATTTCATGCGTCACTCCTGGGAAACATATTTTCCGAACGATTTAGTGTTAATCACCAGTTATCATGATGCGCTGCGGCCGTCAGGGTTTGGCTGCAGCCGGCAACGATAACCGGTTTCTTGCCGTTCAGGGAACTTGAACAAGAAGCCGGAATCTGTTGATGATTTCTGCCTAAAAGTTGGGCTGTGGTCCCTGTTTTCCGCCGGAAAGCTTGCTGGAGGCAATTTGAGCGGCGGCAGTTTGCGGGTTTTCTTTTTGTATCTGCTGATACAGGTTTGCGGCCTGTTGCGGGTCCGTGGCTTCATACATCTCCGCCATCTCGAGCTGGGCTGCCGCCTTGGAGACAGTTGCCGTTGGATGATCAGCCAGGTCTTTGTAAATGCGCGCAGCATCGCCCTGGCGATTGGTGGAACGATACAATGATGCGAGCGCCATCTTCGCCATTGACGCTACTTCTTTGTCACCCGAATCGGCAGAGGCTTTAAGCTCCTGCTCCGCCAGATTGTTATCGCCTGCCTGCATGGCTGATACGCCTTCCATGTATCGAGCCACCTTTCCGGGCTTGCTCATGGAATAGCTATCGGCAACATTCTTGAACGCTTTTTGTGCGGCCTGGGCGCGAGCAACGGCGCCGGCATAGCTGCTGGTATCGCCCGGTATTGCAGGCGTGCCGGCTGGGCGTACAGGAGCGTTAAAAATCCGCATGGCTTCACCCAGCGCAAAATTCGATTTGTCACTTTGCCGGTTCATCCAGGTAAAAATGCCAACGCCGCCGATAATCGCTACAAGAGCAATTGCAATGCCCACGATCAATGGGCGTTGGTGTCCAGCCGCCCAATGGGCAGCTTCCTGGGCTGATTCAGCAAATCGATCTTCTTTTAATTGGCGGCGGGTGTAACCTTGCACGTGGACCCTCTTCTGGTGGGATAAGTGTATGTGAAAGCTGAGTTTAGCAGCATTTCGGCACCACCGTCAACGCATGTGAAAATGATCTCAGGACTACGATGAAGAATTCATTCCGGCTAAGCCGGACTGGCGTTACACTGAAGTAGCAACTCTCTTCCATTGAGGATCGTCTTGTCTGAAAACTTGCCCAAGAACCTGCCAAAGAAAAAAATAGTTGGCAAAGGGATGGATTCCAGAAAGAAGAATTCCAATCGGGATGCGGATCAGAAAAAATCGGCAGATTTGTGGGTTGCTTCAAAACCCACTTCAGCAGATGGCATCACTACGCGAAAATGGAGTGAACCACCGGCTTCAGCCGCCGGTTCGCGATTGCTTGAGCTGGCCGATATTGCCCTTGGTCTCAAGAAGCCGGAGAAATTCCGCAAACGGCGTTCTGAAGTTTTGAAACAAAAACCCTAACTTCTTTTCTCATCATCACTTATCTGCATCAAGCTAGTACAACCGAACCTTACCGCGCGGCTTCCAACTAAACATAGGAATTCCCCACACAGCAGTAATCTCTTTAAGTTTTTATGCAAGCCGCTTGAGGTGTGATGATGCGAAAGCTGGCGATAGCAGCTTTGGTCTTAGTGGTATTGATAGTTGCGGCAGCACTGATTGTGCCGCACCTAATTGACATAAACCAGTACCACGCTCAAATTCAGGAACAATTGCAAAAGCGCCTGGGACGGCCTGTGACACTGGGCGAAATGAGCCTGGGACTGTTTCCGCCCTCATTTCAGGTACAGAACGCCGTCATTGCGGAAGATCCTCGCTTTCAAAGCTCACAGCCTTTCGCCCGGGTGGAAAAGCTTGCGGTCAGTGTGAATCTGCTTCCACTGTTGCACAAACAGGTTGAAGTCAATTCTCTGGAGCTGAACCGTCCGTACATCGAGTTGATACGCGACGCTCAGGGTGCATGGAACTTTGCCACCCTCGGCCAGGAAGCAAAACCCGCCGCCTCAGCGACGCCCGCACCACAGCCGGCTGCGACACCGGCAGCGGGAGCTACGCCTGTACCCGAATCCAAACCTGCCGGGCAGCTCACCCTGTCGCAGTTGTCGATCAATGACGGTCAGGTGGCCATCACCGATCTGCAAAAGCATCAGTCACGCGCAGTCTATGACCACATTGATATGAACGTGTCTGACTTTGCTCCCAATCAGCAGTTCTCACTAAAAGTAACGGCACACCTCCCGGGCAGTGGCAAACAGGCAATTTATCTGCAAGGCAAAGGCGGCCCCATCCAACAGGCTGACCTGATGAACACGCCTTTTGATGGCCTGTTGAAACTGGACCAGGTATCACTTTCCGCCGCACAGAAGTTTTTGAACTCGCAAGGACTGCAGGGAATCGATGCGCTGATAAGCGGTGATGCCACGGTGAAAAACACGTCGGGGAAACTGGCCTCGGTCGGCAAAATCAAATTTGATAATCCGCATATCCACAAAGTCGAGATTGGATATCCCATCACGCTGGATTATGACCTGACCGACGATCTCACAGCCGATGTCATACAAATCAGCAAGGGCAACATCAAGCTGGGCAATACTCCCATCACAGTGGCAGGAACACTGAACACGAAACCGAATCCGGCACAGCTCGATATGAAGCTGACTGCGGCGAACGCATCGATTCAAGAAGCAGCCCGCCTGGCCTCGGCCTTTGGCGTGGCATTTGGTAAGGGCATGGATGTGCGTGGAGAAGTGAGCGCAAATATCCAGGCACGTGGCGCTACAGACAAACCGGCGCTCAATGGCCAGCTCTCTGCGCACAACATAAACATAAGCGGCGGCGAAGTTCCGCAGCCGGTAAGTATTTCCAATATTGAGCTGGCGCTCACGCCGGACACCATTCGCTCCAATGATTTCACTGCGGCTACTGGATCGACCAGCGTTGGCGTCAACTTTGCGCTGGCCCAATACACAGCCGCCAATAGTACGATCAATGCTGCCCTTCGGGCCGGCAACGCGAAAATCGGCGAACTGCTCAGCATTGCCAAAGCCGCTGGCGTAAGCGCCGCTGACGGCATCACGGGTGACGGACTTCTAAGCCTGGATGTGCACGCGCAAGGCCCGACAAAAAATATGTCGGCCCTGGTTTTCAATGGAACGGGCAAAATTCAAGGCGCTTCGCTGAAGATGCCGTCGCTGACCAAGCCGATTCAGATCAAGAATGCTGACATTGCATTCAGCCAGAATTCGGCGAACCTGAAAAGCCTTGCGGTGTCTATAGGCCAGACCAATGCCACCGGTCAGCTTACGCTCAAAGATTTTGCCGCCCCGCAGGTACAGTTCTCGCTGAATGCCGACAAGATTGATGTAGTCGAGTTGCAAAGTCTAACGGCAACGCCGGCTGCTCCGGCCAAACGCGCTGATTCACACAGCTTCTGGCAGCTAACGCCGCGGGCTGACGCCCAAACCCACACGAATGCAGAGCCCAGTCTCGTGACCAAAATGACGGGAACTGGCACGGTCGCGATTGGAACGATCACTTACAACGATCTTGTCCTGAATAACACGCACTCGAACGTGACGCTGGATCATGGCGTGATCAAACTCAACCCGCTCACAGCAGACGTTTATAACGGCAAGGAAACGGGAAATGTCACTATCGACCTGCGCCCCGCACAACCGGTCTATAACGTAAATTTGAAGACGGAAAAGGTTGATGCCAACAAGCTGATCTCCTCAGTCTCTGATGTGAAGCAAACTCTCTACGGACTGCTCTCAAGCAACGTGAATGCCAGCTTTAGTTCGACCTCTGCTGACACGATCGCCCGCAGCCTGAACGGACAACTTGCGCTGTCGACCTGAGCAACGGAAAGCTGATGAAACTGGACTTGCTGCATGAACTGGCGTCCGTAGGAAAATTCCTTGGTACAGCCGTTCCCACTGCTCCGAAGGGTTTACCAATCTGTTGCGCTAACCGGCAACTTTGACGTAAAGAACGGAGTTGCTCAAACCAACAATCTGAAAGCCGTGATTGATGGCGGCACCTGGCTGGCCCCGGCCTGGTCAATCTGGCCGACCAGTCACTGAACATGAAAGTGATGGCTGTGCTCAACAAAGCATTGAGCCAGCAGGTTGGCGGCAACCAGATTGGCGGCTTCATGAACACTGCCCTGGCTAATAATCAGGGCGAGCTTGTGTTGCCCGTTCTGGTCACCGGAACATTTCAGCATCCGCAGGTGGCGCCGGATATTCAGCAGATCGCGCAAATGAAATTGCACAACCTTCTGCCAAACTCGAGCAACCCGGGACAATTGACGAATGGGATTCTGGGCAAGGTGCTGGGGGGCAATCAGGGACACAACGCCCCCGCAGGCCAAGGGGGAACACAGGGCGCAATCAACGGAGTGCTCGGGGCTCTAGGCGGCAAACCGCAACAACAGCAACCCGCGCAACCGCAGGGATCCACGGCAGCACCAGCAGCATCACCGGCAGCAACACCAGCAGCATCACCGCAGTCTACGCAAGATGCCATCAACGGGATACTGGGTCAGGTACTGAATCGCAAGAAGAAACCGACGCCAACCCCGACGCCGCAGTAATTGTTGTTGATTGTCTCGTCATCCCGACGTCCGTTAGGCGAACGCGCGTCGTCTACAGCGCGTGAGTAGGACGGAGGGACCTTGAGCTTTTGATCAGCTTACAGAATCAAAGGCAAACACAAGGTCCCTCACCCCTATTCGGCAGCCGAAGAAAACGCTGCCTCATTGACGGGGATTCGGGATGAAGCCTTCTACTACTCCCCCAGCCGCCACCCCCAGGTGAAGAAATACGTACGCGCGCACCTTTTTTAAGCGCAACGCTGGTCTTGCCAGGTAACTGGCGGGTGGTTCCGTCGCGATCAACGACCTCAGTTTTTCCCGGAGAACCGTCACTGCCACTATTCAATCCGTAAGGACCGCGCGTGCGGCGGTCGGCGAGAAGCGTCACCTCAGCGTCACTCAGCAATTCAACTTCGCGGACAATGCCGTCTCCACCACGAAACTTTCCTGCTCCGCCACTCGATTTTCGAATGGAATATTCAGTGATGCGCAACGGATAGGCATACTCCAGGGCCTCGGCCGGCGTGTTCAAAGAATTGGTCATGTGCGTGTGCACTCCACTTACGCCTTCACGATCAGGACGCGCACCCATTCCGCCCGCAATCGTTTCGTAGTAGGCGAAAGACTCCCCGGTACGATCATCGATTCCGCCAATCGTAAGATTATTCATGGTGCCGGAAGAGCCCGCCGGAACGCGACCCGGCATGGCTTGGGCCAGCGCCCGCAACAGCACGTCGACAATTCTCTGCGAGGTTTCAACATTGCCGCCGGCCACCGCCGCAGGCGGCCGCGAATTCACCACCGTTCCGGAAGGAGCGATCATGCGCACAGGGCGCATCAGCCCAGCAGCCGCTGGGACATCTTCCTGTAACAGGCAGCGGAAAACATAGAAGCAGGCGGAGAAAGCGATAGCATCCACGGCATTGATGCTGCCGGACACCTGCTGCGCAGAGCCAGTGAAGTCCACGGTTGCAATGGGCTTGCCCTTCACAGCCGGAGCAAAGGTAATGGCGACCGCAATGCGTACTGGGCCTGAGCCGGCGCCATCGTCGTCCAAAAAATCTTCAGCTTCGTAACGACCGGGCGGGACTTCACTGAGAAAGGCGCGCATCAGCTTTTCCGAGTAGTCCTGCAATTCATCCATCACCTGCTGCACGCGAGGCATTCCGTAACGTTCGGCAATTTCAAGCAGCCGCGCGGCGCCGGTATAACAGGAAGCAATTTGCGCGTTCAAATCACCCTCACGTTCAGCCGGTGTACGAACGTTGGTCAGTAACAGCCGGAAGATGTCCTGCTGAAGTTGGCCATTGGCGATCAGCTTGACGGGAGGAATACGAATTCCCTCCTGATAAATTTCGCGGCAGATGCCCATGGATCCGGCGTAAGTACCACCGACATCCGCATGATGGGCGCGCGAGGCAACATAGAACGCAGGTTTTTGATCTCCGCCTTTGCTGCTGGTCCGCCGTTTGCCCGGCTTCCGTGAAAATTTCGCGGGAAGAAACACCGGCGCAACCAGAGTGATGTCCGGCAGGTGCGTGCCGCCACAGAAAGGATCATTCAGAATTGCTACGTCACCTGGACCAAGAGCGAGCGCGTCAACCGCCGCGCGGACTGACATGGGCATGGATCCGAGATGGACCGGCATGTGGTCACCCATGGCCACGACTTCACCTTGGCCGTCAAAGACCGCGCAGGAGTAATCGCGACGCTCTTTGATATTGGGGGAAAAGGCAGTTCGCCTCAGGGCTGCGCCCATTTCTTCCGCTATGGAATGGAAGAGGCTCTTGAAAATTTCCAGCTCAACCGGATCACGCATACACGGCTAGTGTACTTGGATTGGCCAGGCCCGAAAACCCGCTACTGTACTTTGAGTTTAAGCTCGTACTTCCCGTTCTGTTCTACTTTCAACACTTCGCCCTGGGCAAGATAAGGTTTCAGTACAGCGGGCTTTAGCCATTGCATATCCCAGCCATTTTCCAGAGCAAGCACGGTGTAATCTCCGGGAACAACGTTGGGCAGTATGAAAGTTCCGTCACTGTCACTCTGGTCGCGGCGAAACAGCACCTGGTTGTGCACCGGATCATTGGGCACAGCTACAATCATCACTCCCGCTAGCGGCTGCCCGTCACGCAACGCGACTCCGTTGATCTGTGCCTGGCCTTTGCCAATCGCGATCTCAAGTTTCACCGGTGCGCTTCCACGAATTACCACGGTGCGACCAAACGCCCGAGTTCCCGTTGCGATCACCGAACGGATGAACGAGCTGCCATTCCCATTGATGGACACCTCGTAGCTTCCGGGCGGGACATGCTCCTTAAATTCAATCTCTCCGTTTTCCGGAATTTGCTCAAAAATACTTCGGCGTGTCTTGGAATCGAAGAGAACCAGAGACGACGTTTTCGAAACCGCAGCGCCCGGATCAAACAGGAGTTTCGCCTTCACCACCGCTGCCGACGTCATCTTTCCATCGTCAATCACGTCATTTCCGGTGGCGTTGATTTCACGCGTGGTGGATGTTTGTATCGTTGCTCACGGGCTTTCCATTCCACCGGAATTCGAGAGGGTATAGGTGGTGGTGGTCAGCGTGTATTGGCCGGGCGCGATACCTTCGATTTCCCATCCGCCATTCGGCAGGCGTCGTCGACTGGGTCGAAACCGGCGCGGTAGTTCCATCCATCATTTTCTGCGTCAGTTGGAAAGTGAGACGAGCTTGTGGATTCTCCGGTCCCGCCACTTTCAAATGCAAGGCCCTTACCGGCTGCAGATTTAAATCGGCAACATACTTCTCTCCATGCGACAAATGAATCACGGAAGCCGAGCCCGCTTCCGTCACGCCCGGGAAGAATGTAGTAGGGTAGGCAAGATCCAGCGGATTGGGGGTTTCCGGTTCGCTCGACGCTGAACTCGCCCACATTGCCGCCCCCGGCCCATGCCGGTATATGAAGAACTGAATGTGGCGCCCTGAGAGGTTATCGATTCCCCCGTTAAGATATTGTCGGGAAAAATTCCGCCGCCTCCGCGCATACCAGACATCCGCGACCACGGAGATCATGTAATCTCCCGGCGCAAGGTGACCAAGATGATAGTGCCCTTCATCATTGGTGGTGCCATAGGAACGGACGCGCGTACCTGCACTGCCGCCGGCTGTCCCGGTTTGATACAACGTGATTTGTGCGTCGCGCACCGGTTCGCCGGCTTCGTCCGTCACCGTGCCATCAATGACGTTTTCTTTATATAGACGAAAAACCAGCTCCGCTGGAGTTCGCGTTCTCTCCCACCGCAATCGATGACGAATACTGGTCATGTTGATTGAACGCCTGAAAAACATAGCTGTGCGCCTGCGCCGACAACGTGTATTTTCCCGGCTTGAGACCGCTGAAAGAAAAGAGCCCATCCTCAGCGGTAACAATAGTGGTGAACTCGTTGCGCTGGGTTACGGATGCAATGGCCACGCGCGCGTGGGCGATTGGCTGACCGCTGGCTCCGTCCACCAGACGGCCATCAATCTTGAAACCTGGGTGGCTCGGCTGTTGTGCGTTCGTCAACGTGGCAATCAACAGACACAGGCTCGCGCCAACAAGATTCTTCTGATCACGGATTTACTCTCCCGTATGGATTAATTCCACCATCAAAGTGCTGGTTTTGCCCGGCAACAGATTCACTGAAGCAGCTTTCTTTTCATATCGCGACAGCTTCTTCAGGATCGTTGAAATCAATATCTTCAGAATCAGCAAACGCGAAAACTTTGTAAGCGCCAGGCGCCAGCGATGCGTACGCCGTGGCATCGGAAGTAATATTGGTTCTTCTCACTTGGTCGGTGGCGGAGAAAGGATCGGGAAGAATCGCGACGGTACCGCTCGTATTCCTGGCAATGTTCACTGACACTTCGCAGCGTGCTCAGATCGTCGCGCAGAACAGCTTCAATCGGCGGAAGCTGGCCACTTTCCGGCACCACCAGGTCTTCATGCAGAAGATCAGTAAAGCCGCAACGCAGCGATGAAATATAGGCTTGGCCCATCATGGGCGATGCATGCACTTTATACCTGCCGGGTTGCAGGCCGCGAAGCATCAGCGGCGTCGGCGCAGGCGGACTCCAGTTGGAGTGCACGAACACGCTTGATGCATCTACTAGGCTGCAATTCCATTTGGAACGCAGGATAGTCAGAACAATCTGAGGTATGAATCTTGCCATCCGTTGAACCGTAAGTGCACGTACCAGCACCGCGTTCTTACCGGCAAAGCTCTTTGCGAACGTTGACCTGTACCTCAATGGGTGCGGCAAGAGACAAATTCACGGTCAAATCCTTATTGACAACAATCCTTCGCT
Source organism: Terriglobia bacterium (assembly GCA_963755365.1). GTDB lineage: Bacteria > Acidobacteriota > Terriglobia > Terriglobales > Acidobacteriaceae > Angelobacter. Next base: position 66,816 of record CAVWJV010000014.1, on the reverse strand, counting down.
GCACGGTTGATTGAATGTCTGATTGATCCGTAGCCACCATACGTAACGTATATGTTCCTGCAGGTACAGCTCGAAAGGTAAAGACCCCAGTCTGCTGGTCGAATTCATCCACACTCAAGATCGGCTGCCCGCGACTGGTCCACCACATCGGGAGAGCCTACATTCTTCCAGTCCCCCGCCCGGCTTACCGTGCCGCTGACTCTATAAGCCGGTAGCGGAGCAACAGAAAAGTTAACTTCCATGTGCTGTCCGGCCAGCAGGTTGATCGGCTCTGCATTGGCATCTTCACCGGCGCCTGGATAATAAACATTGAGCGGATATGCTTCCGGTCGTTGGCGAGACTGGCTGCCCGCTGACTGGTTCCCAAGAATGCGTCGCGCAGCGCTGCCGGCTTTCAACGAAACCAGATACTGTCCCGGTGGAAGCTCAGCAATTCTAAAATTGCCGTCTTCATCAGTCTGGGCTGAATTCCGCTGCAAGAGATTTCTTTGGCCCCACACTGAGTTGGCATTGGCCTTCTCAATGCTGATGTTGGCAAATTCAAGTGGCTCTCCGTCCTTGCCCATCACGCGGCCTGAAATCACTGCCTCCTGAATCAGCTTGATTGTAAGTTTGCCTGAATCCGCACCCACGTTGAAGAGAATCGGACGCGGGCTCATGGCGCCTCCGATGGCTGGTGAAATATCCGGGCTTTTGCACCGAGAATTGCGCGCGACCTTGGGGCACGCCATTGAACACAAACTCGCCTTCGCTTCCCGTGAGCACAGAAATCGATCCCCCGGCAGGGGAATACCATTCCACCAGGGCCCGTGGTATCGGGCGTCCTGTAGCTTCATTGACTACTGTTCCTTCAACCTTGAATGTCTGTTGCTGATCGGCAGCCTGCGCCGCAACAGGTGCAGCCTCGGCGGATAAAGCCACAGCGTAGCTGGCCAGTCCACAGGCTACCAGAACTATCAGGCAGCTGAAGTAGCTCCGCATAGATCAGATCCTACCTTGGTAGTTTGAAGGTAGACCAAAGCTGTCCAGAGTGCAAATTAAAAGCTATGATCTGCTATAGAACGCTAAGCGGATGATATTTTGCGAACAAAGGGAAAGGAGCGCATTATTAAAAGCTGAAACAACCGCCCGCAACGGGACGCTTCGGCCGGTACAATCAACGTCTGATCAGCAGGTCCGCCGCAACAAAAACGAAGAACACTACAGCGATCACGCCATTCATGGTAAAGAACGCAGCATTCAACTTGCTGAGATCATCCTTGGAAACCAGTGAATGTTCATAGGCCAGAAGACAGGCAACCACAACCAGCCCGGCCATTGCGATCTTGCCCAGTCCGAAGCTGACCACCAGTGCAACCAGAAGCACGAGCATGGCTATGTGCAGCACTCGGGCCAGAGCGAGAGCACGCGGAACACCAAAAGATTGAGGAACGGAGTTGAGGCGGTAAGCGCGGTCAAAGTCTATGTCCTGGCAGGCGTACAGAACGTCAAAACCGCCAACCCAGAAAGTGACCGCGGCGGTAAGAATCAGAATGCGAGGATCGAGCGAACCACGAACGCCTATCCAGGCAGCGGCGGGCGCAATACCCAGGGCAAAGCCCAGGACAAGGTGTGACCATCGGGTGAAGCGTTTGGTGTAGGAATAAAGCAGCACGAATGCCAGCGCGACGGGCGAAAGAAACAACGTAAGACGATTTAACTGTGCCGCCGCAAACACAAACACCAGACAGAAAAATACGACGAACGTGGCGACAAACCTGCCGGACAACACGCCTGCAGGAATGGCACGCGTTGCCGTGCGCGGATTGGCAGCGTCAATCTGCGCGTCTGCCAGGCGGTTAAATGCCATGGCTGCGGAGCGGGCTGACACCATGCAAACGATGATCCATACCACTTGAGATAAAGTTGGCAGGCCTCCGGCCGCCAGCATGGCAGCGCTCAGAGCAAATGGGAGAGCAAAGATGGAATGCTCCCATTTGATCATTTCCAGAGTGGTTTTGATGTTGGTGAACAGGGGCACCGGATATTTTATCGAACTCTCTTACCTAAAACGCAGAAAAGAAAAACGGCATGGCGATAAGGCCATGCCGTTCAAGGTTAACCAGAACTATTGGCAGTTCGGATTTTGCAGAGTAGCCGCTGCGGTCAACAACACGCCAGTGTCAGGATAGCTATAGGCGTGATTGATGGCGTTGGATGGAGTAACCCCGGCAAAACCACTGAATGAGTGCTTCATTCCGTGGATGATAGGTGAAGCCGTTGGTCGTGATTGGAATGGTCGCGTCGGCAAGACCTTCAATCACATCTCCGGTTTTCCGATCAGGCGGCGAATCCCTGCTCCCCGATCATGGGAACGAATCGGCAGCCTTCCAGAACACGCATTGAAATTGTTCCACCTTCTTGTTTTAAGATAAGTTGCAGCAGTTGTTCCTTGGCTTTTCCGACCGGGATTATGAGGCGTCCGCCTGGAGCAAGCTGGTCAATCAGGGCAGGCGGGACCGACGGTGACGCGGCTGAAACAACAATCACGTTATAAGGCGCAGCGGGAGCCCAGCCAAGAGAACCGTCGGCCACCACAATTTGTACATTTTGATAGGCGAGCCGGTGAAGCGTTGATTGCGCTGAAGCTGCCAGCCCCTCCAGGCGTTCAACGGCTATGACTCGCTCACCTAGTTCCGCAAGGATCGCAGTCTGGTATCCCGAACCCGCGCCGATTTCAAGGACCCGATCATTGGCGCCAACCGCGGCCGCTTGCAGCATGGCCGCAATAATGTATGGTTGCGAGGTGGTCTGCTGCTCGCCGATGGCAACTGGCTGGTCCAGATAAGCTTCCTGTTGCTTTGCCGGAGCCAGAAATTCCTGCCTGGGCACCTTGCCCATCGCTTGCAGCAAGCGTTCGTCGGAAATGCCGCGGCTGCGCAACTGGTGCTCCACCATGGAAGCGCGCTGGGCTTCGAAAGAATCCTGCAACTCAACACTCATGATTATTTTTTGCGGCGGCGGATATGAACGTCAAACCCCAACACGCCATTTTGGTCCCTTACAGCTACGATGGAAACATTTTTGTCTATGTTGTATTCCACCTGCACCACCGTCTCCGTGGATTGCGCCAGACTGGTGATGTAGGTCAATGTGATGTTGTTATTGATCTGCTGTTCCAGAGTCACACGTGCACTGGTGGTATTGGTGGTGCCCACGTAGAGAGGATCAATCTTGACGCGGCTGGCGCCAAGCAGGCGCTGCACTCGATCTCCCACCGCGGCATTCAGCGCCTGACTGAGAACTGCATTGGTCGCAGTGTTATCCTTGCCGCCCGTCGCCTGGGAGGCGCTGTAAACATCCTGACCGCGCGTTCGCCCGAAGGCAAGAAGAGAGACGATGTCAGAGTTTGAGAGCGGGGGGTCGGAGCGATAAGTCAGGCTCAACCCCTTACCGCCGACAGCACTGCCATGCAGGCCAATGGTCACGTCATAGTCCTGAACACGTGCTGACATCTCGACGTTGATTACCGGTTCAATAGTGAGCGGGTTGCTGAAACTCACGTCGCCGCGTTCCAGCCGATACTTGGTGCCGTTGAAAAATATGTCACCTTCCGCAATGTTGACGCGACCAAGCACAGCCGGACGGGCCGCTGTCCCGCGGACGTGCAGATCGAGATCGCCGGAAAGCCTGGCCAGTGAAGTCTCCACCTGAAGCTCAGGTGTGGAGTTGATGTGCACGTCAAGCCGCATATTATCGAGAAAGGGATTGAGCGTAGGGACAGCTTGCGACTTTCTGGACTGCGCCAGGTACTGCGCAAAATCAAAACGCGGATTCATGCCGAAGCGAGTCAGGGTGATGTCGCCGCTCAGTAGAGAACTTCTGGCGGACCCGCTGTAGCGCAAACTGGCGTCGGCCGACGAACTCACTCCGGGCGGATAGCGAAGGCGGATATCTTTTCCGTTGGCCGTCAGGTCAAAGTAGAGGCCGTTACGATAGGCGAGAAATCCTCCGACATTCACTTCACCGCCACCGGTCTGCGCGCTGAGCTTCTCAATCTGCACCCGGTCCTGCGCGAACACCAAGGTGCCATTAATGTGGCTTAGACCATTGGGTAAATCAACGAATGCAATACCCGCATCGGCCAGATCGATGCGCCCATTTAACTGCGGATGAGCCACGTTGCCGCCGAAATTCACCGTAAATGATGCCGGACCGTACGCGATAATGTCAGGGTTATAGCCCTGCAGAAGTTTGAGGTTCACACGGCCATTGGAGCGCAGTTCAAGAATGTGGTCTCCGGAAACTCCGATGCCGCCTACCACATACACGTCAGTGTTTTCGCCCACGAGATGAAACTGATTCAGGCGGGCAAATTCGCTGTCCATGGAAAATCGAACCGGACCATCATTCTGAAGCTTCACGTTCTCCAGTTCAGCGGATAGCTGGTTGGCCACGCCGGTGATGATCAGTTCGCGCGGCCGCAGGAACGGCCCGCGGATATCAATGTTGCCGGCAACTGAAGAATGACCGGTCACCCTGCCTTGCAAAAAGGCGTGAATGAGAGGATCAAAATCCAGATGCGCGAACTTTAACCTCATCTGGCCGGGCCAGTCACCGCGCAACTGCACCGTGCCATCAATATCAAGATTGGAGTTGTCAAAGTTTGAGCGCCCGCGCAGGACCAGATCAGCGCCACGAGTCTCACCGGTAATCTCTGAATCGCCCACCAGCTCATGATTCAGAATAAGCTTACGGAGCTGAACCTGGCCGGCGATCTGGGGAGCATCGGCTGTGCCGGAACCGGTGACGTGAAAGGCAGCACCGCCTTCCACCGTCAGCCGCGGCAATTGAAAACGCCGCATGTTGGCAAGGTCAATGTTTGCGCCCGTAAGGTCAAAACTGAAACTGTTCCTGGAGAAGTCATAGCCGGCAGCGCCGGTCAGTTGCGCGCCGTTGTGAGCAAGAAAGATGTTGCTGAGCTGAAACTCGCGTCCAGCGAAGTCAAGCTGGGTCTTGAACTGGCGGAAGGGTTCACCCCAGGCCGTAAGCCGCGCCATTTGAAGATTGCCGGAGCCATGCATATTCACAGCAGTCCCGCCGGCTTTGATGTCCGCACCCACCGCTCCCTGAACTGGATAATGGACGCCAACCAGAGTCTGCAAGTCAGCGACGTCAATGTCCTGAATGTGCAGAGTGGCATTCACCTGGCTCGTCTGGTCATCAAACTCGCCGCGATGGAGGGTGGCGCTGGTGGAAAAGTCCACGGCCGCCTTGCCCCGGCGCAAGGTACTGTGCTGCAAACTGACCAGGCTCGGCGAATAAGAAAGGTCGCCAACCAGTGAATCCCAGTGGATACGCTCTTCCTTCTTCTGCGCCTTCCCTGACTGGGCAGGCTCGGCCGAGATTTGCAGATGTGTGAGCTCCGAATCAAAATTCTCCAGCTCAATCCGGCCATGAGTGGAAAGAGCGTCAAGCTTTCCGGAGATAGATCCGTTGTATGAAGCTCGTCCTTCAAGAAGGATCGGAATGCGAGTGCCGGGACTGAGCGCGGCAAGAGCGGGCCGGATCTCATGCAAGTCCGTGGAATTGACTGAGATTTTCGCCTCCGCTTTATCAGAGCCAAGTTGTCCGGTCGCATTCACGCGAATCGCGCGCGTCGCAAGGTTCAGCGTGGGTACGTCGAGCAGCCGCAGATCGCCATGGTAAACAGCCTGAACACGCGCGGTGACCGGCACCTGCTGCGGCGTCGGATTCTGTGGAGGATCCACTTCCAGATTGAAATTGGCAGTTACATTTTTTGGAGAACCGGTCCAGGAGGTTGCAATGGCGCCGGATACCTGTCCCACGAGTTGAACCTTGTCCAGGGGTAAACTTCGTTTGTAAAAAGCGGCTGCAACCTTTCCTGCCTCGAGCCCGGACAGTTGCAGGTTTGCCGTCTCCTTGAGTGGCGCGTTCGTCTTAGTCTTGCTCTTTGTGTTTTTTGCCTGCGTTGCCCAGTTCAGAAGCTGAAACTCACCCTGGACGTCTCCGCCGAAAGCGTGCCCAACAATTTTGGGAATACTGATTTTGTCTGCCGTGATGGCAAACGGGGAGAGCCCGGATATTGCCGGAATGTGCAGGACATCATCCTGCCACTCTCCGTCCCTCACGGCGGCGTTCCCCTGCGTGGTAAAGTGATTGTCCTGGTAACGAAGGAAACCTTTCACATCGCCATGGCCGCCTTTGATCTCAGAGACCTTCGCCAACGTGGCGACTCCGAGCAAATCAAGCGAGGCCTCATATTGCAATTGCAGCTCAGGATGGCTGAAATTCCGAAGATTTCCGGTCGCTTGAAGAGTTGAGCGCGCGGTGCTGACACGAAGAGACTTTATCAGTGCCTCATTACTTCGCAACAGAAGTTGCAGAGCAATGTCACCGCGTTGAGGACCAATGTCACGCCACCGGGCAGACAGCAGTGACATGGCAATATTGCTTTCATAGCCCTGGTCCTTCGCCGAGTAGGTGATCCCTGCATCCAGGCTTTCTCCAGTCAGGGAGAAAGGAATTTGCTCCTGATTCAGAATGAGAGTGCCGTTGCTGATCTCAATGCGATTGACCGAGAGATCAAACAGACGTGAGCTATTCGCTGCCTGCGACTCGGCTTTTTGTCTTGCCTCGGGCTGATTCGTGGTCCCGTCCGGATAGACGATCAGGTGGACGGCAACCCGGTCAATGGCGACATTGCTCAACGCAACCTTGCGTGAAATAAAGGAGAGGATCTTCACGTTAAGATCGATGCGGTCGACATGAGCGTACGGCGCTTCATTGGCGGATTCCAATCCGTGGATCGTCAGGCCGCGAACCTCAATCTGCAAGGTTGATAGCTTCCAGGCCAGAGACTCAATTTCAACCTTGCCACCGGTCATGTGTTCAAGTTCCGTGACCACGCGGTTGCGGACGGTCTGCTGGAAAGACGCGCTGTTAAGGTAGAAGAGAGCGCCGATAGCCAGCACCGCAAGGATGAGAGCCGCAATAAGATAGAACCTTCGCCTGCGGCGAGTTATTGGCGGTGGTGGGGCCACAAGGGTACTCATGGCTTAGACCCGCTTGATGCCACCGCCGGAACCGGGATCATCTTCTCTATATGCGCTTGCGCGCGCAGGGTCTCTAGCCAGCGGTTCAGCATGTCAGTAATGCTTTGTTCGGCCAGTATCTTTTCAATTTGACCGGAGACTTCCGCCAACGTCGGTGCGGCCCCACCCCGGCTCTGCACTTCGGGCAGAAATTTCTGCCGATAATAATTATTGATTTCGCTCTTATCGATGTGGACCAGGCCGCGAAAGCGGAGATCAACAAACCGGAGCGTGCGCACTTCAGTAATCAGGCTGTCCTCTACGTCCTGTTGTGTCAGGTCATAGGTAGCAAGAAGCGCCTTCCAGTCGGAATCCGAGGCAGCGCCGGGAAGTTGCCGGCGGACTTCCTTGACCTGGTCAGCCAGTTCTTCGGCGGTCGGAGCAAGCATTTCAGGATGAAGAATCTGCTGGTCGAGCAAAGCCCGATCGACCAGACGATCAAGCACAGCAGAGGAATCCGTGGGACTGATTTTATCCAGTGATTTGCCCTGCATCAGATACTCAACCCGCAATGCCTGATCAAGTTCACTTTCCAGAATCACGTGCTTATTCACCACTGCAACCATGCGATCGACAACCTGCGCAGAACCGCTGTTGATCGCAAGCAGAACAAGCACGAGTTCCAGAACGTGACGCATCAGAAGGTCTGCCCTATGTTAAAGAAGAAATTGAAATGCCTGAGCACCTGGGAGGACGGTAAAATTGGCGGCGCAGGCGGTGCGGGCTGTGCTGGCGCACCAATCGGAAAAGCGGTTGGATTCAGGTTATAACCCATATCAATGCTTATCGGGCCAACGGGCGTGCGATAGCGGATTCCCGTGCCGACTGACTGCGAGTTGTAATTGAAATTGCAATTCTGTGCCGTGGGAACCAGGCAAGTGTTGCGGTTCGGTTGAGTGAACTTGAGGAGGCTGTTCACCATGTCACTGCTGGTGGCAAACACGTTGCCCATGTCATGAAAAATCGCCAGACTCAGATTGTTTCCTACAAAAGGAAAGGGCACGGGAGGAGTGCGCAACTCGACGTTGTTGATGAAGAGAGCATTGCCGCCCAGAGGAAATCCGGTAGAGAGATCGCGCGGCCCCGCCTGATTGATCCCAAAACCCCGAAGTGAAGTGCTTCCGCCGGCAAAGAAGCGTTCTGGCAGCGGGATCAAGCTTGTCTGGCCGAAGGGTTCTTCCACTCCGACGCGGGTAGATCGGGCGAGCACCCAGCGACGCTTGTGAAACTGATAGTAAGTAGAGTTCTCAACCACCACACGCGTAAAGCTGGCTTGTGATCCGAAAATGCCCGCAGCTACACCAGTGTCAACGGTATTGAATGAACCTTTGTGCGATTCGATGGGATTATCGCGAGTGTCGCGGATGTAATTGAAATCGGGCAGTCCCACGCGAACAGGTTGTGAGAACAGTGGTATGTCGTTGGGATCGATGACCAGATTGTCCGTGACGACGCGCCTGTAAATAAGACGGTAATGCAATGTAATGGCCTTGCTGTAAATCTGCTTGATCTCAGCCGCACCTTCAAGGCGGTTGGCAGTAAAAGTCTTCACGTCATTGGTTTGCTCGTAAAAAGTGGTCAGGTTCAAAGACAGTCGTTCAGCATCAAATACGCGCGGATCTTCATAACCGATCAAGGCAAGCTTCTCCAGACTGCCGTAACGTGTCTTGAGGGTGATGGTATGGTCGCGGCCGCGGAAATTCAGTCGCGTAATATCAAAAGACACGCGCGGACTTACGCCAGTGGTACCGCCAGGATTGGTGGTGCTGGCAGACTGCCCGGTCTGAACTTCCAGGCCAACGCCGTAGTTAAACGTGTAACGCTTGGCTTCACTCAGTTGATAGTTGACGTTCTTATGCGTGGAGTCGCCTTCAGGGTTCTGCACCGCCATGTTAACTTCATTGAATATGCCCATGTCATAGAGACGGCTTTGCGTGTTCAGCATCTTCTGCTGGCTCAGTGGCTGACCGGTGCGCAACTTCATCTCACGTTCCACCACAAACGGCCGCGTGTAATTCAACCCGGAAATGAGTACCTTATCCACAAAAATTTCCGGTCCTTCAATGATCTTATAGCTGAGGTTGATCCGGTTGGGATCATTCGGATCAGGGGTGCTCGCATATTCGAACTTGATATCGGGGAACCCGCGATTGAAGTAAGCGTCCATCACCTGAGTCTGGTCATTGATCACCGTGGAATCAGAGTAGGGTTGGCCTTCCGCGGCAGAGATGACGGCACGAATCTCATCATTTGAGAAAATGGAGTTCCCTTCGATGCTTAGCTTGCCGACCGTCGTCTGCGGGCCTTCCGTGATGGTAAGAGCCACCTGCATGCGTCCCTGCTTGCCTTCAAAGTCGTCTTTGACGTTTGACGTCACCTTTACCTGAAGAAACCCGTTATTGATGTAAAGGTTTTGTATGGACTGAATGTCATGGGCAAGAATGGACTGGCTGAAAAGGCCATAAAGCTGCAGTCCGCCCTTGGGCTGCATCACCATGCGCTCACGAATTTCCTCGCGATCGAAATATTTATTGCCGGTGATCACCAGGTCAGTAAACTTGTGGCGTTGGCGGCGGTCAACGGTGTAAACCACCTCGCGCCGCTGGCTATCGCCGGACTGCACCTGAGACTGCGTGACCTGCACGTCAAAGTAACCTTTCGTCTGGAAGTAGTCGCGTAGATTGCGCGCTCCCTCATTGATCAGATCATCATCCACGGCATTTTCTTCGAAGATGGGAACAAGCTTCTTGATCACTCCGCGACGCAATTTCACGCCGTCCACTCTAACGTCAACGGCGGGCCCTCGCGATATGGCGAAGGTGTAATCCAGGGTATTGGACTCAACATGGTAGTCCCGTTGCGTCAGCGTAACTTGCGCTTCCAAGCGGTCTTCGCGCTGAAAATGTCGCCGCAGCTTCTGCAAAGCCCGGGTGAGATGGGCTGAGGTAACGCGGTCGCCGGGATGAAGACGCGCGATTTCCATGACTTCATCAATGGTAGTCCCTGCCTTGCCGCTAACGGTAATTACGCCTATATGAGCGGGCTGGCCAGGTGTTACAAAAAACAGGACTTTCACCTGCTGGTTTTGCGAGTCCCATTCATAAAATGGCTTGATGGCGGCCTTATAAAAGCCATTTTCCTGCAAAGCGCGCAACATGCCCTGGATGGAGGCATCGATTTTTTCGTCAGAATATTGTTCGCCAATCGCGATCTTGCTGGCACTCACAAGCTGGTTATCTGACGGCGGCCCAGGCGCGCCTTCCACGCGAATGGAGCCAAAGAAGTAGTTTTCCCGCGCTGAAAAGGCAAGCACGACCTCATTCTGGGGCGTACGTTGCGCTTCCACCTGAATTTCAGAAAAGCGCCCGGTGTTATACAGGATCTGAACTGATTGCCGGACCTTGTACTTATCGAGAGGTGTGTGGGCCTTCTGCGGCAACAATACCTCCAGCCAGTCCGGATGCTCCACTGCCACACTTTTGATCTCAATGCGAGCGACAGTGAGTCCCTGAAGACTGTTGAGGTTCAGCGGCGTAGACGACGGGGTTGTGGTTGTTTCCGGTTTTCCTCCCGGAGTTTCCTGGGAGGGCTGTGCGGACGGAACCATGCTGCTGGCAGGCGTCTGCGATGAGGCCGGCGAGGGCTCCTGGGCCGCGCACATGCAGACACAAAACACTATCGCCAGACATGCTGGAACGAAACGCGGCAATCCAAGCCCCTTGTTGTAGAGTTTTTCTTTGACTACTTCGATGGCAGCAACTCACACCTTTGTTGCATTTGAAACCCCGCCAAGCCTTCCACGCCCCGCTTTTGACTCTAACCCTTTGCTGCTAACCATATAATAAAAGAAGACATGCTGTTCCATGATCGATATTCGCGGCAGGTACTCTTCCCCGGAATAGGGGTGGCCGGCCAGGAACGGCTTGCCGCCGGGCGAGTCGCCGTGGTCGGTTGCGGCGCCACCGGCACGTGTGTTTCCTCCCTGTTGGCCCGCGCAGGGGTTGGTGACCTGCTGATCGTTGATCGCGACTACGTGGAGCCCAGTAACCTGCAACGCCAGACGCTGTTCGATGAAGCTGACGCCGCTGAGTCACTACCCAAGGCGGTGGCCGCCGCCAGAAAGATTGCTGCCTTCAATTCCGAAGTGAAAGTGAAAGCCGCAGGTCGCCGATCTGACGCCGGAGAATATTGGCGCGCTGCTGGCCGGAGTGGACCTGATTCTGGACGCCACGGACAACTTTGAAACCCGCTACCTGATCAATGATTTTGCGGTGCAACAACGCAAGCCATGGATTTACGCGGCTGCGGTGGCTTCTTATGCCGTCACCATGAACGTGATACCGGGCAGAACAGCGTGCCTGAGTTGCGTGTTCCCGGCCACGCCGGAAGGCACCGTGGAGACGTGTGACACAGCGGGCATTCTGAATAGCGCGGTGAATCTGGTGGCGTCGATCCAGGCTACTGAGGCGATCAAGTTTCTGGTGGGCGCGCATGATCAACTGCGGCAGACGCTGCTCTCCTTTGACGTATGGAGTAATGACCGTGCTGAGGTGGCCTCTGACAAGCCCAGGGCCGGCTGCCAGACCTGCGACCGCAGGGAATTCCCACACCTGGCGGGAGAAAGGCGTCCGCAAATCACCTTGTGCGGGCGGAACTCTGTGCAGATTCATGAGCGGAGCCGTCCCGTGAACTTCGGTGAAATGAGTACGCTGCTACGGCCTCATGGCACAGTAAAACATAACGACTTTGTGTTGAAGTTCTGGCGAGATCCATATGAGATGACCTTGTTTCCCGATGGCCGTGCCATCATCAAAGGCACGGCTGACATGGCGGTGGCCCGCAGCCTGTATGCGCGTTTTGTGGGAAGCTAGGCGGCAGGAAGGTAGATGCCGTCGCTCCGTGATTTCCCTTAATCCGGTGGCATCCCGGCCCCAGGCTGCACATTCCAACATAGCTGAGTAGCTTTTCCACGTAATTGGGGTGTCTCCATGATTCGCAGTATCCACTCAGCTTTCAGTTTTGCAACCCTCAGTTTTGCAATTCTCATTTTTGCAATATTAATCCTCACAGTATGCACAGGTGCCTCGGCGCAGTATGCGACGGTTGGTCCGAACGGTGGCGTGGTCATGTTGAACGGACCGACCGTGGTTCCGTCTGTGATAGCCGAGCCATCAAGAGTGGGAATTTCACTGGGCGATCGCACGGGCATCACCAATTGCGCCTGCGACCAAATTGAAGTAGCGACCATCGGGTCAGGCCGAGCGGCCTATAACGGCGCCGCACTGGGGACAACAGAGATACCGCCTGAGGGTTACGCCAGCGAACGTTACCCCAGTGAACAAGGAAAAGCGAAGGTCAAAGAAAGAGATGGCGGAACGTCAGTCTTTGTGGGTGAAGGGCCGATTGGCGGAACAGTGAAGCCCGCAGCCGGCGGACCAACGCTGGCCGAAGTAGCTAACAGGCTGAAAACGTCGTCGAAGAAAGCCACGCGCACGTACACGAACGCTGACGCGCAGCGCATCAACGACAATCAACAGTTGAAGCGCATGAATCAGCCTCAGCCGCCACAACCACGGTAGGTTGGCGGCAGAGGAGTACCGCGGAAGCCTTCATAGTGACGTATCTGACGGCGTTTGTGGGCGTACAGCCGTGAATGACGAATACCCCGCTGAAGCGGCAACGATCAGGTTGGCAACCACCACAGGCATGGCGCCGATGAGAAAGCCGTAAGCCACCCACATAAGGGCGGCGAAGGCTTGAACCCGCCGCAGCATGGCTGAGCCGCGAACGAAATACGAGCACGAGAAAACGGCGGTGGCAATCCAGCCAATCCAGTCAAGTGATCTCATTGGAAGTCACTCAAATGGCCGCAGCGTCAGCACGCTCGCTCTTAGCTGAGCGGAGTGTAAGCCAGTCAGTACGGGCCCGCGCCCATTCACGAACCAGAAAACCGTTGCCTTCAAAGAACGCATGAATTTCAGGCTGCTCCCATCCGGCAACTTCTTCCAGAATAGGAACCAGCATGGCGAGCGCGTTGGAACTGAGCACGGTGCGCCTGGCGATCTGCGTGACATCACGCGTTTCCGAAACGGCGATGGTAAGGCCGGAGTCACGATTGACATGGAGCATGGCATGCACGTCAGAGCTGCCGTCACCGGCATAGATCACGCGATCAGGACCGATCTGTAACTCTTCCTGAAGCTGGACCAGGCGCGCAACTTTGCCGTACCCGGCGGTCACACGTACGATGGTGTCAATTTCTCCGCTGGCGCTGTAGTTAAATTCCGTGCCGAAAATATGGTCAGCGGGAACAATACCTTCCAGTGCTGACTGCACAATCTCAGCGGGCGCGGCGGAGAGCACATAAAAATTGAAATGATAGCCGGAGATTCCGTTGTCGAGAATCTTGTACAGCAGGTTGATCTGCTCCTTGAGCGGTATACGCTTGCCCGCTTCAATCAAGTGTTCCCGCCTCACATGGCGGAACTGGGGATCGTGCAAAAGCAAATAAGAAAGCTCAGCGCCCTGCTGTACCAGGTTCAACCTGGCCATGCCCTGCGCTTTGCGCTCAAACTCCTGCGCTGGAATACCCAACAGCTCGCTGAGGACTAACCCGGAATCATTGAAGCTCAGCGTTTGATCAAAATCGCTGGCAAACAGATATTCTTTCATTGTTTTCAAATTCGTCGTATTCATCTACAGATATTAGATGTGGCGATGGGTAATTCGATGTTAATTGATGGTCATATTTGCGCATGGTCTAGTGAAAACGCATCCAGCGCAACTTAAAGATTTTTGCAACAAGGCGTTAACAAATGACAACAGCGGCGACGAAGCACAAGACCCCTCAGGTCGGCTAGCGAGCTGAATAAAGCGCTCGCGTCGCACCGACCTTCGGGATGACGTGAGTAGTTTTCTTCCGTGGGAGTGCCCTGTAACAGCACGGTTACGGCCTGGGCCCCTCGGGTTCCTTCCTCGTCGTCGCATTCGCTTCGCCGTGGCAGGCGCGCGGGCATTGGAACAAAAGGTCGATTTGTACCCGCAGGATACAATAGTGCGGATTTAGCGGAAGCAAATCAGGTTTCGCGAATTTGGTTTTTGCGCAGTCGTGCCCTCGAATTCTGCGTTGCAAACTCAGAGCGTTTTGAATTCAGAGCCGTGAATTCGTTGCTGCGTATCCATAAATTCGCCAGTGAGCGGACACTTCATGACGGAAGAGATCACCAATCAAAAATCTCAGCTTCGCCGGGCCATGGGTTTCTGGGACGTGCTGCTGTTCAACATTGCCGCGGTGCTGGGTCCGCGATGGATCGCCGCAGCGGCGCACAATGGAACGTCGTCCATCAGTTTGTGGGTGCTGGCGGCCGTGCTGTTCTTCCTGCCGACATCGCTCATCATCATTGAACTTTCCACTCGCTTTCCAGCGGAGGGTGGCCTGTACGTCTGGAGCAAAGAGGCGTTTGGAGATTTTCACGGCTTCATTGCGGGCTGGTCTTACTGGATTTATACGTTCTTCTATTTTCCCGGGTTACTGACGGCGAGCGTGGCAATGTCAGTGTTCATCGGCGGACCGAAATTCGCTCCGCTGGCAACGAATCCTCACTATCTTCTATGGGCATCGTTGGGATTGCTGGCAGTCGCGGTGGTGATGAACCTGGTGGGGCTGAACATTGGCAAGTGGTTGCAGAATGCGGGGGGTGTTTCGACCTATGCACCGCTGCTGATGTTGATCGGGATCGGATGGTACATTGCTGTTCATCATGGCAGTGGCACGCATTTTGACTGGAAGAGTTCCCTGCCAGTATGGAACCTGGACACAGTGAACTTCTGGTCGAACATCGCGTTTGCCTTCACGGGAATGGAGCTTGTCTGCGCAATGAGTGAAGAGGTGCGTGATCCCAAGAAGACGTTCCCCAGGGCGATCTATGCTTCCGCGGTATTGATTGCTGTGATTTACATCGTGGCCACCGTGGCATTGCTGACGCTGCTGCCCGCCGACAAGATTGACGTCCGCAACGGCGTCTTTCAGGGCATCAGCGCCAGTTCCGCGGTCCTGGGTATCGCATGGTTCGGAGTGATAGCGGCCTTGCTGGTCACCGTTGGCAACGCTGGTGGAGTGGGCGCAACGGTGGCCGGAGTAGCACGGGTACCGTTCGTGGCAGGAATTGATAGCTACCTTCCAGCTTTCTTCGGGAAAATCCATCCCAGATGGAAGACGCCATACGTGTCCATTTTGATTCAGGCGGGCATCTCCGGAGTGATCCTGATTTTTTCGCAGATCAACGCGACGGTGGTTGAGGCTTACCAGTTTCTGGTAGACATGGCGGTAATCCTCTATTTCATTCCGTTCCTCTATATGTATGCCGCCGCGATCAAACTTTCTTATCGAAAAGATAGAGCTAGCGGTGGGCAGGCGGTACTTGTTCCTGGCGGTAGATTCGGTATATGGCTTGCCGGAACGCTTGGTTTCGTGATCACAGCCGGATCCATGGCGTTGGCAGCGATTCCTCCGGGCGGAGTGCGCAGCAAAGCGCTTTTTGAAGCCAAAGTTGTTTTCTGGACAGCCGCGTTTATCGGAACCGGACTCATTCTCTACTGGCGCGGCGCGAGGAAAAAACGGGCGGCGCAAGCGGCTTAGTTCACTCAAATTTTCGTCCTCTTCGTCCGGTTCGCCCAGCCGTCTTAAAAGGGCACTCAACGCGCTTATATCGATGAGTACTAAGGCAAAATCTGGCTGCAGGCAACCAAAGCTCCCAGAAAGTGGTTCCATAAGGTCTCATATAAGAAATGGCATAAAGACTGGTGGGACCTTTGTCACAGAACACGGCACTTAGCACATTGGCATACAACACGGCAGCTACTCAGCCGCATCAGAATTGTGAGCGGCCCGTAAAGGTCAAATTGACACAAACAAAGAAAATAGTCGCATCCGGAATGTCCGAAGCAGAGGCGATCGAGCGCGCCAAAGTGGGCGACGCGGAGTCGTTTGAAGGCCTGTATGGGCTGCACAAACGTCGCGTTTATTCGTTGTGTCTGCGCATGACGGGGAATACCGCCGAGGCGGAGGACCTTACACAGGAAGCTTTTCTTCAGCTCTATCGGAAGATCGCGACGTTTCGCGGCGAATCAGCGTTTTCCACCTGGCTGCACCGGCTGGCGGTGAACGTGGTGCTGATGCATCTGCGAAAGAAAGGCCTGCCGGAAATATCACTGGATGAGGCGCTGGAGCCGCAGCACGAAGATGGTCCGAAGAAGGACATCGGCGCGCGTGACAACGTTCTGGCCGGGTCCATTGACCGGGTCAACCTGGAGAGGGCGATCGAAAGTTTACCTCCGGGGTACAGAATCATTTTTGTGCTACATGACGTGGAAGGATACGAGCACAATGAGATCGCCGAAATGATGGGATGCTCGATCGGCAACAGCAAGTCGCAGTTACACAAGGCGCGCATGAAACTGCGCGATCTATTGAAGCTCAGCAGAGCCGAAAAGGCCGCCCGCCATTAGCGGCTGAGCGTTGGAGTAGGGCCATGCACGGGAAATTCCAGCCG
This sequence comes from Terriglobia bacterium, assembly GCA_963755365.1. Taxonomy (GTDB): domain Bacteria; phylum Acidobacteriota; class Terriglobia; order Terriglobales; family Acidobacteriaceae; genus Angelobacter. The sequence continues at coordinate 50,171 of CAVWJV010000014.1, read as the reverse complement.
GGAAAGAGGCGAAGGCTGGACCGGGAAATATGTCAGGTTCCCGCAGCAGGCAGGGAGAGGAAAAATCAACCATGAATTGCCAGCAATTTCAGGAAGTACTGCCGTACATCATTGAGAGCGGCGGGAACGAAGCTGAAGAAGAGCACCTGCGGACCTGCGCGGCATGCGCCGAACTGGTACGCGATCTTCGCTATATTGCGGAGCAGGCCAAACTCCTGCTGCCGATGCGTGAACCCAGCCCACAGGTCTGGAATAACATTGAGCAGTCTTTGCACCGCGAAGGCATGCTCACGGAGGGTCGATTGTCCCCCCCGGGACATATAAAGAACTACTCGACCGCACAAACCAAAAGCTGGACACCGCTAGGGTGGATCATGGCGCTGGCGGCAACAATGATATTCGCCAACGCAGTCATTAACTATCAGCACTTGCCTGCACACTCCAGTTCAGCGCAAAATGGTGTCGCTCAACCCGCTCAAATCATTGAAGACGACGACCAGCAGTTGGTCAGCTCACTGTCAAAGCAGGACCCGGTGGTAGGAAACGCGTATCAGGCCGGCCTGAAAGAGGCCAACGCCTACATAACAGACGCAAAGCAGGCCGTGAATCGCGACCCCCAGGACCCCGCGGCGCAGCAGCAACTGCAGGAAGCGTATCAGCAGAAGGAAGTGCTGGATCAAATGGCGACTGCCCGTTCGTTGCCCTGATTTTCATGATAGTGCCCGTGAGTAAGAAGGGACTGGCCACCATGAGACTTTCCGTGAGCAATGGGCTACGCTATGCCGCAGCACTGGGAGTTACCGCGCTGGTATGCTCCAGCGCGTATGGCGTGGATTCACGCAAGGAATTTCGCTTTGACGCGCCCTCCGGCAGCGTTTTTACCCTCACCAACAATGCCGGCTCAGTCAGCCTGAAGGCCAGTAACGGACATCAACTGATAGTCGCCTATACGGCGCAAAGCAATAAAGTTGAAGTGGACCAGTCAAGCACCACCGATCATCGCAGAATAGAAATCACCACACACGCGCTAGCTGACCAGAAGCCCACCGCCGATGAAGCCCGGGTTGACTTTGATATTTCGATTCCCGCGGGCATTTCTTTAACAGTCAACACGGCCACGGCGACCATCACGGCGGAGAACCTCAGTGGCGATATAAGCCTTTCGTCTGATACAGGGCAGATCACAGCACACGATCTGGTCAAATCGAATCTACAAGTCCATACCGTGACCGGAGCGGTAACACTGAGCAATATCAATGGCGGCCCGGTTGAAGTTATATCCAGTGCCGGCGCGGTAGAGATGACAAAGGTCAATGGCCCTAAGGTAAAGATAGGGACCGGCAGCGGAAACATCACCTACAGCGGTGATTGTTCAGGCATGGGCAACTACGTATTGACCACGCACAGCGGGACCATCAGCATGAGCCTGCCGCAGACCGCATCTGTTGACATTACAGCACGTTCGGTCTCCGGCGACGTGCAGAACGATTTCCCTCTGAGCCCGAAATCCCACACTTCTTTCACTCCGCAGGCAGGACGTTCCTTCGCAGGCACCTCCAACTCAGGTGCATCCTCAGTCCAGCTCCAGTCATTCAGTGGTAAAATCCGCGTGAAGAAGCAATAAAACCGTTCAAGAGCGTTGTCCCAAAACTTATTTCCATGGCCCGAGTTGAATCAAACCGGCGCGTGTTTCTGATTGGATTCATGGGCGCGGGAAAGACAAGCGTTGGACAGGCGCTGGCCCGCAGGTTGGGCTGGGATTTCTGCGATCTGGATCGCGTGATTGAATCGCGAGAGCAGAAAAGCGTGTCGGAGATTTTCGCCGCGGTGGGTGAACCGGGATTTCGTGCTATGGAAAGCGCGGCTCTTGCAGCACTACTGCAAAGTAGCGAGCCGCGGAATGATCTTGTAGTAGCGCTGGGCGGAGGGACTTTTTCCCAGGTGGCCAATCGCGAGGCGTTATTTCAGGCTGGCGCAATGACAGTATTGCTGGAAGCTCCGCTGCATGAACTGCGACTCCGGTGCACGAATGATTCAACCGTCCGTCCGCTGGCCATGCAGGAAGCAAGGTTTGCTGAATTGTTCCAGCAAAGGCAGTCAGCTTATTCGCTGGCAAAGCAGCGGGTGGAAACTTCAGGGAAGACAGTTGAAGAAGTAGCAGAGGAAGTGGCGAGGGTTCTCGCCGAAGCAATGCCGGAGGTAAGAAAGTGAAAGCAACAATCCGCTCGATCCTGACGATCACCATTGCCCTTAGCTTATTCGCCGGCGCCAAAGCATCTGACCAGAAGGCCAAAAAGGGCGGCGCCAGCCAGGTCTGGGACAGCGGCAGCTTTGGGATTTTCCAGGACGGCAAACGGATCGGCACGGAGAAGTTCAACATTGAATCTCACGGCGACTTCAGCATAGCCACGTCTGAAATCAGGGTCGAAGACGGGGCATACAGGGCTGATCAGACCGCCGAAATGAAAGTGACACCCACGGGCGAGTTGCAGTCCTATAACTGGCACGCTACCTCGCCGCAAAAAGAAGAATCCACGGTCGAAGCCAAGGACCAGCTTCTGGTGGAGCACGTGACACCCGCCGACCAGAAAAAGATGGAAGTGCCCCACGTACTGCCTGTTTCCACGGTGATTCTGGATGACTATTTCTTTTCCCAACGTGAACTGCTGGTTTGGCGCTATCTCTCCACTGGATGCACGCGCGATGCGCAGGGGCTTATGTGCGGTCCAAGCCATTTCGGCATTCTGGTCCCGCGCCAGCACACCGCCGGCAGCGCGGTCATGGAGATTGTTGGACGCGAAAAGTTCACCTTTAAAGGCCAGGAGAGGGATGTAAATAAGCTGAAGCTTGAATCTGATGGGGTGGTGTGGCTGCTTTGGGTTGGCGACGATTACAAAGTTCTGAAGATGACCGTTCCTGCTTCCAAAGTTGAGGTCCTGCGCGATTAGAAGTCCCGGCTGCGGGCCGCCAATTCAGGACTAATACTTCCGGCAGGATGGAGATCCTCCCATCCTGCGCTACACTTCGTTCATCCCCCAACAGGCTTTTTGTTTTTTTATGGCGAAGAACCATCGCTCAGATATTCTCTTCTTCTTCGGCGTAATTCTGGCGGCGTGGACGGCCTATACCGTACGCGACGTGCTGATTCTTGTTTATGTGAGCGCGTTGTTTGCGGTAGTGCTGTCCCCGGCCATCGGCGTGATCCGCAAATTGAGATTCCGCGGTTGGCGCCCTGGGCGCGGTTTCGCCATTCTCTTCCTTATATTGATGCTGGTTCTTGCCGGTACTCTGTTCATGGTCTTCGCATTTCCGCCCATCTACCATGACGCAAAAACGTTCTCCGCGGAGTGGCCGCAACGTCTTGCCGCACTCACCGAAGAGTTAAAGCACCTGCCGTTTGGAAACAAAGTGGACCCGGCCCAGATGCAGAAGTACGCCTCAGAGATCGCAGGCGACGCGGGCGGTCTTTTCCTGAACATTGCCGGCGGCATCTTTGGAATCTTTACCGCTATCATCCTCACGGCATACTTCATTATTGACGGTGAGCGCACTTTCCATTGGTCCGTCTCACTGTTCCCGCTGGCCCAGCAGCAGCGCCTGAGCTCGACCCTGATGCGAGCCGAAAGGCGGATGCGCAACTGGCTGATGGGACAGGCAATCATGATGGGCTGCATGGGTCTGTGCAGCCTGGCTGTCTATTACGCGCTGGGATTGAAGTATTTTTATGTGCTGGCGATGTTTGCCGGTATTGCTGACATCATCCCCATCGCCGGTCCGATAAGCGCACTCGCGTTGGCCGGCACGGTGGCCGCACTGGATTCGCCCCAAAAGGTGCTCGGCGTAGTCATCTTCCATGCCGTGTACGCGCAGTTTGAAGCCGGATACTTTTCACCCCGCATTATGCGGTCAACGCTCAACCTGTCGCCGCTTGCGGTGATCATTGCGTTGTCCATTGGCGGATCGCTGGCCGGAGTCCTTGGCGCTCTGGTTTCAGTCCCTACGGCCGCCCTGGTCGTGGTGCTGGCGGAAGAATATCTGGTCCAGAAGAAAAGCATGGCTGCCGCGGGCGACTAAGAAGTTGATCCGCCGAGCGCAAATGCTAAAATCAGATTTTCAATCACAAAAATGACCAGCAAAATTCAAGTCGGGATTGTCGGCGCTACCGGCACCGTGGGACAGCGTTTTATACAGCTACTGGAAAACCACCCGTGGTTTGAAGTGAGTTGGCTTTCAGCTTCAGACCGTTCTGCGGGAAAGAAATACGCGGACGCCACTACCTGGCGTTTGGCAACGCCGCTGCCGGCGCGGGTTGCTGCACTTACCGTGAACTCTGCTTCTCCCACCAAAGACACGCCTAAGCTCATATTCGCGGCACTGGACTCAACCGCCGCCCGCGAGATTGAACCCGCCTTCGCCGACGCAGGCTGCGCCGTGGTTTCCAACTCCAGCGCCTTCCGCATGGCGCAAGATGTTCCGTTAGTCATTCCGGAAGTCAATGGTGACCATGTACCGCTCTTGAAGTCGCAAAAGTGGTACCAGAAGAATGGCGGCTTCATGGTGACTAATCCCAACTGCTCGGCGATTGGACTGGTGATGGCCCTGGCTCCTCTTCACCGGCGCTTTGGCGTAGAAAAAGTTTTTGTCACCACCATGCAGGCCGTGAGCGGCGCGGGCTATCCCGGCGTGCCTTCGCTCGACATTCTGGGCAACGTGATCCCATACATCGCGAGCGAAGAAGAAAAGATGGAAGCAGAGTCACGCAAGCTTCTGGGCACGTTGAGCGGCAATAGCGTGAAAGATGCAGCAATTGTCCTGAGCGCGCATTGCAATCGCGTGGCGGTGGAAGACGGACACACCGAATCCGTGTCCATCAAACTCACAAAGCCGGCTACGTCGACTGAGATCATCGATACATGGAAGGAATTTCGCTGTCTGCCGCAGAAGCTAAAGCTGCCGTCAGCGCCGGAAGAGCCGGTAATCTATGATCCGGCGCCAGACCGGCCGCAGCCACGATTGGATCGCGATCGTGGACGGGGCATGTCCGCTGTGGTGGGGCGCTTGCGTCCCTGCAATATTTTCGACTGGCGCTTTACCGTGCTCTCACACAACACCATTCGCGGTGCGGCAGGCGCTGCCATCCTGAACGGCGAGTTGCTCAAAGCGCAGGGATACCTCAGCTGATGAGCGAACGTTCAAGCCTTTGGATGGTGCTGCCGTGATCGTGATGAAATTCGGCGGCACATCTGTACAGGACGCCCAGGCGATTGACCGAATTTCGGCGATCGTTCGTGATCGGCTCGCGGAAAAGCCTGTGGTCGTGGTAAGCGCGCTGGCCAGGATCACTGACCAGCTTCTCGCCATGGCCGCAGCGGCAGGCGCAGGCGACCGGTCAAAAGCTCTGGAGCTATGCCGAACCGCGCGTGAACGCCATTACAGCACGGCAACTGATCTGCTCGGCAAGAAGGCCTTTGAGCCGCTGGCGCCTTCGTTAGAAGCCGACTTCAACAGCCTGGAAGATCTTCTGCGTGGCGTAGTGGCAGTTGGCGAGCTCACCGCCCGCACCACCGACACCATCTCCGGATTCGGTGAACGCGTTTCCAGCAAAATCGCCGCCGCGGCATTCGCGCAGAGAGGAATCGACTCCACCCATGTTGATTCGCGCCAGTGCGTGGTTACCGACGCCAACTTCGGCAAAGCCATCCCTCATTTCGAAGAAACCAATGCGCGGCTGATAGAGATCGTAAGGCCGCTGCTGGATCGCGGGCGGGTTCCTGTGATGGGCGGATTCATCGCTTCCACGCGTGAAGGCATCTCCACCACGCTGGGACGTGGTGGCTCCGATTTCAGCGCCGCCATTGTCGGCGCAGGGCTGGGCGCAACGCGGATTGAAATCTGGACCGATGTGGACGGCATGATGACCACGGACCCGAACCTGTGTCCGGAAGCGCGGCGCATCAAGACCATCAGCTTTGAAGAGGCGGCTGAGCTGGCCTATTTCGGAGCAAAAGTGCTCCATCCCGCCACTTTACTGCCTGCCATTCAGAAAAATATTCCCGTACTGATCCTGAACTCGCGCAATGCAAGTTGTGAAGGCACGCGCATCACAGCCACCGCGCCCAAGAGCAAGAATGTGTTCAAAGCCATCGCGGCCAAGAAGCGCATCACGATTGTGGATGTTGTGGCCACACGCATGCTGATGGCGCACGGGTTCCTGAAAAGCATTTTCGAAGTTTTCGCCAACCATCGCTGCCCGGTGGACATGGTTTCCACCTCCGAGGTCAGCGTGTCGGTGACCGTGGATTCGAACGAATCCATTGGCGCCATCGCCGCCGATCTGGGCAAGCTGGCAGACGTAAAATACGAGGGCAGAAAGGCGATTGTCTGCCTGGTGGGCGAGAACATCCGCAATACGCCGGGAATTGCCGCCAAGGTCTTCAACGCCATTGCTGACGTGAATATTCAGATGATTTCCCAGGGCGCGTCTGAAATCAACATCAGTTTTGTCATTGACGAGCCGGACGTGCCTAAAGTAGTGTCGCGATTGCATCAGGTTTTTTTCTCGGAAGTGGATCCCGAGGTGTTTGCGTGAAAGTTCTTATGCTGGGCCATGGCAAGACGGGCGCACTGGTGGCGGAAATCGCCCAGCAACGTGGCCATGAAGTTCGTTCACTGCGCAGTAAGGACAATCAGGACGGTCGCGGTCTGACGCTGGAAGTGCTGCAGCAGACCGATGTTGTGATTGACTTCACCACACCGCATTCCGCCATTCCCAACATCATTCGCTGCGCTGAAGCGCGTACTCCCGTAATTGTGGGCACCACCGGCTGGTACCAGCACATGGACAAGGTTCGCGAGCTGGTCACGGAGCGCAAAGCCGCTTTGCTGTACGGATCAAACTTCTCCATCGGAATGAATTTCTTCTTCAAGGCCGTCCAGGCAATGGCGCCGATTCTGAAAACCAGTTATCACGCCAATATCGTGGAACGCCATCACATCCACAAGAAGGACAAACCGTCAGGGACGGCAGTGACGCTGCAAAAGATTCTCGAGTCGGGAACGGGTGCCCAGGTGGAAGTGACTTCCGTCCGCGAAGGCGAAACCGTGGGCATGCATCTGGTGATGTTCGACTCCGCCAATGACACGATTCTCTTTACCCATGATGCCAAGAACCGTTTGGGCTTTGCGGAAGGCGCGGTGCGCGCCGCTGAATGGATTCAGGGCAAGACTGGGTTCTACGAGTTTCCCGAGATCGTTGATCAGTTGTAGTCATTCCCTCTGACGAGCCCGGAAGCCGCGCTCGCGCACGTGTTGGAATCGACCACCGGGCAGCACATGGCGGGCTGAAAAAACAGGCGGCCCCTGACAAGGCCGCCCTACCTACCGCAACCAAACACTTTTGCAATTCAAGCTTGTCATTACGGAGTCTTGGGTTTGTCGTCGCCCGCGTCATGCGTGCCGGCGGCGCCAGCGGCAGCATTTTTTGCTCCGTCATGGTCGCCATCCGTTGTCTGCAGCTGTGCAAGTCAGCCTTGGCTTGTTTCTCTGCCTGCTTCAGCGCCGATTTCGCATTGGCCGTTGGTGCAAGATCAGTGATTGCTTTGCCCAGACTTCATCGGCGGCGGTCCGGTCATCTTGGTCTTTCAGCTGATCGAACGGGATGCCGAGATCTCTTGGAAACATGTACCGCGGCCACGAACTGCCTAGGTTCTGGAAGCCGGCTGATGCCGTCGCCAGGTCCGTGCCAGGAGGCAACAACGCTGACAGTTTCGCGCTCAGAGCCGGGTTTTTCGCCAGCTTGGCCGCGAGATTGCCATGACCGCCGTGACCACCATGACTGTCACCGTCTTTATCTCCGCTCTTTCCGGAGTCGCCACCGTGGCTGCTGCCGGAGGTGGATGACGCGTGCGAATCATGACCGCCGCCTCCACCCGAGCCTCCACCGTGTCCGTGCTGCGCGAATGCGGGAAGAACCGAGAAGCCCGCCATCGCCACCAAAGCAAGAATGAATTTAAGTTTCATGTGAGTAGTTCCTCCTTACGACGACTTTCTGGAACGCAACATCTTGCCTACGTTGAAGCGCAGATTGAAGGCAAAGCTGTTCAGGTTGAAAGTGGCGCTACGGGTGAAACCTGCTTCCACCCGCCACAACGGCGTGGGTTCAAATGCAACCCATCCGTTGAATCCATTTTCCCGAGTCAGGTCGGCGCCGCTGCTTACGGCATTGTTATCAAAAGGGTTGCTGCCTTTGCCGCCGCCACCACCCTGGCCTCCTTTGCCCACCAGCTTGCTGAAAATCTTCTGGTTGCCAAAGGGGACAATCTCATACGCAGACGCGCCAATGTATGTGTGCTTTACCACTTCATAGTCAGCGCCTTCTTCAAAGTGCGCGATGGCGCCCAAAGAAGTGAATGGGCGCGCGAAGAGCGTGGAATCGGGAACCGTATTGCTGACTCCGGCATCCACAAACGGCGTGAAGCTGGAGAAAGAGTGATCAAAGTGGTTGGTGAAATCAACGCCCGCGCGTCCCGTGCTCAATCCGGTGGACGTGCTGCCTGTGGGAGCAGAAACCGTGATGGCGCCGGCATATCCCAAAGTGGGACTGGGCGCGCGAAACACCATGCCAACGTACGCGTTTCCGATGCCGTGCGTGCTGGTGGATGACGTGGCTGCCGTAGTCGCCGTGGCTGAGCTGCCAGGAATGTTGGCAATGTAAAACGGCACGCCGCCGAAGATGCCAAAGTGCTTATTGAAATCCCAGCCAACCGTGGAATCAATCTTGAACAGCCGGCTGTCTGAGTTCACTGTACCCTGAACGGTTTCATACTCGGTGAAGCCTTTCTGGATGCCTAAGTCCGCCTGCGGGAACATCGGCTTACTGGCCATTAACATCACGGCGATGAATATTGCTCTGAACGATTTCGCTCTCATATTGAACCTCCTCATTCGCTGCGCGTTTTTGCCTTCGCTGGAGTCCGCGCAGCGCCACAGGATTTTTTTTATGACGACCTGTGGGTCGTTGCCCTAATACTGGTTTACTTTAAAGCCAACTGCGTGAATGGCTGCTGCCCAAAGCCTGTGGCCTAAAGTCACCCGAAGCTTTTCATTACTCTGGTCCTGCCATTTGTATGGGCAAGCCGCGTACCAAACGCCAGGTTGTTGATTTCATTGACAATGCGCTGTGCTAGGCGGTTTTCCTGGAGGAATAGAGTGTGTTGGATCGATACAGCATTGGGGTGGAGAGGCGACACAGGTGCGAGAACGCCCGACTTCGACGTGATCGCGCGTTTTCAAAGCAAAAGATCCTATTTGTACCTTTTGCCACCTCCGATAGAGCTCTCAGTCAACCTTCCTACTCCAAACTTAGTTGACCTTGTAGAATCACTCTCGCAAATCATTGCAATCTAATGGTCTCCATTTCTGCGGTAAAGACTGATACAGCTCGATCGATTCATCCACGTCCGAAGTTCAGGCGTCCAGTGGGCCGACTGATACTGCTGGCGCTATTGTTTGTGGCGTCCACGGCCTATTATGTGCGCGTGGCCATGTACCGCGAGCCGCACTGGTTCGGATGGAATCCGGTGGTGCGACCGTTCTTTGTTGGCGGGCTTGCAGAGGTTGGTCAGGACATATATCCAAGGATCAGTTTTGTCATCTCCGCTCCTTATAAAGCCGGACTCAAAGAAGGCGACGCTCTGCTGGAAGTGAACGGACGCAAAGTTACTGGCGCAGCCGTAGTGGGCGAAGCGCTGCGCGACGCCAAAGACGGTGACACCATGACCGTTAAGGTGGCACGGTTCGCGCCGAATGGGACACCGAGCCAGGCCGCTCAATCGGCGGATTCCGAAAACCCCTCTAAGTCGAAGACGAAAAGTCAGCCTCACGAAATAACTGCTTCTTTTCGCCTGACCACCGTGGGTCAGCGTCGCTGGCTTGATCACATTTTGCAAGCTACGCTTCTAATCTTTTTACCTTTCGTTTCCATGCTCATCGGTTTCTGGGTTGCCGCGGTGCGTCCTCAGGATCCATTGGGCTGGCTAGTGCTGGCCCTGATGCTCTGCTTTGTCGCGTTCTCTGATCCCAACGTGATGACCTGGCCGCGCTATCTCCGCGATCTGGGTGTTTTGTTTCGTACTGGTAATAATTCCCTTTTCGCGACCTGGCTGCTGTTATTTGGGATTTATTTCCCTGAGCCCCTTCCACCGTCCAACCCGCGAACCAGGTGGCTGAAGTTGAAATGGGTTTTCATTCTTCCGCTGGCCGGCTTCACGCTTGTTAACATGATTGTTGCTGTGGGCTATCTGGAAAATCTAGCCAGCGTTCGTTCTCTGCTCCACCTGCCTCACGCCCTGAACATCGCCGAGGTCTGCCTTACATACATGGCACAGGGGCTGGGCGTTACCCTGATAGCTTCCAAATACAAGGCCGCGGTTTCTGCTGATGCAAAACGCCGCCTCCGCCTGCTTGTCGTTGGAGCCGCCATCACCATGTCTCCATTTTTCATGGTGCAGGCCTATGCCATTATCCGGGGAGCAAATCCGGAACTTGAATTTCCCAAAGCCGTATGGTTTGGCGCGGATGTGCTTTTCTTTCTCTTCCCCATTGTTCTGGCTTACGTGATTGTGGTGCATCGAGCCATGGACGTTCGCTTCGTTGTCCGGCAGGGACTGCAGTATGCTCTGGCAAAGAACGGGGTCCGGGTGTTCCAGTTCATTTTTACCGCGATTGCCCTGCTGGCCGCGGTGAGACTCATTGCCAATAGCGGAAGCAATCCATGGTTGAAGCTACTTGTCATCGCCGCGGGACTTGGACTCATCCCGCTGATCCAGAGTGGCGCCGATCGTCTTCGCAACTGGGTGGACGCGCGCTTTTTTCGCGAAGTCTACAACGCTGAAAATGTACTTAACGAACTGAGTGACCAGGTTCGCACCATGGTCCAACCGCAGTCATTGCTGGAGACGGTGGTCACGCGGATTTCAGAAACACTGCACGTATCCAGGATCGCCGTGTTGCTGGATTCGGGCAGCCCATTTCGTCCGGTGTATGCAATTGGCTATGGCGAAATGCCGCAGCTGCAGTTTGCCCCCAGCGCGGGCAGCGTGAAGCTGCTGAAGACAGAAAAGGAACCGTTGCGGGTCTATCCTGACGACGAAAATTCATGGCTCTATCGCGAAGAGAATGTCACGGCCGAAGAACGCGACGAACTGCAACAATTGAGCGCGGAGCTGCTGCTACCGCTTTCGTCGCGAGACAAGCTGCTGGGATTCATCAGCCTGGGACCCAAGCGATCAGAAGAGCCATTTACCGGCAGTGATCTGCGGTTGCTGAAATCAGTGGCCACGCAAACCGGGCTGGCGCTGGAAAATGCCCAGCTGATGGCCGCTATCACCGAGGAAATCACACAGCGAGAACGACTGAATCGCGAAGTGGAGATTGCCCGCGAAGTCCAGGAGCGGCTCTTCCCGCAAGTGCTTCCGGTCGTCGCCGGCCTTGATTATTTTGGCGCGTGCCGCCCGGCGCTGGGCGTGGGTGGCGACTACTATGACTTTCTTGCTTTGCCGGAAGGCCAGCTCGGCATTGCGGTGGGCGATGTGTCCGGCAAAGGCATTGGCGCCGCCCTGCTTATGGCCAGCCTGCAGGCATCACTGCGATCAGAAGCGGCGCGGGCGCCGCAAGATATTGCGCCGGTGGTGGCAAACGTGAACCGGCTGGTCTATCAGGCGTCCACCAGCAATCGTTATGCAACATTCTTTTATGCCCAATACGATCCCGCCCGCCGCCAATTGACTTATGTGAACGCCGGCCACAATCCGCCTATGTTATTCCGCAAGAATGCGGATACCTGCCAGATGCTGCGATTGGAGGCCGGCGGTACGGTTGTTGGACTTCTGGAAAGCTATCCTTATGAGCAGGAGAAGCTGGCGATCCTTCCCGGCGACCTGCTGGTGATTTTTACTGACGGCATCAGTGAAGCCATGAACCCCGCAGACGAAGAGTGGGGTGAAGACCGCTTTGCCGAGGCGGTGAAAGCCTGCAGCCACCTTACGGCACACGAAATTCTTGATCAGCTCATCCGCGACGCCGACAGCTTTGCCGCAGGCGCCAAGCAGCACGACGATATGACTCTGGTGATCATTAAAGTTCAGTGATCGTCAAAGTGCAGCAATTCTGAGACAGCCGGGAAGCAGCTACAGCAAAGCCCCTAGCAGCCGCCCGAAAAACTTTTCTGCAAACGAACCTACATTTTTCGAACTATTGCTACTATTAGCTCACACGTTCAAAGACAACCTCCAATAGCTTGGAAGCGGGGTGAACCCCGGGGCGGCAAAGTGTCTGCTGTAATGGAACCAGAAATCGCCGGAAAGCGCGCTAGTTCACGTATTCTGCTCCGCCTGGCACGTCCATATTGGCCACATCTTACGGCAATCTTCCTGCTCAGCCTGATCTCAGCCCCACTCACGTTGCTGCTGGCAGTCCCGCTTAAGATCGCCGTAGACACCGTACTCGGCAGCCGTCCATTACCTGCTTTTCTGCAATCATTCCTGCCTGCGGCCGCATTCGGCTCAAGATCATCCACTCTGTTGTTGACGGTTGGGCTTCTTCTATTACTCAGCCTGCTGGCCAATCTTCAATCATTCGCCGCATGGCTGCTGCAAACCTACACCGGAGAAAAGCTGGTGCTGGATTTCCGTACGCAGCTCTTCTGGCACGTGCAGCGTATGGCACTGATGTTTCATGACCGTCGCGGCACCAGTGAAGTCGCCTACCGCATACAGAATGATGCACCCGCCATCCAGTATGTTTTTTTGCAAGGTGTCATGCCGCTGGTCAGTTCCCTGCTTAGCTTTTTCGCGCTGCTCTATGTGACGATGCGGCTTGACTGGCAGCTGGCGGCGATTGCCATCTCGATTTCTCCGGTGCTTTTCGTGCTGGCACGCAGGTCCAGCCGTCGTGCACGCCGCGGCTGGGACGGAATCAAAAAACTGGACAGCTCCGCCATGCTGGTTCTCTATGAGGCCCTCTCATCCATCCGCGTGGTCAAAGCGTTTGGCCAGGAAGAATTTGAGGACCAGAGATTCAAATTGCGCTCGCGGCATCGGATGCAGGAGCAGGTAAAGGTCGCGTCCATGCAGGCCATGTTTCACGTGCTCATCAGCACGACGATCGCGATGGCTTCTGCGGCCGCCATGTGGATCGGCGTGCATCATGTGCAATCCGGCGTGCTGACACTGGGTGAATTATTGCTCGTTCTCACCTATATGACGCAGCTCTACGAGCCGCTGCGCACTATCAGCTCCAAATTTCCTGAACTGCAAAGCTGGATGGTCAGCATACACCGTGCGCTGGCCTTGATGGACGAGGCCCCTGAGGTGAGCGAGCCGCAACATGCTATTGCGGTGGCACGCGTTCATGGCCACATTCAGTTTAAGAATGTCAGTTTTGAATATCCTTCATCAGGGCGGGCCCTGGACAGCGTAACCTTCACGCTGGAAGCTGGAACGCGCGTTGGGATCCTGGGTCCAAGTGGTTCGGGCAAGAGTACGCTGGTCAATCTGCTCACGCGTTTCTATGATCCGACCTCGGGCGAGATCCTGCTGGACGGAAACAACCTGCGCAATTACAAACTGGCTGACCTGCGGCAACAATTTTCGATCATGCTGCAGGAGCCTGTAGTATTTTCTGCCACCGTGGCAGAGAACATCGCCTATGGCCGTAACAGCGCCACTCGCGACGAGATCATGCAAGCAGCCAAAGCGGCGCGCGCGCATGATTTCATCATGGGTCTTCCCGAGGGGTACGATACAAAAATCGGCGAAGGCAGTTGCCGCCTCTCAGGCGGGCAACGCCAGCGCATTGCCATTGCACGGGCGTTTTTGAAAGACGCGCCCATTCTGATCTTTGACGAGCCCACCAGCGCCATCGATATTCATACCGAGCAGGAGATCATGCAGGCGACCGAGCAACTGGTTCGCGGAAGGACCACATTTGTGATTGCGCACCGGTTGAGCACCATTGAAAATTGCGATCTGCAACTGGTACTGAAAGATGGGAGGCTCATGACGCTGACGAACGACTTTCAACACGCTACGGCCGTTATGGCGGGCGAACGCACTCAAGTGGCGGCAGCTACGCTCTAAATTCACTCGCAATTTGGGCAGTCTGCCCGCTGACTGTATCAAAGGTTATCTGGTACCGACACTCAACTGAACGTCCCGTATGGTGGCCGGCTCGGTGGGAATAACAACTGTCTGGGTGGTCTCTTTTCCCTGGTATTCAACCGCAATGGTGAACGTTCCTGCGGGAAGATTTCGGAAAATGTAAGCGCCGTTTTCTGCGGCGACGGTCTGCATGGGAAGTTCTTTCAGGTGCTAAAAGGCCAAATGTCCGGCGCTTTTTTTAACGCTTCCAAGACTTGACCAGACGGAGCAAATCGTTCCGTACGGCGACCGATACGGTAACCATCAACAAGCAAAAAGCCAAAACTGTCTTGCGAAAGCCGGAAGTGCGACTGATCTTCATACGGGTTGGCAAACTTGCTAAGCCGAATCACGGGCTCTTTTGCCTGACACTTCTCCGTGCATGCCTCCTGCAGGAATATCGGTACGAATGACATCATCAACTTACGAGATATCACTCCGATAGCGGGCACTGTCCTTCAGGGCAGCCATCAAAAGTCTTTAGTTACAGTGGGTCGATTCTAAGGGCACTACGGCTTGCGGCAAACATTACGTTAGTCATCGAAATTCGCCGCAAACTGTTCTAGGTAGGAGGTTTGTACTATGTGAGCAGGTGAAGAACAATCCAGATTTGCCTTAGAACGGGAAGAGGAAACGCCCTAGTAAATGGGCAGTCTGAAATCCAAATGTCCGGTGCTTTCTTAAAAAAGCAAAGGCCGGCCTTCCAAGACTTGTCCATACGGAGCTAATCGTTCCGGTTAATCTGCTCCCGCCGCAATTTCGTCCGGTGAACGCAGCAACTCCTGGACTTTGATGCCCAGCTGCTGCAAGGAATAAGGCTTTTGCAGGAAGGGGATGGCTGCGCTGGAAAACCCGTTCTGTTGAATTACTTCATCGGCATATCCGGAAACGAAAAGTATCTTGGTTTCGGGCCGGGCAATCAGGAAACGTTCGGCTAATTCCGGACCGTTCATCTTGGGCATGATGACATCACTGATGACCAGGTCTATTGGATCGGAATCGTGCACCATGGCCAGAGCTTCCGGTCCACTGCCTGCGCAATGGACTGAATAACCAATGGACCTGAGAAATTCCGCGTTGCTGTCACGCAGTTCGGCTTCATCCTCCACCAGCAGGATATTTCCTGAACCAGCCACTACTGTCCGGGTACCTGTATCAAAACTATACTTTTCGACATCATCATACGTTGCCGGTAAAAGGATAGTGATGGTGGTACCTTCTCCCGGATTCGATTCGAGGCTGATCTCGCCTTTTATCTGCTGCACGATGCCGTATACGGTAGCCAGTCCCAGGCCAGTGCCGCGGCCAATCTCTTTGGTGGTGTAGAACGGCTCAAAGGCGTGCGCCCGGGTCTCCTCTGACATGCCACCACCGGTATCGCGCAAACAGAGACGGACATACGGCTGCAAGCCTTCATTACCATTGGCGCCGCCGGAGGGATGCAAGAGATCTTCCGTACTGATGAATAACTGACCGCCGGTGGGCATGGCGTCGCGTGAGTTCACCACCACGTTAATGATGATTTGCTCAAAGTGGGTCTGGTCAATCACCACCACTGCGCTGGAGCGAAGGTCGAGTGAGATCTCAATGTCTTCACCAATCATGCGCGGCAGAAGTCCGGCAAGCTCATGGATGGCATGGTCCGGACGCAGCGGCATGGGACGCGTAATCTCCTTGCGGCTGAAGGTAAGCAGTTGCCTGGTCAAGCCGCCGGCACGCTGCGTGGTATCCAGAATTTTGGAACAATAACGGCGGAGGTGTTCATCGTGCTCCAGCTTGGTTTCCAGCAACTCCGCGAAACCGCCAATCACTCCTAGAAGATTATTGAAGTCATGGGCGATGCCACCCGCGAGACGACCCAACGCTTCCATTTTCTGGGACTGAAGAAATTTTGCTTCGAGTTCACGCTGGTCTGTGCGATCAAGCAGCATGCCAAAAATGCACTCCTTGTCGCCGACGCGGACCAAGGTGGCATAGTAATCGCCTTCATGGCGGTTACCTTCGAAATCCACGAATTCAACCGGAAGGCTTCGAATGGCACCGGCCTTTCTCAGCTCGCGGTAAAACTTTTCGCGAACTTCGGGAGATTTCCAGAGACCCAGATCAGTGGCGGTTTTGCCGATGACCTGGTTTTCTTTCCGACAAAGCAGGCCCAGCATATTGTCATTCACGTCAAGAAAAACTCCATCCAGAGAGACGATGGAGCAACCCATAGGACTTTGACGGAAAATCTTGCTGAACCTTTCTTCGGACTGTTTCAGGGCGAGTTCTGCCTGCTTTCTCTCCGTGATTTCTATGGCTGTGCCTTCGATTACGTCATGATCCCCGGCTTTCACGATGGTGGCACGTTCCAGTATCCAAAATGCGGTGCCATCTTTGCGGC
The DNA here is from genome assembly GCA_963755365.1 of Terriglobia bacterium. Taxonomy (GTDB): domain Bacteria; phylum Acidobacteriota; class Terriglobia; order Terriglobales; family Acidobacteriaceae; genus Angelobacter. The sequence continues at coordinate 33,593 of CAVWJV010000014.1, read as the reverse complement.
GGTGACGGCACTCATGGTTCACCACCTGGCCCTGATCAAGGAGTCTGCGGATAAAGTTCTCGCGCTCCTGGACATCACAACAAGGCAGCGAGTTCATACTGGCCACGGCCTCCTCTTTGGAGGCAAATCCGTACATCCTGATAAATGCGCTATTGCAATCCAGCAGGTTCCCCTGGAGAGAAGAAACATATACAGCAGCCAGGTTGTGTTCAAAGAGCGCCTGATATTTCTTGGCAGCCTCCAGTGCCACCTCGGCCTCGCTTTCAAAGAGGGTGAGAATCATGCCGAAGGCGACAAAGTATTTTGGCAGGTCCCAGATGAATCCGCTCAAAACGATTTTGTGCGTGATGAGAAATGACGCTACAGGAAAAACTGCGCCCCACGCCAGAAACGAGATTGAAGTCAGGACCACGCCTGGGCTCGATCGACGGATATGCCTGTAGTAGAGCGCGCCCGTCACGGCGAAAGTAGAGTAAAGAAACACATCCATGCCGAAACGCGGTTTACCGTGCGCGACTTGAACACTCGCCCAGGCTGCGTAGGGCACAATGGCCGCGATCAGGAACCAGGAAAATCTTGTCTTCCATCCGTTCTTCAAAACAATCCTGACGATCGCGACGGAAACGCTGGATAAGAGCAGGGCCAGGAACACCCAGCGGTTGCTAAACCTGAGAACCATGAGAGTCACGTACGCTGATGCGGCAATAGAGATCCCGCCAATAAACCATGCTGCGCGGGTGCCAAGGGCGTGGAAGGCTGAAACGGAAAATAGAAAACACGTGCCAGCCAGTATTAGCGTGACCCGGTTGATCCAGATTGTGAGCTGATGAGGCCAGCCCGGAATTGAGAGATCAACGAGCGCGACCCCAAAGTGGATGAGCATGGCGGTCCAGCCCAGCAGCCACAATCCTGATTTTAACTCGCGCTTGCGAAGGTAAATCCAGGCGAACAAACCCACCAGGATGGCAAACACGCAAAAATCGAGGATTTCTTCAAAGCGATAAGGCATAGCTTGCGCCTTTAACTTACAAAGTCGAACATCCGGGGGTGTGGGTGGGAACAGAATCCAGCTTTGTTCCTGGACCCGAGCCATTCTCAGAGAATACTAAGCCTATTTGCACCGATTCTGAACATTAAATATCGATTTTTCTGCAATTTGTGAGTTGTCTTTCGCCTTAGCACGCTTCCGTGGTTGGGATGTGTTTCAGTCCGCAGGTTTTTTCTTTTCAGGCTTTTCCGCGGGATTTTCATGGACCCTTTCGCGGAATCCGCCGCGCATGCCTTTGGCCAGAAAGACGGCCGAATCGCCGTACTTGTCCCGCAGTTTGTCAGAAGCGGATATGGCCCGAGCCCACTTCTGCCTGCCTTCATCCTGCAAGAGGTCCATTTGTTCCGGAGCACCATCAAAATTTGACGCTTGCACGCCCAGCAAGCGAACGGCGCGGCCCTTTTGCCAGTGATCACGAAACAGCTTTCGGATGGCGGTGAAGATCTCGCTGTCCACCGTGGTTGGCTGGTGCAGTGAATGGGCCCGCGTGATGGTAGTGAAATCTGAGTAGCGAAGTTTCAACTGCCATGTGCGACCGGACAAATCCTGCTCGCGAAGCCTGCGTGCCACCATTTCGCAAAGACGCAGTAGCGTGGACTCAAGCTTCTCCACATCAGGCGTATCTTCATTGAAAGTGTGTTCATGGCTAACGGACTTGGCCTGATCGTCTTCACCAACTTCACCGGAGAACCACGCGCCCGCATCTTCTCCACGGGCTTTGCCGGCCAGCGCGAGTCCCCATTTTCCGAGTGTGCTTTCAAGCACGTGTGACTCAAGGCCCTGCAGGTCGCAGATCCGGTGAATGCCCATTGAGTTCAGGTGCGATCTGGTGACTTTGCCGACGCCGGGAATTTTGCCAATATCGAGCGGCGCCAGGAAAACCAGTTCCTGTCCCGGCAACACGTAGAGAACGCCGTTCGGTTTCGCCTGATCAGAGCAGATCTTGGCCATCAAGCGTGAACTGCCGATTCCCACCGAACAGTTCAACCCCGTGTGTTCCTTCATAGTGGCGTGCAGTTTGTGGGCTGAGCGCAATGGCGGCCCATGCAGTTTTTCCGTGCCAGTCATATCGATATAGGCTTCATCGATGGAAGCCATTTCCACGGCCGGCGAGAACATTTCCAGCACAGTGCGTGCTTTGCGCGAGGATTCGCGATAGAGATCAGGGTGTCCGTCAAGAAAGATGGCATGCGGACACAGCTTGGCCGCGGTACGTAAAGGCATGGCGGAATGAACGCCGAACTTCCGGGCTTCATAAGAGGCCGCAGACACCACGCCACGCTCATTTCTCTGTCCGCCAACGACCACGGCCTTGCCTTTCAGGCTGGGGTCGCTCAGTTCCTCAACAGAGACAAAAAAGGCGTCCATATCCACGTGGAAAATGGTTCGGTCACAGGAAGGCACGGTTCCCACATTACATCAAAAAAGCCGAAATCGGCGAAACTTGGGGCCGCGGCTGGCATCCAATCAGAACGCCCGAGACCGGGTTTCAGCTGGGCGTGTGTTCTATCAATTTGGCGCGGGTGGTAGTAGTATTTTTTACCTACTTCCGATTCACCTGGCGGTCTGGTCAACATGGCTCAACTCAAGTCGATTCTTAGTTTTTCGAACGCCAAGGAGCCAGTGTTGGATCTGCTGGCGCCCGCCGATCTTTACAGTTCAGTTCGCAATCAGACGGACGCTCTGGTTGCTGGCCTCAGCGCCGAAGATCAAATGGTGCAATCGTGTCCGGAAGCAAGCCCGGCCAAGTGGCATCTGGCGCATACCACGTGGTTTTTTGAGACTTTTATCCTTTCGCAGCATATGCCGGGTTACCGGCCGTTCAATCCAGTCTTCCGCGATCTTTTTAACTCCTATTACAACGCAGTTGGTCCGCAACCGGAAAAAGCCCTGCGCAACACGTTCTCACGTCCTGGCCTGGATGAAGTCCAGAAATATCGCCGCCACGTGGATGAGAACATGCAGCAGCTGTTATCGACCGGCAACGTTTCTGAAGCTGTGCTCAGCCTCGCCGAACTTGGCGGCAATCACGAGCAACAACATCAGGAACTGCTGATCACCGATATCAAGCATGGCTTCTGGAGCAATCCACTCCATCCGGCATATCAGCCCAATGCAGTATCCACCAGAACAGACACAGTGGCCCCGCAGAAACCGCAAACCTTTGAAGGCGGAATCGTTGAAATCGGCGCCGAAGGCACCGGCTTTCGCTTTGATAATGAAGCGCCTCGGCACAAAGTCTTCGTTCAGCCTTTCCGTTTTGCCACGCGACTGATTACCTGCGGCGAATACATGGCCTTCATGGCTGACCGGGGTTATCAGCGTCCTGAACTCTGGTTGTCAGAAGGCTGGCTGGCAGTGCAGGCAAATCGCTGGGTGGCGCCTCTTTACTGGGAAAAATCCGGCAATGACTGGTACCAGTTCACATGTTCAGGGTTACGTCGCGTGGAAGAGAATGAACCTGTCTGCCACGTGAGTCTTTTTGAAGCCGACGCGTTCGCTCGCTGGGCCGGCGCCAGGCTGCCAACGGAAGCCGAATGGGAGATTGTGGCGGCGTCTGTTCCGGTCAAAGGCAATTTGCTGGAGAGCGGAGCGTTCCATCCTCAACCCGCGGCTGATGAAGCGAAAAACGTTCCGCTACAATTGTTCGGCGATGTGTGGGAATGGACTGGCAGTGCCTACCTTCCTTATCCGGGATTTAAACCGGCCGCCGGAGCTTTGGGCGAATACAACGGCAAATTCATGAGCAGTCAAATGGTATTGCGTGGCGGATCATGCGTTACCCCGCAATCCCACATACGTGCTACTTACCGCAATTTTTTCCCGCCGGAAACAAGATGGCAGTTCTCCGGTATCAGGCTCGCCGATGACAGCATTTAGATCGCCCGCCGTACTAGGCAGTCCCATTGCGGAAGATGTACTCCAGGGGCTAAGCGCAAATCCCAAGCGGCTTCCCGCCAAGCTGTTCTATGACGCGGAAGGCTCACGCCTATTCGAGGAAATAACGCAGACCGCGGAGTACTATCCGACGCGGACGGAATTTTCTATCCTGAAGGAATACGCCGGTGAAATAGCGACCACTGCAGGCGCAAACCTCACATTGGTGGAACTTGGCGCCGGCAGTGCGACAAAAACTCGCGCGCTGATTGAGGCCATTCTGCGCCGCCAGTTGCGGCTGGAGTTTCATCCCGTAGACGTTTCTCCTGCCGCTCTCCAGGATGCAGTCACAAGCCTGAATGGCGACTACACGCATCTCCACGTAAGCCCGATCGTGGCCGACTACACGGCGAATTTCCCGCCATTGAAATCTCTGCCCGGACGCAAACTTGTGCTGTTTATCGGCTCCACCATCGGCAACTTTGAACCGAGTGAAGCGGCGCAGTTCCTGCACGATATCCGGAAATCTCTGGAGCCAGGCGACGCGTTTCTTCTGGGCATTGACCTGGTGAAAGACGCCCGCGTACTGCATGACGCTTACAATGACGCAAAGCTTGTAACCGAGCGATTCAACAAGAACGTTCTCTCGCGCATCAATCGCGAACTGGGCGCCAACTTTGATGTTCGACTGTTCAAGCATATTGCGTTATGGAATCCGGCAGCCTCGCGCATTGAAATGCATCTGGAGAGCCGCGTAGGGCAAACAGTGGACGTGCGCGACCTGAACCGCAGCTTCCACTTTGATCGCGGCGAACGCATACACACGGAAAACAGCTATAAGTTCACGCCGGCATCCATCGCGAAGCTTCTCGGTGACAGCGGATTCAAGCTGGAGAAGAACTGGACCGATCCTAAAGAGTGGTTCTGCGTCCTACTGGCGAGGGCGTGATTTTTGGCTGGGCATATCGGTTGAGGCTTAAGTTCCCCGGCAGCACACAATCGCGTTATCCTGCTTGCGAGGAATTTGCCCCCTATGCGCAAGCTTTTCCTGCTCCTGACTGGTGTGTACCACTATGGCTCTTGCACAGAAGTCTTCTGCTCCGAAAGCTTCTACCCAAAAGGCTTCTACCGTGAAGACCAGTGCTGCTGCTTTTCCCGACGCTGCTGAACTCAACAAAATGGCTGCGCGCTTTGCGCCCACGGAGATGCGTGTGGACACGTCATCACTCTCAGCCGGCGACAAAAAGGCCCTGGTGAAGCTGATTGCAGCATCCCACATTGTCAACCACCTGTTTATGCAGCAGTTCTGGAGCGGTGATCTCAAGCTGTATAGCAAGCTCCAACAAGACAAATCGGCTTTGGGCAAGGCCCGGCTGCACTACTTCTGGATCAACAAAGGTCCATGGTCAGAGATTGATCAGCACAAGGCATTTCTGCCCAATGTTCCCGAGCACAAACCTGCCGGAGCCAATTTCTACCCTGAAGACATGACCAAGGATGAATTTGAGAGCTGGGTGAAAACGCTTCCGGAACAGGAGAAAGCACAGGCTCTGGGTTTCTTCACAGTGATCCGGCGTGATGCCAACAAAAAACTCACCCTGGTTCCCTACAGTCAGGAATACAAAAGCGATCTGACTCAGGCCGCTAAACTTTTGAATGAAGCCGCCACACTGACTGACAACGCGACGCTCAAGAAATTTCTTACCACACGGGCCGCGGCCTTTAGCTCCAATGACTACTACGAAAGCGACGTTGCCTGGATGGACCTGGACGCCCCGCTGGATATCACCTATGGTCCCTACGAAACTTACAACGACGAACTGTTCGGCTACAAAGCTGCCTTCGAAGCCTACGTAAACCTGCGCGACGATAAAGAATCCGCACGTCTGGCATTTCTTGGCCAACATCTTCAGGAAATTGAAAATAATCTTCCTGAAGACCCGCAGTATCGAGTGGGCAAGCTGGGTGCGGCAGCGCCGTTGCGCGTGGTGAATGAAGTCTTTGCTGCCGGTGATGGCGCTCACGGTGTCCAGACCGCTGCGTACAATCTGCCGAATGATGACAAAGTGGTGCAGGAAAAAGGCGCCAAACGCGTAATGCTCAAGAATGTTCAGGAAGCGAAGTTCAAGACCATCCTGCAGCCGATATCGAAAGTGGTACTCAAACCAGATGCGCAAAAGGACCTGAGCTTTGATCTTTTCTTCACTCACATCGTGGCGCACGAGCTCTGCCACGGACTTGGTCCGCACCAGATCAAAGTCAATGGACGCGATACGAACCCGCGGCTGGAGTTGAAAGAACTTTACAGCTCGATTGAAGAAGCCAAGGCCGATGTGACGGGTCTGTTCGCCCTGCAATTTCTGATGACGCAGGCCGACAAGGGCGCAATCACGATGCCATTGCCTCACGGCCCTGATGCCGAACGCCAGCTTTACAACACCTATCTGGCTTCGGCGTTTCGTACACTGCGTTTCGGATTGCAGGATTCCCACGCCAAAGGCATGGCCATACAGTTCAACTATTTCCTCGACAAGGGCGCCTTTGTTGCCGATCCGGACGGCACCTTCCATGTGGATTTCAGCAAAATCAAGGACGCGGTAAATTCACTCGACCGCGAGTTCCTTACCCTGGAAGCTACCGGCGATTACGCCGGCACAAAGAAGATGATGGACCAGTTGATGAACATTCGTCCTGTGGTTGGGAAAGCGATTGAGAGCTTGAAATCGCTGCCCACTGACATTGAACCGAAGTTTGTGACGGCGGATGAACTGACTGGCAAGAAAATGCCGGCTTCCGCGTCGAATTAAGATTCAAAAAATGTTTTTTTCGACGGGCATTTGAACCTGTTGACTTTTTCGTAAACGGATTTTATTCTGTGCTTACACGGGAAAGGAGGGCGATCCTATAAATGAAAAGTTCTGATTGTAGTCATAAACGTGAGGTGGCTGAGGCTTAAGGCGTGAGTCTTTAAGTCCTAGCGAAAAGTTGTGGTTCGCACAAGGCCAGCGCGCCTTCAGCCAATCCCAACAGCTATACCGGCAACCCCGCAGAGTTCCTGCGGGGTTTGCTCTTTCTGGGCCTAAGAAATCTTTTCTCTCTCGAGTCTGTCCCGCCAGAACAAGCGCAACACAATCGCAATCGCGATCTGAAAGAACACCGCTCCCACCATATCCAGCAGAACGTCACGAGGGCTAGCCGTCCGCGACGGCACAAAGCTCTGGTGAAATTCATCTGCGCTGGCGGCAAATAAAGTAAGCAGCAGCGCCAGGCCACTCCAGCGAGCGCTCCACACTTTCAATGCGGGAAAGGTGGCGCGCCAGGAGAAGAAAGCAAATGCGCTCAATGCTCCATAGCTGCAGAAGTGCGCGGTTTTGCGTACGAGAAAATGAATCGCGTAAAAGCGCTCACTGGAGATTTCTCCAAATAAAAGCCGCAGTACGTTTTCCAGGATGCTGCCGGTATGCTCGGCTGAGAAAACGTCTGTAGAAAAGGCCGCCAGCACGCAGAGCCATGCCATGGTCGGAATCCATGAAAGTAAAATATTGCGCCGCACCGGCGGTGCGGAAGCTTCAAGACTGAAAACTGACAAAATTGTTACCTACTCTATTCTGTAATTGGGGGCTTCACGCGTGATGATTACATCATGCACGTGGCTTTCGCGCAGTCCGGCTCCGCTGATGCGAATGAACTTTGCTCTCTGTTGCAAGTCGGGAATAGTTTTGGTTCCGCAATATCCCATTCCGGAGCGCAATCCGCCGACCAGCTGGTACACCATGGCAGCCAGAGTTCCCCGATAAGGAACGCGTCCTTCAATGCCTTCCGGAACCAGCTTGTTGAGGCGATTGCCGCTGCTGCTGTCACCATCTTCATTCGCGGATTCAGAGTGCGAACTCATCCACATTCTGCGAATAACGTTCGCTTGAACCGGCCGCCATGGCTGAAAGCGATCCCATGCCGCGATACGTCTTGAACGAACGGCCTTGATAAAGGATGGTCTCTCCCGGACTCTCATCCGTGCCGGCGAACAGCGAGCCGATCATCACTACAGAAGCTCCCGCCGCGATGGCCTTGGTGATATCGCCTGAGTACTTGATGCCGCCATCGGCAATCACCGGTACACCGGCATCACGACATGCGCGTGTGGCCTCAGCAATCGCCGTGATCTGGGGAACGCCGGTGCCGGTCACAATGCGCGTGGTACAAATCGATCCCGGGCCAATGCCGACTTTGATTGCATCTGCGCCTGCCTTGACCAGTGCACAAGCGCCTTCATGCGTGCCTACATTTCCTGCAAGCAGATCAACTTCCGGCAGCTTCGATTTGATCATCTTCACGGCTTCAAGCACGCGGGCCTGATGGCCATGCGCCGAATCAATGGCCAGGGCATCCACTTTGTTCTTCACCATTTCCTGCGCGCGCTCAAGGAAATCACCGGTAGCGCCAATGGCGGCGCCCACGCGCAAGCGTCCATGCTCGTCTTTGGCCGCGTTGGGATATTTCAGCTTCTTCTGGATATCTTTTACCGTGATCAGGCCCTTCAGGTTGTACTTGTCGTCCACCACCAGCAGCTTTTCTACGCGGTGTTCATGCAGGATCTTTTCCGCGTCTTCCAGCGTGGTCCCTACCGGCACGGTGATCAGGTTGTCCTTGGTCATGACCTGGCTGATGGGCACGTCAGTCCGGGTTTCAAAACGCAGATCGCGATTGGTAAGGATTCCGACCAGCCGTTTATTTTTGGTCACAGGAACGCCGGAAATTTTGTATCGCCGCATCAGGTCCAGGGCGTCGGCAATCCTGTGGTCGGGTGAAAGCGTAATCGGATCCATGATCATCCCGCTTTCTGACCGCTTTACCTTGTCCACCTCATCGGCCTGCTGGTCAATGGATAGATTGCGATGAACGATGCCCAAACCGCCCTGCTGGGCGATGGCGATGGCCAGGCGTGACTCGGTCACCGTATCCATGGCCGCGCTGATAATAGGAATATTCAGACGTATGTTGCGCGAGAGCTGGGTCTGCGTGGTTACTTCAGCCGGAACAACATCCGAGTGAGATGGAAGAAGTAACACGTCATCGAAGGTCAAAGCCTCTGGGACTGGAAAATGAATCATATTTTTATCTCGAAGGAGGGCTGAATATTTCATTGTAAATGGTTTGGCGCAGCCCGTCAGCACAGGGCCGGAATCGTACGTTTCTGCGTGATTTTGCCTTAACGTATTAAAGAAATTCCGCCCCGATCACAGGCAAACAAAAGTCGCACGAAGGTAATGTTGACGCCTTAGATGAGTGCCTCGATACTCAACAGGCAATGTCTAACGGTACCCCGTCAAAAGCTGTTCCTGGTTCACAGGCCCCGGTCCTGGATACTCGTCGCGATGAGCAGCGCCTGCACATCGCCGTTCCCGTAAAAATTTTTCCCGACCTCAAGAGCTTTGAGTCGCATACCTGCTGCACCTATGAAATCTCTTCTTACGGCGCCCGCATCGCCGCCCTTCCCGGAATCAAACAGGTCGGACAGGTGATCTTCATCCAGCGCCTGAATCGACGCGCGCGCTACAAAGTGGCATGGATCGGCGAACCCCATACATCACACGCCGGCCAGATCGGCGTGGAGTCGATGGAACCAGCCAACGTCATCTGGGAAACCGAGATCAAAGCGCGACTGAAACAGCTGTAAGCAAGAAATGCTCACCACTGATTTCCACGGATCACACTGATAAACCCACAATTCTTACCGCGGATCTTCTTTCCGCGGATTGCGGCGGATGATCGCGGATAAATCCCATTAGGCTAACTGAGGCGGGTGGGCCTACCTATCCTCCTGCCTTTCCCTCTTTTTCGTTCCCCGGAAATACCGGAGGGGCCCCTGGTGGACTGTATTTATTGCCAGTTCTTAAGTTGCCTCGGCGTGTATAGTTTGATTCTCTCTGCGCAATGTGCCACGTGTCGATGACGTCGACGATGGCGAATGTCCGAGAGTCGACAGAGCCGAATAAAGGAAGGAATTATGACCACACTTGAAGCTGGATTGAAAAGAGCGTCTGGAACCTCGATTGTGTTGTCAATCGTATTGATCATTTTCGGATTCCTGGCGATCACGTTGCCGATTGTTTCATCCATTGGAGTCGCCATCGTCATCGGGTGGTTGGTGATCTTCGCCGGCATCGCGCAACTGGTTCACGCCTTTCAGTCAAAGGGCATCGGCCACATTCTTTGGAAGATCCTGGTCGCGATTTTTTACCTTGCGGCCGGAGCCAGCTTGATAGCCCGTCCTGCTGTGGGCGTGGCGACTTTAACTCTCGTGCTGGGAATATTCCTGTTAGCAGAAGGCATCGCGGACGTGGTCGCCTATTTTGCCACGCGTAAGAGTGGTAGCTCACCGTGGATGCTGCTGGATGGAATCATCACCCTGGTCCTGGGTTTCATGATCTGGAATCGCTGGCCCTCCGGTTCGTTGTGGATCATCGGGACATTCGTAGGCATCAGTATGGTGATGACCGGCACGACTCGTCTCATGATGGCATTGGCAGTTCGTAGACTAGCCAGTCGTACGTAACGATCGTCCATTGCGAGAACGGGCAGCATAACGGCTGTCTTCAAGTCAGGCAACCTGGCGCGTGGCCGTGGCACCACCGCCAGTTGCATCGCAGTCGGTCCGTTTCGGGCTGTGGCCCAACCTTTTCCCGTCTTTTCTGATACCTCACAAAAAGATCGTTCTGCCCACATTCTTTGCGGAACATGGCCGTTTTTACTTTGCTTCCAGCACTTTCCTCGGTCCGGGGCTACAAGCCTTTGTAAAGCTGTAAGATGCTTTTAGCGCACACTGCCGGCAACAAGAGGAGAGGCAACTGTGAATCGAAGACAATTCCTGACCGCCGCCGGAGCTGCGGCCATTCACATGGGCAATAGCAGCATCTTCCCGGACCTTGCCTGGTCCGCTCAAGCCCCGAACAAAGCCGATTTCACTCTTCGCATCGCTCCGGTATCCGTGGAACTGGCTCCCGGCAAAATCGTTAAGACCGTCGGCTATAACGGCACTGTGCCCGGCCCGATTCTGCGCATGCATGAAGGCGTATCAGCGACCGTGGATGTCTTCAATGACACGGCCGCTGACGAACTTGTGCACTGGCACGGCCTGGCGGTGCCCTCTGAAGTGGATGGCGCCATTGAGGAAGGCACGCCTCCGGTCCCCGCTCATGGCGAGCGACGTTACACTTTCATTCCTAAACCATCTGGCACGCGGCTCTACCACACTCACAGTATGGCCGGCACTGACCTTACGCGAGGCATGTACAGCGGTCAGTTCGGATTTCTCTACGTCGAGCCAAAGAGCGAACCCGGTAGCTATGATCGCGAGGTCTTCCTCGCCATTCACCAATGGGAGCCCTCTACAGCCAAACACATGGGGCCTCCCAACAACGGGCTTGAAGTCTCATATCAGTACGGCACTTTCAACGGGAAGATGCTGGGCCACGGAGATCCCATTCGGGTCCGCGCAGGCGAACGAATCCTTTTCAGGTTGCTCAATGCCAGCGCAACGGACGATCTGAAGATCGCGCTGCCTGGGCATCAGTTTCAGGTGATTGCCCTTGACGGCAATCCCGTAGCAACGCCGCACGCAGTCAACGTTTTGCAGATTGGCGTTACTGAACGCATTGACGCCGTGGTGGAAATGAAACAGCCAGGCGTCTGGGTGCTTGGCGCAACCGATGATGATGAACGGCAAAAAGGGATGGGAGTGGTTGTGGAATATGCCGGACAAAAAGGCGACCCAAAGTGGATCGCGCCCGCAAAGGAAACCTGGGACTACGGGCTTTTTGGCAAGACCCAGGCTTCGCCTGATCCTGACGGAAAATTTGAACTGGTATTTCGAAAAGTTCCCGGCGAACGCGTGCGGTTCAATCGCTGGACCATCAATGGAAAGTCATTTCCGGATACTGATCCGCTGGTGGTTACCCAGGGTAAGCGCTATCGCATGATCTTTCGCAATGAGAGTGGTGATACTCATCCGCTGCATCTCCACCGCCATAGCTTTGAAATCACAAACTTCCTGGGCAAGCTCACCAGCGGTGTCCATAAAGACGTGGTTGTGGTGAACCCGTACAGTACAGCTGAAGTGGATTTCATTGCCGACAATCCGGGATTGACTCTGTTTCACTGTCATGCCCAGTTGCACATGGATTTCGGCTTCATGAACCTGATCAGGTACGCTTAGCGAAATCTCTTTCGCTCGTCCCTTTGGCGATGACCGCTTTTGTGCTTCAAGGCGGGCTCGCTGCTTGCCCACGCCTCCGGTCAAGTCTCTTTTCCAACGTTGGTTACCTCGGGTTACCTCGATAGGCGGAAAATCCCCTATCCCTAAGCAAAGTCACCTAGTGCAAGCAGAGCGGCAAGACTCCAGAATTCAGCTACTCTGCTTTACAGGCTGGCCATGAGCGCAAACTATCCTTATATCGTTCGCTGCAATGACTGCGATTACGTCAGTGAAGTATTTATGGAAGAAATCCTGGCCATGAATGATCGCGACGTGCACTCGTTTGAAAACTTGCACGCAGTCTCCATCTGGCGCTATGCCTGGGAACAATGGGTGATGGTCACCGAATTGATGGGCGTGGAGTTGCGGTAAAGACGCATTCAGCAATCAGCATTCGGCATTCAGCCGTCCCCACATTGCTCCCCCGAATCTCCGCATGTTACCTTCTTTCCAAGCGTCTGATCCGTTTCAGTAAGCTCAAGGGCTGAATGCTGAGTGCTGACGGCTGACTGCTATTTCTTAACTATGCTCCGGCCTTATCAGGGAATTTCACCTCGCATACACGAAAGCTGCTATATCGACGAGTCTGCGCAGATCATCGGCGACGTCGAAATCGGCGAGAATTCCAGCGTATGGATGAATGCCGTGATCCGCGGCGACGTCTTTGCCATACGCATCGGCAGGAACTGCAGCGTGCAGGATTGCAGCGTGCTCCACGGCATGCGCCATAAATACGGCGTGATCATGGGCGACTACGTCACCGTGGGCCACTCCGTCACCTTGCACGGCTGCACCATTGGCGACCGCTGCCTGATCGGCATGGGCTGCGTCATCCTGAACAACGCCAGAGTTGGCGAAGGCTGCATCATCGCCGCCGGAACGGTGATCCCTGAAGACACGGTGGTGGAACCGTATTCGCTGTGGATGGGTGTCCCGGGAAAATTCAGGAAGAAGATTGACGACGAGAAGACCCAGCAGACCATCATGATGTACGCCAACAATTATTACGACTACACGCAGATCTACCGCAAGGAGTTTCCGCGTAAATAATGGCCGGTTCTATCAAAGCTGTGCGCGGCACCCGCGACATTCTTCCGCCGGACACGGCGTTGTGGCAGCACGTGGAACAGGCGTGCCGTCACATCTTTCATCTCTACAATTTCCACGAGATTCGCACGCCCATCTTTGAAGACACGCAGTTATTTGCCCGGGGCGTGGGTGAAGACACGGACATTGTCTCCAAGGAGATGTTCACCTGGGAGGACAAAGCGCGCGCGCAGAGTGAAAAAGCGCAGTCACTGACTTTGCGTCCGGAAAACACCGCGGGCGTGGTCCGCGCATACATCGAACACAAGATGGGCGACACAGGTAAGCTGCAGAAACTCTATTACATTGGACCGCAGTTTCGCCGTGAACGTCCGCAGAAGGGCCGCTACCGGCAGTTCTACCAGATTGGCGCCGAAGTTCTTGGGCCGCCTGCATCCGGCAGCGAATCGCCCGCACGCGATGCGGAGATCATTGCCATGCTGGCGCATTTGCTGCGTGAAGTTGGCATCAAAGAGTGGACTCTGCACGTCAACTCCGTGGGCAATGCCGATGACCGCACACGCTATAACCAGGCGTTGCGCGAAGCGCTCGCCGGAGTGAAGGACAGGATGTGCGCGGACTGCCAGCGTCGCGCGGAAACCAATCCGCTGCGCGTGCTGGACTGCAAAGTCCCGGAAGACCAGCCAATCATTGACGCGCTGCCCAAAATATCCGCCTATCTGGGCGAAGAGAGTCGTGAGCACTTCAACGAAGTGAAGAAGATACTGAACCACGTTGGCATTCGTTATGAAGTGAATGAACGCATGGTGCGCGGGCTGGATTACTACACGCGCACAACGTTTGAATTTACGCACGGCGGACTGGGTTCACAAAGCGCTCTTCTCGGCGGCGGACGCTATGACGGGCTCTCGGAAATGCTGGGTGGCCCGAAAGCCCCCGGCATTGGATTTGCTCTGGGACTCGACCGTTTTGTGCTGGCTTTGCAGGCGGAAGAAACTGTAGCCGTGCCGAGCTTGAATCCTGCTGTCTTCATCGCTCCGCTCGGCCAGGGCATGAACGCTGAAGCCGCCGTCATAGCCCGCGAGTTGCGCAAGCAAGGCATTGCCACCGAACTCGGCGACGATAGTTTTCGCGTAAAAAAATCGTTTGAAGCAGCCGAGCGCGCTGGAGCAAAGTACATTTTGTTTGTCGGTGAAAATGAAGTGGCGTCCGGTGAGTTCGCGCTGAAGAACCTCTCAACCGGCGAACAGGTAAGCGTGCCGCGACAGGAGATCGCCGATCGTATTAAAGGTGTCGCCTAAGGATTGAGCGCCTCTGCCGGTGGCCAAGTTTCAGCTTTGCGCGGACGATTGCCGAATGATTTGCTGAGTGAATTATCCGCCAGCGTTAACTTGCTCCCCAATCCGTTCCCCAGTCCACTCCCCAATCGATTCCAAAGACACATTGCGGCATAAGCGCGCCACGGCCGCCACGGCTCAGATCTTGCTTCGAGCTCGCGCGGAGACTTCACCTGTGCAGCTTTCAGCAAACCAAGATCGCTGGAGGGAAACGCGTCGGGATCGCGCAGAGCTCGCATGGCGATATATTCAGCAGTCCACGCGCCGATGCCCGGCAGTTCGCACAGCTGCCGCCGGAATTCCATCGCGTCCATCACGCCGCTGAAGGCTATCTGCCTGGTGCTGACGGCCCGAGCCAGTGCGCGAATGCTTTCGGCTCTCGCAGCCGGCAATCCAATGGAAGCGACGTCAGCCTCTGCGATCACTTCAGGCGTTGGGAACAAATGTGTGAGGCCACTCAGCTTAGGAGCTTCGCCTTGGTTCTTCTGACCGGACTGTAGCGGCTTGCCGAATTTCTGTACCAGGCGACCGGTGAGAGTCGTCGCACCTTTTACGGTGACCTGCTGCCCCAGGATGGCGCGCACCGCCAGCTCAAATCCATCCCACGCGCCAGGCGGACGCAAGCCCGGCGATTGCAGCAGCATGGGCCGCAACAACGGATCCGTCTTCAGGCATCCGGCAATTTCACGCCAGTCGGCATCCAGATCGAACATGGAGCGCAGGCGCTCAACAATCGCAAAGAGCAGGCGCGTCTCCGCAAAATGGATACTCACTTTCAGAGCGTGGCCTTCAGGATGCAGCGTCACTTCGCAGGCGCCGCTGTTTCCGTCAATCTGCAGGGTCCGCCGATACGAAGCAGAAGCCTGGTCCACGCTCTCAACACCGGGCGTTGCTCGCGGCGCAAGGAACGCGAGCATGCCTTTCCAATCCAGCGGTGGTCGAAAAGGCAGCCGGAAGACATATTGATTGTCGACATGTTCAGACGTGGGGCGCGCAAGCGTGCGAATTTCCCGCGGTGTGCGCTTATAGGTTTTGCGCATGTGGGCATTGAATCGCCGCACGCTGCCGTAACCAGCCGCCAAAGCAATTTCGCCCATGGGAAGCCGGGTCTCATCAATCAGCTTCTTGGCAAAATGCAGCCTTCGCGTCTGCTCAACCGCCAGCGGTGTTGCGCCCAGATGACGGAGAAACAAGCGTCGCAGGTGGCGCGATCCCAGCCCAAGTCTTTCCGCCAGCTTCTCCACGCCGCCATTCTCCAGGCCACTCTCGCTGATCAGCCGCAGCGCCCGCGAAACCGAATTGGAAGTTCCCATCCATGCCGCTGTCCCAGGGGCACATTCTGGGCGACAGCGCAGACATGGCCGATAGCCTGCTTCCGCAGCGGCCGCGGCAGTGGCGTAATAACGCACATTTTCTTCCCGGCAGGTGGGCGCCGGACAGATCGGCCGGCAGTAAACCCGGCTTGTCTTCACCGCAATATAAAAGCGGCCATCAAACCGCGCATCACGTGAGAGCCGCGCCCGCGACCAGATTTTGCCTTTTAGTTCCATGACTCAATTTCAAGCCTACCTGAGCGGGAAAGGAAAAAGTAGTCATTTTCGGACACCAATCAAAACCGGGACCACGGCCGCTCAATGACTATCCTCACACTCATTTCTTCCTGGCTGCGGGTTTGTTCGGAATAGCAGCTACCGCTTCCACTTCGATCAGATAGTCATCTTGCGCAAGAGCCGCCACGCCGCTCAGAGTGCTGGCAGGAGGATTGTCCTTGTTCACGTACATGGTGCGTACTTCGCGCAGTATGCCCAGGTTGTCCTGCTTGTAGTCCTTCACATACCAGTTGATCTTCACCACGTCATTGAAGGTTGCGCCTGCGGAAGCCAGCGCAGCCCTAAGGTTTTCAAACACCTGGACCGTCTGCGCGCGCAGGTCACCTTTGCCAACCAGATTGCCCTGCTTGTCCCGCGCCACCTGGCCGGAAATAAACACCAGCTTGCCCGGACTGGTTATCACCACGTGCGAATATCCATTGCCGGGTGCAATCCCGTCAGGCTTCAGGAATTGCGTTTGGGCTGAGAGACAGGTGGAGCTGCAAAAGATTAAGGCCGCGAAAGCAAGAGTCTTCATGGGGAAAAATTATAGAGCAGCCTTGGTTCAATCAGTATTTGATCTACCTTCATCGGCAAAGATCGGCAGTAGCTGTTTCCGATCACTGTAAATCAGTGCGATCAGTGTTCATCAGCGGAAAGGTTTGTTTTTTCGATGTCGGCGATGTCGTGCGATCCCGGCGATGGCGGCGATCTTCCCCGCCCCTCTGCGGTAGGAACACAATTGCCCTTATAATCAAATTCTTGGCACCACATTCTCATCTTTTCACAAGGCAGGTAACATCTTTTGTCGCTCGACTTTTTAGGTGAACTTCGTCGCACGCAGATGTGCGGAGAGCTCCGCGCGGGGAACGCGGGGCAGCAGGTCATCCTGATGGGATGGGTCAACCGTCGCCGTGACCTGGGCAACGTGATCTTTGTGGATGTCCGCGACCGCAGCGGACTGACCCAGCTTGTCTTCGACAAAAGCGATAATCCCGCGCTGCATGAAAAAGCCACCAGCCTGCGCTCAGAGTTCGTGATCGCCGCCATCGGCAAGGTGCGCAAGCGCGACGAAAAGACCGTGAACCGCAACATCCCCACGGGCGAAATCGAAGTTGTAGTTACCGAGCTGAGGCTGCTCAATGAGTCCAAGCAGCCGCCATTTCTTCCCGGCGATCCCATACTGGCCAATGAAGAGATGCGTCTGAAATACCGCTACATTGACCTGCGGCGCGAGCCCATGCAGTACAACATTGAGCTGCGTCATAAGGTTGCGTTGGCAATTCGGCAGTATCTGTCAGGCCAGGGCTTCTTTGAGATTGAAACGCCTTTCATGACGCGATCCACGCCGGAAGGCGCGCGCGATTATCTGGTTCCCAGCCGTGTTTATCCCGGCGAGTTCTACGCACTGCCCCAATCGCCGCAGCTCTTCAAGCAGATCCTGATGATCTCCGGTTTCGACAAATATTTTCAGATCGTGCGCTGCTTCCGTGATGAAGATCTTCGCGCTGATCGCCAGCCGGAATTCACCCAGATCGACCTGGAGATGACTTTTCCGCAGATGGACCGTGTGTTCGAAACCGTGGAAGGTTTCCTTCAGGCCGCATTCAAAGTGGCAGGTTTTGAGGTCAAGCCTCCGTTCAAACGCATGACCTATGACGAGGCCATCCGCCAATACGGCATCGACAAGCCTGATCTCCGTCTGCCTAAACTGACCAACGTGCGCGAGGCATTCACTGCCGAACAGCTACAGACATTGCAGTTGAATCCTGAGCTGCCGGTGGTGGCGATTCGCATACCGAAGATTGGCGAGCTCTCGCGCAAGGAACGCGACGAGAACCGGCCCCTGTTCGGTGATCGCAAAGAAGCGCGGCTTGTCGACGACATTAAGCGGCTGGAAAAGTCTTTCCCCGAAGCCGTGACCAAGTTGCGGGAGATGTCCGGCGCGCAGCCGGACGATCTTCTTGTGCTCATCGCCGGACCGGCACAGGTTGAAAGGACCGGACTGCGTCCTGACTACGGCGTCTTCACCGCGGCGGGAGCATTCCGCGTTGAGCTGGCGCGCAAGTATGCCGATCGGCATATGGCGTTCCATCAGGGCGGGTTCCATTTCACATGGGTCACTGACTTCCCCATGTTTGAGTATGACGAAGAGACAAAGCGATGGAACGCGGCGCATCATCCGTTTACGTCGCCGCATGATCGTGATATGGACAAGCTGGAATCTGATCCCGGCGCGGTTCGCGCGTTGGCCTATGACATCGTGTTGAACGGAACCGAGCTTGGCTCCGGATCCATTCGTATTCATCGCAAGGACATTCAGAGCACCATCTTCCGCGCCCTGGGCATGACCGATGAAGAAGCTCGCTCGCGTTTCGGCTTCTTCCTGGAAGCGCTGGAATACGGCACGCCTCCGCACGGAGGCATTGCGCTGGGTCTGGATCGAATCGTGATGATCCTGGCGGGAGCAGAAAGCCTGCGAGAAGTGATTCCCTTTCCCAAAACTGCCAAAGCGGTTGATTTGATGGTGGACGCGCCGACTCCTGTCAGCGAAGCACAGTTGAAGGACCTGGGAATCAAGGTCAGGTAAATCGATAATCGACTAGCGACAGAAATTGCTTTCCCAGGTACGGCAATTCTTTCTTGCCGCGGGGTGGAGCAGGCCTTCAGGCCTGCGGCAGGAAATGCAAACGCTTCGGCTTTGCCACAGAGGTACGATTGTGTGTCCCTGAATTGCACCCACGTGAAACTCGTAATGTTCCAGCACGGTCGGTTAGGCACAATCACGCCCGCCTTGTATCCTTCACGATGGTCTTCGAGCCTGCCCACAGTACCAGCCCCAACCCCAGCGCCAGCACCGGCACCACAAGCATGGCTTGTTGCAGGCCGATGGCGCGAAATGCTTCCGTAACTTTCACCGAGCCGGCCGTCGCTGCCGCGCGATGCGCCAGATTGTCGCTCAGTTTGCCAGTGATCACTGGACCGAATGACGCGCCGCCAAGATACATCACCAGAAAGTAGAAGGCCATGGCCGTGGCACGCAAACCGGGAGCAACAATGTCCTGCAATGATGCGTAAACCAATCCGTAGTACATATTGAAAAGCCCGTAAGCAGCAGTCAGCATAACCACGGCAAGTGCCAGTGATCCTATTCCCTGGCGGAATCCGATAAATGCGAGCGGTGCTGCAATGAGCGCGGCCAGGGAAGCAATGCGCATACGTCCGTCACTGCGGCGGCGTATAGCCCGGTCACCCCATGCGCCCCCCAACAGGCCACCCGTTACTCCGCCAACCATATAGATCACACCGGTATAAATTCCCGCACTGGCAACATTGATATGGTGAATGCGCTGCAGCATGGCGGTAAGGAACGCTCCCATGGCGTACAGGTTGAAATTCACCAGCACGCCTGAGGCTATGATCCAGCAAAACGTAGGGATTTGGAAAAGCCTCAAGGGCGATTGCAAAGGTTCTGATGGCACAAGCTCTGCGGCCCCGCGCTCCGGCTCATGCAAGGTCATAAGGATTGGTATCAGCAACAGCGCCGGCAGCGCTGCCAGTACCATTGCAGCACGCCAACCCCAGACCTGAGCTATGGGTCCGCTGAAGAAGCTGCTCAAGGCCAGTCCGATCGGAACACCAAGCATAAAAATCGCCAGCGGCTGAGAACGCTTGTCGGGAGGATATAAATCGCCAATCCAACTGGTCGCCGCAGGAGCGCACACGGCTTCACCAACAGCAACTCCGAATCGAGAAGCTATCAACATAGGAAGGCTGCGGACCCATGCAGCTGTTCCGGTAAGAGCGCCCCAAACGGCCATTCCAACGGCAAGAATCTTTTTACGGCTGCCGCGATCGGCCATTCGCCCCAACGGTATTCCCACGATCGCATACAGGATGGTAAACGCCGTGCCGATCAGCCCGATTTGCGTATCTGTTAAACCGAACTCTTTCCGAATCGGTTCGGCCAGCGCGCCCGGTACCTGGCGATCATAGAAATTAACGATGTTGATCAGCACCAGCACGATCAAAGATCGCAGAGCGACTCTGGTTGTAGGAGACACTGCCGCCTTGGTAGCCATGTGCGGCATACTAACAGAGAAGACCAACTTTATCCCGAGCGGAGCGAGGAATCCCTTGTCTTTGTTAGGGCCTCGCGGTTGCGGTCGATGCACCCTTTCGGCTCAACAGACGTGGTCACCTGGAAATTCTTTCAGAAAGTAGGTATCCCTCGCGCCGCTCGGGATAAAGAACCTCGAGAAAAAAACAAAAGGCAGAGCCGCTGGCCCCGCCTTTCGGTTAAAGGGTTGTCCAGATTACCTCCTTTCGACGTTGCCTTTCAAAATCACGGCGCTGGACGGAGTAGTGGCCGTAGCTTGATCTTCTGCTGTGACCACCACGTCAAACTCCTTATAGGTGGTGGTGGCTTTCAAGCTGCCGCCAAGATCTGAATTAACCCGCAGGGCGCCGAGTAGTTCAGGATCCTTTCCGCGCGGCTGGACCCAGACCAGATACGTTTGCCGTGGCGGCGTGAGCGATTGCGGCCTGGCCAGATGCTTCACCTGAACTTCAACCTCAGTATTTCCGTTGCGGTCATTGGACGTAGTCAGCTTGCCTTCGGCCGCCGGCTGGAGGCCGGTATTCACCAGCTTGTCCTCTTTCCCCCAGGCACTAATTACCAGCACAAAGCTCAAAGCTGCAAGAAATATGAATTTGCGGTTTCTCATTGCTGTACTCCCCCCGAAACAGCGTCTTCTATGTTTTCTTTCTGGTTGGATGTGACAGCAATACATGACGTTGTCGCAAGACAAAGTCGAGCTTTGGATTTACTAAGGCGCGATGTGGGAATGAGCGAAGAGGCCACCGGATCAGCGATGGCCTTTCAATCGAGAGCGGGTTTTTTTCAGCTACTGCTTGCGTGTGTATTGGATTGTCTTCTCTGTCTTTTCTCTACCCTCGCCGGCAAAGGTCCATTTTTCCGAAAAGTGGTCCTGGTCCTGCATGGTCAGGATCATCTTCTGCATATGGCCGGTACCCGGCTTGGAGATGTTGGTGCCATCTACGAAGCTGAAGACGATGGTCTTTCCATCCGGAGAGACTTCCGCCTGCATGCGTGGCTGGTTCATGGCGCTGCAATAGTGGGTCATCAAGAGGCGATTGTTGTCCATGTGATACATGGTAACCATGCCGTCGTGCGGCATTTCTTCCATCAGAGCAGAACCGCCGGACACCAACTTCCATGTGGTGATGGCAGGATTACCCTTCTCGTCCTTTGCTTCCCATTGACCGGCAAGGTTTTTGAGAGAAGCAAAGCCGGAAGCAGGATCGCTGGCCGCCCAGGTCGGCAAGGAGAACAGCAGTGATGTAACAACCATTGCAATCGTGCGATATTTCATACTCCATCCTTTCCTTTGGCACGGCGTGGCCGTGTCATTTTTAAGAGGGCTCCGCAGCAGAGCTGCTTCGCCCTCGCCATCTTTAGGTCTTCATAAGGTCTTCATGCCTGGGCAGCCACTTTGCGTTCGGCAAAGCCTTTCAACCATCCCAGCACGCCAGGCCATCCGTTGCTGTACATCTGGATCATCTGCGGATGTTGGCTGAAACCGCTGTGCGTAACGCGCAGGTGAGTTCCGCCGGCGGATGGCTTCAGCTCCCAGCGAACAACACTGGCGGGAACCGCTGCTGTCCAGCTGGCTTCCCAGGTATAGACCAGCAGACGGGGCGGCTCCACGTTCAGGTACTCACCGCTCACCTCGAACGGATCGCCCGTGTGTCCCGTACCAAAGCTGCGATACCTTCCGCCCACACGAACGTCAGCTTCCCAGCGGTCGACTTTGTAATTCTTACCGTCACCCCACCACTGCCTGAGCTGCTCAGAATCGGTGATGGCGGCAAAGACCACTTCAGGCGAGGCTGCGATTTCCACGTCTCCGATCACAGCATCCTCAGTTGAGCTTATGTTGACCATTTGTTCCTCCTTGCGGGCGTGCACGCCGGTATTTCAGGTATTCACTTGCTGTCGTGCTTGGCGAACTGCAAATAACTAATTGACCCGGTCACAGCTTGTTTTTCCTGGCTTCTTGCTCTTCCACAAACTTCTTCAATCCGGCCAGATTGGCCTGCCAGAATTTCCGGTACTGCTCAATCCAGCCATCGATTTCGCGCAAAGGCCTGGGATTGAGGTGATACATGCGTTGCCGCCCGATCTTCTCTTCCCGCACCAACTCTGCTCCCCGGAGCACGCGCAGGTGCTTGGAAATGGCCGGACGCGAAACCGGAAACCGGCGGGCGATATCACCTGCCGGCAGACTACCCTGCCGCAATAGGTCCAGCACCGCTCTGCGCGTGGGGTCGGCTACCGCCTGGAAAGCATTGTGTTCGGAATATGTAACCGATTGGTTTCTCATCACAGATGTAACCATACGGTTACGTATGGTGATCTGTCAAGAGTTTCGGAAAAAAATGTTTTTGAACTTTCCCTGCACCCGCGGTGATCCTGCGTCTAAACTATTCCAGCCATGGAAAATGAAGGACTTGTTCGCTTCTCAGACGATGAGGGCGTGGTGATTGAGAGGCCGGGAGACACGACGAACCATTCCCTGACCCAGGCCAGACCTGCATTCTCCATGGAACCGGTCATGGAAGATGCGGCACTTCAGCGAGGCACGCTATTGGGATGTCTTTTTGGCCTGTTTGTAATGGCCACTGTAGGGTTGGCATTATTTGTGGGCGTACATGCGCTGATCACCGGGCGGGCTTTTTAACAGACTGAGCTTCGGCCCACGACAAACTGTCAACGCGGCGTGTAACAGGAGCCGAATCACTCTTAAATCGGGAAATAAGCCCTCTAGGCGGTTTTCGTATTAAAGATATCTGCGGTTGGTAAACTCCACCAGCGCACCGAGCTTCGCGCGGGCCGCTCCAGAATCAATCGATTCCACCGCCAGAGGCATGGCGTCTTTGAGCGAGTCGGCCTTGCCGGCAGCTACCAGAGCGGCAGCAGCATTCATCAGCACAATATCGCGACGCGGCGATTTCTCTCCATCCAGAATGCTCCAGATGATCTCGGCATTCTGTTTCACGTCGCCGCCGATGATGGCGCTTGCGGGGGCCGTCTTGAAACCGAACTGGTCGGGCGTAACTTCGTAAACACGCACCCACTCGCCGCGCACTTCACCAATGCTGGTTGGACCGGTGATGCTGATTTCGTCCAGACCATCATTTCCATGCACCACCAGTGCGCGATTCAATCCCAGCATCTGCAATGCCTTGGCCAGCTTGCCTACCAGGTCGGCTGAATAGACACCGACCACCTGGGCGGATGCGCCGGCGGGATTGGTGAGCGGTCCCAGAAGATTGAATACGCTGCGTAGCGGACGCAGTTCACGACGCGCCGGCTGAACATACTTGGTCGCCGTATGCATAGCAGGGGCAAACATGAAAGCGATGCCAACTTCTTTCAGACAGTCAGCGATGCGCCCAGATGGCAGCGTGATATTCACGCCAAGGGCTTCCATCACGTCGGCGGAGCCGCACTTGGAAGTGATGCCGCGATTGCCGTGCTTGGCCACGCGCACACCGGCGCCGGCAATGGTGAGCGCACTCACGGTGGAGATATTAAAAGTGTCACTGGCGTCGCCGCCGGTGCCGCAGGTATCCACGAGCGCTTCGCGTTCCGTGCCGCTGACGTCAAGAGCGGTGCCATCTCCGTTGGCGATAGGCTGGGCCACAGCGCGTATGGCCTCGGCAAACCCAACAATCTCTTCCACCGTTTCGCCCTTCATGTGCAAAGCGACAAGCAGCGCGGCAATCTGGGCGTCACTGGCCTTGCCGGCCAGAATTTCACCCATCACCGTGCGCGAATCTTCGCGACTCAGGTTGATGCGGTGGTGCGCAATCTTGTGGATGGCGTCTGTGATCATGGGCTTAGGTGAATATTATCAGGGAAGGCGGAGATGGATACCATTCCTTTTCACTGCGGAGGCGCGGAGAAAAGCAAGCCACGAATGACCGCCAAAAGCACTCCACATGATTTCTGGTTCTGTTAGTCCAGTTTGACATATGCAAAGCTCTGCCCGTCATCTGGATCACCGGAGAAGCCTTGTCGCTCGGCAAGTCGTGCGAGGGCCTTGAATATCTTGGAACGCAACTCATTTCCTTTAGGTAGTTCGACCACGAGATGGCCTGTATTCTGGTGGCCTTGTTCAGCGTAATCGTCGATCTGGCATGCAAATACGCGAAGAGCACCAAGGCTCGTTAGCTTTTTGACCAACCGGCAACTTGCAGCATGGTCCATTTCTCCAAGTGTGTGATTGCGGTTCTTGATCCAGGCGGGCGCTTCCGCGCAGGGTTCGAGCGCCATGAGATTACGGCAGAAACGGTCAAGTTTATCGGCCTGTTCCGGATTTGGAACATGGCTTTTCCTTCTTGCGGTCGATTCTCGCCGTTCTGCTGCGGCATCCTTCAGGACGCCGGCTCCTGCGTCCGAGCAAGACTCGTCGGCTGGAGGCATGTCGCTGTACTTCAATTTGGCTTTTTCATAAGATCGCCGGGACGCTAATCTTCCATTGACGAAGTACATCTCCGAACCCTTCTTGCCATCGCTGAAATCACGCCGCATGGCTATTTTAAGATCGCCATAAGAGTGGGTCTCCCGCATGAGATTGTGTCCCGCGTCGAATTCGCGGTGGACAAGCTTACCGCTGGGGAAGGTCTCGAAATGGTATTCCGCGGTAAGTGCGCCATCTTGAAAGTGCCGCACAATCCGCTTGCCCTCTGGAAGGTCTTCAGTCTCAACGCGCCTGCCATTCGGAAGATCCTGACTTTCGAGAGTTGGGTTCATGGCCTTTGTCGTTCTTCCTTAATTACGTAAGAAGATTTTGAAACCGAATGGAGCACACACTAGGCAATCATTTGACTTTCAGACCCATCGAATTGGAACTTACGCGCGGCGCGGATTACTGCGCGTAACATCCGGGTTTGCCTATCGCTTTGGCCGCTAATCAGACTTCCAGGTTCACGGCTCCTCACAAATTTCGATCATATTGTCTTCCAGATCGCGCATTTCAAAGTAATGCGTGCCCTGCCGGTCAGTCTGTATGGGACCCACATTCACGCCGCGAGCGGCCAGCCATTCCCTGGCTTTTTTTGTGTCCTTGACGTAGAACATGCGAGTTTCTACGTTCGCGGGATTGGGCGCGCCGAAACTGATAAAAGCTTCTTCATCGGCGGAGACAAGCGCGGCATCGCCAATCTCATCATCCATTGGACCAGGGAGTTCCCGCAAATCAAATTTGTCCTTGTACCAGGCGAGAGCTGCTTTCAGGTCGCGAACGCCGATGTAAATGCTTCCTGTAAATAAAGAACTCACAGCAGAAATTTAAGTACGCTGAAAATCGAGTGTCAAGTTTGGAGCGGCCCCGCATTGCTGAATCTGCCGCTCGTCTTATAAAATCACAGGTTCCTTTCTACGTTCCAGCGACACCAGTAGAACCCAATCGACATGAAAATACACGAGTATCAGGCAAAGACAATCCTTGCGAAATACGGCGTCGCCATCCCCCGCGGTGAAATGGCTCTCACCCGGGAAGAAGCCGAGTCGGCGGCAAAACGCCTCTTTGAGCAAGGGGCAAAAGGTGTGGTGGTGAAAGCCCAGATCCATGCCGGAGGCCGCGGCAAAGGCGGCGGCGTAAAGGTGGCCAAGACCCTGGAAGAGGCCAAAAGCTGGTCTGACAAGATCCTTGGCATGAAGCTGGTTACGCACCAGACTGGTCCTGAAGGCAAGATCGTACAACGGCTCTTGATTGAAGAGACACTGCCGATTGAGCAGGAGCTCTATCTTGGCATGGTCGTGGACCGGGTTACCGCGCAGCCGGTATTCATGGCCTCTAAAGCCGGCGGAATGGAAATTGAGGAGGTCGCGGCGAAAGATCCGAAGGCGATCATCAAAGTAGCCATCGATCCCACCATCGGCTTCCAGCCATATCACGCGCGTAAGCTGGCATTCGGGCTGGGCCTAAAGCCTGAGCAGATCAATGAAGCGGTAAAGTTCATGACCGGGCTCTATCGCGCGTTTGTTGACACTGATTCGTCATTGATGGAAATCAATCCCTTCATCACCACCACTGACGGTCGCCTGTTCGCGCTGGATGCCAAAATCAACTTTGACGATAACGCTCTCTTCCGCCACAAAGATCTGCGCGAGCTGCGCGACGTGAACGAAGAAGATCCGCTGGAAGTGGAAGCCTCAAAGTACAGCCTGAATTACATCAAGTTGGATGGCAACATCGCCTGCATGGTGAACGGCGCTGGACTGGCCATGGCGACCATGGACATTGTGAAATACGCAGGCGGCTCGCCGGCCAACTTCCTGGACGTGGGCGGCGGCGCCAACGCGGAGCAGATTCGTCACGCGTTCGAGATCCTGCTGAGCGATAAAGGCGTGAAGGCCATCCTGATCAACATCTTCGGCGGCATCCTGCGCGTGGACACACTGGCCAACGGCGTGGTGGAAGCGGCGAAAGCTACCAACCTCAAGCTGCCGCTGGTCCTGCGACTGGAAGGAACCAACGTGGAACAGGGTCGCGAGATCCTGAAGAATTCAGGCCTCAACTTCCAGGTGGCAGACACGATGAAAGACGCTGCGGAAAAAGTAGTGGCTGCGGCAGGACGCGCGTAGGCGCTAAGCGACAGGAAAAAAGACACATGGCTGTTCTAGTCAATAAATCGACCAAACTCATTGTCCAGGGCATTACCGGACGCGAAGGCACATTCCACGCCAAAGGCGCGCAGGCGTACGGCACGCAGGTTGTCGGCGGTGTAACTCCCGGCAAAGGCGGCACCACGCATGAAGGCTGGCCGGTATTCAATACTGTGCAGGAAGCCGTGGAAAAGACGGGCGCCAACGCCACCGTGATCTTTGTTCCTCCACCCTTCGCCGCCGACGCCATCATGGAAGCCGTGGACTCGGAAATTCCGCTGATCATCTGCATCACGGAAGGTATTCCGGTGCTAGATATGGTCCGCGCCTACGAGTATCTGAAGATCAAAGGAAAGTCACGGCTCATTGGGCCGAACTGCCCGGGCATTATCTCACCCGGCAAGTGCAAGATCGGCATCATGCCTGGCCACATTCATAAAGAGGGCAATGTCGGAATTGTTTCACGCTCCGGCACGTTGACCTATGAGGCTGTCTATCAGCTCACAACGCGCGGCGTGGGACAGTCGACGGCCATCGGCATTGGCGGCGATCCCATCATCGGCACCAACTTCATTGACGCGCTGAAACTCTTCAATGAGGATCCGGAAACCGAAGCCATCATCATGATCGGCGAAATCGGCGGCAATGCCGAAGAAACCGCAGCGGCCTACATCAAGCAGAACGTGAAAAAGCCGGTAGCGGCTTTCATCGCCGGACAGACCGCGCCTCCAGGACGCCGCATGGGCCACGCCGGAGCCATCATTTCCGGGGGACAAGGTACAGCGGCCGACAAAATCAAAGCGCTGGAAGCAGCCGGAATCGCTGTGGCAAAGTCTCCGGCGTTGATTGCCCAGACACTCTTTGACCGCGCGGGCATCAAGCCATCGAAGTAAAAACATTCATGCGGACGTGCACTCGCGTCCCGCACAAATCAGGAGAAGCAACAAGCACATGGACACTCTGCAAAGAACTTTTTCGATCGTAAAGCCTGACGCTGTGGCCAAAGGCGCAACCGGCGACATCATTCACATGATCACGCAAAACGGCTTCCGCATCATTGGCATGAGAATGGTGGAGATCACCAAGCAGCAGGCTGAGGGCTTTTACGCGGTCCATGCCAGCCGGCCGTTTTTTGATTCGCTCACCAAATTTATGTCGAGTGGCCCGATTGTTGTGTTGGCGCTGGAGAAGCACAATGCCATTGCCGATCTGCGCAAACTGATGGGCGCGACTAATCCAGCGAATGCCGAGCCTGGAACGATCCGCAAAAAATGGGCGGAGAGCATTGAGAAGAACGCCATCCACGGTTCTGACGCGGATGATACCGCGCGTTTTGAACTTAGCTATTTCTTCCGTGGCTGCGAGATAGTGAAATAAATCAAAAAGGCGGAGCCGCGATCATCTCGGCTTCGCCTTTCCCTTCCGTGAAATTCTAGTGACAATTATTCGGCGATTTCCTGCCAACCCACCGCTCCTGCGGAGGCTTCTCCCGACGAGAACATTCCTCTTCGACTCTTCGATCTACACACTCCAGGAATCGCACAAAACTAATATCCAAGTCAATATCAAATCTATCGCGGCATAGAGCAACAACTTAGGTAACTACAGATAACCTAGGATATTAATCTCTTTGCTACGTAAAACTGTTAGCTCTAGTCTACAATCCCCCACGGCTACTCACTTCAAATTTACTTAGTCAACAATACAACCTGCCGACGGGAGTACGAATGTATTTCAGAGCCAGAACCATATATCTATTCAATCTATCGCCTAACTCAAGGAATCTTTACAAAACCACTCGCTTTTTCAAAGTTCTGGTATTGCTGGCAGCCGCCATGGCCAGCATGGTTCATGCACAGTCCACAGGAACTGCGACCGGACCACAAACAGAACGAATCATCGTAAAGCTCAAGCCAGCAATCGCCCAGGAGGCAGAATCACAGTTTTCAGCAGCCACTCCTTTCCAACAGATGAAAATCCGGCCCGGTCAGGCCAAGGGCGTCCATGTACAAAGCTTCATTAGTCGCCATTCGGCCAACCAGCTCGCACCAATGTATCCGCAAATCATCCATGCCAAAAAGCAGCACGGATGGTCAGACGCCCAGTTCTCTGAATATCTTCGCCAACGGTTTGCGACTCGGGCGCACCGCAATGCTCGTCCGGCCGCCGCTCCGGAGCTTTCCCGCACTTATATCCTTGATTTCAGCGTTATGACCGCCCAACAAAGGTCTCAAACCTTGCAAAGTCTCAGGACTGACCCTGATGTGGAGTTTGCCGAACCGGCTCACACCTACTCGTCCAAGCAGCTGCCGAACGACCCTTTTCTAGCCACGAGCGGCTCATGGGGACAGCCTTACGCCGACTTGTGGGGCCTGTTCGCCATCAATGCTCCAGCGGCCTGGGACAGTTCGCAAGGTGACGGGGTAGTAGTTGCCGTAGTTGATACCGGCGTCGACTACAACCATCCTGACCTTGCCGCAAATATCTGGACCAATCCAAATGAAGTGGATGGAAACTTCTTTGACGACGACGGTAACGGCTTCATTGATGACATTCGCGGCTGGAATTTTGTTTTTAACAACAATGATCCCTCTGACCACAATGGTCATGGGACTCACGTAGCTGGCACCATCGCCGCCGTCGGGGACAATGGCACCGGTGTAATTGGCGTCGCGTGGCATTCCCACGTAATGGCAGTAAAAGCGCTGGACGATACCGGATCAGGGTTTGACTTTACCCTGGCTCCGGCAATCATCTACGCAGCTAGTAACGGCGCGGACATTATCAATGCTTCATGGGGCGGACCGGAGAGTTCGCAATCCATTGAAGAGGCCATTCAATTCGCTACCGGGTTGGGTACTGTCTTCGTCGCATCGGCAGGCAATTCCAGCCAGGATGCATCAACCTTTTTCCCGGCCAGTTCTCCTGAGGCGATTACAGTTGCTGCTTCTGATCCGTTCGGTAACTTCGCCTTCTTCTCAAACTTCGGCTCCAAGGTTGACGTCACGGCTCCAGGCGTGGACATTCTTTCCCTCCAAGCCGCTGGGACATTCCAGGGCATTCCCGTGGCGGATGGCTATATGCGATTGGACGGCACGAGTATGGCTGCACCGCATGTATCCGGGGTAGCAGCACTTGCGCTTTCAGAGAACCCTGCGTTTTCAACCGAGCAGGTTCGCCAGGTACTTCGTTCATCCGCTACGCCCAATAATTTCGACACTCGATTTGGCTATGGCAACCTCAACGCCGCCGCTGCGGTTGCAGTCACCAATCCGCTCGAAGCCAGAATCACCGGCCTGCAATTTGGCGCGAGCCCCCTCGATCCCATCACTGTCTCCGGGTTCGCCCAGGGCGCCGGATTCTCAAGTTATGTCCTGGAGTACGGACAGGGAACGCAGCCTTTCTTCTGGACACCTTTCTTCAACAGCTTTACTCCCGCTTCAGGTACTCTGGGCTCGCTCGATCCCAGCAATTTGTTTGACGGGGCTTATACCATCCGACTGACCGCCTTTAATTCAAATGGCGGGGCCTTTATCGATCGCACACAGTTCACTCTGACCCTTACCAAAATCACCAGTCCCGTCAATGGAGGAGAGTACAAACCGGGCAGTGTGCTCCCGATCACCGGCACTGCCACCATCCCTGGGTTCCAGAATTTCACAGTGCAATGGTTTGGGCCTAACGATGCTAGCTTTCAGTCAACTGGAATCACACTCACCGACAACGGGCTTTCCCCGGTCGGCAACGGGCAACTGGCAACGTGGGATACTTCGTCGATCACCCAAGCCGGCTTTTACAACATAATCCTGACAGTGAATGGCGCCGGCTTTGCACAGGTATCCAGCACAATTTATCTTGAGCCCGACCTGCTGTCCGCGAACTGGCCGGTTTCCGTCGATCTTCGCCCCCAATTCAACTCGGGAGTGGTTCCAGCCCTCAATCCAGATGGAACTTTTCGTTTGGTCATGGAGAGCCCAAATCAGGGAACCATACCTGCCGCGTCCTGGGTTTTCAATCTGGATGGCTCTTTCCAGAAAACCAATCTTGATCAGTTTGGCAGTTTCCACCAGCCCTCGGTCGGAAATATTGACGGACTCCCGGGTGATGAAGCTGTCATGCCGGATTTCAATGTGATCCGGGTCATTCACCCGGATAACAGGTTCGACATTTTCACGCCCGGCCTGAATGTGGACCTGACGATCGATCCTCTGGTGTTGGATGATTTAAACAACAATTTCCAGTTGGAAAGCATTGCGGTTGGAAGCGATTTTAATACCAATACCGCTTTTGTTTTCGCGTGGAAACCAGATGGCCAGCAGGCAAACGGCTTTCCAATTCGGATACAGGACCAGAACAGTTTAAAGTCGTGGTTCAACCACACTCGCGTCATCGCCGGCGATTTTGATGGTGACGGCGCGAAAGAGGTTCTCGTCCAGGAAGGCCTGACTTCAACAACGTATACACTGCGGCTCTTTGGCCATGACGGAACGCCGAAACCATTCAACTCTCCCATCCTAACGGGAATTCCCTTTGCCATGGTTGCTGCCGATCTTGATCACAATGGCAAAATCGAAACCCTGCTTTTGAACTTGAACGGCCCTCAGGCAACATTCCACGTTTTCCAGCCAGACGGATCGGAACGGCCCGGATGGCCGGTGGATGTCTCTGTTCAAGGCGGGAATCAATTTCCTTCGGTTTCCATCGCTGTTGGCGACTTCAATCGCAATGGGCATGAAGAAATTGTGCTCTCTCGCGAAGCCGCGATCTATCTTTTCAACAGCGACGGAACTCTTTTCCCGGGTGCATGGCCGCTTACGGCCAATATCATCGGGTACGGTTCTGTCGTAATCGGGGACGTTGATGGAGATGGCTTCCCTGAAATCGTAACCTCGTTAGTTGATTTCTCCGGAAGCACACCCCAACTGGTGGCGCTCAGAAGCAATGGAAGCGTCGCAAAATCGTGGGCGCTCATTGGGCTGTTCGCCTATCCGGCACCTGCTCTTGGCGACTTCAATCAGGACGGAACCACGGACATCGCGGTGGCCTATCAAGGCAATAGCACGCCTACAACGTTTCCCGGCGTGGTCACGATTCTGGATACACATGCCCCGTTCGATTCATCCAAGAACGACTGGCCGTTCATATTTCAGAACGTACGGAACAATCCCGTCCTTCTGCGTACGACGGCCAGCAGCCTGTCTGTCGGCTTAACCACTGGTCCGAACCCGTCCGTCGCGGGCGATGATCTGGTTTTCACCGCCACTGTCATTCCAGCTACAGCGAGCGGCGCAGTCCAGTTCCTTGACGGCAACACGCCAATTTCAAACGCGATTCCATTGAGCAACGGCGCAGCGTCTTTCAGCACAGCCGGGCTGGCGTTGGGAGCGCATTCCATTACCGCCCGTTATACGGGCAACAATCAACTCAGCGCGTCAGTGAGTCCGGCGCTGATTCAAAATGTAAACAAAGCGAATGCCAGCGTGGCGATAGTGCGCACTACAGGAGCCAACCCGTCTCTCATAGGAGATTCACTCACCTTTACTGCAACCGTCACACCGGCTTCCGCAACCGGTGCCGTGATTTTCCTGGATGGCGGAACAGCTCTTACCGGTGCCATACCGCTTTCTTCAGGGTCAGCCAGCTTCACCACTTCAACATTGCCTGTAGGAGGTCACTCCATCACCGCGCAGTACAGCGGCGATGCTACGTTCAACGCCACGATATCGGCGGCTCTCGGGCAGACCGTAAATAACCTGAAAGCAAATTCCGCCACCACCGTTGTCTTGAGCTCTGGAGCCAATCCTTCAGTGTTCGGCGCAGCGCTCACGTTCACCGCCGGAATTGCTCCCACCTCGACAACCGGAACCGTCGTCTTCTTTGATGGAAATGTTCCAATCACCGGAAGCATTTCTGTCAGCAGCGGAACGGCAAGCTTCAGCACCTCCAGTCTGGGAGCCGGGAGCCATTCCATCGTTGCCCAGTACAGTGGCGATGAAAACTTCAACGGTTCCGTCTCCACCGCCTTTTCTCAGACCGTTTCCAAAGCCAGAACCACGGTCGAGTTGGAAATAGGTGAAAGCGATACCGACATTAAACCTGGAAAGCCGGTGACGTTCCTGGTGACAATCAATCCTTCCAGTGCTTCAGGTACTGTGCTGTTCTTTGACGGGAGCACACAAATCTCCGTCGCAATTCCGGTTAGCAACGGGACTTCTACCTTCACTGTTCCCTCGTTGTCCGTGGGAACTCATTCCATCACCGCTCGATACGATTGGTGACGCAAACTTCAACGGGTCAACTTCCGCGGTCCATAAGATAACCGTCAAGTGCGCGGGAATCAGGCAAACGCAAAAAAAGGAAGCCTGACTCGGGCTCCCTTTCTATTTATCGGAAATGAAAGGCGGTTGGCGGGGATGGCAGTTACTTTACCTCGCGATACAGAGTGCGCGATCTGTCTTCCATGATTCCGTCCAGGCCGCCAATTACATATTGCTTGAAGTGGGCTGAATCACCATGTGCCTGCACCGCTGTTCGTCTTTGTAGACTTCGTAGAACATGAATTTGCGAGGATCGTCCGTGGACTGATGGCCCACGTACTGAACGCACCCCGGCTCCTTGCGGGAATGTTCATGCAGATGGCGGACCAATTCCTTGCATTTGTCTTCCATGCCTGGCTTCACCACCATGTCGACTTTCAATACGATCATTGAAATCCTCCACGTTGCGAAAGGAACCCTCAGCG